>CAWAOK010000001.1:0-17283 GCA_963783705.1 uncultured Gaiellaceae bacterium
TGCGGCTACCCGGTCACTGACGACTACACTCGCGCCATGCCCACAAAAGAAGACGTGCTCGAAGCCTTGCACCGGGTCGAGGATCCGGAGCTCGGCATGGATATCGTCGACCTCGGCCTCGTCTACGACGTCGAGATCGAGCCCGAGAAGGTGAAGGTCATCCACACGCTCACTTCGATGGGCTGCCCGGCCGGGCCGATGATCCAGGAGGACATCCACACGACGGTCGTGGAGAGCTTCCCGGACGTGAAGGACGTCGAGCTCGAGCTCACGTGGGACCCGCCGTGGACGCCGGACAGAATGTCCGACGACGCAAAGTTCATCCTCGGCTTCGGCTAGCCAGAAAGCACCGGCAAGAGCAGCACAGTTGTCGTCTAGTCAGACGCCAGGCTTGCCTTGCGGTCCGAATGGGCGACACGTAAGTCCTCTGCGGGGTGGGACCCCGAGTGATAGAGCGTTAGAACGGCGCTTCGACCTTCGAGCTCCAGTTGCCCGATCGAGTTCTCGAAGGTTCGTGGCGTGGCGAGCTTCCAGGAGACGTCCACAGGCTCGACCCCGGCGAGACGAGCCATTCGCACGAAAATCTTCGCCGCTCCTCTCGATCCGGTCGTCTTCACGACGCGCCGATCGCGCGACTCCAGCGGGTTCCGGAACGGGGAGCACACCACCTGGCGCACGTGGCTCGAGCCGCACGCGCCTCCCAGGTCGACGTCCGCGATGTACGTCGTGTGGATGTCGCCGCTGAGAATCGTGATCGAGGCAGGCGGGTCGCCGCCGAGACCTCGGCTGATCGAGCAGAGGAGATCGACGAGTCGGCGGAACGAGAGCTGGTATGCCGCCCAGTGCTCGAGATCCACCGCGCGTCGCAGCCACTCACCGAGCCGTTGGAGCAGTGCGCCCCAGGCACCGTCACAGATCGCCTCGTTCCACGCCTCGAGGTAGTGGATCCCGGGAGGGAGGAAGACGGGGAGGGTCGTCGCGACGACAAGGTGATCGAATGAGCCGTGCCCCTGTTCGACGATCCAGTCCCACTCTGCGTTCGCCATCATCTGCCGTCGGTTCTCGACGACGATCCGCGCGGCGCGTGAGTCGAGGACGAGAAGACGCGAACGACCGAAGTCGCGGTAGTACGTCCAGCGGCTCGACGCGCGATCCTCGTCCCAGCGTCGAGCCCGTTCTCTCAGGCGAGGGCCGCCGTCGTCGTCACGCTGGAGATGGTGGAAGAGCGAGTCCTCGGCGAGCTCGGGCGGCGAGAGATTTCCGAGGTGCTGGTACAGGAAGTAGGCCATGAACGCGCTCGTGACGCGCTCCTGCCACCAAGGCTTCGCACGCATCTCCTCGATCCACGAGTCGGAGATGTTCCAGTCGTCGTGGACTTCGTGATCGTCGAAGATCATCGTCGACGGCACCGTCGAGAGTAGCCAGCGAATGTCGGGGTTCGACCACGACTCGCGGTAGAGGCGTGCGTACTCTTCGAAATTCGCGACCTCGTCAGCCGGCGCTCCGTCGTCGTTGCCTCGTGACCTGATGAACGCGGCGGTCTCGGGAGGCACCTCATCGGCGTAGACCTGATCGCCGAGAAAGACCAGGCAGTCCGGCCAGTCGACGACTCCTTCCTGGAGGCTCTTCGAGTACGCCCACAGCGCATCCACCCCGACCCCGAGCTCGTGCTCGCGAGACGTAAGCGTGTAGGGGAGTTGCTCGGGTGCGCCGACGCGGCACGAGCCGAAGACGAGGCGGACAGCGCGTTCATGGCTCCGCGTTCGGATGCACGGCGGCGGGCGCTTCTCGTTGGCGCGCGGCCAGACGACGACGTCGTCGAGCTCGAGCTCGTACGGCGTCGTCGCTCCCGGCTCCAGCCCTTCGACGACGAGGAGAGCGTAGTGATGCCCTTCGACGTGGAAGGTGCGAGTGCGGTGTCCGAGCACGGCTACCTCGGCACGGCTTCGTCGTCTCGACCCAGATCGTCGCCGTTTCGGTTCCGACGTAGCGAAGGAGCGGGCCGACGAGAACGTCGGCGGCCCCAGAGGCCTCCAAGGGACGCTCGTTCGTGATCTCGCTCGAGAGATGTGGCATGGGACGGCCACACGCCGTGGCCGGTGCAAATCTAACGCGCAACGCCGGCCCGTTGGCGTGGGCCGGATCTACGACGCGTCGAACGTGGGCTCGTGAACTCGTACGGCTGGCTCGTGTGCCGGTGACTCGCGGGGCGCCGGCGCGCCCGCCCGAACTGCCTCGAGCTGAGCTGCCACTGCGGCGCCGAAGAAGATGGCGATCGCGGAGAGCAGCGTCCAGAATTGAAGGGCGACGATTCCTGCGAGTGGACCGTAGGTGTCGCCGAACGTCGAGCTCAGAGTCAGGGCGGCTCCGAGGAGCACGGTCACGAGCACCCACCCTGCGACGCATATCGCAGCGCCGAACCCGAGCCACGACCATCCCGGCTGGCGACGACGTGGCGACCATCGCAACATCGCCGTGAGCGCCAGCGTCGCGACGACGAGCGCGAGCGGCCAGCGGAAATACGGCCACGCCGTTTGCAGGAAGCCCTCCGTGATCGTCGCTCTGGCGCCCGAACGCAAAGACGAGGAACGCCCCCGTCAGGCAGCTTCCCGCGCCCACCGCGAGGACGAAGGCACGACCGTACTTCTCGAGCGTAGGACGATCACGCTCGATGCCATAGATACGGTTGAAACCGCGCTCGATCTGACCCATCGCCGTCGTCCCCGTGACGAGCGTGCCGATCAGGCCGATCAGCAACGGAACGAAGTTGTCCTCGGCACCGACGCCGCGAGCTTGTTCGACCGCGTCGGTCAGCAGTCGACCGGCGGGGTCGGGGATGGCGCTCTGAATGGCGGCGACGATCTCACGGCTCATGCGCACGTCACCGAACGCGGCGGCGAACCCGACCATCGCGATCAGGCCCTGGACGAGCACGAGCGACGTCAGGAATGCCAGCGAGCGGGAGTGGCTGAATCCATCCGCAGCTCGCAGCCGGACGAACGAGTCTTTCAGCAGCTGCCAGCGTCCGGTGTCGAGGAGCGTCTTGCGAGCGTCGTCACCGGTGAGCTCCCACGTCTCGGGAACCTTTGCAGCGGTGCTCATGCAGACTCCGCCGGAACGCACACGTCGACGGCGGCCGGCTCGATCTCGATCGCGAGCTTCTTCACTTCCTTGCGGTCGCCACCGTCGAGCTCGTAGAGGACCTTGCGGTCGAACTGCACGTTGGCCGAACGCGCCTTGGTGACCTGGACAAAGGGAGACGCGCTCGAAGCTCCGACCGCCGTGCGTCCGATCGTCCGCACCCAGTCCAAGACGCTGTCGGCGGTCACGACTCCGAGCTCCAGCATCCCGTCGTCAGGGCGTGCATCCTCGAACGCTTCGATCCCGGCGAACAGCTCCCCGAAGTTCCCGAGTAGGACGCAACTCGCCTTCCCCTTGAACCATGTCGAGCCGTCAACCTTGATCTTTGCTTCGAACGGCTTGCGGCCGAGTTGGTTCACGCCGGTCCAGACGTAGGCGACTCGGCCGATTCGATCCTTGAGACCGGCGTCGGCCTCGCGGATCATGAGCGCGTCGAATCCGGCCCCGGCCATCACGGCGAACCGCTCGCCGTTGATGCGGCCGACGTCCAGCTTCCGATGCGCTCCATGCAGCCCGATGCGTGACGGCCTGCTCGATGTCCTTCGGGATGTCCAGATTCGACGCCAGGAGGTTCGCGGTGCCGGCCGGAACGATCGCGATCGGGACATCGCATCCGTCGAGAGCGTCGATGCACCGCTGCACCGTCCCGTCGCCTCCCCATACGAAGACGAGCTCCGCGCCCTCCTTGATCGCGCGACGGAACTGAGCGGGAGCCTTGCGACTCTTGGGCACTTCGTACCAGAGCGGATCCGTAACGCCCTGACGCTCGAGCTCGCGTCGGAGTTCGAGCAGCCCGCCCCCGAACGTCTTGCCGGCGTGCGCAACGACCGCGACGGTCGTCATGGTGTTCGTGCCTCCCGCTTGCGGGCGACCACCCTAGTGGTACGCGCGAGGAGGAGGGCCAGCGTCAGCGCGGCGATCCCCACGAGGACGCCGGCGAGCATGTCGAGCGGGTGATGCATGCCTCGATACATCCGTGAGACCGCCACGATCGGAGGAATCGCCAGCGCCGCGGCCCACACGAGCGCCTTGGCACGCGTCGAGCTCATGCGTGAGGTGAGCACGAGCGCCAAGCCCGAGTACACGGCGATCGACGCCGCGACGTGACCCGAGGGGAAGCTGGCGTCGACCGGGAGTCCTTCGAGCCGCTCCACGTCCGGGCGGTCGCGGTCGACGAAGAACACCGTCGTGCGGTAGGTGGCCGACTCGATCAGGATGGCTGCGAGCACGAACCCCGCGAGAGACCACCGGCGGCGCAACGCCGAAGTGATCACGACCGCGCCCACAAGGGCCGTAATGACTAACCCGCCGGAGATCTCCGAGCCGATCGAACGACAGGTCATCGAGGGAAGGCGTCCGGTGGTCGGCCATCCACTGTCACAGGGCTCGCGTCGAAAGACTCGAGACCGTCCAGCGGAACGATCCATCGTGGTGAATGCGAGTCCCACGACGATCGTCGCCGCCGAGAGGGCGAGGTAGCACGCTAGGAGCCCGACCCAGTAGATCGCGGCTGGATGCCAGACAGGCAGCTTGTCGCCGATCGACACCGCGATGCTGGACGGACTCGCCTCGAGGGCCGGAACTGCACTCGATTCCGCATCCGGCCTTCGCAGGTGGATGGACTCGCGCGGCACGAGCTCCGAGGGATGACGCACTCATCCGTTGACGTTTCCCCGCATCGGGTCGAGGGAAAACACTCGCATCGACCCCGCGCCGATTTCATGCCACTTCTCGTCCTCTTTCTCGTAGCCCTCAGCGTCGCGTCCGTCGTGGCCTGGGTCGCGTGGCACTACCCGGCCGGGGTCGCGTCACCGACACCCAGCGTCGCCGCGGCGCAGGCCGATCGGCCGCGAGGTCGGCCATCACAGCCGGCTCCGGCGCTTCATCAAGACCAGGCTCAACCCGGAGGCGGCGACAGGGCTCGCCCTGACCATTGCGCTCGGGATGGTCATCGTGGGAGGCGTCTTCCTCGGCGCGCTGGCGTACCTCGTACGGACGAACTCACAGCTCGTCGACCTCGACGCGAGCGTCGCTCAGTGGGGTGCGGATCACGCAGGGTCCGTGTCGGAGCGCGGACTGACGTTGATCACGCAGCTAGGCGAGACCTGGTTGGTCGTGATGCTCGCAATCGTCGTCTCTGTCGTGGCGCACCTACGCCGACCCAACCGCTGGATTCCCGTCTTTCTCTTCACCGTGCTGGTCAGGGCAGTGGCTGCTCACGAACGGCATCAAGGAGCTGCTGGATCGCGTGCGGCCCGAGTTGAACCCGATTGCGGAGACACTCGGACCGTCCTTCCCCAGCGGTCACACGACCACGGCTGCGGCCTTCTACGCGGCCGCGGCACTCGTGCTCGGCCGCGGCGTGCGGCCACATGGACGAGCGCTCTTCGCGGGCGCCGCTGCGGGCATCGCCGTAGCGGTGGCGTGCACACGGATCTTTCTCGACGTCCACTGGCTCACGGACACCATCGCAGGTCTCTTCCTGGGCTGGGCATGGTTCGCCGCATGCAGCGTCGCCTTCGGCGGGCGCTTCCTGCGCTTCGGCGCTGCTGCGGCGGAGGCCGTACACGAGGCCGACGTCGAGAGTCGACGCGTCGCCAGTCAGGCGACATTGAACACGACCCAGATGAGCTCGTTCGCGGTCGATCGAGGCGGAAGAGCCTCACGAGAACCGTGATCCCATGAAGACCAAGAAGAGCGCGAAGTCGCACGAAGGGCAACCGGTCGACGCCCTGGAGATCGCGTCGGATTCGGCGCCAACTGGACAGTCCCGTTTCTTCAACCGCGAGCTGTCATGGCTCGACTTCAACGAGCGTGTCCTCGCGCTCGCCGAAGACGAATCTCGCCCGGCCGTCGAGCGCGCCAACTTCCTCGCCATCTTCAGCCGCAATCTCGACGAGTTCTTCCAGATTCGCGTTTCGGGCCTGCGCGAACACGTCGCCGCCGGCGTGCGAGGTGGTTCTCCGGACGGTCTGACGCCGAGAGAGCAGCTCCGCGCGATACGCGAACGGGTCCACGAGCTCCTGGAACGCCACACGCAGGCGTTCGATAACGACGTTCGGCCCGGCCTCAAGGCCTGCGGTCTCCAGATCGTCGACTGGGAGGATCTCAAGAAGAAAGAACGAGATGAGCTCGCGTGTATTTTCGAAGAGCGCGTCTACCCCGTCCTGACGCCGCTAGCGATCGACCCGGCTCATCCGTTTCCGTACATCTCCGATCTCTCGCTGAACCTCGCAGTGGTCCTCGGCGACGCCGGGAGCTCACAGCGTCGGTTCGCCCGCGTGAAGATCCCGTCGCTGCTGCCCCGTTTCGTGAAGGTTCCCGGAGCCCGCAGGTTTGTGCCGCTCGAACAGCTGATCGCGGCGCACCTAGGTCGGCTCTTCCCGGCGTTGAAGATCCTTGGCCAGCACGCGTTCCGCGTGACCCGTGACGCCGACGTGGAAGTCGAGGTCGACGAGGCCGATGACCTGCTCGAGACGCTGGAGTCGCTGCTCCGCGGACGACAGCGGGCGCCCGAAGCCGTTCGCCTCGAAGTGTCAACTTCCATTCCCGCGGATCTCAGGTCGATGCTCCTTCGGGAGCTTCATCTGAAGCGATCAGACCTCTACGTCATCGACGGGCCCCTCGACCTCGGCTCGCTGTGGTCGCTCACCGAGCAGAGCCGCCCGGCGCTGAAGTCGAAGAGGTGGCGCGGCGTCACGGCGTCCATCCTCGCCTCGGAGCGCGGTGAGCCGCGGGATCTCTTCGAGCTCCTCCGCCAGCGGGACGTGCTCGTTCATCACCCGTACGATCGATTCGCGACGTCGGTGGAGGCGTTCGTCGACCAGGCGGCCGACGACCCGGAAGTCCTCGCGATCAAGCAGACGATCTACAGAACGTCCGCCGAGGGTGAAGCTCCGATCGTGCGCTCGCTCATGCGAGCGGCCGAAGCCGGAAAGGAAACCGTCGCGCTCGTCGAGCTGACCGCGCGCGGCGACGAGGAGGCGAACATCGCCTGGGCACGAACGCTCGAAAGAGCCGGCGTGCACGTCATGTACGGCGTCGTGGGCCTCAAGACCCACGCCAAGACCGTGCTCGTCGTCCGTCGTGAAGGCGCAAGTATCCAGCGGTACTGTCACATCGGGACGGGTAACTACAACCCGCAGACAGCCACGGCGTACGAAGACATCGGGCTGCTCTCGGCAGATCCGGAGCTGACCGCCGACGTGGCGGATCTCTTCAACAGCCTGACCGGCTACTCGAACGGTACCGAGTACAGAAAGATTCTCGTCGCTCCCGGCACGCTTCGGCCCCGCCTCTTGGACTTCATCCGCCATGAAGCTGCCGCTCCGGACGGCCGCATCGTCATGAAGGTCAACAGCCTGGTCGATCCCGAGGTCATCGATGCGCTCTACCACGCATCGGGTGAAGGAGCCTCGATCGACCTGATCGTCCGCGGTATCTGCTGCCTGCGTCCCGGCGTCAAGGGGCTCTCGGAGCGCATTCGCGTACGCTCAATCGTGGGCTCGTATCTCGAACATTCGCGAATCTTTCGGTTCGGCAGCGACTCGCGGGGACCCCGTTACTGGATCGGCTCGGCCGATCTCATGCAGCGAAATCTCCGGGGTCGCGTCGAGTGCGTCGCACCCGTGACCGATCCGGAGCTCGCGGCGCGTCTCGAGGAGATCCTCCTCATCAATCTGGCCGACGACGTGCTCGCGTGGGAGCTGGGTCCGGACGGATGGACGAAGGTTCGCACTGAGATCGGTATCGACGCGCATGCTCGGCTCGAGGATCTCGCCGAGAGCCGGGCCGTCATGCGACGTTGAGTTAGTCCGACGACGCGAAGTTGATCCTCGGCTTCGGCTAGCGGGCAAGCGCCCGAGCGGAACAAGCCCGGGCGCTTGCCGTCCGCCGTCCCTACGTCACGCTTCTTCGTCCGGGTCCTCGTCGGCCGCCAGCTCGAGCGACGTCTCCGTGACCTGCTTCAGGTGGCGCTCCTGAATGGGCAGGGCCCACGCTACGAGCTCGTCGATCTGCTGCGAGCCCTTCTTCTCGTTGAGCTTCTTCAGCACCGACCAGTGGCCGACCTCGCCGGCTTCAGCCATCGTGAGGAACTCGAAGCCGTCGAGCGCGTCGGCGTCGTCGTCGAGGTACGTCGACATCATTTCCGCGCCCTTGCTCTTCACTGCCCGGGCCTCTTCGAGAATGGCGGTCTTCTTGCCGTTGAGGTCCTCCGCGATCTCCGTGCAGCGGCGCTCAGTCTCGGCCGCCTCGTTGTGCATTTTCTCGAGCCTGGCGACGAGGTCGGGATGCTCTTCCTTCGCCAGCGTGCCTACCTTCTTCGTCGCCGCCTGTGCCGCCATCGCCAGGCCGGTCACCTCGCCGAGCTTCGCTTCGAGCTTCGTCAGATCTGCCACCGTGAGACTCCTTCCGTAGGGGTTGCGTTCGCTCTACCCTGCGGGCGGCTCTGCAAACGAGGTTTGGAGCGGCTAGCCCTTACGGGTGGCGTTCCACTTGCGAACCCGGAGTCGCACGTAGCCGGAGGGACGAAGGCGTAGTCCGTTCGCTTCGACCTGAGAGTGCCGCTCGCCTTAGCCCGGAATGCTGAGTACGATCTTCCCGAGCTGCTCTCCGGCTTCGAGCCGCTCGTGTGCCGCACGGGTTTCGGCGAGCGCGAACACCGAGTCGACGACGACCTTCGCGCGGCCGCTCGTGACGAGCTCGTAGACGGCCTCGAAGTCCTCCTTCGTGCCCATCGAAGAGCCGATGATCGAGAGCTCCTTCCACCAGACGCGATGGAGGGCTGCGGGCGGGTTCGGGCCCGTCGTCGCGCCACAGACGACGATACGGCCGCGCTGCGACGCGACGTCGAGCGACGTGCGCCACGTCGCCTCGCCGACGTGTTCGACAACGATGTCTGCGCCGCGCCTGTCCGTGGCGTCGAGCACGGCGGCCTTGACGTCTCCTGTCGCGTGATTGACGGTGGCGTCGGCGCCGAGCTCGGCCGCCTGCTCGAGCTTCGCATCGCTCGACGAAGTGGCGATCACGCGCGCGCCGAGGGCCTTCGCGACCTGGAACGCCGCGGTCGCGACGCCGCCCCCGATACCCCAGACGAGGACCCACTCGCCTTCCTGGAGCGCCGCTCTCGTCACGAGCATGCGATAGGCGGTCTCGAAGACGAGCGGAAACGCGGCCGCCTCCTCGAACGACATCCCGTCGGGGAGCGGGTACACGTTCGTCGCCGGCACCGCGATGAGCTCCGCGTGCGTCCCGTCGGTGTGCTCCCCGATCACGCTCACCCTGCCGTCGTGCATCACTCCGGGGTTGATGACGACGCGCTGGCCGGGCTCGAAGCCCGAGACGCCCGCGCCCAGCTCCTCGACGACGCCCGCGCCGTCGGCCCCGAGAATCCTCGGCTTCGGCACCGACGGCAAGCCTTTCCGCACCCACACGTCGAGATGGTTGAGGGACGCAGCTCGGAGGCGGATGAGGACGTCTCCCTCACCCGGCGCCGGGTCGGGGACGTCCTCGTAGCGGAGCACCTCGGGCCCGCCGTCCTCGTGGATGCGGATCGCCTTCAAGCTCGGGCTAGACGTTGACGCGCAGGCGGGCGAGGCCGAGCTCGGAGAGGAGCTCCTTCGCGCGGCGGGCGACGCTCCGCCGCAGGTCCGGCGGCTCGAGCACGACAGCCTCGCCGCGGAAGCGGAGGATCTCGCCCACGAGCCACTCGGTGCCGCCGACCTTCTGGTCCGCCGTTGCGCTCCCGTCGCGCAGCGGCTGCGCCCCGCGCTCCACCTCCCAGCGCGCGACCCGCTTCGAGTAGTGGATGCGCGCGACGCGGGCATCGCGAAGCCGGTCGGGCTCGAAGCCCTCTCGCGGCTCGAACTTCTCCGGCCGCATGGTCGCGGAGCGCATCCGGTCGAGCCGGAAGCTGCGAACGTCCTCGCGCGTGCGATCCCACGTGTGCACGTACCAGTGCGGCAGCTGCCGCTCGAGCCAGTACGGCTCGACAGAGTGGGTGACGACGGCCTCCTCGCCCACCTTGACGTACTCGATGTCGACGAGTCGCCGGCGCTTGATGCCCTCACTCAGCGTGCGAATCAGACGCTCCTCGATGCGGTCGGCAGGCGGCTCGGCCGTCTGGAGATCGAACTGGCCGAACGTCTCCTCGAGCTTCCGCCGCACCTTGTCGAGCGGGCGGTGAGCCTCGGCCGCGATCATCGGCCCCACGAACTCGAGCGCCAACCGGATTGCGCGTGCCTCGAGAGGCGTCAACCGCGGCGGTGAGCGGAACGTGTCGCCGAAGAGCTCCTTGTCGACGTGGACCTTGTCACCGCGCAGCTCCGCGTAGACCGCGTAGCAGCCGCCGCCGAAGTTCACGAGGTTGAGCAGCGAGAGATGCTCTTCGAGCGCCTCCGCCGGGATCATGAAGCGGTCGACGAGCTCTGCCGCCGGGATCACGGCCTGAGCCTCCTCGCCGCAGGCGGCGAGGAGATACGCGAGGAGCGCCTGGAGCAGCCCGAAGCGCTCGGGCGCCACGGGGCCTGCGGGGCGGTCGGCGAGCGGCTCCACCACGTCGGGAGCGGCACCGGCCACCTTGGGCGGCGCGCCCTCGTGCTGTTCGCGCACCCTCCGCAGGCTTACGGCGACCTCGCGGCGCAGCTCGTCGGGCTCCAGCGGAACAGCCCGCCCGTCGAGGCGCAGCACCCAGGAGGCGAGATGCTCGAGGCTTGCGTACGGGGTGACGAAGATCCCCTCGTCGACACGCCCGGAGCGCTTGAGGGTCCGCTCGACCCACCAGGCGGTGTCCCCGGAGAGCTCGATGCGCGCCTCGCCGACGATCTCGCCCATCTGCCACGCCGGCGGTGGTCGGTGCGCCTGTGCCGAGAACTCGGAAGGGAGGCGGAAGTCGCGCTCCCTCCGCGTCGCGAAGCGGATCTCACCGCGAATGCGCGACACGCGGAACGTCCGGATCTCCTCCGAGACGTGATCCCGG
The DNA here is from genome assembly GCA_963783705.1 of uncultured Gaiellaceae bacterium. Taxonomy (GTDB): domain Bacteria; phylum Actinomycetota; class Thermoleophilia; order Gaiellales; family Gaiellaceae; genus GMQP-bins7. The sequence goes on from CAWAOK010000001.1 coordinate 11,120, forward strand.
CCGATCACGTACCAGCTGCCCTCGTGTGGGAGCAGCGCGTACGGGTCGATGGTCCGCGGACGGGTCTCGTCGCGGGCGATGCCCCAGTAGTCGAACTTCAGCGTTCGCTGCTTCGAGATCGCCGTCTCGAGCTTGCTCAGCCGTCCCGCCAGCTCGGGCGAGTAGTCCGGATCGCGAACCTCGACGCGCACCGCGGTCTCGGTCGGCGCCTGAGCGAAGCCCGGCCGGCCGAGGGCAAGGTTCTGGAGCGCAAGCCTGAACGGCTCCGCGTACGCGAATTGCCCTTCGAGGAGGTAGAGGCAGGTCTGGAGCGCCGCGAGCTCGTCATCCGTGAGCTCGAGCGGCGGCAGGAAGTAGTTCTCCGAAGAGAGCGTGTACAGCTCCTCACCCGTGAACTCGTCGCGCTTGGATTCGAGCGGGACGCCGAGCGCGAGCAGCTCCGACCGGTCGGAATAGAAGCGCCTCGCGAACGCCTCGTCCGACATCTCCGAGTAGCCCTCGACGTTCTGCTTGACGTCCCGCGCCGTGAGTGGGCGGAGCTCGGCCATGAGGAACGCGACCAGCGAGAGCTGGCGGATCAGCTTGTCGGTGTCATGCGACACAGAAACGCGAGCTTATCGCTCGCGTGGGTGTCGGGAAGACGGGGGTTAGGCCGCGACCTTCGAGCGCTGCTCGAGGTGCTGGTGCGACGGGCAATAATGGCGCTCGGGAAGGGGCGTCCGCTGGCACGGCTTGCCCTTGCGCGTCATCGCCTGGCAGCGGGCGACGCCGCCGTCGAACGCGCCGGCCTCGATCTGCTCCTCGATGAACGCCACCGCGGCGCCCACGACCTTGTTCACCGACCAGGCCACCTGTGCCTGGCTCGTGATCGGGAAGTAGCGCCTGATGTCCTGGAAGAGCGACTTGTCGGGGTTCGCGAAGTAATGCGGATCGGTGGCGAGCCGCTCCATCGTCTGCTCACATGACGCGAGCACGTCACGGCGGTACTCGAGCTGGGCGGCGGGGTCGACGTACGGGTCGATGAGATCCTTGATCGCCCGGTAGAGCGCCCGCGAGTACTGATACATACACGCGCGGATCTCGGCCACTCTCTCGTCCATGATCATGAGTATCCCGGGGCTCTGTGAAGTTGGAGAAAGCGCATTGTTGAGCGGACGTTAAAGGTGTCCGTGCGGCGCCAATCCGGAGTCTAACTGGTTTCGGCCGCTGTTACAAAGTCTTGTTCTGACTTGTCACAAAGTGCTCAGCGTACGATCTGCTGCGCGTAGGCGCTCCGGGCGTAACGGGCGGCCCTGGGCAACCCCGCGAGCGCCTCGTCCAGGGTCCGGTAGACGCCGCTGAAGACGATCCAGTAGCCAGGGTGGAGGCTCGCGTACCGCGAGGACGCGAGCACGCCGACGTCCGGCACGCCCGCGCCGGCGGCCGAGAGCGCTCGCGCCCGTGCCGCCTTCGCGCCGACTGTCGTCGGCAGCGCGGCGACCACGATCGTGTAGCCGTCTCGACGCGGCCAGAGGCGCAGCTTTGCCGGCTTTCCCGCAGGCTGGGCGGTGGGTCGCAACGGTGTGAGGGCGACGATCGTCGAGCTCTCGGCGTCGTCCGCGCCGACGGCGATCGCTCCTGCGGCGCCTGCCGCGGCGACGAGCGCGGCTGCGGCTACTGGCCACAGCCAGTGAAGCGGGCGTCGCACCACGCTACGACGAGCCCCGCACTCGACGCAGTACTCCTGGCCCGCCGCGAGGGCGGTGCCGCACCGGCCGCAGCGTTCCCCGGCGGTCATGCCTCGTCAGGCTCGCTGCCGTCCTCGCCGGCGCCGAGGTCCTTTCCGCAGCCGGGGCAGAAGCGGGAGAACGGTGGGATCTCAGTCCCGCACTCGCACCGGCGGCGCGGCGCGCGGTGCGTGGCGGCGCGCAGCACCTCGTCGAGCTCGACGAGACGCCGGTCGAGCTCGACAAGCTCCGAGCAGCGGTCGCGGACGAGCTCATCATTGAAGCGGTTCTGCCGGAACATCTCGAGAATGAGCCCGCCGAGGTCGCGGAGGCTGTCGTTCCGGACCTGGAGCAGCGCCCGCCGCTCGCGACGCAACGCGCCCGGAGAAGGGAGGAAGACTCGTGGTGGGCGTTGGCGGCGGAGAGGCACGCGCTTTCCTAGAGCTGGAGCACGACGACGCGCTCCTCGGTCATCTCTCGCACGGCGTACGCCGGCCCCTCACGCGTCGTGCCGGAGTCCTTGATGCCTCCGTACGGCATCTGGTCGGCGCGGAACGTCGGCGCCTCGTTTACGGTCACGCCGCCGAACTCGAGCTCGTGCGCAGCCTGAAGCGCGCGGCGCACGTCGGCCGTGAAGATGCCCGGCCTGGAGGCCGAACCGGGTGCCGTTCGCGAGCTCCACCGCCTCGTCGAACGTGTCATACGCGGATACCGTCACCACCGGGCCGAAGACCTCCTCGCAGGACACCTTCGCCTTCGGCGGCGCGCCGGCGATCACCGTCGGCCTGATGACGGCGCCATCGGCCTCGCCGCCGGTGAGCACGTCCGCGCCCAGCGTCTTCGCCTCTTCGATCCAGGCGAGGATCCGCTCGCGGGCGTCGTCGTCGATGACCGGGCCGACGTCGGTCTCCTCGTCGGACGGATCGCCGGCGTTCAGCGCCTCGACGGCCGGGAGGAACCGCTCGAGGAAGGCGTCGTAGACGGCTCGCTGGACGTAGATCCGCTGGACGGAGATGCAGCTCTGGCCCGCGAAGGCGAATGCGTTCGCGGCGAGCTTCGACGCCGCCTCGTCGATGTCGGCATCCGCCTCGACGATCACCGGCGTCGCGTTGCCGAGCTCGAGCGCGACCTTCTTGCGCGCAGCTCGCTCGCGGAGCTTCCAGCCGACGCCCGAGGAGCCCGTGAACGTGATGAGCTTCACGCGCTCGTCCTCCACGAGCACGTCGCCGATATCCGCAGCGGGGCCGGTGAGGACGTTGAGCCAGCCGGGGGGCAGGCCCGCCTCGTCCTCGAGCTCTGCGAGCAGCAGCGCCGAGAGCGGCGTCTGGGACGCGGGCTTCAGCACGACGGCGCAGCCCGCGGCCAGCGCCGGCGCGATCTTGTGCGCGACGAGGTTCAGGGGGAAGTTGAACGGCGAGATCGCGCCCACGACGCCGATCGGGCGGCGCAGCGTGAACGCGAGCTTGCCGACGCCCGCTTGCGATGCGTCCATCGGCACCATGTCGCCGGAGAGCTTTCGGGCCTCGACCGCCGCGAACGTGTACGTCGACATCGCGCGCGCGGCTTCGACGCGAGCCGCCTTCATCGGCTTGCCGGCCTCGGCGGAGATCGTCTGCGCGACCTCGTCGTGCCGCTTGCCCAGGTAGCCGGCGACGCGCACGAGGATCTCTGCGCGCTTGTGCGCGGGGAGCGGGTCGGCCATCGCCTTCTCCGCCGCGTCGATCGCCTGCGCTCGTCTCGGCCGCGCCCGCCTTCGGAACGCGCCCGACGACATCGCCCGAGTACGGCGACCGGACCTCGATCCACTCGCCGGTCTCGACCCACTCGCCGCCGACGAGCAGTCGCCTCTCGAGTGCCGTTGTGGCCACGGGTGCAGTCTAGATGGGACACTTTCGACCATGGACGTGCCGGACGTTCGCTATGCCAGAAGCGGCGGCGTCGCGATCGCGTACCAGGTCGTCGGCACGGGGCCCCTCGATCTCGTCTTCATCCGCGGCACGCTCGCGGAGCTCCTGACAGGCTGGGAGCAGCCGTTGTGGGTCAGACAGGTCGAAGGCTTCGCCGCGTTCTCGCGCGTCATCATGTTCGACAAGCGCGGCACGGGTCTCTCGGATCGCGTGCGCGATGTGCCGAATCTCGAGACGAGGATGGACGACATCCGCGCCGTGCTCGACGACCTCGACGTCGAGGAAGCTGCGTTGTGGACGGCGCAGGAAGGCAGCCGGCTGGCGGTCCTGTTCGCGGCGACGTATCCGGAGCGGACGACCGGGCTTACGCTCTACGACCCGACTGCTCGCGGCGTGTGGGCGGAGGACTATCCGTGGGCGAAGACCGAGAGCGACTGGCGTCGGGAGCTTCGCGAGGCGGCGGCTCGATGGGGCGAGCGGGCGTTTCTCGTGCAGCGGCTGCGGACGATCTGCCCGACGGTGGCGGACGATGCGGCATTTCAAGACTGGTACGTCCGCTACATGCGGCGCAGCGCCAGTCCGGGAGCAGCTGCTGCGTTTCTTCGCATGGAAATGGAGGGGGACGTACGCGACGTGCTCGGGTCTGTGAGGGCCCCGACGTTGGTCGCGCACGGACCGCGTCGCCCTGAGGAGGCACGGTACATCGCAGAGGCCATCACGGGCGCTGAGATCGTCGAGATTGCCGGTCTCCGTGACCAGCTCAGCTGGGCGAATCCTGCGGCCAACGACGTGCTTGTCGAAGAGACGAACCGGTTTCTCAGCGCGCTCGGACCTCCTCCCGCATCGGATCGTGTCCTCGCCACGGTGCTGTTCACCGACATCGTCGGCTCGACGGAACGGGCAGCAAGGCTCGGCGACTCGGAGTGGAAAGGGCTGCTCGAACGCCACCACGCGCTGGTGCGCCGCCAGCTCGTGCGCTATCGCGGCGAGGAAGTTGACACTGCCGGGGACGGCTTCTTCGCCACCTTCGACGGCCCCGCGCGCGCGATCGCGTGCGCGCGCGCCGTTCGAGACGAGGTTCGCGGGCTCGATCTCGAGATCCGCGCCGGGCTGCACACCGGGGAGTGCGAGATGGTCGGAGGCAAGGTCGCGGGGATCGCGGTCAACGTCGGCTCTCGCGTCGCGTCGCTCGCCACGCCGGGTGAAGTACTTGTTTCGAGCACTGTCAAGGACCTCGTCGCCGGCTCCGAGATCGAGTTCGTGGAGCGTGGCGAGCATGAGCTGAAGGGCATTCCGGGGACCTGGAGGCTCTATGCCGTTGTCGGTGCCTGAAACGCGCTACGCGAAGAGCGGCGACGTCAACATCGCGTACCAGGTGGTCGGCGAGGGACCCTTCGACCTCGTTCTCATCCCCGGCTTCTTCTCGCATCTCGAGATCGATTGGGAGTATCCCCACGCGCACTTCCTCCGTAGGCTCGCCTCGTTCTCGCGCCTGATCCTCTTCGACAAGCGCGGCACCGGTTTGTCCGACCGCCCCGGTGGGCTGCCGGACCTCGAGACGCGGATGGACGACGTCCGTGCGGTGATGGACGCGGCAGACAGCGAGCGCGCGGCGCTGTTCGGCTACTCGGAGGGCGGTCCAATGTCGTGCCTCTTCGCGGCCACGTACCCCAAGCGCACGAGCGCGCTCGTGCTCTACGGGACGTACGCCAAGCGCCAGGATCCCGACGAGGACTACCCGTGGGCGATGACACGTGAAGTGCGGCTTGCATACGCCGACGAGGTCGAGCGCGACTGGGGGTCGGAGTCGGACTTCCGCCGCTACACCTCGAGCCAGGACGACGCGCTCGTCCGCTGGTGGCAGCGCCGCGCCCGCGCGTCGGTCAGCCCCGGAGCTGCGCGTGCTCTCGTCCTCATGAACAGTCAGATCGACACTCGTGACGTCCTGCCGACGATTCGCACACCAACGCTCGTCCTTCACCGCACCGGGGACCACGACTCGAGCGTGGAGGAGGGGAGGTATCTCGCGGCGAGGATCCCGGATGCGCGCTTTGTCGAGCTCGAGGGCGACTCCCACCTGCCCTGGGTCGACGCCGACCAGATCGTCGACGAGATCGAGGAGTTCCTTACCGGCGTCCGGCGCGGCCCAGAGCACGACCGGGTGCTGGCGACGGTCCTCTTCACCGACGTGGCGGGCTCCACCGAGATGGCGGCTTCCGTCGGTGACAGCCGCTGGCGCGGGTTGCTCGAGAAGCATCACGCTTCCGTACGGCTGGAGCTCGAACGCTGGCGAGGGCGCGAGGTGGACACGGCGGGCGACGGTTTTCTCGCGACCTTCGACGGTCCCGCGCGGGCGATCCGTTGCGCCTGCGCAATTCGGGACGCCCTTCGCGACGTCGGGCTTGACGTCCGTGCAGGTGTCCACACGGGCGAGGTAGAGCTCGTGGGCGAGAAGCCTGCCGGCATCGCCGTGCACACGGGCGCCCGTGTTTCCGGGCAGGCTCGGGGTGGCGAAGTGCTCGTCTCGCAGACCGTGAAGGATCTCGTCGCC
>CAWAOK010000002.1:0-113364 GCA_963783705.1 uncultured Gaiellaceae bacterium
ATGAGCGTGACGAGGCCGTCCTCGACGGCGTGCAGCACCGAGTCCTGCTGAGCCTTGTTGAAGCGGTGGATCTCGTCGATGAAGAGGATCGTCCGGACGTCGTTGCCGCCGAGGCGGTCGCGCGCACGAGCGATCACGGCGCGCACGTCGTCGACGCGAGCCGAGACCGCCGAGATCTCCTCGAACGCGGCGCCTGTTCGCGAGGCGACGATCCGCGCGATCGTCGTCTTCCCGGTTCCGGGCGGACCGAACAGGATCATCGACGGCGACCGGTCGTCCTCGATGGCTCGCCGCAGCGCCGAACCCGGCCCGAGCACGTGCTGCTGGCCGACGAGATCGTCCAGAGACGAGGGCCGCAGGCGTACGGCCAGCGGAGCGTTCTCGGCCTGCCGTTCGCGCGCTGCTTCGGAAAAGAGGTCGGCCACGCGCGAAGTATGCTCCGGCCGGATGTCGCGACGGGACGAGGTCACAGCGCTCCTCCAGGCGCTCCTCCGGCTCGACACCGTCAACCCTCCCGGGAACGAGACGCAGGCGGCCGAGCTCCTGCGCGACTACCTGGCGCAGCACGCCGTGGAGTGCGAGCTCTTCGCCCGCGAGCCGCACCGCGCGAACCTCGTCGCCCGGATCAAGGGCGGCGGCGGCCCCTCCCTCGCGTTCCTGTCCCACACCGACACGGTGCTCGCGGATCCCGCCGAGTGGGAGCGCGATCCCTGGTCGGGCGACCTCGTCGACGGCGAGGTCTGGGGGCGCGGCGCGCTCGATATGAAGGATCAGGTCGCAGCAAGCGCCGTCGCATTCGCGTCGCTCGCGCGCGAAGGATTTTCGCCCTCTGGCGATCTTGTGTTGCTTGTCGTCGCCGACGAGGAGGTCGGCGCCGGGTACGGCTTGAGCTGGCTGGTCCAGGAGCATCCCGATGCCGCGCGCTGCGACTACGCACTGAACGAGGGTGGCGGCGAGCGCATCATGATCGGCGACTCGCCGCTCTATCTCTGCGCGACTGCGGAGAAGATGTCGGCGCCGTTCAAGGTGCGTGTGCACGGGCGAAGCGGTCACGCGTCGATGCCCGGCATCGGCGACAACGCGCTCGTCAAGGCGGCCCGCTACCTCGAGGCGCTTGGCGCCTACGAGCCCCCGCGCGAGCTGATCCCGGAGGCGAAGGGTCTCCTCGAGGCGACCCTCGCCGAGATGCCTCCACTCGACGAAGCCCTCGAGAGGGCGCGCGCGCTCGACCCGGTGCTCGGCGATCTCGTCGAGCCTCTGCTCTCGTTCACGCTCTCACCCACGATGATCGACGCCTCGCAGCAGCGAAACGTGATCCCTGCGCTGTGCGAGATCACCGTCGACTGCCGGCTCCTGCCGGAGACGACCCCTGCCGACGTCGAGCCGCTGATCCGCGCGGCGCTCGGGAACGGCAGCTACGACATCGAGTTCCTCGAAGCGGTCGGCGGCACGCGCTCGCCGATCGCCACGCCGCTGTGGGACGTTCTCGAGCAGTTCACTGCTCAGATCGAGCCTGGAGCGAGAATGGCGCCGATGGCGTGCCCGGGCTTCACGGACAGCCACTTCCTGCGGGAGGCGTTCGGGACGACGGCGTACGGGTACTTCCCGCTCAGGACGATGGATTCCGAGGTGGCAGCCACGCTCATCCATTCGGCGAACGAGCGGATCCCGGTCGACGACCTCGAGCTCGGTGTCGACCTCCTTCGCTTCGTGGCCCAGAACCTGGACGCGTGATGACCGGCGTCGCCGACGCGCTCGTCGTCTTCGGGATAACGGGCGACCTCGCTCGGCGAAGCACGCTCCCGGCGCTCTACTCGCTCGCCCAGCAGGGCATTCTCACGTGCCCCGTGATCGGCGTCGGGCGGCGGCCGGTGTCCGACGACGAGCTCAGGAAGCACGCGACGGAGGCGATCGAGGCGGCGGAGGAGGGCAACGTCGACGACGCGGTTCTTTCGGAGCTCCTGGGTCGCCTGCAGTACGTCGGTGGGGACGCCGAGGACGGCGCGATGTATGAAGGCTTGCGCAAGGCGCTCGCGGGGTCGGAGCTTCCGGTCTTCTATCTCGCGACGCCGCCGTCGATGTTCGACGAGATAGCCCAGGAGCTCGCAGGCGCCGATCTCGTCGGGGACGCAAGCCGCCTCGTCGTCGAGAAGCCGTTCGGAACCGACCTCGAGTCTGCGCGTGAGCTCAACCGCCAGCTGACAGCGATCTTCCCCGAGGAGCGGCTCTTCCGCATCGACCATTTCCTGGGCAAGGAGCCGGTGCAGGACATCATGTACATGCGTTTCGCGAACGCGATGTTCGAGCCGCTGTGGAACCGCGAGCATGTTGCCTCGGTGCAGATCACGATGGCCGAGGACTTCGGCGTCGAGGATCGCGGTGGCTTCTACGACCCGGTCGGGGCCATTCGCGACGTCGTGCAGAACCATCTGCTGCAGGTGCTCGCGCTCGTCGCCATGGAGCCGCCCTCCGGTGACCACGACGCGATCCCGCGACGGCGCGAGGATGTCTTCCGAGCGATGCCGGCCGTCAATCCGCGCGAGGCTGTGCGAGGTCAGTACGTCGGCTATCGCGACACCGAGGGCGTGAAGCCGGACTCGGACACGGAGACGTTCGTGGCGCTCCAGCTCGAGATCGAGAACTGGCGCTGGGCCGGCGTCCCGATCTTCGTTCGCGCCGGCAAGGCGCTGCCGAAGACCGCGACGGAGATCGTCATCCGCCTCCAGCGCGTCCCCGAGCTGCAGTGGGGCGGGCACCGCCTCTACTCGCCGGGTTACGACGACATCGTCCTGCGCATCGGGCGCCAGGCGGGCATCTCCATCTACCTTCGCGCGAAGACGCCGGGCAAGGCGGTCTCGCAGCCGGTCTCGCTCGACCTCGACTTTGCGGAGGAGCTGGGCGAGCCGCCGCAGCCCTACGAGCGCCTGCTCTCGGACGCCCTGCGCGGCGACCCGACGCTCTTCCCGCGCTGGAGCGTGATCGAGGAGACGTGGCGCATCGTCCAGCCCCTGCTCGACGACCCCCCGCCGATCGAGCGGTACGAGCGGGGCACGTGGGGCCCGTCCTCGTCCCACGCGCTCGCCGGAGCATTCGGCGGCTGGCGCGAGCCGTCGTAGGGGCGCGGTACATCCCGGCCGTCCCTCTGTGGTAGGGGCGAGATATATCTCGCCCCTACCATGCAGGCGATGAGCTGGGCCGAGTGGGCAGACGAGGTCGAGATCGAGCCGTCGATCTATGCATCGGACTTCTCGCGGCTGGGCGAGCAGCTCGGAGCGGTGCAGGCGGCGGGTGCACGGATCTTCCACTTCGACGTGGGAGACGGCCGCTTCATCCCCGAGATCACCATCGGCCCGATCGTCGCCTCGTCTATCTCGCCGCTGGTGCGAGGCTGGGGCGCACGGCTCGACTGCCACCTCATGGTCAGCGAGCCGGAGAAGCACTTCGAGGCCGTTGCGAAAGCCGGCGGCGACAGCGTGACGTTCCACGTCGAGGCGTGCGACGAGCCGCAGCGGGCGATCACCCGGGCGCGTTCGCTCGGGCTGGGAGTGGGCGTGGCCTTCAATCCCGAGACCGCGGTCGAGGTTGCGGTGGCCGCGGCGCAGGGCGCCGATCTCGCGCTGTGCATGTCGATTCGTCCCGGGTACTCGGGCCAGGCGTTCATGCCCGCCGCGTTCGACCGGATCGCACGGTTGCGAGAGCTCCTGCCCGCCGACGTGAGGGTGCAGGTGGACGGTGGTGTAAACCGAGACACGGCCCGCTCTGCCCGAGACGCAGGAGCGGACCTGCTCGTCGCCGGGAGCGCGATCTTCTGGAAGGACGACCCGGCTGCGGCCTACCGTGAGCTCGTCGACCTCGTCTCCGAGAGCGCGCATGCCTGAGGAGCTGCTCGAGATCCGCGCTGCGGATGACGCCTTCGAGCGCATCGAGAGGTGGTTGAGCGAACGCGGTTTCTTCGCTTCCGGTGGCGAGGACCTCGTCGCCGATGTCTACCTCGGATATGGGCTCTCGCAGACGCTGCGACGCTCCGCAGGGCCTGCTCCTGTCGAGCCCTGCTCCGCGCTTCCGCTCGCTGCCTGTCGTGTCGTCACAGTGGAGTCCGCCAACGGGTACGAGGCGTCGGTCGCGATCGGCGACTGGGAGCAGACGTGGACGGCCTCGGAGTACCGCGCCGCGATCGACGACGTGCGCGAGGCGATCGCACGGGGAGACGTGTACCAGGTCAACCTCGTCCAGCATCTCCGGGCGCCCTGCGCAGGAGATCCCCGTGCGCTCGCGACCCGACTCGCTGCGCTGCGGCCGCTCCACGGCAATCCCTTCGTCACCGACGGGTGGGCGGTCGTCTCCGCCTCGCCCGAGCTCTTTCTCTCGCGACGCGGCGACCGGATCCGGACGATGCCGATCAAGGGGACGCGACCGCGTGGGGCTGCGGACGAGCTGCGGACGTCCGGCAAGGACGCCGCCGAGCACGTGATGATCGTCGATCTCGAGCGCAACGATCTGTCCCGCGTGTGCGAGCCCGCCACCGTGCGCTGGCCGGAGCTCATGGCGACGCACGAGCTCGCGGGCGTCGTGCACATGGTGTCGACGGTCGAGGGAACACTGCGGCCGGGAGTCGGCCTCGCGGAGATCCTGCGCGCGACCTTTCCGGGCGGATCCGTGACCGGCGCACCGAAGATCGCAGCCGTGGATCTCATCGCCGAGCTCGAGCCGGTCGGTCGCGGCGCGTCGATGGGCGCTGTCGGACGCATCCACGGAAACGGCGACTTCGAGCTCGCCCTCACCATCCGCACCTTCGCAATCGCCGAAGGTGCCATCCACCTCTGGGTGGGCGGCGGCATCGTCTGGGACTCCGATGCGGTCGCCGAGGTCGAGGAGTCGTGGACGAAGGCGAGGCCCCTGCTCGCCGCGATCGGCTCACGCATTCCCGAAGAAGCGCTCGTGTGACCGTCCTCGCGCTCGCCGTGACCGGACGCGGCCTCGTCGATCCGTCCGAGCCCGTGATCCGCGCCGACGACGAGGGCCTCCTCCGGGGCCGGGCTGCGTTCGAGACCCTGCGCGTGTACGGAGGACGTCCGTTCGGCCTCGAAGCGCACCTCGACCGGCTGACGGCGTCCGCGGCGAGCATCGGTCTGCCCGCCGTCGAGCGTCGGCGTCTGCAGGTGCTCGTCGGGCTCGTGCTTCCGAAGGCGGGAGGGGGCGATGCCTCACTGCGGCTCGTCTGGACCGCGGGGCCGACCGGAGGCATCCCTTCGGCGCTCGCGCTGCTGAACGAGATTCCGGAGTGGATCGAGCCCGCGCGGGAGCGTGGCGCAACGGCGGTCTCGCTGCTCGGCCTCCGTGCGTCTGCGCCATGGCTCCTCCCTGGCGTGAAGTCGACGAGCTACGCCGTGAACATGGCCGCGGAGGCCGAGGCGCGCCGCCGCGGCGTGGACGACGCGCTCTTCGTCGACTCCGACGGCATCGTCCTCGAAGGCACGGTCACGAACGTGTGGTGGCGGGTGGGCTCCACGCTGTTCACGCCGTCGCTCGACCTCGGCATCCTGGCCGGCGTCACTCGCGCGACGGTCATCGCGCTCGCGCCCGAGTGCGGCTTCACCGTCGACGAGGGTGCGTACCCGCTCGAGCAGCTCCTCTCGGCGGAAGAGGCGTTCACCTCGTCGTCCGTGCGGGAGTTCATGCCGCTCGTCGAGATCGACGGCCGCACGCTCGGACGCGGGCCCGCGGCAGACACACTCCAGGCCGCGCTCCGCAAGCTCACCGCTACGGTATGAGAGTGAGCGATACACCGGTCAGGCTCGGCGGCATGGCGCTGCAGAACGGCGTCCTCGTGCACGGGCCGACGTCGTGGGGATGCGCGGTGCGCGACGAGAACGGCGAGCTTCGGGTCGCGTCGGGGCGCAAGCCCAAGCTCGCGCCGGCCGCCCGCCAGCGCGTGCCGGTCCTACGAGGGCCGATCGCGCTCGCCGAGGCGTTCGCGCTCCTTCCGACGGTTCGGCGCGCGATCCCGAAGGCGCGGTTCCCGTTCGAGCGGCCCAGCGTGCTCGGCGCCCTCCTCGGGACGGCGGTCGCAGCGCGTGCTCTGCGACGCTCGCGCCTGTCCGCGGGAGTGCGCGAGATCGGTGCGGCCGGGGTCGCATTCCTGCCGGCGGCTCTCGCGTTGCGCGGGCCCGATCTCGCCGCCTACCACGGAGCCGAGCACATCTCGATCGGCACCTACGAGAACGACGGCGAGCCCGCACCGAAGGAGCATCCGCGCTGCGGCTCGCAGCTCATCGCGCCGATGGTCGCCTCCTCCCTTGCCGCCAACGTCCTCGCAGCGAAGGCCCCTGCCGGGACGCGCTCGTTCGCTCGCCTCGTCGGCACGGCCGGCGCCGTCGGCGCGTCCGTCGAGGTCTTCTCCTGGGTTGCACGCAATCCGACCAATCTGCTCGCCCGCGTTCTTGCGCGTCCGGGCTTCGAGATTCAGCGCCACCTCTCGACGGCAGAGCCGTCCAGCGAGCAGCTCGAGGTCGCTAACGCGGCACGCGACGCCTGTCTCGCGCTCGAACGCCGCCCGGCCTAACGACGCCGGAGGCGCGACCCCAGCGCGTACGCGGAGCGCAACGGGCTCGTCAGGCGCCACGCCTTCGTGGCGAGAACCGCCTTCAGCTGACCGACCGCCTCGGCTGCTGCCAGCTTGTTCCGCTCGAGGTCGCGTAGCCGGTCGAGCTCGTAGCCGGTGCGGTCGCGCCCGGACCTGGCCTCGCTCCGCTCGGCCACGATGTCGAGGTCGAAGAACGCGACCGGAATCGACTCCGCTGTAATGACGAGCACGCGCGTGTCGGGATCGACGTCGAGCCCCTTCGGCCCGCCCTCGCGTGGGTTGTGATGGCCGTCTGCGAAGGTCTCGTCGTCCATGACGCGGATGGTCGTCATCGGATACGAAGCCGTCGCCCACGTGTCGCCTGCACGCGCGAAGACGTCCACGTACGGAGCTCCTGCGTCGGCGACCAGGAGGACCCGGTCGGCGAGTCCGAAGCGCAGCCCATGCGGATAGCCGACACCACGAAGCACGCCGACCGGGTCGGCGTCGGCGTGGAGCCCCGCGCGCTCGAAGACGAGAACGTCGTGCGTGTTGTGATTGCTCACGGCGAGCCAACGGCCGTCGCTGCTCACCGCGAGCCCGTCCGGCAGGTCGAGCCAGCGGCGAGCGACCACGTCTCCTCCGGAGATCGCGCCGTCGCCGGTCACCCGGTAGCGCGTGATCGCGTCCGTCCAGTTGTGCGCGGCGAGCAGCTCGTGCTCGCCGGTGGCGAGCGGACGGATCGCGACCGAGCCGGGGGCACCGAGCTTGCTGACCAGCGACTCGATCTGGGTCGCGTCGCCCTCGGTGCCCGGAGGCGGCAGCCGGAGCACGACGATCCCGCCGCCGCGATTCCCGACGACCACCGTCCGTTCGTCGATGAAGTCGAGGCCGTGTGGTTCCTGCAACGTCCCCGACCCGTAGCGCGCGAGGCTCGTGATCGCGATGTCCACGCCTGCCGCGTCGCGGCGGATCGTCACGTCGGCGACAGCGATCTGCTCGAGCGCGTAGCAGGCGAAGGCGAGGCGCCTGCCACTCGGGGAGAAGCGGACATCCTCCGTGCGTCCCAACGCCGCGAGCGCCCCCCGAACCTCGTCCGGCGCCTCGAACCCGATCTGGGTCGCGAGAAGCTCCGATGTCGCGTCGGCGCTCGTCAGCACGCCGGCAGCCTAGACGCGTGCCGGGTCTCGTCGGTCGGGCTTCAGCGGGCTCGGCGCCATGCCGATAGCAGCGGAGGTGGATCTCGAGAACACGCTCCTCACCTGGCTTCCGATCGTGTTCTTCGGGATCGTCATCCTGCTCCTTCTCTACACGCTCAAGTTCATGCCGCGCGCGAAGCCGGCACCGGTCGTGCGCGGGTCGCAGGTGGAGGTGTCGTGGGACGACGTCGCGGGCCTCGACGAGGCGAAGGAGGAGCTCCGCGAGGTGGTCGAGTTCCTGCGCGACCGCAAGCGGTTCGAGCGGCTCGGCGCACGTGTTCCGCGCGGGATCCTGCTCCACGGGCCGCCCGGCACCGGAAAGACGCTCGTCGCGAAGGCGGTTGCGAGCGCGTCGGGCGCGAACTTCTACTCACAGAGCGCGTCGTCGTTCGTCGAGATGTTCGCGGGGCTCGGCGCCGCGCGCATCCGCAAGCTGTTCGAAGAGGCGCGCAAGCACGCGCCCGCGATCGTGTTCATCGACGAGCTCGATGCCGTCGGCACCGCGCGCATGGGCGGCGGGTTCCACCGCGAGCACGACCAGACGCTGAACCAGCTCCTCGTCGAGCTCGACGGCTTCAACGCGCGCGACGAGGTCGTCGTCATGGCCGCATCCAACCGCCTTCAGGATCTCGACACCGCGCTCCTGCGCCCCGGTCGCTTCGATCGCCAGGTGCTCGTCTCGGCACCGGACGTCGCCGGTCGCGAGTCGATCCTCCTGGTGCACACGCGTGACAAGCCCCTCGCAGGCGATGTCGACCTCGGGGTCATCGCGCGGCAGACGGCCGGCCTGACGGGAGCAGACCTCGCGAACCTCTGCAACGAGGCTGCGATCTTCGCGGGCCGGTCGAACGCGCAGTACATCCGGCAAGTCGACTTCGACGCGGCCATGGATCGCATCGTGTCCGGGCTGCAGCAGCGCCGCGTGGTCTCGGAGAAGGAGAAGCGGATCCTCGCGTACCACGAGGGCGGCCACGCGGTGATGTCCCATCTCGTGGGCGACCTGTTTCCCGCGCAGAAGGCGACGATCGTCTCGCGCGGGCAGGCGCTCGGCTACACGCTCAACACGCCGAACGAGGATCGCTACATGCATACGCGCGAGGAGTTCGTCGACCTCATGAAGGTCTTCCTCGCCGGGCGGGCCGCCGAGGAGGTCGTGTTCGGTCGCATCACGAACGGCGCCGCGAACGACCTCGAGCGCGTCACCGAGATCGCTCGCTCGATGGTGTTCGAGTACGGCATGTCCGAGGTCGCGCCCTCGCGCACGATGCGGGCAGACAACTACGCGCTCTCGGAGGAGACGAAGCGTCTCCGCGACTCCGAGCAGGCGCGCCTCACGGATCACGCCTACGACGAGGCGGTTCGCCTTCTCGTCAAGCATCGGCCGGCGCTCGACCGGGTCGCGACAGCGCTCCTCGAGAAGGAGACACTCGACCGTCACGAGCTGGAGGCACTGCTCGCGGACGTGCAGCGCGAGTCGCAGTCGTCGGAGACGGTCGGCACGGTGCGCGCGCTCCCCATGCGCGACTGAGCCCTTAACAATCGGTGTCTGACACCGACTGTTAAGCCGGAACGCGCGGGTAGCATCGCCCCGGTGCGCGGGATCCATCATCTCGGCGTCGCGGTGACCGACCTCGACGAGGCGATCGACTCATACGAGCGCCTCTTCGGCGCACGCCTCGAGCATCGCGAGCCGCTCCGCGAGCAGGGCGTCGAGGCGGCGTCGATGCTCGTCGGCGAGAGCAGGTTCGAGCTCGTCAGCCCGACCGGAGACGATACGCCGGTCGGTCGGTTTCTCGCACGGCGCGGCCCGGGGATGCACCACGTCGCGCTCGAGACGGACGACCTGCACGCCACGCTCGACGAGCTCGAGTCGGCGGGAGCGCAGCTGATCGATCGCACGCCGCGGCAGGGCCTCTTCGGTCTCGAGGTCGCGTTCGTCCATCCGGACTCCCTACACGGCGTTCTCACGGAGGTGGTTGCGAGTGGCTGACGATCTCGTACGGATCGAGGTCGGCCTCGACGGTGGTCAGATCCTGAGCGCGCTCGTGTCGTCCTCGAGCGCCGAGTCGTTGGACGCTGCGCTCCGGGCCGGAGCGGTCACGACCGTCGAGCTGCAGGCCGAAGACGGGACACTCCTCCTCGTCGTCTCGCGCGTGCTCTACGCGAAGCGCTACGCGCGCGAGACCCGCGTCGGCTTCGACGTATAGACAGTCATGGCGCTTCGGGTCGGCATCGTCGGCCTTCCCAACTCCGGGAAGACGACGCTCTTCAACGCGCTGACCCACGCGGGCGCGCAGGTCAGTGCATACGCCGACGTCGCCGGGAAGCCGAACCTGGGGATGGCGGTGATCGCCGACGACCGGCTCGACCGGCTCGCAGAGGTGATCGGCTCGAAGAAGACGACGCCTGCGGCGATCCGAATCGTGGACGTGGCCGGGCGTGCAGAGATTCCCGGCGAGCTGCGCCAGGCCGACGCGCTGCTCGCCGTGCTCGACGGCTTCTCCGGCGAGGCCGATCCCGGCGCCGATCTCGAGACGCTGCGCCTCGAGCTCATCGTCGCCGACCGCGAGCACGTGGATCGGCGGCTCGAACGCGTGCGCAAGGAGGCGAAGTCGGGCGATCGCGCCAAGCTGCAGGAGGCCGACCTGACCGAGCGCCTGCTCGCGCACCTCGACGAGGGGCATCCTCTCTCGGAGTGGGTAGGCGAGCTGCCCCTGGAGCTCGAGCCACTCACGACGAAGGCGCTCATCCCGCTGGAGAACGGCCCGAGCGGGATCGACTGCGCGCTCGAGATGGAGCTGTCGGAACTCTCCGACGACGAGGCGGCCGAGTTTCGCTCCGGACCGTCTGCGCTCGACGACGTCGTCGTTCGTCTGAAGGAGGCGCTCGGGTTGATCACGTTCTTCACGATCGGCGACACGGAGGCGCGTTCGTGGACGCTGCGCCACGGTCAGTCCGCTCTCGACGCCGCCGAGTCGATTCACACGGACATCGCGCGCGGGTTCATCCGTGCCGAGGTCATCCGCTGGGACGACCTCCTCGAGTGCGGCACGCATGCGGAGGCGGCGCGGCGCGGCCTCCAGCGCCTCGAGGGGAAGACCTATGTCGTCGAGGACGGCGACGTGGTCAACGTCCGCTTCAACCTCTAGCCCGCTGCGACCAGCGCGGCTCCCGCGAGAGCGATCGCGCCGCCGACGCGCTTCTCCGCGCTCAGCCTCTCTCGGAGCACGATCCACGCCAGCACGACTGTGACCACCGGATAGAGACTGCTGAGCACGGCAACGATGCCGACCGCTCCGTACGTCGTCGCGGCTGCGACGGACACGTTGGAGAGCGTGTCGAACACGCCTACGCCGACGAGCATCGGAAGCAGTGCCCGCGGCGGTCTGAGCGCTGTCGAGGTGATGAGTGCGGCCAGGATCACGACCGGAACCGACGCGGAGCGCGCTGCGGTCACCGCCCACGCTGCGCTCTCGTCCGAACCCGCGTCGATGCCGACGAAGAACAACCCGAAGCCGAGTGCCGCCACCACGGCGAGGCCGGCTCCAGCTGCAACGACGCGCTGTCCGCCGGCGCGTGGTTCCCGTGATAGGACGGCGATGCCCATGAGCACCAGTGCCACCCCGAGCCACTGCAGCGCACCCGGGACGTCTCCGCGTGACGCGTCGACGGTGAGCGGGACGATCGGTGCCGCTGCCGAGATGGGAGCGACGATCCCCATCGCGCCGATCGCAAAGCCGCGGTAGAGCGCAGCGAGACCGACCATCGCCGCGATCCCTCCCCCTGCTGCGGGGAGCAGCTCACTGACGGCTGGCAGGGCATCCTCTGAGAGGAGCGCCCACGCAAGCACGCCGACAAGGCCGACGACTTGTGAGACCGCAAGCACGGTGAGCACGGCCAAGCGGCGTGCAGCGAGTCCTCCGAGGAAGTCGCCGACGCCCCAGCCGAGAGCGCCGGCGAGCGCCAGGAATACCGCCACGCGTCAGTCGCCGACAGGACGCGTTGCAGCTTGTGCGTCGAGCTGGTTCGCGTGGTAGAGCACCGCAGCCTCGGCGGTCTTCGCGGCGGGACGATCGTGATGGGATGCAACCGCGTGGAGCAGCTCGGCGAGAACTGCAGGATCGAGGTCGCGACCACGCTCCTCGATCATCCGTAGGCCGAGGTGGACGTGGCCGAGAAGGCGCCCTTCGTCCGTCTGACGGAACGCCGGGCCCGGGCCGAGCTCGCGGATCCGGCCGAGGTCGTGCAGGAGTGCCGCGGCGAGGACGATGTCGTGGCGAAGCCGTGGATGGAGCTGTGCCGTCTCCCTGCAGAGCGTGGCGACGCCGACCGTGTGCTCGAGCAGACCTCCCGCATATCCGTGGTGACCGTCGGCGGAGGCGGCCGGCAACGAGCGGAGCGCTTTCCGGACGTCGGCATCGCGAACGAACGAGTCCACGACCGCGGCGACGCCCGCGTGCGAGATCTCGGAGACGAGGAACTCGAAGAATCCGTCGAGCTCGTCCGCATCCCGGCGCAGGGAGGGGGTGAGTGCGGACGGATCGGCGTCCTCCGCCGCCTCGACCGTGCGCACCTGGACCTGGAGCCTGCCGCCGAAGCGCTCGACGCGGCCGAGCACCCTAACGGCGTCGCCCTCGTCGAAGCGCTGGTCGAGGAGGTCGACGTCGTTCCAGACCCGCGCCTCGACTCGACCGCTCGCGTCGACGAGCTCGAGAGCGAGATACGAGGCGCCGTTGCGGGTGCGTCGCCGCTCCTTCCTGGCCACTGCAAACACGCCCTCGACGGTCCTGTCCTCGACGAGCTCGGCGATCGTCGTCACGTCTCGACTATAGGGCGCGAACCCATTGGTACGCTCGCCGCGATGGCCGACATCCAGCCGTTTCGCGCCGTCCGCTACGCCGGCGCGGCCGGCTCGCTGGCCGACCTCGTCGCCCCGCCGTACGACGTGGTCGACGACGAGGAGCGGGCGGCGCTCTACACGCGTAGTCCGTACAACGTCGTTCACGTGACGCTTCCCGAGTCGGCCGACGAGGCCGGAAGTCTCTACCGCGAGTGGCTTCGCGAAGGTGTCCTCGTCGAGGACGACGAGCCCGCGGTGTGGCTCGCGGTAGAGGAGTTCGTAGGCCCGGACGGTGTTGCGCGCGAGCGTCTCGGCGTGATCGCTTCGGTTGCAGCGGAGCCGTACGCGACAGGCGCGGTGCTCCCGCACGAGCGCACGCATCCCACTATCAGAGACGAACGCCGCAGACTGCTTCGCGAGACCCGCGTTCAACCCGAGCCGATCCTCCTGCTCGCAGACGTTCCTCTTGCGCTCGCCGTTCCGGATGCGCCTGCGGATCTACAGGTGGATGGCACGCGCCTGTGGCGGCTCCCGCCCGAAGCCGCCGACGCCCTCCAGGACGCGCAGCTCCTGATAGCCGACGGCCATCATCGATACGAGAGCGCGTTCGAGCTCGGCGCGGAGCTCGGCTCCGTCGTGCGCATCATGGCGCTCGTCGTACCGACGAACGACGCGGGCCTCCAGCTCTATCCCACCCATCGCGTGTTCGTGAACCGCCCCGATGTCGCGAGCGGAGCCGACGACGAACCGGCATCCAGCCTCGAGAGCGCGCTCGTTCGGCTCGGCGGCCTGACGTACGAACGCTCCGCGGTGATCAGGTATCGACGTGATCACGTCGGCCTGCTGTACGGCGCTCCGGGTGAGCTCGACGTCGAGCTCGTCGATCGTCATGGGCTCGAGGGCATCGGATACACGCCCCGAAGCGAGGAAGCCGTCGGAGCTGTCGACAGCGGCGACGCCGACGCCGCGTTCATTATCCGTTGGCCTCGTGTGGACGACGTGTTCGAGGCGGCCCGACGCGGCAGGCGCCTGCCCCAGAAGAGCACGTACTTCTATCCCAAGCCCCTGTCCGGTCTCCTGTTCCACCCGGTGACGTCGTGACGCCCTGGCTCGAGACGTGCCGCCTCTGCGTCGCGGACATCAGGGAGGTGCTCGTCCACCTGCCGACGCGGGTCGAGCGTGAGCCCGTGCTGCAGCGCGGAGTAGGTGGAGACGACACGACGGCGATCGACCAGGCGTCCGAGGACGCGGTCGTCGAGCGGCTCGCGGCGCTAGACCGTGACTTCGTGCTCGTCTCGGAAGAGCTCGGAGAGCGTGTGTTCGGCGCCGGAGGAGCGACGCGAATCGTGGTCGACCCGATCGACGGCTCCGTCAACGCGAAGCGCGGGATCCCGTTCTTCTCGTTCTCGCTCGCGGTCGCCGAGGGCCCGACGATGGGAGACGTGACGTTCGGCTACGTCTACGACTTCGGGTCGGGCGAGGAGTGGACGGCGGAACGCGATCGAGGAGCGTTTCTCGACGGCGATCGGCTCGGAGCGCTACGGCCCAAGGAGACGATCGAGATCCTGTCCTTCGAGGGGACGACCACGCCGATCATCGCCGACCGCATCGGATCGATGCTCGACGTCGCAGAGCGTGTGCGCGTCATGGGCTCGCTCGCGCTCTCGCTCTGCCACCTCGCGGCGGGTCGTGTCGACGGCGTCGTCTCGCTGAAGCCGGCTCGCTCGGTCGACATCGCCGCCGCGCAGCTGCTCGTCCACGAATGTGACCTCGCGATCGAGCTCTTCGAGGATCCGCCGTTCGCCGCCGCGCCGTTGGATCTCGGCGCGCGCTCGCGGCTGGCCGCGGCTGCCTCCCCCGAGCTCGTGGAGCGGCTTGCCGCGGCACTGCAGGTACGCTCGCTTGGATGAGGCCCGACCGCGACGCGATCTTGAAAGCGCTCGAGAACGTCATCGATCCGGAGCTGCGGCGACCGGTGACGGAGCTCGACATGGTGCGCGACGTCCTCGTCGAGGACGACGGCTCGGTCTCGGTGACGATCGCACTCACGGTCGCGGGCTGCCCGCTGCGCGACTCGTTCCAGGAGCAGGTTTCGCGCTTCGTCGGCGAGGTTCCGGGGGTCACGCGCGTGCGGCTCGGCTTCGACGTCATGACGCCCGAGGAGAAGACTGCGCTCGTCACGCGACTTCGTGGCGGCAACAGTGCGGAGCGCACGATCTCGCTGTCGCCGGGAACACGCGTGATCGCCGTCGCGTCCGGCAAGGGCGGCGTCGGGAAGTCGACGCTCACCGCCAATCTCGCGTACGCACTCTCGGTGCTCGGAGAGCAGGTCGGCATCCTCGACGGCGATATCTACGGCCACTCGATCCCGCACATGCTCGGCGTCCACCAGAAGCCGATCGCGGTCGACGAGATGATCGTTCCGCCCGTTCGCGGCGACCTGAAGCTCATGTCCATCGGCTTCTTCCTCGAGGAGAACGCGCCGATCATGTGGCGCGGGCCGATGCTCCACAAGGCGCTCGAGCAGTTTCTCTCGGACGTGCACTGGGGCGAGCTCGACACGCTCCTCGTGGACATGCCTCCGGGCACGGGGGACGTCGCGATGTCGCTCGGCCAGCTGCTTCCACGCGCAGAGGCGCTTGTCGTCACGACGCCCCAGGCGGCTGCCCAGCAGGTCGCCGTGCGCGCGGCGCAGATGGCGCAGAAGACGGGCATGCGCGTTCTCGGAGTCGTCGAGAACATGTCGTATCTCGTCGGAACCGGCGAGGAGCTCTTCGGCTCGGGCGGCGGCCAGGCACTCGCTGACGAGATGGGCATTCGGCTCCTGGCGCGAATCCCGCTCGATCCGATCATGCGCGAGGCTGCCGACGACGGATGCCCCGTCGCCGAGGTGGCCCCTGACTCGGAAGCAGCGGCTGCAATCGCAGCGCTCGCCGAGTCCGTGGCCGCCATGCGTGCCGGCTCGATCCGCAAGCCGCTCACGGTCCTCTCGTAGGTCGCGCGCGTGGCGGGCGCGGCGTTCTTCGATCTCGATCGAACGCTGATCTCGCGCTCGAGCTCGCTGTCGCTCGCTCCGGCATTCCACCGGCGGGGACTCCTTCGCCGCCGCGACCGGACGAAAGCGATGGTCGCTCAGCTCGTGTTCATGCGCTACGGCGCGGGGACGTCGCGCGTCGGCCAGACGGCGGAGAGCGCGATGCTCTTCTTGAAAGGGCTGCCCGTCGAGGACATGCGCGAGATCGTCGACGAGGCCGTGGAGCTCGCGTTCAAGCCGCATGTCTACCGCGATGCTCTCGGCCTCGTCGCACTGCATCGGAAACGCGGGGAGCGCTCGTTCATCGTCTCCGCGGCGCTCCAGGAGATCGTGGACGCGCTCGTCTCCGAGCTCGGCTTCGACGGAGGGCTCGGCTCGACGGCCGAGGTCGAGAACGGTACGTATACGGGGCGCGTTGAGCGCCGCCTCGACGGACCCGCCAAGGCTGCAGCGCTCGCGGAGCTAGCCGTGGCGGAGGGCATCGACCTCCAGGAGTCGACTGCGTACTCGGACTCGGCGAGCGACGTACCGTTCCTCGAGGCCGTCGGTCGTGCTGTCGCCGTGAATCCCGACCGGAGGCTTCGCAGGATCGCCGCCGAGCGTGGTTGGCGTGTGCTCATGTTCCGCGCAAAGGCGTTCCCGGGCCGATGACCGAGGCCGACGCGCGGCGGCGCCTAGGAGAGCTCGGCCTCGAGCCAGGCGCTGTGGACACGCTCGCCGCGCACTTCGCGGACGCGGAACGGCGCGGCAAGGAAGGGCACGGCTTCGTGCGCGTCGAGTGGCTGGCGACGCTGGACTTCGACCGCGCGGCGCGTCCGGTGCTCGTCGAGTCCGAGGAGGGCTTCGAGCGGTGGGACGGCCACGGCGCGCTCGGCTACCTCGTGCTAGAGGAGATCGTGCGGGCGAACCTGGCCGACCCGCCGGAGCGTGCGCGCGTGGTCGTCGCGCGACGGTGCTTCCCCACTGGCTCGCTCGGCTACTGGGTGCGCCGGCTCGCCGACGGTGGGCTGGTCGCGGCCCTCGCGACGACGTCGCCGCGTCGACTTCCGCATCCCGCCGGCGGCCCGGCGCTGACCGGGACGAATCCGCTCGCGATCGCGATCCCGTCGAGCGACGGCCGGCCCGTGGTGGCCGACGTCTCGATGGGGGCGGTGACGGCGGGGGACGTTCTCGCCGGGCGCGCAACGGACGACGAGCTCGTGCCGTTCGGCGGCGAGCATGCGCACAAGGCCTTCGCGCTCGCGGTGGGGTTGGAGCTCCTCGTCTCCGCGCTTGCCGGTCCCGACCACGGCGCGGTGCTCGTCGTGGCCCGGCCCGATCACGATCCCGTTCCGGCGCTCCGCGAGCTCGCCGCCGGTCGGCGGCTACCTGGGGATTCCCGGTAGGGCGAGATGTATCTCGCCCCTACGACGGGCGAGCCGGCGAGCCGTATGTCATCTCCGCGAGGTCGAGCACGAGGAGCGACTCGTCCGTAACGAGCGCGCACGAGACCGGGCCGAGCGATAGAGCGGCGTGCACGTCCTCCGCTGAGAAGCACCGCACGACGATCGGGGTACCCGCGTGATGCGCCTCATGAATCGGCCCGACGTCGGAGACGTCGCTGAGCACGAGAGCGCCGTCGAGGTCGACCGTCCCCTCGAGGACGATCGCAGGCACCTTGCGCCCGGTGGCGCCGAACCAGCGCTCACGCACGGCCTGCATCTTGCAGGATGCTACGCGGCCGGGTGCAGCGACCCGGCCGCGCGGCTCCCGAGATCAGCGATTTGGCGAGATATCCCCGCACATACCGGGGCTCTGGCACGGCGAGTGGCCGGTGACGGTGACCTTCCGGTTCCCGTTCGACTCGCTCGACAGCGTGAACTTCACCCAGGCGCTGTTGTTCGTCTTGTCCAGCTCGAGGAACGACCCGTCCGGGGCGGTCGTCGAAACGAGGTAGTAGTTCGATCCGTTCGGGACGCCGGTCAGCTCGACCTGCTGTCCGTCCGTCGCCTGGTGGTACTGGTCGACCCAACCGGACGAGACGCCCTGGTAGCTCGTGTAGCAGTCCCAGAACACCTTCTCGCTCGTCGGTGCATTTCCATCCAGCTTGTAGAGGTCGAGGAGGCAGAAGCCGACCTTGATCGAGTTCTCGCCCACGACTGGGCCGGTCACCGGGTTCCCCTGCCGAACCTCGAACCGCGCAACGTCGGCGGTGTGCCAGTGGTTGTGTGTCGCGTGGTACTCGAACGTCGAAACGATCTTCTCCGAGAGGACCGTGTAGCACGGATCGTTCGGCTTCGGCTGCGTGCCGCAGAGGAACTGTGCGTTCGACGAGCGGATCTCCTGGATCGCGTTCGTGATCGCGGCCGTGCCGATCGGCGGATCCGGTCGCAGTGCCCACGGACCGGGGCCTGTGTTGGCGATGCCGTTCGAGAAGCGCAGGAACTCGCGCTGCTGCTGGTTCACGAGGTTTAGGTGGTCCGGTACCACCGCTCTGAGGTCGGGGTACTTGGACTCGTCCGGCGGCGCGGGCTTCCCCGCGAGCGCGATCGCGCCCACGGCGAGCGCGAGCCCGGCCATGACGATCGTGGTGACGATCAAGCGTGCTCTCATGCCTCTCCTTCGCTGACGGCGTTCCTGCCGCAGCGATCCTTCTCGATCGGCCGGACGGATTCCTCCCCCATCCGAGGAAGAAGGCTCGCTCGAAAGGACGGCGGCTGTGGCGGACGTGCCCGGCACGCCTTGTACCTGGCTCGGACGCGCGCGATAGTCCGCTGACCTTGCGCGTCCCGCGTCCTCTCCAGCGAGTGAATCTCTCCGGCTGGCTCCTGGTCGTGTTCGCGGCGCTGCTCGCGGAGGTCGCGATCCAGCACTTCGAGCTGCACGACAGCGTCTCGCCGCCGTCCGAGACGTTGCCTGCGCTCTGGGAGGGAATCGCGTCCGGTGAGCTCTCCGGAGAGCTTCGGACGACGCTCGAGGCGTACGTCGGCGGGCTCGCCCTCGCGATCGTCGTCGGGGTCGTGGTGGGCGTCGCCATCGGAAGCTCGCGCGTGCTTCTCGACGCCTCCTTCGTGGTCATCGAGTTCCTCAGACCGATCCCGGCCGTCGCCCTCATTCCGCTCGCGTTCCTGTTCTTCGGGACGGGGACCGAGATGCGCCGGTACATCGTCGCCTACGCCGCAGTCTGGCCGATCCTCGTCAACACCCTCTACGGCGTGCGCGGCTCGGATCGCATCCTGCACGAGGTCGCGCTCGCCTCGGGCGTGAGCCGGCTCGGGAGACTCGTTCGCGTCACCTTGCCCTCGGCGTTGCCGAGCATCTCGACCGGCATCAGAGTGAGCGCGTCGCTCGGGCTTCTCGTCGCGGTGACCGCCGAGTTCTTCTTCGGCAGCGGCGGAATCGGCGCGTACATGCAGCGGCAGCAGTTGGCCTTCCAGCTTCCGGAGATGTACGCCGCGGTGCTCCTGACGGCGCTTCTCGGCTACACGGTCAACGTTGCGCTCCGGCTGGCGGAACGTCGCGTCGTCCACTGGTCCGGTGAGGAGCGTGTCCGGTGGCCATGAGTGCGGCTCTGGGCCGAGTGGGGCGAACGCTGCTGGGGCTGGCGGTATTCGCCGGCGCCTTCGTGGTGTGGGAGGTCTGGGCCGGCGCGGCGGAGTCGTTCCTGGTTCCGCGGGCCTCCGATGTGTTCGCGCAGGCGTGGGAAATCTGGCGGACGCGCGACTTCCTCTCGGAGGTCGCAGAGAGTGTGAAGCGGCTCGCCACAGGCTTCGCGATCGGGGCGGCGCTCGGTATCGTCGTCGGGCTCGTCACGGGAACCTCTCGCGCGGCCCGGCGCGCACTCGACCCGTTGCTCGAGCTCGCCAGGGCGACGCCGCCCATCGCGATCGTCCCCGTCCTCATTCTCATCCTCGGATTCGGAGACAACATGCGGATCGCGGTGATTGCCTTCGGGGTGTGCTTCCCGGTCCTGATCAACACCGTGGAGGGAGTTCGAGCAGTTTCGCCAGAGGCGCGCGACACCGCCTCGATGCTGCACGTCGGACGAGCGGAACGCGTCTCTCGCATCTACCTGCCGGCCGCGCTCCCGTCGATCGTCGCCGGACTCCGAGTCGCGCTCTCGATCGGTCTCGTCCTCGTGGTCATCTCCGAGTTCGCAGGTGAGGGTGGAGGTCTTGGCTACTACATCTTGGACAAGCAAGGCCAGTTCGCCTACCCGGAGATGTACGCGGGCATCCTCTTTCTCGGCCTGCTCGGATACGTCCTGAACCTGCTCTTCCGGCTCGTCGAGCGGCGCGTGCTGGCCTGGCACTACGGAGCGGTCGGTGAGCGGTCGCGCTGAGGTGGGACATGCCGAGCCGGTTCTGCGCGTGTCCGGGATCGGAAAGCGCTACTCGGAGCGCGGCCCGGGCGCCTTGGCCGGCGTCACGTTCGACGTCGCCGACGGCGAGCTGCTCGCCCTCGTCGGACCCTCGGGCTGCGGCAAGACGACGCTCCTTCGCGTTCTGTGCGGATTGACTCGACCGAGTGCGGGCACCGTGCTTCTCGACGGCAGGCCCGTCGTTCGGCCGCCGCGCGAGATGGCGCTCGTCTTCCAGGACTACAGTCGCTCGCTCTTCCCGTGGCTCACGGTCATCCGGAATGTGACGTTTCCCCTTCGACGCGAAGGGCTGTCCAGAGCCGGGAAGATCGAGCGCGCCGAGGCGGTCCTCGAGGAGATGGGGCTCCACGGAGTGGAGGACAAGTATCCGTGGGAGCTCTCCGGCGGAATGCAGCAGAGGGTGGCAATTGCGCGAGCGCTCGTCTCGCGGCCGAAGCTGCTCCTGCTGGATGAGCCGTTCGCCTCCGTCGATGCTCTCACTCGCGCGGAGCTCCAGGATGTCGTGTTACGCGTCCATCGTGGCGCGGACGATCGCCACGTCACGATCGTGCACGTCACTCACGACATCGACGAGGCTGTCTACCTCGCCGACCGTGTCCTCGTCCTGAGCCCCGGCCCTGGAAGGGTCGCGAGCTCGGTCGACGTGGGGCTGCCGCGTCCGAGAACGCAGACGTCGACGCGGAGCTCACCGCGGTTCCTCGAGGTGCGAAACGCCATTCACGACGTGATTTCCACCGAGCAGAGGCGTAGTATGGATGCGTCCATCGAAAGCGGGTGACCATGCGCGAGACCGTGAGTCTCGTACGAAGTCCGCTGGCATGGGTGCCGCTGTTTCTCTCGGTCGCACTTCTGGCAGTTCCACTGGCGAGTTCGGCGACCTCGCATACGCGAGACGGACTCCAGCTGCGCAAGGTCGAGATCGCGATCATCGCGACGGATGCCACCGCCCAGGTGATGTACGCAAAGCATCGGGGCTTCTTCGCGAAGCAGGGAATCGATGCCGAGATCACCGTGGTCGGCGACGGAACCCTGACCGTCGCGGCCGTGCTAGCGGGTGAAGCGCAGTTCGCGGGGATTCCGGTCGGCGCGCTCGCGATCCTGAAGTCGCGTAACGCGCCCGTCAAGGCCGTCGCAGGCGGTTCGGTGTACGACCCGAACGTGCCCACGACGGTGCTCGTGGCGGCGCCGGGAAAGCCGATCGCACGCGCTCGCGACCTCGTCGGCAAGCGGATCGGGCTCGACAGCCTGAACAACATCTCGCACGTCGCGTTGCAGCGCTGGCTCGAGCGCGGCGGTGTCTCGCCGGAGGAGGTCGACATCGCGACGCTGCCGTTCTCGCAGATGATCGCGCCTCTCGCACGCGGCCAGCTCGACGCCGCCTGGCTTCCCGAGCCCTGGGCGACCCAGGCGCTCCAGCGTGGCGCGCGGCCTATCGCCTATCCCTTCGACGCCGTGTGCTCCCAGAACTGCCTTCTGACCATGTGGATGGCACACCGAAACGTCGATCCCGAGGTCGCGGCCAGGTTCCGGAACGCTGTCCAGGCCGCGGCCGTGTGGGGAAACGTGAAGAAGAACCAGGTCGCAAGCGGCCGCATCCTCGCGAGGTACGCACCCGTCGATGCGAAGGTGCTCGCGAAGATCAGCCGGATCGGGTACGCGACCCGACTTCGCCCGCGCTCGGGGCAGCCGTGGATCGACCTCTTCGCCGAGTACAAGCTGATACCGCAGTCGTTCTCCGCGAACGACCTCGTCAAGTAGCGGTCAGCTCTCCACCTCGCGCGGAAGAGCTGTCCATCCTCGACTCGCGGCGTGATTTTCGCCCGGCGGAGGAGTACGATCGCGACGTCCACGAGAGAGGACGATCGTGCGCGTGACGTTCAGCTCCGTGAAGAACCCGTTGGCATGGGTCGTCGCCTGCCTCCTCGTTGCTCTGCTTGCAGTCCCGATGGCGAGCTCGGCGCCCTCGGCACCACGAGACGGCCAGCAGCTGCGGAAGGTCAAGGTCGCGATCATCGCCGTGGACGCAACCGCGCAGGTAATGATCGCGAAGCACCGCGGCTTCTTCGCGAAGCAGGGGATCGACGCGGAGCTCATGGTTGTCGGAGACGGGACGCTCACCGTTCCGGCCGTGCTTGCGGGCGAAGCGCAGTTTGCGGGAGTCCCGGTTGGCGCGCTCGCAGTTCTGAGGTCGCGGAACGCGCCGGTCAAGGCCGTTGCGGGCGGCTCGCTGTACGAGCCCAGGGTTCCGACGACGGTGCTCATGGCACTGCCGGGGAAGCGGATCACGCGCGCTCGCGATCTCGTCGGCAAGCGCATCGGCGTCGACTTCCTGAACAGCATCGCGCACATCGGATTGCTGCGCTGGCTCGACCGCGGAGGTGTCTCCCCGGAGGACGTCGACATTTCGACGATCCCGTTCCCGCAGATGATCGCGCCGCTCATCCGCGGCCAGCTCGATGCCGCGTGGCTGCCCGAGCCGTTCGCGACCCAGGCTCTCCAGAGTGGCGCCCGCGTCGTTGCCCTTCCCTTCGACGCGGTTTGTTCCCAGGATTGCCTCTTGACGCTGTGGATGGCCCACCGAAATGTCGATCCCGATCTGGCGGCCAGGTTCCGCAACGCGGTGCAGGCTGCGGCGGTGTGGGGCAACCAGAAGCGCAACCAGCCGGCGAGCGGCCGCATTCTCGCGAGGTACGCGCCCGTCGACGCCAAGGTGCTCGCGAAGATGACGCGCTTCTCGTATGCGACACGGCTTCGCCCGCGCACAGGGCAGCCGTGGATCGACCTCTTCGCCGAGTACAAGCTGATACCCAACTCGTTCTCGGCGATCGACCTCGTCAAGTAAGACGCGCGTCGCCGAGCGCGACCGCCACGGCTTCGTCGAGCTCGAGTAGGCGCCCTTCCTCGATGCCGCGCTCGAACTCGTCATTCGCAGCCACGAGCCGCTCGAGGTCGAACCCGCCATGAACCCACCGCCCCGGTGAGCGTTCGCTCTCGCTCTCGGCGGCGCAGCTGAGGATGCCGGCACGACGATGCTTGCCGGCTCGCGAGTCGATCTGCGACAGGACGCGCAGCTCGTACACCATTCCGAGCGGATCGTGCATCGCGTGCGAAATCGTTAGCGCCCGCGCAGTGCTCGTCCGTGCCTCCTCGAGGTTGCCAAGCGCGAGCGACACGACCCCGATCTTGGCCAGCTGGCCTGCCAGCCACCAGCGAAAGCCGACTTGCTCGCACAGGTCGCAACTCTTCTCGAGGAGCTGCAGCGCGAGCCCGAGATCATCGCGAGCATGAGCGACATCCGCCAGCGCGGAAAGCGCCTGCGCCTCGCCCTTGGGGAACCCGATGCGTCTGAATCCCTCCAGGCTCTCCTGCGCCAGTTCCTGCACGCGCGACCAGTCGCCCCGCTGAGCCACGGTGTTCGAGAGTCGGTGGAGCATGATGGCGACTCCTCGCTCGTCGCCCGTGTTCCGCGCGATCTCGAGTGCCTCGGCAAAGAGCTGCTCCGCGCGGTCCGTGAGCCGCAGCATGTTCGACATCCCACCCTGAACCCGGAGGGCGCGAGAAACGAGACGTTCAGGCAACTCAGTCGATCCATCGAGCAATGCGACCGCCCAGTCGATGCCCTCCCGCGGGCTGCTCGTCGCCCAGTAGTTCTCGAGGGCCACGAGCAGCTCAAGACCGAGCGTACGGTCGTTCTCGAGCGACCAGGCGAGCGCGGCGCGCATGTTGTCGCGCTCGGGGATGACGAGGTCGTGCCGCTGCTGTCCGACGGCCTCGGCGTCGAGGTTTGCCGAGCGCGCTACCGCCAGATAGTGGCCCGCGTGAGCTCGTCGCACCGCGTCTGCCTCTCCCTCGGCGGCGGCCAGCGTCTCGGCAGCGAGCTCGCGGATCGTTTCGAGCATCCAATACCGTGGACCGAGAGCATCGTCCCGGCGGCGCAGCAGGCTCTTGTCGAGCAGTGACTGCAGCGTGTCCGGGTCGGCGGCGCATACCGCTTCGGCAGACTCGTACGTACAGCCGCCGGCGAAGACGGAGAGCGCTCGGAAGAGTCTCTGCTCGGTGTCGTCGAGCAGGTCGTACGACCATTCAATGGTCGCTCGGAGCGTCTGCTGGCGCGGGTCTGCGTCGCGGCCGGCCCTGAGCAGGTCGAGTCGCTGGGACAGGCGCTCGAGAAGTTGCACAGGTGAGAAGACGACCGTGCGCGCGGCCGCGAGCTCCAGCGCCAGGGGAAGGTTGTCGAGACGCGAGCAGAGCTCTGCGACTGCGGGAGTCGTCTGCATGCCGGAGTCGAGCGCACGCGCACGGGTTCGGAAGAGCTCGACGCCGTCGTCGTCCGCCAGCGTGGGGACCGCGTATACGTGCTCCCCCTGGAGCTGAAGGCGCTCGCGGCTCGTGACGAGGATCGTCGGTCCTGCGATAGCGCGAAGCTGTGCGATCTCTTCGGCGACGGCGGGCAGAAGGTGCTCGGCGTTGTCGATCAGAAGCAGCGTCCGTTTCCCATCCAACCGGTCGGCCAGGCTTGCTGCGAGCTCGCGTCCGGCCTGCTCCTCGACCTGGAAAACCTGCGCGAGGGACGAGACGAGCAGGTGCGCGTCGCGGAGAGGAGCGAGCGTGACCCACCAGACGCCGTCGGGATACGCCTCGGCCGCCTCGGCCACCGCCTGAATCGCGAGCCGGGTCTTGCCAGTGCCGCCTGGGCCGGTCAGTGTCAGGAGTCGGACGTCTCCGCTTTCGAGCAGCTCCACTATCTGTGTGAGCTCGAGGTCCCGCCCGACCATCGAGGTCGTCGGAATGGGCAGGTTCGTCCGGTAGAGGCTCTTGAGCGGCGGGAACTCTCCCTCGTCCAGCTGGAAGACTCGCTCCGCGGCGGCGAGATCCTTGAAGCGATGTTCGCCGAGGTCGACCAGCGGCAGCGGATGCGGTTCCGCGCGGAGCGCCGCAGTCGCTTCCGACACGAGCACCTGTCCGCCGTAGCCGGATGCGGCGATGCGAGCAGCGCGGTGAACGTCTGCTCCGACGTATCCCTCGTCCGTCAGGAGCGGTGTGCCCGTGTGCAGGCCGACACGGACCTGCACCCTGCCGGCGCTCAGCTCGACGACGATCGTACGAGCCGCCTCGAGTGCGCCGGGCGCCGTCGGGAACGCAAAGAAGAACGCGTCACCCTGGGTGTCGACCTCGACACCGCCCTGTTCGGTACACGACTCTCGGACGATGCGCCTGTGCTCTGCGAGTGCCTCGGCGTAGCGCTCTGCCCCGAGCTCGTCGAGCAGTCGCGTCGACCCCTCGATGTCGGTGAAGAGGAAGGTGACGGTTCCGGCCGGGAGGTCCGCACGCATATCGGGATCATGCGCGGCGCGGCGCCGCGACTCAACCCGCGATCAGAAGGGGAGAGATGCCGCCGCGTCGGACGCGGCGTCGAGGATCGGCTGCACGACGAAGAACGAGCCTACCGTCACCGCGACGGCTGCCCCGATCGCGACGCTGAGAGCCGAGTCGCGGGGCGGCGAGCCGCCGGCGGGCGCGAGCCGCAGCTCGGTGCCCGAGCGCATGTAGAGGCAGCGCACGACGTTCAGGTAGTAGCCGAGCGAGACCGTCGTCGCCGCGACGCCGATGAGGACGAGCCACCAGTCGCCGGCGTCGTAGGCGGCCGAGAAGACGAACAGCTTGCCGAACATCCCGCCGGTGAGCGGGAACCCGGCCATGCCGAGCATGAAGATCCACAGTGCGATGCCGTGGTACGGGCGCTCCCAGCCGAAGCCCGCGAGCGAGTCGAGCGTGACGGGCGCCTGCAGCTCGCGCTCGCGCGCCGCGACCACCGCGAAGGCCCCGACCGACATCGCGGAGTAGGGAACGAGGTAGTAGAGGAGCGCCTCGCCGCCGAGCTCCGAGTTCGCCGCGATCGCCATGAGCATGAAGCCGGCGTGCGAGATCGAGGAGTACGCGAGGATGCGCTTGAGGTCGCGCTGGGCGAGCGCGCCGAGATTGCCCCACACGAGCGAGATCGCCGCGAGCACGGCGACGGCGATCGTCCACACGTCGCTCTGCTCCGGAAACGCGGTGACGAGGACGCGGAGCAGGACGACCATCGCAGCCGTCTTCGTCGCCGCCGCCATGAACGCGGTCACGGAGGTCGGCGAGCCCTGGTACACGTCCGGCGTCCACATATGGAACGGCGCCGCCGAGACCTTGAAGGCGAGCCCGGCGAGGATCATCGCGAGCCCGGCGAAGAGGAAGGAGTCGCTCGAGGCATCCGCTGCGGCGATCGCGGGGAAGCTCAGCTCGCCGGTCGCGCCATAGACGAGCGCGGAGCCGAAGAGGAGCACCGCGGAGCCGAAGCCACCGACGATGAGGTACTTGAGCCCTGCCTCGAGCGACGTCTCGCGCTCGGAGTCGATCGCGACGAGGATGTAGAGGCAGAGCGAGAACCATTCGAGCCCGAGGAAGAGCGTCATGAGGTTCTCGGCGCCGACGAAGAAGACCATTCCGGCGCCCGCGGTCGCAAGGAGCGCGTAGTACTCGGCGTGGTTCTCGCGGCGCCGCTCT
Source organism: uncultured Gaiellaceae bacterium (assembly GCA_963783705.1). GTDB lineage: Bacteria > Actinomycetota > Thermoleophilia > Gaiellales > Gaiellaceae > GMQP-bins7. Next base: position 26,536 of record CAWAOK010000002.1, read on the forward strand.
CCCCACGACGCGAGGACGACGACCGCGCCCGTCACCCCGAGGATTACCTGCGCCAGGGCAGCGAGTCGATCCTGGACCATCGTGCCCTCGAGCAGCAGCTCGGATGCCGAGCTCTCGTCGAAGACGTAGCCGGCGAGCACTGCCGCGAGGACGAAGCCGATCACAGCTGCGCTCGCGGCGACTGCTTTGCGCATCCAGGCGGGGAGGAGCGCAGAGAGGAGTGCGATACCCGCGGCGCCGAGCAGCGCGATCGTCGGAGAGAGCGCGAGCCAGTCGACGGTCGGGGTGTCGATCACGGAACCCGCTCCGAGGAGATCGTCGGTTCGAAGGAGCTCTCGCTCACGAGCGCAGGCCAGATAGAGAGGCCGAGCAGGATGAGCAGCAGCGGTAGCACGAGCGCCAGCTCACCGGGACGCAGGTCGAGCGCCTCGTCGCGCACCGCTCGTCCCGGCTTTACGTGCAGGATCGCCGAGATCACGCGCAGCGTGTACATCGCGGCGAGCACGATCCCCAGCGCGACGACGACCGAGTAGCCCCACCCCTGGTCGTACGCGCCGGCCATGATCAGGAACTCGCCGGCGAACGTCGCCGAGCCGGGCACGGCGAGGGCGACCATCCCGGCGACGAGCACAACGGTGGCGAGCGTCGGCCGCCCGCGCGCCATTCCTCCGAGCGCGTCGACATCGCTGGTTCCGCAGCGACGCTCGACCATGCCGACGAGCAGGAACATGCTTGCCGAGATGAGCGCGTGCGCGACCGAAAGCAGCACGGCGCCGTCCCAGCCGAGGTCGTCGAACGCGAATACGCCGATCGTGATGAGCCCCATCTGCGCCATCGACGAGTACGCGATGACCCCGCGCAGGTCAGGAGCGCGGAACGCAAGCAGCGAGCCGTACACGAGTCCCGCGCAGGCGAGGACGAGGATGAGCCCGGACAGGTCATCCGCAGGCTCGGGGAACTTCGGGATGCCGATGCGCAGGAAGCCGTAGATCGCCGTCTTCGAGACGACGGCCGAGAGCACCGCCGCGACTTCGACCGGCGCCTCGCGGTACGCGAGCGGCAGCCAGCCGTGGAACGGGAAGAGCGGCGCCTTGACGGCGAATGCGATGGCGAAGCCGAGGAAGATCCATACGTTGTCGCTCGTCCCCGACTCGGTCAGCGAGAACGTCCCCTGCGTCACTCCGAATGCGACCACCGACGCGAGCATGAGCAGCGAGCCCGCCATCGTGTAGATGACGAACGTCACCGTTGCGGCCTGCCGGCGCTCGCCTCCCCACACGCCGACGAGGACGTACAGCGGGATGAGCATCGCCTCGAACGAGACGTAGAAGAGGAGGAGATCCTGCGAGGCGAAGGTGGCGACGACCGCGCCGAGCAGGAAGAGCATCAGCGCGTGGTACGCCCGCGTACGCTCCCGCCCGACCCAGAGCGCATAGCCGATCGCCGCCGCGAAGACGATCACGGTAACGCCTGTGAGCCAGAGCGAGAAGCCGTAGAAGCCGACCGAGTAGGAGATCCCGACGCTCTCGACCCACTCCCGCGTCGTCCCGAGCTGTAGGCCGCCGTCGTCGAAGTCGAACCGTCCGGCCGCGACGATCCAGAGTCCGACCTCCATGAGCGCGACGAGGAACGCGAGGCCGGCAGTCGTCTGGCGCGGCAGCGGGAGGATCGCGACGACGAGCGCGCCGACGATCGGCAAGAGAATGAGTGCGGTGGTCACGGCTACCGCACCGCCACGAAGACGACCACGAGGACGGCGACCGAGAAGGCGATCGCGACGGCGTACGTGCGGAGCAGGCCGGACTGCACACGCGCGACCTCGGCGCCGACCTGGATCGTCCCTGACCCGATCTCGTCGAGCGAGCGTTCGACGACGGGCTCCTCGACGTTTCGCCGGAGAGCCACCGACAGGGCGGCGGCCGGGCGATGGAACAGGGCGTCGTACGCCTCGTCGAAGTAGAGCTTGTGCTCCAGGACGCGCCAGATCGCGGGACTCGTGACGAGCTGACGTCCGGCGTGGAACGCGCGCCGCGCGAGGAAGAAGCCGATGAGGCCGAGCGAGACTGCGATGGCGCTCGTCCCGTAGTCCTCCGAGACCGTTGCGTGCACGAGCGGCTCGGCCGTCTCGTCGATCCAGTGCAGGAACGGCTCCCACACCCCGGGAATCACGACGAGCCCACCGATCGTCGCGAGCACCGCGAGAACGCCGACGGGGACGAGCATCGACAGCGGCCCCTCGCCATGCCCCTCGTGCGTGTGCTCCTTCACGAGGTCGCTCGGCTCGCCGCGAAACACCGCGAAGTAGAGGCGGAAGGTGTAGAGGCCGGTGAGCAGCGCCCCGATGAGCCCGGCGGCGTACAGCGTGTAGCCGAGTACGTCACCGCTCGCGAACGCAGCCGCGACGATGCCGTCCTTCGACCAGAACCCGGCGAAGATCGGGATCCCTGCGAGCGAGAGCGCTCCGGCGAGGAACGCGATGTGCGTTCGCGGCATGACGTCCTTGAGTCCGCCCATCTTGCGGATGTCCTGCTCGCCGCCCAGGTGGTGGATCACGACGCCGGCGGACATGAAGAGCAGCGCCTTGAAGAAGGCGTGCGTCATCAGGTGGAAGATCGCGTAGCCGTACGCGCCGATCCCGGCAGCGAGGAACATGTAGCCGATCTGCGACATCGTCGAGTACGCGATGACGCGCTTGATGTCCCATTGCACGAGCGCGACCACCCCCGCGACGAGCAAGGTGATCGCGCCGAGGATCGCGGCGAGGTGCTGCACGTCGGGCGCCGCCTCGAAGATCGGGCTCGCGCGCACGAGGAGGTAGACGCCGGCGGTCACCATCGTCGCCGCGTGGATGAGCGCGGAGACCGGCGTGGGGCCTTCCATTGCATCGGGAAGCCATGTGTGGAGCGGGATCTGCGCCGACTTCGCCACAGCACCGCCGAGCAGTCCGAGCGCGACGAGATTCACGGTCGTCGACGACATCGAGTCGACGTCCTCGAACACGCCAAGGAACTCCAGCGTGCCCGTCTCCCAGATGAGCAGCACGAGGCCGAGTGCGAGCGTCGCGTCGCCGATGGCGTTCATCACGAACGCCTTCTTCGCGGCCGCGACGGCCTCCGGCTTGTGGTGCCAGAACCCGATCAGCAGGTACGACGCGAGGCCGACGAGGCCCCAGCCGACGAGCAGGAGCAGGAAGTTCCCCGCCTGCACGAGCAGGAGCATCGAGAAGACGAAGAGCGACATGTAGGCGAAGTAGCGACGCTCCTCGTCGTCGCCTTCCATGTAGCCCATCGAGTACCAGACGATGAGCCCGCCGACGCCGGAGACGATGAGCATCATCGTGCTCGAGAGCGTGTCGAGCAGGATCTGCAGCTCGACCTGGAAGTCGCCCGACTCGAGCCAGGTGTAGGCGGTCGAGACGACCTCGCGGTCGCCGTGCCCCTCGGCCCAGAGGCCGACGAATGCGACCAGCGCGCCACCGAACGCGACGAACGTCGTCAGCGTCGATATCCGCGCGGCCGTCTTGCGAGAGATGCGCGTTCCGGCGAGCGTGATCGCGACCGCTCCCACGAGGGGAGACAGAAGGCAGATCCAGGCGCCGGCGACCATCTATTCGTCTTCAGCCCAGTCGTCCGAGTCCGGCTGCTCGGACCGGACGATGAGCATCTCCCGCCCTCCGAGCTCGCGCAGATGCGTGTTCACGAGACGCCCGATCAGCTGCAGGAGCTCGCGCTCTGCATCGTCACCGGGAGAGAACTTCAACTCGAGCGCGCCCGCCTCTGGAAGGGTCACTTCGACCGTCGCTTCTCCGAACCAGAAGTTGAACGACTCGAAATCGACCACGATCGGCATGGCCTGTTCCATCTCATCGTGAGCGCTCATCCTCGGAGGGCGCTTGCCTGGTCGACGTCGAGAAGCATGTGGCGCCGCGCCATCGCGACGATGAGGCCGAGGCCGATCGCGACCTCTGCCGCAGCGACTGCCATCACCGCGAGCGCGAAGATCTGCCCGCCGAGATCGCCCTGCTGGCGTGCGAACGCGATCAGCGTGAGGTTCGCCGCGTTCAGCATGAGCTCGAGGGAGAGGAGGACGATGAGCGGGCTTCGCCGCATCATCACGCCGAGCGCGCCGATGCCGAACAGCATCGCGGCCACGATGAGGTACCAACCCACATCGGGGCCGTCCATCAGGCGACCTCCTCGTCCTTCTCGCGCGTCGTCCCGAGGACGACGCCGCCGATCGCCGCGACGAGCAGCACGATCGAGGTGATCTCGAACGCGAGCAGGTGATCCGTGAGGAAAGCTTCGCCGATCGCTGCAGGGCTCCCGAACGAGTCGGACACGTCCGCGGGGTCCGTGAGGCTGTCGCCCCAGGCGAGACCGAGGACGACCACGACCTCGACGAGAAGGGCCACCGCGGCGACGACTGCCGCTCCGCGTAGGAGCGGCGGCCCGCCGGCCCACGGAGCATCCGCGCGGCCGCCGAGATAGGCCACCACGAAGAGGAACATGACCATCACGGCGCCGGCGTAGACGAGCACCTGTGCCGCAGCGAGGAACTGGGCCGAAAGCAGGAGGAACAGCACGGCGAGCGACGCGAGGTTCCCGATGAGCGCGAGCGCCGAGTAGAAGGGGTTCGTCATGCTCACGACCGCCACGCCCGTCCCGAGACACGCGCCCGCGGCGAGGAACCAGATGATCCAGACCACGACGTTGCCCACGTCTAGCTGCTCGTCTTGTAGGAGGGCTCGGGCGTGTCGAAGCGCTCGGCATCGGCGACCGGGACGCGCTTGATCGGCTCCGCGAGGAGCATGTCCTTGGTGTAGATGAGGTCGTCGCGCGAGTACTCGGCGATCTCGAACTCGTTGCCGAGCGTGATCGCGTCGAATGGGCACGCGAGCTCGCAGTAGCCGCAGAAGATGCAGCGGCTCATGTTGATCTCGTAGATGCGCGCGTACCGCTCTCCGGCGGAGACGCGGTTCTCGGCGGTGTTCTCCTCTGCGACGACCCGGATGCAATCCGCGGGGCATGCCGCCGCGCAGAGCGAGCAGCCGACGCACTTCTCGAGGCCGTTCTCGTGCTTCCAGAGCCGATGCCGGCCGCGGAAGCGCGGATACACCGGGCGCTTGTACTCCGGGTACTGCTGCGTGATCGGCTTCCGGAAGATCTGCCGGAAGGTCACGCCGAACCCCTTGAGCGTGCCGACTCCGCGGGAGGTCACAGTGCCACCACCAGGATCGCCGTGATCACGGCGTTGATCGTCGCTACCGGGAGCAGCACCTTCCAGCCGAAGGACATCAGCTGGTCATACCGCAGTCGCGGCAGCGTCGTGCGCATCCAGATGAAGAGGAAGAGGAGGAAGACGAGCTTGCCGATGAACCACAGCGGACCCGTCCACGACGGCCCGTCGAACCCGGGGCCGTGCCAACCGCCGAGGAAGAGGGTCACGCACAACGCGGAGAGCGTGATCAGGTTGATGTACTCGGACATCGAGAAGAGGCCGAAGCGCATGCCGCCGTACTCGGTGTGGTAGCCGGCGACGAGCTCCTGCTCGGCTTCCGGAAGATCGAACGGCGCACGGGCCGTCTCGGCCGTGCCCGCGAGCAGGAAGACGATCAGCCCGATGAACTGCGGTGCTGCGTACCACCATGTGTCGTCCTGCGCGGCGACGATCTCCGTGAGCGAGAGCGTTCCGGCCATGATCACGATGCCGAGGACGGAGAGCGCGAGCGAGACCTCGTACGAGACGAGCTGGGCGCAGGTGCGCATGGAGCCGAGGAGCGCGTACTTCGAGTCCGACGACCAGCCGCCGAGGATGAAGCCGTACACGCCGATGGAGCCGACGGCGAAGATCAGGATCAGGGCGATGTCGAGGTCGGCAACCTGACCCGGGACGTACACGCCGCCGATCTCCCAGCCGGAGCCGAACGGGATCACGGAGAACGTCACGAGGGCGGTGAACGTCGCCAGGAACGGCCCGAGGATGAACGCCCAGTTGATGGCCTCGGTCGGCTGGAAGCTCTCCTTGTTCAGCAGCTTCAGGAGGTCGGCGATCGGCTGCAGCATTCCGCGCGGGCCGGCGCGGTTCGGTCCGTAGCGAAGCTGCATGCGCGCCATGACCTTCCGCTCGGCGAGCGTCAGGTAGGCGAAGGTCACCATCACCAGGTTGATGACGATGACCGCCTGGATGAGGCTCACCCACCACTCGACGGGCTGGGTCACGGCTTTACGACCTCGACCGTCGGGTGGAGATCGCCCGCGTGCTCGTCGGCGATACGCGCGACGCCTTCGATCAGCTTGCGGTTGACGCGTGCGCGCAGCTCGACGGATGTGCCGTTCGAGCGCACGACGACCTGATCGCCGTTCGCGATTCCGAGCGACTCGGCGTCCCGGGCGGACAGCTCGACATCGCGACCCGGGCGCTGGAAGCCGAGCTCGGGGACACGCTCGACCGCTGGGCCTGAGAACAGCGGTCGGTAGCGCTGAAGTCTCAACGCACCTCCTGCCTCGTCCGGCGGAGCCGGCGTGGTCGCCGGTTCGGGCACGACGTACGGCTGTCGTGCGGGAAGCGGTGCGTGCAGCCCGATGTCCTCATGGGTCAGGTCGCGGAAGAGGTGCTCGGACAGGTCCGCGAAGACGCCCATCGCGTGCGGTGGGACGTCGACGTCGAAGCGAGCCGCGAGGTTCGAGATCCAGGCCAGCTCGTCGGGGCAGGGAGGGGGAACGGCGCGGCGGAGGCGCTGCACGCGGCCTTCGAGGTTCATGGAGGTTCCGTCACGCTCGAGTGAGGCGGTCGCCGGAAGGATCAGGTCAGCCCAGCCACCGGCAAGCTCGTGGAACATCGTGAGGACGAGTACGCGGTTCGCGCTCTCCGCGAGCGCACGTACGTCGGCGCTCGCGGCAGCCTCGTCGCCCGACACGATCAGCAGCTCGATCGGCTCCGGATTCGTCTCGTCGGCGTCCGCCGACACTGCCCAACCGAGCGCCACGCCCCGCGGATTCGATGCGGCGGGAAGATGGAACGCGCCGCTGCCAGGCTTCGCTTCGAGCGCGAGCTCGTGTGCGAGCTCCGCAATGCGCGCGCCGCCGCCTCCCCCGGTGCCCGACCAGACGAGAACCACCCGTTCGGATGCGCTCAGCCTCTTCGCAAGGTCGCTCCGCCCGGACCCCAGCTCGCGGCAGGTCTCCGCACCGGAGCCGGGAGCGGTCTTCTGGGTGCCCGTCGGCGAGAAGACGACGATCTCGGCCCCACGCCTGCGGGCCTCCATAATCCAGAGGTCGACGATCGGCGCGCGCTCCACGACCGGCTCGTCGCCGACCACGACGACGATCTCCGCCTCGGCGATCCCGCTCAGTGGCAGGCGGAAGGCCTCGAGCGCGTCCGACGTGGCCTCGGGGAGCACGGCCGAGTGCGCAGCGAGCCCGCCGCGCAGCAAACGCCCGAGCGCGTATGCGATCTCGGTGGTCTCCGAGCCCGAGAACGCCGTCACGATCGACCCGGCGGACTCGCGCAGCATCGTCTCGGCCTCGTCGAGCGCATCGTCCCAGGAGACCTCCTCGAGCCCCTTCTTTCCGCGCCGCAACGGTGTCGTTATCCGGTCCTCGGCTCGCAGGTGCGGGTACGAGTAGCGGCCCTTGTCGCAGAGCCAGCCGCGGTCGACCTCCGGATGATTGCGCGAGAGAATCCGCCTGACCTTGCCCTCGCGGATCGTCGTCGACGTGTTGCAGCCGACCCCGCAGCCGGTGCACACGGTGGGCACGTTCTGGATGTCCCACGGCCGGGCGTCGAAGCGGTAGAGCGTGGAGGTGAGCGCGCCGACGGGGCAGAGCTCGACGACGTTGCCGGAGAAGGGCGAGCGATACGGCTCGTCCTCGAAGGTCGCGATCTCCGTCCGCGCGCCGCGATTGCGCGCGATCAGCTGGCCGTCCTCGGCGACGTCTTCCGAGAACCGCGTACAGCGGTAGCAGAGGATGCAGCGCTCGCGGTCGAGCGCGATCAGCGGCGAGACGGGGATCGGCTTGTCGACGGTGAGCTTCGCGAACGACATGCGCGTATTGCCAGGCCCGTGACGGAACGTGAGATCCTGCAGCGGGCACTCGCCACCCTTGTCGCAGACGGGGCAGTCGAGCGGGTGGTTCACGAGGATGAACTCGAGCGTCGCCTCCTGTCCCTCCGCGGCCTTTGCCGAGGTCGCGCTCGTCTTGATGATCATCCCGTCCGTCACGGTGAGGGTGCAGCCGGCCTGAAGCTTCGGCATCCCCTCGATCTCGACGAGGCACATGCGGCACGCACCGACGGGCGGCCCGAGCCGCGGCTCGTAGCAGAACACCGGAATCTCGATCCCGGCTGCCTGCGCCGCCTCGACGAGGCCCGTCCCCTTCGGGACCTCGACCTGGCGGTCGTCCACGGTCACGGCGAAGAGCTCAGACATGAGCTGTCTCGTGCCCGTGGCTCTCGTGCATCTCGGACGGGGCGAGGATCCCCTCGAGGGACGACTCGCCGTCGAAGGGGCAGCGGCCGAGGTCGATGTGCGCCTGGTACTCGTCGCGAAAGCGGTCAACGTAGCTGAGCACCGCGATCGCGTCCGAGTCGCCGAGCGGACACAGGCACTTGCCCATGATCCGGTCGCAGACCGAGAGGAGCAGATCGAGATCCGCCTGTCCCGCGCGGCCGTCCTCGATCTTCTGGAGGATCTGCGTGACCCACTTCGTGCCGACGCGGCACGGCGTGCATTTCCCGCACGACTCGTGCTCGTAGAACTGCGACACGCGGATGCCGAGCTGCACCATGCAGCAGCGATCGTCGATGACGATCACGCCTGCCGAGCCGATCGACGAGCCGGCCTCGACGAGCGACGTGAAGTCCATCGCCGTGTCGATGTCGTCTGCTGTGAGCACCGATGTCGAGGAGCCGCCCGGGATGACCGCCTTCAGCTCGCGTCCGTTCGGCACGCCTCCGCCCACGTCGTAGATGAGCTCGCGCATCGAGATCCCGTGCGGAAGCTCGTAGTTGCCTGGGTTCGCCACGTCACCCGAGAGCGAGAAGACGCGCGTCCCGGTCGAGTTCTCCACGCCGAGCTTCGCGTACTCCGCGCCGCCCATCTCGAGGACGGGTGTGACAGTGGTGATCGACTCGACATTGTTGACCGCGGTGGGCGCGGCGTAGAGGCCTGCGATCGCGGGAAACGGCGGCTTCGTCCGCGGCTGTCCGCGCTTACCCTCGAGCGACTCGAGAAGCGCGGTCTCCTCACCGCAGATGTATGCGCCTGCACCTCGGTGGAGCACGACGGTGACGCCGCCGAGCAGGTCAGCCTTGCGCATCGCCTCGAGCGAATCGCGGAGAATCTCGAATTCGCGCTCGTATTCACCGCGGATGTAGATGAAGACGTGCTGCGACTGGATCCCGTGCGCCGAGATGAGGCAGCCCTCGAGGAAGCGGAACGGGACGCGCAACATGATCTCGCGGTCCTTGAAGCTCCCCGGCTCCGACTCGTCGGCGTTCACGACGAGGTAGTGCGGTTTGGCGAGCTGGTCGGGCTTCGGGACGAACGACCACTTGCGTCCCGTCGGGAAGAACGCGCCGCCGCGGCCGCGCAGGCCCGAGGCGTCGAGCTCGGCGATGACCGCGTCAGGTTCCAGCGCGCGGGCCTTTCGCAGCGCCGAGAAGCCGCCTCGGGCGACGTAGTCGTCAAGGTCGAGCACTGCGCCGCCGTCGGTTCCGGCGAAAACGATCTGCGGATACTCAGGCACCACGTAGCTCCTCGACGATCCCCGGCACGTCGTCCGCCTTCACGCGCAGGCGGTGGCGGTTGTCGATGGCGACGATCGTCGCCCAGCCGCACCCACCGAGGCACTCGATCGTGCCGAGCGTGAAGGCGCCGTCCTCCGAGGTCGAGCCGGCGGAGATGCCCAGCTCGCGCTCGAACGCCTCGACCACCTGCTGCGCCCCGGCCAGCCCGCACGAGACGTTCGTGCAGACCTCGATCCGCCGGCGCCCCACGGGCTCGAGGTAGTACTGGTCGTAGAACGATGCGATCGAGAGGCAGTACGCCGGCGTGAGGTCGAGCCCGTCCGCGACCTCGCGAATCGCGTCCGGCGACAGCCAGCCGCCGTTCTCGACCTGCGCGAGCTGGAGCGCTGGCATGACTGCCGAGAGGGAGTCGGGGTAGCGCGTGCGCAGCTTCTGGATCTCGGTGGTCACGCTCATCGGTCTGCGTCTCCCATCACCGGATCGAGTGACCCGCCGGCCGCGATGAGGTCGGCGATGAGGAGCTCCTGCACGATCGTCGCGGTCGCCTGCAGCGCCGCGAAGCTCGGCGCGCGGAACTTCACGCGCCACGGCCGCGCACCGCCGTCGGACACGAGGTAGCAGCCGTTCTCCCCGCGCGGCGACTCGATCGCGACGTAGACCTCGCCCTCGGGGACCGTGAAGCCCTCGGTGACGATCTTGAAGTGGTGGATGAGCGACTCCATCGAGGTATGGAGCTCGTGACGCGGCGGTAGGACGACCTTGCGGTCGTCGGCGATCCACGGCTCGCCGTCCATCTCGTCGAGGCGGTCGAGGCACTGACGGACGATGCGCACCGATTCGCGCATCTCGTCCATGTGGACGCGGTAGCGGTCGTAGACGTCACCGCCACCGTAGACGGGCACGTCGAACTCGACCTCGTCGTACGCCAGGTACGGCATGTCGCGCCGGAGATCCCAGTCGACACCTGTCGAGCGCAGCATCGGCCCGGACTGTGCGAGTGCGAGCGCGTCGTCCGAGGAGAGCAGTCCGACGCCCTGCGTTCGCTCGAGCCAGATCGCGTTGCGATCGAGGATCGCCTCGTACTCGTCGACAGACTTCGGCATCGACTCGCAGAACGTCCGCGCCTCGCTCGTGAAATCGGGCGGGAGATCCTCGGCGATGCCGCCGACCTGGACGTAGCGCGTGTGCATCCGCGTCCCGCCCGCCATCTCGAAGAGGTCGAGGATCTGGTCGCGGTCGTCGAAGCAGTACCAGAACAGCGAGATCGCCCCGAGCTCGAGGGCCGACGTGCCGAGCCACACGAGGTGCGAGTGGATGCGGTTGAGCTCGGCCAGCGCCATCCGCGCCCAGGTCGCGCGGCGCGGCACCTCGATTTCGAGGAGCTTCTCGATCGCGAGCACGTACAGGAGTTCGTTCGCGTGAAACGAGACGTAGTCGATCCGTGGCGCGTACGTGACCGACTTCCACCACGACTTGTGCTCCATGTTCTTCTCGAAGCCGGTGTGGAGGTAGCCGATGACCGCGCGGATTCCCGCCACCGTCTCGCCGTCGAGGTCGACGACGAGGCGAAGGACACCGTGCGTCGACGGATGGTTCGGTCCGAAGTTGACGCGCAGGATGTCCTCGAGGCGATGCTTCTCGGGATCGACCTCGAGGATCGTCGGGACGGGGTGCGGGATGCGCGTCCCTTCGTAGATGCGCGTGGACGGCAGGACCGACATCAGTCTTCGTCCGAGAAGCGCACGGGCTCGCCGCCCAGCGGATAGTCCTTGCGGAGGGGATGTCCCTCCCAGTCCTCGGGCATGAGGATGCGGACGAGGTTCGCGTGGCCCTCGAAGCGGATGCCCATCATGTCGAAGGCCTCACGCTCGAACCAGTCCGCGGCCGGCCAGACGGGAAGGACGCTTGCGATCGGCTCGCCGTCGTCGAGCCACGCCTGCACGCGCAGGCGAACCGGATCGTCGTTCACGCGCAGGAGGTGGTAGGAGACCGAGAAGCGCTTCGGCTTCGGCAGAGGAACCCGCGCGAGCCCCTGGGAGCCGGGCATGTGGATGTCGCGCCCCGCGTTCGTGCCGATGTAGCCGGCGACCTCCTGCTCGCCCCAGCCGAGGTAGTCGGCCGCGGCGATGTCGGAGAGAAAGTTGAAGCCGTGCTCGTCGCGCAGCGCCGTGCATGCCTCGACGAGCCGTGCGGGATCGACGACGAGCGTCGTCTCGCCGAACGAATCGCGGGTCTCGACGACGCCGGGCACTCCCGCGTACGTCGTCACTGCGCGTCTCCGCGTAGGGGCGAGATACATCTCGCCCCTACCGCCAAAACCGCCGTCACTCCGCGACCCCGCGGATCTCGTACGCGGGCGGAACGCCGCCACGGATCTTCTCGTGCAGGCGCACGATCCCCTCCATCAGCGCCTCCGGCCGGGGCGGGCAGCCGGGGACGTGGATGTCGACGGGGACGATCTTGTCGACGCCCTGGAGGATGGTGTAGTTGTTGAACATCCCGCCGGAGCTCGCGCACGCCCCCATTGCGATGACCCACTTCGGCTCGAGCATCTGGTCGTACACCTGGCGCAGCGGCGGCGCCATCTTGTGCGTGACTCTTCCGGAGATGATCAGCAGGTCCGCCTGACGCGGCGACGACGAGAACCGCTCCATCCCGAAGCGCGCGATGTCGTAGCGCGACGAGACGATCGACATCATCTCGATCGCGCAGCAGGCGAGCCCGAACGTGTCCGGCCACATCGAGTTCGACTGCGCCCACGCGACGGCCTTCTCGACCGTCGTGAGCAGGAGCGCATCCTCCATCTCCTGCACCTCACGTTCGAACACACCCGGCCCGCGATCGGGCCAGAGCACGCGCTCGGACTGGAGGCCTGCCTTGGCGAGCGGGCGGTCGCTCACGACCGGCAGCTCTCTTCTCACTGCCAGTTGAGAGCCCCCTTTCGCCACACGTAGACGTAGGCCACGCCGAGGATCGCGATGAACACGAGGAACTCCCCGATCCCGAACCAGCCGAGCGCGTCGAGCTGCACCGCCAGCGGGTAGAGGAAGACGATCTCGATATCGAAGAGGATGAAGAGGATCGCCGTCAGGTAGAAGCTGACGGTGAAGCGGCGCTCACGGCTCGGCGCCCCTTCCGACACGCCGGACTCGAACGGGAGCATGCGAGCCTTCGTCCGCGAGACCGGCCGGCCGGGAACGATGAACGAGGCGGCAATCATCGTTGCGGGGATGGCTGCCGCGAAGATGGCGTAGAAGAGGAAGGGCAGCCAGTTCGAAAGCACGATGACCCCCGGAACGTCGAGACTGCGCCGAGCCTAGCACTCCCTCTTCCGGCGCACGAAGGGTTCGGGAAACCCGCACAGAATGAGCGATACGAGTGTTACAAAGTCGAAGCTGGAACCTGCGACTCCGTCCGCTACCATCAGTCCATGGCAACTGTCGAGCACCCCACCGACACCCTGCTCTCCCTGACGCCCGTCGCCGCGGAGAAGATCAGGGAGCTCATGGCCGAGGAGGAGGACGCGGGAACGCTCGTCCTTCGAGTCGCGATCCAGGGTGGAGGATGCTCCGGGTTCCAGTACGGTCTCGGCTTCGACGCCGCTCCTGCGGAGGGTGACCTCGAGCTCTCGCTCGAAGGCATTCCGGTCGTCGTCGACCCGTACTCGGCGCCGTACCTGCGCGGAACCACGATCGACTTCCTGAACTCGATCTCCGAGGCGGGCTTCAAGATCGACAACCCGAACGCCGTGTCCTCGTGCGGCTGCGGCCACTCCTTCCAGGTGGAAGAGGGCGAAGAGCTGCCAGAGGGCACCGAAGTCGGCGGTTGCGGGTCGGGCTGCTCGCACTGAGCGTCCGTTATCTCGTCCACGACGTCGACGCGGCGGTCGCGTTCTACGTCGGCCTCCTCGGCTTCACACTCGTCACGCGTATGGGTCCGGCGTTCGCGATCGTCGAGCGTGAAGGACTCTCGCTCTGGCTGAGCGGCCCGCAGACGTCCGCGGCGCAGCCGATGCCGGACGGCCGTGTTTCGGAGCCCGGTGGATGGAACAGACTCGTCATCGAGGTGTCGGACTTGCCGTCGGACGTCGAGCGAATGCGCGCTGCAGGCGTCGTGTTCCGCAACGAGCCGCTCTCGGGCCCGGGCGGAACGCAGGTCGTGCTCGACGATCCCTCCGGGAACCCGGTCGAGCTCTTCTCGGCGCGCTGACTTTACGCACGCTTCGTAGGGGCGAGATATATCTCGCCCCTACATGAATCGCACGATCCCCCTCCGGGTCGCCGTCGTGGGCTCCGGGCCTGCAGCGTTTTACGCTACCGCTGCCCTGCTCGCGAGTGAAGACCCGAACGTCGAGGTCGACATGATCGAGCGGCTGCCGACGCCTTGGGGGCTCGTTCGCCTCGGCGTCGCGCCCGATCATCCGCAGCTCAAGACCGTGTCGCGCGCGTTCGAGAAGATCGCCGCGCGCCCCGGATTCCGATTTTTCGGCAACGTTCAGGCGGGACGCGACGTCACGCACGACGAGCTCGCCTCGCTCTACGACGCGGTCGTCTATGCGGTGGGCTCGCAGAGCGATCGTCGACTGGGTGTTCCGGGCGAGGACCTTCCCGGCTCGTGGGCGGCGACCGAGCTCGTAGCCTGGTACAACGGCCACCCCGACTTCCAGCATCTCGAGTTCGACCTCTCCCACGAGCGCGCGGTCGTCATCGGGAACGGCAACGTCGCCCTCGACGTTGCGCGGATGCTCGCGCTGACGGAGGAGGAGCTCACGCCGACCGACACCACGGACGCTGCGATCGATGCAATCATCTCGTCAGGCATCCGCGAGATCGTCGTGCTCGGCCGTCGCGGTCCGGTTCAGGCGGCCTGGACGTCGACCGAGCTCGGTGAGCTGGGCGAGCTGGCCGGCGCGGGCGTCGTCGTCGACCCGGGTGAGCTCGAGCTCGATCCTGCGAGCGAGGCGGAGCTCGAAGCCGCGTCGAACGTCGTTCGGCGGAACGTCGAGATCCTGCGCGAGTTTGCGTTGCGTAAGCCCGAGGGCGAGCCCCGCATCGTCCGCCTGCGATTCTGCGCCTCTCCGGTCGCGATTCTCGGCGACGAGTGTGTCGAGGCCGTGGAGATCGTTCACAACCGCCTCGAGCCGGACGGCGGCGGATCGGTTCGTGCGGTTCCCACCGACGAGCGCGAGGTGATCCCGTGCGGGATCGTCTTCCGCAGCGTCGGATATCGCGGGGTCGGCGTGTCGGGGGTGCCGTTCGACGAAGCCGCCGGCACTATCCCGAACCACGCAGGGCGCGTGCTCGACGAAGCTGGACAGCCGGTTGGCGGTCTCTATTGCGCGGGCTGGATCAAGCGTGGCCCGTCAGGTGTCATCGGAACGAACAAGAAGGACGCCACGGAGACGGTCGAGCTCCTACTCGACGATGCCCGCACGGGGAAGCTCGAGGCACGTGCCGGCGGCTCGCTCGAGGACCTGCTCGTGGAGCGTGGCGTGGGAGCGGTGATGTACGCGGGATGGGAAGCGATCGACGCGCTCGAGCGGGCGCGCGGCGAGCCCCATGGGCGCCCACGGGTCAAGCTGACCACGTGGGACGAGCTGTTGGCATCCGCCAGGATCTAGAGACTAGTACGAGTCTTGACTAATGTGGTCAGGCATCGTACTATCGGATGAGTGATCGCTTCCCCGTCTCTCGCGACAACCTCGGGTTTCTCCTTGCGAAGGCATCCCAGCACTGGAACGACCTTCTTGCCGAACGGTTCCGGGACGCCGGCTTTCCAGAGGTGCGGCCCTCGTTCGGATCGGTCCTCGTCCCTCTCCTGGAGGAGGACGACTTGCGGATCGGTGAGCTCGCTCGGCGTGCACGCGTCAGCAAGCAGGCGATGACGACCCTCGTCCGCTCGGTGGAGGAGGCTGGTCTCGTCGTGCGCGCGCCGGATCCTCTCGACCGGCGAGCGGCACGCGTGTGCCTGTCGGCGAAAGGACGTGCGTTTCGCCCGGTGGCGGAGCAGTCGTTGCGCGAGCTCGACGAGCTGGTGATGGTGTCCCTAACGGAGGCGGAGCGCGATCGACTCATTGACGCATTGCGAAAGGTGGTCGAGTCATGAGAAGCGAAACCGTCACCGTCGTCCTCGACGCGCCCAAGACGGAGGTCTTCGATTTCCTGTCCCGTGTCGAGAGCTTGCCCGTATGGGCGACCGAGTTCGCCCGCGAGCTCGAGTGGGAAAGCGGCGGCGCGAAGGTCGTCAACGGTCTCGGAGAGTTCTGGTTTCGGATCGACGCGGACCCCGCGACCGGTGTCATCGACATGCGATCGGGTCCCGAGCCGGACAATCTCGCGCTCTTTCCGACGCGCGTCGTGCCGCTCGGCGGGCGCAGCGCCTTCGTGTTCACGATGTTCCAGGGTCCGGGCATGCCCGATGAGCTCTTCGTGTCGCAGCACGCTTCCCTGGTTCGCGAGCTCGAGGGGCTGCAGGCGCGGTTCGCCGCCGCGTGAGATCAGCCGAGGAGAACGTCGAGGGTCCGATCGACGTCGTACCGGGTGTTGTAGATGTGCCACGAGGTGCGTAGCCGGCCGCCGCGCACCGCGGCACGGATGCCGGCACGCTCGAGCTTCTCGGCTGCGTTCTGGATGTCGCAGAACACGATCGCGGAGTTGCTCGGCTCGAGCCCGAGGCCGGCACGGAAGCGGTTCGCGAGCCGGACATCGTGCGCATGGATCTCGTCGATCCCTACCTGCTCGATCACGTCGAGTGCCGCGGCGGTGGCGACCCACATGAACCAGGCCGGGGAGGTGTCGAATCGCCGCGCGTTGGTCGCGAGGCGGAGTGGCCCGCCGAAGAACGTCTGCAACGGATCCTCTCCCGCGTACCAGCCGGCGCTGTGAGGTACGACGGCATTCGTTCGCTCCGGTGCGATCGCCATGAACGCCGTCCCGCGCGGCGACATCATCCACTTGTAGGCGTGCGCCGCGACGACGTCGAATCGCTCCTGGGCGAACGGGAGCCAGCCGACAGCCTGCGTCGCGTTGACGACGGTGACGACGCCGTGCTCCGCCGCAGCGACCGCGATCGCGGCGAGGTCTGCGACCTCGCCAGTCGCCATCTGCACGGCGCTGAAGGCGACCACGTTGAGGTCTGGGCCGATCTCGGAGGCGAGCTCGGCGGCCGGGACGAGCCGCACCGTGACCCCGCGGTGTTCCTGCACGAGGAACGGGAAGAGGAGAGAGGTGAACTCGACGTCGGGCACGAGGACGTGTGCACCGTCCGGGATCGACGCTGCGACGAGACCGATGAGCGTCGAGACGTTCGGTCCGATCGCCACCTGCTCGACGGGAACGCCCACCAGACGGGCGAACGAGGCGCGAGCGTCCTCGCCGGGCACGCCCCAGTGCTCCCAGCTCGTCCTTCCTCCCTGCCAGTCGGAGAGGGCGACCTGGAGCGCGTCCCACGCCGGCTGCGGGGGCAGGCCGTACGACGCGGTGTTGAGATACGCACCCGCTGGTGTCCAGAGCTGCTGCGCCTCGGCAAGTGAGAGCGGCTCCACTCCGGGAAGTCTGACGGGTCGGAGCTAGACTCGCGCGATGGCGAAAGCAGCCGAGACCGAG
Organism: uncultured Gaiellaceae bacterium; assembly: GCA_963783705.1. Taxonomy (GTDB): domain Bacteria; phylum Actinomycetota; class Thermoleophilia; order Gaiellales; family Gaiellaceae; genus GMQP-bins7. The sequence goes on from CAWAOK010000002.1 coordinate 43,887, forward strand.
GCTCTCTGGGGCGCCGAGACGGAGAAGGCGATCGCCAACTTCCCTGTTTCGGGCGAGCCGATACCCATCCCGGTTGCGCGCTGGCTGGGCCGGATCAAGGCTGCCGCGGCTCGCGCGAATGCCGACCTCGGGCTCCTCGATCAGGAGCTCGCCGATCGCATCGCGTCGGCCGGAGATCGCATCGCGGCGGGCGAGTTCGACGATCAGTTCCCGATCGACGTCTTCCAGACCGGATCAGGCACGAGCTCGAACATGAACGCGAACGAGGTCATCGCGTCGCTCGCCGGAGACGACGTCCATCCTAACGACCACGTGAACATGGGCCAGTCGTCGAACGACGTCTTCCCGTCGGCCGTCCATCTGGCGGCGCTGGGCGAGCTCGCGAACGGCCTGCTTCCCGCGCTCGTCACTCTCGCCGCGGCGCTCGAGCGGAAGGCCGCGGAGTTCGACGACGTCGTGAAGTCGGGACGCACGCACCTCATGGACGCCGTCCCCGTCACGCTCGGCCAGGAGTTCGGCGGCTACGCGGCGCAGGTCCGGCAGGGGATCGCACGCATCGAGGACACGATGCCGCGACTCGGCCAGATCCCGCTCGGCGGCACCGCGACCGGGACCGGCTTGAACACGCACGCCGAGTTTGCGACGCGCGTGCGCGAGCTCCTCACGGCCGACACGGGGCTGACGATTTCGGCTCCGGCCGACCACTTCGAGGCCCAGGCGGCGCGCGACGGCCTCGTCGAGGCCTCGGGCGCGCTCAAGGTCGTGGCGGCGTCGCTCACGAAGATCGCGAACGACCTCCGTCTGATGGGATCGGGCCCACGCGCGGGTCTCTCCGAGATCTTCCTCCCGGAGCTCCAGAAGGGCAGCTCGATCATGCCCGGCAAGGTGAATCCGGTCATCCCGGAGGTCGTGACGCAGGTCGCCGCGCAGGTGATCGGCAACGATGTCGCCATCACCGTCGGCGGCATGGGCGGCCACTTCGAGCTCAACGTCTACATCCCGCTCATGGCACGGAATCTCCTCGACTCGGTCGAGCTGCTTTCGAGTGCTTCGCGCTTGCTCGCGGAGCGGTGCGTCGACGGGATCGAGGCGAATCGCGAGCGCAACAACCAGTACGCCGAGAGCACCCTCGCCGCAGCGACCGCGCTCAACCCGTTCATCGGCTACGACAAGGCGACCGAGATCGTGAAGGAAGCGACCGCGTCGGGAAAGCCACTTCGAGAGGTCGCTCGCGACGCGGGTGTGGACGAGTCGATCCTCGACGAGGCGCTCGACTTCCACAGGATGGCCAAGCCGCACGGCTGAGCGCGCTCCCGTTTGACGAATCCCTAACTGCGGCCCACACTATGCGAGTCACGGGGGGCGGTGCCCGCACGGCGGGTGGACGCCCGGCCCAGTAGCCAACAAGGGGAGAGAGAGTGCATACATCGAGATTCAAGGCTGTCGTCATTTCGGCGGCCGTCGTCGCTCTCGGCTTAGGAGTAGGTACGAGCTCCGCCGGGGGCCCGACCACCGACGGTGGGTCGGCCCCGACGGTCGACACGGGGAGCGCGCTCGTTCAGTTGCAGGGCGCGCCGCTTGCGACCTACGAGAAGACCAAGCCGGCGAAGGGGAAGAAGATCGACTTTTCGAGCAACAGCGTCAGGTCCTACCGCGCTCAGTTGAACCAGGTGCGCAACGACTTCAAGCGGTGGCTCCAGCAGAACGCCAAGTCCGCGAACGTCACCGGTGAGTTCGACATCGCCCTGAATGCAGTAGCGGTTCAGCTCAACGGGACCTCCCTCGGCACGATCGCGGCGGCTCCGATGGTCCAGCGCGCCGAATACCAGGGACTCTATTCGCCGGCGGCGCACGGGTTCGACCCTGACCTCTCGCTGATCGACGCGTTCGACGCCTGGGGCGGCGCCACGCACGCGACCGGCGCCGCGTCGGCGGGAGCGGGCACGAAGGTCGCGATCATCGACTCCGGCATCGACGCGAGCCATCCGTGCTTCGGCGGGACCGGCTCGAACGGCGGCACGAACGCGAAGATCCTCGACGCGGCCGTCTACTACAACAAGAACGGTGTCGCAGGGTTGTCTCCTGCTGACGAGGACGGGCACGGCACGCATGTCGCCGGCACGGTGGCGTGCAACTTCAACACCGCTGCCACCGTCAACGGGGTTCCGATCCCGTACGGCGTCTCCGGTGTGGCTCCGGCCGCGAAGCTCGGGAACTTCAACGTCTTCCCGGGCACGCTCGAGAGCGCTCGCTCCGAGGACATCCTCGATGCACTCGAAGACGCGCTCGAGAAGGGCTACGACGTCGCCAACATGAGTCTCGGCGGCGGGTCGCACGGCATCCAAGACCTGCTCAGCATGGGTGTCGACAACGCCGACGCAGCCGGGATGGTTGTGGCCGTCGCCGCGGGGAACAGTGGCCCGGGCCTGAACACGGTCGAGTCGCCCGGCATGGCGCCGCGCGCCCTCACGGCCGGTGCCGCCTCGGTTGGCCACTTCGTAGGTGCGCCTATGACGGTCGGCACATCGGAGTTTCGGCTGGCATCGGGTGACTTCGCCACGGTGGCCTCGGATCTGACGAGGATCCTGGACGCCGTGCAGGACGCGGCCGGCCCGGGTGGCCTCAGCGTCGCTTGCGCTGCGCTTCCGGCCGGCAGTCTGACGAACGAGATCGCCGTGGTTTCGCGCGGTGTGTGCTCGTTCTCGATGAAGATCCGCAACGCCCAGACTGCGGGGGCCGCTGCAGTTGTGGTCGTGAACAACCAGCAAGGTGACCCGAGCGCGATGGCTCAGGACGGGACACCGAATCAGCCCACGGTTCCGGCGTACATGGTGGGGATCGCGAGCCGGGCGGCGCTCCTCGCCGCGGACGGCTCGTCCGCCACGATCGACTCGACGCTGTCGTACTTCCTGACCGGCAACGACGACTTCATGGCCGGATTCTCGAGCCAGGGGCCGACCGATGTTGACTTCAGGGTGAAGCCCGATGTCGTCGCTCCGGGCGTCAACGTGCTGTCGGCACAGCCGGACAACGGCTGGGCGTTCTTCAATGGCACGTCGATGGCGACTCCGCATCTCGCGGGCTCGTCCGCGTTCCTGAAGTCGAAGCACGCGGGTTGGAGCACGTCCGAGATCCGCTCGGCGATCGTGAACACCGCCGACCAAGGTGTTCTCAAGACGTTCGACACGGGTCTTCTGACCACGAACGTCAACATCGTCGGCTCGGGTCGTCTGAACCTCGATGCGGCAGAGGCGGCCGTCGTCGCGCTCGATCCGGTGAGCGTGAGCTTCGGTGGCGTCGCTTCGGGCTCCGGGCAGAGCGCTTCGCAGGTCGTGTCGCTCAGCAACCTCGGTGGCGCTGGGCCGTACACGGCGGCGGTGACCGGTGAGAACTGCAGTCCGCTCGTGGACTTCGGCGCAGCGGTCTCGAACATGAACGTCATCGTCACGATGACGGCGCAGAAGCTCCAGGGCGCGGCGTTGTGTCAGGGCACCCTGCGCATCTCGAATGCGAGTGGCGAGGTTGCCCATGCCGCCGTGTTCGCGCTGATCAAGTAGAGCCGGCAGTAGACCGACGAACGAAGGGCCGCCTCCGGGCGGCCCTTCTCATTCAGTAGGCGACCGCGCCGCGACCGGTCTCGGCCGCGTGGCGCTGCTCGTCCGCGCGATAGGAAGAGCGCACGAGCGGGCCGGAGAACACCGACCCGAAGCCGAGTGCCTCGCCCTGCTCGCGGAACCAGCGGAATTCGTCGGGGTGCACCCAGCGGTCGATCTGCGCGTGTTTCGGCGACGGCTGCAGGTACTGGCCGATGGTGACGACGTCGACGTCGTGCGTGCGCAGATCGCGCATCGTCTCGACGACCTCGTCGTTCGTCTCCCCGAGTCCGACGATGATCCCCGACTTCGTCAGCACCGGGTAGTCGGCCACCTCCTTCACCCGCTCGAGCAGCCACAGAGCCTTGTCGTAGCTGGCCTTGGCCCCGCGCATGCGCGCATGGAGCCGGCGCACCGTCTCGATGTTGTGGTTGAAGACCTCCGGCCGCGCCGCGAGAACCGTCGAGAGCGCATCCTCCTCGACGCCGAGGAAGTCGGGCGTGAGGATCTCGACCTTCGCCGCCGGCAGCTTGCGCTTGATCGCGCGGATCGTCGCGGCGTAGTGCGCAGCGCCGCGGTCGGGCAGGTCGTCGCGGTCGACCGAGGTGACGACCACGTGGGAGAGCTGCATCTGCGCCGCGGCCTGCGCGAGCCGGAGCGGCTCGAGCGGATCCGGCGGCGCGTCGGGCTTGCCCGAGTGCACGTAGCAGTAGCGACACGCACGCGTGCACGTGTCACCGAGGATCTGGAAGGTCGCCGTCCCGCGCCCCCAGCACTCGCCGATGTTCGGGCAGCGTGCCTCCTCGCAGATCGTGACGAGCCCGCCCTCGCGCATGAGGTTCTTCACGTCGAAGTACTGCGAGTTCGCGCTCGGCGCGCGCACCTTCATCCACTCGGGTCGGCGCGGGCGCTCGGCGACGGGAAGCGATCTCTCCATCGCGATTAGTCTAGAGACGGTGGTTCCCGAGGCCCCCCTCGAAGCAAGTGAGCACGGTCTGCGCCTGGCCGGCGACGGCTGGTTCGTCGTCAACGCGCGCGACCTGCGCTGGTTCGAGAGCGAGCTCGGTCTGTACACGATGCTCGACAGCGAGGAAGCGCGGTTCGAGCAGGTTGGCGTCAACATTGGGATCTTGCGACCGGGCGAGCCGAACTGCATGTACCACGGCGAGGAGGCCCAGGAGGACTTCCTCGTCCTTTCCGGTGAGTGCCTGCTGATCGTCGAAGGGCAGGAGCGGCACCTGAAGGCGTGGGACTTCGTGCACTGTCCGGCGTGGACGGAGCACGTCTTCGTCGGCGCTGGCGACGGGCCCTGCGTCGTGGTCGGCGTCGGGGCGCGCAAGAAGGGTCGCGGACTGCGCTATCCGGTCAACGAGGTCGCCCTCCGCTACGGCGCGAGTGTCGAGGAGGAGACGTCGGATCCGAGCGTCGCGTACGCGCGTTTCTCCGAGGACAGGCCGATCACCTGTCCGCCGGAGTTCCCACCCACCTGATTCAGTCGAAGTGCTCGACCATGAGCGCCGTCATGGTCGAGCCCTCGGTCCAGAGGCCGTGCGGGATGTCTCGCGGCCAGCGAACCTGCTGACCATCTCGCAGCTCGGCAGTCTCGCCGGCGACGGACGTGAACCCTTCGCCCTCGATGCAGACGACGATCGTGTCTCGCTCGCCGGGATGCTCGGTGATGGCTGCGTGCTCGGAGAAGCAGAGTTGCGCCACGAAGAACTCCTCCTCGCGTACCAGCACGCGACCGACTATGCCCACGCTGTCGGGCAGCGGATCCCAGCCAGGTCGAGGGATCGGCCGGATGTCGACGGTCATCGTCCGGCGAGCGAGGCGTGGATCGACTGGCGCCAGAGACCGGCGCCGTCGTCGGCGGGGAGCTCGTCGAGCTGGAGGTCGAATACGTCGGCGACCGCCGCGATCGCAGCCGGCCGCACGTCGTCGACCGTGACCGGGCGCTCGAGCTCTCGCGCCATCGTCGTGAACTGTGCGTCTTCGAGGCCGCACGCGGTGATCCACTCGGTGAACGGGGCCGGGTCGAGGTCGACGTTGAGCGCGTACCCGTGCGTCGTCACCCAGCGCGAGACGTGGACGCCGATGGAGGCAATCTTCCTGGGTCCTTGGCCTCCGGAGGGTGGCATCCAGACCCCGGTCAGGCCCTCGTAGCGCGTCGCGTCGAGGTCGAACGTAGCGAGCGTCCGGATGAGCGCTTCCTCGAGGTCGCGAACGTAGCGCTTCACGTCCTTGCCATGCTTCGTGAGGTCGAGGATCGGGTAGCAGACGAGCTGTCCCGGCCCGTGAAACGTCGACTTTCCACCGCGGTCGGTCTCCGCGACCTCGACAGCCGCGTCCGCTGGGATGTGCAGCTCGACGTCGGTCTCGGTGCGCCGGCCGATTGTGACGACGGGTGGATGTTCGAGGAAGATGACGGTCTCCGGCACGGCACCCTGTGACACAGCTCCCGCAAGCGAGCGCTGGAGCGCGAACGCCTCGCCGTACGGCACGAGGCCGAGGTTCATCAGGTACGCGCCGCGCGCCACCCGAAGAAGGCTAGTCGGACTCGACGAGCTCGCGCGCTGCCTCGAGATCGCCTTCGTGGACGAGAATCTCGCGCGGTCCGACTCCCGACGGCATGCCATCCAACGCGGCCGCTCCGAAGTTGGTGTACCGCTGCATCGACTGGATCCCTGCCGTCAAGAGCAGCGACCGAACCATCTCCGCCTCCAGCTCGTTCGCCACGACCATGAGCCGGACGAGGTCCTCGGCCACGGTCAGGTAGCTCGGATCTCGTACCGCGGCAGTCCGTCCTCCGGGAGGATCTCCCAGGCAGCGACGGAGCGGACGAAGGTGTGCGCCTCCGGCTTGCGGTCGTAGTCGAGACCGAATGCGCTCAGCCGTACGCTCGACTCCTCGGACTCCGGCCAGCCTCCGCCGAAGAGGTTCGCTCCGCACACCGAGCAGAACGTCTTCGCGGATCCACCCTCAGGGGTGTACGACGTCAGCAGCTCTTCGCCCTCGAGGACGTCGATCGCATCCGTTCGCGCTCGCCCGCTCACGGTTCCGTACCCGCCGGCGATCCGCTTGCAGAACTGGCAGTGGCACTGCGAGACCCTGCTGAACGGCGCGGTCACCTCGAAGCGAACACCCCCGCAGAGGCACGTGCCCTGGAGCGCGCTCAATACCCCGCCTCGTCCCAGCTTTCGAGCCGATCTCGGATGTCGCGCAGGCACATCCCGGCGTAGGCACCGTCGACGAGCCGGTGGTCGTACGTGAGCGTGAGGTTCATCACCGGTCGGATCGCGATGACATCGGAGCCCAGATCGTCCTGGATCACCCACGGCCGCTTGACGAGCGCGTACGTGCCGAGGATCGCCGACTGCGGCTGGTTGATGATCGGGGTTCCGTGGAACGTCCCGAAGCTGCCGGGATTCGTGATCGTGAACGTTCCTCCCTGGACGTCGTCGGGCAGGAGCTTCTTCGTACGCGCGCGTTCGGCGATGTCCTGGATGGCGCGGGCAGTGCCGGTGAGGTTGAGGTCCTGCGCGTTGCGGATCACCGGGACGATGAGCCCCTTCCCCTCGTCGAGCGCGACCGCTATCCCGAGGTTGACGTTCGGCCGCGTGACGATGCTCTGCCCGCGCAGCTCGCCGTTCACCCACGGGTAGTCCAGGAGCGTGTCGACCGTCGCTCTCGCGATGAATGCGAGGTACGTGAGGTTGACCTTCTGCGCGGCGAGCTCGGGCTTGAGCTTCGCCCGGAGTGCGACGACGCGCGCCATGTCGACTTCGATCGCGCTCGTCACGTGCGCGGCGGTGTCGACCGAGCGACGCATGTGTGCCATCACGCCGCGGCGCATCGCGGACATCGGTTCGAGCTCCTCGCCCGGAGCGAGCTCTGCCTGGGCTGCAACGGGTTCGGCCGCCGGAGTCGGCGCGGTAGGAGCGGGAGGCGCGGGTGGTTCAGGAGCTGCAGCGGGCGCCGCGGCGACCGGGGCGGGCTCCGGCTCGGGAGCTGCGGGTGGCAGAGCTGTCGGTGCGGGCTCGGCGACCGCGACCGGCTCCGGTGCCGGAGGCGGCGCGACCTCGACCGGCGGAGCGGGTGCCGGTGCGGGTGGAGGTGCGGCTGCCGCGCCCGACTCGATGAACGTCAAGATGTCCTTCTTCGTCACCCGGCCGCCCGTACCCGTGCCGGGCACCGTGGACGGATCGACGCCGTGCTCTGCGGCGATACGGGCGACCACCGGCGATACGAACGTCCTGCCGTTCTCCGCGGCAGCAGGCGCCACGGGGGCTGCGGCCGGAGCGGGCGCCGCCTCGGCCTGCACAGGCTCAGGGGCGGGTGCCGGCGTCATGGCCGCGACCGGCTCGGGCTCGGCCGGAACGGCGGCGGGAGCGGGCTCGGGTGCGGCAGGCGTTGGCTCGGAAGGAGCGACCTCGGCCCCTGCCGGGGCGATGATCGCGAGCACGGTTCCGACCTCGACGGTCTCGCCTTCCTGCACCAGGATCTGCGAGACGACGCCGTCGGCCGAGCTCGGCACCTCGGTGTCGACCTTGTCCGTCGAGATCTCGAGGAGCGGCTCGTCGCGCTGGATCGAGTCGCCCACCTGCTTGAGCCACTTCGTGATCGTTCCCTCGGAGACCGAGACGCCCATCTGGGGCATCACGACCTCAGTCTGCGTTCCGGTGCTCACATTGCCTCCTCTGTAGGGGCGAGACATCTCTCGCCCCTACGACGTCAATATTCGGCCAGCTGTCGTAGGGCTGTCACGACGTCATCGACTTGGGGGATGAAGGCCTTCTCGAGCGGGGGCGAGAACGGCACGGGTGTGTCGGGCGCCGCGAGCCGCATGACCGGGGCGTCGAGATGCTCGAACGCCTCCTCCGCGATCGTCGCTGCGATCTCCGCGCCGAAGCCGCCCGTCCGCGTGTCCTCGTGCAGCACGAGAACCTTCGAGCAGCGCCGCACGCCCTCGAGGACGCGCTCCTTGTCCCACGGAATCAAGGTGCGGAGGTCCAGGACCTCGACCTCGAACCCTTCCTTCGCGAGCTCCGCGGCCGCGTCGTTCGCGGTGTGGACCATCGCACCCCAGGTGATCACCGTTGCATCGTCGCCGGGCCGGTGGACGTTGGCAGAGCCGAAGGGGACGGTATAGCGATCCTCCGGCACGTCGCCTTTGATTCGGCGATAGAGGTGCTTGTGCTCGAAGAAGAGCACCGGGTTGGGATCCTCGATCGCGCTCGCGAGCAGGCCCTTTGCGTCGTGCGGTGTCGCCGGGCACACGATCTTGAGCCCCGGGATGTGCGCGAACGAGCTCTCGGGATTCTGCGAGTGGAACGGGCCGCCCGAGAAGCCGCCTCCGGAGGGAAGCCTGACGACGATGGGGATCGGCGTGCCGACGCGGAAGAACTGCTTCGCCGCGACGGTGACGAGCTGATCCCACGCGCACGAGATGAAGTCCGCGAACTGCATCTCCGCGACGGGCCGCATTCCCATGAGCGCAGCGCCGGTCGCGCCGCCGACGATCGCGGTCTCGGACAGCGGCGTGTCGATCACGCGCCACGGCCCGAACTCCTCCTGGAACCCGAGCGACACCTTGAACGCACCGCCGTAGACACCGACGTCCTCGCCGAGCAGGATCACTCTCTGGTCGCGCCGCATCTCGAGACGCAGCCCGTCCGAGATCGCCTGGATGTATGTCATCTCTGGCATTACTTGTGATGCGGCGTGTCGAGGTCCTCGGGAGAGGCGTAGACGCCTTCCTCGAGCTTGGTCGGGTCGGGCAGGGGCGACTCCTCTGCGCGGTCGAGCGCTTCGTTGAGCAGCCGCTTCACCATCGCCGTGAGCTCGCCCTCCTCGTCGTCGGTCATGTCCGCGTTGGTCTGGAGCCACGAGCGGAAGCGCTCGATCGGGTCGTATGCCGCCCACTTCTCGAACATCTCCTTCGGGACGTAGAACGCGTCGTCGTGCACTGCGTGGCCCTCCATGCGCAGGGTGACGCACTCGAGCAGCGTCGGGCCACCGCCCTCGCGTGCGCGTTCGATCGCGCGTTTCGCTTCCCGATAGACCGCGAGCACGTCGGTTCCGTCGACGACGACGCCCTCGAACCCGTACGCGGCCGCGCGGTCGGCGATGTGCTCGACCGGATACGAGAGGTAGGTCGGCGTCGAGTACGCCCACTGGTTGTTGTCGCACACGAAGAGCATGGGCAGCTGCCGAACGCCGGCAAGGTTCATCGCCTCGTGGGCGTCACCGCGCGCCGCCGAGCCGTCACCGAACCAGCCGAGCGCGACCCGTTTCTCGCCGCGGATCTTGAACGCGAGCGCCATCCCCGTCGCGACGGGGAGCATCGCGGGGAGATGCGATACCTGCGCGTGCAGACCGAGCTGTGCCACGGCCATGTGCACGTTGCCGTCGCGTCCTCGCGTCGGCCCTCCTTCGCGTCCCATGTACTGCGCGAAGACCCGCCAGGGCTCGATGCCACGAGCCACGTGTACCCCCATGTCGCGGTGCAACGGGGTTCCGACGTCGTTGGGCCCCATCGCCGTCGCCACGCCAACCGCGGCACCCTCGTTCCCCCGCCCGGTGTAGAAGGAGCCCGGAACCTTGCCCTGCTTGTAGAGGATGTGGCCACGCTCCTCGATCCCGCGCGTGATGAGCATGTAGCGGTAGATGCCGAGGAGATCCTCGCGATCGAGCCCTACCTCCTTCACCTCCTGGAGCGAGCCCACGGGCTCGGCTTCACGTACGGCCATGCAGTCGTCTCCCGTCCTCCGCTGGGTACCGGGACTCTAACGAATAGGTCTGCTGCTCCACCGACGCGTAGGGGCGAGATATATCTCGCCCCTACGATGTGGGCGATGGCTGCAGGCAAACGCAACTGGATCCAGGAAGAGCGCCGGAAGACGCTCGGCGACTGGGTCGCGTTCTGCCTTACCTGTGGTCACACGCTGCGCTACTTCCTCGATGACGAGAACGAGCTTCCCGCTGCGTGTCCCCAGTGCACGGGCGAGCTGCGCCACCGCTGCCCGAGCTGCTCGGCTCCGATCCCGTCTGCATTCGCGGTCGCGTGCGAGGAATGCGGCGCGTCGATCCGCGACGCCGAGCTCTTCGGTACGGCGATTCGCCGTCCCGGGAAGTGAGCGCCGAGGGCGCATGAGATCTCGCTCGCCCTCGGCGAGTTGCGGCCGTAGCAATCGTCGCCGGGATCGTGTGGTGGCTCTACTGAACGATCTGCGAGAAGCGGATGAGTGTGACGATCTCGTCCTCGTCCACCTCGCGGTTGTAGAGCTGGCTCAGGAACCAGACCATCTCGTCGGTGCGGCGGATCTGCGGGTTGTCGTGCTCGATCTCACGCGGTGAGAGATCGCGCAGAGCCTTCACCTCGACCTTGTCGATAACGGCGTCGAAGATGCGCTCGCGCTGGCCGTACCGCGCACCGCAGAGAACGGTCACGATCATCCCCTTGCGGTACTTCGCAGCCTTGTCGCCCAGGCGGATCGTCGCGGTCTTGCGGCCGGTGCGGAGCTGCTCGGCGACGGCGGGGTTGTAGAAGTTCAGTGCGAACGTCGGCATCGGCGGCGCGGCAACTATAGAGGGTCGGCCAAGAGCCTCTCGGCTGCCCTGACTGCCATGTCGCGCTCGCCGCGGTAGGCGAGCAGCGTCGCGCCGTCGTCGAGCGGGAACCAGCGCGCCTCGGCGACCTCGATCTCCATCCCCGGCGGGAGCGCTCCTGCGCGACCGCGACACGCGCGGGCCAGGAAGAAGCTGACGACCTTGAAGACGCGCTCGCCCTCCCACGTGTAGACGTAGCGCACGTCACCGAGCTTCGAGACCGGGCGGCTTTCGACGCCTGTCTCCTCGAACCCCTCGCGCAGCGCAGCCTGGACCGGCGTCTCGCCGGCATCGACGAGGCCTTTCGGCAGCGCCCAGATGCCCTCGCGCTTGCCCTGCGGGCGCACGGCCACGAACCACCAGCGACCGCGCATCCTCCGCACGATGACGACTCCGGCGCTGAACTCGCGACGCATGCCACTTTGTAACAGCGTTTCACCCATGTGTCACGAGATCTGAGCGTGAGGGACTCAATTTGGCTTTGCGCAACGCGACGGGGGTGCTATGGTGGGGCTGGCACTCTCAGTGTGTGAGTGCCAGCTTTGTCACAAACTCCGTATCGAGGAGGACAGTCGAATGGATTTGCAGCCTCTGGGTGATCGCTTGATCGTGGAGGTCCTCGACGAGGACGAGATCACGGTGAGCGGCATCGTGCTGCCCGACACGGCGAAGGAGAAGCCGCAGCGCGGCAACGTCCTGGCCGTTGGACCCGGCTCGCGCGACGAGGACGGGGAGTACATCAAGATGGACGTCGAGGTTGGCGACGAGGTGATCTTCTCCAAGTACGGCGGGACGGAGATCAAGGTTGGTGCCGACGACGTTCTCATCCTGCGCGAGTCGGACGTTCTCGCGAAGGTCGTAACCACAGGCAGCAAGGGCAAGAAGAAGCAGCTTGCCGGCGCGGCCGCCTAGCTCGTTTCAGGAGGAGTAGATAAATGGCTCACAAGGAGCTCAAGTTCAACGAGGACGCTCGCCGGGCGCTCGAGCGCGGCGTCAACGCCGTCGCCGACGCGGTCAAGGTTACGCTCGGCCCGAAGGGTCGCTACGTCGTCCTCGACAAGAAGTTCGGCGCGCCGACGATCACGAACGACGGCGTCACGATTGCCCGCGAGATCGAGGTCGAGGACCCGTTCGAGAACCAGGGCGCGCAGCTCATGCGCGAGGTTGCGACCGCGACCACGGACGTTGCCGGTGACGGCACGACGACTGCCACGGTGCTCGGTCAGGCCATCGTCCGCGAGGGCCTCAAGAACGTCGCCGCAGGCGCGAACCCGATGGGTCTCAAGCGCGGCATCGAGAAGACCGTCGAGGCTGTCGTCGAGAACCTGAAGGCGCAGTCGGTCGAGGTCAACGGCAAGGAAGACATCGCCCGCGTCGCCACCATCTCCTCGCGCGAGCGCGAGATCGGCGACGTCATCGCCGACGCGATCGAGAAGGTTGGCAAGGACGGCGTCGTGAACGTCGAGGAGGGCCAGACCTTCGGTCTCGACCTCGAGTTCACCGAGGGCATGCAGTTCGACAAGGGCTACCTCAGCCCGTACATGATCACGGACGCCGAGCGCATGGAGGCCGTCCTCGAGGAGCCGTACGTCCTCATCGCCAACCAGAAGATCGGTGCGGTCAAGGACATCCTTCCGGTGCTCGAGCAGGTCATCCAGGCCGGTCGGCCGCTCCTCATCGTTGCGGAGGACGTCGAGGGCGAGTCGCTCGCGACGATCGTCGTCAACAAGCTCCGTGGCACGTTCAGCGCCGTCGCCGTCAAGGCGCCGGGCTTCGGTGATCGCCGCAAGCGGATGCTGGAGGACATCGCCATCCTTACCGGCGGCGAGGTCATCACCGAGGAGCTGGGCCTCAAGCTCGAGAACACGAAGATCTCGCAGCTCGGCAAGGCCCGCAAGATCGTCATCGACAAGGACACGACGACGATCATCGACGGTGCCGGCGGCTCGGACGCGATCAAGGGCCGCATCAAGCAGCTCAAGTCCGAGATCGAGAACACGGACTCCGACTTCGACCGCGAGAAGCTCCAGGAGCGCCTCGCCAAGCTGTCGGGCGGCGTCGCGGTCGTCAAGGTCGGCGCAGCCACCGAGACCGAGATGAAGGAGAAGAAGCACCGCGTCGAGGACGCACTGCAGGCCACGCGGGCAGCCCTCGAGGAGGGCATCGTCCCGGGCGGCGGCGTCGCGCTCATCAATGCCGGTGACGCGGTCAAGTCCACGCTCGACAAGCTCGAGGGCGACGAACGGACGGGCGCGAACATCATCGTCCGCGCGCTCGAGGAGCCGCTTCGCCAGCTCGCGTACAACGCGGGCCTCGAGGGCTCCGTCGTCATCGACCAGGTCCGCCGCGCCAAGAAGGGCCAGGGCCTGAACGTCGAGACCGGTGAGATCGAGGACCTGGTCAAGGCCGGGATCATCGACCCCACCATGGTCACCCGCTCGGCGCTGCAGAACGCCGCGTCGATCGCGAAGAACATCCTCACCACCGAGGCTGTCGTCGCGGAGATGCCGGAGAAGCAGGCAGCAATGCCCGCAGGCATGCCCGGCGGCGGGATGGACTTCTAGAACGCGCTTCGCGCTTCGTGGGGGGAAACGATGTTTCCCCCACGAGCCCCCCTTCCTTTCCGCTTGCACTGATCAGCCGCACCTGGCCTCCCGGGCAAGCAAGTTGCCCTCCGGCCCTCGGACTGGGTGACCACTTAACGGAGGGCTACACTGGGAGTCCCTTCCCTGATCCACTGCGTAAGGGCCGGCTCACGCCGGCCCTTCGCATTTCGCGTCGCGCGATCAGACGGCGGTCGCATTCAGCCAGACGAGCGGCTCGTCCAATCAAGCGAGGGAGAGCATCGCCTTCACCCCATCAGTCAGGCAGGTTCAGGGCCGGAGGGCGACTTGCTCGCCCGGGAGGCCAAGTGCCGTTTGCCAGTAGCTGCGTGCGGAAGGGGGGCTGACGGGGGGAAACATCGTTTCCCCCCGCGCACAAAAGAAGAGTGGCCGCTGGGACGGCCACTCGAGGGGGGAAGAACTGGGGAGGATTGGGTACCCAGGTTGTCGTCGATCTGCCCTGGCCGATCCTCCCCCTTTTGGGGGGAATCGCGGATCTCTCAGAATCCGTAGCGCTCCTCTGCGAACGGGTCGGCGTCGTTGTGGTAGCCGTAGCGCTCCCAGAAACCCGGACGATCCGCCGACGTCAGCTCGATACCGCGGAGCCATTTCGCGCTCTTCCAGAAGTACTTGCCCGGGATCACGAGGCGCAGCGGCCCGCCGTGCTCGGGCGTGAGTGCCTCGCCGTCGGCGTGCGTGGCGATCAGCGACAGCGGATCGCGGAGAAACGCGATGGGCACGTTGGCCGTGTAGCCCTCCTCGGCGTGCGCGACGACGTGGTGCGCCGACTGCAGTGGCTTCACGAGTGGCTCGATGGCGCTCCAGTGGATGCCCTCGAACGAGACGTCGAAGCGGCTCCAGCGCGTCACGCAGTGGATGTCCTGCGTGTGCGTCGTGCGCGGGAGCGCGTTGAGCTCGTCCCACGAGAGTCGCAGCGGATTCTCGACCTGGCCCTCGATGAAGAAGTCCCAGGTTGCGAGATCGATCGTCGGGATCGACCCGGCATGCAGTACCGGCCACTTCTCGGTGAGGTACTGGCCCGGCGGGAGCCGCGCCGGGTCGTAGCCCGCGTCGATGACCTTCCGCTCGGCTCTGCCCCGAAACACTGCTGCAACACTATTGGTAGTGCGCAAGACCGGAGATCCGCTAGCGCGGATGCTCCGGTCGCGCGTGGATCCCTGAAGGCGGCTGCTTCGCAGCCGCATCGCGTCGAGAACAGGAGTGCGCAATACCAGGCACCGCTGCACGGATCGGGAAGAGACCGCGCGGATTCGTGGGCGTAGTCGGGCCTGACGCGGGGTCGTTTCTCCAGCGAATGCTGTCGAACGACGTCGAGACGCTCGGGCCGGACGAGTCGTGCGAGGCGCTCCTGCTCACGGCGAAAGCACGCATCATCGCTCCGATGACCGTCTACCGCAGAAGCGCCGACGACTTCCTGCTGCTGACCGAGCCCGAGCTGGCCGAGCGTCTCCGCGCGCAGCTCCTGCGAGGGCGCTTGGCGGCCAAGGTGAGTGTGGAGCTCGAAGAGCACGAGTCCGCTCTCGTCGTCGGCCGTGAGACGCCCGTCGGTGGGATCGCGAACCGCGAGCTCGGTGTCGCTGCCTACGAGGTGCTCGACGAGGAGCTCCCCAGCTGGCGTGAGATCGACGAGCACGAGCTCGAGCTCCTCCGGATCCGCGCCGCCACGCCCCGCTTCGGGCGCGAGCTCGACGATCGGGTGCTCCCGGCCGAGGCCGGGCTCGACGAGCGGGCGATCGACTTCGAGAAGGGGTGCTACCCGGGCCAGGAGCCGGTCGCGCGCCAGCACTACCGCGGCCGCGTCAATCGCACGCTCCGCGTGCTCGAGATCCAGGGCGAGGAGCTTCCCGAGTACGACGCCGAGCTCGAGCTGGAGGGCAAGGTCGTCGGCCGCGTGACGAGCGCGAGCCGGGACGGCGATGTCGTCGTGACGCTCGCCTACGTTCGTGTCGAAGTCCCGCGCGATGCCGAGCTGAGTCTCGGAGACCGGGCCGTTGCGCAGCTAGACAGTGCTGATGCGCAAGTCGGGAACTCGCGTGAGAGTTCCCGACTGCGCGCAGACCCCTGAAGGCGACCACTTCGCGGTCGCACCGCTGCGACTCTCTACACTTGACGGTCCCCGCGCCCGTAGCTCAGGGGATAGAGCGCTGCCCTGCGGAGGCAGAGGTCGCATGTTCGAATCATGCCGGGCGCATCGCCGTGTGGACTGCGTCGCGGGAGGGGCCGCGTCTCCTGCGCAGAAACGACAGGCGTGGCAATCCCGGAAGGGCTCACGCTCGAACAGCATCGCGACCGCCCTGCGCGCAGGAGCCGGCAGGTCGTTCGCTGGATCCTCCTCGGCGCTCTCTCGCTGGTGTTGCTCCTCGGCCTCGCGAACGTCTTCGGCCAGTACTCGCTCGAGTCGACGGCCGAGTCGTCCGCGGGCAGCCTCGTCGTCGACGCCCCACGGACGCTGCGGGGAGGCCTCTTCTTCCAGGCGCGGTTCACCGTCGCGGCCGCGGAGGAGATCGAGCGCGCGACCGTCGTTCTCGACCCCGGGTGGCTCGAGGACATCACGCTGAACACCGTCGAGCCGGCGCCCGTGGGCGAGGCGAGCCGCGACGGCAAGATCGCGCTCGAGCTCGGTCGAGTTCCGGCGGGCGAGGAGCACCTGCTCTTCCTCCACTTCCAGGTCAACCCGACAGCTGTCGGCCGCCGGTCGCAGGACGTCGACCTCTACGACGGCGAGCGCCTGCTGGGCTCCATCCAGCGCAGCGCGTTCATCTGGCCCTGATGGACATCGTGGCGCGCGCAACGCTGGGGTTCCTGTTCGTGCTCTTCGTCGCGCGCATCGTCGGGCGCCGTGAGCTCGCGTCGATGCAGCCGTTCGACCTCATTCTGCTCGTGATGATCGGCGACCTCGTCCAGCAAGGGATCACGCAGAACGACTTCTCGGTGACGGGGCTCGTGCTCGCCGCCGGCACGATCGCGGTGCTCGCCGTCGCGGTGTCGTACGGCGGCTTCAAGCTCCCGTGGCTTCGGCCGGTGCTCGAGGGTGAGCCGGTGATCGTCCTGCAGGACGGCGAGCCCGTCATGAAGAACCTCGATCGCAACCGGATAACCGTCGACGAGCTGCGAGCCGCAGCGCGGCTCGAGGGAATTGCGCGACTCGCGGACGTCGAGTGGGCGGTGCTCGAGACCGGCGGGCGGATCAGCTTCATCGAGAAGTCCGGCTAGCGCCGTTACGTCGCAGTCGACCGGTACCCGGTCGACGCCAGTCCCGACAGTCGCGCGCTCATCACCGTCTCCGCCGCTTCGGCGCTCTGCGCGTGTCCGGTGACGGCGGCGAGGAAGTCCTCGCGGTCGAGGGCGTACAGCACCGCGTCCGTGCGCGCAGTCACCGTGGCGGTGCGATTCGTAGTCGCGGAGGAGGGCGATCTCTCCGAAGTAGCCGCCCGGCGACAGCTCGGAGATCGCGACACCGGCCTGCGTGACCTCGAGCTCGCCTTCGGCGACGATGTAGAAGCGGTCGCCCTGGTCGCCCTCGCGCACTGATCACCGTGCTGGCCTCGACGCGGAGCGGGACGAGGCGCGCTGCGAGGTGCTCGAGCGATCCTCCTGGGAGCGGAGCGAAGATCGGCACCGAGACGAGGACTCTGAGCTCGTCGGCTTGCGGCGCCTCGGCAGACCTGTCGATTCGCGCCGACGGTCGCTCCGAGACGCGAGAACGAGGGCGGGGAGAAAGAGGCCCACCACGATGAGCGCCACGTCGATGCCGAGCCAAGCGATGAGCGCCGGCGCAAGCGCCGCTCCGATGCCCATCGACGCCAGCCAGAGCATCTGGATCACGCCGAAGACGCGCGCGAGCACATCGTCCGGGACTGTGCGCTGCACGAGCGTCAGGCCGGCGACGTCGACGAAGGAGTTTCCGATGCCGATGACGCGCGAGCGCGACGATCGCGATCGCTATCTCCTCCCACAGGCCAAGGGCGACCAGCGGCACACCTGTGACGACGAGTCCGATGAGAAAAGCCGGGCTGAGCCGTCGCACGCCCGTCAGCGAGAGGGCGCCGACCGCACCCAGGAACGCGCCGATTCCGATCGCGGCATTGAGATAGCCGACGCCGCCGTCCCCGAGGTCGAGTCGGTCGAGCGCCATGACGACGATGAACACCTGCAAGGCACCAGCGAGCGTCGTCTGGGCCGTGAGGAGCAGCATGATCACTCGCAGCGACGCGTCGTGGCCCGAGCGTCGTGAACCCGGCAAGTCGCTTCGGCGGCAATCGTGGAGGCCGCCAGCTCGCGGCGGGGTGGTCGATCGTCCCGCTCGACCTGGATCAGCAGCACGAACAGCGCCGAGATGGCGACGAGTGCTGCGGTCGCGGTGAAGACGACGCCCGTGCTTGCCACGGCGAGCAGCACTCCCGCCAGAGCCGGGCCGGCGAACACTGCGATGCTCTCGACGCCGCTCGCGACGGCGTTCGCCGCAGTGAGCTCGTTCGGCGTTCGCGCGAGGCTGGGAGTGAGTGCGGCCTGCGCCGAGCGGAACGGGGTCGTCGCGATCGTCGGCGGCGATCGACAGGCCGTAGACGACCCACGGACCGGCGTCGACGAAGACAGCCGACTGCCGACGCCAGCACGAAAACGACGCGGCACGATGTTCGTAATCAGAGAGCACGCGCTCGCGCGCGGTAGCGGTCGCCGAGCATGCCGGCGAAGGGTGAGATGAGAGCGGCGGGGATCAGACGAGCCAGGAACACGAGCCCGACGGCTTTCTCGCCGCCGACGCCGTAGGCATAGACCGAGACGGCAACGAGGTACGCGTAGTGCCCGATGATCGACGCCGCCCACGCGAGCTCCAGCCAGCGGAGGTTCGCGTTCCGCCAGACTGCCGTGAATGCTGCGAAGGACTCCCTTGCTCGCGTCCGCCATCCGGCGCACGGCGCGTGAGCATCTCACCCGTTGTTGCAGAATGGAAGTCGGCGAGGGAAGATTTCGTCCACGTACGCGGTCTAGTTGGTCAGAATCCGCGCGAGAGCGCCCGAACAGGAGGAGCACGAATGTCGGACAGAGACGACACGCCCAGAGGACGAGGTCGAGGCTCACGGCCCATTGGGATCGGGTCCGCTCGGATCGGGTCCGCTCGGACCGGGTCCGCTCGGTTCGGAGCCAGAGGTCGAGGCGGCGGACGACGAGCCGGACGTTGAGGCCCACGGCCCACCGGCTCGGGTCCCGTCGGCTCGGGTCCGGTCGGCTCGGGTCCAGTGGGATCGGGGCCAGTGGGATCGGGTCCGGTCGGCTCGTAGGCTCGCCGAGATCACGAAGGTTCGAGAGGCCCGGGTGCTCCCGGGCCTCTCTCGTTTCTACGCGCCGAGTGTCCGCGCCAGGTGATTCAGGAGCTTCAGGCCTGATTCGCGCTGCTCGTCCTCGAGCGCATCGACTGCTGTGGCCAGTCGAGCGACGATCGCGAGGTCATCTCCGCCGTCTCCGAGTAGCGCCTCCGCCCGGCGTGCTTTCAGCAGGAGGTCGACCGCGATCGCGGCCTGGTTCGCGAAGAGCCCGAGGAGCTCCATCTCCTGCAGGCTGAAGAGCGTCTCGCTCCGGCCGGTCGAGCACCGAGAGCACGCCGAGCGCACCTTCCTCGTGAAGAAGCGGCGCCGCCATGAGGCCCTTGGGCACGTAGCCGGTCTCCTCGGCCACGTCGCGGGACCATCGTGGATCGTTGTGCACGTCCTCGATGACGAGCGGCGTTCGGGTCGCGAGCACCCAGCCCGCGATCCCGGTGCCGGCCGGGAAGCGCGTGCCGAGCAGCGTGTCCTCGCCCTCGCCGACGACGGCCTCGAAGACGAGCTCCTCGGTCTCCGCGTCGAGCAGGAGGATCGAGGACGCCTTCGCGCCGAAGATCGAGCGCGCGACCTCGACGATCGCGGCGAGGAGCGCACGGAACGACTCCTCGGAGCCGACGACGCCTGCGGCCACGGCTGCGCGGAGATCGGGTTGGTCGGTCATGTGCCACCTCCGACGTTCGTCGCGGTCAGGTACAGGACGCTCTTCAGCTGGAAGGGCGTCAGCTCGGGATGCTTCGAGAGGATCAGCGCGCAGATCGAGGACATGTGCGGTGTCGCGAAGCTGTTCCCCGAGACGGTGAGGGTCCGGCCGCCGAGCCACGGCACCTCGACGTTCACGCCGCGGCCGAAGAACTCGACCGGCGGGTTCGGGTTGTAGAAGAAGTCGAGCGGATCGGGCTCCTCGTGGCTGCCGACGGAGATGACGGACGAGAAGCGCCACGGATAGCTCTCGACCGGCATGTTGTGGGCGGACGCGACGAGCACCGTTCGCCTGAAGTACGCGCTGTCGGCGAGCTCGTGCAGGATGCTCGCGAACGGCTTCTTCGTCGTCGAGAGGCTCATGTTGATGACGTCGAAGCCCTGCTCGATCGCGTAGCGAAGACCGCCGAGGAGCACCGCCCCCGAGCCGGTGAAGCTCGAGCCGAGCACGCGCACGCTCGAGATCCGCGACTCCGGTGCGAGGCGGCGCACGATTCCGGCGCAGGCGGTGCCGTGTCCGGAGACGTCGCCCTCCGTGTCCTCGTCGGCCACGACCTCGTCGTCGTCGCCGATCGAGATGACGACCGCGCTCTCGAGCTCGCCGACGAGCGGGTGGGTCGCCTCGACGCCCGAGTCGAGGATGCAGACGCGAACGCCCTTGCCGGTGGCGCCGCCGAGCGCCCAGTCGCGTGTGACCTGCTCGGGCCATTCGACGGGCAGCGCGATCCGGTCGACCGCGTCCTTGGGGAGGCTCCACGCAGGGAGCGCCGCCTTGCTCGCGTCCCAGCTGTGCGCAGACCTCGGTCACCCGCGGGATGCTAAGCGTTAGCTCTCGGCGAGACGATCGCGAAGCTCGCCGAGGATCCGGCGGTCGGGCTCGTAGCCCTCCGCGGCGAGCGCCTGCTCGAGATCGGCGATCAGCGCCGCGCGGAACGACGAGATCCGCCTCGGCGCGCGAGACGATCTCGTCGAACGTGCGGCGCGCAGCCGGCAGCTCCTGCGCAGCCCGCACCCAACCGGTGGGTGCGGGTCGCAGGATTCGGAGGAGCACTCCGAGACGCTCTTCGTCGTAGAGGCGCGTCATCTAATCCCTAGACCCGTCGGGCTCGGGGTTTCTTCCCTGTGTTTGTTGCGCGACCGGAATCCGGCTAGCGCCGGACTCCGGTCGCGCGAAGATCCCTGAAGGCGTCCGCTTCGCGGCCGCGATGCTTCGCATCAGTTCTTCGCCTCGAGCTCGTTCCGAAGGCGAGAGAGGCAGCGCGCGATGCGGCTCGCGATGGTTCCGGACGGGATCTCGAGCTCGTCGGCGATCGTCTTGTAGCTCTGGTCGCGCGTGAAGAAGCGGTCGAGGATGTCCTGACACGCTTCCGAGAGACCGGACAGCGCCTCGCGTACCTCGAACGCCTCCTCGACGTCGCTCAGGTCGCTCGATCCTTCCTCGGTCACGTCCTCGACGGGTACATCGCGCTTCGCCGCGATCGCATCGAGGCAGCGACGCCGGGTGAGCTGCGCGATCCAGGGCCGGAGCGCAGAGTCGTCGCGGAGACTGTCGAGCCGCGTGTAGATGCGCGTGAAGACGTCCTGGAAGACGTCCTCGGCGTCCTCGTCGCTCATCCTGAAGCCGCGCACGGCGATCGCGTAGACGTAGCGCGAGTAGCGCTCGACGAGCTCGTTCCACGCGTCTGCGTCGTCTGCGCGGCAGCGGCGGACGAGCTCGGCGTCGGTCAGGGTCGAGTAGCCGCTCACCGCCGCGACTCGAGCAGTCGTGCAGCGACGTCCTGCGCCGCCTGCTCGCTCGCGAGGGCGCGGCGCGAGTCGCGGGATCCGCGCTGCGGACGCCGAGGTTCACGCGGACGAGATGTGCCGCCGCGGACGCTCCACCCGCGGCGAGCGCGGCTGCCGCTGCGGCGTCCGCGCGGTACGTCGCGTCGCCGTGCTCGGCGGCCAGCGCTGCGAGTGCGGCAGCGTCGGCGCCGAGGGAGGCGATCTCGAGCGGCGCCGCCGCAGCGGCTTCGAGCTTGCGCTCGAGCGCGAAGTCCCTCTTGGGATCCACAGCTGCCCCGGCCTCGGCGTCGCGGAGCGCGGTGAGCGCGTCCTCCCAGACGCGGCCGTCGGTGTGCGCGAGCTCCACCGCGCGCTCGCCGATCGCGTTCGCCTGGGCAGAGACTCCCGCCGCCTCGTCCCACCTCACCGAGCAGCGCGCGACCATCGCGACGAGCCTGGCAGAGAACGCAACGGTGAGCGCTGCGGCCGAGCCTCCACCCGGCGCGAGCCCGTCCGCCGACAGGCGCTCGAGAAGCTCGCCCAGCCGCAGTTCCAGGTATTCGCCGCCCACGCTGCGGCGAGTTTACGGGGGGTCTTCCCGCGTTCCTAGACTTGCGGGCAATGCCGCTCTATCTCACCGAGTCCGACGTCGCCGCGCTCGTGTCCCCGTCCGACGCGGTCGAAGCTGTCGAGGCGTGCTTCCGGCGGATGGCCGCCGGCGAGGTGGAGATCGCGCCGCGCCGTCGGCTCGCGTTGCCAGAGGGCTCGCTCGCCGACATGGCTGCAGCGGACCGTGGGCTCGGGCTGGCCGGCGGGAAGCTCTACGCGGCGACTCCGAACGGCGCGACGTTCGTCGTGTGCCTGTTCGATTCGGAGTCCTCGGAGCTCGTTGCGGTCATCGAGGCCGACCGGCTCGGGCAGCTTCGAACCGGGGCCGCGAGCGGCGTCGCCGCCCGCCATCTCGCGAAGAGCGATGCGCGGACGCTCGGCGTGATCGGCTGCGGCCACCAGGCCGAGACCCAGGTCGCGTGCGTTCGCGCAGCGGTGCCGGCGATCGAGCGCGTGGTCGCGTTCTGCCGCACGCCCGAGAAGCTCGTCGCGTTCTGCGAGCGAACCGGCGCCGAGCCGGGCGAGAGCCACCGCGACGCTGCCACCGCCGACGTCGTCGTGACGATCACGAGCTCACGCGATCCGGTGCTTCGTGGAGAGTGGCTCGCGCCGGGCACGCTCGTCTCGGCCGCAGGCGCGAACATCGTGACGCGCCGGGAGCTCGACAACGCGGTCCTCGAACGCGCCAGCTTCGTCTGCTGCGACCTTCTCGAGCAGGCGAAGCTCGAGTCGGGCGATCTCGTCGAGCCCGTCCAGATGGGCGTTCTCGACTGGCTCGAGGTGCACGAGCTCCACGAGGTCGTCGCCGGGGAGATCGCCGGTCGCCAGTCGGACGAAGACATCGTCGTCTTCAAGTCGAACGGGCTCGCCGCCTGGGACGTCGCGCTGGGGGCGGAGGCCGTTCGGCTGGCTCGTGAGCAGGGCGTGGGCGTCGCCCTGTAGGGGCGAGATATCTCTCGCCCCTACGACGAAACAGACGCCTTCGCGGCCTCGACCGTATCGCCGGAGAAGGTCTCGAGGATCTCCGGTCGATCGAGCAGTCGTCTCTGCTGCTCGGCCGTCAGGCGGTTCTGCACGTACTTGTCCTCGAGGATCTCGGTGAGCGATCGGCCGCGGTCGTGCTCGCGGATGACGTACCTCGCGACGTGCTCCTCGGCCGACCCACGGGAGAAGAGGAACGAGAACATGTTCTTGAACCCGGACACGAGACGCGATTGTATCCCGGTGGGATGAGACGCACTTCGCGTGAGGGCCGATATGCCGAGCGCACGCTCGCCGGCGTCGACGACGTGGGCGCGGAGGAGCGCATCGTGATCTGGATCGAGCGGCGACCGGGAGCGGTCTGGGCCGTGGGCCGTGTCGTCAATCCGCAGCTGCGCGACTCCGACGAGCCGCGGCCCGAGGACGTGGTCTTCGAGGGCTTCGAGCTCGGCGACGCACTCGACCGCGCCAACGAGGCGCTCGAGGACGACGTCAGCGTGCTCGAGGGGGACGGGCTCGCCGTCGTTGCGAAGCCGTTCACGCGGAAGGAAGTGCTGCCCCTCCTGGAGCGCTGGTTCTTCGACCGGTGAGAGGGCTAGCCAACTCACCCGGGAGACTTCCGCTGCCCGGCGCTTCCTAGGCGGAGCCGAACGGCTCCGCGCTGCTAGCGTCCGCGCGCTTTGCGGATCCGCGTCGGACACAGCCCGGACCCCGACGACGCGTTCATGTTCTGGGCGCTGACGACTGATCTCGTGGACACGCGGGGCCACGCTTTCGAGCAGGTGCTCGGAGACATCCAGACGCTGAACCAGTGGGCGCGCTGCGGACGGCTCGAGGTGACGGCGATCTCGCTCGCCGCGTACCCGTTCGTGCAGGAGGACTACGCGCTCCTGCCACACGGGGCGAGCATCGGCTCCGGGTACGGGCCGATCGTCGTCGCCCGCGAGGAGCTGACGCTCGCCGAGCTTCGCGAGCTGGAGATCGTCGTGCCCGGGACGATGACGACCTCGTTTCTCGCCCTGCGCCTCGTGCTCGACGACTTCTCGTATCGCGAGCTTCCGTTCGACGAGATCCCCGACGAGGTCGCGTCGGGCCGAGCGACGCAGGTCTGCTGATCCACGAGGGCCAGCTCACCTTCGAGGACTACGGCCTCGTGAAGGTGCTCGACCTCGGCGAATGGTGGCTGCTCGAGACCGGGCTTCCATTGCCGCTCGGAGTCAACGTCGTTCGGCGCGATCTCGGTGAGGACGTCGTCGGAGACGTCTCGCACGTGCTCCGCGACGCGATCCAGTGCGGGCTCGACAATCGCGGCGAGGCGCTCGAGTACGCACTCGAGTTCGGGCGCGGGATCGACGCGGCGATCGCCGACCGGTTCGTCTCGATGTACGTCAACGAGCTCACCCAGGACTACGGCGACGAGGGGCGCAAGGCCGTCACCGAGCTGCTTCGGCGCGGTGAGGCACTCGGCGCCTTCCCGGCGCCCGTCGAGATCGACTTCGTCCCGTAGGGCGGGATATATCCCGCCCCTACACTCCTCCCTCATGCGCGCCGTCGTTCTCTCCGCTGTCCGCACGCCGATCGGCCGGTACGCGGGAGCACTCTCGGGCGTGCGGCCGGACGACCTCGCAGGGGTCGCCATCGCCGCAGCGGTGGAGCGAGCCGCGATCGACGGCGACGCGATCGACGACGTGTACTTCGGCTGTGCGAACCAGGCAGGCGAGGACAACCGCAACGTCGCGCGGATGGGCGCGCTGCTCGCCGGCCTGCCCGAGTCCGTCGCGGGTGTGACGCTGAACCGGCTCTGCGCCTCGGGTCTCTCGGCGGTCATCTCCGCCTGCCATGCGGTGATTGCCGGCGACGCCGAGATCGTCGTCGCGGGCGGCGTCGAGTCGATGAGCCGCGCGCCGCTCGTCATGGGAAAGCCGGATGCGGCGTTCCCGCGCGGCGACCGGACGATGTGGGACACGACCCTCGGCTGGCGCTTCCCCAACCCGCGGCTCGAGGAGATGTTCCCGCCCGAGTCGATGGGCGAGACCGGCGAGAACGTTGCCGAGCGGTGGAGCGTGTCACGCGAGGATCAGGATGCGTTCGCCGCGCGCTCGCAGGAGCGCTGGAAGCTGGCGAACGCGGCGGGGCGCTTCGACGACGAGATCGTCCCGGTCGGCGAGGTCGTCGTGGACGAGCATCCGCGCCCGGAGACGACGGCCGCCATCCTGGCGAAGCTCAAGCCTGCGTTTCGGTCCGAGGGCACCGTAACCGCCGGCAACGCGAGCGGGATCAACGACGGCGCCGCGGCGCTCGTTGTCGCGAGCGAGGACCAGGCTCGCGAGCTCGGCATCGAGCCGCTCGGCGCGTTCGTCGGCTCCGCCGTGGCCGGCGTCGATCCGCGCGTGATGGGGATCGGGCCCATTCCGGCCGTGCGCAAGCTGCTCGAGCGCAGCGGCATCGAGGTGGGCGATCTCGATCTCGTCGAGCTGAACGAGGCGTTCGCGTCGCAGAGCCTTGCGGTGGTACGGGAGCTCGGCCTCGACGAGGAGAAGGTCAACGTGAACGGTGGTGCCATCGCGCTCGGGCATCCGCTCGGGATGAGCGGCGCGCGGCTGGTCGTCTCGCTGCTCCACGAGCTGCGCCGCCGCGACGGCCGTTACGGCCTCGCGACGCTCTGCGTCGGCGTCGGCCAGGGCGTCGCTGCGCTGTTCGAGCGCCCGTAGGGCGACACATCTCGCCCTACGTCGTCGCGAAGACGCGTTCGCGCCTCGGGTTGGCCCAGACATTCTGACCGCGCCAGAAGCCGGCGCTGTCGAACTCGTCGCGCGTCATGAGCACGAGGATTTCCGAGCCGCTCGAGTCGTGGAGCTCGACCTTTGCGTCCCGTCCGAGGAGCGTTACCCGCACGATCATCGCCTCGATCGCACCGTCAACCGGTCCGGTGAGAAGCTCGATGTCGTGGGGCCGCACGAGGAACTCGCCCAGCGGCTGGGCGTCTCCGACGAAGGTCATCACGAACTCGCTCGCCGGATTGTCGTAGAGCTCGCGCGGGCTTCCGACCTGCTCGAGCCGCCCGTGGTTGATGACGGCGATCTCGTCAGAGATCTCCATCGCCTCGTCCTGGTCGTGGGTGACGAAGACGGTAGTGACGTGGACGACGTCGTGGAGCTGGCGGAGCCACTCCCGGAGCTCTGCGCGAACCCGAGCGTCGAGGGCGCCGAACGGCTCGTCGAGGAGCAGTACCTGCGGCTCGGGCGCGAGCGCGCGCGCGAGTCCCATGCGCTGACGCTGCCCGCCGGAGAGCTGCGCGGGATAGCGGTGCCCGAAGTTCTGCAGCTGGACGAGGTTCAGGAGCTCGTCGACGCGCTCGGCGATCTCCTGCTTCGGGCGCTTGCGCACCTTCAGCCCGAACGCGACGTTGTCCCAGACCGTCATGTGCTTGAACGCCGCGTAGTGCTGGAACACGAAGCCGACGTTGCGCTTCTGCGGGGCGAGCGCCGTCGCGTCCTTGCCTGCGAGCAGGATCTCGCCCTGGTCGGCGGTCTCGAGCCCGGCGATGATCCTGAGCAGCGTGGACTTCCCCGACCCGCTCGGCCCGAGAAGCGCGGTCAGCGCGCCCGACTCGACGTCGAGCGAGACGTCGTCGAGCGCGACGAAGTCGCCGAATCTCTTCGAGACGTTGCGGACGAGAATCGACATCAGGCTGTCTCCTCCTTGGTCATCGAGGCGCAAGACCGCGATCCGCTCGCGCGGATCCCGGTCGCGCGAAGATCCCTGAAGGCGTCCGCTTCGCGGCCGCGGTGCTTGTCACTCACGTCAGCTCCTTTGGGCGAATGACGGTCATGGCGACGAGGACGAGGATCGCGATCAGGGCGAGCACGATCGAGATGGCGTACGCGCCGGCGAGGTCGAACGCCTCGTAGCGCTCCTGCACGCGCAGCGTCGCTGTCTCGGTCTGGCCCTGAAGCCGGCCCGAGACCACGGCCACCGCGCCGTACTCACCGAGACAGCGCGCGGTCGTGAGGATGACGCCGTAGATCACGGCCCAGCGAATCGAGGGGAGCGTGATCCGCCAGAAGGTCTGCCACCCGGTCGCGCCCAGCGTGAACGCGGCCTGCTCCTGGTCGTCTCCGATCTCGCGCAGCGTCGGAACGACCTCGCGCGCGACGAAGGGCAGCGAGACGAAGATCGTGGCGATCACCATCGCCGGGAGCGCGAACAGGACCTCGATCCCGCGCTCGGACAGCCAGCTTCCGAACCACCCGTCCTGGCCGTAGAGCAGGAAGAGAGAGAGGCCGACGACGACGGGCGAAAGTGCGAGAGGCAGGTCGACGAACGCGTTCAGCAGGCCCTTCCCGGGGAACCGCTTCCGGACGATTGCGAGCGCGCAGACGATTCCGAACACGGTGTTCACCGGCACCGCGATCGCCGTGATGATCAGCGTGAGCTTGAAGGCGTTGAGGGTCTCGGGCGTCGTGAGCGCGTCCCAGGCGGGCGCGAAGCCGTCCTCGAACGTCCGCCAGAAGACGATGGCGAGCGGCCCGACGAGGATGACCGCGAGATAGAAGAGCGCGATCGCACGCAGGCCGAAACGCGAAAAGAACCTAGACACGGTCGTGCCTCGTCGCAAAGTGCCGGATGACGCCGATCGAGAGCAGCGTCAGGAACGAGATCCCGAGGAGCACGACCGCGACGGCCGCGGCGCCTGCCGAGTCGCCGCTCTCGATGCGCCCGTAGATGTGCACGGACGAGACCTCGGTCTCGAACGGGATGTTCCCGGTGATGATCACGAGCGACCCGAACTCCCCGACCGCCTTCGCGAACGCGAGTGCGACCCCCGAGAGGATCCCCGGAAGGATGTTGGGAAGGATCACCTTCACGAACGTCCGTGCGTGAGAGGCGCCGAGCGAGTACGAGGCTTCCTCGAGCTCGGGGTCGAGCTCCTGCAGAACCGGCTGAACCGTCCTCACGACGAACGGCAACGTCACGAACATGAGCGCGAGCACGATTGCGGTGCGCGAGAACGCGACGTCGATCCCGACCGGCGACGTCGGCCCGTAGAGCGCGAGGAGCGTGAGGCCGGCGACGATCGTCGGCAGCGCGAACGGCAGGTCGATGATCGCGTTCACGACGGTCTTCCCGCGGAAGTCGTCACGCACGAGCACCCACGCCGTGATCGTGCCGAGGATGGCGTTCAGGATCGAGACGGCGAACGACGCGCCCAGCGTGAGCTTCAGAGCCGCGACGGCCTCCGGGCTCGAGACCGCGTCCCGAAAGGACTGCGTGCCCTCGCTCGTCGCCTCCCACATGAGCGCGGCAAGCGGAAGCCCGACCATGACCATGAGGAAGGTCGTCACAAAGCCGAGAGACACGGCCGTTGCGGCCCTGTCTCTCGACGCGCGCGAGCGTGCGGGACTGCTGACTGCGACGTCGCTCAACCGGTGCTACCGCCTACCGCACGCTGGAAGCGAGCCATGACCCCCGACTTCGGGTCGAAGAAGCGCTTCTGCACCTTCGTCCAGCCGCCCAGTCCGAGCTGGTCGATCGTGAACAGGCCCGGGCGGACGGGGAACTTCTTGCGGTTCGCGTTCTCGACACTCTTCACGACCGGGCGGTAGCCGTAGTCGGCGAACACCTGCTGCGAAGCGGGGGTTCGGAGGTACCGGAGGAACGCATTCGCGGCGGTCTTGTCCGTGCTGCCTTTCGTGACGGCGATCGGGTTCTCGATCAGGATCGTCGTCTTGGGGATGACCCACTGCAGGTCGAGCCCTTGCTGGCGCGAGAAGTACGCCTCGTTCTCGTACGCGAGAAGCACGTCGCCCTTACCGCTGTTGAAGGTGCTGAGCGAGGCACGCGCACTCGTGTCCTGGACGATGACGTTCTTCCAGAGCTTCAGGAGGTTGCCCTGCGCCTGCTTGTCGGTCTTGCCCTGCTTCCGCCACGACCCGTACGCGGCCATGATGTTCCAGCGAGCGCCACCCGACGTGAATGGGTTCGGCGTGACGACCTCGACACCCGGGCGGATGAGGTCGTTCCAGCTCCGGATCTTCTTCGGGTTGCCGTCGCGGACGACGAAGACGACGACGGAGTTCGTGACCATCCCCTTGTACGACTGCTTCTTCCACTTCGCATCGACCTTCCCGGCCGCGACCAGCTCGTCGACGTCGGGTGCGAGGGAGAGCGCGACGATGTCCGCCTCGAGCCCCGCCTTGACCGCGCGGGTCTGCTCGCCCGACGAGCCGTAGGACTGGGTGAAGTCGACGTCCTTGCCGGCTGCCGTCTTCTGGAACGCGGGGATGAGCTTTGCGTAGGCCTCGCGTGGCGTCGAGTACGCGACGAGGTTCAGCTTCGTGTCCGTAGACCGCGTCGGCGTGGCCGAGCCGATGCCTGCGGTCGCGGCAAGCGCGACAGCGACGACGCTCAGAGTTCCGGTGAGTGCGAGGGCCTTCGATCTCATGTTGCTCCTCCTAGTTGAGTATCTCGACTAACTTTGTCGACTTACTAAAGAGAATAAGAAGGTAGAGAATGTCGAGACTGCTTGTCAAGCCGCAAGGAGGGCTAATCGATGTGGGTATCGCGGAGAACCGACTATGCGACGAGGGCGATCCTCGCGCTGTCACTCGAAGGCGGTGGGCCGCTCAAGCTCGAGGAGCTCGCGCGGCGCACCGCCGTCCCGCAGTCGGTGCTCGAGCAAGTGATGCCGACGATGCGCACCGCAGGCGTTGTTCGCTCCGAGCGGGGTCCGTCGGGCGGCTACCGGCTCAACAAGGCGCCGGATGAGATCACGCTCGAGCGCATCGTCCGTCTGTTCCAAGGGCCGCTTGCGCCGATCAGTTGCGCGACGCGCCACAACCCGGAGCCGTGCCCGATGATGGTCGGTTGCACGCTGCGTGACGTGTGGGAGGAAGTGCGCGACGCGACCATCTCGCTACTCGGCGGCGTGACGTTCGCCGACCTCGCGGCGAAAGCCGGAGGCGCTTGGGTCGATCCGGCGCTCATCGTCCCGGTGCCGAATCCGACGCCGTCGCCGTAGGGGCGAGATGTATCTCGCCCCTACAACGGAACGACGAACCCGGCCTGCTCGAGCGCCTCGCGCCCGCGCAGGCTTCGGAGCGCCTCGACGAAAGCGCGGGCTCCGGCCTCGTCGTCCGTGCCGACGACGACCGCCGCCTGGTACTCGATCGGCGGCTGAGCATCGTCGGGGAGCTCGACGGCCAGAACGCGATCCGCAACGGGCGTCACGTCGGTCGCGTAGACGAACCCCGCGTCTGCCTCGCCGAGCGCGACCTTTCCCGCGACACCCTTGACGTCGTCCTCGTTCGAGATGACGTTGTCGAGTGCCGCCGAGAGTCCGAGCGTGTCGAGCACGGTTCGCGTGTAGTCGCCGACGGGCACGCCCTCCGCCGCAACGACGAGTCTCGTTCCGGGTTGCAGGATGTCCTCGACGCTCTCGATCGCCGCGGGGTTCGCTTTGGGGACGATGAGCACGAGGCGATTGGACGCAAACGTCACGGGCTCTTCGACGAGATCTTCGGCGAAGAGCTCCTGCGGATACTTCGAGCTTGCCGCTGCGAAGACGTCCGCCCGTGCACCCTCGCGAATCTGCGTCGCCAGCTCGTCGGAGCCCGCGAAGCTGAAGCGCGCGTTCGGGTCGATCTGCGGGAAGACCTCGGCGAGAGACGCGGCGGCGTAGACGTCCAGCGGCCCGTCCTCCGAATCGCTGCCTCCGCAACCCCAGGTGAAGCCTACGAGCACGGCAAGTATGCCTATGCAATACTTATGCATATGAGCCCGACCATACACGAGGTGGCGAGGTGACGGAGCGGGGGGTCTACACCGCGAGCGAGGCCGCCCGTGCCCTCGGGATCAGCCTCGACACGCTGCGCCGGTGGGACAAGGGCGGTCGCATCCGCACCGAACGAGACGCCGCGAACCGACGGCTCGTCCCAGCGTCCGAGGTCGAGCGGCTGCGCGGAAAGGCCGACGACGAGCTGAGCGCGCGCAACCGCTTCCGCGGCGTCGTGCGGAGCGTCGAGGTCGAGGGCTTCCTCGCGCGCGTCGAGATCGACGTGACGGAGCCGGCACGGGTCGTCGCGATCATCACGCGCGAGGCCGTCGAGGAGCTCGGCCTGAAGCCGGGAGTCGGTGCCGCCGCGATCGTCAAGTCGACGTCCGTGATGGTGGAGCGGTGAGAGGTCGTCGGCGCGTGTTCGAGGCGGTGCTCTTCGCTGCGACTGCTCTTGCGCTGACGTTCCTGCTGCTGCCCCTCGTGGCGATCTTCCTCCGCGTCCCGCTCGGCGAGCTCCTGACGCAGCTCTGGAGCGACGTCGCCGTCGATGCGCTGGTCGTCACGCTCGAGACGAATGCGATCGCGCAGGCGCTCATCCTCCTCGTCGGGACCCCGACGGCGTATTTCATCGCGAGCCGCCGCTTTCGTGGCCGCGCGGTCGCGATCACGCTGATCGAGCTCCCGCTCGTCCTTCCGCCCGCCGTCGCAGGACTCGCGCTGCTCGCTGCGTTCGGCCGACTCGGATTGCTCGGGAGCACGTTCGAGGTTCTCGGCGTCACGGTCAGCACGGGCACGAAGGCCGCGGTCGTCCTTGCCGTCGCGTACGTGGCAAGCCCGTTCTACATCCGCGGCGCGATCGCGTCGTTCGAGGCGCTCGACCAACCGTTGCTCGATGCGTCGCGCACGCTCGGCGCCGGGTCGGCGAGGACTTTCTTCCGCATCGCGCTTCCGCTCGCGGCGAGGGGGCTCGGCGCGGCCGCGGCGCTCTCGTTCGCTCGCGGCATCGGCGAGTTCGGCGCGACGATCATGTTCGCCGGCTCGCTCCAGGGCGTCACGCAGACGCTCTCCCTGGCCATCTACGCGCAGTTCGACCTCGACACCGACGTTGCGCTCGCGCTCGGCGCGCTGCTCGTCGTCGTGTGCGCGACGATCCTCTTCACCGTAAAGCTCCTTCCGTCATGGACGCGCTCGAGCTCGACATCGGTCTATCCCTTCGCTCCTTCCGGCTCGAGCTGACCCTCGCGCTCGGTCGTGAGACCTTCGCGCTGGTCGGCCCGTCCGGGGCGGGGAAGACGACCGTGCTGCGCGCGGTCGCGGGACTCGTTCAGCCGGAGCGCGGGCGGGTCGTGCTCGACGGCGAGGTGCTGTTCGACGCCGCGACCGGCACCTCTCTCTCGCCCGAGCATCGCCGCGTCGGGTTCGTCTTCCAGGACTACGCGCTGTTCCCGCACATGTCGGTCGAGCAGAACGTCGCGTACGGGTCGCGCAACGGCACGGGCCACCTCCTCGAGCGCTTCGGGATCGCCCACCTCGCGCGGGCTCGGCCCGGCGAGCTCTCGGGCGGTGAGCGCCAGCGGGTCGGACTTGCACGAGCGCTCGCTCGCGATCCCGGCGTGCTCCTCCTCGATGAGCCGCTGTCGGCGCTCGACCCGCACACGCGCGCGGCGCTGCGACTCGAGCTGAAGGAGCTTCTCGACGAGCTCGATCTCCCCGTCCTGCTCGTGACGCACGACTTCCACGACGCGGCCGTTCTCGCCGATCGGGTCGCGGCCCTGACGGACGGGCGTGTGCGGCAGATCGGCACTCCGTCCGAGCTCGTCGCTGCTCCGGCGGATGCATTCGTGGCGAGCTTCACCGGCGCGAACGTGCTCGCCGGAGTGGCGCGACCCGGAGCTGACGGTCTGACCGAGGTCGCGCTCGCCGACGGAGGGATCGTCTACTCCGTCGACGATGCGCTGGGGGCCGTCGAGGTCGCCATCTACCCGTGGGACGTCTCGATCTCGCGAGAGCAGCCGCACGACTCGGCCCTCAACCACGTCCACGGGCCGATCACGTCGCTCGTGGTCGTCGGGAACCGTGCCCGCGTACAGGTGCGGGGTCTGGTCGGCGAGGTCACGGCGGCGTCGGTGGAGCGGCTCGGCCTCGCAGAAGGCGATGTGGTCATGGCGTCCTTCAAGGCGGCGGCGACGCGGCTCGTGGAACGGGCTTCGCCAGCGGGTCGGTAGATTCAAGCTGTGGCCGTTGCGACCGACCGCGAGTACGGGCTCTTCATCGGTGGAGAGTCGACCGAGCCGGCGACCGGCGAGGTTCGCGATCTCGTCGAGCCGGCGACCGGCGATCCGCTCGCGCGCGCCGCGATGGCGGGTGAGGCGGACGTGGATCGCGCGGTGGAGGCTGCGCGCGCTGCGGTCGAGGGCGATTGGGGGCGCACGCCGGGCACCGAGCGCTCGCGCCTTCTGCACGCTCTCGCGGACGCGATCCACGCGAACCGCGCCGAGCTCGCGGAGCTCGAGGCGCGAAACGTCGGCAAGGCGATCTCCTCGGTGAAGGCGGAGCTGCACCAGGCAGTCGAGAACTTTCGCTTCTACGGCTCCGCGATCGCGACGATCTCCGGCCGTTCCAACCCGATCGGCGGCTCGCTCCTCTTCTACTCGTTGAAGGAGCCTGTCGGCGTCGCGGCCCAGATCGTCCCGTGGAACTACCCGCTGATGATGGCCACGTGGAAGCTCGCGCCGGCGCTCGCGGCGGGCTGCTCGGTCGTGCTGAAGCCCGATCCGCAGACGCCGCTGACGGCGATCCGACTCGCGGAGCTCGCAGCCGAGGTCGGGTTCCCGGCGGGCGCGCTGAACGTCGTACCCGGCGACGGCCCGACGACAGGCGCGTATCTGGTGAAGCACCCCGGCGTCGACAAGGTGGCGTTCACCGGGTCGACTAAGACGGGCGGCGAGATCATGCGGCTCGCGTCCGATCCGGTGAAGCGGGTCACGCTCGAGCTCGGCGGGAAGAGCCCAAACCTCGTCTTCGCGGATGCCGATCTCGCGAGTGCGCTGCCGAGCTCGGCCTGGTCGATCTTCTACTCGGCAGGCCAGAGTTGTGAGGCGCGCTCGCGGATGCTCGTCGAGAAGCCGCTGTACGACGAGGCGGTGTCACGCATGGCCGAGCTCGCCGGCGGCATCAAGGTCGGCGACCCGCTCGATCCGGAGACGCAGATGGGCTCGCTGGTCTCCACGGCACACCGCGATCGCGTGCACGGCTTCGTCGAGCGCGCCGGCGACGGCGCGGAGGTGCTCGCGGGCGGCGCGCTTCCCGACGGGCCGGGCGCCTTCTATCCCCCGACGGTCGTCGCGGCGACCAACGACGCAGAGATCGCGCAGGAGGAGGTCTTCGGCCCGGTCGTCACGCTGATCCCGTTCGACGACGAGAAGGACGCGATCCGCATCGCGAACGACGTCCGCTACGGGCTCATGGCGACGGTCTGGACGGGCGATCCCGCACGCGGGCACCGCATCGCCGCTCGGATCAAGTCGGGCACGGTCGGGATCAACATGCCGTATACGGCCTTCCCGGGGATTCCGTTCGGCGGCTACAAGCAGTCCGGGTTCGGACGCGAGCTCGGCCTCGAGACGCTCGATCTCTACCTCGAGACGAAGAGCGTCATCGTCTCCACCGGCGCACGGCCGATCAACCCCTTCGGGCTGTAGACGGCGGGAGCTACCGGTGGGCGGTGCTCGCCGCCGGGACGCTGGCGCAGGCGAGCTTCTCCGCGCTCGCCATCGGGATTCCCGTGCTCGTTCCCACCCTTCGCGAGGAGTACGACCTCTCGCTCGCGCAGATCGGCGTGCTGCTCGCGGCGGAGTGGGTAGGTGCGCTGGTGACGATGCTTCCGTGGGGGATCGCGGCCGATCGGTTCGGGGAGCGACTCGTTCTCGGGCTCGGGCTCGGCGGCTGCGCCGGGTTCCTCGTCGGCGCCGCCTATGCGCCCGACTTCGAGTCGCTCGTCGTCCTACTCGCGCTCGCCGGTGGTGCCGGTGCGAGCGTCAACTCCGCGAGCGGGCGCGCGGTGATGCACTGGTTCGGCGCCGAGGAGCGGGGTCTCGCTCTCGGCGTGCGTCAGACCGCGGTGCCTCTCGGTGGGCTCGTCGCCGCGCTCGTCGTGCCGCAGCTCGGCTCGTCGGACGATGCCACAGCCGGGTTCCTCTTCTTCGCCGCGCTGTGTGCGGCGGGCGCGGTCGTCGGGGCAGCCGTCATCCGCGGGCGCGATAGCGAGCAGCACGAGCTCGAGCCGGCGACGCTCGCGCGGACGCTCCGTGACGGCCGGCTCTGGCGCCTCGCGCTCGGCAGCGGGATCTACGTCTATGCGCAGATCGCGATCATCGGCTTCGGCGTCGTCTTCCTCCACGACGAGCACGGGCTCACCGAGCGGGATGCGGCTCTGGTCATTGCCGCGGCGCAGGTGCTCGCAGTTGGAACCCGGATCGGGACGGGCCGCTGGTCCGACGTGGTCGGGTCGCGGATCGGCCCCCTGCGGCAAGTCGGGATCGTCGTGGCGGTGAGCCTCGGCGTGGTCGCTGCCCTCGCCGCCGGGCCGGTATGGCTGCTCGTTCCTGCGCTCGCTCTTGCGGGCGGCCTGTCGATGGGGTGGAACGCGCTCGCGTTCACCGCAGCCGCCGAGCTCGCAGGACCGGCGAGAAGTGGCGCGGCGATCGGCTTCCAGCAGTCGGTGCTGTCCGGGATCGCGATCGCCGCCCCCATTGTCTTCGCAACGACGGTGTCCAGCTCGTCCTGGGCGGTCGCGTTCCTGCTCGCGGCGCTGGTGCCGCTCGCCGGGCGGTTGGCGCTGCGACCTCTGCGGGCTTACTAGAGGCTTGATGCGGGTTAGACGCACGCACGGATGGGGGCCTGCACACGGTGCAGCGCCGGCGTCTCGATCGGCATCCAGGCTTCGAGCCTGCATGCCGATCGAGCCACCACCGCTGCTTGGTGCATGCCCTCCCCGTAGGCACGTCTAACCCGCATCAAGCCTCTAGGCTCCGGCGATGCGTGTTCTCGAGAGGCTCGACGAGCTCTACGCGATCGGAGGCGGGCCGGGTGCGAACCGACCGCACGGGTCAGCCGCCGAGGATGAGGCGCACCGGTTGGCGGCGTCGTGGTGCGAGGAAGCGGGGCTTGCAGTCGAGGTCGACCGCCACGGCAACCTCTTTGGACACGTCCTGGGGTCAGGTCCTGGGACACGTCCAGTATGGACGGGATCGCATCTCGACACCGTCCCTCAGGGAGGACGCTTCGACGGCACGCTTGGCGTCGTGGCTGCGATCGAGGCCGTCGAGCGCGTTGGCGCCGGTTCCGTGGTCGTGTTTCGCGGTGAGGAGGTCGGTTGCATCGGAAGCCGTGCGCTGGTCGCCGCCGGAGATCCGCTGCCACGCGCGTTCCTCGAGCTTCACGTCGAGCAGGGTCCGGTGCTCGCCGACGCGGATGTCCCGCTCGGAGTCGTGACCGGAATCGTCGGCTACGCACGCGGAGAGCTCGTTCTCGAGGGCCGCGCTGGACACGCGGGAACGACCCCGATGGCTGGGCGCGACGACGCTCTTGTCGCGGCGGCAGCGGAGATTCAACGGGTCCGCGACGCGGCTCGTGCGATCCCGAGCGCCGTGGCGACCATCGGGAAAGTCGAGGTCGAGCCAGGTGGCGCCAACGTCATCCCGTCTCGTGTGTGGATGAGTCTCGACGTGCGCGCGCCTGACGTCGAGCGGCTCGACGCGCTGATTCGGGAGATCGGATTCGAGCCGGGGTATCGCGTCGAGCCTGCGCAGTTCGCGGGGACGGCTCCGCAGGCGCTGCGCGCTGCGATCGGGGCACGTGGCCTGCCGCTCGTCGAGCTCGCGTCAGGGGCCGGTCACGATGCTGGCATCCTTGCT
Source organism: uncultured Gaiellaceae bacterium (assembly GCA_963783705.1). GTDB lineage: Bacteria > Actinomycetota > Thermoleophilia > Gaiellales > Gaiellaceae > GMQP-bins7. The sequence continues at coordinate 80,781 of CAWAOK010000002.1, forward strand.
GCGGCCGGCGTCGATGCGGCAATGCTCTTCGTGCGCAGCCTCAACGGCGGCGTCAGCCACTCGCCGGACGAGCTCTCCTCGGACGACGACGTCGCGCTGGCGGTGGACGTCCTCGCGGACGCGCTGGCCGCTACGACTCGCTGAACGAGATGTCCTGGGCGCCGTCCCAGAGCATCCGCCGACCGAGCTCGCGGAGATTCTCGTTCCCGGACACGATCGTCGCGAAGTGGTTGCCCGCGAGCGCGCCCGCTTTGCTCGCGAACGCGACGTAGCCGTACGCGAGCAGGAGCTCGGTCTCGCTGACGCCACCGGGATAGAAGATCAACTCGCCGGGGCTCGGGTAGCTCGTCGCGTTCTCCGGCCCGACGCCGACGTCGAGGTCGCCCATGGGGATCCACCCGCCCTCGCCCGACCAGCGGACGTGGATGATCTTCGAGTCGAGTGGGAGCATCTTGCGAAAGGCGGCGACGGTATCGGGCGCTGCCTCTTCCTCGAAGCGGGCTGTGAAGGAGAAGCCGCCTGCGGTGATCTCGAGCACTGGCCGACCCTAACGACTCGTCGCTACCCAGGCGGCGAGGAGTTCGCGCTCTTCCGCGGTCATCCCGGTTGCGTTACCGGGAGGCATCGCCTGGGTCAGCACGGCCTGGCGCTCGATGTCGTCGACGCGCGCTTCGATCTCCTCCTGCTTCTCCAGGCGGACGCCGAGCGGCGCCGAGGCGCCGGAGTGACACGACGCACAGCGCTCAGTGATGATCGGCTGGATCTGGTCGAATGCGACAGGGCCACGAACGTCGGATCCCGCGGTCTCCGGCTTCAGCCAGAACGCGAGCGCGACAACGCCTACGGTGGCCGCCGCGGGGATCCACCACTCGCGGCGCCCCATGTGCCAGCGGTTGAAGAACACGCGGATCAGCGCCGTCAGCACCGCGATGGCGACGAAGACGAGCCACGCCTCGTCGGCGCCGAAGACGAACGCGAAGTGGCCGGCCAGCATCGTGAAGAGCACCGGCAGGGTGAGGTAGTTGTTGTGCACCGAGCGGTTCTTGGCTTCGAGAAGCGGCGCCGCGTCGGGCTCGCGGCCGGCCTCCATCGCGGCGACCAGCTTGCGGTGCGCGGGGATGATCACGAAGAAGACGTTCGCGGCCATGATCGTCCCGAGCATCACGCCGACCTGGAGATACGCGGCGCGCGGCGCCAACAGCTCCCCCGCGCCCCAGGCCGCCACAGCAACGAGCCCCGTGCCGACGACCGCGAGTGCGACCTGGCTCCGCTGTCCAACCGTGCGGCAGAGAACGTCGTAGACGATCCACGCGAGCGCGATTCCAGCCACGCTGAGGGCGATCGCCTGCCACTCGTCGAGGTTGGCGGCATCGGCGTCGACCAGCCGCAGTCCTGCGTCGAAGTAGTAGAGGACGACCATCAGCGCGAAGCCCGAGAGCCACGTCGTGTACGCCTCCCACTTGAACCAGTGGAGCGGTTCGGGCATCTCGGCCGGTGCGAGGCGGTACTTCTGCGAGTGGTAGAGCCCGCCGCCGTGGACGCCCCAGAACTCGCCTGCGACGCCCGCGTCGGCGTCCTCCTCGCGCTTCGGTGCGCGCAGCGCCAGGTCGAGGCGGACGAAGTAGAACGACGCTCCGATCCACGCGATCCCGGCGACCACGTGGAGCATCCGCAGGAGGACGTCGAGAACGTCTCTCAGGTACGGGTCCATCGATCCCTCGCGATCGCGACGAGCTCGCGGCAGCCCGTGTCGAGCTCCTCCTCGCGCGTGTTCGCGATCCGGTCACGGAGCACCTCGAGGATCTCGGCCTTCGGCCGCCCGTTCACGAAGACGACGAAGCGGAAGCCGAACTTCTCCTCGTAGACCTGGTTCAGATAGGCGAGGTCGGAGAGCACGACCGGATCCGAGTCTTCCCCCTGCTCCGCGATCGACCGTGCGGACAGACCCGAACGCTGCCCGATCGCGGGGTGCGCCGCGAGGGCCTCCACCTTCCCCGTCTCGTCGAGCGTCCTGATCGCGCCGTCCGCCTGGTCGAGCGGGTTCTCGAGCTCGGCGAGATGCTCGACGAGGCGCGTGCGGCTCTCGAAGAGCTCGCTCAGCTCGTCGACGGTCAGCTGCCGCGGTAGCTCGCGCATCCGTACGGCGAGATGAGGAGCGGAATGTGATGGTGGCCCTCGCCGAGCTCGACTTCGAGCTCGACGCGTGTGAAGAACGGCGACGGCGGCCAGAACACGATCTCGTAGCGGCCAGGCTCGAGGTCACGGGCAAGCTCCGCGACGCGGCCGTCACCGTCGGTCTCACCCGCTGCGAGCACCTCTCGCTGCCGCGCCAGCTCGACGCGCACTCCTGTGGCCGGCTTTCCCGCTGCCGTGTCGAGCACGTGAGTGGAGACGGATGCGCTCATGCGGAGAATCTTCGCGCCTGCACCCGATGGGCACGCGCGATCTCGTCGGCGTCAGCATGGACGAGCGCACCTCCGCGCACGACGTCCTCGCCTTCGACGACGAGACGATCCACGCGGTGCGGCGCCGAGAAGACGAGCCCGGCGACCGGATCGTCCGCGCCTCCGAGCTCCAGACCGTCGGTGCGCCACACGGCGAAGTCGGCGCGCTTTCCCGGCTCGAGCGAGCCGATGTCGTCGCGGCCGAGGACAGAAGCGCCACCGCGCGTGCCCAGCGACAGCGCCTCGCGCGCGGTCATCGCCCGTGGCCCGCCCCGGCCGCGCGCGACGAGCAGCGCCTGCTTCACCTCTGCGAGCAGGTCGCTTCGCTCGTTCGACGCCGAGCCGTCGACGCCCAGGCCGACGCGGACGCCCGCGTCGAGGTACTCGCGGACGGGTGCGACACCCGCGCCGAGCCGGAGATTCGACGTCGGACAGTGCGCGACACCTGTCCGCGATCCAGCGAAGTCCGCGGTGTCGTCGGCCGAGAGGTGGACACAGTGGGCGCACCACACGTCGGGGCCGAGCCAGTCCAGGTCGGTCAGGTACTCGACGGGCGTGCAGCCGTAGAGCTCCATGCAGTACGCCTCTTCCTCCACAGTCTCGGCGAGGTGGGTGTGGAGCGTCAGGCCGAGCTGGCGGGCAAGCGTCGCCGACTCTGTCATGAGCTTCTTCGTGACCGAGAACGGCGAGCAGGGCGCGACGGCGATCTGGACGCGCGCCCCCGGCCCCGGCTCGTGCAGCTCGGCGACGAGCCGCTCGGTGTCGGCGAGCACGACGTCGAGGTCTTCGACGAGCTGGTCGGGGGGAAGCCCGCCGTCGGACTCGCCGAGATCCATCGAGCCGCGCGAGGCGACGATACGGACGCCAAGCTCGCGCGCTGCCTGGACCTCAGCCTCGATCAGGCCGGTACGGCCGCGCGGGAAGACGTAGTGGTGGTCGAAGACGGTCGAGCAGCCGGAGAGCGCGAGCTCCGCGAGACCCGTTCGGGCAGCGGCGTACTCCGCCTCGGCGTCGATCCGCGACCAGACCGGATAGAGCTCGCGAAGCCATCCGAACAGGTCGGCTTCCTGCGCCCGGGCGCGCGTGAGGGTCTGGTAGAGGTGGTGGTGCGTGTTGACGAGACCGGGCGTCACGACGGCGCCGGCGAGGTCGACCCGCTCGTCGGCCTCGGGCTCGGCTCCGCCGCCGACTGCGGCGATCACGCCGTCCTCGACGAGGAGCCAGCCGGACTCGTATTCGGTCGCAGAGTCGTCACAGGTGACGACCCAACCGGACGTGTACAGAACGGTCATTCGGTGTCGGACACCGTGTCAGACACCGCGAGTGGGACGAGCTCGAAGCGGTCGACGTCGACGAGTCCGCGATCGGTGATCTTGAGGTGCGGGATCACGGAGAGCGCGAGGAAGGCGAGCGTGAGGAAAGGTGTGGCGCCCGTCCAGCCGAGCTCGTGCGCGGCCTCGTTGCAGGCGCGGCTCTGCGCGATCACGTCCGCGAGCGGAGCATCGGAGAGCAGCCCGGCCACTGGCAGCGGGCACTCGGCTAGCACGTGCAGTTCGTCCACGGCGACGATCCCACCCCCGATCTCCGCGAGCCGCTCGACTGCGAAGGCCATGTCCCGGTCGGACATGCCGACGACCACCAGGTTGTGCGCATCGTGCGCAACGCTCGAGGCAAGCGCACCGCGCCGCAGCCCCGATCCCGAGACGAAGCCGAGCCCGACGCGGCCGGTCGCGAGGTGGCGCTCGACGACGGCGATCTTCGCGAGGTCGTGCTCCGGGCTCGCGACAGCCTGGCCGCTTTCGACGACAGGCGCGCGCTCGAGCGACTCCGTGACGACCTGATTCTCGATCAGCCCGATCGCATGTGCGTTGCCCCCGCTCCACGGAATCGCGAAGTCCGACGGTGAGACGGGCGCGACGCGAACGGACTGGCGTACCCAGTCGGGAATTTCGACCCGCGGCATCTCCTCGATCGGGCGGCCGCGCTTCAACACCGTCGTCGGCTGAAAGCTCACGAGATCGGGCAGCACGAGCAGGTCGGCGACGTACCCGGGCGCGATCGCGCCGTGCTGCGAGAGGCCGTGCCACAGGGCGGGATGATGCGATGCCATGAGCACGGCATCCTCGGGCGCGATGCCCGCGGCGACCGACTCGCGAACCATCCCGTTGACGTGCCCGGAGTCCGCGATGTCTTCGGGGTCGCGATCGTCGGTGCAGAACGCGATGCGCCAAGGGCCGTACTCCTCGACGAGCGGCAGCAGCGCGCGCAGGTTGCGTGCCATCGACGCCTCGCGGACGAGCAGCCACATCCCGGCCCGCAGACGCTCGCGCCCCTCCTCCACCGTGAGCGCCTCGTGGTCGGAGTAGATGCCCGCGGCTGCGTAGGCCTGCAACTCACGCCCGAGCAGCCCTGGCGCATGACCGTCGACGTGCCGAGCACCTTCGAGAGAAAGCTTCTCGAGCTCGCCGGGAGCGCCGGCGACGACGCCGGGAAAGTTCATCATCTCCGCGAGTCCGAGCACCCGCCGCCGGCGCATCAGCGACTCGAGATCGCCCGCCGTCAGGGCGCGCCGCGGCGACTCGAACGGCGACGCGGGAACACACGACGGCGCCATGAAGTAGACGTCCAGCTGAAGCTCCGACGAGGCGTCGAGCAGCCAGTGCACGCCGTCGGCGCCGAGGACGTTCGCGATCTCGTGCGGGTCGGCCACGACCGCGGTCGTCCCCAGCGGGAGCACGAGCCGCGCGAACTCGTCCACCATGAGCTTGACCGACTCGAGGTGCATGTGTGCGTCGATGAAGCCGGGAACGACGAACGCGCCGGAGGCGTCGAGCGTCTCGCGCCCTTCGTAGGCGCCGACGCCGGCGATCACGCCGTCGACGACCGCGATGTCGGCATCCAGCCACTCGCGCGTGAAGACCGACAGCACGCGCCCGCCGCGCACCACGAGGTCGGCGGGCTCGTCGCCGCGAGCGACCGCAATACGGCGTTGGGGCCTTTCCATCGACGGCAGCGTAAATGCGCTCCGGCCTGTCGTATAGTCGGCCAGTCGAGTCGGCAGGCGGACAGGAGGAGCAGATGAGGAGGAAGTTCGTAGTTGGGGGGCTCGTGCTGGCGCTCACCGTGAGCGCGCTCGCGCTCGCCGGCGGCAGTGCGGCCAGGTCCGAGCAGGAGCCCTACAAGGTTGCGTTCATCTATCCGGGCCCCCACAACGACGGCGGCTGGTCGCAGTCGCACGACCGGGGGCGCCTCGCCATCGAGAAGGCGCTCGGCAACAAGGTCGAGACGACCTACAAGGAGAGCATCTTCTCGAACGCGCAGGTTCCGCAGGTCGTCGCCGGGCTCGTGCGCGAGGGCTACGACATGATCTTCGGCTGCTCGTTCGGCATGTTCGAAAACGGCGTGAACGGTCAGCTCTACAGCAAGTACCCCGACGTGAAGTTCGAGCAGGCGACCGGTCTGCAGGTCAAGAAGAACCAGTCGGAGTACTTCGGCGCCGGCGAGGACACGATCTACCTCTCGGGCATGGCCGCAGGTGCGGCGACCAAGAACGGACAGATCGGCTACATCGTCCCGTACGGGATTCCCGAGGTCGTTCGCCACATCAACGCGTTCGCGCTCGGCGCGCAGGTGATGAACCCGAAGGCCAAGGTGCGGCTGCTCTGGACGAACTCGTGGTTCTCGCCTCCGAAGGAGACGGCCGCAGCGAGGAACCTGATTGCCGCGGGCGTCGACGTGCTCGGTCAGAACGTGGACAGCCCCGCAGCCGGCGTCGTCGCGGAGTCGAAGAAGGTTCCGTGGGTCGGCTACGACTCGGACGCCCGCAAGTCCGCCCCGACCCAGTGGCTGACGGCTGCGACGTACAACTGGGGTCCGTACTACGTGAAGCGCGTCAGGGCCGCGATCAACGGCACCTGGAAGTCGGGCTTCTACTACGGCACGATCAAGGACGGCTTCACGGGTCTCGCTCCGTACGGCCCGAAGGTCACGGCGAAGACCAAGGCCGCGATCGCCGCGAAGCGGAAGGCCATCGTCTCGGGCAAGTTCAACGTCTTCACAGGGACCCCTGTACGACCAGAAGGGCAAGCTGATGGTGAAGAAGGGGCAGACCCTGAAGGTGCTCCCCGATCTGTACTCGATGCTGTGGCTTTCGCGCGGTGTGATCGGGAAGGTCTCGTCGGTCGCGCCCCCGGGCTAGGTCTGTGGGGCAGGCAGCAGAGGGAGGCGCCGGTTCGGCCGGCGCCTCCCCTCCCCCCGCCGTTCGCATGGTGGGGATCACGAAGCAGTTCCCCGGTGTCGTGGCGAACGACGGTGTGTCCTTCGAGGCGGCGGCCGGCGAGGTGCACGCGCTTCTCGGCGAGAACGGCGCCGGCAAGACGACGCTGTCGAACATCCTCACCGGCCTCTACCGCCCGGACGCCGGCGAGATCGAGCTCTATGGAGAGACGGTTCGATTTCACTCGCCGCGGGATGCGATCGAGGCCGGGATCGGCATGGTGCATCAGCATTTCCGACTGGTCGAGCCCTTCTCCGTCGCGGAGAACGTCATCCTCGGCGACCACCGCGGCGAGGGCGGCCGTGCCATCCTGCGGCCGGCCACGACCGAACGGCGTGTGGAGGAGCTGAGCCGGCGCTACGGGCTCGCCGTGAATCCGAAGGCGAAGATCTGGCAGCTCTCCATCGGCGAGCAGCAGCGCGTCGAGATCCTGAAGGCGCTCTACCGCGAGGCCAGGGTCCTGATCATGGACGAGCCCACCGCTGTACTCACGCCGCAGGAGGCCGAGGGGCTCTTCGCGACGCTGCGTGCGATGGCGGATGAGGGAAAGACCGTCATCTTCATCTCGCACAAGCTGCACGAGGTGAAGGCCGTCGCCGACCGGGTGACCGTGCTGCGCGGCGGGAAGACGGTCGCGACGGTCGACGCCGCACCCTCGACCGCTCGCTCGCTCGCGACGCTGATGGTCGGGCGCGAGATCGAGGTCGTCCGACCCCTCGAGCACGCGAGACAGCTGGCGGACGTCACGGCGCTCGACGTGGAGGGGCTGACGGTCGCGGGCGATCGTGGCGAGACGGCCGTGCGCGACGTCTCGTTCTCGATCCGCGAAGGCGAGATCGTCGGCGTCGCGGGCGTTGCGGGCAACGGCCAGCGCGAGCTCGCCGAGGCGCTGTCCGGGATGCGGGAGATCGAAGCGGGGAGCGTCCACATCGCCGGGCGGCTCCTGCACGGCGGCGATCCGCGCGAGGCGATCCTCGCGGGCGTCGCGCACGTCCCCGAGGACCGTCTCGGCACCGGCCTCGCACCGAGCCTGAGCGTCACGAGCAACGTCGTCATGAAGACGTACCGGCGCCGCTCGCTCTCGCACGGGCCGCTCCTCGCCCTTCGGCGAATGCGGGACGTCGCGGTTCGGGTCGTCCGGCGCTACGACGTGAAGACCCCTGGCACGGAGACACCGGTGCGCAACCTCTCCGGCGGCAACCTCCAGAAGCTCATCCTCGGGCGGGAGTTCGAGGACGACCCGCTCGTGCTCGTCGTCGCGCAGCCGACGCGCGGGCTCGACGTCGGCGCGATCGAGACGGTGCACTCGTACCTGCGCGACGCGGCCGCGAGAGGTGTCGGCGTCCTCGTGATGAGCGAGGACCTCGACGAGATCCGCGCGCTCTCCGACCGCATCCTCGTCGTCTACGAAGGCGAGATCGCGGGCGAGCTCCACGCAGGGGCGGCGTCCATCGAGGAGATCGGGCTGCTCATGGCGGGTGGGGCGCGAGAGTGAAGCTCGAGCGCCGACTCACGCAGCCGTGGTGGCTCTCTCTCGCGGTGCCGATCGGGTCGCTCGTCGTCGCGTTCGCGATCATCGGAGTCGTCCTCGCGCTCACGGGGCACGACACCTGGGAGACGTACCGGAAGATCGTCGAGGCCGGGTTCACGGGCACCGGCGCGATGTCGGCGACGCTGATCTCGGCGACTCCGATCCTGTTCACGGGCTTGGCCGCCGCTGCCGCCTTCCGGATGCAGCTCTTCAACATCGGTGCGGAGGGCCAGCTCTACCTCGGCGCGGTCGGCGCGTCGTGGATCGCGCTCCAGCTCGGCGACCGAGACACGGCGTCGACGCCGCTCTTCGTCGTCGCCATGTGCGTGGCGGCCGCCGCTCTCGGTGCGCTGTGGGCGTTGATCCCGGGCGTCCTTCGTGCCTTTGCCCGGACGAACGAGATCATCACGTCGCTGATGCTCAACTACGTCGCGGGGCTGCTCCTCACGTATCTGATCTTCGACAGCTCGTCGTACTGGCGCGACACGTCGACGCTCCAGGCGCGCGCATTCCCGCAGGGCAAGCCCATGCCCGAGGCGTCGAACTGGCCGACCTTCGGCTCGTCCGTGGTCGTCCCGCTCGGGTTCCTGCTCGGGATCCTGGCCGCGCTCGCGCTGTGGGTGCTCTACTCGCGCATGCGGTTCGGGTTCGAGGTCGGCGTCATCGCCGACTCGCCGCGTGCCGCGCGGTACGCCGGCATGCGGACACGCCGGAAGATCCTCGCGGTCATGGCCATCTCCGGCGCGATCGCGGGGATCGGCGGGGCGAGTCAGATCGGGGACTTCACGCACACGCTCGACGGGAGCCCCACCGGTCTCCAGGCAGCGGCGTTCGGCTACACGGGCATCGTCGTGGCAGCGCTTGCTCGCTACAACCCGTTCGCCGTCTGCCTCGTCGCGGTACTCATCGGCGGGCTGCTGAATGCCGGCTACACGTTGCAGGGACCGGACTTCCCGTCCGGGCTCGTCGGCGTGATGCAGGGGATCATCCTCTTCTGCGCGCTGGGCGGCGAGTTGCTCCTGCGCTACCGGCTGCGGATCACGCGGATCGGCGCGGGGAGACCGGCGGCGGAAGGGGCTGCGTCGTGAGCACCACTCGCCTACGGCTCGTCGTCGCGGGGGAAACCCTGTTTCCCCCGCGTGCCCCCTTCTCTTCGAGAACGTGGGGAACCTCCCGGTTCCCCACACCCCTCCACGCTCATAGGGCAACCCAGGCTGCCCTATGAGCGTCAACGACAGCCTCATCGTGATCGTGCTCGCGCAGGCGATCCTCTACGGCACGCCGCTCCTGTATGCGGCGCTCGGGGAGCTCCTGGCGGAGCGCTCGGGAGTTCTCAACCTCGGCGTCCAGGGGATGATGCTCTTCGGCGCAGCGGTCGGGTTCTGGACGACGCAGCGGTTCGACGGCTCGGGTGCGTCGGCGTTGTTCCTAGCCGTCGTCACCTCGGCACTCGCGGGGGCGGCGCTGGCCGCGATCCACGCGTTCCTCGTCATCACGCTGCGCGCGAACCAGATCGTCTCGGGGCTCGCGCTCACGATCTTCGCTGGCGGGCTCGGCCTGTCCGCGTACCTCGGAACGGAGCTCGGACTCGCCGACCTTCCGGCGATCCACCAGTTCGGCGACCTCGACGTGCTCGGGCTCGGAGACCTTCCCGTGGTCGGTCCCATCCTCTTCGACCAGTCGGCGCTCGTGTACGCGTCGTGGATCCTCACGCTCCTCGTCGCGCTCTACCTCGGCCGGACCCGCTGGGGCCTCAACGTCCGCGCCGTCGGTGAGGCGCCTGCGTCGGCCGACGCGATGGGCGTCAACGTGACGCTCTACCGCTACGTGCACGTGATGGTCGGGGGCGCCTTCTCAGGTGTCGCCGGAGCGTGCTACAGCCTGTCCATCACGCCCGGCTGGACGGCCGGCGACACGCTCGTCGGCGGCGCGGGTTGGATCGCGATCGCTCTCGTGATCTTCGCGTTCTGGCGCGCCGAGCTCTGTCTCGTCGGCGCGTATCTCTTCGGCACGCTGTCGGCACTTCCGTTCGCGCTCCAGGCGCGCGAGGTGGACGTGACGCCGGAGTTCCTCTACGCACTGCCGTACGTCATGACGATCGTCGTCCTGGTGCTCGTCTCGACCGGCCTCGCCAGACGCAGGCTCGGCGCGCCGGCGGCGCTCGGGGTTCCGTACGTGCGCGAAGAACGGTAGAACGGACGCGTGGACGTTCTCACTCCTCGCTCGCTCGGCGAAGCCCTCGCGCTGAAGGCCGCGCACCCGGACGCGCTCCCGATCCAGGGCGGCACGGATGTCATGGTGGCGCTGAACTTCGATCGCGCGCGACCCGAGGTCGTCCTCAACCTCAACGAGCTCTCCGAGCTGCGCGGCTGGTCGCGCGAGAACGGGACGCTCAGGCTCGGCGCCGGCCTCACGTACGCGGAGGCGATGAGCGGCGAGCTCGCCGAAGCGCTGCCCGCGCTGGCCGAGGCGTCGCGCACGGTCGGCTCGCCGCAGATCCGAAACCGCGGGACGATCGGCGGCAACCTCGGTACGGCCTCTCCAGCCGGCGATGCCCTTCCGCCGCTCCTCGTCGAGAACGCCGAGGTCGAGCTTGCGAGCGTGCGCGGCGAGCGGCGCCTCCCTCTCGACGAGTTCCTCGTAGGCGTGAAGCAGAACGCCCTCGAGCCCGACGAGCTCATCGTCTCGGTTCTCGTCGAGCCGAGCGGCCAGCCGCAGACGTTCATGAAGGTCGGGCCGCGCAACGCAATGGTGATCGCGGTGTGCTCGCTCGCCGTCGTGGCCGATCGGCGGCGCGGTGAGCTCAGGGCGTCGTTCGGGTCGTCGTCACCGGTCGTTCGGCTCGTCACGGCGCCGCTCGAGGACGCGGCCGGCTTCCCCGAGCGCGTCGCCGAGGCCGCGAGCCCGATCGACGACGTGCGTGGAACGGCCGCCTACCGCCGGCACGCCCTGCGCGTGCTCACGCAGCGCGCGCTCGAGAGGTGCGTCGCGTGAGGATCGAGCTGACGGTCAACGGTGAGCGTCGCGAGGCCGAGGTCTGGGCGGGCGAGAGCCTGCTGACGACGCTTCGCGACCGGCTCGAGCTGCCCGGGTCGAAGAACGCGTGCGAGCAGGGCGAGTGCGGCTCCTGCTCCGTCCTCTACGACGGCGAGCTCGTGTGCGCCTGTCTCGTCCTCGGCGCACAGGCCGAAGGCCATGAGGTCGTGACGGTCGAGGGTCTCGGCGGCGACGCGGGCCTGCACCCGGTGCAGGAGGCCTTCGCCGACACCGGCGCGGTGCAGTGCGGCTTCTGCACGCCGGGCTTCGTCGTCGCGGCTGCCGATCTCCTGCGGCGCGTGCCGGATCCCACGGACGACGAGATCCGCGAGGCACTCTCCGGGAACCTCTGCCGCTGTACCGGGTATCAGAAGATTCTCGACGCTGTTCAGCTGGCCGTGGGCCGATGAGCACCACGACCCGGACACTTCGCCGCGGGCACGCAGCGACCAGCACACGCCGCGCGGACGCCGTGCCGAAGGTCACGGGCGAGTTCGAGTATTCGAGCGACCTGCAAGCGGCGGGGATGCTGTGGGGACACACGGTGCGGAGCCCGCACGCTCACGCTCGCGTCGTCGCCATCGACACGACCGAGGCGCGCACGCTGCCCGGCGTCCACGCCGTGCTCACGCACGAGGACGTCCCCGGCGCGAAGACGTACGGCCTCGAGTTCGCGGATCAGCCCGTGCTCGCGATCGATCGCGTCCGCTACTTCGGCGAGGCCGTGGCGGTCGTCGCTGCGGAGGAGCCCGAGCAGGCGCGGCGAGCGGCTGCGGCCGTGCGCGTCGAGTACGAGCCGCTCGAGCCCGTGACCGATCCCGAGCTAGCGACCGAGATGGAGCCGCTCCATCCCGACCGGCCGACGATGGGCCACGGCTACCGCGACGACCCGCGTCCGAACGTCGTGCGCGCCATGCTCGTCACGCGTGGCGATCCCGACGCCGACGGGGATGTCATCGTCGATGGCGTCTACGACGTCGGCCAGCAGGATCAGGCGTTCCTCGGGCCCGAATCGGGGATCGCGCTCCCGGACGGCGAGGGTGGCGTCGACATCCACGTCGCCACGCAGTGGCTCCACGTCGACCGCGACCAGGTCGCCCCCTGCCTCGATCTCGAGCCCGAGCAGGTGCGCGTCCACCTCGCCGGGGTCGGTGGCGCATTCGGCGGACGCGAGGACCTCTCCATGCAGATCCACGCGGCGCTGCTCGCCCTGCGTACCGGGAGGCCCGTCAAGATCGTCTACAACCGCGAGGAGTCGTTCGTCGGTCACATCCACCGCCACCCCGCGCGGATCTGGGCCGAGCATCGCGCGACGCGCGAAGGGCGGCTCGTGGCGGTGCGGATGCGGATCCTCGTCGACGGGGGCGCGTATGCGTCGAGCTCGACTGCGGTCATCTCCAATGCCTGCTCGTTCGCCGTCGGCCCGTACGCGGTCGACAACGTGCACGTCGATGGGCTCGCCGTATACACGAACAACCCGCCGTGTGGCGCCATGCGCGGCTTCGGCGCGGTACAGACGTGCTTCGCGGCGGAGGCGCAGATGGACAAGCTCGCCGCCGCGCTCGACATCGACCCGATCGAGCTACGGCTCCTGAACGCGCTCGAGCCGGGCGGCATGCTCGCGACCGGGCAGGTCGTGACGGGAGCGCTGCCCACGCGCGAGGTCATCCGTCGGGCAGCGGCTCTCGCGCTACCTGAGCCGGAGGAGCTTCCTCGCGAGGCGATTCGCCTGCCGGGTGGGGCGGGCAACACGACGCGCGGCGAGGGGGTGCGTCGCGGCGTCGGTTTCGCCGTCGGCTTCAAGAACATCTGCTACTCGGAGGGCTTCGACGACTTCTGCGCCGCCCGTGTCGTCCTCGCCGAGGACGGCACGGCGGAAGTGCACTGTGCCGCCGCGGAGGTTGGCCAGGGTGTGAGCGAGGTGATCCTGCAGGTGGCGCGGCTCGAGCTCGGGACGGAAGACGTCACGGTTACCTCCGGATCCACGGCAGACGTCGGATCGGCAGGCTCGTCGTCGGCCTCGCGGATGACCTGGATGGCGGCGGGCGCAGTGCAGGCCGCGTGCCGGGCGGCGCTCGAGGAACGCGACCGGGTGGGAGGCGCCGTCGACGTCGAGCGCGTCTACCGGCACCCACGCACGTTCCCGCTCGACCCGGAGACGGGTCAGATCATGGACGGCAATGCGCATGTCGCCCTCGCCGTCGCGGCGATGCGTGTCGTCGCCGAGGTCGACGTCGAGCTCGGTCTCACGCGCGTGGTCTGGATCGGCACAGCACAGGACGTCGGCAAGGCGCTGAGCCGCACGGCCGTCGAGGGACAGATCGAAGGCGGAACCGCACAGGGCCTCGGCCTCGCGCTGATGGAGGAGATCCAGACGCACGACGGCCTGATCACGAACGCGAGCTTCACCGACTACCTCATCCCCACCTTCCTCGACATGCCGCCGGTCGTCTCCGAGCTGATCGAGGATCCGGAGCCGGACGCGCCCTACGGTCTCAAAGGAGTGGGCGAACCGCCGACGGTCGTCTCCACGGCGGCGATCGCCGCTGCTTTGCGTGATGCGACCGGCCGCGAGCTCGCGCGCGTGCCCGTGCGGCCCGACGACATCGTCGGGCTGTAGGGGCGAGATGCATCTCGCCCTTACAACGAGCCGCGGGGCGCGATCCAGCGCGTCGGCTGACCGGTGATCTCGGCGATGACGTCGAAGTCGGCGTCGTAGTGGAGCACGGGCACGCCTGCTGATGCGGCTGCTGCGGCGATCAGCAGACCAGCGCGCTTTACACGCCGGTGGTGCAGACCTCCCTGGTGAGCGAGCATCTCGTAAACGTCGAGTGCGCGTTGCCACTCACGTGCGCCGATCGGGCAGCGGGGAACGAGACCGAGTCTCGTTCGTGTATCCGAGAACTCCTGGCCGTTTCTCGATCCGTGCAGCAACTCGAACGCGACTGCGTCGCATGTGGCGATCCTCCCGGAGGCCACCAGCTCGTCGAAGCGCCGCCGAAGCTCGGGGTCCCGAGGCGATACCGTCCATGCGCTCGTGTCGGCTAGCTCTGCCACTCTGTGGGGCGGAACCAGTCACGGCGCAGATGCTCCAGTTCCTCGAGTGTGTAGTCAGGCCGCCACTCCGCGAGCTTGCGCAACGCCTCGCGCGTGATCACCTCGTCGAGCGCGCGGTGGATTGTCTCGGTCGTCGTGCGCGTCTCCAAGACGTCTCGCGCCTGCGCGACGCGGTCGAGATCGAGGTTGAGTGACGTCCGCTTGATCCTCGCCATATATGCCTCCAAGTGTCACACGAGGCATACGAATCAGTCAAGGTATCCGCATGAGGAAAGGGGCCTTGCGGCCCCCCTCCCCCTCGGATGGAACGCGAGAAGAGCTAGCGAATCTGTGCGCGGAAGAGCGAGCGAGAAGCGCTTCGCCTGCGCGACCTGCGCCAGGTGCCGCTGAACCGAGATCGCAGCCTGTGCCCGCTGCACCTTGGCCGTCTGCACGCCGACGACCTGGGCCGAGATCTGTGGATTCGACTGCGCTGGGTTGTTCCCCGCGGCGGCGACCGCAGGCGCTACCGCGAAAGCGGTGATGATGGCTCCGATGGTGGCGATGCGCTTCATGGTGTTCTCCCGTCTCGTTGTGCTCATGTCCCGAGAGTACGAGCACCACCGCTCCGCGTCGTTCGCGCCTGCGACGTTGCGAATGTCACCGCCGTTACACAGCGCGGGTAGCAGCGAATGTTGCATTCGGAACGTGGCTGTCGGACACTTGGGCGGTGAGCAACGTCGCGGGCTCCGCGCTGGCGCCCGGAACGACGGTCGCCGGCTACAGAATCGAAGCGCTCATCGGCCGCGGGGGCATGGGTGCGGTCTACCGCGCGTCGGAAGAAGGGCTCGGGCGCAAGGTCGCAATCAAGGTGATCGCACCCGAGCTCGCCCAGGACGAGCGCTTCCGCGAGCGCTTCCTGCGCGAGTCGCGCATCGCGGCCTCCCTCGACCATCCGCACGTCATCCCGATCTATGGCGCTGGCGAGGACGACGGCGTCCTCTATCTCGCGATGCGCTACGTCGAGGGCTCGGACCTGGCGATGGTTCTCGCCGAGGATGGTGCCCTCGACCCCAAGCGCGCGATCGAGCTCCTTTCGCAGATCGCAGAGGCACTCGACGCCGCCCACGAGAAGGGTCTCGTCCATCGCGACGTCAAGCCGTCGAACGTACTCATTGCCGAGGCTGCGGGGCGCGAGCACTGCTACCTCGGCGACTTCGGGCTCACCAAGCGCACGGGCTCCCTCTCGGGGGTCTCGGTCGCAGGCGAGATCGTCGGCACGCTCGAGTACGTCGCGCCCGAGCAGATCACCGGGAACGCGCTCGACGAGCGGGCCGACGTGTACTCGCTCGGCTGCGTCCTCTACGAGTGCCTGACCGGGCAGTCGCCCTTCCCGCGCGCGACCGACGTCGCGCTGCTCTGGGCGCACGTGCACGAGGAGCCGACGCCGCCCTCCAAGGCCAAGGCCGATCTCCCGAAGGAGCTCGACACCGTCCTCACCCGCGCGCTCGCGAAGGAGCCGGGGCGGCGCTATCGGTCGGCCGGTGAGCTGGTCGCTGCGACGCGCTCCGCGCTACGCCTCGTCGACGCGCCCCCCGCGGCCGGCGCGCGGTCCCGCACACGGATCGGTATCGGCGCCGCTGCGGTTCTCCTCGTGCTCGCGGCGCTGGCTGCATTTCTGCTGATGCGCGACTCGAGCGGTCTCTCGTCGGTGTCGCCCGACTCCGTCGGCGTCATCGACCCGTCGTCGAACACGCTGATCGGGGAGGTCCCGGTCGACCGCGGTCCGCAGGCGATCACGACGGGCGAGGGTAGCGCCTGGGCGACGAACATCGACGACAACACGGTCTCTCGGATCGATCCGACGGATCTGTCTGCTCGCGACGCGACGATCACGGTAGGTGAGTACCCGAGCGACATTCAGGCGGGTCGCGGCACGATCTGGGTCGCGCTCGGTCCGCTCGCAGACCTCACGAGCATCAACCCCGATCAGAACTCGTCGACGACGCCGATTTCGGCGCTGGGCGATGGAGTGCCGTGCACCGGTCCTCAGGCGAGCATCGCGACCGGCGCCGGCGCCGTCTGGTTCGTCTGCCGGGGCGGACAGCTGGGACGCGTCGATCTCCGAACGCGCGTCGGCAGGAGCGTCGAGGTCGAGGCCGGGCTCGTCGGCTCCTCGAGCTCGATTCTTCCGCAGTACGAGGACATCGTGTACGCGCTCGGCTCCCTGTGGATCGTGGACAGCGCGACGAACACGATCGTCGAGGTCGACCCACTCGTGATCCAGAAGAAGGCAGCGCCGAACGTCGGGCAGAGCCCACGCGCGATCGCGGCCAGTCCCGGCTCGCTCTGGGTCGCGAACTACGCGGACGACACCGTCACCCGACTCGAGATCGCAGCTCCCGGCGCGACCCCGATCTTCACGCAGATCCCGGTCGGCGACGGGCCGGTCGACGTGGCTTTCGGCGAAGGCGCGATCTGGGTCGTGAATCAACTCGATCGCACGGTGATGCGGATCGACGCGGAGTCGGGCGACGTCGGGGCGACGGTCAGGATCGGGAACGAGCCGCAGCGGGTCGCTGCAGGAGAGGGCCGCGTCTGGGTCACCGTGCGTGCGCCCGAGGCGGACGTTGTCGACGAGGAGTGATCCGAGTATCGTCGCGGGGCAGTACGCAAGACGACGACGAGGCGGGCGGTCCAGAGGGAAGGAGCCTGCCCTGAAACGTCTGTTCATCTCACTCGTCGGTCTTCTCGCAGCAGCTGCCGTCGTCGCAGCTCCCACAGCGAGCGCGCCCCAGCAGACACCGAAGCGCGGCGGCACCGTCGTCTTCGGGCCCGTCGCCGAGCTCAGCTGCCTGAACCCGTTCAGAGACTGCCGGGTTCTTGGCCCTCAGTTCAACTGGATCGTCGACAAGGTTCTCCCAGGTGCGTTCGCCCTCGCTCGCGACTCCACGCTGCGACCCAGGCTCGTCTCGGCGGTCACGTTCACGAGAACAGATCCGTTCACGCTGACGTATGCGATCCGACCCGAAGCTCACTGGAGCGACGGCGTCCAGGTGACCGCTCGCGACTTTCTCTACACGCACCTGGCGATCCGTCACGTACTTCCCGGACGACCCACATCGCACGTACGTCCGCAGCGTCCGCAAGGTCGACGCAAAGACGGTCAGGGTCGTCCTACGGTCGCGCTACGCGGGGTGGCGCCGCCTTTTCTCGCAGATCCTGCCGCAGCACGCGCTCGCGGGGGAGGATCTCACGCGGATCTGGACCGCCGGCATCGAGAACCCGAAGACAGGCAGACCGATCGGCTCCGGGCCGTTCCTCGTCGGAAGCTGGACTCGTGGAAAGCAGCTCACACTGGTGCGCAACCCGAGGTACTGGGGCCCGCACGAGGCGTATCTCGACCGCTTGATCGTCCGCTTCTGCGCGGGCGTGTGCGCGGCCCCGCCTCCCGCCGAGGTGCTCGAGGGCCTGCGAACGGGGGCCGTCGACGTCGCGTATGCCCGCGACACCGACATCGTCCCGGATCTCGGGCGGATACGAGACACGACCGTGCGGCTTCATCGCTCGAACGGCTATGAGCATCTCGACTTCCGCTTCCTCCCGGGCGGCCATCCGGCGCTGCGGAACAAGCTCGTTCGTCGGGCCTTCGCCTACTCGATCGACCGCGCAGAGCTCGTGCGGCGCCTGTGGGGGGAGATCGATCCCACCTACCGGCCGCTCCACAGCGCAGTGCAGCTCTTCGACACGGACCGTTACTACGCCGCGAACTGGAAGGGCTATGCCTACAAGCCGGAGGTCGCGCGCGGCCTTCTCGAGCGCGCCGGCTACCGCCGGGGTGCCGACGGCATCTACGCACGCGGAACCGAGCGCCTTTCGTTCCGCTTCTTCACATTGCCGACGCGGCCGCGTCAACGTGGTCTCGAGCTGATGCAGGCTCAACTCCGGAGGGTCGGTATCGAGGTCGTGGTCTCGTACGACCGAGCGCTCTTCGAGAGAGCGGACCAGGGGCGACTTCGACGTCGTCTCGTTCGCCTGGATCGAGGTCTTCGGCTTCGATCAGAAGGACATCTACGGCTGCGGTGCGCCGGGCAACTACGCCGGGTACTGCCAGCGGCTCGTCACGGCCGACCTCGACCAGGCCGACCGGATTCTCGACGACGTTCAACGCGCGCGCGTTCTGAATCGCGCGGACCGCCGGCTGGCCAAGGACGTCCCGGTGATCCCCCTGTACCAGATTCCATGGGTGCTCGCGTACAGCAACTCCGTGCGGGGCGTCGTGGCGTCGCCGAACAATCTCTTCTGGAACGCGGAGAACTGGTGGCTCGACGACTAGCGCTCGCGGTCGCGCTCGTCGCGGCGCTCCTGCCCGTGTCCGGAGCGGGCGGCGCGCGACGCGCAGACGCCGAAGCGCGGCGGCACCGTCGTCTTCGGGCTCGACGGAGAGCCGAGTTGCCTCAACCCGGTCACGTGCGGGCTCTACGTCTTCACCCGGAAGGTCCTCACGCCGGCGTTCGCGCTCGGTCCAGATCTGACCTCGAAGCCTCAGCTCGTTTCGCGTGTGACATACACGAGGAAGCGTCCGTACACACTCACGTACACGATTCGTCCCGAGGCCCGCTGGAGCGACCGCGTGCCTGTCACCGCGCGCGACTTCGTCTTCACTCACGAGGCGATCGAGAAGGCGCGGGCTACGGACCCCGGCATCTCCAGCTTCCACGACATTCATGCCCGGGTGCAATCCATCCGCAAGCTCGACGCGAAGACGTTCCAAGTCGTCCTTCGCTCTCCCGAGGCTGGCTGGCGCGGCCTCTTCAAGACGGTATTGCCGCAGCACGCGTTGCGGGGGGAGAACCTCGCAAGCGTCTGGAGCGATCGCATCGTGAATCCGAAGACGGGGAGGCCGATCGGGAACGGCCCGTTCCTCCTCGAGCGCTGGCAGCGTGGGAAGCAGTACACGCTCGTCCGCAATCCCAACTACTGGGGGCCGCACGTCTCGTACCTCGACCGACTGATCGTGCGATTCCAACAGCGGGCCGGAGGGACTGCGCTACCGCAGGAGCTGCTGGAAGGGCTTCGCGAGGGTCAGCTCGACTTTGCGTTCAGCCGGGACCCGAGTTTCGTTCCCGAGCTTCGTCGGATGCCGGGAATACGGGTCTCCAGAACGACATCGGACATCTGGGAGCACGTCGACATCAGAATCCGCCCTGGCGGACATCCGGCGCTGCAGGGGAAGGACGGAAAGCTCGTCCGGCGCGCGCTCGCCTACGGGATCGACCGAGTCGCCATCGCGCGGCGGCTCTTCGCGATGACCCGACCTATCCGCCGAGCAACAGCACCGTCTTCCTGACCAGTCACACGTCCTACTGGCCGAACTGGAATGCCTATCGCTACCGACCGGACGAGTCGCGACGGCTGCTCGAGCGAGCAGGCTGTCAGCGCGGAGCCGACGGCGTCTACGTCTGTGCCGGAAGACGACTCGAGCTGCGCCTCATGACGACCGCGGGCGCGAGTCACAGGATGCGCACGATCGAGCTCGTCCAGACGCACCTCCGGCGGGCCGGCATCGACGTGGAGCTCGTCTTCATCCCGGGAGCGGTGCTCTTCCAGCAGATCCTGCCGAGCGGCGACTACGACCTCGCTGCCTACTCCGCTGGCGTCGGATTCGAGGGCAGCGATAAGCGTCTGTTCGGCTGCGGCGGCCCGGTGAACTTCGGCGGGTATTGCCAGCGGCTCGTCACGAAGGATCTCGACCAGGCTGACCGGATTCTCGAGTCGGAGCAACGCGGCCGCGTCCTCAATCGCGCGGACCAGCAGCTAGCGAAGGACGTCCCGGCGATCCCGCTCTACGAGCTGCCCTATGTCCTCGCACTCCGCAAGACGCTACGAAACGTCGTCGTCTCACCCGAACAGTTTCTCTGGAACGCGGAGGACTGGTGGCTCGACGACTAGCCCTCGCGGTAGCGCTCGTCGTGGTGCTCCTGCCCGTCTGGGGGGCGGGCGGCGCCGAGGCGCAGGCGCCGAAGCGCGGCGGCACCGTTGTCGTCGGCAAGCCCGCCGGGACGGAGCCGGCCTGCTTCAACCTCCTCGTTGACGACTGCGGGATTCAGGCCGCTTTCGTCCGCCAGGTTCTGGAGGGAGCCTTCGAAGTCGGCCCCGACCTCGCCTACCGGCCAAACCTCGTATCCGACGTCACGCTCACGAAGAAGCCGTTCACGCTCACGTACAACATCCGTCCCGAGGCGCGCTGGAACGACGGCATCCCGGTTACCGCGCGTGACTTCGTCTTCACCTGGCAGACGTACTCGAAGCTCGAGCTGACGGACTTTCCGCCATCGATCCGGCAGGTTCGCCCCCTCGACGCAAAGACGGTCAAGGTCGACTTCCGCCGCCGCTTCGCCGGCTGGCGCGACCTCTTCGGTGTGGTCCTGCCACGGCATGCCCTCGCGGGCGAAAACCCTACGACGATCTGGCGGGACGGGATCGACAACCCGAAGACGGGAGACCCGATCGGCAGCGGCCCCTTCCTCGTCGGCTCGGTCGACCGCGGTCGTCAGTTCACGCTCGTCCGGAACCGGGGCTACTGGGGCGCGCACCGGGCCTACCTCGACCGCCTCGTCTTCCGCTTTCTCGCTCAGCCGTTCCCGGAATCGGGGATCGAGGCGATGCGCGATGGAACCGTCGATGCGTTGTTCGAGGTTGTTCACGAGCCCGAGATCTCGACGTTCTGCCGGGAGCGCGGCGTCACCTGCCGCACAGCCGCCGAGGCGGGCTGGGAGCACATTGCCATCCGCAACCGTGGGGCCGGCGGCCACGATGCGCTCGAGCAGAGAGCAGTGCGTCAGGCGATTGCGTTCGGGATCGACCGCAACGCTCTCGTGCGGCAGCTCTACCCCGACCTCCCACGGCTGCAGCCGTTGCAGAGCTTCATCTTCGTGCCTGGCCAGCGTTTCTACGAGCCGCACTGGAACGTCTACGGCTACCAGCCCGTCAGAGCTCGGCGACTGCTCGCGGACGCGGGCTGCCGCCCGGGCACGGATGGCATCCGTATCTGCTCCGGGGCACGACTGTCGCTTCGACTGTTCACTACCCCCGGCATCTCGGTTCGGGCGAGCACGATCGAAGTTGTCAGGGAGCAGCTGCGGCGAATTGGCGTCGAGGTGCGGTCCACCTTTGTCGCACGCAGAGCGCTCTTCGGGCAGATCCTTCCCAACGGCGACTACGATCTCGCGCTCTTCCAGTGGACCACCGCTCCCGACCCGGGTGCAAGTGCCGACATCTGGCGCTGCGGGGGCTCGGCGAACTTCACTGGCTACTGCGATCGGCTCGTGACTCAGGAGTTCGTCCAGTCGCAGCTCATCGTCGACGCGGAGCAGCGCGCGCGCTCGCTGAACCGCGCGGATCGGCAGATGGCGAGGCACGTCCCAGCGCTTCCGCTGTTTCAGAGTCCCTCGACCACAGCTTTCACGGGCATCCGGCTTCGGGGCCTCGTCAGCAACGCGACCCTGGAGGGGGTCCTGTGGAACTCGGAGGACTGGTGGCTCGACCGCTAGGACGCTAGGAGGCGGCGATCAACCATGCGCGTCTACTCGGCCACCACCCGACGCGCTCGGGCGCGCTCTGCGTACTCGAGCGCCTTCGGAAGCGTTCCCGCCTGGGCGTGGTAGTGAGCGAGCCGCTCGAGATGCTCGTCGAGTGACTCCGGCGTACGTCTCCTCGAACGCGGCGGCGATGTCCGCATACAGCAGCTCGCTTCCGGGTGGACGTCAGCGTCGAGAGCGCGGCCTCGCGCAAGAGGCCATGCGTGAACGTGCACTCGAGCTCGGGATAGCGACCGACCTCGCGGACGATCTCGGCTCGGAGGAGCGCGTTGAGCGCCTCGCCGGTGGTCGCGCCGCTCACACGCTCGAGCACCGAGACGGGGAATGTCCGCCCGATCGCAGCCGCGATCTGCGCGAGCCTGCGTGGCTCGTCGGCCTGGCGGTCGATCCGCGCGACGAGGAGGTTCTCGAGCGACGGCGGGAGGAGCTCGAGCGACCCGATCGTCACCGTCCACGTGCGGCCGCGCGGCTCGAGCGCCCCTTCGAGGAATGCCCGAGCAAGCTCTTCGAGGTAGAGCGGATTGCCCTCCGCCTCGCGGATGAGGCCGATGCGAGTCGCCGCGTCGAGCTCGGCGCCGACGAGACCGGAGAGCACCTCCTCTGCCGCTGCGTCGGTGAGCGGGCCGAGTGCGAGCTCCGACGTCCTGTGGCCGAAGTTGGCCAGCGCGTGCGATCGCAGCGCGGCCCCTTCCGAGCCCGGGATCGGCTCTTCGGTGAGTACGAGGCCGACGGGCGCCCGGTCGGTGAGCTCGAGCACGTGTTCGGCCAGGCGGCGCGTCGGCGCGTCGGCCCACTGCGTGTCCTCGACGGCGATGATGACGGGCTTCGTCGAAGCGAGGCGCTCGAGCCAGCGAACGAACGCGCTGTCCGTATCGGCTTCGGTGACCGGAATGTCACCGAGGCGGAGTCGAAGCAGCGCAGCCAGCGGGACGAGAACGGCCTCGGTGTCGTCGCCGAACAGTGCTCCCAAGCCGGCGCGCGCCTTCGTCCGGATGGCGATCTCGGGCTCGCCGATCTCGGCGCCCAGCCAGCCCAGCAGGGTCTCGACCATCGGCCAGCCGGGCAGGCCGCCATAGGAGTGGCAGCGTCCTTCGAGCCAGGTCGAACCCGCGGACTCGGTGGCAAGCTCGGTGAGCAGGCGCGTCTTGCCGATGCCAGGCGCGCCCGGTGACGAGGACGACTCGTCCGCGCCCGGCGGCGAGATCGCGGATCGCCGCCACGCAGCGTCTCGAGCTCACGCTCACGCCCGACGACCGGCGTCGTCGAGGAACGCGGCGCGCGCTCCTTCGCGCGAAGTAGTTGGGCTGCCCGGACGGGCTCCTCCCTCCCCTTCACCGTGATCTCGATAGGGGCCCCGAGTTGGAAGCGGTGCTCGAGTCGGCGTGCAGTGACGTGCCCGACCAGGATCGTCCCGGGCTCGGCGGCCGCTTGCAGGCGCGCAGCGACATTCGTCGCGTCCCCGAGCGCGACCGCCTGGGGATCGGTGCTTCCCACGAGCCCGACCGCCGCCGGGCCGCTGTTCACGCCGACCCGTACGGCGAAGCCCGTGATTCCCCAGGCCGCCTCGATGTCGCGCGCATACCCGCTCACCACCTCGAGAATGCGTAGCGCCGTTCGAGCTGCGCGCTCGGGGTCGTCCTCGTGCGCGGTCGGCACTCCGAAGTAGGCGCAGATCCCGTCGCCCTGGTACGCCTGCACGATGCCGCCGTACTCGTCGACGGCACGGCTCATCATCGTCACGCACTCGCCCACGAGAACCTTCGCCTCGTCGGGCTCGAGCTTTTCACCGAGCGCCGTCGAGCCGACGATGTCGGCGAAGAGCACGGTGACCGGGCGCCGCTCGTCCTCCATCCGCCTCGGGGGCGCGGTCGGCGGAGGCTCGACGTCCGGAATCGGCGTCGGCTCCGGGTTCGGCTCGACGGTCGCCGCAGGGGCCAGGCGCGCGACCGGGCCGAGCGAGTCGTCCTGACGAAGGATCGCCTGCTCGAGCCTCCGTAGCTCGGGGTTCGGCTCGAGTCCGAGCTCGTCGTCGAGGAGCTGCCGGAAGGCCCGATAGGTCTCGAGCGCGTCGGCATGCCGGCCCGAGCGATACAGGGCGACCATCAGCTGCGCGCGAAGCCGCTCGTCGAGCGGATGGAGTCTGACGAGCGCCTGGAGCTCGCCGACCGCCTCGGCCTCCCGGCCGACGGCGAGCATCGCTTCGAACCGCGCCTCCAGCGCCTCGAGTCGGAGTCCTTCGAGCCGCGCAATCTCCGACTGTACGAACGGCTCCGATGCGAGATCGGCGAGCGCCGGTCCTCGCCAGAGTGCGAGCGCGCGTGCGAGCACTAGCTCTGCCTCGGCGAAAGCGTCTGCGCGCAGCGCCGACTTGCCGTCGGCGAGGAGTTGCTCGAACTCATCCGTATCGAGAGCTCCCGCCTGAACGCGGAGCAGGTAGCCAGGCGGCGCTGTAACGAGTGGGCTCGCGCCGGTCGCGCCGTTGTCGAGGAGGCGACGGAGCTTCGAGACGTAGACCTGCACGCTGTTCGCTGCGGAGGCCGGAGGGTTCTCTCCCCACAGCGCGTCGACGAGGCGGTCGCGTGGAACGACGCGATTGCGTGTGAGCAAGAGCATCGCGAGCACGCCGCGCTGCTTGAGACCTCCGAGTGGGAGTACGCGCGCGTCGTCGACCACCTCGAGTGGTCCGAGTACCCGGAACTCGATCAGCGATCTCCTCCTCTCGACGACGCGACAACCGTAGACCGCACTCAAGCCGTTCTCAAGCGCGATCCAAGCATCCGTTCAGAGACGCCTGCGACAACGGAGGCACAGGCAACCACTCGAAGGAGGGCAGATGGACATCCATCCGTGGACGAAGTACGAGATCGCGAGGCTCCGTGATGAGGAGCGCCTCCTGCGCGCTCGGGCTGCGATGCAGGTGAGGGAGGTCCGCAAGTCGGACGTGGGCGAGGTCGGGGGGACCGCACGGGCTTCCTCGTGGCTCGAACGGCTCCGTCGCCGCGAAGTGGCCGTCGATCAGCCGTCGATCAGAGCTCGGCCGGTGTGAGGCCGAGATGCGGACCGCCGTCAGCGAATGGAGTTGCGCCCGGGCTCGCCGGGCGCTCTCCCTCGTCCTCGACCGGGAGGCGGCAACGTTCGAGGTTCGAGCTCTTGCGATCCACATAGGGAGCTGCGACCGCTGTCGTCGGTACGCCGCCGAGGTATCCGCGTTCACCCGCGCCCTTCGCTCCCTCCCGCCCGACTCTCGGTTTCACCCTGAACCGACCACCTCGAAAGGAGCAACGTCATGAAGTACACGATTCTCACTCTCCTGGCTGCGCTACTCATCGCGGCCATCGGTGCCCCGTCGGCCAGTGCGCAGCGAGCACCTTGCGTGCAGAAGGCCTCGCTGCGGGCGCTTCCGACACCTGCGTACGGCCTCCAGCTGTACGTCTGGGAGCGCTGCGGCCGCCGCGGGGGTCCGGCGTTCGGCTAGAGCATCCGATCACCCGACGCATCCGAGGGCTGGCCAGCGCGAGCCCTCGGTGCGTCGCGTGACGGGTTGCGGCATCGGAGTGCATGACCCAGACTCCGGCCGTGCAGTGGCCGCTGCTTGCCGATCTTGCGCCCGAGGACGTGCGTGAGCTGCTCGCGATCGCGCGCCGGCGAACCTTCGCGAAGGGCGAGGTCGTCTTCCATCGCGACGATCCCGCCGACTCGCTGCATCTCGTCGTACGTGGCCGCTTCGGTGCGCGTGTGCTGACGCCGCTCGGCGATAGCGTGCTCGTCGACCTGCTCGGTCCCGGACAGAGCTTCGGCGAGCTCGCGCTGCTGCTCCCGGATGCGCGCCGCTCGGCAACGGTCGAAGCGCTCGAGGCCGGCGAGACCCGCTCGGTGTTTCGCGACGACTTCTCGATCCTGCAGCGTGAGCACCCCGGCGTGAAGGACGTGCTTCTCCGCCTCCTTGCGGAGCAACTCCGGCGCTCGACCGATCGCGTCGTCGAGGCGCACCACGTGGATGCGGAGACCCGCGTGCGCCGGCGTCTCGTCGACCTGGCCGCGACGTACGAGAACGGCGTCGTCCCGCTCACGCAGGAGGACATCGCGGCGATGGCCGGTACGTCGCGTGCGACCGTCAACCGCGTGCTTCGTGAGGAGGCGAAGCTCGGGGTCGTCGCGCTCGCTCGCGGGCGCACGCAGGTCGTCGACGCGGTCGAGCTCGAGCGTCGCTGCCGCCGCTCGTAGGGGCGAGATATATCTCGCCCCTACGAAGATAGGTCCTCGAGGAGAGCACAGAGCAGACCGTAGAAGCGTTGCGTGCTCGAGATCCGCACGCGCTCACCCGGCGCGTGCGGGCCGACGATCTCCGGGCCGATCGACACCATCTCGATGCCGGGCAGCTTCTGGCCGAGAACCGCGCACTCGAGACCCCCGTGGACGACCGAAAGCGCGGGCTCGGCACCGAACAGCCGGGTGTGCGTCGCCCTGGCCGTCGCCAGAAGCGACGAGTCGAGGTCGGGCTCCCACGGCGGATAGGAGCGTCTGACCTCGATCTCGGCGTCGCCGAGCCGCGCGAGCGCATGCATCGTGGCGAGGACGCCGTCGAGAGCCGCAGCGTTCGAGCTTCGCGTCATCGAGCCGAGCACGAGCGCCCCGTTCTCCGTGGCTGCGGTCGTCAGGCTCGTGCTCGTCTCGACGACTCCTGCGAGACCGGGAGTCATCGCCAGGACGCCCGACGGTATGGCCTGCACGAGATCGATCGCACGGCGTGACGCGTCGACTCCGGCCGCCTCGCTCGCAGTCTCCGCGCGCATTGAGAGAGCGAGCTCGTCGTCCGTTCCCGCGAACTCGCGGACGATCGTCTCGAGCCCGGCCTCGGCAGCCGCGCGGAAGCCGAGCTCGTCGCTCTTCGAGAGAGCGATGGTGGCGACCGCGTCGCGGGGTATTGCGTTTCGGCTGACGCCTCCGGCGAGCGCTCCGAGTCTCACGGGCGCAACGGCGAGCACGCGTGCGAGCGCCTTGATCGCGTTGACCCGGCCGGCGGCGATGTCGCCGCCCGAGTGTCCGCCCTTCGCGCCCGAGAGCTCGATCCGGAGCGCCACGTAGTCGGGTGGAACGGCTTCGGGCACGAGTGGGATACGCAAGAGCGTGTGGTCGCTCCCGGCGCAGCCGAGCGTGAGCGCGCCGTCGCTCGTCCCGTCGAGGTTCACGAGCAAGCGCCCCGACACGAGCGACGCGTCGAGCGCCTTCGCGCCGTCGAGTCCCTGCTCCTCCGACACGGTGAAGAGGAGCTCGAGTGGCCCGTGCTCGACCTCGGCGTCGTCGGCGATCGCCAGCGCGGCCGCGACGCCGACTCCGTTGTCGGCGCCGAGCGTCGTGCCGTCGGCGCGCACCCAGTCCTCGTCCACGCGAACGTCGATGCGTCCCTCGCGCGGGTCGAACGGGCTCGACGGGTCGCGCTCGCACACGATGTCGAGGTGCGCCTGGAGGACGACAACGGGTGCGTGCTCTCGTCCGGCCGCTGCGGGAACGCGCACCACGACGTTCCCCTCCGCGTCGAGCCGTGCGTCGAACGAGCGAGCCGCGGCCCAGTGCAGGACATGCTCGCGCGCGGGACCCTCTGCCTTCGACGGCCGCGCGATCTGTGTCAGCGCGGCGAAGTGCCGCCAGAGGAGTGCCGGCTCGAGCGACTCGAGCGCACTCACCGTCTGAGGGTCAGCGCCGCCCCGACGGCGAGGAGCGCGAGGCCGAGCACGCGAGGCCAGCTCACCGCGATCCGCTCCACGCCGAACCAGCCATACCGGTCGATGACGGTCGCGAGCGAGAACTGCGCGGCGATGAGCACGGAGGTCGTCGCGACGATGCCGATGCGTGGGCCGGCGATCGTGATGGCCAGAATGATGAGCGCGCTCATCGCCCCGCCGAGCAGCATCCACTTCGGAGCGCCGAATGCGTCGCCGATTCCCGAGAGCGAGCGGCGGGCTACGAGAAGAACCGTAAGCGCGATGACGGCGCCGATCAGCGAGGCCGTCGCCATCGCCTCGATCGCGCCGACCCGGTCGCCGAGCCTTCCCTGAACCGCGATCTGGACTGCTCCTCCGAGGCCCGCCGCGAACGCGAGCGAGGCGGCGACGGCGGTCGAGTTCACCGCGAGGACGCTATACGCTCCCCGGCGTCCCCGACGAAGGAGCACATGTGATCCGGGCGATCATCCAGTACGAGTCCGAGCCCGATCCCGATCGGTACCAGCAGCACCTCGACGAGTTCACCCGACCTGTCGAGTGCTCAGCGTTCCGGCACGGGAAGGTGTTCGGCTCGCCGTTCGGCGATCCCACCTACAAGTACCACGCCGAGTTCGAATGGGTCGATATGGACGCGTTCAAGGCTGCGGTCGGCTCGGAGGCCTTCGCGGCCGCGGGCAAGGACGCGATGGCCATGGGAATCCCGTTCACGGTGAACTTCGCGTCGATCGAGTGACCGAGCCGACCCATCCTCGCCCGCTCGACCCCGCGCAGCTCGGCTTCGAGACGATCGTCTACGAGAAGGCACCGCCGCGCGCGACGATCCGCCTGAACCGCCCGGACGTCCTGAACGCGTTCGACTTCCAGATGCTGCGCGAGATAGCGCGCGCGTGCGAGGACGCGTCGTGGGACGACGACGTCCGCGCGGTCGTCGTCACAGGGACCGGCCGTGCGTTCTGCGTTGGTGCCGACCTGCGCTCGTGGGGCGAGGACCTGCTCGGCAACTCGAGCGAGTACTGGAAGTGGTTCGGCGCGTTCAAGGACATGCACGACCGGCTGCGCGAGATCGGCAAGCCGACGATCGCGCGGATCAACGGGATCGCCGTCGGGGGTGGGAACGAGCTGCAGATGGCGTGCGATCTCTCCGTCATGGTCGACTCGGCCTTCATTCGCCACGTCGGGCTCCAGCACGGATCCGTGCCCGCGGGGGGCGCGACGCAGTGGCTGCAGCTCATGGTGGGGGATCGCCGCGCGCGGGAGATCATCTTCCTCTGCGACGAGATCCCTGCGGCCCAGGCCGAAGAGTGGGGGCTCGTGAACCGCGCTGTGCCCGAGGTCGAGCTCGACGCCACGGTCGACGAGTGGGTCGAGAAGCTCGCAGCGAAGCTTCCGCAGACGACGCGCTACGCGAAGCAGCAGCTCAACGTCTGGCGCGATCTCGCGTGGCATCAGACCGTCGGCCACGCCCGCGACTGGCTCGCGATGTCCATGCTCGGCGAGGAGGCGCAGGGCGCCGTCCGCGCGTTCCTCGACCGAGACACGAAGGGAGAAAGGACGTGACCGAAGTCCTGACTTCGCGCGCCGGCGCTGTCCTGACGATCACGCTCAACCGGCCCGACGTCTACAACGCGATCAACCGCGCGATGCACGAGGGGCTCGCGGCTGCGCTGGCTGACGCATCCGACCCGGCGATCCGCGCGGTCGTCCTCACGGGAGCGGGCCGCGGCTTCTGCTCGGGACAGGATCTCCGCGAGTTCGAGTCGTTCCCCGGAGGCGTACGTGACGCCCTCGAGCAGACCTACCACCCGAACGTCCGCGCAATGCGTGCGCTCGAGAAGCCCGTGATCGGAGCCATCAACGGGCCTGTCGCGGGCGCCGGGCTCTCGCTCGCCTGCGCGTGTGACGTTCGCATCGGCTCCTCGAGCGCGACCTTCGTGCCCGGGTTCATCGGGATCGGCCTCGTGCCCGATGCGGGAAGTACGTGGTTCATCCACCGCCTGCTCGGGTTCACGCGGGCGTTCGAGTGGATGGTCTCGAACCGCCGGCTGAGCGCGGACGAAGCTCTCGCCTGGGGTCTCGTCTCGGAGGCGGTTCCGGCGGACCGATTCGAGTCTCGGGTCGGGGAGCTCGCGGAGTGGTATGCGTCGCTCCCGACGCGCGCGGTCGCGATGACGAAGCAGCTGTTCGAGCACGCGTACACGGCGTCGGTCGCGCGGCAACTCGACCTCGAAGCGGAGCTCCAGCAGGCGGCGACACAGACCGAGGACTTCGCGGAGGGCGTGCAGGCGTTCCTCGAGAAGCGGCCGGCCGACTTCAAGGGAAGGTAGGAGTCGCGCGGTGGACATCCGCACAGCCGACTACCACACGGCGGGGGAGCCCTTCAGAATCGTGACCGACGGAGTCGAGCCGCTGGGCGGCGCGACGATCCTCGACAAGCGCCGCGACGCGCTCGACCGGCTCGACCACGTGCGGCGCCTGCTCGTGCACGAGCCGCGCGGGCACGCCGACATGTACGGCTGCTTCGTCGTCGAGCCGGACGACGACGGCGCCCACCTGGGCGTGGTGTTCTTCCACAACGCGGGCTACTCGACCGCCTGCGGGCACGGGACCATCGCGCTCGTCACGTGGGCCCTCGACGAGGGCGTCGTCGAGCGGCGCGAAGGAGAGAATCACGTCGTCGTCGACGTGCCCTCGGGCCGCCTCGACACGTGGGCGCTGGTGGAGGGCGGCCGCGTGCGGTCGGTGCGCTTCCGGAACGTTCCTTCCTTCGTCTGGGCGGAGGGAGTCGAGCTCGCCGAGCGAACCGTCGACGTCGCCTTCGGTGGCGCGTTCTACGCGTCGGTCGAGGAGCGCGTCGAGCCGGCGGAGCTTCCGCGCCTCATCGAGCTCGGGCGAACGGTGAAGCGCGAGGTCGAGGAGTGGCAGGACGTCGTGCACCCGCTCGAGCCGGAGCTGCGCGACGTCTACGGCGTGATCTTCTGGCAGGAGGAGAGCGAGGATCCGCTGACCCAGCGCAACGTCACGGTGTTCGCGGACGGCGAGGTGGATCGCTCGCCGTGTGGGAGCGGGACCTCGGCGCGGCTCGCCCTGCTCGATCGCTCGGGCCGTCTGCCGCGTGGCGCGGAGCTTCGCCACCAAAGCATCGTCGACACGGAGTTCCGCGCGCGTGTCGTCGGAGACGCCGAGGTCGCCGGTATCCCGGCGGTGATCACCGAGGTCGAAGGAAGCGCGCATCGCACGGGTGAGCACAGGTTCACGCTCGATCCGCACGATCCACTCGCCGAGGGCTTTCTCCTGCGCTAGAGGAACGCGCGCACGGGGTACACCTCCGGCATGTCCGATCAGGCCCTCCCAGCGCGCTACTCGTCGATCTCGCATCTCGCGAGCGGCGGCATGGGAGACGTCTACCGCGCGACGGACGGTCTCCTGGGCCGAACGGTCGCGGTCAAGGTGCTCGCCGAGCGGCACTCGCGCAACGCGGACGTGCGCGCTCGCTTCACGCGTGAGGCTCGGGCCGCGGCGCGTCTCTCCGCACATCCGAACGTGGTCACGGTCTTCGATGTCGGCGAGCACGACGGCCAGCCGTTCATCGTCATGGAGTACTTGGACGGCGGC
The DNA here is from genome assembly GCA_963783705.1 of uncultured Gaiellaceae bacterium. Classification (GTDB taxonomy): domain Bacteria; phylum Actinomycetota; class Thermoleophilia; order Gaiellales; family Gaiellaceae; genus GMQP-bins7. The sequence continues at coordinate 112,040 of CAWAOK010000002.1, forward strand.
TCCGTCCACGACCGTGCTCGCGCCGAGCCGATCGCTCCGGGCCGCGCGGTCGAGTGGCTCCGCCAGGCCGCGTCCGGGCTAGATGCCGCACACGCCCAGGGGATCGTCCACCGGGACGTGAAGCCGGCGAACCTGTTGCTGGACGACGAGGACCGCGTGCACGTCACCGATTTCGGCATCGCGTCCGCGGCCGGGTTCGACACCCTGACCCTTCCGGGGACGGTGCTCGGGACCGCCGGGTACCTCTCGCCCGAGCAGGCCCGAGGCGAGACTGCGACCGCGGCGAGCGACCGCTACGCACTCGGTGTCGTCGCGTACGAGCTGCTCACCGGGCAGAGGCCGTACGCAGCCGAGACTCCGGTGACCGAGGCGTTCGCGCATCTCAATGCTCCGATCCCGAGCGCGGCACAGGTCGCGCCTGCGCTTCCGCGTGGCGTCGACGCCGTCTTCCAGCGAGCGCTCGCGAAGGCGCCGGATGCTCGTCCCACGAGCGCCGGCGAGCTCGTCGAGGAGCTCGGCGACGTCTTCCGCGATGCGGAGCCGACGACGGCCGTCCTCTCGCCGGCGCAGGTGCGGGCTGCTCCGCCGGCGAGGCACCGGCGGCGGTGGTGGCTCGTGCCGCTCGCACTGCTCGTTCTCGCGCTCGGAGGGCTGACCGCTGCGGCGTTCGTCTCGAACGAGGACGATCCTCAGGTTCGCACCATCACGCGCGTGACGACGACGGTGTCGACGGTCTCGGACAGGGAGTCGACTCTCACCGTCACGGAGACGGCGACCGTTCCCGACGAGGAGACGACGCCAGCCGGGAGCGCGACTGCCAACGCAGCTGAAGGCTTCCGTCGCATGGAGGCCGGGGACTACGAAGGCGCGCTGCCGCTTCTCGAACAGGCAGTGTCACAGCTCGCCGGCGCAGGCACGCTGGCCGAGGCATACGCGAGCTACAACCTCGCCTTCACGCGTTTCGGCCTCGGAGACTGCGACGGTGTGCTTGAGCTGCTCGACCGGTCGGAGGAGATCCAGGGCCGTCGCTCCGACATCGACCGGCTTCGCCGCGACGCGGAGAAGCAATGCGGCGACGGTCCCGGGAAGGGCAGCGGAAAGAACGAGGAGGACGACTAACGCAGGAGCGCGACGACTTCGCCGTCCCCGGGGAAGCGGCCCTTGGCCTGCTTCGAGAAGACGAGCCGCCCGTCGGCCAGCACGTCGAACTGCGACCTCGCACCGGGGCTGGCGATCGCGTCGATGTCGAGCTCCTCGGTGATCTCGGCCGCGAGACTCGCGGCCCGTGTGTCGTACCCGCTTCAGGTCGGGCAGTAGAGGATCTC
>CAWAOK010000003.1:0-522558 GCA_963783705.1 uncultured Gaiellaceae bacterium
GACGCTCATACGTGGAGCGTACCGAGCGCGGCCAGGCTGTCCTCAGGCGACACTTGAGCGGTGGAGAAGGCGGCGATCACACCCGACCTGGTCTCGCGGCTCGTGCGGACACAGTTCCCTCACTGGGCCGACCTCCCGGTGAGGCCTGTCGAGCTAGACGGCTGGGACAACACGACCTTCCGCCTCGGCGACAGCCTGTCCGTCCGGCTGCCGAGCGCTGACGGCTACATCGCGCAGGTCGACAAAGAGCAGCGCTGGCTTCCAGTCCTGGCGCCTCAGTTGCCAGTTCCGGTTCCGACTCCGGTTGCGCGAGGTCGGCCGGGCTGCGGCTTCCCGAGGCCCTGGTCGGTGTATGCCTGGCTCGACGGCGTCCACGCGACTGCCGAACGTGTCGGCGATCTCGAGCGGTTCGCGATCGACCTGGCCGACTTCCTGACAGCGCTCTACGCGGTCGATCCGGAAGGCGGGCCGCCGCCAGGGCAGCACAACTTCCTGCGTGGCGGGCCACTCGAAACGTACGACGGCGAGACGCGCGCTGTTATCTCGGCTCTTTCGGACGAGATCGACGGCGATGCGGCGGCCGAGGTGTGGGAGGCGGCGCTCGAAGCGGGCTGGCAAGGCCCGCCCGTCTGGGTTCACGGCGATGTCGCGGCGTCGAACCTCCTCGTCGCCGACGGACGTCTGGTCGGAGTCGTCGACTTCGGGTGTTCGGCAGTCGGCGATCCTGCATGCGACGTCGTGATCGCGTGGACGTTTCTCGCGGGTGAGAGCCGCGCTGCTTTCCGCGCCCGCATCGCTCTCGACGACGCGACCTGGGCGCGCGGGCGGGGCTGGGCGCTCTGGAAGGCGCTGATCACGCATCAGAAGCCAGGCGCCGATGCGGCGGCTCGGCGGTTCGGCTGGCGGGTGAGCGCGCGCGAGGTCGTCGAGGACGTGATCGCCGACCACCGTGCGACGCACGCCTGAAGGCCGCGGAGCCGTCGCTCAGATGGTCTTGAACTGCTCGAACGGCTGGCGGCAGCTCTCGCAGTAGCGAATCGAGCGGCACGGCGTCGGGCCGAACAGGTTCTCGAGCTTCGTCTCCGTCGAGCCGCAGTACGGGCAGCGAAAGCCGCGCTGGAGCTGGACGAGCTCCATGCGTCCGGCCGGCCTCGGGGTGGGCGGCGCGAAGCCGGCCACACGGAGCTTCTCGCGTCCCTCGGCTGTTATGTCGTCGGTCGACCACGAGTCGTCGAGCCGGACCCGGACCTCGGGCACCGCGCCGAGCTCCGAGATCTTCTCCTCCATTGCGCGCTGCATCACCTCGAGTGCGGGGCAACCCATGAACGTCGGCGTGAAGTCGACGCGCACCGTCCCGTTGTCCACCGCAACGTCCTTCACGACACCGAGGTCGACGAGCGAGATGACCGGGATCTCCGGATCGGGGATCTCCGCGAGCGCGTCCCACACCTCGTCGGTGGTCACCACTGGGAGCCCGCCGGCGCCGAGCGTCGCACGGACGTCATCTCCTCCCACAGCTCGGCGAGCTCGGCCTCGTGGACGCCCCGAGGAACGGGCTCGACGTCGGGGAGTGGGCGCCCGAGTCGCTCCTGGGCTCGTGCGACGAGCTGCGGGCGAAGCACGTCGTCGAGGACGCCCAGTGCGTACGGCCAGAGCTCGTCGATCGCGTCGTTCAGCCGCGTGCGACCCTCGCCCGTCGCGAGCAGGCGGTCTATCCACATCTCCGCATGCATCCGGTGGTACGCCTCCTCGCGGTCGATCTTGGCCGCAAGGCCGGCGATCTCCGCGTCGTCGGAGCTCTTGAGCGCGGCGATGCGGATCTCGTCCGCGGACTCGTAGAGCCAGTGCCGCGCAATCGTCCGCGCCCATTCGAGGCGGCGGAGCTCCACGAGCGGCGCCGAGCGGTACTCCTCCGGCGTGCGATCGAACGCGAGCCCGTCCGCCGTCGTGCCGAGCTCGCGGGCTGCGAGCTCGTACAGCGCTCGTGCATGTCCGATCTCGTTCTGCGCGATCGACGAGAACGCGACGTCCTCCTCGAGGAACGGCGCGATCCCGGTCCACTCGGAGTTCCGCCAGCCGAGGATGAGCTCGTCGTCGGCGATCGCGAGCAGGAGCTCGGTGCGGTCGCTCATCCCGCGCTCCGAGGGGCGAGGGCCGGACATGTCCGGCCCCTACGGGTGAGAGTTCGTAGGGGCGAGGCTTGCCTCGCCCCTCCACGAGTCATTCCGACCCTCCGGGCGCCATGTCGAGCGTGCCCGCGCGCTCGCGCGCTTCGTGCAGCCGCGCTTTGATCGAGTAGCCGTCCACACGGCGGTACTTCATCTCGAACTCGTCGGGGAACTCGTCGATCTCGTGCACCGACTCGCGCGGGACGAGCCAGAGCGCGACGGACTCCTGGCGCCGCGCGTACTGCTCGCGCGCGTAGATCTCCGCGAAGACCTCGTCGGGCGCGCTGACCGAACCCGCGTGCTGGAAGGGGTGCCCCTTCCGCTCTTGTCTGAAGACCTCGTAGATCATCTCTCGCGCTCTTGAGTAGGCAGATGTCCGACGCAGTCGGTGATCTGCCTCACGCGGCCTCCGCGAGCACCGCCTGCTCGACCCAGGCCACGTCCTCGCGCGAGAGCCGCCGGAAGGCGAGGCGCTCCGCCGAGGCGGGGCCATGGCCGGTGACGACCGCGCGGAGCTTCTCCCAGTCGGGCTCGGTGTAGAGCCAAGTTTCGGTCTCCTCGTCCTTGCGCAGCGCGGGATCTGGAATCGTGAGGCCGAGCTCGCGAATCTGCGGGACGTACCCCTCGAGGAACTGCTGGCGTGCCTCCTCGTTCCCCTGCGACTTGATCCGCCAGACGAACATCGGATCCTCCTCGGCCGGGATCGGGTTTCCGTGGAACTGCATGAGCGGCTCCCACCAGCGGTCGAGCGCCTCCTGCACGAGTCCGAACTGCTGCTCCGTGCCCGTGACGAGCGTGAGGATGATGTCGCGGCCATGGAGGATGTGAAACGACTCCTCCCAGCAGATCTTCTTCATGATCCGCGCGTACGGCGCGTACGAGCACTTGAGGAGCGCTTTCTGGGAGACGATCGCGGCGGCGTCCACCAGCCAGGCGATCACGCCGACGTCGCCCCACGTCTTCGTCGGGTAGTGGAAGACGTTGTGGAACTTCGACTTGCCCGAGACGAGGTCGTCGAGGCAGGCGCTGCGCGGCTTGCCGAGATCCTCGACGACGCGGTAGATCAGCTGCGCGTGCCCGACCTCGTCCTGGATCTTCGCGGTGAGGGCGAGCTTCCGCTGCAGCGTCGGCGCGCGGAGGATCCAGTCGCGCTCGGGGAGGACTCCCATGAGCTCGGAGTTCCCGTGCATCTCGATGAACTTGATCAGTCGCGCCCGGTACTCGTCGGGCATCCAGTCGCCGGTCTCGACCTGCCCGCCGGACTGGACGTAGTCGAGGAACTCCTGCGTTCGCGTGTCCACGATGTGGCCTCCCTACCGAACGGTCGTTAGCATCGAGTGTAATGGCTACGAGGCGGGAGGCGCTGACACGCGAGGCGGCACGGCTTTTCGCCGAGCGTGGGTTCCACGGGACGTCGATGGACGCGCTCGCGCAGGCGCTCGGCGTGCAGAAGGGCTCGCTCTACTCGCTGACCGGCTCGAAGCAGGAGCTGCTGTTCCAGACAATGCGCGAGGGAGCAGATGCGTTCCACGCGGCGCTCGACGCGGTGCCCGAGGATGCGCCGGCTGCCGACCGCGTGCGCCACGCGCTGCGCGGTCACCTTCGCGTCGTCTCCGAGCAGCTCGACGTCGCGACCGTGTTCACGCGCGAATGGCGCTACCTCGAAGGCGAGCATCGCGACGAGATCGTGGCCGAGCGGCGGCGCTACGAGGAGCGCTGGCGCGCGCTCTTCCGCGAGGGCCTCGAGTCGGGTGGGCTGCGCACCGACCTCGATGCCGCCGCGGCAACGCTGCTCCTTCTCTCCGCGGCGAACTGGGCGTACACCTGGCTCGAGCCCGGGCGCGACACGGATGACCTGGCGGATCGCTTCCTGGCGATCCTCGTCGACGGGATCCGCGGGTACGCGACGCCTCGATGACCGGGCTCGGAGACGCGGTCATCACGCTTCGCGACGGCAGGCGCCTCGGCTATGCGATCTACGGCGATCCCGCGGGACTGCCGGTCCTGAGCTGTCACGGTGGGCTTCTTTGCCGCCTCGAAGCGTCTTCTGGCGATGCGGCCGCGCGCGATCTCGGCGTCCGTCTCATCGCCCCAGATCGTCCGGGCGTCGGACTCTCCGATCGGAACCCAGGCCACTCGACGCTCGACTGGGCGGACGATGCTGCGGAACTCGTCGATCGGCTCGGTATCGAGCGCTTCGCGTGCACGGGCTGGTCGATGGGCGGCCAGTACGCCGCGGCGGTCTCCCACCGGCTGCGCGATCGCGTGACACGCGCGGCGATCGTCGCGGGCTGCCTTTCCGCTCGACGAGCCCGGTCGTCGGCAGGAGCTGAATCGCTTCGATCTCGTCCTTGGCCGCGCGTCCGTTCGATCGCGTGCTGCGGCGAGAGCGCTGGTCTTCTGCGCCAGGCTCGGCGCCCGCCGGTTCGAGCGCAGGAACGGCTTGCCGGAGCGATCGATGTCGGAGGGCCTCCGTCAGAGCTCGGGCGTGGTCGACGAGTATCGGGCGTTCTTCGCGCCGTGGGGGTTTCGGGTCGAGGACGTCGACGTGCCGATCGACGTCTGGCAGGGGACGGCCGACGAGCTCGTGCCTCCGAGCTGGGGAGCCGAGATCGCGCGGCGGCTTCCGGCCGGGACGCTCGTCTCGGTCCCGGGCGGAGATCACATGATCGGCGTCACGCACGCGGCGAGGTCCTCGGGCGTCTGATGGAGACTGTGCCCCGATGACGAGACTGCTCATCGTCAATCCGTTCGCCTCTGGGGTGGACGAGCACCGGCTCGCGGCCGTCCGGGCCGCGCTTCCTTCCGGAACCGAGACGCAGCTGACGACGTCGCCGGGTGAGGCGACCGAGATCGCACGGAGGGCGGGCGACGTCGAGACGATCTACGTGCTGGGCGGCGACGGCACCTACAACGAGGTGTTGAACGGCATGCAGGTCGACGTCCCGCTCGGATTCCTTCCCGGAGGAGGCACCAGCGTGCTCCCACGCGCACTCGGGCTCCCACGCAATCCCGTCGCTGCGGCGAAACGCGTCGCCCAGGGCCGCACGCGTCGAGTCGGCGTCGGCCGCGTAAACGGCCGACGCTTCGGATTCAGCGCCGGCCTCGGCTTCGACGCGGAGCTCGTCCGGCGCGTCGACCAGCTCGGGCGCAGCCCTGACGGGCGTCGCCCTGGCGACATCACGTTCATGCGGGTCGCCGCCTCCTTCCTCCGAGAGCGTCACGCGCGCTTCGACGAGCAGGTCGAGATCGAGGGAGCAGGACGCGCCGCGTTGCTCCTCGTCGCGAACTGCTCGCCCTACACGTACTCGGGCTCGGTGGCGCTCGACCTGGTTCCGGGCGCGAGCTTCGACGAGGGCCTCGCGTACTGGGCGCCCGTGACCGTGCGTGCGCGCGATCTTCCGCGCATCGTCGTCCACGGCGTCCGCGGAAGCGGCCTGAAGGAAGGCAAGTCGCTCGCGGCGCGCGATCTCGACCGGATCGTCGTCCGCTGCGACCGGCCGCTCGCCCTGCAGGTGGACGGCGAGGACGCAGGAGACGTCGTCGAGGCCGTGTACGAGGCGGAGCGAGATGCGGTGACCGTGCTCGTCTGAGTGACTTGTATAGTCCGCTTCGGACTAGTCCGCTGCGGACTATGCCGACGGTCGCCGCGACGCGCATCCTCACGACGACCGAGGCAGCGGTTCTCGCGCTCCTCGCGCTCAGCGGCGAGCGCTCCGGCTACGACCTCCTCAAGCAGACGTCCCGCGCGGTCGGGTATGTCTGGGCTCCGGCGAAGAGCCAGCTCTACGCCGTGCTTTCCCGGCTCGAGCGCGACGGCCTCGCCAGTCGGCGCGCCGTCGTCCAGTCGAGCCGCCCGGACAAGCAGCTCTACCGGATCACGGACGATGGTCGCGCGGCGGTCGATGCCTGGCTGGCGACGCCCGAGCCCGGCGCTGTCGACCGCTTCTACCTGCGGCTGTTCGTCGGCGGACTGACGTCGCCCGAGGTGCTCGTCGCGCACGTCGAGCAGTTCAGGCGTGAGACCATGGAGCAGCTCGAGGAGCTCAGGGCGGTCGAGGCGACGAACCTTCGCACGGGCAACGATCGCTTTCACTACTTTCTCCTTCGCCTCGGCCTCGATCGCGCCGAGCAGGCGATTGCGTGGGCCGACTGGGTGCTCGCCGACCTTGGTGACGACACAGGATGAGACGTGCGCTCGTCGCCGCGTCCGTGCTCTTCGTGCTGGTCGCGTGCTCGTCGAGCGCGGCGCAGCCTTCGGCGGATCCCGGTGTGGTCGCCGACGTCCGCAAGCTCGCGGCGGAGATGGAGCGAATCCATCCCGACCTCTACCACTCGGTCTCCCGCGATCGCTTCCAGCGTGCGGTGGACGATCTCGTCGAGCGGCTCCCGGAGCTCGAGCGCGACGAGATCCTCGTGGAGCTCTTGCGGATCATCGCGATGACCGGCGAGCGGGACGGTCACATGGGGCTCTTCCCGCTCGTCGATCACGAGCGCCCGGTGCACCTCGCTCCGATCCGCGCCTGGGTGTTCCCGGAAGGCTTCTACGTGCTCGCGTCGCCCGAGCGGCCCGAGCTCGTCGGCTTGCGCATCCTGGCGATCGAAGGGCGCCCGGTCGACGAGGTCGCGGCGCTCGTCCGGCCGCTCGTCACCCGCGACAACGAGTCGAGCCTGATTCTCCGCCTGCCGGAGTTCATGATCACGGGCGAGATCCTGCACGGGCTCGGGCTCTCTGCGAGCGCGGACACGGTGCGGCTGACGGTCGAGCGCGCCGGTGGGGAGCGTCTCGACGCGACGCTCTCGACGCTTCCGGGGCCTGCGTACTGGAACCTGATCCAGCATGTGTGGGCACCGCCGCCTCCGCCGGGCGTGCGAGCGCCGCTCTGGCTCCGCGACCCGAACCGCCCCCTGCGGTTCGCGAAGCTGGCTCGGGGCCGAGTCGTCTACGCCGTCTACGCACACACGAACTCGACGGGCACCTTCGCGGACGGCCTTCGGGCGCGCGCACAGAATCCGAAGGTCAGGCGTGTCATCGTGGACGTCCGGATCAATCCCGGTGGCGACAACACCGCGTATCGGTCCCTCCTCGACGTGCTCAGGAGCCGTCTCGTCAACCGCCCCGGCCGACTCGTGCTGCTCACCGGGCGCGTGACGTTCTCCGCGGCAGGCAACTTCGCGGCCGAGGTCGACGCGCGGACGCAAGCCCGGATCATCGGCGAGGCCGCCGGCGGCAGCCCCCACAACTACGGCGACAGGATCGAGGTCGAGCTCGAGACCCTCGGCTGGACCGTCCACGTGCCTCCGCAGTACGTGGAGGTGCTCGATCGACCCGACGAGCGTGCAGCCCTCGAGCCCGATCTGCATCTGCAGATCGGTAGCGCCGATCACTTCGCCGGGCGCGACCCGGTGCTCGCCAGGGCGATCGAGATTCGCTAGGCAGACCGCTAGACAAGGCGAGGCAAGTCTCGCCCCTACAATCGACCCGCATGAGCCGCGTGCTTCCGGCCGAAGGAGACCTGCGCCGCGTCATCGGCGACGGTGCAGCGATCCCGGACGGCGAGGTCGACGGACTCGGCGCCGAGCAGCTTCTCGCCCTCTACCGCAACCTCGTGCTCCTGCGGACGTACGACGAACGCTCGGTGATCTACCACCGCCAGGGCCGCATCGGCACGTACGCGATCTTCTGGAACCACGAGGCGATGCAGGTGGGCTCGGTCTTCGCGCTCGAGGATCGCGACTGGATCTTCCCGGCGTACCGCGAGTCGGCGATCGGGCTCCTGCGTGGGATGCCCGTGTCGACGGTACTGTCCTGGTGGCGCGGGCACCCGGCTGGTTGGTGGAACCCGCCGGACTACGGCGTCGCCTCGATCTGCGTCCCGATCGCGACGCAGGTACCGCACGCCGTCGGGTTCGCATGGGGCTCGCGTCTGAAGGGCGAGGATCGGGTCGCGCTCACGCTTTTCGGCGACGGCGCGACCTCCGAAGGCGCGTTCCACGAGGGCGCCACCTTCGCAGGCGTGATGAAGGCGCCCGTCGTCCTCCTCTGTAACAACAACCAGTGGGCGATCTCGACGCCTCTCTCGAAGCAGACCGCCGCAGAGTCCCTGGTCGACAAGGCAGCCGGCTACGGGATTCCGGGGGTGCGCGTCGACGGGGTCGACGTGCTCGCCGTGTACGAGGCGACACGCGCTGCCGTCGAGCGTGCTCGAGCCGGCGAAGGCCCCACGTTCATCGAGGCGGTCTCGTACCGCGCGGCCCCTCACGCGACGGCCGACGACCCGTCCGTCTACATCGACGCCGAGCGGGTCGAGGAGGAGAGAGAGAACGAATGTGTGGGTCGCTACGAGCGCTACCTGCAGCGCCTCGGCGTGCTGACCGACGCGCAGGCGGAGGAGATCAAGCAGCACGCTCTCGAGCTCATGCGTGCAGGTATCGCCGAGGCCGAGGCGGAGCCCGCAGCCGACATCTCCCTCGTCTTCGACCACGCGTATGCGGAGCCCCCGCCTTCACAGGAACACGATCTCGCCGAGCTCCGGAGGATCCTAGGTGGCTGACCGCTTCCTCGTCGAGGCGGTCAACGACGCGCTCCACGTCGAGATGGAGCGCGACGCGTCGGTCATGGTCATGGGCGAGGACGTCGGTGTGCTCGGGGGCGTCTTCCGGGCCACCGCGGGTCTCCAGGAACGGTTCGGCGCCGATCGCTGCGTCGACACGCCGCTCGCCGAGGCCGGGATTCTCGGCACCGCCGTCGGCCTGTGCATGGCCGGCTGGCGGCCGGTGTGCGAGATGCAGTACGACGCGTTCAGCTACCCAGCGCTCGATCAGCTCATCAACCACGTCGGGCGGTACCGCTGGCGGACGCGCGGCGGAATGTCGTTCCCGCTCACGATCCGCATGCCGTATGGCGGTGGCGTGCGTGCGCCGGAGCTGCACGACGACTCGCCGGAGACGTACTACGTCCACACCCCCGGGGTGAAGGTGGCGATCCCGTCGACGCCCGCCGATGCGAAGGGCCTGCTCGCGGCGGCGATTCGCGACCCGGATCCGGTCGTCATTTTCGAGCCCAAGCTGCACTACCGCACGGCGAAAGAGGACGTTCCCGACGGGGAGCACATCGTCCCGCTCGGCCAGGCGCGTGTTGCGCGTGAGGGATCCGACCTGACGATCGTCGCGTACGGGGCGATGGTGCACGTCGCGCTCGCGGCAGCGGATGCACTCGGCAGCGAGGTGTCATGCGAGGTGCTCGACCTGCGCACGCTCAAGCCGCTCGACGAGGACGGCCTCCTCGCGTCGGTGGCGAAGACGGGCCGCGTCGTCGTCGTCCAGGAGGCACCGCGTGTCTGCGGCTTCGCGGCCGAGGTCTCGGCAGTCCTCGCGGAGAGGGCGATCTTCGACCTCAGGGGTCCCGTGATCCGCGTGACCGGGTACGACGTCCCGTATCCGTACTGGCAGATCGAGGACGCGTACATGCCATCGGTCGAGCGCGTCGTCGATGCCGCTCGCCGCGTGCTCTCCGCGTAGTGGCGCACCACGAAATCCCGCTCGAGCGGCGGACGTTGCATGGACACTTCTCGCGCGATCTCGCGCCGGTCCTCTCGATCGACTCCGGCGACTCGATCGGGTTTGTGTGTCTCAACGCCGGCTGGCGTGACGGCTCGCGCGAGCCCTTCGAGGGTCGCATGCCGGACAGTGACGAGCGCGACGCGGGCCACGCCCTCATCGGCCCGGTCGAGGTGCGCGGGGCGCGGGCCGGTCAGACGCTCGAGGTTCGGATCGATGAGGTTCGGATCGGCTCGTGGGGCTTCACGAGCGGCGGCGGTTGGCACACGCCGCTCAACGAGCGCCTCAGCGTGCACGAAGGCGAGAGCGTGGCGTTGTACTGGACGCTCGACGCGGACGCCGGCAACGGAGTCGATCAGCGAGGGCGTCGCGTTGCGCTCCGGCCGTTCCTCGGCGTCATCGGCATGCCGCCGGACGAGCCCGGCGATCCACTCGACCGCGCCTCCACGGCCGTGCGGCGGGAACATCGACTGCAAGGAGCTCGTCGCCGGAACGACGCTGTACCTCCCGATCCCGGTCGACGGAGCGCTCCTGTCGGCGGGCGACGGGCACGCCGCTCAGGGCGACGGCGAGGTCTCGCAGCTCGCGATCGAGGCGCCCGTGGCGCGCGCGCAGCTCACGCTCTCGGTGCGCGGCGATCTCGCGCTGAGCAACCCGATCGCGTGGACGCCGGAAGCCTGGCTGACCTTCGGCTTCGACGAGGATCTCGACGAGGCAGCCGCGCTCGCGATCGACGGGATGCTCGAGCTCATGGGCCGCGAGCACGGCGTCGAGCGGCGTGAGGCGCTGGCACTCGCCAGCGTCGTCGTCGATCTGCGCGTGACGCAGCTGGTGAACGGCTCGCGGGGTGTCCACGCGCGACTTGCGCACGACGCGCTTCGCTAGACGACAATCCGACGCGATGTCCACCTGGGTCGTGCAAGCCGTGGTCGTGGGGCTCTTCGCGCTGACGTGTGGCGCGCTCGCGGCGGCGTGGATGCGCGGACGACTTGGTATCGCCGCGATCGTGCTTTTCGTCGTCGCCTTCGCCGTCTGGATCGTTGCGTTCGCGGCCATCGCCGCGGGGCTCGGCGACGCGAACGGCTTCGCGACCTGCGACGCCGACTGCTCGACCGTGCACTACGTCTCCGCGGTCGCGTTTCTTGCGCCGCCGCTGCTCATCGCGCTGTCGGCTGTCGCGATGCTCGTGTCGCGCGGCGACCGGTGGCGGCTCAGGCGCGCGAAGGAGAACCACGGCTAGTGGCGAGCTCCTTCAAACTGCCCGATCTGGGGGAGGGGCTCACGGAAGGCGAGGTCGCGCGCTGGCTCGTCGCCGAGGGGCAGGAGATCGCCGAGGACGATCCGCTCGTCGAGATCCAGACCGACAAGGCGACCGTCGAGATCCCTTCGCCGTATGCCGGCACGGTGCTCAGAATCCTCGTGGCCGAGGGTGAGATCGCGCCCGTCGGCACCGCGCTCGTGGTCATCGGCGAGCCTGGCGAGGCCGTGGCCGAGAGCGTCGAGGCCGCCGTCGCCGCACCGTCGCCCAGCGCGGCCGCTCCGGTCGTGGAGACGGGGCGCGTGCAAGCCACCCCGGTCGTTCGGCGGATTGCGCAGGAGCTCGGTGTCGATCTTTCCGCGGCTGCGGGCTCGGGGCCGGGAGGGCGCATCACCGAGGACGACGTTCGGACTGCGGCACTCGACCGCAGCTACGACGGCCGACGCGAGCCGCTGCGAGGAGTCCGCCGCGTGATCGCCGAGCACATGGCCCGGGCGCATCGCGAGGTGCCGCCTGTGACATGGGTGGAGGAGTGTGACTTCGAGGACGTTCCGCTCGAGCGCCTCCTCCCGACCGTCGTGAAGGCGTGTGCCGACGCGCTCGTCGACTTCCCCGAGCTGAACGCGCGCTTCGACGGCGACGCGATTCTCTATCTCGACCGCTACGACATCGGAGTTGCTGTGCAGACCGACGACGGGCTCGTGGTGCCGGTCGTTCGTGGCGCGAACGAGAAGTCCGTCGACGAGCTCGGGTCGGAGATCGCCGCGCTCGCCGAGCGGGCGCGCACGGGCTCGCTTGCCGCAGACGATCTGCGCGGCTCGACGTTCACGGTGTCGAGCGCGGGGAAGCTCGCCGGCCTCTTCCAGACGCCGATCGTGAACCATCCCGAGGTCGCGATCCTGAGCATCGGCCGCGTCGCCCCGCGCGCCGTCGTGCGCGCGGGCGAGATCGTCGTGCGGCGCACCGGAACTCTCGCGATCACCTTCGACCATCGCGTCGTCGACGGCGCGCGCGCAGCCGCGTTCGGTCTCGCCGTGATCGCGCGCGTGCAATCCGGCGGGCCTCAGACCGCGTAGTTCTCCTCGTACCCACGATCAAGGAGGGGAGAGATGCGCGCACGCATGGTCGGGCTCGTCTTCGCGCTCGGGCTGATCGCGGTCGGGGTGGCCACCGCCGGTATCAACGGTCACTGGGGGACGCATCCCACCGGCGACGGCGAGGTTCCGGCGAACGCCTCGCAGGCGCAAGCGCAGGCGAGCTTCAAGCTGTCGAAGGACGGTTCGAGCCTGTCGTACAAGCTGAACGTCGCGAACATCGAAAACGTCCTGCAGTCGCACATCCACATGGCGCCGGCGGGCAGCAACGGCCCGATCGTGGCCTGGCTGTACCCGAGTGAACCGCCGGCTCGGCTCATCCCGGGACGGTCGAGCGGAACGCTCGGCGAGGGGACGATCGCCGCCGCGAATCTCGTCGGCCCGCTCGCGGGGCAGCCATTGTCGGCGCTCGTGAACGCGATCGACGCGGGGAACGCGTACGTGAACGTGCATACGAGCCAGTTCCCGCCCGGGGAGATCCGGGGCAACCTCCCGTAGTCGGCACCGGAGGGGGAGGGAGGGCCGGGGTCCGGCGTCGGGCTCCGGCCTCTCTAGACTCCTCGCGTGGGCGGCTGGTACACGATCGGGCTCTGCCTCGGGCTCGGGCTCGGCTTCTCGGTGGCGATCACGGGGATCCTCGGCACGAACGTCCTCGGCATCGGCGCGGCCGCGGTGGTCGGCGCGGCCCTTGGCGGCGCCGTCGGTCTTCTGATCGCCGGCAACCCGGAGACGGTCGCGGGCATAGTCGGAGGCATCCTCGGCGCGCTGTCCGCAGCGGCGGTCGTCGTCGGCGCTCTCCGCCGTGGCGCCACCCGCTTCGGGGTCGGCGCCTACCTTGGCGCGGTCGGGGTGCTCGTGTGCCTCATCGCGCTCATTCCGATCGCCGGCTACGTCCTCGCCGTGGCGCTGCCGGCCCTCGCGGCTCGCATGCGCGGACGCCAGGCCGCGCGTTTCGCCGGACTTCGCACGCTCGCGAAGTGAGCTCGCGCGTCGCGCGGGCGCACATGGTCGAGCGGCAGCTCCGTCGACGCGGGATCGCCGACGAGCGCGTGCTCGACGCGATGGGGCGAGTTCCCCGCGAGCTCTTCGTCCCCGAGAGACTCCGAGCGCACGCCTACGAGGACGGTGCCCTCCCGATCGGGTACGGGCAGACGATCTCGCAGCCGTTCGTCGTCGCGACGATCTGCTCACTTCTCGCGTTGAAGGGGGAAGAACGCGTTCTCGACGTCGGAACGGGCTCGGGCTACCAGGCAGCGGTTCTGGCCGAGCTCGCAGCGCAGGTGATCACGATCGAGCGGATCCCGGAGCTCGCCGAGGACGCGCGGGCGGCGCTCGCCGGCGCCGGTCACGCCGACGTCGAGGTACGGGTCGGCGACGGCTCGCTCGGCGTTCCCGAGCGGGCGCCGTTCGACGGGATCGCCGTCGCGGCGGCTGCTCCCATGGTTCCGGCGACGCTCTACGCGCAGCTCGCCGAGGGAGGGCGCATCGTCGTGCCGCGCGGGTCGCGCCGCGGCCAGGAGCTCGTGCTCGTCGCGCGCGCGCGGGACGGCCCGGTGGAGCGCCGATCGATCCCCTGCCGGTTCGTACCGCTCCTCGGGGAGGAAGGGTTTGGGCAGGACTGACCGTATGGGGGGCGGTGACGATTCGGGCGACGACTACCCTGCGATGACGGTGGAGTCGTCGCACGTCGAGCCCGTCCACGGCGAGTACTCGCCCGCGCGCGTGCGCGCCGGCCTGCGCAAGCGGAAGAACTGGGAGCAGCTCCTCAAGTTCGGAGTCGTCGGCGCGAGCGGCTACGTCGTCAACCTCGCCGTGTTCGCGCTGCTCCTCGACGTCTTCGGCCTTCACTACATCTCGGCCGCCGTCGGCTCGTTCCTCGTCGCGGTCACGAACAACTACAGCTGGAATCGCCTCTGGACGTTCAGGGCCGAGCGGGGCGGCGTCGCCTACCAGGGGATGCGCTTCCTCGTCGTCTCGACGCTGGCGCTCGTGGCAAACCTCGTCGTCCTCCACGTCCTCGTCAGGTTCGGACTCGGCGAGTTCGTCGCGCAGGCGATCGCGATCGTGCTCGTCACGCCGGTTAACTTCGTCGGCAATAAGCTCTGGTCGTTCGGGCCTCGCCGCTACTCTGATCGCGCTCGCCGCGTTCGCGGCTCTCTCCCTTGCTCTTCCCTCGCCCGCCGCCGGGCAGGACGATCTGGCGCGGCTCTCCGAGGACGAGGCCGTCGAGATCGCGCTTGCGCATCCGAAGGTCGAGGCCTGGGTCGAGCGCTACCCGCCCGACCCGACCACGGACGCCGACTATCGCGTGGCGACTCGCACGTGGCTCGTCAAGGCATGGTCGGGGGAGGCCGGGCAGATCGCGGAGGCGGTGGTCGAGGACACGACCGGGCGAGTGGCGGAGGCGTGGACGGGACCGCAGGTCGCGTGGAAGATGGCACGCGGCCGCGAGGGGGCATTCGGCGGGAAGACGCTCCTGCGCCCGTACGTCTGGCTCGGGTTCTGCCTCGTCTTCCTCCTCGGCCTCGCCGACCTGCGCAGGCCGCTCGCCGTTCGCAACCTCGACCTGTTTGCACTCCTCGGATTCACCGTCTCGCTCGCGTTCTTCGACCGCGGAGAGATCTTCACGAGCGCCCCGCTCGTCTACCCCGTGCTCGGATACCTGCTCGCGCGCGGCCTGTGGGTCGGCTGCGGCCGGCGCGGCTTGCCGCTCACGTCCGTCTGGCCGACCTGGGTGCTCGCAGCTGCCGCAGTCTTCCTCCTCGGGTTTCGTGTCGGTCTCAATCTCGAGGCGCCGCGCGGCGTGATCGACGTGGGGCTCGCGGGAGTCGTCGGCGCGAGCCGGATCCTCGACGGTGAGGCGCCGTACGGGAACATGCCCCAGCGTGGCGACCTCGAGCCATGCGGGCCGAAGGACGCCGAGGGCCAGGTGCGCGAGCGCATCCAGACGAACGGACGCTGCGAGGCGGGAATCGAGCGAGGCGACACCTACGGCCCGGTCTCGTACCTCGCCTACGTCCCCGCGGTGGCGATCTTCCCGTGGAGCGGGAAGTGGGACGAGCTGCCGGCCGCGCACGCGACGTCGATCGCGTTCGATCTGCTCGCCGTGCTTGCGCTCGTCCTCATCGGGCTGCGGTTCGGCGGCCGCCGCCTCGCCGTGCTGCTCGCGTTCGCGTGGGCCGGGTATCCGTTCACGGCGTACACGCTGAACGCGAACACGAACGATGCGATCATGCCGGCGCTCCTACTTGCGGGCTTCTGGCTGGTCACCTCGGACTGGGCCCGCGGCGCCTCGGTCGCACTCGCGGGCTGGACGAAGTTCGGCGCACTGCTGGCCGCGCCCCTGTGGGCCACGTACCCGGTGTTCGAGCTTCGCCGCGTGCTCCGGTTCGCGGCGGGATTCGTCGTGGCGACGCTGCTCGCGTTCTCCATCCTGCTCCTCGAGCCGTCGCTGTGGGAGGCCGTTCAGACGTTCTGGGTGCGGACGATCGGGTTTCAGTCGGGCCGTGACTCGCCGTTCTCGATCTGGGGCTGGGGCCAGTACCACGCGCGAGGAGTCCCCGACCTCGGCTTCCTGCAGCCCGTGATCGTCGCGCTCGCGGTCGCCCTAGCAGCGCTCGTCGCCGTCGTGCCGCGACGCAAGAGCCCGCTCCAACTTGCGGCGCTGACGGCCGCAGTCCTGGTCGCGTTCCAGCTCACGCTGACCCACTGGTTCTACCTGTACATCCCGTGGATCGTGCCCTTCGTCTTCCTGTGGCTGCTCCTTCCGGAGCGCACCGATCAGGACACGGGAACGCGGAGCGCCTCGATCGAGGACGCCCTGCCGGTCTCGGCGTCGCACTCGACGACCGCGCCCTCGATTCGCACACCGCCCTGAGCGGTCTCGAAGCGCACGGGCAGGCCGGTGCGCATGCGGCGGATGGCCAGCTCGGCCTCGACCCCGATGACGGAGTCGTGCGGGCCGGTCATGCCGGCGTCGGTCATGAACGCTGTGCCTTTCGGCAGGATCGTCGCGTCGGACGTCTGGACGTGGGTGTGTGTCCCCACGACCGCAGTGACGCGCCCGTCGAGCCAGCGTCCGAGCGCCGCCTTCTCGCTCGTCGCCTCCGCATGGACGTCGACGAGCACGACGGGTGTCTCGGCTCGCGCCTCCTCCACGAGCTCATCGATCACCTCGAACATCGACGTCGCCGGGTGCAGGAAGAGCGAGCCGAGGACGTTGATCACGCCGAGCCGGGTGCCGTTCGACGTCGGAACGACCGCGAGCCCGCGTCCCGGCGTCGACCGAGCCGTGTTCGCCGGGCGGATGACGCGATCGGAGGTCTCGAGGTACGGGCCGATCTCGGTCCGCCGGAACGCGTGGTTGCCGAGCGTGATGGCGTCGACGCCGAAACCGAGAAGCTGATCTGCGAGGCGCGGCGTGATCCCGATCCCGTCCGCGGCGTTTTCACCGTTGATCACGCACGCGTCGATCGCGTGCTCGCTCCGAATCGCCTGCAGGCGCTGCTCGAGCGCCCGCCTTCCGGGAGCTCCCACGACGTCGGCGATGAAGAGGATGCGCAAGGTGCGGGAGCTTAACCAGGACGCGGCTGGCCAGCAGCCGCCTTCAGGGATCTTGCGGCCGGAGACTCCGCGCTCGGAGAGATCTCCAGCCTTGCAGCCAACTCAGGGGACGCCGAGCGTTGCCGACGGGTACACCTGGATTGCGACGTTGTTGCCGCCCTCGGCCGCGTAGCGTCCGAGGGCCTGGCGTTCGTGTCGGCTGATGTTCGTCACGGTGCCGAGCTTCGATGCTCCGGCCGCGACATTCGCGCCGACGGTGAGCTGCCGGTCGGGACGTACGTTCTGGATCGACACCACGAGCGAGGGCGCCGACGTCGGTCGCAGCTCGATCTCCGCTCCGACGATGTTGCCCGAGACGACCTGGTCGCGGATCGCGACGACGGTTCCGTCGACCGGCGCATAGACGTCCGTGCCGCTGACCGCACCGACGTCGAGCGTACGGAGCGGGCCGCCCGAGAGCTGGTACCACGCGAGCCCGCTCTTCGACGCGCCGGTGATCCGTCGCCAGAGCCGCGCGAGCAATCCTTCGTTTCGCTGCGGGCCCACGGGCTTCAGCTCGAGCGCTCCCTCCGCGCTGCCGTGGAAGCCGACCGCGGTCACGCCACCCTGCGCGACCGGCGACTGGATCCGTAGGTTCCCGACCGTTGCGAGCACCTGCGAGTCCGGCGGTGCCGACGTCACCGGGAGGGGGGCGGGGCGACTGACGGCGGGCGGCGAGCTCTCGCCGTCGAACGCGGTCAGAGCAAGGGTCGCGACGGCGAGCACGGCGATCACCGCGGCGACCGCGAAGCGCCGGGCGCGCGCCTGGGCACGGCGACGATCGGCACGTAGGCGCGCTGCGTGGCGTGAGCGCGAATTCGCCATGTTCGGACCGTAGCAAGGTCTCCGCCGAGCGTCCGCTCGCCCCGCGGTACGATCCCGCGCATGGCGGGCGCCGGCCCGACGATCCAGATCCCGAGATGGATCCAGCTGGTCGTCCTCCCTGTTCTCCTCGTCCTCGCGTTCCTGCTCGCCGCGAAGCTCGGGCACGTTCTCTTTCTCTTCCTGACGGCGAGCGTCATCGCGTTCACGCTCAATCCACTCGTGCGCGACCTCACGCGTCTGAAGGTGCCGCGCGCGCCGTCGGTCTTCATCGTCTTCACGATCTTCGCCGCGGTCGTGATCGCGCTGCTCATCGCGATCGGCGTCGTCGCGTTCGACCAGGCGCGCAACGCCGCGGACCGGGTCGACGAGTACGTGACCGACGAGCTGACGACGGGCCAGACGGCCGCGGAGGTGGACATCGACCGCCTCCAGGCGTGGCTCGACGACAACGGGCTCTCGGACATCCAGGTGCGCGAGCAGATCAACGAATGGCTCGACTCCCTCAGCGCGGGCGAGATCTCGGGCTACGCACAGGACGCGATCGCGTTCGCCCAGGGCGCCGCGTTCTCGTTCGTCCTCCTCATGTTCTCGGCGATCCTGATCGTCGTCATCTCGATCTACATGCTGCTCGACATGCAGCGCCTCGAGCACTCGATCGACTCGCGCTTCCCCCCGCACGGCGGCGCGCCGCTCACGCAGCGGATCGAGGGCGCACTGTGGGGGTACCTCAAGGGCCAGGCGATCCTGTCGACGGTCATCGGGACGAGTGCGGGAGTCGGCATGTACGTACTCGGCGTCACCGGCCTCGTCGAGGGGGCCCAGGAGTACGCGCTGCTCTTCGGCCTGTGGACTGCGTTCATCGAGGTGATCCCGTACATCGGGCCGTGGCTCTCCGCCGTCCCGCCCGCGATCTTCGCCCTGTTCGCCGACCCGCCATGGGGCGTCGTCTGGGTCGGCCTCTTGTTCCTCTTCATCTACCAGGTGGAGGGCCACATCGTCGTGCCGAACGTGATGGCGAGCGCGCTGCGGCTTCATCCTCTGCTCGTCATCTTCGGGTTGCTCGCAGGAGGCGCGCTGTACGGGATCGCAGGGGTTCTGATCGCCCTGCCGACGATGGCCGGGGGGCGCGCGATCTGGGAGTTCTTCCGCGAGCGGGTGACGCTCGAGAGCTGGGAGGAAGGCGGAGGCGAGGTGCCCGTCGAGGTCGAGCTCGAGCCGCCACGAGCGGCGAGCCGGTAACCCGTGCTCGACGCGATCGTCGAGGCCGCCGCGCGCGAGAGCCCGCTCTGGGCCGACGCCGCGCTTCCTCCGGAGAAGCAAGTGCTCGAGGCAGTCTTCTCCCCGCTCGCTCCGGAGCGCCACGCGCTCGGTCTCGAGACCATCTACGAGGGCTACCTCGTCCACTACGGCCGCTCGCGCGTCTTCGCGCCGGACGACTGCGACACGGCGTTGCTCCTAGGCGACTACCTCTACGCGCACGGGCTCGTACGCATCGCGGAGACGGGTGACGTCGCCGCGGTGTTCGATCTCGCCGAGCTGATCTCGCTCTGCGCGCAGGGGCGGGCGGAGGGTCGGGACGGCGACGGTACCGCGTGGGCCGCGACCGCGGCGTGTCTCGGCAGCGGAGGCCTCGACCCCGCACGCGCGGCGCTGCGTGAGCAGGGCGAAGCGGGCGTCCTCGACGGAGTTGCGCGAGCCTCCGCAGGCGACGACGCGGTGGGTGCCGCCCTCGCTGCGCACGCCCGGCTCGTCGGGTAGCATCGCCGCGATGCTGGCGGCGTTCATCGACCTCCTCGCCTCGACCGAGAAGACGGCCGCGGAAGAGGGGCGCGACATCATCCTCGCGATGCTCGTCGTCGGCCTGATCTTCGTCGGAGTCACGCTCCTCGGCGACCTGTACCAGCGCGGCGCCCGCAAGCGGCACAACTCGGACCACTAGGCGCTTCGCTCGTTCGCTTGCGCGATGAGCGTGTCGCACTCGTTGATGCGTGGCCGGGCACCCATCTCTACGAAGAGGGCGCGTGCCTCGCGGAGCGGCTGCTGGGCGCCCGGCTCGCCGAGCGCCACCAGACACCGGCCCCACCCGAGGAGAGCCAGGGCCTGCTCGGGAACGAATCCGAAGGCCGTCCACGCCACTGCCGCGTTCTCGTAGCCGGACGCCGCGCGCGCAAGGTCGCCGCGCGCCTCGCCGATCTGCGCCTCGGCGGTGCACAACGCATGCGCGTGCATCGGCGCGACGACGTCGAAGCCTTCGAGAAACACCTCGGCGACCTCGGCGTCACCTGAGCTGATCGCGTTGCGAACGAGCGCGGGCAGGTAGGACGCAAAGTTGTAGCTGTCGCGCAGCTCGTCAACGGCGAGCAACTCCTCCATGAGAGTCCGCCCCACCAGGGTCTCACCCTGGGCGACGGCGAGGGCACCGCTGACGCTCAGTGCCATGACCACGTACTGAACCTCGCCGGCCTTCCTGGCCTTGTCGAGAACGCCTTCGAGCCGTGACGTCGCAGCGGCGTACTCTCCGCGGCAAACGAGAACGTCCGCCGCCATCGCGACGATCTCCGCGAACAGGAACTTCGACCCGAGCTCCTCGAAGCGGTCGGCTTCCACGAGTACCTGATCCCACATGCCGACGCTGTAGAGGAACTCGATCATGGTGGCGCGCGCCTCGAACGAGGTTTCGACGAGCCCTCGGCTCTCGGCGAGTGCCAAGGCGTCGCGTGCGAACGCAAGGGAGGTCCTCGGCCCGTCGTAGACGGAGACCGCGGTTGCGAGATTGCTGAGCCAGAGCGCGGCATCTCGGGTCTGCTCCGTCTGCCGCGCCAGCACGATCGCGCGACGCATGTCGTCGAGGCCGCCGCGGTCACCGAGGGCCGCGCGTCCACCCCCGCGTGCACCGAGAGCCGTAATCTCCTGCGGCACTCCGATCGTCTCGGCGAGGGCGATCGATCGCTCGGCCCAGGAGATTGCGTCTCGGTCGTGACCTCCGACGTACGCGAACTTCGCCATTCGAGCGTATGCAGCGGCCAGCTCCGGTACCTCCAAACCGTCCAGGAGGTCGATCGCACTCAGCACGACGCCTTGGACGAGCGACGCACCTTCGTGTCTGCGGATATGAGCTTGCGCGAGCAGGGCACGAGCCATGCCTGGCCTGTCGCCCGTCGCGGCGTACCACTCTTCAGCTTCGGAGAGCAGCGGATCGACCTCCTCGTACCTTGCGGTCTGCATGAAGACCTCGGCGGCGGCGAGAAGAAGGTGGCCTCGCTCGGCATCGTCTGGCGCGACCACATGCAGCGCGCGGGCGTAGAGATCTGCGGCGAGCCGAGCATCGAGCACCGTGGCACGTTCAGCGGCTAGGCGGAGATAGCGACCCGTGGTCGCGAGCAGGGCGTCGGCGTCTGCGTCACGGCCGATCGCGCGAAGTAGCTCCATCGCCCGCTCGTAGTGGTGCACGAGGACGTCTGCGAGGTCCTCGACTCGATCGGCTGCGCGCGCCTCGAGCCAGCGCGCAGCGTCGACATGCTTGCTTGCGCGCGCCTCGCGTGGGATCTGCTGGTAGGCGACGTCACGAACGAGGAGGTGCCAGAAGCCGTACTCGGACTCTCCCTCCATCGACGACTGTCGTGACGCCCGCACGAGCTCCTTGCGTGCGAGCTCGTGCAGCGCGAGCTCGACATCGTGCGGGCTGCGCTCACCCATTGCGACGACGGCACCAGCCCAGAAGACCTTTCCGAGCACGGAGGCGTCCTGGAGGAGGCTCTTTCGGTCGGCCGCAAGCGTGTCGAGCCGAGCTGCGATCAGCGACTGGATCGAGTCCGGGAAGAACACGTCCGAGTCGAGGAGACGGCCGTGCTCGTCGAGGAGCTCACGGTCTCGCAGCATGCGCACGAACTCCTCCGCGTACAGGGGATTGCCGCCTGCCCGTTCGAGCAGGAGCTGCTGCGTCTCGGCTGGAAGGACTGCCTGCTCGAGGAGCGCCGAGATGAGCCGGGCCGTGTCCGTATCGGAAAGCGGGGAGAGCCGAATCGCCGTCTGGTTGGCCAGTCCGGAGCCCCAGGCTGCGTGGCGCTCGTAGAGCTCGGGACGCGCGGTGCAGAGGACGAGGAGCGGGACGCCCTGCGCCCAGTCGGCCAGGTGCTCGAGAAAAGCGAGGAGCGCCTCGTCCGCCCAGTGGATGTCCTCGACGATTAGGACGAGTGGGCCTCTCTCGGCGATCGCCTCGAGGAAACGCCGCCAGGCGGTGAAGGACTCCTCGCGCGACGGAGGCTGTCCGGACTCCACCCCGAGGAGCGGCAAGAGCCGCGCCCGTAGCCAGGCCTGCTCGGCGCTGTCTGCGAGGAGCGCATCGAGCTTCGCGGTCGCTTGCTCGGCGGAGTCCGACTCGTAGATGCCGGCGTGCGCTTTCACGACCTCCCCGAGCGCCCAGAAGGTGATCCCGTCTCCGTACGGCAGACAGCGGCCCTGGCGCCAGGTGACGAGCTCGGGGCGCTCCTCGACGTAGGCGAAGAGCTCGGCGACGAGGCGGCTCTTGCCGACTCCGGGCTCGCCGACCACGGTCACGAGCTGGACCTCGCAATCGCGTGCCGTCTTGTCGAAGAGGCTACGCAGAAGCGCGAGGTCGGTCTCGCGCCCCACGAGCGGCGTTGTCAACGAGCGGATGACGTCAGACCCGAAGCGCGCGCGGGCCTCATGTGGGCGCCAGAGCAGGACCGGATCGGACTTGCCCTTCGCCTCGAAAGCGGGAAGCTCCTCGTACACGAAGACGCGGTCGGTCGCGCGGTACGTCTCGACTCCGACAGCGACTGCCCCTACTGGAGCCGCCCCCTGGATGCGGGCTGCCGTGTTGACGGCGTCGCCGTGCACCTTCGCCTCCCCCGGCGCCGTCGATCCTTGCGAGACGACCACCTCACCGGTGTTGATCCCGACCCGCACCTGCAGCTCGAGTCTGGGATCGGCCTCGTTCAGGTCGGCGATCGCCTCCAGAATGCGAAGCCCTGCGCGCACTGCGCGCTCGGGATCGTCCTCGTGCGCGACGGGTACGCCGAAGACCGCCATGACCGCGTCCCCGATGAACTTCTCGACCGTTCCTCCGTACGCCTCGATCTCCTTCCGCAAACGAGCGTAGTAGGGCTGCATGCGCGCCTGCACGTCCTCGGGGTCGGTCGACTCCGAGCTCGACGTGAAGCCGACGACGTCGCAGAAGAGGACGGACACGACCTTGCGCTCGGTCGCGCTGCGTGCGGGGGATGCCTCCTCGAGCGCGGCGCCGCAGCCCGGGCAGAAGCGGAAGCCCTCCTCGCTCTCGCGGCCGCAGACAGGACAGGTGACCACTCGCGCGAGTGTACGACCCTGTCGAGCTGTGGAAAAGCGGCTCCCCGCGGGCGAGCCTGGATCCGCCTCGCGGCACGGGAGGAGTATTCGCTCGTCGTGTTCGGCGAGGACACTCTGCTCGGGGCGGTGACGTTGGAGGAGTTCCTGCTCGCGCCCGATCCCGTCGGGCAGAGACTTGTGCAAGTGCAGGGGCTGATGATGCGCGCCGCCTGAGTCGTGCGACCGCGGGACGCCGTAGGCCGGCGGCGCGCTCGTGCACTCCTCGAGCGGCTGATAAGGTGACCACCTAGGAAACCACCAGGAGGACTGATCATGGCGGAGATCGGCGTCAAGCAGCTGAAGGCAACCGCGTCCGCAGTGATCGACGAGGTCGAAGGTGGAGCCGCTTACGTCGTGACGAAGCGGGGTCGGCCTGCGGCGGTGCTCCTCCCGGTCGAGGAGGCCGAGGACATCGTTCTCGCGAACGCCGACGAGTACATTCGCCTGCGCCGGCAGGCGCGCGCGGCGTACGCACGAGGTCAGGCGGTCCCGCTGAGTGAGCTCGACTGAGCCCTTCGAGGTGCGGCTTGCGCCGGCAGCGGCGCGAGCGTTTCGCAAGCTGACCCCGGACGTGCGGAGACGCGTACGCCAGTCGCTCGAGAAGCTCGCTGGAGAGGTCGCGGCTGGAGGACGGGTCCGCGGGAAGTCGGTCAAGACGATCCAGGGTGTCGGGGACTCGTTCCATCGGCTCCGCGTTGGTGAGCTCCGAGTCATGTACGACGTTGTCGCGGAGGATCGCGTCGTTCTCGTACTCGGGGTCGTGCATCGAAGCGAGCTCGAGCGGTGGCTCCGCAACCGATGACGCGGCACGACCTCCCCTCCGGCACCGTCACCTTCCTCTTCACGGACGTCGAGGGCTCGACGCGATTGCTCCACGAGCTCGGCGCCGAGGGGTACGCCGACGCGCTCGCCGAGCATCGGCAGGTGATTCGCGAAGCGTGTGGTGCGGGGGGCGGAGTCGAGGTCGACACCCAGGGAGACGCGTTCTTCTTCGCCTTTCCCACGGCACCGGGCGCGCTGGGGGCGGCTTCGGCCTTCACAGCTGCGCTTGCCTCGGGCCCGATCGCCGTCCGGGTCGGTCTGCATACGGGGATGCCGCTGGTGACCGACGAAGGCTACGTCGGAGACGACGTCCATTTCGCCGCGCGCGTCGCCTCCGCGGGGCACGGCGGGCAGGTGATCTGCTCGCAGGCGACCGCCGCGTCGGTTCCCGGGCCGCTCATCGACCTCGGCGCCCACCGCCTCAAGGACATCGACGAGCCCGTCTCCATCTACCAGCTCGGAGAGGGCTCATTCCCGCCGCTCAAGACGATCGCCAACACGAACCTGCCCACCCCTGTCTCGAGCTTCCTGGGGCGAGAGGCCGAGCTCGCCGAAGCAGACCTCCGGCTGCAGTCGACGCGTCTGCTCACGATCTCCGGTCCCGGCGGCCAGGGGAAGACGCGCTTTGCCCTGGAGCTCGCCCGCCGAGCACGCGAAGATCGCTTCTCGGACTACCGAGACGGCGTCTTCTCGTGCTTCCTCGCTCCGCTGCGCGATCCGGCGCTCGTGCTCCCGACGATCGCGCAGAGCGTATCGGTGCGGGAGCAGCCCGGTCAGAGCGCCGCCGATGCGCTCTCGTCCCACCTCCAGGGGAAGAGGATGCTGATCCTGCTCGACAACCTCGAGCACGTGCTCGAGTCTGCCTCCGAGCTGTCGGCGCTCGCCAAGCGCTGCGACGGCCTGACGCTCCTCGCCACCTCGCGCGAGCTCCTGCGCATCGACGGCGAGAGCGCCTACGCGCTTCCTCCTTTCGCCGACGACGACAGCATCAGCCTCTTCTGCGAGCGCGCCGGCATGGTGCCGTCCCGCGAGATCGCGGAGCTGTGCACGCGCCTGGAGGGCCTCCCCCTCGCCATCGAGCTCGCGGCCGCGCGCACCGCGATCCTCACACCGATTCAGCTCCTCGAACGTCTCTCTCAGCGGCTCGACCTGCTCAAGGGCGGTCGCGATGCCGATCCCCGCCAGCAGACGCTGCGAGCCACCATCGAGTGGAGCTACGAGCTCCTCACCTCGCAGGAGCAACAGCTCTTCGCCCGCCTCAGCGTCTTCGCCGGCGGCTGCACGCTCGATGCTGCCGAGGAGGTCTGTGACGCCGACCTCGACTCGCTGCAGTCGCTCGTCGACAAGAGCCTCCTTCGCTTCAGCGACGGGCGCTTCTGGATGCTCGAGACGATTCGGGAGTACGCAAGCGAGCGGCTCGATGACGTCGAGACCCAGCGGCGCTACGTGAACCATTTCGTGCGTCTCGTCTCGCCGCTCGCGGGCAATCATGACTCCATGACCGCGGACGCTGCAGCAATGGAACGGCTCGATCACGAGGCGGCGAACGTCAGGGCAGTCCTCCGACGATTGCTCGATCAGCGTGACGGCGAGCAAGCGCTCCGGGTGGCGGCCG
Organism: uncultured Gaiellaceae bacterium; assembly: GCA_963783705.1. Classification (GTDB taxonomy): domain Bacteria; phylum Actinomycetota; class Thermoleophilia; order Gaiellales; family Gaiellaceae; genus GMQP-bins7. The sequence goes on from CAWAOK010000003.1 coordinate 25,312, forward strand.
CGCTCGCACCGTACTGGCTCGCCAGGGGCAACTTCAACGAGGGGCTGATGTGGGTGGAGGGGGCATTGACGCTCGACGGAGCCCGTGACGGTGCGCTCCTCAGTAAGGCGCTCTCCGGAGCGACAGATCTGTCGTGGGGTGCGGGCGATCTCGTCCGTGCACGCGCATACGCAACCGAAAGTCTCGAGCACGCGGAACGCGTCGGTGAGCCCCGCGCGATAGCGCAAGCCCTCCACGATCTCGCCGAGGTCGTGACGGAGGAGCTGGACTTCGAGGGGGCGAAGGCCCTGTACGGGGAGGCAATTCGTCGTGCGCGAGAGGTCGACTACCCAGCTCCTGGATCGCACTTCAACCTTGCACTGATCGCGTTCGCGGAGGCGGATTACGAGCTGTCTCGTGCGCTGACGCTTCGGGCGATGGACGTCTTCCGTGAGCGGAACAGTCCACTCGGCTGCGCGACTGGGCTCTTCAATCTTGCATGTGTCGCCCTCTACAGCGGTGACGTCGACGAAGCGCGCTCGTCGCTTCGAGAGTCCATCGAGATCTGTATGCAGCGGCGCTATGTCTCGCTGTCCGCCAGCGTTCTACTGGCGTCTGCGGCCCTCAACGCGCGCATCAACCGCTTGAGCGAGGCTGCATCCCTGCTCGCAGCAAGTGAGACGCTTCTCGAAGAAATGGGCTCGCACCGCGAGGCCACGGAGCAGCGGCTGGAGGACGACACGCAGGTACTCATCCGAGCCGAACTGAACGACAGCGAGATTGCTGTCGCGTGGCAAGCCGGAAGGCAGCTCATGCTCGACCGAGCCCTGTCGCTCGCGCTCGCGTCCTTAGACTGAATTCGCCTTGGCGCCGCCCCGAGACCTCCGAGAGTGGATCGCGCTCCTCGAGCGCGAGGGCGAGCTCCGGCGCATCACCGTCGAGGCCGACCCCGACCTCGAGATCACCGAGATCGTCGATCGCGTGGTCAAGGCCGGGGGACCCGCGCTCCTCTTCGAGAATCCGAAGGGCTCCGAGCACCCGCTCCTCATCAACCAGTTCGGCAGCGAGCGGCGCATGTGTCTCGCGCTCGGTGTGGAGAAGCTCGACGACGCGGCGGCAAAGCTCGGCGACATTCTCGACATGCAGCCGCCGGAAGGGCTTCGCGAGAAGGTTCGCGGGCTGCTCAAGCTGAAGTCGGTCGCCGACTCGCGGCCGAAGACCGTGTCGAAGGCCGCATGCCAGGAGGTGTTCCACGAGGGCGCTGACGTCGATCTCGGACGGCTACCCATTCAGCGCTGCTGGCCCGGCGACCCGGCGCCGTTCATCACGCTCCCCGCGGTCATCACGAAGGATCCGAACACGGGCACGCGCAACGTAGGCATGTATCGGATGCAGGTCATCGATCGCTCGTCGACGTTCATGCACTGGCAGATGCACAAGGACGGGCGGGCGGATCTGCTCGCCGCCGAGGACGGGCGGATTCCGGTCGCCGTCGCGATCGGCCTCGATCCGGTGAGCGCCTACTCCGCGAGTGCGCCGCTTCCGAAGCATCTCGACGAGTTGATGCTCGCGGGATTCCTGCGCGGCGAGCCGGTCGAGCTCGTCAAGTGCAAGACGGTCGACCTCGAGGTGCCCGCGAACGCGGAGATCGTCCTCGAAGGGCATGTCTCGAAGGACGACCTCGGCATCGAGGGACCGTTCGGCGACCACACGGGCTACTACTCGCACGCCGAGCCGTTCCCGATCTTCCGGATCTCGGCGATGACGATGAGGCGCGGCGCGATCTACTCCTCCATCGTCGTCGGCAAGCCGCCCGCCGAGGACGCGTGGCTCGGCAAGGCGACCGAGCGGATCTTCCTGCCCGCGGTGCGGATGACGTTGCCCGAGCTCGTGGACTACGACCTCCCGGTCGCGGGCGCGTTCCACAACTGCGTGATCGTGTCGATCCGCAAGGCGTTTCCGGGACACGCACAGAAGGTGATGCACGCACTCTGGGGCCTCGGGATGCTCTCGCTGTCGAAGTCGATCGTGGTCGTCGACGCTCACGTGGACGTGCACGACTACGCGGACGTCTTCTTCCGCGTCACGGCGAACGTCGACCCGAAGCGGGACATCCTCATCACCGAGGGCCCGCTCGACCACCTCGACCACGCGCCCGGGCGGCAGTTCTACGGCGGCAAGCTCGGCATCGACGCGACGCACAAGCTGCCGGAGGAGGACTCGCGCCCGTGGCCCGAGGAGATCGAGATGAGCGAGGATGTGCGCCAGCGGGTGACAGTGCGCTGGGCGGAGTACGGACTTGGCGCAAGCCTGGAATCCGACTAGCGCGGATTCCAGGCGCGCGTTCCTAAGAACTCGATTCAGAATGAGCAGCCATGTCGCCGGGCCGCGCTGGACGGCACGATGCGGCGTCCTCAGTCGCGCCCATATCGGCTGATATGGGCACTCCTTGCGTCCTTGCCTCGCACCGTCCAGCACACCCCGGCGACGGGTGTTCATTCTGAACCGAGTTCCAAAGGCGTCCGCTTCGCGGCCGCTGCGTTTGTGTCCCTTCAGCCACCGTTCTCGGCGAGTTGTCGTGACACGCGTCCTGCGCAAAGTGCAGAATCATCCCGTCGCGACAGACGGCACATCGTTGACACGTGGGACCGAAGGGCGATTGAATCCAGGGCAAGGCGCGCAGTGAGCGATACGAGCCACGACACTCCGCACGTTCCAGGCCCGAGCTTGTGGCCCATCGCGTTCGCGATCGGCGTGGCGTGCCTCCTGCTCGGTCTGGTGCTCAGCTCGCTGATCATCGCCGGGCTCGGAGTGGTGCTCGCCGTGGTGTTCGGGTTCCTGTGGGCGCGGGACGTCACCCGTGACGTACGCGACGAGGTCCCCGCGATCGAGCCGGAGACGCGCGCGGTCGCCGACGTAGCCGGCGCGACGACGACGAGAGCAGTCGCGACGCCGCAGCAGCTCCCCGCGTACACGCGCTCGCGCTTCCTCGAGGCGTCGACGCTAGGCGTCGGCGCGGCGATCGGCGCGGTCATCACGCTTCCGGTGCTCGGCTTCACCGTGCTTCCCTCCTTCACGAACCTCGAGGAGGACGAGGCCGACCTCGGGCCGATCGAGAACTTTCCGAAGGGCGAGTACGTCATCGCCTCGTTCCTCGCGAACAAGAGTGCCGGCGAGGTCAGCCGGCGAACGACGTTCGTCCGGAACAACGGCCCGGCCGACAACGGCGAGCCGAGCTTCACGATCCTCTACAGCCGCTGCGTCCATCTCGGCTGCCCGGTTCAGCCGAACGGGCCGATCGACGAGGAGAACATCACGGAGGTCGGCGAGGTCGAGCTTCGCCCGGTGCTCGCGCAGTCGTTCGGCTGCCCGTGCCACGGCGGCCTGTACGACGCCGAAGGAAACCGCCAGGCCGGCCCGCCGGTGCGCTCGCTCGACCGCATGACCTTCTCGATCCGGAACGGCCGTCTCGTGCTCGGCGAGCTCTATGCCGTCGGCAACGTCTCGGGCACCGGGGCGAACGCGGCGATCTCGCGGTACCCGTGGTCGGTGCCCGGCACGCATGTGGACGGCATCGAGGCCTGGCTCTACCCGATCGTGCCGAGCCAGGTGACGGGTTAGCCCGTGGCGGCCAAGTCCAAGCGGCACCAGGTTGTCGACATGGCGGTGCTCGCACCGCTCGACTGGGTCGACGAGCGCACGGGCGCAGTGCGGGGCACGAAGTGGTTCCTGTTCCGGAACGTGCCGCGGGACATCAGCTGGATGCAGACGCTCGGCTCGGCGGCGCTCACCGCCTTCATCGTCCAGGCGCTGACGGGCGCGATCCTCGCGATGTACTACAAGCCGTCGTCGGAGATCGACCCGCTGACCGGCCAGCCGATCGCGTACACCTCGATCCAGGCGATCACCGACGAGCTCACACTCGGCTGGCTCGTGCGCGGGATGCACCGCTGGGGGGCGAGCGTCTTCATCATCCTGCTCTTCCTGCACATGGGCCGGGTCTTCCTCTTCGGTGCCTACAAGTACCCGCGCGAGCTGCAGTGGATCACCGGCGTGCTCATCCTCGTGATGGGGATGCTCATGGGCTTCACGGGCTACCTGCTGCCGTGGGACCAGACCGCGTACTGGGCGACAGTGGTCGGGATCAACCTGAACGGGACAGCGCCCTTCGCCGGCCCCTGGCTCGCGCAGTTCCTCGCGAGCGGGCCGGAGATCGGGTCGGACACGCTGCCGAAGTGGTACGCGCTGCACATGCTCCTGATCCCGGGCGCACTGATCGCGCTGATCGGCATCCACATCTACCTCGTCACGCGGCTCGGCGTCTCGTCGCCGCCGTGGTCGAAGGAAGCCGCCGGGCGTGAGCGCGAAGCCGCTCCCGCACCGGCAGGCGCGCGAGCCGGACTCGTACGAGGAAGCGGAGGCGACTGATGGCCCGCGATCTCGGTGAGCTGAACCGCGAGGACTACGCCCGCTACAAGGACGACGTCAAGAAGGAAGGCAAGGGCTTCTTCCCGTTCGCAATGTGGCACGACACGGTCATGTCGTTCGTCGTCGTGTGCGTGATCACGGCGCTCGCGGCGATCTGGTACTGGGACGCGGACGGCACGACGCCTGGCATCCTCGGCCCCTGGTATACCGAGCCGGCCGATCCGGGGACGACGGACTTCATCCCGCGGCCGGACTGGTACTTCTACTTCCTCTTCTACCTCCTGCGGATCTTCGAGTGGCCGGAGACGGTGTTCATCGCGACCGTCGGCATTCCCACGATCTGCCTGATCCTCCTGCTCGGCCTGCCGTTCTACGATCGGCGGCGCGAGCGGCGTCCGCTGCACCGGCCGGTGGCGATGGTCGCGGCGGTGCTCACGATCCTGTCCATGGCTGTCCTGACGTGGAAGGGCGCGACGGCGAAGGAGGCGCTCGGCTCCGAGCTCGTCCTCCTCGTTCCGTCGTGGGCGGCGGAGCAAGGGTTCGTCGGCGACGAGCAGGCGACGAAGGGCGCCGAGCTCTTCGCGCAGTCGGGCTGTCTCAACTGTCACATCTACCTCGGGCAGGGCACGGGCAACCTCGGCGCGCCTGACCTCTCGGAGATCGGCGCCACGAACGACGCCGAGTACTTCGTCCGCTACCTCGCGAACCCGGCTGCATTCAACAACAACGTGATGGGCTCCTACTCGTACCTCGGGCAGGAGAACCTGGAAGCGCTGGGCGCGTTCCTCGAAGCTTCGAAGGGACCGGACGCAGACTCGTAGGTGCGAGATATATCTCGCCCCTACCCTGATCTGTCGCTTCTCGGACGGGCGGCGAGATATGCGTCTCTCGCGTACCCCGATCCGGCGGCGAGACATATCTCGCCCCGACCCCTGACCGGCGATTTCAAGCCGCCGTTACGCTTGATGTGTGAGGGTCTTCCTCGGCGTGACCGGCGCGTCCGGTGCTCCCTATGCGGAGCGACTGCTGCACGCGCTGGCTGCGAACGACCACGAGGTCGGGCTGTGCGCGTCTCGCTCGGGCATCGAGGTGCTCGCGACCGAGCTATACGAGGATCCGTCGCTCGCGCGTGAGGAAGTTCTGGAACGGTTCGTCGGCGACGCCACAGAGCAGGTGACCGTGTTCGGCGAGAGCGACTTTCGCAGTCCTTACGCGAGCGGCTCGGCGCGCGTCGACGCCTACGTGATCTGCCCGTGCTCGATGGCGACGGTGGGGACGCTGGCGGCGGGAGCGATGCAGAATCTCATCCATCGCGCGGCCTCGGTTGCGATCAAGGAGCGCCGCAAGCTCGTGCTCGTGCCCCGCGAGACGCCGCTCTCGTCGATCCATCTCCGCGGCCTCGCGACGCTCAATGACGCAGGCGCGGTGATCCTCTTCGCGGCGCCCGGCTTCTACCACGGCGCCGAGACGATCGACGACCTCGTCGACTTCGTCGTCGCACGCTGTCTCGACCAGATCGGGATCGACAACGCGTTGATCTCACGCTGGGGCGAACGCAGCGGATGACACATGAAACGGGCTCACTAGCCCCGGACGACGTCCGGGGCATGTTCGACCGGATCGCGCCGGTCTACGACGCGATGAACCGCGTGATGACGGCCGGGCTCGATCGACGCTGGCGCAAGCTCGCCGTCGAGGCGGTCGTGTGGCCCGGCGACCGCGTGCTCGACGCGTGCTGCGGAACCGGCGACCTCGCCGTCGAGGCGGAGCGGCGTGGCGGCCGCGTGACTGCGCTCGACTTCTCGCCGAGGATGCTCGAGCGGGCACGCAAGAAGTCCGGCGCTATCGAGTGGGTGGAGGGGGACGCGCTCGCGCTCCCGTTCGCCGACGGCGAGTTCGACGCGGCGACCGTCGGCTTCGGCGTGCGGAACCTCGCGGATCTCGAAGCAGGTCTGCGCGAGCTTGCTCGCGTCCTCCGACCCGGCGGCAAGCTCGCCGTGCTCGAGATCACGCGCCCGCGCGGCATCCTCCGGCCGTTCTTCCTGCTCTGGTTCGACGTGCTCGTCCCGTTCGCGGGGCGTGTGCTTCCGGGTGGCCAGGCGTACACGTACCTCCCCGCGAGCGTGCGTCGCTTCCCCGGACCCGACGACCTCTCGGCGCTGTTCGGGCGAGCGGGCTTCGAGAACGTGCGCTACCGGCTGCTCGGCGGCGGGATCGTCGCGCTCCACGTGGGCACGAAGCCGTGACGGCCCTCGAGGTCGTCCGGGCTGCTGCAGGGCTCGACGGGTATCTCGCGGAGGTCGAGAGCGAGCTCGGTCGGGCGGTCGAGCACTACCCCGGCGTCGTCGCAAAGGTCGGAGCGAGTGCGCTCGCGGCAGGTGGGAAGCGGCTTCGGCCGGCGCTGGCGTTCCTCTCGTCGGCGCCCGACGACGCTCCTCCAGTTGCGGCCGGCGTCGCGGTGGAGCTCGTCCACATGGCGACACTAGTGCACGACGACCTCATCGACGGTGCCGCGGTGCGGCGCGGGCGCACGTCGGCCTGGAGCGAGCACGGCGAGAATGCGGCGAAGGCGGCCGGCGACTACCTCTTCGCGCGTGCGTTCTCCGTGCTCGCCGAAACCGGCGACCCGCGCGCGGTTGCAGTCCTCGCGGACGCCTCGCTCGCCCTTGCGCGCGGCGAGGCGCTGCAGCGACGCCAACGCCACGACCCGGACACGACGATCGACGCGTACCTAGAGCGGTGCGCGCTCAAGACCGGGAAGCTGTTCGAGGCCGCGTGCGTCCTCGGCCGGGGGAGCGGAGAGTACGGACGCCTCCTCGGCGTGGCCTTCCAGATCGCGGACGACGTTCTCGACTGTGCGGGCGACACGATCGAGACGGGCAAGGTGCCGGGCACGGATCTCCAGGACGGGACCCCGACGCTGCCGCTGCTGCTCGCAGCACAGGCGGATCCCGTCGTCCGCGAGGCGCTCGCGGGAGGGCCGAAGGAGGGGGTGCTGGTCCGCGTCGCGGCGAGCGGTGCGCTCGACCGGTCTCGCGAGCTGGCCCTCCACTACGCTTCGGAAGCCAGGTCCTGCCTCGACGATGCCCCCCGCAGGGACGAGCTCGAGGCGCTCACTCGGGCCGTTGTCGAGAGGAGAAGCTGATCGCCGTTCTCGCCCCACAGACGCTCGAGCCGATTCGGGAGAAGATCGAGGCCGGCGATCGCCTCGACTTCGACGACGGCGTCGCGATCCTCGAGTCCGACGACGTGCTCGTGCTCGGCGCGCTCGCCGACCTCGCGCGGCGGGTGCGTGGTGGAACGGACGAGGTCTACTTCGTCCAGAACCTCTATCTCAACCAGACGAACGTCTGCCGCGTGAAGTGCAAGTTCTGCGCATTCGCGGCGACGCAGAAGCAGGAGCACGCATACACGCTCACCGCTGAGGAGCTCGTCGAGGACGTGCTCGCCCAGCGCGAGATCACGGGCTTCACCGAGATCCACATGGTCAACGGCGAGAACCCGCACGTCGACTTCGGCTTCTACCGCGACACGATCGCGTCCCTCCACGAGGCGCTGCCCGACGTGCACCTGAAGTGCTACACGGCATCGGAGATCCACCACATGACGACGCTCTCGGGGCTCACGCACGAGGAGGTGCTCCGCGAGCTCCAGGCGGCCGGGCTCGGCTCGCTTCCCGGTGGCGGCGCCGAGGTCTTCGCCGATCGCGTGCGCCGGCTCGTCGCGCCGGGCAAGGAATCGCCCGAGATCTGGTTCCACGTCCACGACACGGCGCACCGGATCGGGATCCCGACGCACTGCACGATGCTGTACGGGCACGTGGAGACGTACGAGGAGCGCGTCGACCACCTGCTCCGCCTCCGCGACCAGCAGGATCGCTCGGGTGGCTTCCTCGCCTTCATCCCGCTGGCGTTCCATCCGGAGAACACGGTCTTCGAGCGCCGCGGCTGGCGGCACACGACCGGCGCGGACGACCTCAAGATGCTCGCGTTCTCGCGGCTGATGCTCGACAACGTCCCGAACATCAAGGCCTACTGGATCATGATGGGCATGCCGCTCGCCGCGGTCGCGCTCCACTTCGGCGCCAACGACGTGCAGGGAACCGTCGTGCGCGAGCAGATCTTCCATGCCGCGGGCGCGCGCACCGAGACCGAGCAGAAGATCGACGAGCTGGTTCGCTTCGTCCGCGACGCGGGTCGGATCCCCGTGCAGCGAGACACGCTCTACGAAGAGCTGCGGCGGTGGTAGGTGAGTCGCGAGGGCGCGGGTGACAAGCAGCCGAAGAGGGAACGCGCGGCGGGAACACCGATCTGGGTCTGGGTCGTCTACGCCCTTGGCATCCTCGCCGCGGCGATCTTCGCCTTCTCGCTCCTCTTCACGCTCGGCGCACTCCTCCTCTCCGACGACGTTCCCGTCACCTACGACGTGTCGGCGCCCGCGATCGTCCTCTGGGGCGGGCTCATCCTCGCGGCCGTGGTGACGTGGATCGTGCGGCGGAGGCAGCGATGAGGCTCGGGCGCATCTCCTACGTCAACATGGCGCCGGTCTTCTACGGGCTCGAGGCCGATGTCGAGGAGATCTCGGGCGTGCCGACGGAGCTCGCGCGCATGCTGCTCGACGGCGAGCTCGACATCGCGCCCATCCCGTCGATCGAGTACGCGCGGAACGCCGACCGCCTGCGGATCCTGCCTCGACTCTGCGTCTCGTCCGAGGGCGCCGTCGACTCGATCCAGCTCGTGACGCGTCTCCCGTTCGCGCAGGTGCGCTCGGTCGCGGTGACGCCCGAGAGCGCGACATCGGTCGTACTGACGCGGATCCTGCTTCCGAAGGCGGAGATCGTCCCGCTCGGGATGGAGGCGGACGCGAAGCTGCTCATCGGAGACGCCGCACTGCACAGCGCGTTCCAGGATCCGACGCCGCACTTCGATCTCGGTCGCCTCTGGCTGGAGAAGACCGGCCTTCCGATGGTGTTCGCCGTGTGGGCGGCAGCAGAGCCGCTCGCCGAGGGCCTGCTCGACCTCGAGCACGCGTTCGTCGCGTCCGTGCGTCTGGCGCGCTCGGAGCCGGAGCGACTGGCGCTGCAGGCGAGCGAGACCTACGGCTACCCCCCCGGCTTCCTCGCCCGCTACTTCGAGAAGCTCCGCTACAGCTTCGGCCCACGCGAGCGCGCCGGTCTGTACACGTTTCTCGAGATGGCGCACGACGTGGGTGAGCTCGACCACGTTCCCGAGCTGCGCTTCGTGCGCGAGGAGGTCGTGGCATGACGGCTATGGGCGTAGGGGCGAGATATGTCTCGCCCCTACGAGCGTCCGACGTCGTCGGTAAGGCGTTGGCCAAGGCTCTCGACGGCGAGCGCATCACGGACGACGACGCGATCACGCTTCTGCGCTCGCGCGACCTCGTCGCTGTCGGTCGGGTCGCGAACGAGATCCGCAACCGGATGACCGACCCGTCGAAGGTCACGTTCATCGTCGACCGGAACCTCAACTACACGAACGTCTGCGTCACCGACTGCGACTTCTGTGCGTTCTACCGCCGGCCGGGCGACGTGCGGGAGGGATACCTGCTGCCTAAGCCCGTCATCTACAAGAAAATCGAGGAGACACTTGCGCTCGGAGGGACGGGGCTGCTCATGCAGGGAGGCCACCACCCGGACCTCGGGATCGACTATTACGAGGATCTCTTCCGCTCGATCAAGGCTCGGTACCCGATCCACCTGCACGCGCTCTCGCCGCCCGAGATCCAGCACATCGCGCGGCGCTCGAAGCTGTCCATCCCGGCGACGCTGTCGCGGCTTCGCGATGCAGGTCTCGACTCGATCCCCGGTGGTGGCGCCGAGATCCTCGTCGATCGCGTCCGCGCGATCATCGCCCCGAAGAAGACGAAGTCCGAGGAGTGGCTCGACGTCATGCGGCAGGCTCATCGCCTGGGGATGTCGACGACCGCGACGATGATGTACGGCCACGTCGAGACGCTCGAGGAGCGGGTCGAGCACATGCGCAAGATCCGCGAGCTGCAGGACGAGACGCGCGGTTTTCGCGCCTTCATCTCCTGGACGTTCCAGCGTGACGGCAACCGCATGGACGACCTCGTGTCAGACGAGGCGATGCCGACCTCGTTCGACTACCTCCTGACGCAGGCGGTCTCGCGGATCTACCTCGACAACGTCCCGCACATCCAGTCGTCGTGGGTGACGCAGGGGATGAAGATCGGCCAGGTCGCCCTCGGCTTCGGCGCCGACGACATGGGGTCGGTGATGATCGAGGAGAACGTCGTCTCCGCCGCCGGCACCACGCATCGCACGACGACGGACGAGCTCGTGCATCTCATCAAGGCTCTCGGCAAGTCTCCGGTGCAGCGCGACACGCTGTACCGGGAGGTCAAGGTCTTCGCCTAGCTACTGCTGCACGAGGCGGTAGATCGCCGTCCCGTCGCTGAATACGACGCTCCCGTCGCGCGCCTGAACGATGTCGATCGTGCAGTTGGGAAGCAGTGGCGTGTAGTTCAGGAGCCTCGCGGGACTACGAGTCCGGACCCGTAACGCAATCAGGCCGCGCCCGTGGTTCTCGCACATCAGGTACCTGCCGCGCAGTGCCGGGTAGCGGTTTCCGGTGTAGAGGACGATCCCGGCCGGCGACGTGCGCTCTGGCCCGTAGTCGAAGAGCGGTGACGTGACGCCCTTCGCTTTCGTGACTCCCTGGTTGTCCGGGTAGCCGTAGTCGTGGCCCGGCATCACGAGGTTGATCTCGTCGTGCGCCTCCGGGCCGCTCTCGCCGGCGATCGCGTTGCGGGTGCCGGGCACGAAGGCGAGGTCGAACGCGTTCTTGAATCCGGCTGCCCACACGCGCGGTGCACGACCTCCCCACGGGTTGTCGCCGGGTGGTTCGCCGTCTCGGGTGACGCGCAGAATCTTGCCCCGGCGGTCGGTGAGCGGATCCTCGCCCTTCGGGCGGCTCGTGCCGAGGAAGCCGGAAGGGATGTAGAGCATCCCGTCGGGACCGAAGACCAGGCTGTAGACGTTGTCGAAGACCTTCGCCCGAATGCGGTAGAGAACCTTCGGCGACGTACCTCGTCCGTTCACCTCCTTGAAGCGGAGGACGAGGCTGAGGTCGGGGAGACCGTTGCGCTTGCTCGGGGTCTGTGTGACGACGTAGACGAAGCGGTTGCGCTCGTAGTCCGGATCGAAGGCGATACCCGAGAGACCGCCGTGGTAGAAGCGCGTCCAGCGGATTCCGTAGATCTCGTTGACATCTGCCCAGGGCTCGGGATCGAGCGTCCCGTTCGGCCGAATGACCCTGACTCGTCCGCGCCAGAACTCCGAGTAGAGGATCCGACCGTCCGGAGCTGCGGCCAGACCTGCGGGAAGATCCGCGCTCCCGATCTTCATCGACGTGAACCGGGGGAGCTGCTCGTGTGGTGGGTAGGACGTGAGTGGTCGGATCCGCTCCGTCCCCTTCGGGATCGGCGTCAGCACGGCTGCCGCCGAAGCCGTGGACCCTTCGCTCGTCGCTTCGGGCGCGGCCTGTGTGACCGGCTCCTCCTCGGACCCCGCGCAGCCCGCGACGATAAGCAGCGCGCAGATGAGGACCGACGCTCTCACCACGGACGAGCATATTCACGTCCGCGGCCGGTGTTCGAATGCTGTAAGTCCTGCAAATAGACGAATCGCGTTCGGGTACTCTCGCCGAGCCGTGGATCGCCGCCTCCTGGTCGTCCTTGTCGCTCTCGTGGTCGCGCTGGTCGGCCGGCCGACCGCGGGCTCTGCGCAGACGGCCCAGCTCTTTCCCGGCGTGACGTATTCGAGCGAGGTGCAGTTCACCGCCCGCGGGCCAGTGTCGATTCGCGTCGTACGCGGACCGCGTCCAGTCGGTCTCTATCGACTGCGCACCGTGCTCTCGAACGAGACCATTCTCCGCGAGGAGACGCTCTCGGGGATGCAACGCCGGCTCGCCGGCCAGGCGACGATGGTCGGAGTGAACGGCGACTTCTCGCGGATCGCCGACGGCAGGCCCACCGGGATCCTCATTCGCGACGGCGTGCTCGTCACGCCCCCGAACGGCCAGCGCTCGAGCGTGGGCATCGGCCTCGACGGGACGCTCGACGTCCGCCGCGTGAAGTTCTTCGGAACGTGGCGCGGCACCGGGCAGCGACGAGCGCTCAACGACTTCAACGACGCTCCGGGGAAGAACGGGATCTCGCTGTTCACCTCCGACTGGGGCCGCTCGACGCCGCGAGTCGAAGGCTCCTTCGCGGTCGTCCTGGCTCCGTTTCCGGCCTCGGTCCCGAACACGGACATCGTCGCTCCAGTGACCTCGACGTCCGAGAACGCGTCGGTACCGCTCACGCCCGGAACGGCAGTGCTCGTCGCGCGCGGGAATGCTGCGGCGAAGCTCCGCGTCGAGGCTGCGCTCGGGGTTGCGCTCACCCTTCGGTTGATCCTGCAGCCGGACTGGACGGGAATGTCCGATGCGGTCGGGGGTGGCCCGGTGCTCGTTCGGGACGGCAAGCCCGTCTATCGCGCGAACGAAGGGTTCACCGTCTCGCAGATCGCGCCGCGCCATCCCCGGACCGCCGTCGGCCAGCTCGCCGACGGCCGCCTGATCTTCGTCGTCGTCGACGGACGGCAACCCGGCTACTCGATCGGGATGACGACGTTCGAGATGGCGTTGACCCTCACGCGGCTCGGCGCCGTCCGCGGGATGCAGCTCGACGGCGGCGGATCGTCGACGCTCGCCTTCGACGGAAAGGTGCTGAACTCGCCTTCCGACGGGAGGGAGCGTCCCGTCCCGACGGCGCTCATGCTGCAGTACTACGGAGTCTTCGCACCACCGCCGCTCGAGACCGTCGTCTCGCCGAACGGCGACGGCGTCGCCGAGACCCAGAAGCTCTCGTACAAGATCGTCCGACCGTCGATCGTGACGGCGACGCTCGTCGCTCCCGACGGGTCGATCGCGTGGCAGGAGGCAGATGTGGCGCGGAGCCCCGGAACGGTCGGGGTGGCGTTCCCTCCCGTGCCACCACCCCCGCCGCCTCCATCGGAGGGCGTGCCGCCGCCCCCGCCTACGCCGCCGCTTCTGCCTGCGGAGGGGCGCTGGGCTCTGACGATCGCGGTCCTCGACGACCAGGGTCTGCGCTCGACCACGACGCGTCGGTTCACGGTCAACTCGACTCTCGCGTCGCTTCGCGTCGCCCCACTCCGCGTCGTCGTACGGCCGACCGGCGGGCGGGCCGACATCCGCTGGGCGCAGGCGCGTGCCGCGCGGGTCAAGGTGACGATCGAGACACCAGGAGGCGTCGTCGTCCGAACCGTGACGAATGCATCATCTGCGCCCGGCGAGCTCTCCGTGACCTGGGACGGCCGCGGCGCGAACCGCAAGCCGGTCGCCGGCGGTGCGTATGTCGCGCGCGTGACGGCGACGAACGAGCTCGGCGCGGTCTCGCTCACCCAGCCGCTGACCGTTCGCCGGGTTGCGCGCTAGCCCGACCAACGGCGTAAGTACAGTCCGCCCGTGCTGGTCGCCTCCGTTCTCAGCGAGCTCTCCGATGCGATCACGTCCGTCGTCGGGGACTACGGCCTCTACGCCGTCTTCTGGCTCATGTTCATCGACGCGGTGCTGCCGGCGGCGAGCGAGCTCGTCATGGTCTATGGCGGCGCGATCGCGGCCGGGGCGTTCGCGAACCAGGACGTCACGCTCTTCGGGCGGACGATCGAGGACGGCTTCGGGGCGTACGTGGCGATCGCGCTGGCTGGAACGATCGGCTACACGCTCGGCTCGATGATGGGCTGGGCGATCGGTTTCTACGGTGGCCGCCCGTACCTCGAGCGCCACGGGCGCTGGCTTCACCTGAGCCCCGAGAAGCTCGACCGGGCCGAGCGTTGGTTTGCGCGCTGGGAGGACTGGGCCGTGTTCTTAGGTCGCCTGACGCCAGTCATCCGCTCGTTCGTCTCGATACCGGCCGGCGTGTTCGAGGCGCGGTTCGTCCGCTACACGTTGCTGACTCTCCTCGGCTCGGCGATCTGGTGCTTCGCGTTCGCGGGCGCCGGCTACGCCGCCGGCGAGGCGTGGGAGGACTTCCACCATGCGTTCCGCTACGTGGAGTACGTCGTCGCAGCAGCGATCATCGGTGGCGTGGCGTGGTTCGCGTGGAGGTATTTGAAGAAGCGAAAACGGCGGCTCGCCGAGGAGTCGTCGTCGGTCTGAAGAACCTGGATTCGACCCTTCCGGAGCTACACTCGCCCGCGTGACGCAGCAGATTCCACTCATCGACGTGAAGGCTCAGTACGCGCCGCTCATCCCCGAGCTCGAGGAGCGGTTCTCGGCTGTCCTGCAGTCGGGTCGCTTCATCTTCGGGCCCGAGGTCGAGGCATTCGAGCAGGAGGCGGCGGCGTTTCTCGGCGTGCCACACGCCGTGGGCGTCGCGAACGGCACGGATGCGCTCGTCCTCGCCCTCGAGGCGCTCGAGATCGGGAGTGGCGACGAGGTCGTATGCCCGGCATTCACGTTCTATGCGACAGCCGAGGCGATCGCGCGCGTCGGCGCGACGCCGGTGTTCGCGGACATCGATCCGGCGACGCTCAACCTCGATCCGGAGGACGTCGCTGCGAGGATCACGCCGCGGACGAAGGCGCTCATGCCGGTGCACCTCTTCGGACGACCGGCGCCGCTCGCCGAGCTCGCCGGGCTCGGTCTCCCGCTCGTCGAGGACGCCGCGCAGGCATTCGGCGCCGAGGGCGTCGCACGGACGGGTGTCTGCTCGACGTTCAGCTTCTTCCCGACGAAGAACCTCTTCGCCCTGGGCGACGGCGGGCTCGTGACGTGCCTCGACGACGACGTGGCCGAGCGCGTACGGATGCTGCGCTTCCACGGCTCGCGCGACAAGAAGACCTTCGAGCTCGTCGGGACCAACTCGCGCCTCGATGCCGTCCAGGCCGCGATGCTCCGGGTGTTCCTGCCGCGCCTCACCGGCTGGAACGACGCACGGCGCGAAGCTGCCGCACGCTATGCCGAGCTCGGACTCGGTGACATCGTCGAGCTTCCTGGCGACGAACCGGGGCACGTCTACCACATGTTCGTCGTGCGCACGCCTCGGCCGGCGGAGATCGCTGCGGCGCTCGGCGAGGCGGGCATCGCGAGCGCGTCCTACTACACGACGCCCCTGCATCAGCAACCGGCGATGCGCTATCTCGGCGTCCCCGAGGGCTCGCTTCCCGAGACGGAGCGCGCCGCGGCGGAGAACCTCGCGCTGCCGATGTGGGGTGGCATCTCGCTCGAGCAGCAGGAGCGCGTGGTCGAGGCCGTGCGCTCCGCGGTCGGCGTCCCCGCGTAGCCGTGCGCCTCCCGGTCAACCGGCATCGCCTCTGGCAGGTCGCCGTCGATGCCGCGCTGATCGCGCTCGCGTGGATCGCGGCCTGGTACGTGCGCTTCGACGCACGTCCCCGCTACTACGACCGGTACCTGGAGTGGGACGTCGTCCTCCTCGTCGTCGTCGCGACGCTTCCGGTGTTCGTCGCTTTCGGCTTCTACAACCGCTGGTGGCGATACGTGTCGACGCAGGACATGTGGGGCGTCCTGCGCGGCGTCGCGACCGCGGTCGTCGCGGTCTTCCTCGTCTTCGCGTTGCTGGATTTCCACCGCGCCTCCGTGCCGCGCGGGATCTGGATCATCGACCTGCTGCTGCTGCTCGCGTTCGTGATGGGCGTGCGTCTGCTTGCACGCACGATCATCGAGCGCCCGGCCGCGCGCTCGATCGTCGCGCGCGGCAAAGAAGTATTGATCGTGGGCGCGGGAGACGCCGCGCAGCTGATGCTGCGCGAGATGTTGCGGAACCCGTCGCTCGGCTACACGCCGATCGGGCTCGTCGACGACGACCCGCGCAAGAAGAACCTTCGCCTGCACGGTATTCGCGTTCTCGGCACGACCGCCGAGCTCCGCGAACTGGTGCGCGAGAGGCGACCGGACGAGCTGCTCATCGCCATCCCGTCCGCTTCGGGTGACGTGCGCGAACGCATCGTCGAGGTTGCGCGCCTCGAGAACGTGCCGGTCAACACCCTGCCGGCTCTTCACGATCTCATCACGGGCGACCTCAACCTGGCGGGCCAGATCCGGCCCGTGGAGGTGGAGGACCTCCTCGGCCGCGAGCCAGTCGATGCAGACCTCGCCTCGATCGCCGGATACCTCTCGGGCGAGGTCGTGCTCGTCACGGGTGCGGGCGGCTCGATCGGCTCGGAGCTCTGCCGCCAGATCGCGCGCATGGGGCCGACCCGGCTCGTGCTCGTGGACAACTCCGAGCCAGGACTCTTCGAGATCGAGCGCGAGCTCGTCGACGAGAGGGAGTTCCATGCCACGGCCGCCGTGCTCGGAGACGCAGGGAACGCGACGAAGATGCGCCAGGTCTTCGAGAAGTACCGCCCGGCGGTGGTCTTCCACGCGGCTGCGTACAAGCACGTCGCGTTGGTCGAGGCCAACCCCATCGAGGCGGTGCGCAACAACACGCTCGTCACACGAACCGTGGCCGACGTCGCCGTCGAGTACGGCGCGAAGCGCTTCGTTCTCATCTCCACCGACAAGGCCGTGCACGCCAAGGGCGTCATGGGGAGCACCAAGGCGCTCTGCGAATGGATCGTCGAGTCGTGGGGCCACCGTGACGACACGACGACGAAGTTCTGTGGCGTCCGGTTCGGCAACGTGCTCGGCTCGTCGGGAAGCGTCATCCCGATCTTCCGCAAGCAGATCGCCCGCGGCGGCCCGGTCACGGTGACGCACCCCGACATGACGCGGTTCTTCATGACCATCCCGGAGGCGGTGCAGCTCGTCATCCAGGCGGGCGCGATCGGCGGCCGTGGACAGGTCTACGTGCTCGACATGGGCGAGCCGGTGAAGATCACCGATCTTGCCGAGACGATGATCCGGCTCTCGGGCAAGGAGCCAGGGCGGGACATCGCGATCGAGCTCGTCGGCGCGCGGCCCGGCGAGAAGCTGCACGAGGAGCTGTGGTCGGAGACGGAGACCGTCTCCCCGTCGGCGCACGAGGCGATCATGCTCGTGACGCGTCCCCCGATCGACCAGCACTGGCTCGAGGACGAGCTCGACGAGCTCAGCCGGCTCGTCGACGAGGGCGAGACGCTCGAGCTCATCGGCCGGCTCAACACGATCGTCGCCGCGCCGCGGCGAAACGGCGTTCTCGCCGGAGACGGCGCGGGCGCCGCCGAAGCGACGCCCGCGTCCGAGATCGTCTAGCGCTTCGGGCTACGCGCCGGGGATCCTGACGAGCAGGAGCTGTCCCGCCTCTCGCATGAGGTTGACCTGATTGACCACAGGCGGGTTGGGGTCCCGTTCGATCTCCCACCCGTGTGCCTGCACGTCGACGAGGAAGGCGTCCGGTCCGAAGATCGCCGATGCGTCGATGATTCCGCTCGACTCCCAGCTGCCCGGGTTGGTCGACGGGCCGATGGGGTTGATCGTCGCGACGACTTCCTTCATCCGGGTCGCGAGGTCGTAGCGCCAGATGCGCGCCGGATTGCCGAACTGATTCGCCGTGCTGGGATCCTCCTGGATCAGCAGCGAGCGCCCGGTGGTCTCCAGGTTGTCCGGCTGGTGGATGTCGTCGGCGAGCCCGAGGCTGTTGCTCCCCTCGATCAGGATCGAGAGCGAGAGCACCTTCGTCGGCTCGTCCGGGTCGAGCACCATCTTCCAGATCCGGCCGTTCGGCCGTGCCGCTCCGCTTCCGCGGCCCGAGTCCGCGAGGTAGACGACGTTCGGATCCGTCCGGTCGTAGGCGATGTCCTCGATGCGGACGAAGTCGAACACGTTCTTGCCGGCGGCGTTGTTCGCTGCATTGCCCCACTGGTCGAGCACCCACTGCGGTCCGTCCGGCACACCCGACGGCGGCGCGGCGTACGAGGGGAAGTCGACCGCACGCGTGATGTCCGAGCCGTCGGCGCGCTTGCCGCTGGCAATCGGCTCCGGGACCGGAATGAACTCGCCGGTGACCGAGTCACCGACCGCCATGTCGTAGTACGTCGTCATGCCGGTGGCGACGAACGCGTACAGCGAGCCGTCGTCGTTCCACACCGCGTTGCCGTCTTCTGCGCTGTACATGTACAGCTGCGACTCGGGCGGGTTGCTGACGAACGTGTCGTCGCCCGAGAGAAGCACCGGGTATCCGTACCCGGGGATGCCGACGCTGTTCTCGTGGTTGTGGCGACCCATCCCGTAGATGGACTTGTAGGCGCCGCTCTTCACGTCGAGTGCGACCACGACGCCGGGCTGCTCCGCCCCAGGGCCGGGCGGCCAGGCCGTGCCGGTTCGGTTGACGTAGTCACGGGCTTCCTCGTTCGTCAGGAGCAGGTCTCGCTCGAAGCCGTGCTCCTCGCTCACGATGAAGTTCGAGCAGAAGCGCTGGTAGTTCGCGCTCGACGGGATGACGACGTCACCCTTCAGAAGGCCGGCGCCGTGCTGGCTCAGCCGGAGTTTCGAGACGAGCGAGTTCGTGAAGTCCGCGCGTCCGGCGACGGTGGTCGACGGCAGCGGGAACGGGACTGCGGACGTCTCGTGGTTCACGTAGATGTCGGCGGTGCCGTTACCGTTCGTCTTGCCGATCGAGATGCCGTCCGGAATGGATTCGAACGTGTAGCCGCCGGGAAGCGTGTCACCGACGCTGATCAGTGCCTCCACGGAGACACCCGGTGCTCCCCTGAGCATGGGCGGCACCGCTGTCTTGAATCCGCTGTTGTTGCCTCCTGCCGAAGCGGCGACGGCGAGGGCTACGACGAGCACGCATCCCCCGAGAGCCGACGCGAGTCGAGTTCTTCTCATGTTCTCCCCTTCCCTTGTCTGACGGGCGGGACCCTAACCAGACGGCGACAATCGTGCTCAGGCGTCCAGCGCCGAGAGCATGAGGTCGAGAAGCAGCCCCGGATCCCTCTCCACCGGGGTGCTTCCCCGCTCCTCGCGCTTGTCGAGCCTCAGCTGCTCCGCAGAGGTCAGGACTCGCATTCGTCCTTCGTTCACAAGGGTCTCGTCTACCGCGCCGAGCCGACCGGCAAACGTCGTGTACACGGGAACGCCGAGTGCGACTGCTTCGCGATTCATGGTTCCACCGGCGGAGACGACGAGATCGCAGAGCGCGACGAGGCTCAGCCCGTCGATCGCGTGCTCGGGAACGATGAGAGACGGCAGGCCCCGCGCCAGGATGTCGTCGCGCTGCGCGGCGGTTCGCGGAAGGACGACGGCGTGAACCCTCTCGTCCCGACCCAGTTGCTCGAGGATGCCGCCGAACAGCGGGTTGCCGTGCCGGTGATACAACGCCACGTCGGGCGGTGTGCGGACGACGACGAGCACGCGGTCGGTGTCCACCCCCAGCACGTCGTGAACCGAGCTGTCGGGCTCGAAACCGGCGAGCGCGTACTCCTCCTTCAGCCCCGGGTAGCGGCGTACCTTGCGCGACCTCGCGCCGAGGGCGTCGAGTCGCTCGTGCGGGATCGCGTCGGGGACGATCACGCGCCGCGCCGCACGGCAGCCGAGCCCGTGCTGCACACGCGCGAACTCGTAGTCGAATGCGTAGGACGAGACGATGCCGAGCGAGCGTGCGACGAGCGGGAGCTCGTGCGAGGCGTGGGACATGGCCAGGCCGAAGTCGCGACTCTTTGCGAAGGCGCGCAGCGCGTGGAGACGTCCCGCCAGTGCGCGACCCTTGCCGACGGCGCCAGCTCCACCGTGTCCGGGTCCGACGACCTCGTGCGCGATCCCGTACAGCTCGAGGAGCTCGATCGTCTGCGCATACTCCCGCGTCGTCACGTCGACGTCGTGCCCGCGCGCACGCAGGAGCGCGATGAGCGGACGGAAGAACGGCACCTGCGGAGAGTTGGAGATGTCGATCCAGACGCGCACGGGCCTGACCCTAGCCGTTTCACGGATAAGCTTCGCTTATGGATACGCGTCAGCTCGCTGCATTCTGTGCCGTCGTCGAGCGCCGCAGCTTCTCGCAGGCTGCGGAGCGCCTCGGCGTCACGCAGCCGGCGGTGTCGCTGCAGGTGCGCGCGCTCGAGAAGCGGCTCGGGACCCAGCTCCTCGACCGGTCGGGACGTCGCGTCGAGCCGACGGAGGCGGGGTGGCGTCTCTACCGGGGGGCACAGCGCATGCTCGCGCTCGAGGGTCAGCTCGTCGCCGAGGTGGCCGCATCGGGTGAGGGCGAGCTCGCCGGGGACCTCGTCCTCGGCGCCTCCACCGGCCCGGCGGCGGTCGTCGTACCGGTCGTCCTCGGCGAGTTCCAGCGCCTGAACCCCGGTATCCGCGTCTTCCTCACCGTCTCCGACACGCACTCCGTCGTCGAGCGCGTCGCGGCGCGCGAGCTCGAGCTCGGCATCGTCGGCGCGGCACGGCGCCATCGCGGCGTTCGGTTCGAGCCGTTCTTCTCGGACGAGGTGATCCTCGTCTGCCCGCCCGGGCATCGCTTCGCCGGCAGCACGGTGACGCTCGACGAGCTTCGCGAGGAGCCGCTGATCCTCATGCAGGAGGGCGCCGGAGTCCGGCAGATCGTCGAGGACGCGCTGCGGCGACGAGGGATCCGGCTTCGCGACCTCGACGTGCGGCTCGAGCTCGGACTGCAGGAGTCCGTTCGGCGTGCGGTAGAGGCCGGCTATGGCGTGACGTTCATCTCGCGCACGGCGGTCGAGTCCGAGCTTGCCGCGGGGAGGCTCACGGAAGCGCGCGTCGAGGGTCTCGAGGCCACGCGTGAGATCTCGCTCGCCTCGGCCACGGGGCGGGCGCGCACGCGTGTCGCCGTCGCCTTCGTCGCCTTCGCCCGTGAACGGCTGACGTCGTGACTCCGCGGTGAGCTGTTGACGGATCTGCGTAGGAAGCGGACGATGTAGCCATGGCCGTCGAATACGCGGGCATCCTGGCTGCGGTAGCGCTGATGGCCGCGACGCTGACCGGTGCGTACGGGCAGACCGTCACCGCCGTCTTTGCCTCCAGCACCGCGGGCGTCGCGTCCGTCGGCAAGGCTGCGAAGGCTCAGAAGGTCTCTCCGGCGGCCGCGAAGGCCGCCTACCAGCGAGCTCCTTACGCGAAGCCCGCGCTGAAGTACCTCTACGCCCTGGGCTGGATCGGCGGGACGAGGAACCCGGGGCAGTGCGGGCTCACGCTGCTCGGACAGGACGCCGCGAAGGAGCAGGCGGCGCGCGAGCTGCGATCGAACGCGAAGCTCGTGACGCAGCTCAAGAAGCGAAGCGTTAGCGTCTCCACGGCTGCAACGGCGCTTACCAAGGGAGTCGTCTCGGCATGCGCGTAGCGGCGACGCAGAAGGTTCGCGACGACGCGGCCGCGAAGCGGGCGCCTTCAGGGATCTACGCGCGACCGGGACTCGGCGCTAGCCGACTTCCTGTCCTGCGCACAATCACTGGCGCCGGCCGCCCATGATCCGGCGCAGGCTCACGATTCCGAGGATCGTGTCGCCGTCGACGACCGGGAGGTGCCGGAAGCCCTTGTCGAGCATGATCTCCTGCGCCTCGTCGAACGTGGTCTCGGGCGACGCTGTGATCGGGTTCGCCGTCATCCACTGACGCACGCGGGCATCGCTCGTGTGCACGCGCGACGCCATTGCGCGGAGCATGTCGCGCTCGGTGAGCACGCCGATCAGGCGGCCGAAGTCCTTCACGACGACAGCGCCGACGTTCTGGGCGCTCATTCGCTCCGCCACCTCGCCGAGCGTGTCCTCGGGTGCGACGGTGATGAACGTCGGCTTGACGATCTCGCCCAGGGTTCCCATCAGACGGTTCCCGGCTGATGGGCGTGGAGGGGCGTGGGGAACCGGGAGGTTCCCCACGCTCTCGGAAGAAGGGGGCACACGTGGGAAACGTTGTTTCCCCCGCGACCGCGAGTCGAAGGTGAGCGGTTCCCATGAGCGGGGGAGTGTAACCGCTTCGTTGCGCACTCGTGCCGCTGCGCTGGTGTCGATCCGGTGACGAGGCGATAACGATGAGTAATGACAGAAATAAGGATCTGCGGTACCATCCGGCCCATGCGCGCCAACGCTTCGTTCGACGTGCTCGTGGTCGGCAGCGGCGCCGCGGGCCTCGCAGCCGGCGTTGCAGCGGAGCGAGCGGGCGCGCGCGTGGCGGTCGCGACGAAGACGACGTTGCAAGCCTGCAACTCCGCGAAAGCCCAGGGCGGCATCCAGGCGGCGGTCGGCGAGGACGACTCGCCGGAGATCCATGCCGAGGACGTCATGCGCAGCTCGCACGACACGGCCAACCCGCGACTCGTCGAGGTGCTGACGAGCGAAGCTCCGTCGGCGATCCACTGGCTCGAGGAGCTCGGCGTCGAGTTCACCCGCCAGGGCTCTACCCGCTCGAATGGCCATGGCCGTTCGAGCGCCGGCGGTTACCGGCTCGCGCGCTGCGGCGGCGCGACGCGGCACCGGTTGCTCCAGGTCGGCGACCGGACGGGTCACGCGATCACGAAGGCGCTGCGCGAGGCGTACGAGGCCGGCGGTGGCACCGAGCTCCCACACCACGCGCTTCGGGCACTGGCTCCGGCCGGGAACGGCTGGGTCGCCTCCTTCGACACGAAGGACGGACGCACGGACGTCGAGGCCGGCAGTGTCGTCCTCGCCGCCGGCGGCCGCTGTTTCGCCGAAGCGGAGACGCTCGGCGAGCTCTCCACCAATCACCCCAACGCAACCGGCGAGGTGACGCGGATCGCGACGGATGCAGGTGCAGAGACCCGCGATCTCGACGCGCTCCAATACCACCCGAACGGCGGCGCGTGGCCGTCGACGATGCAGGGCTACTCGATCCCGGAGACGACCCGCGCGTACGGAGCCGTGCTGCGCAACGTGAACGGCGAGGAGTTCACGGACTCCCTCGGTGCGCGCGACGCGGTCTCCGCCGCGATCGTGGCCGAGGTCGAGAAGGGCAACGGCGTGCGGACTCCCGACGGCCGGCCCGCGGTCTGGCTCGACACGACGCGCATCTCGTCCGAGGACGCGGCGATCTCGCTTCCGTACATGCTTCGCCGGTACGGCGCAGCGGGCATCGATCCGCTCGCCGAGCCGATCTACACCTACCCCGTCCTCCACTACCAGAACGGTGGGCTCGTGATCTCGGAGCACGCGGAGACGACGCTCGAGGGCGTCTTCGCCTGCGGCGAGATCGCGGGCGGCACTCACGGAAGGAACCGCATGATGGGCAACTCGCTGCTCGAGTGCGCCGTCTTCGGTCGGCGCGCAGGGAAGGCCGCGACGGAGAGGGCTTACGCATGAGCGATGCACCTCCGCGGCTCGATCCGGCCAAGGCGCAAGCCTTCGTTGCCAACGCGCACGGCGATCTGGACGCCGTCCGTTCGCTCCTCGCCGAGGAGCCGCGACTCGTCAATGCCGCGTGGGACTGGGGCGGTGGAGACTGGGAGACAGGCCTCGGCGCCGCGGCGCACACGGGTCGGCGTCAGATCGCGCTGTTCCTGCTCGAGCATGGCGCGCGCCTGGACCTGTTCGCGGCGGCAATGCTCGGCTACTTCGACATCGTCACCGCCATCCTCTCGGACTTTCCCGACATGCGCGATGCACCGGGACCCCACGGCATCTCGCTTGTCGAGCATGCGCGCGCCGGTGGCGCGGATGCGCGGGCCGTGCTCGAGCTGCTCGAGGCGATTGAGGTCACGTCGTGAGCGTCGTGGCGACGGATCTCGATGCTGCGGTGTCGGACGCCGCGGCGCACCTCTACGTCTGGGCGCTGAAGGACATCCCACAGGACCTGCGCGACGCACTCGCGGACGCGGCGGGCCGTGAGACGTCTGTGACCGGGCAGCGTGTGCTGCAGACGATCCTGCGCAACGTCACGGTTGCGGAGACGGAGAAGAACCTCGTCTGCCAGGACACGGGTATCGCCGTCTACTACTGCAAGGTCGGCGAGCACTTCCCGCTGCATCCGGCGCGGATCTACGCGGCGCTCAAGGAGGGCACCGAGCGCGCGACGGTCGAGCATCCGCTCCGCTCGAACACCGTGCACACGCTCACGCGGGAGAACACAGGGCCGAACGTCGGCTACCGCGTCCCGATCGTGCACTGGGACTTCATCTCCGACTGGGACGGGCTCGACGTGAAGTGCGTCCCGAAGGGCTCCGGCTCGGAGAACATGAGCTTCCTCAAGATGTGCGTCCCTGCCGACGGCGTCACGGGCATCAAGAAGTTTGTGCTCGAGTCCATCGTCGGCGCGGGGGGCAAGCCATGCCCGCCCGGGATCGTCGGGGTCGGAATCGGCGGCTCGGCCGACTACGCGATGCATCTCGCGAAGGAGGCGATCGCGCGTCCGGTCGGCACGCACAACCCCGATCCGCTGGTGGCGCAGCTCGAGGGCGAGCTCAAGGACCTCCTCAACGAGACGGGCGTCGGGCCGATGGGGCTCGGCGGCGACGTGACCGTCCTGTCGGTGCACGTCGAGCACGCGGACACGCACATGACCCTCAATCCCGTCGCCGTGAACTACCAGTGCTGGGCGGCGCGCCGTGCCTCCGCGCACGTTGCAGCCGACGGCTCCATCGAGTACGAGAGGGACGCCTGATGGCCAGTCACGTCTGCGGCGGACATGCCCTGGTGTCAGACGCCGTGTCTGACACCTTTGCGACGACAGTGCGCAAAGGAGCCCACAGCTGATGGCGACGCACGAGGTCACGTTCCCCGTCACCGACCCGGCGGAGATCCTCAAGCTCCGCGCCGGCGACGAGGTGATCGTCCAGGGGCACATCATCGGGATCCGCGACCGCACGCAGATCCGGATCTTCGACCAGGGAGTCGAGCCGCCGATGGATCTCTCCGGCGCATTTCTCCTGCACACGGCGCCGAACGTGCGGAAGCTCGGCCCAGGGCGCTACGAGAAGCTCTGCATCGGGACGACGACGAGCGCGCGCATGGTGCGCTTCACCGAGCCCCTCGGATCGCAGTACGGCGTGCGCGCGATCTGCGGAAAGGGCGGCTTCCCGGACGAGGCGATCGAGCCGATGCAGCGCCTCGGGATGGTCTACTTCGCGATCGTCGGCGGAGCGGCCGCTCTCGAGACGACCCAGATCGAGGAGATCGAAGAGGTGGCCTGGGAGGAGCTCATGCCCGAGTGCCTCTGGAAGTTCCGCGTGAAGGACTTCGGCCCGCTCACGGTCGGAATCGACGCCCACGGCGGCTCGCTCTACCACGACGTCCAGAGCCGTGCCTTCGAGAAGTTGGAGGAGATCTATGCACGCTTCTAACGAGCACACCTTCCTGGACATCCCCACGCGCGAGGCCAAGCCGCGCTCGCAGGGCCTCACGCACGTCATGGACAAGGGCCTCAACCTCCGCGAGATCGAGGGGCTCTTCGACACGGCAGGCGAGTACGTCGACATCGTCAAGCTGGGCTGGGGTACGAGCTACGTCACGAACAATCTCGAGAAGAAGGTCGCGCTCTACCGCTCGTTTCAAACGCCCGTCGTCTGCGGCGGAACGCTCTTCGAGGCCGTCTACGCGCAGGGGAAGCTCGAGGAGTACAAGCGCTGGCTCGTGCACTTCCGCTTCTCGCACGTCGAGATCTCGGACGGCACGATCGACATCCCGCGCGAGGAGAAGCTCGACCTCATCACCGAGTTCGCGCGCGACTTCGTCGTTCTCTCGGAGGTCGGCTCGAAGGACTCGGACGTGAACATCGCTCCCTACCTCTGGGTGCAGTGGATCCGCGAGGAGCTGGACGCAGGTGCGTGGAAGGTCATCGCCGAGGGCCGCGAGGGCGGCACGGCCGGCATCTACCGGCCGACCGGAGAGCTCCGTACGGGGCTCGTCGACGAGATCGAGCACTCGATCTCGTTCCACGACCTCATCTGGGAGGCGCCGACGAAGGCCTCGCAGGCGTGGTTCGTGCGTCACTTCGGTACCGAGGTGAACCTCGGGAACATCCCGCCCGACGAGGTCATCGCGCTCGAGACGCTTCGTCTCGGCCTGCGCGCGGACACGCTCAAGGAGGTGCTGCTTGGCCGTTCGAGCGCTGAAGCAGCCGCAACTCCCTGATCTCGACTTCGAGGCCATGACGGCCGAGGAGCTGATCTCCTGGACGCACCAGTTCTTCTGGCCGCGCGTGTGCTTGACGTGCTCGTGGCAGAAGCAGTCGTCGGTGCTCGTCCACATGGTCGCCGAGCTCGGGCTGCGCATGGACACGGTCGAGCTGGATACGCACCTCTTCTTCCGCGAGTCCTACGACACGCGCGACGCGCTTGTCGAGCGCTACCAGCTGAAGCTCATCCAACCGGCGATCCCGACCGTCGCCGAGCAGCATCGGGCAGAGGGCCCGAACCTGTGGGAGCGCGATCCCGACCGCTGCTGCCACATTCGCAAGGTCGAGCCGCTCGTCGAGGCGCTGCAGCCGTACGACGCCTGGATCTCGGGGATTCGCCGCGACCAGTCGCCGAGCCGCGCCGACACGCCGAAGGTGCAGTGGTCGGAGCGCTACCAGGTCTTCAAGATCCACCCGCTCGCCGACTGGGACGAGAAGCGGGTGTGGTCGTACATCGACGTCAACGAGATACCCTCCAACCCGCTGCACGACGCGGGGTACCGCTCGATCGGCTGCATTCCGTGCACCCGCCCGACGACCCCGGACGACGAGGAGCGCGCCGGTCGCTGGGCCGGCTCGGACAAGCTCGAGTGCGGCATCCACGAAAACACGAAACTCGAAAGGACGGCATGAGTCAGCACATCTATGCGCACGAACACCCCGAGTCCGAGACGGATCGCGGGGGCGGATTCACTCTCTGGTTCACCGGTCTCTCCGGCTCGGGCAAGACGACGATCGCGCATCACGTCGGTCCGGAGCTGGATCGACGCGGGCACGTCGTCGAGTACCTGGACGGCGATACGGTTCGCACCCACCTCTCGAAGGGCCTCGGCTTCTCCAAGGAGGATCGTGACGCTCACGTCGAGCGGCTCGGCTGGGTCGCGTCACGCGTCACCCGTCACGGAGGCGCGGTCATCGTCGCGGCGATCTCGCCCTACGAGCAGGCGCGTAAGAACGCCCGAGCCCTCGTCGAGGAGCACGGTCCCTTCGTCGAGATCCACGTTCGCACGTCGCTCGACGAGTGCGCGCGTCGCGACGTGAACGGCCTCTACGCGAAGGCGTTCGCCGGCGAGATCAAGGGCTTCACGGGCGTCGACGACCCGTACGAGGCGCCGGCCAACGCGGAGATCGTCGTGGACACGGAAGGCCTCGAGCCGGAGGAGTCCGCCGCCCACGTCGTTGCGAAGCTCGAGCAGCTCGGACTCGTCTCGGCCAAGGTGACGGCATGACGGCCGTCACGACCGAGCGCCTCATCGCTCCGCACGGCGGCACGCTCGTCGACCGCACCGGAGACGCGCCGGAGGATCTCGGTGCGCTCGAGGTCGTCACGCTCACCTCGCGCGAGCTCTCCGACCTCGACATGATCGCCTCGGGCGCGCTCTCGCCGCTCGAGGGCTTCATGGGCAAGGCCGACTACGAGCGCGTCGTCGAGGAGATGCACCTCGCGAGCGGTCTGCCGTGGGCGCTTCCCGTCTGCCTCGCGGTGGACGCCGCCCCGACCGGAGAGCGCGTCGCCCTGGCCGACGAGGCCGGCCGCGTGATCGCGGTGCTCGAGGTCGACGAGACCTACGAGTACGACATGGAGCGCGAGGCCGAGCACTGCTTCCGCACGACCGACGACGCGCATCCCGGCGTCGCGCGGCTCTACGCGCAGAAGCCGCTCTACCTCGCCGGACGCGTCACCGTGTTCGAGCGCGCCAGCGCCGAGTTCCCCGAGCTCGCCCGCGATCCGGCCGAGACGCGCCGGATCTTCGCCGAGCGCGGCTGGAAGCGCGTCGTCGGTTTCCAGACGCGCAACCCGATTCACCGCGCGCACGAGTACCTGACGAAGGTCGCGCTCGAGACCGTCGACGGGTTGCTCGTCCACCCGCTCGTCGGCGACACGAAGTCGGACGACGTCCCCGTCGACGTGCGCGTCGAGTGCTACGAGACGCTGCTCTCGGGGTACTACCCCGAGGATCGCGTCCTGCTCTCGGCGTTCCCGGCGGCGATGCGCTACGCGGGCCCGCGCGAGGCGGTGTGGCACGCGATCTGCCGCAAGAATTACGGCTGCTCGCACTTCATCGTCGGCCGCGACCACGCCGGTGTGGGCGACTACTACGGCACATATGACGCGCAGCTCATCTTCGACGAGTTCGCGCCGCACGAGCTCGACATCGAGCCGATGTTCTTCGAGCACACGTTCTGGTGCAACGTCTGCGGCTCCATGGCGAGCACGAAGTCGTGCCCGCACGGGCCGGAGGATCGCGTGTTCCTGTCGGGGACGAAGGTGCGTGAGATGCTCGAAGCCGGAGAAGTGCCCCCGGTCGAGTTCACGCGGCCCGACGTCGCCAAGGTGCTCATCGACGCATATCGCTCGTAGGGGCGAGGCTTGCCTCGCCCTCGAGCGGTAGCCGTGGTTCAGGGCGAGGCTAGCCTCGCCCCTACGGCAGCAGTGGGCGCCGACTCGTGACGTGGCAGCTGACGCTCGTCGGGGTCTTCACCGGTCTGCTGGTCGGGATGACGGGGATGGGCGGCGGCTCGCTCATGACGCCCATCCTCGTGTTCCTCTTCGGCATCCCGCCGTCGACGGCGATCGGCACCGACATCGCGCACGGCGCCGCATTCAAGACGGTCAGCGCAGTGCAGCACCGGCGGATGGGAAACGTCCGCGCGCGGCTCGCCGGGTGGATGCTCATCGGCTCGGCACCCGCGTCACTCCTCGGCGTGTGGCTCAACGTCCAACTGGTGGAGCGCTACGGCGACGACGTCGAGTCGGTGATGGGCCAGGTGCTCGGCGCGGCGCTGCTCTTCGGCGCGGTCGGCCTGATCGCGAAGAGCGTCGTCCAGGGCGGCCCGACCGGCGATCCCGACTGGAGCCTCACGAACCGTGACCGCGTGGCGGCGGTGCTCATCGGGGTCTTCGGCGGCTTCATCGTCGGCCTGACCTCCGTCGGAAGCGGCGTCTTCTTCGGACTGACGCTGCTCGTGATCTTTCCGCTCCGCGCACACAAGGTCGTCGGCACGGACATTTTCCACGCGGCGATCCTGCTCTACGTCGCCGGCGCGGCGCACTGGGCCGCCGGGAACATCGACTTCTCGATCCTCGGCTGGCTCCTGCTCGGTTCGATTCCCGGAGTGCTCATCGGCGGGCGCCTGACGCTCTCGATTCCCGAGCAGCGGCTCCGGCTCCTGCTTGCGGGCGTGCTCGGCCTGGCCGGGATCAAGCTGCTCGACGTTCCGTTCGCGGGGACGATCGTCGTCGTCGTTCTCTCGGCGGGCGCGGTTGCGCTGCTCGTCTGGCTGGCCCGCCACAGCTGGATCCGCTTCGTCCGCGGTCGCGGCAGCGCAGCAGCCGCGAAGTAGCGCGGTAGCATCGCGCGGCGATGCGCACGGTCTGGGTGAGCTTCGACACGATCGGCCGCGACTGCCTGGAGGCGGCTGCGGACGTCGGCGCGGAGATCGTGGGCGTCGTCACGCTGCCCGGGCCGATCGACCCGAACCGATCCGGCCAGTGCTCCTTCGACGAGGTCGCTCGACAGCTCGAGGCGGCGCTGATCGAGACGCGGGACGTGAACGCGTCCGAGACCGTCAACGCCATCCGCAAGCTCGAGCCGGAACTGATCTTCGTCGTCGGCTGGTCGCAGATCGTGCGCGAGCCGTTCATTGCCCTCGCGAACGAAGGCGTCTTCGGGATGCACCCGACACTGCTGCCGCGGCATCGCGGACGTGCGCCGATCCCGTGGGCGATCCTCACCGGCCTCGCGCGGACGGGCGTGACCCTCTTCGAGATCGTCGATGCGACGGCCGATTCCGGATCCCTCGTCGGGCAGGTCACGCTCGACATCGCACCCGACGAGACCGCGACGACGCTGTTCGCCCGCATCGCCGACGCTCACGTCGAGCTGACGCGCGAGCTCCTCCCGCAGCTCCTCGCGGGTACTGCACCTCGTATCCCGCAGGACCCGAGCCGTGCGAGCTCGTGGCCGAGGCGCACCCCGGCCGACGGGATCATCGACTGGGAGACGAGGGCGCCGTACCTGTACGACTGGGTTCGAGCCCAGACGCGCCCGTACCCGGGCGCCTTCACCTTCCTCGGTGACGAGAAGGTGATCGTCTGGAGCGCGCGGCCGGTCGATCTCGCCACCGCCGCACCCGCCGGCACCGTCGTCGAGGTCGGGTCGGGAGGACCCGTCGTGGCATGCGGCGAAGGTGCGCTCGTGCTCGAGGAGATCCAGACGAGCGTTGGCAGGCTCGACGTCGGAGCGCAGCTCGGATGACACACCGCTCGCCTTCGGCTCGCGGGCGCGGGGGAAACCTCGCGGTTCCCAACACCCCTCGACGGTCATCGACCGACGGAGTCGGTCGATGAGGATCCTCGTGCTCGCGGCGCACCCCGACGACGAGGTGCTCGGGATGGGCGGCACGCTCGCCGCGCACTCGGATGCCGGGGACGCGGTGCGCGTCGTCGTCGTGACGGACGGCTCGTCCACGCAGTATCCCGGCGACGCGGAGATTCGCGCACGCAAGGAGGACGAGGCGCTACGCGCCGCAGCGGAGCTGGGCGTGACCGACTACGTTCATCTCGATCTGCCCGACATGCGACTCGACACGTTGCCGCACGTCGAGGTCAACCGCGTCGTCGAGAATCACGTCGCCGACTTTTCGCCGCAGGTCGTCTACACGCCGCATCCCGATGTGAATCGCGACCATCGAGTCCTCTTCGACTCGGTGGCGGTCGCGACGCGGCCCACGCCTGGCCAGTCGGTGCGCCGCGTCCTCACGTACGCGCCGACCTCGAGCACGGAGTGGACGCCGGCGCCGCTCAACTGGTTCGTCCCGAACTGGTTCGTCGACGTGAGCGGGACGATTGACCGGAAGGTGGCGGCCTTCGCGCACTACGAGACGGAACGACGCGAGTACCCGCACCCACGCAGCGAGCGGGCGATTCGCGCCGCGGCGGAGTTCTACGGCACGTGCTGTGGCTGCGAGCACGCGGAGCCGTTCATGCTCGTGCGGTGCCTCGTGCCGGTTGAATGACCGCGCCATGGCGCGGTGGCCCCAACTCCTGATCGTCCTCGCCCTGCTCGCAGCGACGGCGGCGGCATTTGCCGTCACGGAGCGGCTGAAGCTCGAGCGGAGCCCGGTCACGGGTACGCGGGTCGACCGCGTGTTCTCCCCGGTCTGCGAGTGTGCGCGCGACGTCGCCGTCATCTCGATCGTGCTGCGACGTCGCGAGACGGTGACGGTCGACATCCTGAATCGCGACGGCCGCTCCATCCGCACGCTGGTGCGGAAGCGGCGCGAGCCCGCGGGCCGTGTCTTCTACACGTGGGACGGCCGCGACAACAGCGACCGCATCGTGCCCGAAGGCGTGTATCGGCCGCGTGTCCAACTCGAGCGCAACGGACGCACGATCGTGCTGCCGAACCCCATCCGCGTGGACACGACCGCTCCGGCGATCCGGCTCGTCCGCGTCTTCCCCCGTGTGCTCTCGCCCGACTCCGACGGGCGTCGCGACCGCGTGACCGCCTCATACCGGATCGACGAGCGCGCGGGCGCCGTGATGCTGGTCGACGGTCGCCAGCGCGTGCAGAGCAAGTTCCGCCGGGTCGAGGGGAACCTCGTCTGGTTCGGCCGCGTCGACGGACGCGTGGTTCGGCCAGGCGTCTACGAGATCCGGCTGCGCGCGGTCGATCGCGCAGGGAACCGCTCGGTTCGAACGCGGGCCGTACCCGTTCGTGTGCGCTTCGTCGAGTTGTCGCGCGAGCGGATCGAGGTTGTTGCCGGCAAGCGCTTCTCCGTACGCGTGCGCACCGATGCTGAGGTATACCGGTGGCTCTTTGCGGGCGAGCGAGGCGCGGGTCGGCGTGAGGTTCTCGTGCTACGGGCACCCGACGAGCCTGGCTCGTACACGCTGTACGTGACGGTCGGAGGTCACGCGGCACGCGCCGATGTGGAGGTTCTCGAGACGGCGGCGGAGGAGAGTCCGTGACCGCGCCGCTCTTCGTCCTCGGAGTCAGCCGTTCGGGCACCACGCTCCTCCGGGTCATCCTCGACCGCTCACCCGGGATCGCGATCCCCGACGAGACTTTCTTCGTTCCGCAGCTCGCGCACCGGCACCGAGGAGAGGTGGACCCGACGGCTCTCCTCGACGACGTGCGGAGGTTGCCGCGGCTCGCAGCGTGGGAGGTTCCTGCGGACGACCTGGCCGCGGCGCTGCGTCCTGGGATGTCCATCGGAGCTGCACTCGATGCGCTGTTCTCGGCCTACGCAGCCAACCGCGGCAAGCTGCGCTGGGGGGACAAGACGCCGATGTACATGCGGCACCTCGGACTGATCGAGCGTCTGTTTCCGGACGCGCAGTATGTCCATCTCATCCGTGACGGGCGTGACGCAGCGCTCGCGTTTCTCGACATGCCTGAAGGCGTCGTCACGAAGACCTGGGCGCACCCGCGCGACGCGGCGGGGTTTGCCTGCGAGTGGCGGACGGAAGTGGAGCGAGCGCGAGCGCTCGGTCGGCGGCTCGGACCGGGCCGGTATCACGAGCTGCGCTATGAGGAGCTCGTGGCCGAGACGGAGAGTTCGATCCGCGCGATCTGCGACTTCGCGGCGCTGCCGTTCGAGCCGTCCATGCTCGAGTACGCGAGCACGGTCGACGTGTCGGCGAAGCCGCATCATCAGCGGCTCCTCCAGCCTCCGACACGCGGTGTTCGCAACTGGCGTACGCAGATGAGCGAGGACGACGCCCGCGCGTTCGAGGCGATCGCGGGCGACCTACTCGCCGAACTTGGCTACGACCTTCTCGACCCGAGCTCCGCACACGGTACGCGCGCCCTGGCACTGGGCTGGTACCGGGCGCGCATGGGCGCCTGGAACGCGGCCGCGCACGCGATGCAGCGCACGCCCCTGTGGCGGCGGCGGCATCCTCGGCTCTTCTGACGTCAGCTCGCCTTGAGCGTTTCTTGAGCGCTAGCCTCGACCCTCCGTTCGTCCTAAGCAGAGCGGAGGTGAGCGTTGTTCGGACGTCTGGCGACGGGCTTCGCGCTTGGCGTCGCTTCGATCGCGGTGATCGGCTCCGCCTGGAGCCCCGAGCGCGCGGATCTCGACGCACTCGAACGCGTCAGCGCACCGCGCGACGAGCCACGGACGATACGGGCTGGCTTCCCGAGCCGCAGCTATGTGCCTGGCGACGTTGCCGCTCTCACGGTGTCCTCGCCGGTCGCATGGGCGACGCTGCAGCTCTTCCATGCCGGGCCGGAGGGAACACGCCTCCGACGGGACGATGTTCTGACGGGAGTCCCGGTACTGCCAAAGCGGCGTGTGGCGCTCGCGGGGAAGCGCGTCCTCCACATTCCGATCGGCCACTGGCGGTCGGGTCTGTACTTCGCGCGGCTTGCGGCACCGGGCGGCTACCTCGGCTTCGCGCCGGTGATCGTGCGGCCTCGGGAGCTCGGGCAGTCACGCGTCGCCGTCGTTCTCCCGACGAACACGTGGCAGGCCTACAACTTCCGCGACGTCGATCGCGACGGCGTCGGGGACACGTGGTACGCGGATCCGCACATACCGTGTGTCGACCTGACCCGGCCCTACCTGGATCGCGGGGTCCCCTCGGTCCGGATTCGCGGCTTCTTCCGCTGGTTCGAGCACGGCAAAAGGGAGGCGGACTTCCTCTCCGACGACGATCTCGATCGCGTGAAGAGCGGTGATGAGCTCGCGCGGTTATACGACTTCGTCCTCTTCGCGTCGCACGAGGAATACGTCACGAGCCACGTCTGGGACGTCGTCGAGCGCTATCGGGATCTGGGAGGAAACCTCGCGTTCCTCTCCGCGAACACGTTCTTCTACCGCGTAGAGCGGCGCGGTCAGTGGATCTGCCGCACGGGGCTCTGGAAGGATCTCGGGCGAAGTGACGCTGCGCTCACAGGCGTCCATTATGTGGGCTGGTGGGAACGCCGCCACGAGTCGAAGCCGTACGTCGCCCGCGGCGTACGGCGGGCGCCGTGGTTCTTCCGCGGAACCGCGCTGCGCAACGGGAGCGCGTTCGGATCCCGGTTCGGCGTCGAGGTCGACATGGTCACGGAGAACTCGCCGGCGGGGATCGTCGTGCTTGCCGACATCCGGGACATCTTCGGTCCGGGACGGAGCGCGACGATGACGTATTACGAGACCCGGAAGGGCGCGAAGGTGTTCGCTGCCGGTGCTATCGGCTTCGAGTCGCCGCAGACGCCTGAGCACAAGACGGTGCTCGACAACCTCTGGGTTCGACTCGTGCAGCCCTGAAGATCAGCTCTTGGAGGTGCGCTGTCCGCGGTATGCGAGCAGGCGGCCGTTGACCGAGAAGAAGTACGTCCGCTCGGTCGCGATCACCGGCGAGTAGCGACCCATCGGAAGCCGCCAGACGATCTTGCCGTCCGAGAGGCGGGCGGCGTACGTGCGCTTCTCCAGCACGGCGAAGAAGACGTGGTCGCCGATCACGACGGGCGCTCCCAGGATGCGTCCGGGCACCCGCCGCGTTCGCCAGATCTCGTGTCCCGACGTCGCTTGCAACGCGCGCACGATGCCGTCGAAGCCGCCGACATAGACGCGCCCGTCCGCGACGGCCGGCGTCGTGTAGCCGAGCCCGCCGACGTCGTCCGTCCAGACCACCCGCCCGTTGCGTGCGTCGAGCGCGACAACCGTACCCGAGCGCGAGACGGTGTAAATGCGAGCGCCGTCGGTCGAGGGGCTGGCGTAGAAGCTCTCGTCGCGGAACGTGTCGCGACGGACGTACGTGGTCCAGATCTCCTCGCCCGTGTCCTTGCGGACGCACACGACCGACCCGGCGTACGTCGAGATGCACGCGCGACCGCCGAAGAGCGACGGGCTCGCATTGATCCGCCCGCCCGTGTTGTACGCCCACTTCACGCCGCCCGTGTCCGAATGCACGGCGAAGAGCCGCCCGTCGGTCGATCCGAAGTACGCGAGTCCGTCGACCACGACCGGTGAGGACTCGACCTTGCCGGCTGTCTCGACGGTCCACAGAACCCGGCCGGTCGCACGCGAGTGGCCCCGTACTGCGCCGTCCTTCGAGCTCACGATCAGCCGGGGACCGTCGATCGCAGGCGTCGAAGGCTTCTCGGTGCCGGCCGTGCTTCGCCAGCGGATGTCACCGGTCTCCGCGTCCAGCGCGATCGTGTCGCCCTCGAACGTGTTGACGTACAGCGTGCCATCGCAGTAGCTCGGCGGATACTCGATGTAGCTCGGAAAGGTTCGTGTCCAGATCCACGGCTTCTCCGGGAGACCCAGCTTCACGTCCGGACGTGCTAGCGACCGCTGTGGGTCCGCGCCGAACGATCGCCAGCAGCGGCGGTCACTCGTCGGCTCCTGCTCGGGAGGCGGTTCGGGCTCGGCTTGTGGCGGCGGTGCTTCGGAGACGGTCACGCCCTCGAGATCGGTGTCGAGCGCCCCGGTCGGACGATCCTTGTCTACGAGCGCAACACCGATCGCCAGCCCGAACAGGGCAGTGGCCAGCACGGCGACCGCAACGAGGATCCAGACGAAGGCTCGGGGCATGAGAGCAACGGCCGGTCTTGCCGGCCGTTGCTCAGTGTGCCAGCAGCAGCGGCGCCTCCGGTGACGCCTCCACTGTGTCGGATCCCCTCAAGGTCACCGGCTCGGCGGCGAGCACGGCGGCAGCCAGTCCGAGCACGCCCCACGTCACCGGATCCTCGAAGAACCCTGCATAGAGCAGCGAATGCACGAACAGGGTCAGGAAGACGGCGCCGAGGCCCAGTCCGAAGCCGCGGTCTCGTCTCCAGACGAGGACGAAGCTCCACGCCGCGGCGGCGAGAAGCCACAAGTACAACACGAAGCCGATCACCCCGAGATCGGCGAGGATCGTCAGCGGCGTTGTGTGCGAGGCATTCCGGCTCGGCGATCCCTTGCCGACGATCCTGGAGCTCGCGCGTGGCTGGCCGCCGATTCCCACGCCTGCGACCGGTCGCTCTGTGAACGCCTCCAGCGTGACCTCGACGAGCCGCGAGCGTCCACTCGTGACATCCCTGGCCGAGCGCCCGCCGATCGCCGCGCCCGCCGCTCCTGCGGCCGCGAGCGTGGCGGCCAGAGCGACGGCGAGCAGCACGATGCGCGTGCGCCGGTCGGCGCCGACCATGGCGACGGCGAACGTGACGACGAAAAGCGCGACGAAGCTCGATTGCGAGTAGGAGAAGTAGAGACCGGCGAAGAGGAACGTGATGCAGCCAGTGGCGACGATCCAGTCGATCGTCCGGCCCCGCCTGACGAGAACCGCGACGAGGAGGACGGCGATGGGCACGACGAGGTAGCGGCCGTAGAGGCTCGGGTCCTTGAAGACCGACGTGACCCTGAAGAACGACGTATAC
This sequence comes from uncultured Gaiellaceae bacterium, assembly GCA_963783705.1. Classification (GTDB taxonomy): domain Bacteria; phylum Actinomycetota; class Thermoleophilia; order Gaiellales; family Gaiellaceae; genus GMQP-bins7. Next base: position 62,152 of record CAWAOK010000003.1, read on the forward strand.
GCGTTTGCGACCTCGACGTCGCGTGCGAAGAAGAGCGTACGCGTCTGGGCCTGCCAGATCCCGACAGCTGCGAACAGCGTCCCGAGCCCGACGAGCGTGATGAGGAGCGCTCTCGGCAGCCAGTCCGCGAGCGGGCTCCGGGCGAGCGTCGCAAGCCCCGCGGTGAACGGGAACACGAAAAACGCGAGCGCGATCGCGCCGGTGCGTTCGTCCCAGCTCCAGAGGAACGACGTCGCGGCGAGGGTGACGAAGGCAGCGAGCGGGAGCGCGAGCACGAGGGGCGGCGGAGGAGGTCGTTCGCCGCGGAGGATCCGATAGGCGAGCGCGAGCGCGCACGCGGCGATTACGAGGTACAGGGGGAGCAGCAGGAACGCTTCCTCGTCGCCGAGCTGGACCGGCACGCGGAACGGGGCGGCCGCGAGCAGTGCGACGGGGGCGGCGACGGGATAGCGCGCGAGCGCGACGGCGCCTGCGATAGCCGCTACGACGCCGACCACGCACAGCGCGATCCCTCGCGGGTCGCTGAATAGGAGGTCGAGATCGTCGTCTCCGACGAGCGACCAGCAGAGGCCGGTCGTCGCCGCACCGAGGAGCACGAAGCCGATGAGCGGGAACACGCCGCCTCTCGGAATCAGCACGCCGACCGAGCCAAGCGCTCCTAGGAGTGCCGCGACTTCCGCGACTTGCATGTGCTCCATGGGCCGAGACGTTACGCCACGATGATTGAATGGCGCGGTGATCGAGGCCTGGAGGAAGGCGCTCGTGTTGGCGCCGCACACGGACGACGGCGAGCTCGGCTGTGGCGGAACCATGGCGCGGCTCGTCGACGGCGGCTGCGAGGTGCGCTACGTGGCCTTCTCGATCGCGACCCGCTCGCTCCCGCCGGGCTTCGAGCCGGACACGCTCGCGCGCGAGGTGCGCGAAGCCACCGGCGAGCTCGGAATCCCGGAAGCGCAGCTGACGGTGCACGACTTCGACGTGCGCACGTTCCCGGAGCGACGGCAGGACATCCTCGAGCTGCTCGTCGGACTGTGGGAGGAGTGGAAGCCCGACGTCGTCTTCCAGCCGTCGCATCACGATGTGCACCAGGATCACCAGACGATCGCGCAGGAAGGGCTCCGCGCCTTCAAGCGGACGACGATCCTGGGCTACGAGGTCCCATGGAACAACTTCGACTTCTCGTACGGCGCGTACATCTCGCTCGAGCGCCGGCACATCGAGCGGAAGATCGCGGCGCTCTCGCGGTACGCCTCGCAACAGCATCGGCGCTATGCCGATCCCGAGTACATCTGGAACCTCGCGCGCGTGCACGGCGTCAACGTGAACCGCGAGTACGCCGAGTGCTTCCAGGTGTACCGGATCGTGGCGTAGAGGCGCCACGGCCGGCGTCGGGCGACTGCGAGCACCAGGGGCACGAGCACTCCGAATCGCACGCCCGCCAGTACGATCCGCGCGTATGTCGGCGTCGGTCACCGAGCGCTACGAGACGGAGATCCGCACGAGCGGCCTCATCGAGCACCTCGAAGAGCAAGCTGCGTTCTTCTGGGACACGGTCCGGGGCGAGACGCAACGGGGGCAGCGGTACAACACGGGCCGGGTCACCGGGCGGGACGGCTACGAGGAGGGTCTGCGGCTCTACGGGCTCGTCCGTGGTCTCGGGCCGCGCGTCGCCGTCGAGACAGGAGTTTGCAACGGCGTCTCCACGGCGTTCCTGCTGCTCGCGCTCGAGCGCAATGGATCGGGAGAGCTCTATTCGATCGACCTTCCCGAGGTCGCGGGCGAGGAGTACGCAAGCGAGACGTTCTGGGACGGCAAGGGCGGTGCCGTCATCCCACCCGGCAAGGAGCCGGGCTGGATGGTGCCGGCCGAGCTCAGGCGGCGGTGGCACCTCGTGCTCGGTCGCTCTCAGGACGAGCTGCCGGCCCTCCTCGAGCGTGTGGGCGCGATCGACCTCTTCATGCACGACAGCGAGCACTCCTACGAGTGCATGAGGTTCGAGTTCGCGTCCGCGTGGTCAGCGCTGCGGACGGGAGGCGTCCTGATCGCGGACGACGTGAACGTGAACTCGGCCTGGGACGAGTTCACCCGTGAGGTCGGCCGCGCGCCCCACGCGCTGGGACCGAAGCTCGCCATGATCGTGATGTGACTCCCCGTAGTCGACGGCGGGACGGCCGAGTCCTCGCGGACGGAGCCGGCTCCTGGGCTCAGCGCGCCAGTCGTAGCCGCGCGCCGATCGCCTTCCGTTCCGCCGGCAGGTAGAAGCCGAGCGGGGCGAGCGCGAGCGGATAGGCGAGCGCGAGGAGCAGCGCGACCGCAACCCCGCCGCCGGCGAGCTTCCCGGCTACCGCGAGCGCGACGCCGGTCGCCGCAGCGGTCAGGACGCGGCGCCATTGGTAGGGGACGGGATAGATCTGCTGCGACCACCACACCATCCCGGCGAACATCACCGAGTAGGCGGCGATCGTCGCCACGGCGGCGCCCATCATCCCGTACGGCGGGATCAGGATCAGGTTCAGCCCGACGTTCACGGCAGCGGCGACTCCAGTCACGATCCAGTTGAACTGCGTTCGCTTGGCGCGGCCGACGCCTACCGCCACGACGATGTACGCGGCGAAGGCGACGGCCGAGAATGCCAGCGGGCCGACGACGCGCGACGACTCCTCGAATGCCGGCGCTGCGATCCACTGGACGATCCACGGCGAGAGAAGAGCGAGCGCCGTCGCGACCCAGGTCGTCGCGAGCACCACGTAGGTGAGGACGTAGGCGTACGTGCGCCGCGCTGTCCGGTCGTCCTCGATCGAGTACGCGAACGCAGGCCACGCGAGCCGGAACGCCGTCAGCAGCAGGATCATCGCCGAGGCGATTTGGACGCCGACGGAGTAGAGGCCGACCTCGGTCGTGTCGGCCAGGTGGACGAGGAAGAGGCGGTCCGAGAAGTTGGTCACCCACAGGAAGAGCGCTGTCGGTACGAGCGGGATACCGAAGCGGTTCATTTCCCGCAGGAGCCCGCGGTCGAACTCGAGGCCGAGCTGCTCGCGCCGGTAGGCGACGAGCACGACGTACACGAGCAGCGTCCCCGTGAAGTTGCCGACGATCACGCCGATCGGCCCCTTGTCGAGCGCGACGACGAGGAGCAAGGTCGCGCCGATCGTGAGGAGGATGTTCGTGAGGCTCGCGGAGACGAACGCGACGGAGCGCTCTTCGACTCGGAAGAGCGACGTGAGCTGCTCGTAGTTCATGCCCGCCCACAGGCCGACGAAGGCGGCCATGACGAGCTCGGAGTCGTCCGACGAGCCGAACAGCCGGTCGGCGATGGGCGCGGCCAGGAGGATGCCGCCGACCATCCCGATTATCGCCATCGCCATCGTGAACCAGAACGACGTACGTACCACGCGCAGCCGCGTGGCAGGGTCGGTGGACTCGAAGTAGAAGCGGAAGAAGGCGCTGTGGATCCCGAAGCGCAGCACGATGCCGATCACCGTGGTCAGGGCGATGAGCGTCGCGACCTTCCCGTAGTCGGACGGCGAGAGGTAGCGCGTGTAGAGCGGGAGGAGGAGGACGGCGAGTACGCGCGAGACGAGCCCGCCCAGGCCGTAGATCGCCGAGTGCTTGCCAAGGCGTTTAAGCTCCGCACCGAGCGCCATCAGAGGCGAGCGTAGAGAGCGAGCAGGCGGTCGGCGATTCTCTTAAGGTCGTGTACCCGCTCGACGTAGGCGCGCGACTGGGCTCCGATTCGCTGCCGCTCGGCCACGGAGGCCACGAGCGGTTCGAGCTGTGCGCGGAGCGTGTCGACGGTCGCGCTGACGATGGGGACTCGCACGTCAAGCTCCTTCTCGGTGCGCGCGACGGCCTCCTCGTGGAGGTGACTCACGACTGGCTTCCCGAGGGCCATGCACTCGATCGCGAAGAGCCCGTACCAGCCGGCGTTGAGTTGATCGACGACAATGTCGGCGTCGCGGTAGCGCTCGAACGCCTCGTCGTGGTGAAGCCCTTCGACGAGGACGAGGTCCGCGTCCAGTCCCGCGCATGCGGCGATGACGTGCTCGGTTCCCTTGCGCCGACGTGAGGATGGCGCGTGCAGGATCACAGGCCTGGCACGGGCCGACGGCGATGTGGGCTCGATCGCCGAGACGTCGATTCCAGGCGGGATCATCTCCGCCTCGGGCACCCAGCGGGTCGCGTCGTACGAGCCGACGATCTGTGCGCCGGCCTTCTTGCCAGACGCCAGCTGGGCAGGCGCCTTTCCACGGATGTCGGAGCCGAGGTAGTGCATGACCGACTTCTTGCGGAGCGCGCGCAGGATCGGGAACTGAACGGACTGGGGTACGAGGGTGAGCCCGAAGTAGAAGTGGAAGACGTCCGCGCGCGGCAGAAGTCGCGCGAGCGCCGACCACTGGGTCAGCTGCCTCCGGGCGAGACCGCCACTGCGCGCGAGTGACCAGTCGGCCTCGGAGTGCAGCGTGTAGCGGTTGAAGACGACGAGCTGCGCGTCGACGCCGCGCCGGCGCAGCGCTTGTACGTTCGACCACGGCACGCCGGCGGTGTTCACCGGGCAGTGGACGACGCGAAGAGCTTTATCCAAGCTCGATGCCGTCGTCGGCCAACTGCTCCAGGCGGCGTGCTTTCTCGGCGTTCAGCAGCGAGCGCATGGTCAGTCCCATCGTCGCTCCCTCGTAGACCCAGATCTCCGGGTGCACGAGGATCTGCAGCCACGGAAAGCCCCCTCCTCGGAGCTCCTCGTGCGGGCAGCCCGAGCGCCAGTGTTGATTCGAGTCCGAGCGGTACGTGGGCGGATCGAAGTACGGCTCCGCGTAGACGTTGATCGCCCCAGGGATCGTCTGTGACATATATTCGGCGCTCGGGTTGTGCCACGAGACGACGGGGTCGAAGCGCCCGTCGAGCTCGACGATCGGGTGCACGGCGTGCAGGCCGACCGCGTGGCCGAGCTCGCGCAGTCGCGCGTTCGCTGCGACTCCCTCGCTCGAGTCGAGGTTGTAGAAGACCGACTGGGTCATGAGCAGGTATGTCGTCGTCACGTCGTGCCGCGCCTCGAGCTCTGCCATGCGCAGAGCGGCGTCGAGCGAGAGGTCGACGTCGTGGCGGAGGTAGATCTCGCCGCGCTCGGGACCTGCGCCGAAGGCCGCGAACCGATAGCCACCGGCCTTCGCCGCTTCCAGGACCTCTGCGTAGTGCGTCAGATCGAACGAGCAGCTCACGTCGCCACCTCGACCTCGAGCAGCCCGGCCGCGTGCTCGGCACGAGCGAGTGCCTCGTTTGCCGTAGCGCCGAGGGCGATGACGTACCCTCGGCGGTCGCCGTCCCTGCGCACGGGGCGAATCGTCTCACCGACCTCGAGGTAGTTGTCGGCTTGGACGACGCCCTCCGACTCGAGGACGCGGTCGAGGCTGCCGATCCGAACGACCTCGCCTGTTGGTAGAGGCCCCGGCTCGGCGGTCAAGAACCGGATCGCGAGCGGCTGTGCAAAACGTGGCACTGCCACGTCGTCCGGTACAGCCTCACCCAGCGCCTGGTGGAGCGCGACGTCGAGCAGGTCGACGCCGACACCGTGCCGTGCGACCTCACCCATCTGCCCTCCGGGGATGCGCGCGGCTACCTCCACTATCTCGATCTCACCGATCGGAGTGGCGAGGAGCTGGGGGTAGGCGATCCCGTTCCGCAATCCCAGCGCGAGGGGTGCGTTGCGTGCGACGCTCTCCGCGAGGGCGCGCTGCTCCCCGGGAAGCGAGGATGGGTACACGTGTGCGAGCGCGACACCGAAACCGGCGCCCGACGTGCGCATGCGGTCCGAGACCGTGACCACAGTTGCCTCGCCGTTCCGCACGACCACCAGGCAGTTGACTTCGTTGCCGTCGCGGTATGCCTCGAGAATCGTCTCCCCGCATGCCGAAGCCGCGAGTGCTTCTGCAAAGCAGTGCTCGAGGTCGTGTTCCCCGCTGAGCAGAAAGAGGCCACGCTGGCCGCTCGCGTCAGCCGGCTTGAGCACGGCGGGGACTCCAACTACTTCGAGCGCGGCATCCGCCTCTGCATGCGTGCGCGCCGACATGAACGACGGTTGCGGCATGCCCGCGGCTGCAAGCGCCGTCCTCATCGCGATCTTGTGCGTCATGCGATGGGCCGTGTCCGTGCCGATCGATGGCAGCCCGAGACGCTCGGCAATCACTGCGACGACCGGAACAGCCCGATCGGACGCAACGGTGAGCACGCCGTCAACCCTGTGTTGGCGAGCTACGTCGGTCACCGCGTCGAGGTCCGCAAAGTCCACTGCTTCTCGCACATCGGCCGCGGCGAGGCCCGGCGCCTCGGCGTTCCGGTCGACCGCGACGACACGCAGGCCGCGGCTGCGTGCCTGCTCGATCGCACCCCGCTGATGGCGTCCCGCGCCGACGAAGAGGACGGTCTTCACGGCCGCCGATGGTAACTAGTGGCTTGACGTGGGCTTAGGGGGGCGTGTGGGGAGGGCCGGCCCCATCGGTGCGTGCCCATTACCCACATCAAGCCTCTAGGCAGGTCGCTAGCTCGTGAGGCCGCCGGAAGGAACCAGCCACGGTGAGATGCGCTGCCAGCGTCCGATCTGGCATCCGTTGGTCCGGGTGAAGGTCGCCCAGATGCGCTTTCCGTTCACCGTTCCCGTGACGCGCGCTCTCTGCGGTCCACCGTAGATGTCCGTGCATGCGACGTCCGGCCGCACGGGTGCGAACAGCGCCCAACCACCGGCGGCAAGACGGCTGCAGGCCCGCGCCGGCCGAGGCTGCGACCCCCTCGGGGGATCGCAGCGTAGCGTCCAGGTGACGTTTGCCGAGAGGTTTGCCGAGTTTTCCCAGTACGTGATCCGCAGCGACGTGTCCGACGCCGTCCGGGCGAGTGGCGCCGCTACGGCGACGAGCGCCAACACGGTGAGAGCTGATACCAGGGCGGCGCGCATCGAACCCAGGGTACTCCCCGCTCGCCAGGAGCTGCTCGCGCGTGCGTTTCGCGCTGCGCGTGACGACGAGTCGTCGGCGCGCTCGGCTACGCACTCGCAGCTGCGCTCGTGCTCACGCCCGTCTGGCTGCGGGCGAGCAGGCCCAAATCGGCCGCGAAGTAGACTCGCCCGCGTGGCTCTGAGCGGGAAGCGTGTCGTCGTCACCGGCGGCGCGGGGTTCATCGGGACGACGCTCGCTCGACGTCTCGTCGACGAGAACGAGATCGTGGCCCTCGACAACCTGCATCGCGACACTCTCGGCGGCACGTCGCTCGCCGAGCACGCGAACTTCACCTTCGTCCAGGACGACGTCCTCGACGCAGAGCGCCTCGCGGAGGTCCTCGATGGCGCGACGCACGTCGTCCATTGCGCCGGAATCGCAGGCGTGGACACGGTTCTGGCGAGCCCCGTGCGGACGATGCGCGTGAATGTGATCGGGACCTACAACGTGCTCGAGGCCGCGCTCCGGACGCGGGACACCCTCGAGCGGCTCGTCGACTTCTCGACGAGTGAGGTCTTCGGCCAGCACGCCTTCAACGTCCACGAGGCGCACGTGACGACGATAGGCTCGGTCGGTGAGGCACGGTGGACGTATGCCGTCTCGAAGCTAGCGGGCGAGCACATGGCGCACGCGTACCACTCCGAGCTCGGCCTGCCGACGACGTCGGTGCGGCCGTTCAACGTGTACGGCCCGGGTCAGATCGGGGGCGGCGCGATTCGCGCGTTCATTGAGGCCGCGCTCGCCGGGCGCGATCTCGCGATCCACGGTGACGGCTCGCAGATCCGCGCGTGGTGCTACGTGGACGACATGGTCGACGGCGCCCTGCTCGCGCTCGAGCACGAGAGCGCCGTCGGCGAGAGTTTCAACATCGGAAATGCGCGCTCCGCGGTCACGATCCACGATCTCGCCCAGCGCGTGAAGCGACTGACGGCCTGCCCGGGCGAGGTCGTCTTCCAACCGCTCCACTACACCGACGTCGAGGTCCGCGTCCCGAACATCGAGAAGGCCCGCGAGCTGCTCGGCTTCGAGGCGAGGGTCGACCTCGACGAGGGGCTCGAGCGGACGATCGCGTGGTATCGGGAGAACCCGTCCAGATGACGGAGCCCATTCGGCTCGCGCGGCCGGACGTCGGGGAGGCCGAGCTTGCTGCCGTCGCGGAGGTTGTGCACACCGGGCAGCTCACGATGGGCCCGAAGGTCGAGGAGTTCGAGGCCGCCGTGGCGCAGGTCGTCGGCACCTCGCACGCGGCAGCGGTGTCGTCCGGGACGGCCGCGCTCCACCTCGCCCTCCTCGCGGTCGAGATCGGACCCGACGACGAGGTGATCGTCCCCGCGTACACCTTCCCAGCGACGGCGAACGCAGTGGAGTTGTGCGGCGCGAAGCGCGGTTCTCGTCGACATCGATCCCGACACGTTCAACCTGGACATCGCAGCCGTCGCCGCGGCGATCACGCCGAGGACACGCGCCGTCATGGCCGTCCATCTCTTCGGGAGGCCGGTCGAGTGGGAGGCGCTGCAGACCGCGGTGCCGCAGGAGGTCGTGCTCCTCGAGGATGCCGCCGGCGCGCTCGGCGCGCAGCTACCGCGGAACGCCGTGCGGCGCGCTCGGCGTCGCGGCGTGTCTCTCGTTCCACCCGCGCAAGATCGTGACGACCGGCGAGGGGGGCGCGGTCACGACCGACGAGGCGGCGCTCGACGCCGCGGTTCGGCGCTTCCGTCACCACGGCTGGGCGACGCTCGGCGACATGCCGTCGCCGGGCTTCAACTACCGCCTGCCGGATCTCCTCTGCGCGATCGGGATCCCGCAGCTCGCGCGTCTCGAGGAGCTTCTCGCCGCACGCGAGCGCGTTGCCGGCTGGTACACGGAGCGGCTCGAGCACCACGTGCTGACGCCGTGCGCGGCCGAAGGCGACCGCCACGGCTGGCAGGCCTACGTCGTCCAGCTCGACCGACGCGACGACGCACTCGCTGCTCTCCGCGACGCCGGGATCGAGGCGCAGATCGGGACGTGGGCGCTCCATCGTCTCGAGCCGTACCGCGCGCAGGGTGTCGTTTCCCGGCGCCGACCGTGCTTTCGAGCGCGCGCTCGCGCTCCCGTTCGCGACGACGACGACCGAGGCCGAGGTCGAGCGAGTCGCGGAGGTCTTGACGTCGTTGTGAGTGAGTGCTAACTTCCTCGACTATGGCAACCACAGCTCCCAGGCAGACGGCAGGCGAACGGCGGGTCGCCGTCCTCGAGGCGGCGAACGTGGAGTTCGCGCTTCGCGGGTTGCACGGCGCCTCCACCGATGCGATCGCGCGCCGCGCGGGCATCTCGCAGCCCTACCTCTTCCGGCTCTTCGGGTCGAAGAAGGAGCTCTTCATCGCCGTCATCGACGACTGCTTCGCGCGCACGCTCGACTCGTTTCGGGCGGCTGCCTCCGGTAAGTCAGGGGAGGAGGCGCTGCATGCGATCGGCGAAACCTATGCCGAGTCCATCGAGGAAGACCAGCACGATGCTCCAGGGGCAGCTCCAGTCATATGCCGCCTCGGTGGAGGACGACGACATCCGCGAGGCCACGGCGCGTGGGTTTGGCCGGCTTGTCGACTATGTCGAGACCGTCTCCGGCGCCGACCGCGTCACCATCGCGCGGTTCTTCGCCAAGGGCATGCTCATGAACGTGCTCGCCGCAATGCAGTACTCGATCGCGAACGAGCAGAACGACGCCTGGGCCGTCCGCCTGGCCGAGGGGTGCAAGGAGGACGAGTCATGAAGGCGCTTCTCTTTTTTCTCCAGATGCTGAGTAATCAGTCACTAGATCACGACAATGCAAGCTCCGGGAGGAAACGATGAAAGCCGGGTCGCGCACGCTCTGGACATTCGTCATCACGTCGATCGCGCTCTTCATGGTCGTGCTCGACAACCTGGTCGTCTCGACTGCGCTGCCCGTCATTCGCGTGGACCTCGGCGCGACCATCGAGGAGCTCGAGTGGACGGTCAACGCCTACACGCTGACGTTCGCCGTTTTCGTGCTCACCGGAGCGGCGCTGGGCGATCGCTTCGGGCGCAAGCGCATGTTCATGATCGGTGTCGGCATCTTCACCGCGGCTTCGGCAGCGGCCGCGATGGCGCCTTCCGCCGAGTGGCTGATCGCTGCTCGCTCGGTACAGGGATTCGGAGCGGCAATCGTGACGCCGCTCACGCTGACGATCCTCAGCGCTGCCGTCGCGCGTGAGAAGCGCGGTCTCGCGCTCGGTGCGTGGTCGGGCATCGCGGGCCTCGCAGTCGCCATGGGCCCGCTCGTCGGCGGCGCCGTGGTCGACGGAATCTCGTGGCAGTGGATCTTCTGGCTGAACGTCCCCGTCGGGATCGTCCTGCTGCCGCTCGCCTCGCTGCTGCGCGAGAGCACCGGGCCGGACAAGGCGCTCGACATTCCCGGCCTCGCGCTGGCGAGCGGAGGGCTGCTCGGGATCGTCTGGGGGCTCATCCACGGAAACGGCGACGGCTGGACGAGCCCGTCGATCGTCGCCGCGCTCGCTGTCGGCGCAGCGCTCCTGGTCGCATTCGTCGCCTGGGAACGCCTGACGCCTCAGCCGATGCTCCCGATGCGGTTCTTCCGCAACCGGGCGTTCGCGGCCGCGAACGGCGCCTCCCTGCTCATGTACTTCGGGATGTTCGGCTCGATCTTCCTGCTCAGCCAGTTCTTCCAGACTGCGCAGGGCTATTCGCCGCTCGGCGCCGGACTGCGCATCCTCCCGTGGACGCTGATGCCGATGTTCGTCGCCCCGATCGCGGGAGCGCTCTCCGACCGCATCGGCGGCAGGCCGCTCATGGCGACGGGGCTCGCGCTGCAGGCCGTCGGGCTCGCCTGGATCGCGGCGGTCTCGTCTGCGACGGCGGGGTACGTGTCGTTCGTCGGGCCGTTCGTCCTCTCCGGCATCGGGATGGCGCTGTTCTTCGCGCCGGTCGCCAACGTGGTCCTGTCCGCCGTGCGCCCGCAGGAAGAGGGCAAGGCATCCGGGGCGAACAACTCGATCCGCGAAGTCGGTGGCGTTCTCGGCGTCGCCGTCATGGCATCGATCTTCGTGAGCTACGGCGGCTACGAGTCGCCCGAGGCGTTCAACGACGGAATCGTCCCTGCGCTCTGGGTGGGGGCGGCCGTTCTCGGCGCGGGCTCGCTCGTCTCGCTCCTTATTCCGCGAAAGCGCCGTGCCGTGCCGGTCTCCGAGCACGAGCCCGAGCTTGTCCCGCAACTCGAAGCAGCCTGAGCCCGTCAAACGAGGAAGGAGGCAAAGACCATGAAGCTCTCGACGCAGACCATCACTACCGCGAGCGCGCGACACCCCTGGCGGACGATCGGTGCGTGGAGCGTCGCCTTCGCCCTCGCGATCGCCGCAATCGGCGTGCTCCTCGGCGACAGCCTGACCACCGAGGGTGCGCCGACGAACAACCCCGAGTCGGAGCGCGCGATCGACGCCATCGCCCGCGCGTTCCCGCCGGATCCTGAGACGCTCACGACGGACGTCGTGATCGTCCGCTCCGAGCAGTTCACGGTGGACGCGCCGGAGTTCGAGGCGTTCGTCGGCAGTTTGCTCGAAGACAGCGACGAGTCGGCGCTGAGAGAAGGACGCTCCTACCTCACCGAGCCGAGCGACGCCGCCGTCTCGGCCGACCGGCACGCGACGCTCGTCTCGATCGCGATCCTCGACGACGCCGACACCGCCGGGGCCATCGAGGAGCTCGAGGCCGCGAGCGAGGGCTCCGCTTTCGACGTCACGATCGCCGGAGACACGGCGCTCGACCACGACTTCAACCTGCTCTCGCAGGAGGATCTCGAGAAGGGCGAGCTGCAGTTCGGGCTCCCTGCCGCCCTGATCATCCTGCTCCTCGTCTTCGGCGCGGTCGTCGCCGGGCTCATCCCGCTCCTGATGGCGATCATCTCGATCGTCGTCGCGCTCGGGCTCACCGCGATCCTCGCCCAGCAGTTCGAGCTCTCGATCTTCGTCGTGAACATGCTCACGGGGATGGGACTCGCGCTGGGGATCGACTACTCCCTCTTCGTCGTCTCGCGCTATCGCGAGGAGCGTGCGAAGGGCCTCGAGAAGTCGGATGCGATCGGCGCGTCCGGTGGAACGGCGAACCGCGCCGTGGTGTTCAGCGGCACTGCGTTCGTCGTCGCGATGTTCGGAATGCTCCTTGTTCCCAACTCGATCATGCGCAGTCTCGCCGTCGGCGCGATTCTCGTCGGGATCGTCTCCGTCGCCGCCGCCACGACGCTGCTCCCGGCGCTTCTCAGTCTCCTGGGGGACCGGGTGAACGCGCTCCGGATTCCGTTCGTCGGCAAGAAGACGTACGACACCGAGAATCCCGAGGGACGGTTCTGGGGTGCGATCATCAGGCGCGTTCTCCGGCGTCCGGGCCTCAGCCTCGCCCTCTCGACTGCATTCCTCCTGCTTCTCGCCGCGCCCGTCCTCGGCATGAAGGTCGGAACGAACGGGGTTACGAGCCTCCCCGACCGCTTCATCTCGAAGCAGGGCTTCATCGCGCTCGAGAGCGAGTTCCCGGGCATCACAACAGATCCGGTCGAGATCGTCGTCGAGAGCGGTGCCTCGAACGCGGACGTGTCCGCAGCGCTCGCCGACCTCCAGTCGCGCCTCGCCGATGACGAACGCTACGGCGAAGGCGCGGTGCGCCGATCCGACGAGGGCGAGTCGGCGGTGCTCTCGGTGGCGCTCGTCGGGGACCCGTCGTCCGACGACACCGTCGCCACCGTTCGCGAGTTGCGTGACGACGTCATTCCGGAGGTCTTCTCCGGCACCTCCGCCGAGGTTCTCGTCGCCGGCACGTCCTCGGAGAACGTCGACTACTTCGACTCGGTGATCGACCCCGCACCGTACGTCATCGCCTTCGTGTTGCTGCTGACGTTCGTGTTGCTGACCGTGGTCTTCCGGTCGGTCGTCGTCGCCGGAACCGCGGTGCTCCTGAACTTGCTCTCCGTCGCTGCCGCCTACGGCCTGCTCGTCGCGGTCTTCCAGTACGGCTGGGGCGCGGATCTGCTCGGCTTCCAGCAGACGGACTCGATCGAGGCCTGGGTGCCGCTCTTCCTTTTCTCCGTGCTGTTCGGGCTGTCGATGGACTACCAGGTGTTCCTGCTGAGCCGCATCCGCGAGCGCTACGACGAGACGGCCGACACGACCGATGCCGTGACGTTCGGCGTCGCGTCGACCGCGCGGATCATCACCGGGGCGGCGCTGATCATCGTCGCCGTCTTCGCGGGCTTCGCGCGCGGCGACCTCATCATGTTCCAGCAGATGGGTTTCGGCGTCGCGGTGGCGCTGCTCCTCGACGCGACCGTCATCCGCTCGGTCGTGCTGCCGAGCCTCATGAAGCTTCTCGGCGAGTGGAACTGGTACCTCCCGCGCTGGCTCGACTGGCTACCGCGCCTCGACGTTGAAGGGCAAGCGCAGTCATCCCAGAGGGCCGCTCTCGACTCCTAGCGCTTTCAGCGCGCAAAGCGCGCTGAAAGCGCTGGTACCGTCGCCGCGTGAGGTGCGCGGCCGCACGGGTGCATGACGCGTAGGACGCGGCAGGTCGGGACGCTCGTCCTGACCGCCGCGGCGATCGCGTACCTCGTGTGGAAGATCGAGCTCTCGACGACGCTCGACGTCCTCGCGGACACGAATCTCGCGTGGTTCGCGCTCGCGGTGGCGATCATGGTCGTCACCGTCCCGGTTCTCGCGCTGCGCTGGGGCTGGCTCCTCGCCTCGCACGCCATCCACGAGCGCGTGCCCTGGCTGACGCGGGCGTACTTCGTCGCGTACACGGCCGGCCAGGTGCTGCCGACGTCGCTGGGCGGCGACGCCGTCCGGGTCGTCGAGACCGGAAGGCGGCACCCGGGTCGGACCACGGTGATCACCGGAACCGTCCTCCTCGAGCGTGCGCTCGGTGGCGCGGCCACGCTCGGGCTCGGCGCGATCGGCTTCCTCCTGTCGATCGGTGAGTTCGACGTGAGCGCGTATCTGTGGCTCGAAGGGGTCTTCGTGTTCGGAACGCTCGTGCTCGCGTTCCTCTTCTTCGCTCGCTCGGCGCGCCCGCTGTTGCAACGGGCTCGGCCTGTGCTCGAGCGGTTTCGCCTCGAGAAGCCCTTGCGTCACTTCTACGAGGGCATCCATCACTTTCGCGGTCATCCGGGTCTTCTCGGCAAGGTGCTCGCGGTGACGTTCGCCGTCCAGACCGTGCGGATCCTCGCGATCTGGGCCGCGGCGAAGGCGGTCGGAATCGACCTCGACCCGCGGATCTACTACGTCTTCGGTCCGCTGCTCTTCCTCGTCATGCTCGTGCCGTTCACGCTGAACGGCCTCGCCGTGCGCGAGGCCTTCTTCGTCAGCTTCCTCGGAAGCGTCGGGGTGGGCGCGAACCAGGCCTTCGCGGCCGGGTTCCTCTACTTCCTCGTGACCCTGCTCCTTTCGTTCCCGGGTGCGGTGATCATGCTCCGGCAGGGGCTGCGTGGAGGCACCCGTGCCGAGGTGGGGCATGGCTGAGCCTGTGCGCGTGGCCGCCGTCGTCGTGACGTACGACGCGCTGCCGTGGATCGAGCGGTGTCTCGACTCGCTGCGTGGGGTCGAGACCGTCGTCGTCGACAACGGCTCGAGCGACGGCACCGTGGCGTTCGTTCGCGAGCGCTTTCCGGACGTGAAGCTCGTCGAGGCCGAGAACCGCGGTCTCGGCGCGGGCTGGAACATCGGCGTGCGCGAGACGTCGAGCGCGTACGTGCTGCTCCTCAACGCCGACGCGTGGCTCGTCGACGGCGCGCTCGAGCGACTGTGCGACTTCGCCGACACGCGTCCGCGTGCCGCGGTGGTCGGGCCGCGGCTCCTCAACCCGGACGGCACGCTGCAGCGCTCGGTTCGCGGCTACCCGACCCTCTGGCGGCTCGCGACCGAGTACCTCTTCCTGCGCAAGCTGGCCCCGGGCTCGTGTGCGCTGAACGCGTTCTACGCAGGCGGTTTCGACCACGACGAGGTGCGCGAGGTGGAGGTCGTCATGGGCGCCTGCATGCTGCTGCGGCGCGAGGCGATCGTGGAGGTCGGCGAGTGCGACGTGGACTATTTCCTCTTCAGCGAGGAGACGGACTGGTGCTACCGGTTCCGCAGGGCCGGCTGGGAGGTCGTCTTCTTCCCGGGCGCGGAATGCGTGCACGTGCGTGGCGCATCGCACAGTGGGCGGCTCTACCGCGAGAACCTCCGCGGCCATCTGCTCTTCCTCTGGAAGCACCGCGGCGCGAAGGAGGCCGAACGCGCGCGTCGCCTGCTCCTCGCGTCACTTCGGCTGCGCGGAGTCGTCTTCCGTGGCGAGCGCGGGCGCGCGTACCGCGAGGGCGCGGCGTGGCTCGCGTCAGGTGACGCGGCCGCGTTGCTCGGGCGCTGACGATGGTCTGGCTCTACGTCAAGCTCGCGTTCGCGACGGCGGTGGTCCTCGCACCCGGCTGGCTCGTGGCGCGCACGCTCGGCGTGCGCAGCGTGTCCGCGAGCCTCGCCTGGTCTCTCGCCGTCGTGTTCGGTGCACTCGCACTGACCTTCGCGCTCGGCTCGACGCTCACCGTCGCGCTCGCGCTGATTCTCCTCGTCGCGCTCGCCGCAGGCGTGCTGCGCCGCTTCCGGCGCTGGCCCGAGGCGCAGGAGATCCCGCGCAGCGCGTGGGCGTTCTTCTGGGGAGCCATCGTCGGCGTGCTTCTCTGGGTTGCCGCTCCGTCCGTGCAGGGAGACGGCCTCTTCCACCTCGCCCGCGTGCGAAAGCTCCTCGAGCTCGACGACCTCTCGCTCGCACGGGTCTCCGAGTTCGCGGACGGCAGCTTGCACCCGGGCTACGCGTTCCCGCTCTGGCACGGCTTCATCGGGCTGATCGCGAAGGTCGCGGGCGAGGATCCCGAGCGCGTCGTCACCCACCTGCCGTCGATCCTCGCTCCGCTCGCGGTTCTCGTCGCCTTCGAGGCCGGCTGGGCGCTCTTCCGGCGGACATGGGCGGCAGGGGTCACCGCCGCAGCGCAGGTTGCGATGATCGCCTTCGCCCCGGGCATGGGCGGTGCCTACGTCTTCCTCTCGCTCCCGGCGACGTCGTCCCGGCAGCTGCTCGTGCCGGCCGCGCTCGCGCTGGCGCTCGAGTCCGTGCGCCGGCCGTCTCTCGGGTTCGTCGCCTCGACGGCAGCAGCCGGATTCGTCCTCGCCGTGGTGCATCCGACGTACGCGATCTTCCTCTGGATCCCGTTCGTCGGCTTCCTCGGCGTGCGCGCGCTGTGGGAGCGGGCGGACGTTCGCTCCGGCCTGCTGGCGCTCGGGGCGCTCGTCGTTCCCGCGTCGCTGTTCATGCTCTGGCTGCGCCCGATCGTGAACGACACGCGCTCGGTGTCGCCCGACGCCGACGAGCTGCAGCGCGCGTTCGATCACTACGGCAGCCAGCTCGTCGTGCACTCGGAGACGTCCTACAACCTCGCCGCCGAGGTGTTCACGCGCGCGGGCGCCGTCGCCATCGGAGCGCTGCTGCTCGTCCCGCTCGCTGGCTTCGCGGCGCGCCGGCGGTGGGCGGCGTACGTCGTCGGCGGCTCGCTCGCGGTGTTCGCGGCGATGCTCGTGCCGTTGTTGTTCACCACGCTCGCCGATCTCGTCTCGATCTCGCAGGCGCGGCGTGCGGCCGGGTTTCTCCCGTTCGCGTTCGCCTTCGCCGGGGGTATGGCGGTGCTGGCGCGCCTCGTCGGGCCCTTGCTGCTCCCGCTCGCGCTGGGCTTCGGGATGTTCCTGCAGATCGTCTACCCGGGCGACTTCGACTACGTCCTCCGCGAACCGGCGCCGGCGTGGATCGCGTGGTTCGCGGTCGTGGGTGCCGTAGCTGCTCTCGTCGTCGGGTTCGTCCGGCGGCGTCCCGCGCTCGAGACCGGCGCGTCGCTCGCTGCCGCCGCGTTCCTCATCCCCGTGTACGGCGGCGGGCTCCTCGACTGGAACAGACCCGGCCCACCCGAGATCGCGACGCTCTCGCAGGGGCTCGTCGACGCCGTGCGCTACGAGGTCGAGGCCGGCGCGATCGTGTATTCGGATTCGGAGACGAGCTTTCGTCTGGCCGCCTTCGCTCCCGTCTACATCGCGGTCGCGCCACCAGGGCACGTCGCGGACACGGAGGAGAACCGGCCGTACGAGCGGGCGCGCGCAGCACGTCGCTTCTTCCGAACGGGCGACCTTTCGATTCCACGCGGTTACGGCGCGGAGTACGTCGTCGTCGATGCGCTGCGTTCGAAGCTCGAGCTCGACCTTCCGGTCGCGTACGAGGACGAGCGCTTCACGGTCTACCGGCTCTCTTGAGGTGGCGGGCTTAGGAAGACTGGCGCCGTTACGTGTCTTTCCGCTCTATTGACCCCGCGAGGGATCCGGGTTAGGTTCGCCTTGCGGGTCGTGGGCTGGAGCAGCTGGAGGAACAATGGATCTGCGGTGCGGAGAGACCGGTCGGTCACTGCCAGGACGACTGGAGTCGCGATGAGGCGGCGGATCCTCATCGCCGTCGCGGCAGCGCTTCTGGTTGGCGTCCCTGCCGGAGCTGCAGCTGCGACCAGGCTCGACGACTCGTCGCCGAGCGGCGTGTCGACAGGTGCCGCGACGCCGAGCGCAAAGGCGCTCTGGCAACGAGGGTTCTGTGCGGGCTGCCACACCATGAAGGCAGCGCGGGCCACAGGGACGATCGGACCGAACCTCGACCGCTCGAAACCGTCGAGAGCGCTCGTCATCAAGCGGGTCACGTTCGGAAAGGGCGCTATGCCCTCGTTCAGGCGCCAGTTCAACAAGGCGCAGATCGCGGCGATCGCCACCTTCGTCGCGAACAACACGTGACGTCGGGCGCGGATGCCGCGGTCATTGACATAGCCCGGGTGTTCGCGTCAGCACGGGCTCGATCGTCCTCTTGCAGTGAATAGGTCACGCCTCTGGTCGAGCGTGAGCGTGGCGGTCGTGGTCTCCGTTCTGGTGGCCAACGCCGTCGGGGCCTCGTCCGACTCGTCCGCCGCAACTGCTGCTCGCGATCGTGCCGTGTCCGACATGCCTGACGACATCTCGGGCCCGCAGGTGCACTTCCTGTACGTCCTGCCCTCTGACGGCGCCGACGGTCAGCTCGACACGAACGGAGCGTTCGAGGAGTCGGTCTCTCGAATCGAGCGCTGGTTCGCGAGTCGGTCTGGCACCCAGGGCCTGCGGGTCGACACATACAACGGGGTGCCGGACATCACGTTCGTCAGGCTGGCGCACTCGAACGCCCAGGCGACGGCAACGAATCCCTGGCCGCTCTGGGTGATGGGTGAAGATCTCGTCGCCGCTGGGTTCAACGATCCGGCCAAGGTCTATGCCGCCTTGTACGACGGGCGGAGTACGTGGGCATGCGGGGGAGCGTCATCGCCCGCGCTGCCGAAGCTCGGTGCCATGTACCTCCAGGCGCACCCGACGAACGACCCGCGCCCCTGCCGCGATGCACCGGGGTTCGGAACGGGTACGGACAGGCCCGGCTACTTCGAGATCGGCCTTCTCCACGAGATCCTGCACGTCATCGGGTTTTCGCCGCCCTGCGCCCCTCACGCGAGCACCAGCGCATTTCCGGATCACGTCAACGACAGCCCGACCGACCTCATGTACGGCCCCGACGCGACGCACACTGCTGGTTGGAACTGGGCGAACGCCGTTCTCGACTTCAACCGCGACGACTACTACCGGGCAAACGTGCCTGGGTGTCGCGATCTCTCGAACAGCCCCTATCTGACAACGTTGCAGTCCGTCTCGGTCAAGGTGAGCGGCCCCGGCACCGTGACGAGCAGCCCAATCGGAATCGACTGTCCCGGCAGCTGCACCGCCATGTTTTCACGCGCGGCCACACTTGCGGCGACACCGTTCGAGGGAGCGACCTTCAGGGGCTGGACCGGAGCATGCAGCGGGACCGGTCCGTGCACGGCCACTGGCGGATCGGTCGGCGCGTCGTTCAGTGCTCTGTCCCATCGACGCACCCTCACGCTCCGCGTTCGTGCGCAGCGAGCGGCCGGCACACTCGGCGTCGTCGACGGCTACGTTCAGTGCCGCGAGCGCGCGAAGGTGATCGTCGAGCGTCGCGGAGAGCAGGGCTGGTCCATCGTCCGCGGCGCGCGAACCGACCGAGCCGGCCTGTTCACGGTTCTCGTGCCCAAGGGTCGCGCGACGTACCGGGCGAGCGCGCCGGAAGCGACCGCGAACGGCGAGAGATGTCTCAAGACGGTGTCGCGCATCGTCGCGAGCTCCGCTGACTCATGAGAGCACGCGCATCAAGAGGAAGCATCTGGTCGGCGCGATCGCGGTGGTGGTGATCTCGCTCACGTCGATTGGTGTGGCGGTCGGCTCGCCGCGTGTGGCCGTTCCGGTGGGAGCTCGGCCGCACGTGACAATCATGCGCTCAGTGGGCGTTCGTGTCACTCCCGGCGTTCTCGCGGCCCCCAGCCGCCGCCGCCCGGCGTCTCGATGCGCAGCAGGTCGCCCGGTTGCAGGTCGAGATTCGCGATCGCGGGAAGCTCCTCGCCGTTCAGGAAGTTGCGCCCGGGCTGGCCGTCCTCGCCACCTCGGGCGCCACGCGGTGCCAACGCACGGCGCTGGGAAAGCAGCGAGAGGCGGCAGGGCTCGAGGATTCGTAGCTCGCGCACGATCCCGTCCCCGCCGCGGTGGAGCCCATTTCCTCCCGATCCGGGGCGCAGCTCGTATCGCTCCACCCGCAGCGGGTACGCCAGCTCGAGCGCCTCGGCTGGGGTGTTGAACGTGTTCGACATCGCGACATGGACCCCCGACGGCCCGTCTGCCGACGGGCAGGCGCCCTGTCCGCCGCCGATCGTCTCGTAGTAGGTGAAGCGGTTCGAGCCGAGGACGGTGTTGTTCATCGTCCCTTGCCCCTGCGCGGGGACAGAAATCGCCTTCGAGAACGCGTCGAAGACGACATCGGTAATGCGGCTCGAGGTCTCCGTGTTCCCCGCCGCGACGGCGGCCGGCGAGCGCGCGTTGACGAGAGAGCCCTCGGGGGCATGCACGGTGACGGGCGTGAAGGCGCCACCCGAAGCGGGCAGGTCGGGCGCGGTGAGGCAGCGCACGACGTAGAAGCACGCCGAGCGCGTGACCGCGAGCGGGCAGTTCAGATTGCCCTCGTACTGGGGCGCGGTGCCGGCGAAGTCGATGTCGATCGAGTCGCCGGCGACGGTCACGGCCGCACGGATGTCGAGCCGGCCTAGCGGAGTCTCGAGCTGGTCGCCGCCCTCGAAGCGCCCGTCGGGGAGCTCGCGGATCGCCGCGCGGACGACCCGCTCGGAGTAGGCGAGGAGCTCGTCCATCGCCGCGGTGACGCGAGCCCGACCGCGCCGCGCGCAGAGCTCGGCGATCCTCGTCTCGGCAAGTCGGTTGCCGGCGAGCTGGGCGCGAAGGTCGCCACGGCGTTCGTCGGGATTACGCATCCGCGAGACGAGGGACTCGAGCGTCGTGTCGTCGAGCCGCGTCGGAGGAATGATCACGCCCTCCTCGTCCAGCGTGCGCGATCCCGGAGGCAGGCTCCCGGGCTCGGATCCTCCGACGTCCGCGTGGTGCGCGCGCGTGACGGCATAGCCGAGCTCCGTGCGCGTGATGATCGTGAGATCCGGCAGGTGCGTTCCACCGGCGTAGGGGTCGTTGAGGATCCACGGTTCGCCCGGCGCCGGGTCGTGCGCCATCACCGCGGCGACCGCCTCGGGCATCGCGCCCAGATGGACGGGGATGTGCTCCGCCTGCGTGATCATCCTGCCGCGCTCGTCGAACAGGGCGGTGGAGCAGTCGCGCCGCTCCTTGATGTTCGCCGAGAACGCCGAGCGGATGAGCGCCGCCCCCATCTCCTCCGCGATCGCGCGCAGCGACGCGCCGATCACCTGCAGCTCGATGTCGATCACGGCGCGCTGCTCAGGATCAGCGTTCCGTGCGCGTCGGTCGCGCCCGACCAGCCCGCCGGGACCCACGCGGTCGCGCCGTCGAGCTCGAGCACCTGGGGACCCCGAGTGGTGAGCCTAGGCCCCGTCACCGTGATAGGTGGTGCCGCGCGGGTCTCGGCCGTTCGCACTGCGACGAGCTCGATCGAGCGCTCGCGATCCGCGTAGCCGTACCGCGCTTCGTGTGCCTCGTGGAACCGCTCGGCGAGACCGCGGCCGAGTGGGACGGGGAGCTCGAACGACTGGCCGGCGTAGCGAAGATCCGCCTCTCCCTCGTCGGGAAGCTCTCCGGCGTCGGCGAGAGGAGTGACATAGGTGCGCACCGAGTCGCGGCGCTCGTCTGCGGCGACCAGGCCGAGCGCGGAGAGGACCCCTGCTGCGGCCGGGATGAGCACGGTCCCCGTCCCGAGCTCCTCCGCGAGCGCACATGCATGCAGCGGGCCGGCGCCACCGAACGCGACGAGCGCGAAGTCGCGTGGGTCGAGACCCTGCTCGACGGAGACGACGCGAAGTGCGCGCACCATCTCCGCGTTCACGATGTCGATCACGCCGGCCGGATCGACGCCGCCAAGCGCCCGCTCGGCTGCCTCCGTGTCGAGCTCGATCCCGCCGGGCAGCGTCGAAGGCAGGCGCCCGAGGAGAAGATTCGCGTCCGTGACCGTAGCTCGGGTACCACCCCATCCGTAACAGGCGGGGCCGGGATCGGCACCCGCGCTCTCCGGACCGACGCGGAGCGCTCCGCCTTCGTCGAGCCGGACGATCGAGCCGCCGCCTGCGCCGACGGTGTGCACGGCCAGAGTTGGCAGACGGATCGGCAGGCCGTCCACCAGGCGCTCGTGCTCGCGCCGCGCCTCACCGTCGACGATCGCGCATACATCTGTCGAAGTGCCGCCCATGTCGAACGAGAGCGCGTTCTCGAAGCCCGCGAGCGCTGCGAGCTTCGCGGCGCCGACCACCCCTGCAGCGGGTCCGGAGAGAAGCGCGAATGCAGCGTGTGCCGCAGCCTCCTCCAACGTCGCGAGCCCGCCAGACGAACGCATCACCAGCGGCTCCGGGAGCCCGGCGCCGGCACACGCTCCCCCGAGCGCGCGCAGGTAGCGCGAGAGAACCGGACCGAGATATGCGTCGACCGCCGTCGTCGACGCGCGCTCGTACTCCCGAAACTCGGGTGCGACCTCGTGCGACGCGACGACGTGCGCGGACGGGTAGCGGCGCCTGAGCTCCTCGGCGACGCGTCGCTCGGGCTTGCAGTCGCGGAACGAGAAGAGGAGCGACACGGCGATCGCCTCCGCGTCGATCTCCGGGAGGGTGTCGAGATCAAGAGGGATGAGCTCGCCGTCCGGGCCGGTTCGCCCGCGCACTCCGACGCAGCGCTCGAGCGGGACGAGCGGCGGCGAGTGGTGAACGCACGGGCGATAGAGGTGCGCGCGGGTCTGGCGTCGCAGATGAAGCACGTGCTCGAAGCCCTCGTTCGTCACGAGCGCGGTTCGCGCACCGCGCCGCTCGAGAAGCGCGTTCGTCGCGATCGTCGTTCCGTGCGTGAAGCGGTCGACGTTCGTGGCACCGACGGCAGCGGCGGCGCTGACGACGGCTTCCTGCTGCCGTGCGATGGTCGGCACCTTCGCCATGCGGAGCCGCCCGTTCTCCACCAGCACGGCATCCGTGAAGGTCCCGCCGACGTCGACCCCGAGCGCACGCATGTTCAGCATTCTGGTGCCCGGACCGAAGTAGAGTCTCGGCGACGTGCACCGACTCGTCTGTCTCGGGCTCAGCCATCGCACCGCTCCGGTCGAGCTCCGCGAGCGCATCGGCGCGCTCGGTCCCGGCGCGGCGCGCTGCCCGGCCGTCCTCGAGCACGCAGTGCTGCAGACGTGCTACCGCGTCGAGCTCTACGCACGATTGACGTCCGGTGTCGACGATGCGCGCGACGAGCTCGTCGATGCTCTCTCGACGGCGCACGGCGTCTCGCGCGAGCTCCTGCTCGACCACCTCTACGTGCATTCGGGAGAGGATGTCGCGCGCCACCTGTGTCGCGTCGCGGCAGGCCTCGACTCGCTCGTCCTCGGTGAGGCGGAGATCCTCGGCCAGGTCGGCGATGCGTTCGGCTCCGGCCGTGCGGCCGGAACGGTCGGACCCGGTCTGGCGCTTCTCTTCCGCACGGCGATCTCGGCCGGCCGTCGCGCCCGCTCGGAGACCGCGATCGGCGCGAACCCGGCGACCGCGAGCTCCATGGCCCTTGCGCTCGCCGAAGGCGCGCTGGGGGATCTTCGCGTGAAGCACGTCCTGGTGGTCGGAGCCGGCCGCATCGGGTTGCAGACGCTGAAGGCGACTCAAGGTCGTGGGATTGCCAACGTCGCGGTCGCGAACAGGACGATGGATCGCGCGGTCGAGGTGTCCGAGCGCTTCGGAGCGTCCGCGCACGACCTGACGGAGCTCGAGGCGGCCCTCGCGTCCGCCGACGTCGCCATCACCGCGACGTCGTCCGACACTCCGGTGGTCGGGGCCGCCCTCGTGCGGGCCGCGATGACCGGCCGCGCCGAGCGCCCGCTCGTCCTCGTCGACCTCGCCGTTCCCGCTGACGTCGAGCGCGAGGCAGGCGACGTCGCAGGCGTGAGCGTCTTCGACGTCGACGATCTCCGTGCCGGGCTCGACGGCGCGATGGCGGCGCGGCTCCGCGAGGTTCCCGGGGTCGAGGCCGTCGTCGACAGCGAGGTGGAGGGTTTCGGCCGGCGCTACCGCGAGCTCGAGGTCGAGCCGCTGCTGTCCGAGCTGCGCAAGCAGGCTGAGTCGATCCGCGCGCGTGAGGTCGAGCGCGCGCTGAAGGATCTCGGCGACGTCGATCCGGCCGTCGCCGAGCGGATGGAGCATCTGTCGCGAACGCTCGTGAAGCGGCTTCTCCACGACCCGACGGTGCGAGCGCGCGCTCGAGCAGGCACGGGCGACGCGGACGAGGTCGCCGACGCCGTCCGCAACCTGTTCGGCCTCTCCGCCCCGAGCGATCAGTGAGCGCTCCGCCGCGGCACGCGGCGGTCATCCTCGGAACCCGGGCCTCGGCGCTCGCGCGGGTGCAGACCGACGCGGTCATCGGCCTGCTGATCGCCGCCTGGCCGGACCTCGAGTGCGAGACGCGAGTGATCGCGACTGCGGGCGATCGCACCCAGGCGACAGGCGAACCGCTGCCGGAGATCGGCGGCAAGGGCCTCTTCACCGAGGAGCTCGAGCGGGCGCTTCGCGAGGGCGAGATCGACGTCGCCGTGCACTCGCTGAAGGACCTGCCGACGGAGGACGCCGACGGCGTCGTCGTGGGCGTCGTGACCCGACGCGAGGACGTGCGCGACTGTCTCGTCGCGCGTGAAAGACAGTCGCTGGCGCACCTGGCGAAAGGAGCGGTCGTCGGGACGAGCAGCCTCCGGCGTGCGGCTCAGCTGAACGCGCTTCGGCCAGACCTCGAGGTCCGCTCGATCCGTGGAAACGTCGACACGCGGATCGGGAAGGTCGTGGCGGGCGAGTTCGACGCCGCGCTGCTCGCAGCCGCCGGCATTCTCCGGCTCGGTCTCGAGCAGGAAGTTACGGAGTGGCTCTCGCCCGAGACGATGCTCCCGGCGCCGGGGCAGGGCGCGCTGGCGATCCAGTGCCGTGCCGACGACGACGCCCTGCTCGCGCGTCTCGCCGAGCTCGACGACCCCGCTGCCCGCGCCGAGACGACCGCGGAACGCGCCTTCCTGCGCACGCTCGGGGCGGGCTGTGCCGCGCCCGTCGCGGCGCTCGCGACGGCGACGACGACCCCTCGTGTTCGTCTCCAGGGACTGGTCGCATCCGTCGATGGAGGTCAGATGATCCGCGTCCAGGGAGAAGGCGAGCCCGACGAGCTCGGCGAGCGGCTCGCACAGGACGCACTTGCTGCCGGCGCAGACCGCATACTGGCGACGATTCGTGGCTGACCAACCACTATCCGGACGGCGCATCGTCATCACCCGACCCGAGGCGAAGCCTCTCGCAGAAGCGCTCGAGAGCCTCGGGGCAGAGGTGACCCTCGTGCCGCTCATCGAGATCCGCGACGCCGAGGATCGCGGCGCGCTCGCCGATGCGATCGCGAGCTTCTCGACCTACGAGTGGATCGTGCTCACGAGCGTGAACGGTGTCGCCGCGGTGAGCGAGGGCCTCAGCGGTCTCGCAGGGCCACGCGTTGCCGCTGTCGGTCCGGTCACGGCCGACGCGATACGCGAGCACGGCGTCGAGCCGGCGTTCGTCGCCACGCGCGCCTCGGAGGACATCGCGGCGGGGCTCGGCGAGCTCGCAGGGAAGCGCGTCCTCATGCCGCAGGCGGACATCGCCGAGCCTGCGCTCGCGGAGGAGCTGCGGGGCCAGGGCGCCGAGGTCGACGTCGTGGTCGCCTACCGCACGGTTCTCGTCGAGCCGCCGATGTGGGGAATCCTCCCGCTCCGGATTGCCGATGCGGTCGTTCTCGCAAGCGGGTCGGCCTGCCGCAGCCTCGCCGCCGCCGGTGGCGCCGGAGGCGGCGCGATGCTCGTCTGCATCGGGCCGAAGACCGCGAAAGTGGCGCGCGAGGTCGGACTGAAGGTCGGTCTCGTCGCCGACGAGACGACGTCGGACGGCATCATTCGTGCGCTCGTGGCGCACTTCGGGGACAGCTCATGACGTCGTTCCAGCCGCTCGACGCCTTGCGCGTCGCGCCGGGGCCGAAGCGGCCGCGCCGGCTGCGCCGGACGGCGGCGCTTCGCGACCTCGTGCGCGAGACGACGCTCGAGCCATCCGACTTCGTCTACCCCGTCTTCGTCGTCCCCGGCGACGGCGTCCGAAACCCGATCTCGTCGATGCCGGGCGTCGAGCAGATCTCGGTCGACAGGCTCGCCGGCGAGGCGCGCGAGCTCGCTGCGCTGGGTGTGCAGGCGGTTCTCCTCTTCGGCATCCCGAGCGCGAAGGATCCGCATGGCACGGAGAGCTTTGCCGAGGACGGGGTCGTCCAGCAGGCAATCCGAGCGCTCAAGGACGCGAGCCCGGAGCTCGTCGTGGCGACGGACGTCTGCATGTGCGAGTACACCGACCACGGCCACTGCGGCCTGCTCGATTCCGAGGGCGATGTGCTGAACGACGAGACGCTCGAGGTTCTCGCACGCATCGCGATCTCGCACGCCGAGGCAGGCGCCGACGTGGTGGCGCCGAGCGGGATGATCGACGGGATGGTCGGCGCGATCCGCGACGCGCTCGATGCGGAGGGACTCCGGAGCACCGCGATCCTGTCGTACGCGGTGAAGTACGCCTCCGCGTTCTACGGGCCGTTCCGCGAGGCGGCCGAGGGTGCTCCGGCGTTCGGCGACCGGCGTTCGCACCAGATGGATCCTGCGAACGCGCGCGAGGCTCTTCGCGAGGCAGCGCTCGACGTCGACGAAGGCGCAGACGCCCTGATGGTCAAGCCGGCGCTCGGCTACCTCGACGTCGTGCGCTCGGTCCGCGAGCGGTTCCCCGAGCTCCCGCTCGCCGCGTACAACGTCAGCGGCGAGTACGCGATGGTCAAGGCGGCGGCCGCGAACGGTTGGCTCGACGAGCGCGCGGTGGTCCTCGAGGTGCTCACGGGGATCCGCCGCGCCGGCGCCGATCTCGTCGTCACGTACCACGCGAAGGACGCTGCGGCGTGGCTGCAGAGCGGGCGGTGAAGGCGCGGGTCGACGATCGGCCCGAGGGAGACGAACGCGAGGGCGTCGACATCGCGGAGCATGGTCGCTCGGCGGACGGCGAGACGACGTCGCTCGACCGCAGGCTCTACATGCAGCTCCATGCGTACGGGGGTGCGCGTGACAGCGCGGCGCTGATCTCGGCGCTCGAGGCTGCTGGACTCGCGAGCGTGCTCTACGAGGACGTGAACGATCCCACCGGGGTCGGGTTGCTGACGCTCTCGGAGGCGCCGGAGGCGTTCGTCTCCGAGCACCGCGCCTTCCTGCAGTCGTCGCCGTTCGCCGACCTCGCGCCGAAGCCCGAGCTCACCATGCTCGGTCGCACGTATGCGATCGGGTACGAGCAGGATCTGGAGGAGACGCTCGTCGACCGCCCGCGCAGCCGCGTTCTCGACGCGGCGCTCCCGTGGGCGATCTGGTACCCGCTCCGGCGCGCCGGCTCGTTCGAGCAGCTCTCGCGCCGCGACCAGGACACCGTTCTGATGGAGCACGGCGGGATCGGCATGGCCTTCGGGCGCGCCGGCCTCGGTTACGACATCCGGCTCGCCTGCCACGGCCTCGACCGGGACGACAACGACTTCGTCATCGGGCTGCTCGGCCCCGAGCTCCACCCGCTCTCGATCATCGTCCAGCGCATGCGCAAGACGAAGCAGACGTCGCTCCATCTCGAGCGACTGGGGCCGTTCTTCGTGGGCAGGGTGGCGTACCAGAGCCCCATGCCATGAGTCCTCAGTGGTGCCGGGATGCGCGTCACGTCGCCCCCGGCTCTGGGGCGGACACGGGCTAGGCTGGCCGAATGGACGAGGAGACCAGGCCCGACGCCGATGACGAGCGACCGCCGATCTGCCCTGCGTGCGGCGTCACGATGGGGATCTCCCTCGACGAGGACGGCACGACGCGCTACGTGTGCCTCGAGTGCGGATTCTCCGACGAGGTGACAGAGGCTCGAGCGACGGGCGGCTGAAGCCAGAGATGGCTTTCCCGCTACACGTCGTGAAGCATTTGGGGCGACCCTTCCCGGGGCGAGTGGCGTGGCAGAGCCGTCCGTAGCCGAGCCGGCGGCCGGTGCCGCGGAGATCGAGCCGACGCCCGTGTTCCTGCGGGCATGCCGGGGTCTTCCGGTCGAGAGGACGCCCGTCTGGCTTCTCCGGCAGGCGGGCCGTTACCAGCCCGCGTATCGCGCGATCCGCGAGAAGCATTCGATGCTCGAGGTCATTCGCACGCCGGAGCTCGCGGCGCAGGTGACGCTGCTGCCGATCGACTCGTTCGGCCTCGACGCGGCGATCGTGTTCTCGGACATCCTCCCGCCGCTGGTCGGGATGGGCCTCGACCTCGACTTCGTGAAGGGCGACGGGCCGCGGATCGGCAACCCGATCTCGACGCGCCGCGACGTCGACCTGCTCGGCACGCCGCCGGCGGAAGAGACGATGACGGGGACGCTCGGGGCGATCCGCATCGTCCGGGACGAGCTCGAGCCGCGGGACGTGCCGGTGATCGGATTCGCGGGAGCACCGTTCACGCTCGCGAGCTACGCGATCGAGGGCGGCACGTCGAAGGACTTCATGAAGACGAAGGCGTTCATGCTCTCCGAGCCCGCTGCGTGGAAGCGACTGCTCGGGAAGCTCGTCACGGTCCAGGCGGACTACCTACTCGCGCAGGCTGCCGCCGGCGCGCAGGCGTTGCAGGTATTCGACTCGTGGGCCGGGCGGGCTCTCGGTCGTGAGGACTACCTGCGCTACGTCGCGCCGCACAACCGTGAGCTCTACACAAAGGTGGCGACTGCGGGCGTGCCGGTGATCAACTTCTCGCTGGGCGTGAGCTCGTATCTCGCGGAGGCGGCGGCGTGCGGTGGCGACGTCGTCGGACTCGACTGGTCGCTCCCGCTCGACGAGGCGTGGGAACGCGTCGGATTCGAGCGACCCGTGCAGGGGAACCTCGATCCGGCTTCGCTGCTCGCACCCTGGCGTGAGCTCCGGTTCCGGATCGACGACGTGCTCGACCGCGCCGGCGGGCGTCCCGGCCATGTCTTCAACGTCGGGCACGGGCTCACGCCGCAGACGCCGGAGGACAGCGTGCGACGCCTCGTGGAGCACGTGCGGGAGCGGACCTCCGCGTGAGCGTCGGCGTTCTCGTGATGGCGTACGGCGGTCCGGCGTCGCTCGACGAGATCCCGGGCTACCTCGCGGACATCCGCCACGGTCGCCCCACACCGCGCGCGGTGCTCGACGAGATCACGGAGAACTACCGCGCGATCGGCGGGAGCTCGCCGCTTCTCGGGGTGACCGAGCGCCAGGTCGCCGCGCTCGCGGCCGAGCTGGGCGACGAGTACCGCTGCTACCTCGGGATGCGCCACTGGGCGCCGTGGATCGAGGACGTCGTCGCCGAGATGGTCGAGGATGGCGTCACACACGCGGTGGGCCTCGTCCTGGCGCCGCACTTCAGCGCGCTCTCGGTCGCGAAGTACCAGCAGAAGGTCGCCGACGGGCTCGAGCTCTGTCGCGGGCGCATCCACTTCGAGCACGTTGCGAGCTATCACGACGCTGCCGGCCTCGTTTCCGCGTTCGCCTCGCGGGTGGAGGAGGGCCTTGCGCGCTGGCCCGACGGGGAGCGCGAGCGCGTCCATGTCATCTTCAGCGCGCACAGCCTTCCGCAGCGCGTCCTCTCGTCGGGAGATCCCTACGCCGAGCAGTGCCTCGAGACCGCGCGGCTCGTGGCGCAGCGTGCGGGTCTCGCGGACGTCCGCTGGTCGTGGGCGTACCAGTCGGCGGGGCGCACGCCCGAGCCGTGGGCAGGTCCTGATCTCGCCGAGCATCTCGCCGCGCTGGCCGCCGACGGAATCCGCGACGTGATCTCTGTCCCGGTCGGGTTCGTCTCCGACCACGTCGAGATCCTCTTCGACATCGACCACCGCGCCGCTGAGATTGCTCGTGGCCTCGGGATGCGCCTGGAGAGGCCACCGGCACTGAACGACGACCCCGTGTTCATCGGCGCACTCGCCGAGCTCGTGCGCGACCGCGCGAAACCGTGGTCGGCAGGAGCGCAGGCGGCGTGAAGGTCGCCGTCGTCGGCGGTGGCATCGCGGGACTCGCGGCGGCACGGAGCCTCGAGCGCGAAGCACAACCGGTGGAGGTCGTTCTCGTCGAGAGCGATACGACGCTCGGCGGGAAGCTTCGCACCGAACGCGTCGACGGTTTCGTGATCGAGGCCGGACCCGACAGCTTCCTCTCGCGCAAGGAGCGCGGCGTCGGGCTCGTGCAGGAGCTGGGCCTGGGCGACCAGCTCATCGCACGGCGGCCCGAGCATCAGCACACCTTCATTCGCCGGGGGGACGACCTGCATCCGCTCCCCGAGGGCCTGACCGGGATGATTCCCACGAACCTCGAGGCCCTCGAACGGAGCGAGCTGCTCTCGCCCGAAGGCAAGCTGCGCTTCGCCTCCGAGCCCGACGTCCCTCCGGCTGCGGGGGACGAGGACGAGTCGGTCGCCTCGTTCGTCTCCCGCCGGTTCGGTCGCGAGGCGTACGAGGCTCTCGTCGAGCCGCTGATGACCGGGATCTACGGGGGCGACGGCGACCAGCTCTCGCTGCGCGCAACGCTCCCGCAGCTGCGCGTGCTGGAGCTCGAGCACGGGAGTCTCCTGCGAGGCTTGTCGGAGCCGGCGCCGAGCGAGCTGCCTCCGTTCGTGTCGCTTCGGGAAGGGACTGGCTCCCTCGTCTCCGGTCTGGTCGCAGCGCTCGAACGCACCGAGCTGCTCCTCGGGCGAGCCGCCGCACGCATCTCTCGTCGCACGGAGAGCTACGAGCTCGAGCTCGCGGACGGAGCGGTGATCGAGTCGGACGGGGTCGTGGTTGCGACTCCGGCATTCGTCACCGCCGAGCTCCTCGAGGAGCTCGACCCTGGCCTTACCGAGGCGCACGCGGCGATCCCGTACGCGTCGTCCGTCGTCGTCACGCTTGCCTTCTCGCGCGCGGACGTCACTCCACTCGACGGCTACGGCTATGTCGTCCCACGAGTCGAGGGCGGAGACGTGCTCGCATGTACGTGGACGTCGCAGAAGTGGGAGGGCCGGGCGCCCGACGGGACCGTGCTGATCCGCGTGTACGCGGGACGCTTCGGCGGACCGGATCTCACGGCGGAGGCAGATGCGGATCTGGTCGCGCGCGCTCTCACCGAGGTCGGCCTCGGTGGCGTCGATGCGGTACCGCTGCTCACGCGGGTGCATCGCTGGCCGCGCGGGATGCCGCAATACGTCCTCGGCCATCCCGAGCTCCTCGTGCGGATCGACGCTGCGCTTCGGAAGCATCCGGGCCTTGCGCTCGCCGGCGCGGCGTACCGGGGCGTCGGGATCCCGGACTGCATCCGCTCGGGCGAGCTGGCGGCGGCGTCGGTCACTCGCGCCGTCGCCGGAGCGCGCGCGTGACGCGCGCGTCGTCGGAACGGCTCTTCGCGGAGGCGCTCGAGCTCATGCCCGGAGGCGTCAGCTCGCCCGTCCGTGCGTTCAAGGCGGTCGGCGGCTCGCCGCTCTTCGTCGACCGCGGCGAGGGCGCGTACCTCGTCGACGTCGACGGGAACCGCTACGTCGACTACGTCCTCTCGTGGGGGCCGCTGATCCTCGGTCATGCGCATCCGCGGGTGGTCGCCGCGCTCGAGGAGGCGCTGCGGAAGGGAACGAGCTTCGGCGCGCCGAGCCTGCTCGAGCTCGACCTCGCACGGCTTATCCGGGACGCGATGCCCGCCCTCGAGCTCGTCCGCTTCGTGAGCTCGGGCACGGAGGCGACGATGAGCGCGATCCGGGTCGCGCGCGCCTTCACCAGGCGGGCGAAGATCGTCAAGTTCGTCGGCTGCTACCACGGGCACGCGGACTCCCTGCTCGTCCGGGCCGGCTCGGGTGTCGCGACGCTGGGGCTGCCGGACTCGCCGGGTGTCACCCCGGGTGCGGTGGCGGACACACTCACGGCGCCCTTCAACGATCGCGCCGCCCTCGAGACGCTCTTCGACGCGCACGACGACATCGCGGCGGTGATCGTCGAGCCGGTTGTCGGGAACATGGGGCTCGTCCTGCCTCAGCCGGGGTTTCTGCAGGGGCTCCGCGAGCTCACGGCCGCCAACGGCGCGCTTCTCGTCTTCGACGAGGTCATGACCGGGTTTCGCGTGCATCCCGGGGGCGCCCAGGCGCTGTACGGCGTCTCGCCCGACCTGACGACGCTCGGCAAGGTGATCGGCGGCGGACTTCCCGTCGGCGCTTACGGCGGACGGCGCGAGATCATGGAGCTCGTCGCACCCTCGGGTCCCGTCTACCAGGCGGGGACGCTCTCCGGGAATCCGCTTGCGATGACCGCCGGCAGCGAGACGCTGCGTGCGATCTCGGAGCCGGGTCTCTGGGACGGTCTCGAGCGTGCCGGCGCGCGGCTCGAGGCCGGCCTTTCCTCACTCGGCGCGGGCGTCCAGGTCGCGCGTGCGGGAACGATGTTCGGCATGTTCTTCTCGGACGTGCCCGTCACGAGCTGGGACACGGCCAGTCGGGCCGACACGAAGTCCTTCGCCACGTTCCACCGCGCGATGCTCGCGCGAGGTGTCTACCTCGCCCCGTCGCAGTTCGAAGCCGGCTTCCTGTCGACGGTTCATGGCGACGCGGAGATCGACGCGACGATCGCGGCGGCTCACGCGGCTCTGTCACAAGGCTGACCCGAGCGGACACGGCCGCGGCCGACGTGCCCAGGTGTCAGACACGGTGTCAGACACCGGACTGCGGCTCTACCCTTCTTCCCCGTGAAGGTGCTGCTCGTGACGATGTACTTCCCGCCCGCGGGCGGGGGAGGAGTTCAGCGCTCGCTGAAGCTCGCGCAGTACCTGCCGGCGCTCGGGATCGAGACGCACGTGCTCGCGCCGGACGACCCGAAGTGGGTGCACACCGATTCAGAGCTGCGCGTGCCCACACAAGCATGGGTTCATCGCGCCCGCTACCTCGGGCCGCGGGCGCGGAAGCCCGCGGAGGAGCTCGCCGCCACCGACGGGTTCGATCGCGCGCTCCTCCAGGCCCAGGTCACCGCTCGGCGTTTGCTTCTTCCCGACGCGAGCGTCACCTGGAACCTCACCGCCATCCCCGCCGCGATTCGCATCGCACGGCGTGAGGGAATCGACGCGGTGATCACGACGTCACCGCCTCCCTCCGTGCACTTCGTGGGCGCCGCCGTGCAGAAGGCGACGGGCGCGCGCTGGATCGCCGACCTGCGCGACCCGCTCGTCGCGAACCCGCACCGGCGGAGCGACACGACCGCTGCCCGCGCGCGGCAGGCCGCGACGGAGCAGGTCGCGCGCCTCGTTGCGCACCGGGCCGACGCCGTCACATGCGTGTCCGACGCTATCGCGGACGAGATGCGGGGCCTCGCCGCACGCGGAGCCGTCCGCGTCGTCTCGAACGGCTGCGACTTCGACGACTTCGCCGGGCTCGAGTACCGGCCGGGCGAACGCTTCCGCATCACGCACACGGGCAGCTTCTTCGGAAAGCGGGATCCCAGGCCGTTCCTGCGGGCCTTCCGCGACGCAGACCTCGACGCCGTCGCGCGGTTCGTGGGCGACTTCCGCTCGTCCGACCGCGAGTGGGCCGCGACGCTCGGCCTCGGCGAACGACTGGAGCTCGTGGACTACCTACCGCGCGCAGACGCACTCCGTGTGCAGCGCGACTCGGAGGCGCTGCTGCTGCTCATCCCGGAGGCAGGAGGTCGCGGCAAAGGCGTCCTCTCGGGGAAGGTGTTCGAGTACATCGCCGCCAGGCGCCCGATCCTCGCCGTCGTCCCGCCGGACGGGGCCGCAGCGCAGCTCGTCCGGGAGACGGGCTCGGGCGTCGTCGTCGCATCCGACGACGTCGAGGGGATGCGCGACGCCCTGGTGGACATGCACTCGCGCTTCGCGAACGGCGGGCTCCCGCAGGTGGAGCTCGCGAAGCGCGACGAGGATCGCCTCTCGCGTCGTGCGCGCGTCGAGGAGATGGCTGCCCTCATCGGGGAGATCGCGTGACGAGCCACGCCGTTCCGCTCGCGCGCACCACATGCGAGCGCGAGCGCGTCCTCGTCCAGCCGGTCCTCGACGGCCTGTTTCTCCTCACGATCCTCACGGTGACGTTCCACAAGCTCCAGTGGGAGCTCGCCGGCTCGCTGACGCTCTCCGACGTTCTCACGTCCGTCTTCCTCGTGCTCTTTGCGTGGGATCGTTTCATGCGAGACGACGGACGCTTCACCCGTACCGCGGCGATCGCACTCGCGTTCTTCCTCGTCTTCGCGCTCGTCTACCTCGCCGGCTTCTACAACCTCGACACCGCCCAGGCGCTCGCGCAGTGGGCGAAGGGGATGGTGAAGTTCGTCCTCCACTTCGGCTTCCTCGTCGCCGGGGTCGCGCTCCTCGCACGTCGCGGGCTTCGCTTCTACTGGTACGCACTCGCCGCGTTCCTCGGCGGGATCGGCCTGAACGCCGTGTACGGGGTGATCCAGCTCGTTCTCGCCGAGGTCGGCGTCAACCTCGACGAGCTCCTCATCGAGCCGATCACGTCGCGGCAGACCGGGATCAACGTCTTCGGAGCGGTCGGCGGGACGCAGGAGGTGTTCCGTCCGAATGCGCTGACGGGCGATCCGAACCATCTTGGCATCGAGCTCGTCATCCCGCTGCTCGTGCTGACGCCGCTGTACCTCCGGCTCGAGGCCGGGCACCGGCTGAAGACACCGCTCGCCGTGGCGCTGACGTTCCTGCTCTTGGTGGAGCTCGCGACCCTGTCGCGGAGCGGACTGCTCGGGTTGGGCTGCGGCGTTCTTGTGCTCGCGCTCCCCTACCGCCGGCATCTGCGGAGACCGGCCTTTCTCGTCCCGCTCGCGCGTTGTCGCGCTGATGGTCGCGGCGGTGATCCTCGTGCGCCTCGACTTCTTCCTGACGGTTCTGCGCGCCCGCACGAATACGAGCCGTGCTGCCGCCTCGCCGCACTTCGAGGTGTACTCGTTCATCCCGGACGTGCTCTCGACCAATCCGTTCCTCGGGCTGGGCCTGAACAATTTCGCCGTGTACTACGAGTTCGTGACCGGACGGCCGGAGTTCGGGCCGCATTCGTTCTACGTCGCCACGATCGTCGAGACCGGGATCGTCGGCGCCACGCTCTTCGCGGTCTTCGTCGTCTGGCTGTTCAGGAGGCTCGGCGCCGCGCGCCGGATCGGCCGTGCGCTCGCGGCCGCCGGCGACCCGCTCGCCGCCCGCGTGCGCCCCGTGGCGTGGGGGATGACCGCGGCACTCGTCGCGACGCTCGTCGCAAACGTCTTCTACCTCACGATGACCTTCTACTACTTCTACGTGTTCGCGACGCTCGCGGCGGCGCTTCCGGTGGTCGCGGCGGCTCAGGCGCGGCGCGAGTGAAGGTCGTCGTTCTCACGACGTCGTACCCGCGCGGGCCGGACGACGTCGCGGGGGCGTTCGTGCGCGATGCGGTCGAGCACCTGCGGGCGGCCGGCCTCGCGGTCGACGTCGTCTCGCCCGCCTCGTTCCGCCACTTCGGGCTCGCGTACGGGCACGGCATCGTCGGGAACCTCAAGCGGCGCCCGTGGAAAGTGCTCCTCGTGCCGCTCTTCCTCGCCTCGTACTCGCATGCCGCGCGCAGAGCGGCGCGCCACGCCGACGTGGTGCACGCCCACTGGCTCCCGTCCGCGCTCCCGGCCCTCACGACGCGGAAGCCCTTGGTGCTCCAGATCTGGGGAACGGACGTCGAGCTCGCGCGCCGGGCGCGCTGGCTCGCGCGGAGGTTGGTCGGCCGCGCGCAGGTCGTGATCTGTCCCTCGGATGCGCTCGCGCGAGCAGCACGTGAGCTCGGCGCCCGAGACGTTCGCGTCGTTCCGTCGGGTGTCGCGATTCCCGCCGAGATCGGCGAGCCTGACGATCCGCCGCATGCTCTCTTCGTCGGCCGCCTGTCGGCGGAGAAGGGGATCCTCGACTTCGTGGAGGCGACGGACGGCACCCCGCGCGTGATCGTCGGCGACGGGCCGCTTCGCGCGCGCGTCCCCGACGCGGTCGGCTTCGTCCCGCCCTCTGGGGTCGGCGTGTACTACGAGCGCGCGGCCGTCGTCGTCTGCCCGTCGCATCGGGAGGGGTACGGCGTCTCGGCGCGCGAGGCGATGGCTCACGGCCGCCCCGTAGTCGCGAGCGCGGTGGGCGGCCTGCTCGATGCGGTGGAGGACGGCGTCACCGGGCTGCTCGTCCCGCCGCGCGAGCCGGATGGGCTTCGGGCCGCGATCGAGATCCTTCTCGCCGACGCCGAGCTTCGCCATCGCCTCGGAGGGGCTGCGCGCGAGGCGGCCGGCGAGCGCTTCTCGTGGGCGGCGGCGACCGAAGCGACGGTTGCCTCGTATCGCGCGGCACTCGCGCACGGGTAGCCAGCACCCACCCACTGCGTGTCTATCCTCGAGGCGTGATGCAGCGCGTTGTGCGCTCGGGCGTGGCGGCGTGCGTCGGTATCGCCGTCGTTCTGGGCGTCGTGTACCTCGTGCGAGCCGTCGACCGGCTCGGTGATGCGGCCGCGGCGAACGCCGCCGCAAACTACGACGATCGCGAGTTCGCCGGTGGGAACTCGCTCGTCGTCGACAAGCGCGCTCTGTATCAGGCGCGCTCGCTGATCCCGGAGGACGGGACCTTCCGCGTCGAGTCGGGTCCGGGCGTGGATGGTGCCACGGAGTTGACCGAACCGTACATCGACCAGTACGCGCGCTACTTCCTGATGCCACGCCGGCCCTCGCGGGACGCGGAGTGGATCCTCTGCTACGGCTGCGACAGGTCAGCCCTTGAGCGGCCCGTCGACTCGGTGTGGGACAACGGCGCGGGAATCTCGATCCTCCGGGTGTCCGGATGACCGTACGCGCCCTTTCCGGGCTCGCCGCCTTCAATCTCGTTCTGCTCCTGGTCGGAGTGGCCGTGCTGGCTGCGCTTCGCGGCTGGCGCTCCTGGTACGAACTGCTGCGGACTGCCGGCCTCGCGTACATGCTCGGCGTGGCGCTGGTTGGCGTCGTACTTTCTGTCGAGCTCGTGCTCGGCATCCCGTTCTCGTTCGCGAGCGTCGTGCTCACCTGCGTCGCGCTCGCGATCGTTGCGCTTGCACTGCTCGCTCCGGTGGCGCGCTGGCGACCGAGCATTCCGCGTGAGCGATCGCGGGGTATCGGGCCCGTGGCAGTCGTCTTTGGGGTTCTCGTGGTCGTGTACCTGGAGGCACTGTTTCGAGCGGGTCGACTGGCAGGCCTCTCTGCGTGGGACGCCTGGGCGTTCTGGGTGCCGAAGGCGAAGGCGATCTACGCCTTCGGCGGGCTGGACGAGCAGTTCTTCAGCGAGCTCGCGAATCCGAGCTACCCGCCGCTGGTCCCTGCTCTCGAGGCTGCTGCGTTCCATTTCATGGGCTCGGCCGACGTGGTCACGCTGCACCTCCAGTTCTGGTTTCTCGCCTGCGGATTCGTCGCTGCAGTCGCGAGCCTGCTCGCCCCGCGAGTGCCTCCGCTCATGCTCTGGCCCTGTCTGCTGCTCGTTCTCGTCGCTCCTCGCGTCGTCGGTCGCAATCTCGACCCCCAGGCGGACTTCATCCTCGACTACTTCTTCGCGCTTGCCGCGCTGCTCGTCGCGCTCTGGCTGGTCGACCGCGAGCCGTGGTTGCTCACGGCGGCGTCGATGCTCATGGCCGCAGCGGTGATGACGAAGCGCGACGGCCAGCTGCTGGTGGCGTGCATCGTCCTCGCCGGCGGCGTCGCCACGTGGAGGCAGTGGCGGTTCGCCTGGCCGCGCCTCGGGCTCGTCGCAGTCGTGGCGATCGCGGTGCTCGTGCCGTGGCGGATCTGGTACTCGTCGCGCGATCTCACGGGAGACCTTCCGTCCGGGGGCGCTTTCGCCCTGTTCGACAACCTCGATCGCGGCTGGCCCGCATTCGAGTCGGCGATCACCACCGTGCTCGACTACGACCTCTGGCTCGTGATCGTGCCTCTCGTCGGCGTGGGCATCGCCCTCGCGTATCTTGCGGGCGCGCGCACGCTGCCCACCTACGCCCTCTCGCTGTACGCGCTCGTGATCGCAGGCGTGACGTGGGTGCTGTGGTCTTTCACCGAGCTCGAGCTCCCCTTCGTGCAGGACGAGGGAGTCAACCCGATCGTTCGACTCTCGGCCTCTCTCGTCGTCGCGGCGGGCGCAATCCTCCCGCTCCTGCTCGACGCTGCGTGGCGCGGCTCCGATGAAGCTGTCCTGGAGGAATTGTGAACCGCATCGCGCTCTGGCTCGTCGCAGTCGGGCTCGTTCTCGTGTACCCGGCCGTGATCGTGGCGACCGGCAACCCGACCTTCCCGACGCGCGACGAGTGCGTGCATCCCGCGACGAGGGACGGGGACATCGACGCGGTCTTCGGCTACTTCGACGACGAGCTCGCAGCCGCGGCTGTTCGCGACCGGGCACTCGAGGTCGGGTTCGTGGGCACCGAGCTGGCGTGGAACGGCTGCGGACGCGTCCGCGTCGCGGTCGGCGGGATCCCGACGCTCGACGTCGGCCGCGAGTTCGTTGAGCAGGCCCGCTCAGTCGGCTTCGAGGTGACGCTGGAGCAAGCGCCTGTCTGAACGTCCGGCCCGTTCGACGCCGCTAGTACCATCGCCGCGTGGGCGAGCTGGTCGTCGACGGGAAGGCCATAACGCGGGACGGCCCCGCGTATGTCATCGCGGAGATCGGGAACAACCACCAGGGCGACCTCGAGAAGGCGAAGGCGCTCATCCACGCGGCGCGCGAGTGTGGCGTCGACGCGGTCAAGTTCCAGAAGCGCGACAACCGCACGCTGTACACGCGCGCTTTCTACGACGCGCCGTACGACAACGAGCAGAGCTACGGCGCAACCTACGGCGAGCACCGCGAGTTCCTCGAGCTCGGCAAGAGCGACTGGTTCGAGCTCAGCCGGTACGCGCGTGAAGAGGGCGTCGCGTTCGTCGTCGCCGCCTTCGACGAGCCGAGCGCCGACCTCATGGCGGAGCTCGGCGTCGATGCGTTCAAGTTCGCGTCCGGCGATCTCACGAACGTTCCGCTTCTGCGCCGCGTCGCCGCTTTCGGCAAGCCGATGTTCTTGTCGACGGGCGGCGGGACGCTCGAGGACATCGATCGCGCCGTGGACGCGATCCTCGTCGCGAACGAGCGGCTCTGCGTGCTCCACTGCACGGCCGCGTACCCGGCGGACGTGGAGGACCTCAACCTCGCGGTCATCACGTCGCTCAGGGAGCGCTACCCGGATCTCGTCATCGGGCTCTCCGACCACCACAACGGCATCGCGATGGCGCCCGTCGCGTTCATGCTCGGCGCGAGGGTCTTCGAGAAGCACTTCACGCTCAACCATGCGTGGAAGGGCACTGACCACGCCTACTCCCTGATGCCCGACGGGATGCGCCGCTTCGTCCGCGACCTCCACCGCGTGCCGGCCGCCCTCGGAGACGGTGTCAAGCGGCCACTCCCGAGCGAGCAGCGCCCGCTCGAGAAGATGGGAAAGAAGCTCGTCGCAGTGCGCGACCTGCCGGCCGGCCACGTTCTCGCAATCGGCGATCTCGTCGCGAAGTCTCCCGCGGACGGCGGCCTGCCGCCCTACGAGCTGGAAGCACTGATCGGGCGGCGCCTCGCGAGGCCACTGACGGTCGAGCAGGCGGTCGCGACGGAGGACCTCGAGCCCGCCGCGCAGCCCGTCGCCGCGCGCGAATGACGGAGCTCTCCGCGATTCGCTTCGTCGTCTTCGACTTCGACGGCGTGTTCACCGACAACCGCGTGTGGACGAACGAGCGCGGCGAGGAGAGCGTCGCCTGCTGGCGGGGCGACGGGCTCGGCCTGCGCCGGCTCACGGAGGTCGGAGTCGAGCACCTGATCCTCTCGACCGAGCTGAACGAGGTCGTGTCCGCCCGTGCCCGCAAGATCGACGCCGCGTGTCTTCAGGGCGTCGCGGACAAGGCCCCCGTGCTACGCATGGAGACGGAGCGGCGTGGCGTCTCGCTAGCGGAGACGGCGTATCTCGGCAACGACGTCAACGATGCGGGCTGCCTCGAGCTCGTGGGTCTTCCGGTCGTTCCTGCGGATGCCTGGCCGGAGGTCGTGCCGCTCGCGCGGCTGGTTCTCGAGCGGCGTGGCGGGTACGGGTGCGTTCGCGAGCTCTGCGACGTCATCTGGAGCGCGAAGCGGGCAGTCGAGGCTGCATGACGGACTCATTGTTCGACCTCGAGGGACGCGTCGGCGTCGTGACCGGAGGGATGGGTCAGCTCGGCCAGGTGTATCTCGCCGGGCTCGCCGAGCGAGGCATGCGGGTCGCGAGCTTCGACGTCGCGCCGGGCGAGGTGCCCGACGGCGTCCGCGCGTACGCGGTCGACGTCACCGATCGCGCGTCGGTCGCCCGCGCCGTCGACGACGTCGTGGCCGAGTGGGGCGTCCCGCACGTGCTGCTCAACAACGCGGGTCTCGACTCTCCTCCGGACGCCCCTGCCGAGGAGGTCGGTCGGTTCGAGGAGTACCCGGAGGCGGCATTCGACGCCGTGATGGACGTCAACGTGAAGGGGACGCTCCTGTGCTGCCAGGTCGTCGGCGGCGCGATGGCGACGCAGGGGCGCGGATCGATCGTCAACGTCTCGTCCGTCTACGGTCTCCTGTCGCCGCCACAGGACCTGTACGAGTTCCGCCGCGTCCAGGGCGAGACGTTCTTCAAGCCGGTCGCGTACTCGGTCTCGAAGTCGGCCGTCCTGAACCTCACGCGCTATCTGGCGACGTACTGGGCGAGGCAGGGCGTGCGGGTGAACACGCTCACGCTCGCGGGCGTGGCGAACGATCAACCGCAGGAGTTCGTGGACGCCTTCGCCGCGCGGTCGCCGATAGGGCGGATGCTGGACGCGCGCGAGGCGCTCGGGGCCGTCGTCTTCCTCGCGTCGGACGCGTCGTCCTACGTCACCGGCTCGAACGTCGTCGTCGACGGCGGCTGGTCGGCTTGGTAGTCGAGGACGTCCACAATCTCATCGACGGGCACGAGGTGCCCGCGAGGTCCGGGGAGTGGCTGGAGAAGGTCCGGCCAGCCGACGAGAGCGTTCTCTGCCGGGTCGCGCGGTCTCGTGCGGACGACGTCGCGGCCGCGGTAGCGGCTACGCGCGCAGCGCAACCTGCGTGGGCGGAGCTCACCGCGGTGGCGCGCGGGGATGTCGTCCGCGAGCTCGCCCTCCTCCTCCGCGAGCGTCGCGACGCGGCCTCGGCGATCGTGGCCGAGGAGACGGGCAAGCCGGTCGAGCTCGCCCTCGGCGAGACGGATGCCGCCATCGAGATGGGGCTGTTCGTCGCGGGCGAGGGCCGCCGCTCGTACGGACGCACGATGACGGCCTCGATGCCGCACCGCACCGTGCTGACGCTCCGGCAGCCACTCGGATGCGCGGCGCTGATCATGAGCTTCAACACGCCGCTGCCGAACGTGGCCTGGAAGGCGTTCCCCGCGATCTTCTGCGGGAACGCGGCGGTCGTGAAGCCCTCGGAGCACACGCCTGCGTCTGCGTCGCTCCTTGCGCAGCTGGCGCTCGAGGCCGGTGTCCCGCCCGGCGTGCTCAACGTGGTGCACGGGCTCGGCGCCGAGGCCGGCGCGCCGCTCGTCGAGCACCCCGATGTCGACCTCGTGAGCTTCACCGGCTCCGCGGCGACCGGCCGCACGATCA
The DNA here is from genome assembly GCA_963783705.1 of uncultured Gaiellaceae bacterium. Classification (GTDB taxonomy): domain Bacteria; phylum Actinomycetota; class Thermoleophilia; order Gaiellales; family Gaiellaceae; genus GMQP-bins7. Next base: position 103,492 of record CAWAOK010000003.1, read on the forward strand.
ACGAAGCGGCGGCGAGACGGCTCGCGAAGACGTGCCTCGAGCTCGGCGGCAAGAACGCGCTCGTCGTCTGCGACGACGCCGACCTCGACCGCGCGGTCGAGTGGGTCGTCGCGTCGGCGTTCTCGAATGCGGGCCAGCGGTGTGCGTCCGCGAGCCGGATCGTCGTCTTCGCCCCGGTGTACGACGCGTTTCGCGAGCGACTCGTTGCCGCGGTCGCGAGTGTCGAATCGCAGCCGGTGATCAGCCGGGAGGCGATGGAGCGGATCCTCGAAGCGGTCGTCCGCGCGCGGGAGGCCGGCGCCACGGTTCTCGCCGGCGGCGAGCGTCTCGATCGTCCCGGCTGGCATGTCGCGCCGACCGTCGTCGAAGGTGCGGCGCCGGACGCGGAGATCTCCCGGCTCGAGCTCTTCGGCCCCGTGACGGTGCTCTCTCGAGCGGCCGGCCTGGACGAAGCGATCGCGGTCGTAAACGACTCGCCGTACGGGCTCACCGCCGCGATCCACACGGCGAGCATCCACCGGGCCATGCGGTTCGCGGAACGCGTGCAAGCGGGTGTCGTCGTCGTGAACGCCGGGACGCACGGGTCGGAGCCGCACATGGGCTTCGGCGGCGTGAAGGACTCGGGAACGGGCTGGCGAGAGGCAGGGATCGAGGCGCTCGACGTGTACTCCGATCAGAAGGTCGTCAACCTCGTCGTCGATCCAGCGAAGACATGAATACGACTGCGGCAGTTCTCGGCCCGGGCGCCGTCGGCGGCTCGCTCGCCGTGCGCCTGAGCACCGCGGGCGTGCCCGTGATCTGCGTTGCGCACCCGGAAGCAGCCGGCCTGATCGCACTCGCCGGGCTCGTCGTGGAGTCGCCGGAGGGAACGCAGACGGCTCGCATGGAAGTGGTGGAGCAGCTCGCCAAGCCGGTCGGTCTCCTGCTCGTGACGGTCAAGGCGCCGGCGCTCGAAGACGCCGTCGAGCGGGTCGCCCCCGAAGCTGTCGCGGACGGCGTCGTCGTCCCACTCCTGAACGGGCTCGAGCACATGCAGCTGCTCCGCGAGCGCTTCGGCGACCGGGTCGCAGCGGGAAGCATCTCGCACTTCCAGGCTTACCGGGCAGGGCGCGTCCAGATCGTCGAGGCGACGGGATCGCCGGTCGTCACGATCGCGTCGGAGAGCCTCACGCGCGGCGAGATCGAGTCCGTCGCGGATCTCCTGCGCAAGGCGCGGATCGACGTGCGGGTCGGGCAGAGCGAGAAGCGCGTTCTCTGGCACAAGCTCGTGCGCATCGCGCCCCTCGCCGCGGCGTGTGCAGCCTCGGCCAAGACAGTCGGGGAGCTGCGCGGTGACCCGGACTGGCGCCCTCGCCTCGAGTCCGCGGTCGCAGAGGCATGTGAGGTGGCGAGCGCCGACGGCGTCGGGCTGCGTGCATCGACGCAGTGGACGATCATCGACGAGATCGCGGCGGAGACGACCCCGTCCGCGGCACGCGACGTGGCGGCGGGCCGCCGCTCCGAGCTCGATGCCATCGTCGGCTCGGTGCTGCGCGCCGCCGATCGGCTCGGAGTTCCCTGCCCGGCACTGACGGAGCTCGCCGGTGCAGCCGGCCTGAAGTGAGCGCTCCTCGCGCGATCGCGTTCGTTCCCGCGCGCGCGGGGTCGCAGCGCGTTCCTCACAAGAACGTCCGCCCGCTCGCCGGACACCCGCTTCTCGCATACGCAATCGAGTCCGCGCATCAGAGCGGAGTCTTCGAGCGCGTCGTCGTATCGACGGACTCCGACGAGATCGCAGATGTGGCGCGCTGGTACGGAGCCGACGTCCCCTTCCTCCGCCCCGCCGAGTTTGCGACCTCGACGTCGCCGGACATCGAGTGGCTCGCGTACACGCTTGAGCAGCTCGACGGGCGCTACGACATCTTCGCGCTCATCCGCGCGACGAATCCGTTTCGCGGCCCCGAGGTGGTGCTCCGCGGCTTCGAGCAGCTTCTCGCGACGCCGGAGGCCGACTCGCTGCGCGCGGTCGAGCTCGTGAAGCAGCACCCGGGGAAGATGTGGCTCCTCGCCGAGGACGGCAGGACGATGTCGGCGCTCCTCGACCAGTCGCACCTCGACGTCGCCTGGCACGCGGGTCAGTACCAGGCCCTCCCGCACGTCTACGTCCAGAACAGCGCGCTCGAAATCGCGTGGACTCGTGTCGTCAGCGCGCACGGCACGCGCGAGGGAGAGGTGCTCGCGCCCTTCCTCACGCAGGGCCTCGAAGGGTTCAACGTCGACGACGAGGAGGACTGGCGGCGCGCGGAGGAGCTGGTCGCGAGCGGCGTGGCGACGCTCACCGCGGTCGGACGCGCTCCGTATGCTCAGCGCTCGTGAGGATCGCCGCGCTCGAGACGCTCTTCTGCGACGCCGGCTGGCGTCCGTGGATCTTCCTGAAGGCGACGACGGACGAGGGGCTCGTGGGCTGGGCCGAGGTCACCGACTCGCACGGGTCGCCGCGTGGGCTCGCGGGGGTCGTGGAGGACCTCTCTCCGCTCGTCGTCGGACGCGACCCGCGTCCGGTCGAGGCGATCTACTGGGATCTCTACCGCGCGACGCGACAGAGTCCGGGCTCGATCGTCGCGAAGGCGCTCGCAGGCATCGAGAACGCGCTCCTCGACCTCAAGGCGAAGGCGCTCGGAATTCCGGTCTACGAGCTCTTCGGCGGCCCGACGCGCGAGACGATCCCCATGTACTGGTCGCACTGCGGAACGACGAGAGCGCGCTCGTTCGAGGTGACCGGGACTCCGAAGCTGGCCTCGTACGACGATGTCTCGGCGCTCGGTCGCGAGGTCGTCGAGCACGGCTACGGCGCCTTCAAGACGAACGTCGTCGTCCCCGGCGACGAACCGGTTGTGCTCATGCCCGGGTTCGGTGGAGGCGGCGGCACGCTTCGAGCGGAGGAGATCGCAGATGCGCTCGTCAGGCTGCTGGAGGCGTTCCGCGAGGGAACCGGCGACCGCGCGCGACCCATCGTCGATCTCAACTTCAACCTCGAGCCCGAGGGCTGCGTTCGCGTCGCCAAGGCACTCGAGCCGTTCGATCTCCTCTGGCTCGAGGTCGACCTCTTCGATGCCGGTTCGCTCGCGCACGTCCGTCACGTTGCGCCGATGCCCATCTGCTCGGGCGAGAACCTCTACGGCAGCCGCGACTTCCGGCCCTACCTGGAGGCCGGCGGGCTGGACGTGGCCTCGGTCGACGTCATATGGAACGGATTCCATCAGGCGAAGAAGATCGCCGACCTCGCGGAGACGTTCGAGGTGAACTGCGCACCGCACAACTACTACTCGCATCTCGCGACGTTCATCGCGGCGCAGTGGTGCGCCGCAATCCCTAACGCGCGCATCCTCGAGTACGACGTCGACGACGTGCCGTGGCGCGACGAGCTCGTGACCGCGCTGCCCGAGATCTCCGCCGGAGAGCTCCGGATCCCGGACGGGCCGGGGTGGGGCGTCGAGCTGAACGAGGACGTGCTCCGAGCACATCCCTGGCCGCGCGGCTAGTCCCAGTACGACGAGAGGGCGCTGAATCGGCGCTTGAGCGAGAGCGGCAGGTGACGGTGGCGACGGCCGAGCTGCATCCCCGCGAACTTGGCGAGCTCGTACGCGGCGGCGTAGGGAATCCAGCGCCCCTGTCCGTTGCCCCACAGCCATTCGACCTCGCCGCGTGCGTATCGGGCTCCGGCACGTCGAAGCGCACCGGAGCCGCCGGACCCGGCCGCGTACGACCGCTCCGCCGAAACGCCCGAGTCGAAGAAGCGCCTGAATGCGTCCGCGATCGAGTAGCTGTGCGAGTGGTGGACGGCGGCGTCCGGCTCGTAGACGAGCTCGTACCCCGCCCGCAGCACGCGGCGTGACCACTCCTGGTCCTCGCTCATGATCAGGTCGTCCGCGAACGGGAACTCCTCCCAGATCGCCCGCGGCATGGCCGAGTTGACGTTCGAGAACAGCGTCTGCTCGAAGTCGGGCTCGTCGTGTTCGAGTCGCTGGATGCGTGCCTCTTGCCCGTAGAGGAAGTCGAGGAAGTAGCGCTCGGGCGGCGTGGCGTCGTCGTGGGGGAGCTGACGGCCGTAGGCGCCGGCGATGTGCTCTTCGCCGGCGAGGGAGCGCACGAGCGTCGCGAGCCAGGTGTCCTCGGCCGCGACGGCGTCCTGGCTCGTGAAGACGAGGATCTCTCCCCGGGCGAGCCCGGCGCCGAGGTTTCTCGTGCGCCCGTGGCCGAACTCGGTCGCCGGGATCTCGTGGACGCGCGCACCGAGGCGCCGCGCGATCTCGACACTGCCGTCGCGCGAGCCGGAGTCCACGACGACGACCTCGACCTCGTGCTCGATCGTCTGGCGGACGATCGCGTCGAGGCAGCGGGCGAGGTCGCTACCTCCGTCCTTGACCGGGATGACGACGGAGATCACGCGGTAGGCGTGGCCGCGGCGACGAACTGGTAGGCGAAGAGCGGCGGGCGCAGTTTGCCGATCGCATGGGCGAGTCGCTCGGTGGCGGGTGTCCGGGCGACGGGGAGCGGGATGGTGAAGTCGAGCTCGACGACGCGGTAGCCGGCGCGCTCGAGCGTCTCGACGAGCGTCGAGCGCGTGAAGAGGTGCGTGTGCGTGCGATCCAGGATTCCGCGCTCCTTGTACGTCCAACGGCCGGCGAGCAGACCGAGCCGCATCGCCCAGTTCGCGACGTTCGGCGTGGTGAGGACGAGTCGCCCGTCCGCCTTCAGGAACGGACGCACCCGTGCGAGGAAGGCTCCCGGATCGCGCAGGTGCTCGACCAGGTCGCCGCAGAGCACGACGTCGAACGAGCTCGCCTCGAATGGGAGCTCCATCGTCTCGACGTCTCCGACCAGCACCTCCTCGCACACGTCCCGCGCCTCGGCTGCAGCGGTCGGGTCGAGCTCGAGCCCCACGACGGTGCAGCCGCGCGCGACTAGCGGCCGCGCGAGGTATCCGCTCGAGCAGCCGACGTCGAGGACGCGTTTCCCCTCACCCACGAGCGCGAGCAGCTTCGCGTGGCCGCTGTGCGCGTGCTCGTTGAGGGGGACGTACCCGGGCGCGGCGGCGGTCACGCGTCAGCCGCCATCGGTCGGCGCACTGCGACGGAGCGGCATGGTGAGCAGCGCGAGGAAGAACGACGCGAAGACGATCTGGATCCCCAGCCCGAGCCCGGTGGCGAGGAGCGCGGTCTCGTAGACGCGACCGAGCGTCCCGAAGCCGTCGAGCGCCCACTCCGTCCCGATCGCGAAGAGCCCGGCGAAGGCAAGGACGACGAGCACTGCACCTACGAGCAGCCCGTGCTCCAGTTTCAGGCCGCGGCCGATCCGGTCGAGCAGCGGATCGTGCTCGCCGATCCGCACGCGCGCGTACGTCCGCGCGAAGACGCCGAGCTGGATCACCTGCGCGCCGATCAGCGTGAGCGCGACGAAGCCCAGCATGGTGTGGATCTGCCACGTTCGCCCGAACACGTCCACCGGGCCGGTCGCGAGGGCGAGCATGCCGATGAGCCCGAGAAGCAGCAGCGCCGCGCCGGGATAGAGGTACAGCCAGCTCGGGCTGTACAGGAGCATGAAGCGCACGTGCCGCCAGGCGTCGCCGAAGCGGTTGAGCTTCGACTCGCCGACCCGCGGGTAGTAGTCGATCGGGATCTCGCTGACCGTCAGGCCCCGGCGATACGCCTTGAAGACCATCTCGGACGCGAACTCCATCCCCGTCGAATGGAGGTCGAGCGCGGGGAGCGCGTCCTTGCGAATCGCGCGCATCCCGCAGTGCGCATCGGAGACCTTCACGCCGAAGAACAGGTTGAGCATGCCGGTGAGAATCGGGTTGCCGACGAAGCGGTTCAGAAACGGCATGGCGTCGCCGTGGATCGTCCCCTCGAAGCGCGAGCCGATGACGAGGTCGTCTCCTGCCTCGAGCCGGTCGACGAACGGCGCCAGCTCCTGCAGCGGGTACGTCTCGTCCGCGTCGCCCATGACGACGTACTCGCCCTGCGCCGCCTCGAGCCCGGCCAGGTAGGCGCTCCCGTAGCCTCGTCGCTTCTCGGACACGACACGCGCGCCGTGCGCGGCAGCCACCTCCGCCGAGCGGTCGGTGGACGCGTTGTCGACGACGATGACCTCGCCCTGCCGTCCCGAGCGCCGAATGCCGTCGAGCGCCTGCTCGACGACCCTTCCGACGGCTTCCTCCTCGTTGAGGCAGGGAATGACGACGGAGATCTGCGGTGTCGGGGTCGTCACCGCGGCCAGGCTAGCCTGTCCGCAGATCAGGAGTCCGCTCGCGCGAACTCCTGATCGCGAGGATCCCTGAACGCGAGCGCTTCGCGCTCGCGTCGCGGCTACGGCGCAACCGCGCGCCCGTCCGTTACCGTCTTCCCGCGTGCCGGAGCTCGCGTTCATCACGAAGGCTGACACCGACGCCGTGCGCACCTCAGACGGCGAGGTCGACGCGCGCTTCGCGCTTCTTGCTGACATCTGCCGGCTGAATGCGCTCGTCGCCGTGAAGCGCGCCGGGTCGGGACACCTCGGCTCGAGCTTCAGCGCGCTCGACATCGTCGTCCACCTGCTCTACGGCGAGCTGAACGTCGCGGAGCGCGGCTTCGACGATCCCGACCGTGACGTGTTCTTCTCGTCCAAGGGCCATGACGTACCCGGGCTCTACGCGGCGCTGTACGGGCTCGGGGTTCTATCCGCGGACAGGCTCGCACGACTCCGCCGGCTCGGGGGCCTCGACGGCCATCCGGACGTGGGCGTGCCGGGGATCGAGGCGAACTCCGGCTCCCTCGGCATGGGCATCTCCAAGGGCCGGGGGATCGCGTGGGCGAAGCGGCGTGCCGGGCAGGACGGGATCGTCGTCGTGATGACGGGCGACGGCGAGCTGCAGGAAGGCCAGAACTGGGAGGCACTCCAGGCCGCCGCGCACGACCGGCTCGGCGGCCTCTGGATCGTCGTCGATCGCAACGAGCTGCAGTCCGACAGGCCGACGGAGGACATTCTCGCGCTCGGCGACCTCGCGACGAAACTGCGCGCCTTTGGATGGGAGGTCGAGACCTGCGACGGCCACGATCACGCTGAGCTGCGCGGGGTCTTCGCGCGCTTCCGGACCGGCGACGAGACACCCAGGGCGCTCATCGCCGACACGATCAAGGGGAAGGGCGTCTCGTTCATGGAGCACCCGGCCGCGCTCGCGCTCGACGGAGGAACGTACCGGTGGCACGCGGGAGCTCCGTCCGACGAGGCCTTCGAGCGGGCGCGCGACGAGCTCGTCGCGCGGATCGAGGCGGGCTTCTCGGCGCTGGGGCTCGAGCCGCCGACGTACGAGTCGCTGCCGCCGATCGCTGACGTCGTTGGGGCGAGATATATCTCGCCCCTCCAAGGCGAGCCTGAGAGCGGATCGGGAGCGCGACCCTCGTCCGTCACCGACGAGTACGTCGTCGAGGCCTACGGAGACGCGCTCGTCGCGCTTGCCGCGACGCACGAGAACCTCGTCGTCCTCGATGCGGACCTCGCCTCGGACTGCCGCGTGCGCGCGTTCGAGCTCGCCTTTCCCGAAAGGTTCGTCGAGTGCGGCATCGCCGAGCAGGACATGGTCTCGGCGGCCGCCGGGATGGCGCGTCACGGCGCCCTCCCGGTCGTCAACTCGTTCGCGTCGTTCCTCGCCTCGCGCGCCAACGAGCAGGTCTACAACCAGGCGAGCGAGCGCACGAAGGTGATCTACGCGCTGCACTACGCCGGGCTGATCCCGGCGGGGCCAGGCAAGTCGCACCAGAGCATCCGCGATATCTCCCTGCTCGCAGCGCTGCCGGGGACGACTGTCGTTCAGCCGGCGAACGCCGAGGAGACGCGAGCCGTCGTGCGCTGGGCGGTCGAGGAGGCGGAGGGGAACGTGGCGATCCGGCTCGCGATCGGGCCGTCGCCGCGGCGCATCGAGCTCGACGGCGAGGTCGAGCCGGGTCGTGGCCGCGCCGTGCGCGAGGGCTCCGACGCCGTCCTGTTCGCGTACGGGCCGGTCATGCTCCACGAGGCCCTCGTCGCGTCGGAGCTCCTCGCCGAGCGCGGCTTCGGGCTCGCCGTGGTCAACATGCCGTGGCTCGACGCAGTCGATGCCTCCTGGCTTTCCGACGTGGTGGACGCGCAGCGCACGGTGTTCGTCCTCGAGGATCACGCACCGGTCGGCGCGCTGGGAGACACGCTGCGCCGCATGCTGGGCACGCACGAGGTCACCGTGTTCGGCGTCGAGGGCTGGCCCGCGTGCGGGACGCCGCAAGAGGCGCTGCGCCACCACGGCCTCGACGGCGCGTCGCTCGCGGATCGGATCGCGGTCCTCGCACGCGTCCGCGTCCCGTGACGGCGCGGCGCGTCTGGATCGTCCTTCCGGACCTGCTCTCGATCCGGGTCTTCTTCGACACCGGCATCGTCGACGGGCTGCGCGAGCGGCTCGGCGGCGCGATCGCGGGCGTCTTCCTCGTTCCCGCCGACGACGCGCGCGCCTGGGTGGAACGCCTCGGAGAGATACCCGCGCTCCACGGCGCCGATCTCGCCACGGGCTCGGGTGGGCTCGGGGAGCGCGCAGCTCGGCGCCTGGACGCGGTCCTCGGCCGGCAGCTCGGCTACTACCCGCTCGCGATCCGGCTGAACAGGCGTCACGGGTTCCATGCCGAGCGCATGCACCCCGGTCACCCGAACTGGATGCTCGACTCGTCCCGCGCGGGCCGGCTGCCGAGCTCCGCCCGCGTCGAACGCGGGATGCAGGGTTGGTTCTTCAGCGCGCGACGCCACGTTCCGCGGAGGCTCCTCGAGGCGATGCGCGCCGACTGCACCGCGCTCGTCGTCGCGAACGTGCAGCCGCAGAGCGTCATGTCGTACCTCGCCGCCGCGCGCCGACTCGACCTCCCTGTCGCGGCCTACGTCGCAAGCTGGGATCACACGGTCGGCAAGGGCGTCATCTCGCCCTACTGCGAGCGCTACGTCGTCCAGAACGAGGTCATGGCGGACGACCTCCGCCGCTACCACGACATCGACGCGCGCAGGATCGTCGTCACCGGCTGGCCCCAGACGGACGTCTTCGAGCGCACCCGGCCGCGTGAGGAGTACGAGGCGCTCGCGCGTTCCTACGGGCTCGACCCCGGTCGTCCCCTCGTGCTCGTCATGGGGAACACCCCGACGAACGCGCCATACGAGGGTCGCTTCGTCGAGCGCTTCCTGAGCTGGTGGGAGGACGGTCCGCGCGAGCGCTTCCAGCTGCTCTTTCGCCCCCATCCGCGCGACAAGGACTGGGCGACACGCTTCACGGCTGCCCGCGACCGTGCAGGCGTTCACCTCCAGGAGCCGAGCTTCGCCGATCTCGAAGACCTCGCTGTTCTCCTGCAGCACGCGGACGCGGTCGTCGCGAACGCGGGGACGATCCTGCTCGACGCGCTCGTCAACGACCGCCCCGCGGTCTGCGTCCTCTACGACGAGGGCGCTCCTGCGGGCGAGTCGTGGGCGGCGAAGAACGTCATCGGGAAGCACTACGAGGAGCTCGCCGCGTCGGGCGCGTTCTACCGCGCGGAAAGCTTCGACGAGGTCGTCGCGGGGCTCGAGCGCGCGCTCGCCGACCCCGGCGAGCTGGCCGCTGCGCGCCGGAGCGTGGTTCGCGACGTCGTGGGCGAGGTCGACGGCCGTGCCGCGGCCCGGGTCGTCGACGCGATCGTCGAGGTCGTGGGATCGAGGGTCTAGCCCGGCTCCAGGCGTTCTCCGAGCGGCCCGCTGCCGGGCCGGTGCTCGTGGGGATCGCGCTCATCGAGTACGCCGTCGTGTCGATCGCGTTCCCGCTCTCGGCGGGGCGCGACCTCGGCACGTACCTGCGCGCGTCGTTCGAGCTGCGAGCCGACGAGGTCGTCCTTCCGCAGGCCCTGCTGTCGCGAGCACCCGTGACGGGCGTGGTCTCGGAGGCGCTGCTGACAGCGGGGCCACTCGTCGCCGAGCTCGCGCTGGGCCTGCTCTACGCCCTCTCCGTGCTGTGTTGGTGGCGCGTAGCGAGGACGGTAGGAGCCGGCGTTGGGCTCGCGCTCGCGGCGATCCTGCTCGCGTATCCCGGGTACGTCCTCCTCTACCACGGGCTCGCCAGCGACGCGCTCTACGCTGCCGCTTTCGCGCTCGCCGCGCTTCTCACCGCGCGGCTCGTCGAGTCGCGCACGCCCGGGAGAGCCGCTGCGGTGGGGCTCGCACTCGCCCTCCTCGTCCTCGTCCGGCCGGTGAGCCAGATCCTGATCGTGCTCGCGCCGCTGCTCCTCCTCGGTCGCGGGGCGTGGCGGCCACGTGCCGGGACGCTCGCGGCGTTCGGTGTCGCCGCCGTCGCGCCGCTACTCCTGTGGGCCGGCCACAACGCGGTGCGCGCCGACGACTTCACCGTCGTGCGCGGCGCGGGACACGGGCTTCCGCTGTACCGCACGTTCGTGGTCGACCGGATCGTCTCGCCCGAGAACGGTGAGGCTTCGCGGGAGCTCGCGCGCGCGGTGCAGGAGGATCTGCTGCCGCGCGAGCCGTACCGTTCCTACGAGATCGACCTCGACACGTTCTTCACGGCGGGAAGCGCGCGGATGCACGAGGACCTCATCGGCCTCTCCGACCGCACGTGGGGCTGGGACGACGACTACGCCCACCTCGCGCGGGTCGGGCGTGAGGCCGTCCGCTCGCATCCGGGAACCTATGCGCGCGGCGTCGTACGCGACGCCTGGCATCTCCTCTGGTGGCCGCTCTTCCTGCCGCTGGCCGAGAGCGAGGCCGGCGCGAGCAGAGAACTCGCCGGCTCCACGCAGCTACCCGAGCCGACCGAGGGCCAGCCGATCCCGTCCGCGAGCGTGTCGGGCTTCATCTCGACGCCGGACGATCGCTTCCATGAGGTCTGGTCGTCGCCGACGGCGCACGAGATCTTCGCGGACGACCCTGCGGACGCCGCTCATCTCGACCGGAACAACCGTCGCGTGGACGAGCTCCTCGGTGGATTCACCGATCGTCGAGCAGAATGCCGAGCTCGCGCTGTGGCTGAATCGGGCCTCGCGCTGGTTTCCGCGGCCGGCGATGTGGGTCGCCGCTCGCGCTGCTCGCCATCGCCGTCCGCCGGCCACGTGGGCTCGCGTTGCCGTTCGTCCTCTCAGCCGCTGCGCTCCTCGTGATCCTCGGAACGTCCCTTGCGGTACCCGCCGCGGCCGAGTACTCGACGCCGGTCGCACCTGCCTTCATGCTCCTCGCCGCCGCTGCGCTGCTCGCGCCGCGCGGCTCTCGAGCGACCATCCGCGGCGCATGAGGGTCGTCATGACACTGCTCGCCCGGAACGAGGCCGACATCGTCGACGCCCAGATCGCGTTCCACCTGCACGCTGGGGTCGACTTCGTGATCGCGACGGACAACGGCTCCGACGACGGAACGGTCGAGATCCTCGAGCGCTACGAGCGTGCCGGGGTTCTCCGGCTGCTGCACGAGGGGGGAACGACATGCGCCAGTCGGAGTGGGTGACGCGCATGGCCCGAATAGCTGCGACCGAGCTCGGCGCCGACTGGGTCGTGAACGCGGACGCGGACGAATTCTGGTGGCCGCGCGGAGGGACGCTCAAGGACGTCTTCGCGCTCGTGCCCGAGCGCTACGGAGTCGTTCGCGGGTGTTGGCGGCACTTTCTGCCACGCCCGGACGAGGATCGGTTCTTCGCCGACCGGATGGTCGTCCGGCTGTGCGTGCCGGCGTTCCCGGGCGACAAGCGGTCGGTTCACCACGCCCACCAGAAGGTCGCACACCGAGCCGATCCCGAGGTCGTGGTCGAAGCCGGCAACCACAACGCGACCGGCGTGGGCCTCGAGCCCCTGCGCGGCTGGCATCCCGTCGAGGTGCTGCATTTCTCGGTGCGCTCGGTCGCACAGCTCGCTCGAAAGGCCGAGGGAGGATGGGTGCGCAGCCCGGACGAGCCGGTCGTCGAGCACCAGACGCGACTCGACGACGCGCTGCGCACACGCCGGTTCCAGGAGCTGTTCGACGACTACGCCGTGAGCGACCAGGAGCTCGCAGCGGGTCTCGGCGACGGAACGCTTGCCGTCGACACCCGCATGCGTGACGCACTGCAGGCGCTGCGCGACCACGACGGGGCGTTCCTCCTGCCGGGCGGCGGGCGGTCTCTGGCATTCCCGATGCCCGCTGTCGCGGACGCTGCCGCCTTCGCCGCCGAGGCCTCGGTGCTCCTCGGAATCGACGCGATTCCACGCGCCGAGAGCCGAGTCGTCGCACTCGAGGAACGCCTCGCGGCCCTGCGTAGACTCCCGCGGCGATGACTCTCGTCATGACTCTCCTCGCGCGGGACGAGGCCGACGTCATCGAGCCCTGGCTCGCGTTCCACCTGAACGCGGGCGCCGACGTCGTGGTCGCGACCGACAACAACTCGGCCGACGGCACGACAGAGGTGCTCGAGCGCTACGCGCGCGACGGGCACGTGCACCTGATCCGCGAGCCGGGCAACGACCTCCGTCAGGACGAGTGGGTGACGCGCATGGCGCGGCTCGCGGCGATCGATTACGGCGCGGACTGGGTGATCAACTCGGACGCCGACGAGTTCTGGTGGCCGCGCGGCGCGTCGCTCGCGCGCGTCCTCGAGGCGATTCCGCCGCGCTACGGGACCGTCGGCGCGTTTCTGCGCACGTTCGCGCCGCGTCCCGACGGCGACGAGTCGTTCGCGGAGCGGCTCACCGTGCGCTTCTCGGCGCTCGCGCCCATCAACGATCCCGCGTCGCTCTTCAAGCCGATCCGCAAGGTGATCCACCGCGGGCATCCGGAGATCAGGCTGACGCGCGGGAACCACGCCGTCATCGACAGCCCGTTCGATCCGCTGCGCGGCTGGTTCCCGGTCGAGGTGCTCCACTTCCCGCTCCGCTCGCTCGCACAGTGCGAGCACAAGGCGCATCTCCAAGGGAACGCCTGGCGGAGCATCGACCGGACGCCGACGGCGTATCACGCGCAGATGTTCGAGGCGCTCGAAGCGGGCACGATGGCCGACTACTACGCAACCCAGGTGGTTGCGGACGAGGAGGTGGAGCGCGGCGTCGCCGAGGGGCGGCTCGTCTTCGACACGCGGCTTCGGGACGCGCTGCGGCAGCTCGCGGCCGGAAGCGGCCCACTTGCCTTCGAGACGCCGTCGCTCGTCGACGAGGCGACCTACGCGGTGGAGGCAGCCGTCCTCGGCGAGGCCGACGTCGTCCGGCTCCAGCGCCGGCTCGACGCGCTCGAGCACCGCCTCGCCACGGTCGAGCAGGGGATCCCGAACCGTGTCTACCGCAAGCTCGCCGGGCCTGCGAAGCGAGTCCTGCGGCGCCGTCCTAGCGCTTGACGGCTCTGAGCCCGATCACGACCTCGTACAGCGGATCGTGCTCGTCGAGCTCCTCGCTCTCGAGGTCGCTCTCCGCGAGCCCGTAGAGGAAGCCTGCTGCCGTGAGCACGTTTCCGTACGTCACGACCTCGACGTCGGCGGCCCCGAAGGCCTCCTCGGCCAGTCGGCGGACGGAGCGGCCCGTGTAGTGCCACCATTCGCCGAACTGCTCGTCCTCCAGCCGGGAGATCTTCGTGACGCCGGGCACGGTCGCGAGCAGCACGCCTCCCGGCGCCAGGATTCGATGCAGCGTCGCGAGGGCGGCGCGGACGTCGTAGACGAACTGGAGCGTCTGCGTGACGATGGCGCAGTCGAACGAGTCGCCGGGGATGTGCGGGGCGTCCGTGAGGTCGCCGACGATGGTCGCCTGCGGATTCCCTTCCGTCGCCATGAGGATGTCGACCTGCTCCACGCCGCGTCCGAAGGCGTTCGTGTAGTCGGGCGCGGCGATCTCGAGGACGCGGCCTCTGATGTCGGCCGCGTGCGAGCCGACGAACCGCTCGACGTAGACGCGGTCGATCGGCGTTCCTCGCTCGAACCCCCAGTTGGGATCGATCGGGGTGAGGCGACGAAGATCTCCGAGCTTCGGCGGACGTGAGCGGCGCCAGTCGACGGCTCGCTGTCGAAGTGGACGAAGCCTTCGACGGGCGCCCGCGGGAACGAATCGTCGCCAGTCGGCCAACGCCGCGATCATAGGCCGTCGTGATCCCCGGAAACACCATCGTCGTCGTCTCGCCGCACTCCGACGACGGCGTCCTCTCGCTCGGCGCGTCGATGGCGCGCTGGGCCCGGAGCGGGCGGCAGGTCGAGCTGCTGACGGTGCTGGCGCTCGATCCGGACTCCACCGCGCCGACGGGCGGCTGGGATCGCCGTGCGGGGTTCGCGACCGAGGGCGAGGCGGCGCGCGAACGTCGCGAGGAGGATCGCCTCGCATGCGCGCGCCTCGGTGTCACTCCGAGCTGGCTCCCGTTCGGGAGCGTCGACTTCGACCGCCACGGGGAAGACGACGACGTCTGGGACGTCGCGCGCCGCGCCGTTGACGATGCCGACTGCGTGCTCGTTCCGGGATCGCCGCTCACGCATCCCGACCACGCGTGGCTCAACGAGCTTCTCACGAGACACGTGCCGCCAGGCCTCCTCGGCCTCTACGCCGAGCAGCCGTATACAGCGCGGCAGTCCGGGACGCCGTTCACGCCCGTCGGGATCGGCTCGCACGACCGACTCGCGAAGTGGCGTGCGATCCGGGCGTACCGCTCGCAGCTTCCGCTGCTGGGCATGCGGCGAAGCCTGCGTCGCGGGCCGCTCGCCCTGGCGCTCGCCGAGGAGAGGATCGCCTGGCCCGATGTCTAGTCTCCGCCTGCGATGAAGCTCGTCATGACGCTCCTCGTCCGCGACGAGGCCGACATCGTCGACGCGCAGATCGCCTTCCACCTGGACGCGGGCGTCGACCTCGTCGTCGCGACCGACAACCGCTCCGAGGACGGCACGACCGACGTCCTCGAGCGCTACGCGCGCGAGGGACATCTGCACCTCGTTCGCGAGCCGGGAGAGGATCTTCGCCAGAGCGAGTGGGTGACGCGCATGGCGCGCCTCGCGGCAACCGACTTCGGCGCCGACTGGGTTCTCAACACCGACGCCGACGAGTTCTGGTTGCCGCGCGGCGGCGACTTCCGCTCGCTGTTCGCGGCCGTGCCCGCGCGCTACGGCGTCGTGCGCGGCGCGTGGAGGAACTTCGTGCCACGCCCGGACGACGACCGTCTCTTCGCGGAGCGGATGACGGCGCGACTCTGCCGGCCGTCGTTCCACCCGCACCCGCTGAGCATCCACTTCAAGTCCGCGCATCGCGCGGTGCCGGACGTCCGCGTGGGCAGGGGCAACCACGAGGCCTTCGGAGCGGGGCTCGTGGCCCTGCGCGGCTGGTACCCGATCGAGATCCTCCACTTCCCCGTGCGCTCGCTCGCCCACTGCATGCGGAAGTACGTCACGCAGTTCGTCGCGCTCGAGCGAAACGCCGAGAAGGGCATCCCCGGCCACATGGCCGATGCGTACGACGCCTACCGGGCGGGCGAGCTCGAGGCCTTCTACGCGCCGCTCGTCGTCGACGACGCCGCGCTCGACCGTGGGGTCAGACGCGGCGAGCTCGCGATCGACACGCGCCTACGCGATCGGCTGGCGGCGCTCGGCTTCGGCGGGGCGTCGGCCGAACCCTCGGCTGCCGAGCGGGACGAGCTTCTCGCGGTCGCGTCGTTCGCGGGCGAGACCTCGGCGCTGCAGGAGGCAGACCTCGGCCTCGCCTACGCAACGCGTGTCGATCGGCTCGAACGGCGTCTCGCCCGCATTCCGCGGCTCGGCGGTCGCACGGCGTGACTGCGGCCTGGACGAGGATCCTCCTGTTCGTCCCGACCCGGCGCGCGGCGCTCCTGCTGTTCGTGCTCGCTTTCGCCGCCTTCTGGATTGCGTCACTCGGGTGGCCGATGGCGAAAGGGCGCGACACCTGGGACTACCTCGCGTACTACCTCCAGCTCCTCGACTCCGATCCGCCGTTCGCCTACCTCCAGGTCTTCCGGACGCCGCTCACGCCGCTCGTCGTCGGGTTGCCGCTCGATCTCGGTGGGATCTGGCTCCTCGAGCTCGTCTTCGGGCTGCTGTACGCGACCTCGATCCTCGCCTGGAGCGCGACGGCGCTCAGCTTCGGCCGCATTCCCGCGCTCTTCACGGCGCTCCTGCTGCTGGTCTATCCGGCGTACGCGACGATCTACCACCAGGCCTCGAGCGACGCCGTGTTCGCGACCGGGCTCGCAGTCTGGGCCTGGCTCCTCACGGCGGCGATGCGGACTCCCGCGGGGTGGAGGTTCGCCGCCGTCGGGGCGGGGATCGGCATGCTCGTCCTGATCCGGCCCGCGAACCAGGTCCTCCTCCCACTCGCTCTCGCGCCGCTGATCGCCTACGTCGCGTGGCGTCGGCGCTTCGTTCTCACGGCGGCGTGCGTCGCGGCTGCACTCCTCCCGCTCGCGGCCTGGGCGCTCCACAACGGTGTCCGCTACGAGGAGTCGACGGTCGCGCGAGGTGGACGGGCGTGGGTCCCGTTCCTGCAGGTGTTCACTGCGAACAAGACGATCGCGCCCGGCAACGGCGAGGCGTCGCAGCGCCTGGGTGAGCTGATCGAGCGGGCGGTCCTCTCCCGTGAGCCCCATGCGAGCCTCGACGTCACCCTCGACGCCTACCTCGCGAACGGCTCGAACTACGAGACTGTCCGCCTGATCGCCCTCTCGGACAGCGTGCTCGGACGCGACGAGAACTACGACGTCCTCTACGACTCGGCGTTCGAGGCGATTCGCGAGCACCCGGAGACGTACGCTCGCGGCGTCGCGGACACGTTCTGGGAGTTCCTCGTCCAGAAGCCGCTCCGCGAGGACGTCGCGCCGCGTGAGCAGACGGCCCCCGAGGCGCCTGCTCCGGCCTTCGAGTCGGACGACGGCGACATGCTTCCCAACCCCCAGGCCAACGTCCTCCTCACCGGCGTTCCGTACGGCTTCGTCTGGTGCGCGTCCGATTACATCGACTCGTGCACCGTGGCGGATCCCTCGGAGATCTGGAGCGACCCGAAGGAGCAGGAGCGCTACCGGGACGTCGTCGCGCGGGTTCGCGCCTGGGATGCCGAGCTGCCCGCGCGGGAGGGCGTGGACCCGGTGACCGAGATCCTGAACCGGATCACACCGCGCTTTCCGACCCCTCCCCTCTGGCTCGCCGTCGGCGTCGTCGCGCTGGTCGTGAGGCGTCCCCGCGACTGGCGCACGATCCTCCTGCTGTGGGCGGCGGCGTTCCTCGTCCTGCTCGTCCACGCCGCCTCGCAGGGCGTCGCGCCCGAGTTCGCGCTGCCGCTGTACCCGATCTTCATCGTGACGGCACTCGGCGCGCTCGCGGGTGATCCAAGCCAACCAGACCGGCAGCTAGCATCGACCGGGTGAGCCAGGGCACGCTCCAGGAGCGCGGAGAGCCGACGCTCGACGACCGCCCGCCCGACCTCGATGACACCGTCAGGGCCGACGACTCCTCGCCGGCCACTCGCGTAACGGTCATCCGGCCGGCGCCTCGCTGGCCGCATCTCGACATTCCTGAGCTCTGGCACTTCCGCGAGCTGCTCGGACGAATCGTCTGGCGGGACGTCGTCGTGCGCTACAAGCAGACGTTCCTCGGTGTCGCGTGGGCGCTGCTCGTTCCGATCTTCACCGCCGCCGTCTACGTCATCGTCTTCGGGCGGTTCGCGAACTTCCCCTCGGGCGACGTCCCCTACCCGAGCCTCGTCATCGCGGGCGTCCTTCCCATGCAGTACTTCGCCTCGGCGCTGACGGGCTCGAGCATGAGCCTCGCGGCCAACCTGCCGCTCGTCACGAAGGTCTACTTCCCGCGCACGCTGCTCCCGCTCGGCGCCGTGATCGTCCCGCTGATCGACTTCATCGTCGGGCTGCCCGTCCTGCTCGTGCTCATGTGGTACTACGACACGTGGCCGGGCGGCCCCGAAGTGTTGCTCGCGCCCGCGTTCATCGCACTTGCGTTCGTCACTGCGCTCGGGCTCGGCCTGTTCCTCTCGGCCCTCAACGTCCGCTTCCGCGACGTGCGGTACATGATCCCGGTCTTCCTGCAGGTGCTTCCCCTCCTCTCGGGCGTCATGTACGCCGTCGACCAGATCCCGGTGAAGTGGCAGTGGGTGCTCGCGCTGAACCCGATGACCACGGTCATCAGCGGCTGGCGCTGGGCCGTTCTCGACGCGAGCGCCCCGGACCCGGGCCAGGCGGCGCTGGGCGTCACGGTCGCGATCGTGATCTTCGTGAGCGGGCTCGCGGTGTTCCGCTCCTCCGAACCGCGCTTCGCGGACACCATCTGATGCCGGTCGCGATCCGGGCCGAAGGCCTCGCCAAGAGCTATCGGATCGGCGAGTACCAGGCGGCGTACGGCACGCTGCGCGAGTCGCTGACACACGCCGGCCGCCGGCTCACGGGCCGCGAGCACAGTCGCCCGGAACGGGAGATCTGGGCGCTCGAGGACGTGTCCTTCGACGTGCAGGAAGGCGAGGTGCTCGGGATCATCGGTCGAAACGGCGCCGGCAAGTCGACGCTGCTCAAGATCCTCACCAGGATCACGACGCCGACTGCCGGGCAGGTCGAGATCCGCGGCCGCGTGGGGAGCCTGCTCGAGGTCGGCACCGGCTTCCACCCCGAGCTCACGGGCCGCGAGAACATCTACCTGAACGGATCGATTCTCGGCATGAAGCACCGCGAGATCGAGCAGCGCTACGACGCGATCGTCGAGTTCTCCGGAGTGGAGCGCTTTATCGACACGCCCGTCAAGCGGTATTCGAGCGGCATGTACGTCCGCCTCGCCTTCTCCGTCGCGGCCCACCTCGAGCCGGAGATCCTGCTCGTCGACGAGGTCCTCGCGGTCGGCGACGCCGAGTTCCAGCGCAGGTGCCTCGGCAGGATGGAGGAGCTCGGGAGCACCGGGCGGACGGTCATCTTCGTCTCCCACATGCTTCCGTCGGTCGCGCAGCTGTGCGACCGCGCGATCCAGATCGAGAGCGGACGCCTGGCCGGGGACGGCCCGGCGGCCGAGGTGATCGCGGAGTACCTCCACATGACCCACGGCGCCGGAACCGAGCAAACGTGGTCGCCGGACGAGGCGCCCGGAGACGACCTCGCGAAGATCCTCGGCGTCCGCGTGCTGCCGCACGACGGCATGCCGCCCGGGATCATGGACGTGCGACGGCCCATCGGCGTCGAGATCACGTTCCGCGTGCTCCGCGAGGGCGTTCCCGTGTTCCCGAAGATCAAGGTCCTCGACCGGGAGAGCGCCATCGCGTTCAACGCGATGGATACGGCGGAGCGCTGGCTCGAGCCCTCGCCTCCCGGCGACTACGTCACGACGGCCTGGATTCCCGAGAACCTCATGAACGAGGGGCCGTCGATCGTCGAGCCCTCGATCTGCAGCCTCGACTTCCCGAAGCTCAAGCATCACGCGGCCGTCTACCAGGCCGTCTCGTTCGAGGTGCTCGACGCGGGCGAGGGGGACTCGGCGCGCGGCGTCTTCAGCGGGCAGTGGCGCGGGGTCGTGCGCCCGCTGCTCGAGTGGACGTCCGAGTCCGCATGATCGCGATCGCCGACGATCCCAAGCCGGGCGTGAACCTCGTGGGCTTCCTCGAGGCGGAGTCGGGACTGGGCGAGATCGCGCGCAAGCTGGGCCGCGGGCTCGAGTGCGCCGAGATCCCGTTCGCGGCGATTCCGTATCGGCGCACGGCGAGCCGCCAGGAGCACTCCGTCGGGTTCGAGGTGACCGGCACGGCCCTCTACGACACGAACCTGATCTGTCTCAACGCCGACGAGCTCCCCACGCTCGCGGACGACGTGGGCGTCGAGCTCTTCCTCGGGCGTGCCTCCATCGGAATGTGGTTCTGGGAGACGAACGTCTTCCGGGCGGAGGACAGGTGGGCGCTCCTCTTCCTCGACGAGGTGTGGGTCCCGAGCGAGTACGTCCGGGAGGCCGTCGGGCGCGAGTCGGATGTCCCCGTCGTCGTGGTTCCGATCCCTGTCGAGCCTCCACCAGCGCCGGCATTCGCGCGCGCCGATCTCGGTCTCCCGCCGGGGTTCCTCTTCCTGTTCGTGTTCGACTTCGTGAGCGCCGAGCGCAAGAACCCGCTGGCCGTCGCCGAGGCGTTCACGAGGGCCTTCGCCCCCGGTGATGGACCGACCCTCGTCCTGAAGAGCATCAACGGGCGCGAGCGCAAGCCGCGCCAGCTCGAGGAGCTCCAGCAGGCCGTCGCCGGTCGCCCCGATGTCGTCGTTCTCGACGGGTACGTGTCCGAGGCCGAGCGCGACTCGTACGTCGCTGCGTGCGACTGCTACGTCTCCCTTCACCGCAGCGAGGGCCTCGGGCTCGACGATGGCCGAGGCGATGTCGTACGGGAAGCCCGTGATCGCGACCGGGTACTCGGGCAATCTCGAGTTCATGAACGACCGCGTCAGCCACCTCGTGCCCTACGACCTCGTCCCCGTCCCCGAGGAGTGGTGGGCGCATGCGCGCGGCGCGGTCTGGGCCGAGCCGGACGTCGGCGCCGCCGCCGCGGTCATGCAGCGGGTGTATGCGGACGTCGACGGCGCGCGGGAGCTCGGGGAGCGCGCGCGATCCGAGATCCTCACGCGGTTCACGGTCGACCGGGCCGCCGACTTCGTCGCGAGCCGATACGAGGCCGTCCGTGAACGCGCGAGTGCACGCTCGCCGATCGACGTTCACGCGAACGTGCTCCGCGCCGCGGTGGCGGCACGGAAGGGAGCCGATCGCGGCGTCTCGATCGAGTCGAGCCGGGGACCGGTCGGACTTCTTCGGCGACTCGTTCTCCGAATGCTGTGGCCGTACTTCGAGGAGAGACAGCGCTTCGACACGGAGGTCGTGGATGCATTGGCGCGCCTTCGTCAGTCGAGCCGAGCCTCGGATCTCGAGCCCCGATGAGTGAGCGTCGGGAGACCACTCTGGCCCTCGAGGCGCGCGTGCGCGAGCTCGGTCCCTGGTACCAGGACATCCTGCTCGCGGACGGTGTGTCGACGAAGTCCGTCGAGGGCGTGGGACTCGTCTATCCGGGTCAGGACATCCCCGCGCCGCTCTGGCGAGCGATCGAGCCGCACCTCCCGCCGCTCGCGGGCAAGCGCGTCCTCGACATCGGATGCAACGCCGGCTACATGTCGTTCGCCTGCAAGCGGCTCGGCGCGGAGTACGTCCTCGGGATCGACGACGACTCGAGCGCCGCAAGCTCGTTCGTGAGCCAGGCCGAGTTCTGCCGCGACGTCCTCGGCCTCGACGTCGAGTTCCGGCGCCTGTCCTTCACGCAGCTTCAGCCGGAGCGCCCGTTCGACGTCGTGCTCTTCTGCGGGGTGCTCTACCACCTCGAGAACTGGGCCGACGGTCTCGACGAGCTGACGAGGCTCGTCGTACGCGGCAACGGCCTGATCGTGCTCGAGACCGCGGTCGAGCCGGTCACGAGGACCACGTACCGGGGCAAGGGCTACCGCGGCGACACGACGACGTTCTTCGTCCCGTCGACCCGTGTCCTGCGCGCCGTCCTCGACGAGCGCGGCTTCGTCATCCACGAGCTCGTCGAGCTCGGCGAGCGTGCGCTCGTTCTCGCCTCCGTCGAGCACGCCCACTCGTAACACACGGCTGTCCTCGGGATCGGCGGATTCCTCCCACCTGGGGGTTGAATCGCGGCCCGCATGAGCGCAGAATGCGACGGCTCGTGCGGCGAAAGGACGGTGAGTGACGGACGGACGGCAACGTGTCGGTGTGGCGCTCGCGAGCGCGGTGCTCGTCGCTGCCTTCGTGGGCGGGGCGTCGGCGCAATCCGGCAAGCAGCAGAGCCCGCGGGCGGCGGACGCCAAGAACGTCGCGATTGCCGATCCCGCCACGAAGTTCGTTCCCGGAGAGCTGCTCGTCCGCTTTCGCGGCGGGGTGTCGGCTGCGAGTCGCGTGGACGCGCTCGCTGACCAGGGCGCGACGCTCGTCAGCGAGACCGCGGTGCCCGGCCTCGTGCTCGCGCGCCTGAAGCCCGGGCAAGGGGTTCCAGGCGCGGTACAGGCATTCGAGCGCCGAAGCGACGTCCTCTACGCGCAACCGAACTGGATCTACCGCGCCAGCGCGACTCCGAATGACCCCCGGTACGCGAACGGCGAGCTCTGGGGCCTGCACAACACCGGCCAGAACGGCGGCATCACCGACGCCGACATCGATGCACCGGAAGCGTGGGACACGACGACGGGAAGCAGCGGCGTCGTGGTCGCGGTCGTCGATACGGGGATCGCCTACGACCACCCGGATCTCGCGCCAAACATCTGGGCGAACCCCGGCGAGGTTGCGGGCGACGGTGTCGACAACGACGGAAACGGCAGAGTCGACGACCACCGCGGCTGGGACTTCATCTCGGGCGACAACGATCCGCGCGATACGAACGCACACGGAACGCACGTGGCGGGAACCATCGGCGCGAGGGGCAACAACGCGACCGGTGTCGTCGGCGTCAACTGGAACGTCAGGCTGATGCCCGTGCGCGTGCTCGGGACCGACGGCAGCGGAACGACGTTCACCGTCATGAGCGGGTTTGCGTACGCCGCTCAGGAAGGCGCCAAGGTCGTCAACGCCAGCCTCGGCGGCGGCGGCTACGACCAGGCGACGAAGGACGTGATCGACGCCGCAACGACCACGCTCTTCGTCGTGGCAGCGGGGAACGGCGGAGCCGATGGCGTCGGCGACAACAACGAGGCCACTCCGCAGTACCCGTGCAACTACACATCCTCGAATCTGGTCTGCGTTGCCGCTACAACGCGAACGGACGGCATCGCGGGGTTCTCGAACTTCGGGACGACGTCCGTCGACCTCGGCGCCCCGGGGACGCAGATCATGAGCACCTGGCTCGCGTTCCAGTCGAAGTTCACCGACGGCTTCGAGACCGCAGCGGGCTGGGCCAGCGAGGGCTCGCCGACCACGTGGGCGCGGACGACCGAGAGCTCGCATCTTCGGATCGTGGAGCGCGACCGACTCGCCGGGCGGCAATTACGCAAACTTCGCGAACAACTGGTTCCGCGCGCCGGGCCCGATCTCGCTGGCGGGATCCACCGCCTGCAACGTCCAGTACGCGATGAAGCTGAACACGGAGGCGAACTTCGACTTCTTCTTCGTCGATGCGTCGACGAACGGCTCGTCGTGGACCGAGGTCGCCGCGTGGACGGGAACGACGACGAGCTACCCCAACTCGTGGTTCCTGTTCGAGGAGGACCTGTCGCAGTTCGACGGACAGCCGTTGCACCTCCGGTTCGGGCTCTACAGTGACGATGACGATCACCGCACAGGGTGCGCACATCGACGGTGTCGACGTCCGCTGTGTCGGCACGAGCTACACGGCGAGCTCGTACGAGTCGATCCAGGGCACCTCCATGGCGACGCCGCAGGTCGCAGGCGTGGCGGCACTCGCGTGGGCGAAGAACTCTGCGGTCACTGTTGCCGAAGTCAAGACGGCGCTGCTTGAACGGCGGCGATTCGATCTCGGCGCTGAGCGGGAAGACGGTCAGCGGCCGCAGGCTCAATGCCAGCGGAACGCTTGCGCTGATCCCGTCGAGCGGAACGCCGGAGCTCACGTGGGTGAAAGGCGGCAACGGCGGCGGGACAGTCACCGGCCACGGGGATCAACTGCGGTGACGGACTGCTTCGGAGCAGTACTCCTCGGGGACGCCGGTCATGCTGACCGCGACGCCGCTGTACGCCTCGACGCTCACGGGCTGGACGAACTGCGACGCGCCGAGCGGGAACACCTGCACGATGACGATGAGCACGTCGAAGACGGTCACGGCCACCTTCACGACGACGCCGACGTTCGCCGACGTCCCACCGACGAATCCGCACTATCCCGACATCGAGCAGCTCTTCGACCTCGGGATCACGCAGGGCTGCGCCAATCAGGGTGGCCAGCTCCTCTACTGCCCCACCGAAAACGTTCCGCGCGAGCAGATGGCCGCGTTCCTCGTCCGGGCGAACGGCCACTCGCAGCTATTCCCGCCGACGCCGACCTTCGCCGACGTTCCGGCGAGCAGCGTCTTCTTCGGCTACGTCGAGCGGCTCTTCGAGCAGGGGATCACGCAGGGCTGCGGCTCGAGCGGCGGCCAGCTTCTCTTCTGCCCGTCGCAACCCGTTCCGCGTGAGCAGATGGCGGCCTTCATCGTCCGGGCGAAGGGGCTCTCGCAGCTCTTCCCGCCGACGCCGACCTTCGCTGACGTTCCAGCCAGCAGTGTCTTTTTCGGGTATGTCGAACGGCTGTTCGAGCAGGGGATCACGCAAGGCTGCGGCACGAGTGGCGGCCAGCCCATCTTCTGCCCAGGCGGACTGGTGTCGAGGCAGCAGATGGCTTCGTTCCTGATCCGAGCGTTCGCGACGCCGTAGCTACCACCGTGGCAGCGCAATGAGACGTCGGCTCGTCGCGACCGCTGCGCTCGTCCTCCCGCTCGCGGTCGCGCCTCTGGGGCTCGCGCTCGGCAGCTCGGGCGGGCGAGACGGTCGAAGGGACGCTTCGCATCTGGCACGGCGACACGTCGACGGCTGCGGTCGACGTCGGTGCGGGCGTGGACACGAGATCGGGCCTCGTGACCATCGAGAGCCCCGACGACGCGCTGTTGGCGCTTGCAGGCAAGCGTGTTCGCGTCGACGGCGAGCGTCGCAACGGAGCCTTCGTCGCGAGCGGGGGTGCGTCCGGGCTGGGCGGGGACGTACAGGCTGCCGTGACCGGCACCCGCTCCGTCGCGGTACTCCTCTTCAACTTCTCGAACAACACGGCGCAGCCATGGACGAGCTCGCACGTTCGCGGGGTCGTCTTCGACAACGCGACCTCGGTCGACGAGTACCTCGGCGACGCGTCGTATGGGCAGCTCGCGTTGAGCGGGAACGTCCACGGCTGGTACACGATCGACGCGTCGAACGCGGGCTGCTCGTACACGACGTGGGCGAGCCAGGCTCGGTCCAAGGCGACCGCGGCGGGCGTGAACCTCGCCGCGTACCAGCACATCATCTACGCCTTTCCGCAGGCGGCGAGCTGCGGCTGGGCAGGCCTCGCCTATCTGCCCGGATCTTCTAGCTGGATCAACGGTGCCATGACGCTGCGCGTCGTCAGCCACGAGCTGAGCCACAACCTGGGCGTCCACCACGCGAGCACGCTGGCCTGCTCCACGGGCACCTTCACCGGCTCCTGCTCGCAGAGCGAGTACGGCGACCCCTTCACGGTCATGGGTGCAGCGCAGACGCGCCTGCACGTGAACTGGCATCGCGCGCAGCTCGGCTGGCTCGCCGACGTGCAGACCGTAACCGCGAGTGGGTCGTACGTTCTCGCGCCCGCCGAGTTCGGCGGTACCCCTCGTCTGCTCCGTATCGCGAGGGGTGACGGCACGTACCTCAATCTCGAATACCGGCAGCCAACGGCGCCATTCGACGCGTTTGCCGCGGGCGACGCGGTGGTCAACGGCGTCTCCATTCGCATCGCACCCGACACCTCGTCGATCGTCCAGTCCAAGCTCGTGGACGCCCGACCCTCGACGGCGACGTTCTCGGATGCGGCGTTGCCGGTGGCAGCGTCGGTCACGGATCCCCTCACGGGCGCCGTGGTCACGACCATCTCCGTCTCTCCGTCGCAGGCCGTCGTCGCAATCGATCTCGACGGGGACACGGAGCCACCGACGGGGCCGTCCTCGCTCACGGCGACTGCGCTCAGCTCGACGTCCGTCCAGCTGAGCTGGCCGGCTGCGTCGGATGACACGGCGGTGCTCGGCTACCGCGTGTATCGAAACGGGGCACAGATCGCCACGACGTCGTCGCTCTCCCGCGTCGACTCTCCCGTGCAGCCGGCGCAGACGTACGCCTACGAGGTCCGAGCGTTCGACGCGGCGGGCAACCTCGGAGCGCCCGCCTCCGCATCGGTCACCACGCCGACCTTCGCGGACGTGCCGCCGACGAATCCGTTCTACGAGGACATCGAGCAGCTCTACGACCTGGGCATCACCACGGGCTGCGGTCAGAACGGCAGCGGGCACCTGCTCTTCTGCCCGAGCGACCCGGTCCCGCGCCAGCAGATGGCAGCGTTCCTGATGCGCGCGAAGGGCCAGACGCAGCTCGTTCCCGCGACACCCACCTTCGCCGACGTCCCCGCCTCGAATCCCTTCTACGGCTGGATCGAGCGGCTCTACCAGCAGGGCGTCACGACCGGGTGCGGCACGAACGGCTCCGGCCAGCTTCTCTACTGCCCCGGTGACCTCGTTCCCCGCCAGCAGATGGCGGCGTTCCTCATGCGCGCGAAGGGCCAGACGCAGCTCGTTCCCGCGACGCCCACCTTCGCCGACGTCCCCGCCTCGAATCCCTTCTACGGCTGGATCGAGCGGCTCTACCAGCAGGGCGTCACGACCGGGTGCGGCACGAACGGCTCCGGCCAGCTTCTCTACTGCCCCGGTGACCTCGTCACCCGTCAGCAGATGGCGGCCTTCCTGATTCGCGCCTTCGCGGCGCCGTAGATCAGCGAGTCTGCGCGCCCGCGCGTCGTGCGGCCGCGGGTTCCGGCATGGCCGGCTCGGCAGGTGAGAGCCGGGTCACGTCCGTGTCGGTGGGCGACTCGCGCTCCTCCAGCCCCAGGACGTACGACTCGTGCGCGCGCAGCGCTTCGGCGACAGCGGTGTCGAACGCCTGCTGCTCCACGAAGTACGGCCACAGGAGGCGATGAAGCAGCCGACGCGCCAGCCGGGTCGGGCGCCGGCGCCCCGCGGTGAGGAGAGGTGCTCCGGGGAGAGGCGCGCGCCGAGGATCGAGCGCTCTCGCGCTGCGCTCCGCGCGGATCTCGTCGAGCCGCCGGGCCACGAACTCGGCGGTGCGCTGCGGCGTGTTCCGGCGAAGAACGTCCTTCTGCGCACGACGGCCGAGCCGGCGGGCCTCGTCCGGGTTCTCCCAGACATGTCTGAGCAGCCGCGCCGCCTCGTCGAGGTCCGGCTCGGCCCACTCGGCGCCAGTGGGATATGGATCGCAGCCGGCGGGAATCGGTGCCAGCCGGTACGGCACGAGCAGGCTGTTCCGCTCGTGCATGAACGCCATGTTCCCGGAGTACGCCGTCGCGATGACAGGCTTCGCTGCCGCCATTGCCTCCGCCATCGTGAGGCCGTAGCCCTCGCTGCGATGGAGCGAGACGTAGCAGTCGCACAGCGCCATGAGCGCGTCGCGCTCGCGCGACGAGACGTACCCGTCCACGATGTGGATGTCCTCTCGCCCGGCCGCCTGGGTGCGGACACGCTCGAGTGCCTCCGGCTCGCGATCCCCGTTGATGGTCTTCACGACGAGCGTCGGTCCTTCGCCAGGGGCGAACGCCCGCGTGAATGCGTCCACCAGGCCGAGGGTGTTCTTCCGTTCGGGGACGCTCAGGAAGTCGAAGCTGAAGAGGAACACGAACCCGTCGGGCAGCCCGGCGTCGGCGCGTGAGAGTAGCGGTCGCGGCGGCGACTCCACGGGCAGCGGCACCACGAGGACGGGCTTGCTCGTCACCGCAGCGAGGGCGTCTCGAACGTACTCGCTCGCGACCCAGATCTCGTCGACGAGGTCGAAGGCGTGATGGAGGGCCTGCGGAAAGCGACTGACCTCCCAGAACCAGAGCCCGACGGTGTAGCGGCGGGCGAAGAGGTCGGGCATGTCGGCGCGGAAGTTCGCGAGCTCGTCCGCGTTCACGCAGACGACGTTGGTGTCGTACGCGGCCGGGCTCGCGTTCCCCGCGAACGGGTGCTCCTGGCGGCTCCAGGTGCGGCGATACGTGATCGTCGCGTGCGGGATCCCGCCGGCCTCCAGGCCGGTGATCAGTCGTCGCGCCGCCTCGCCGACGCCCAACTCGGCGCGGAGGTATCCGGCGACGTTGATTCCCGGAAGCGGCGGGAAGCTCGGGACGGACGCGACGATCTGCGGCACAGGTGCCGGGTGTAGGTGGAAGCTTCGCCGGACGGCGCTGTACGCCGAGGCGACGGGGGAGAGCCAGCGGTGCCTGTCTGCCAGGTCTCGGAGCGCGTGCTCGAAGCGGGCAAGAGCGGGCTCCGGAAGCGGCTGGTACCTGCTGTCGACGAGCGCGCGTGACAACGCGATCTTCGCGACTCCGGGGCGGTCGCGGCGCGTCGCGTAGGCCCAGGTCACGAGGCGATGTCCATCTCCCTTCGCCACCTCCGGGAAGGCATGCCGGAGGTCACCGCGGCGCCGGTACATCGCGTCGAGGTGACGGGGGATCGCGGCCGGCTCGACGGGCTCGGCGAGCCAGTCGAGGAACGCGTCCGCGGTGAGCGGGTCGTAGGGATCCGGGCACGGGCCGTCGCCGGCGCGCTCGGCGGCCAGAAGGGCCTCGCGGACGTCGCGGCGCACTCTGGCGTCGACCGGGAGCCCGTTCGGCACCATGTCGAACCGATACGCCCCGGTGTCCGGCGCGCCGAAGCCACACGCACGGAGCTTCTCCGCGTACTGCCCGCAGACGTGCTCCACGTCCGGGTGGTCGCGCAGCACGATCCGCGGCAGCTCGCCCATGTGCGTGCTGAGCTCCATCGTGTCGGGGCTGAAGCCGCTGTAGTGGAAGAAGCGAAGCGGCGTGCCGTCGACCTCGTAGCCCGTACCGGTCCAGGCAAGACGTCGATACGAGAGATTCCAGTATGCGACGTTGCAGGCAGTGTCGCCGAGGATGGTGTGCTCGAACAACGCGGGCACGAAGTCGATCCAGCGCTGATCGACGAAGATGCCCTGTGCGACGTCGACCAGGCAGTCCCGTGCGAGCCGCTCTTGCCACCAGTGCAGGAAGGGCTTCCCGCCCCGTCCGACTGCGATGAAGCCGAGGTTGTAGATCCCGGCTCGCAGCAGCATCTGCTCGCTCGGCAGCAGCTGGTCTCGGGGGAGCGGCTGCGTGGTGTGAGGCGTGAGCACGATCGAGTTGCGCCTCGCGAGCTCCGCGATGTCGTCGAGCGAACCGAAGATCTCGATGTCCGGATCGAAGTAGAGGACGTGGTCGGACTTCTCGAGCAGGTGCTCGAGGAGCCACGGCTTGACGGCGGTCGCGAACTCCTTCAGGTCGTAGATGAACGCCATCCGATGGACCTCGGCGCGCTCGATCCCGATGTCGTACGGGCCGAGCATCGCGAACGGCTCGTCGCGTGGCTCCTCCTCGAGCGGCCCGTCGATGACGAGGACGGTGAACGTGCCCTCCGGGTGGTGCTCGTGGAAGGACTCCGCAAGCACGCGCGCGTGGGGCAGGTAGTTACGAGCGATGATCGTGCAGGCGTTCACGGTGCGGCGCACGACATCTTACGCCGCCGTGCGGCGTAGCCGGGCTGCAGGTGCCTCGCCCGCGAGGGGGTTAGCATGCTCGCGGTGCCCCGTTCCGGCTCACGCTGTCCGCTGCCGTGACGAGTCGTCTCGAAGCCGGCCGCCACGGGCCGCGGGTCGTCATCGTCGGTGCTGCGGGCTTCACGAACCTCGGGGACGACGCCATCCTCGCGGTCATGCTCGACGAGCTGCGCGCGGCGATGCCTGCTGCGACGTTCGTCGTCGCGGGAGGCCCGGAGGCGATCGAGGATGCGGGCGTCGGCTGGATCCACGTTCGGGACATCAGAGCGGTCGATGCGGCGGTCGCCCGCGCGCAGCTCGTGATCGTCGGCGGCGGTGGCTTCGTATACGACTACGACGCGATCATCACCCCCTTCGACTTCTTCCGCGGGGACATCACGTTCATGTACCCGTACTACCGGGCCGCCCTCGCTGCGCGGATGCGGGACGTCCCCGTCTACTTCTACGGCGTCGGCATCGACTCGCTCGTGACGCCGGTGGGCCGCGCGCTCGCCCGCGACGTGCTCTCGCGGGCACATGCGATCACGGTCCGCGACCCGCTCTCGCTGATCGAGCTGCGGCGAGCCGGGGTGCGGGCGCCGCTCGTCGAGGTGACCGCCGATCCCGCCGTCCGCGTGGAGGCGGCGAGCGCGAAGTGGCAAGACCGTCCGCCTGGACGAGTCGTCGCCTTCGTCACGAGACCGTGGTTGCGCTGGGCAGGGACGTGGACCGCCAGCGCGGCGCAGTTCTACGACACGTACGTCGGCTGGCTCGCCGCGGCGGCCGACCACGTCGTCGACACGTGGGACGCGACGCCGGTCTTCCTTCCCGGCCAGCGGTACAACGACGACGACCTCGAGACCGCCGCCTCGGTCGTCGAGCGGATGGCGTTCGGCGCGCGAGCGCACATTCTTTCCGAGATCGTCGACGAGGAGCAGTATCGCGCCGCGCTCGGCAGCGCGGCCGCCGTCGTGTCGTCGCGCCTGCATCCCTTGATCCTCGCGGGGACAGCGGGGGTACCGATCGTGGGGATCGCGATCACGGAGAAGGTCCGCGCGTTCATGGCGACGATCGGCGTGGACGCGCAGCTCGTGTCTCCGTGGGGCGCGTCGTTTCCTCTGTTGCGCGACGCGATCGACCGGGCGCTCGGCGAGCCGGCCCCGATCCTGGATCGTCTGGGCGCAGGCCTCGCGCTGCAGCGTCAGGCAGCCGCACGCAACCCGGTCATCGCTCGCGAGATCGTCGCCGGGGCGGCGAGGGCGGCGAGCTGATGCGGGTTCTCTTTCAGATCCGGCCTAACCATGCGGATCAATCCGGGGGCGACACGGTGCACGCGGTACGCACCGCCGAGGAGCTCCGGTCGCTTGGCGTCGAGACCGACATCTCGGGCGACCTGGCGCCGGACCTGTCCCCGTACGACGCCGTTCACCTGTTCAACACCGAGCTCGTGGAACCGACGTTTCGCCATGTCCTTAGGGCGCGAGCGGCCGGGCTGCCGGTCGTCCTCACGCCGATCTACTGGCGGGCACCGCTCGAGGACGAGTCCTTCGACGAGGTCGACCGCGCCAACCTCCGGGAGCGAAACGCGGTCATGCGGGACATCGTGTTCGGTCTCGCCGACGCGCTGCTCCCGCCGACGGAGGTGGAGCTCGAGGTGATCCGCGCCGCGTTCACTCCGCTTCCACGGCACGTCGGCATCGTTCCGGTGGGGGTCGACGCCTCGTATGCCGAGGGAGAGGGGGAGCGCTTCTGCGCGCGGCACGACCTTCCGCTTCGCGGGTTCGTGCTCTGCGTCGGACGGCTCGAGGAGCGAAAGAACCAGCTGCGCTTGATCGACGCGTGCGCCGATCTGGGGGCACCGCTGGTGCTCGTCGGGGCCGAGTACCAGGACCGCATGAGCTACGCGGCTGCGTGCAGGGAGCGCGCACGGGACGTCGGCGCCGACGTCCGTTTCCTCTCCTACGTCGACGACGCCGAGGTCGTGGACGCCTACGCCGCGGCGCGGGTGCACGCCCTGCCGAGTCTCTGGGAGACGATCGGGCTGGCCAGCCTCGAGGCGGCCGTTGCCGGATGCGCTGTCGTCACCACGCAGAACTGCGGCGTGGGAGAGTATCTGGGTGATCTCGCGGTCTACTGCGACCCGGAGTCCGTCGACTCGATCCGCGAGGCGGTCGCCACGGCGTTTCGTGCCCCGCCCGACGACCGGCTGCGGGAGTGCGTCTCGCAGCTCACCTGGAGCCGCGCAGCAGAGAAGACGCGTGCGGTATACGACGACGTGATGAGCGAACGAGACGACGAGACGACCGGCGCCGACTGGCGGGCGGCGCTGACCCCCGAGCAGTACATCGAGCACCTCGAGTCGCTGCTCCAGCTCCAGCTCGAGTCGATCGCGCTGCGGGACGGGCACTACGCCAACGCGCGCGAGCAGGCGGAGCGCGCGGTCGAGTACGCGCAGAGTCTCGAGGTCGAGCGACGGCGGCTCGAGAGCGAGCTCGGGGCTGCCAGGGCGACGGGCGGCGTGCGGCGGCGACTCGGTCGGCGGAGGAACTAACCCGCTGCAGGGCGGCCCTGGAGAGAGCCGCCCTGCGTTTCGAGCTACGAGTCCGGTGCTCGCCTCATGGCGCCCAGGGCGGTAGACCAGCGTCCGAGTAGCTCACTTGTGCCTGAATGCGACACCGACTGTCACTCGCGTCCACGGTTCCCGACTCGCGCGCGACTCGCATCCCGAGTCGGGTCGGCGGGTTGACTCCGAGAACTCCGAGATTCACCACGAGGGCCTGGGTTGCGTTCGTCCAGCCTCCATTCGTGACGGACGTCGAATAGCTGACGATCGTCGGCACGCCGGTCCACGTGGCCCCGCCGTCAGTGCTGATGACCGGCTGCACGCTGTACCCGAGCTCACCCGCGGTGCCTTGGCGCAGAGCGACGTGGCCCCAGAACGACGCGACTGTTGCGACCGTGGAGGTGATGTCTCCGGTTTGACACGCGATCGGGCTCGCATCGGGGTCGAGCGCACCTGACCCGATCGCAGTCCGGAAGAACGGTGTCGACGCACGCAGCGTGCGCGCGATGAACGACGCCATCTGATCGCGTTGGACGGTCTGTGTCGGACAGTAGAGCCCCGCGCCACAGCCTCCGGTGACACCTGCGCGCGCGATCGTGGTGATGTCGTTGTGATGCGGGCTCGCCGTCGGTACGTCCGTGAACTGGTGATTCGCCCACGCTGCGGGCGCAAGCAAGGCGACCACGACGACGCCCACGAGAAGAAGTCGCGTCGACCGGCGCCGAGGAAGCCTGAGTCGGCGCGGTCGCCGGGTCTTGTCAGGATCGAGCATGTCACTCCCTTCGCTGGCGAGGACCCCGGTTGCTCGCAAGGACGATCGCCGATCGCCGCGACCGGAGTGGACGCCTGTGAAGCGCGTTCCGCGGAATGACGTCGCGATCCTGTCACGAAACGCGAATCACTCCAAACCACGCCGACTCCGGTCTAGCGGGGCTCGCTCCAGGGCGGGCCGAGCAGCTCGGCCAGCTCCGACGCTCCGATGAAGGCGGCATACGGCTCGAGGAGCTCCGCCGGGACGAGCGCGGTCGTCGTCTGCATGCGTGCTGCGAAGTCACGGACGAGATCCATCTTCGACGACGCGCCCGGCACGACGAAGTGGCACAGGAAGTGCTCGTCGAGCCTCGTCACGTAGTGGTACGGACGGCTGTTGAACTCCTGCCAGTCGAGCCGCTTCCAGCGCCCAGCCCAGGGGACGTCGTCGCGTGAGAGCTGGAACACGAGGGCGTCCTGGTCGGTGTTCGTGAAGATGCCGAAGCGCTCGGGATCCCACCACTCGCGCACGAACTCGAGGTCCGTGGCCACCACCGCTTCGAACAGGTCGAACATCGCCGGCGTGCGCCGGACGAGGAACTGGCCGAACGACACGAACGTCCAGCCGCCCTCGGGGTTCACGGGGCTGAGGCAGATGACGAGATCGACGTCCTCGTCGACGAACGAGCGGACATCGCGGTGGAGGTCGGTGAAGAACGCGTCGTCGTCGATCCAGAAGAGCCAGTCGACGTGCGGCAGGGCTCGCAGCACCGCGGCGAGCTTCTGGTCGAGCGGCGTCGGGATGGGACCCGGCGTCACGTCGAAGAGATAGCCGAGTCCGTGCCGGTCGGCATACACGCGGTGGTTCAGGTAGGCCGGCGTCCGAACGCTCGTCGCACCCGAGAGGATGAGCACTGACACGACCGTGTCCGGCGAGGGCGGCTCAGTGATCAGGGCCCTGCGCTGCCGCAGGGCCCTGATCGGCTTGCCTCTCGGATTGGGTCAGCTACCGTCCGCCTTCGCGGGAGCCTGATCGTTCGTCACCGGCCCGGCGCCGATGGACGACGCGCCTGCGTCGCTGTACGTGATCTCGGTGATGACCTCACACCGCGAGTCGCTCGCGTCGGTCGTGCCGCCGATACGGCCCGTCTGTACTCCGAAGATGTACGTCGTGCCCGCGGAGAGGGCCAGGACCGCGGAGTTGGTTCCATGTCCCCATGCACCGGCGAGGTGCGAATCGGCACGGGCGACCGCAGCCGAGTCCGCGTTCAGCCACGTCGTGCCGCCGTTCGTGCTGAACACGTTCCGCACGAAGAACGTCATCTGTGCCGAGGCAGCGGGCACGAGAGAGATCCACGAGTCCATCCGAGCCGTGGCGGCGACCGTCGGCGTGAACGTCCCGGTCTGGCAGACGACCGGCTCCGCGTCGATGTCGACCGCGCTGCCCCCGCCCGTATCGGTGCGGAAGACGGGAGTCAGGGCCCTCAAGGTTCGCGCGACGAACGAGGCCATCTGGTCGCGTTGGACGAACTGTGTCGGGCAGTAGAGACCCGGGCCGCAGCCGCCCGTGATCCCTGCGCGGTTGATGATGGTGACGTCGTTGTGGTGCGGGCTCGCAGCGGGTACGTCGGTGAAGAGATGGTTTGCGAGCGTTGTGGGTGCGAACAAGGCAGCGAGAACGACGGCACCAGCGAGCAGCCGTGTCGAGCGTCGACGCGGAAGCCTGATGCCGAGCTTGCGGCGGGTCCTTGCCGGATCCTGCATGGTGCTCCCTTCCTGGCGGGATCCCCGGTTCTCCCCCACGACATTGACCTCCGAGGCCGGGGCGGGCATGCCGAACAGCCCTTCTCGGAGCTACGCCCGATCCTACGACTTCCCACGGACGAGGCAACCCTCGATCGAGGACGGACAACCCTCGATCGAGGAAATCTGTGCGGCGTGCGTGTGAGGCTCAGTCGAGAGCGAACCGGGTCGGAGCATCGAGCGAGTCGGCGCCGGTCGCGAGCGAGTAGCTCCGGACGGTCAGCGACGCGAGCGACGCGGGCGAGGCGTACGTCGCCGTTGCGAGCACGCGGGGGTCTGTCGTCGAGAAGCCGCCGCGGTGGAAGCCCGCGGTGTTGCAGAAGATGAGCGTCCCCTTCGGCGCGGTGAACGCCTTAATCGAGGAGGCGGGGATGCGTGCCTCGAGCTCCTCCTCGGTCGGGTAGTTCTGGCCGAGGGGCTGCCAGGGCCAGGCGTCGGCGTACGGCCCGCCCGGGTGGCTTCCCGGCACGTACTGGAATGGTCCCATGTTCTCGTCGACGTCCACGAGGTAGAGGAACACCTTGAGCAGGTGCTTGTCGTCGTAGTCGCGATGCCAGCGCTGCGAGGAGATCCGCTGCGTGCCGGCCGGCTGCGGCACCGAGTACCAGACGTCGACGTACTCGAGCTTCGACCACATCTCGAGATACGTGTTCGCGAGGTCGAGCAGTCGCCGTGAGGCCACCGCGCGGAACCATGGGTCGTCGAGCCCGATCTCGACGCCGTAGCTGTGGAGGCGCACGACGAACTCCTTGCCCGCACGCACGCGGACGTGCTCGCCACCCTTCGCGAGATCGGCCTCGGTCTCGGCGACGAAGCGGTCTCGCATCGCCTCGAGCTCGCTCCAGTGGGCCGCATCCGCGAAGAGATCCTGGAAGGAGACGACCGAGAACCCGCTCTCCTCGACATCCGCGAGCACGCGCTTCTGGACGTCGTCGAGCACGGGACGGTCCGCCTCGTGGAGCGCGCGGCTCTTCCGATTCGAGAGCAGGCGGTCGTGGAGCTCGTAGGTCGCGCGGATGCCGCGACGCTCGACCGCCTTCGCGACGCGGTCGGCGCGGTGCGTGAACACGCGGTTCACGCGTCGTGCGAACGTTGTCGTCTCCCTGTGCATGGTCGGCTCGTGGTGCTGGGCGCGCCTCGCGGCGCACGGTCGCCTACCTTACCTCCCGCGCCCGTGGCCTCCGTCTTCCACGTCTACCGTGACTCTCCGCTCAGGCGTGCGGCGCTCGCGACCCCGCCCGGATCGGCCGAGCGCTATCTCCTCTTCGGCCTCGACCAGCTCGCCGAGCGCGGCTGGACGACGTCGCACAACCTCGAGCGCGCGCGGGCAGCCGCCTGGCTGGGCGCGCGCGACCGGCTCGGCGCTGAAGACGGCCCTCGAGCGGGCGGGGGGCTACGGCGGCGACTTCGCCACGGTGCTCGCCTCGCTCCGGCGCGCGAACCGTGCCGACGTCGTCTTCTCCACGGTCGACACGGTCGGCATCCCGCTGATGCTCCTGAACCGGGCGGGACGAGTACGGCCGCCGCTCGTCTACCTCGCGATCGGGCTCCCCGAGCGTCTCGCGAAGCTGGGCTCGGAGCGCGTTCGGCGTCTCTACGCTCGCTCGCTCGCCTCCTGCGCGGCGGTGCTCGCCTACAGCGAGTTCGAAGCGGACGAGCTCCGGCGGTGGCTGGAGTCGCACGGCGAGTCGACGCGCGTCGAGTTCGTTCCGTTCGGCGTCGACGAGCGCGCGTTCACGCCCGTGAACCGGCAGGCATCCGTCGACGTCGTGTCGATCGGCGCGGATCCGCACCGCGACGTCGAGCTCCTGCTCGCGGGTCGCGTCGGAGCTCCCGAGCCGTTCGTTCCGCGTCGTGACCACGCGCGACCGCGCGCGCGGGCTCGGCGCGCTGCCGCCGAACGTCGACGTCGAGGCCGACCTTCCGTTCGCGGTGATGCGAGACCGGCTCGAAGGAGCACGCGCCGTCGCGCTCCCCGTCCTCGACAACAGCTACTCCGGTGCGACCACGGTGCTGCTCCAGGCGATGGCGCTCGCGAAGCCGGTCGTCGTGTCGCGGACGAAGGCGATCGCGAGCGGCTACGGCCTCGTCGACGGGGAGAACTGCCGGCTCGTCGAGCCAGGGGACACGCACGCGTTCCAGCGCGCGCTGGGTGAGGTGCTGCGCGACGAGTGGCATGCCCGCGTGCTCGGTGCGCGGGCGCGCGCGACGGTCGAGGCGAGCCTCACGTGGGATCGCTACGTCGAACGGATCGAGGGGGTTCTTCGCGACGCATGCGAACCACCGCAGGGTGGGCGCTCGCAACGCGGCTGAGGCCGGCGCGCTCGAGCTGTGCGGCGAGCTCGTCGGCGCCGCACGACGCCCACGGGTGGGTCTCGACGAAGACCTCCGCGACGTCCCCCCACGCGCCGGGGCTCGTCCCGAGGATCGCCGAGCACTCGGCACCTTCGATGTTGATCTTGACCACGAGACGGTCGCGGGCAGGGAGCGCCGCTGCCCCGGCGATCGCCTGCTCCAGCGCGACGACCTCGACTCGCTCGATCCCGACCTCGTGCTCGGCGAAGTGCGCGGGAGGGTCGAGTGCATGCCCCCACGAGCCGTCCATCACGTGCAGGTCCGTTCGGCCGGGCGCGGCATCGACCGCTGCCGCGTGGATCGTCCACAACGCGCCGCGCGCGCGGTAGCCGGCGGCCGTGCGCTTGAGGACGGCGAGGTTCGCCGACTCGGGCTCGTACGACACCGTGGCACGAGCCCCGTGAGCGATCGCATAGGCGCCGACGTAGCCCTTGTGCGCTCCGATGTCGAGGACGAACCGCGTCGCGGTAGTCCGCCGCGTAGTTCGCCTCCGCGACCGCGAAGACGAAGGACGCACGGTCGATCGCATAGTCCTCGCCGGTGAGGTAGACGTGCGCTCCGCCGTAGCGCACCCCGTGGCTCTCGCGCGTGCGTCTCTGCGATCGCGCGTCTGCTGCGAGCAGGTCGAGCCGCGTGCGCAGCGGGAGTCGACGGTCCGCGAGCACCTCGGCAAGGCGACGGAATGAAGGCATCGGGGCGTCGTCGAGGCTAGCGTGTCGCCCCGTGGACGCCCGCGCGCTTCCTCGGTCGGTGCGACGGGCGAGCCGTGCCGCGGCGCGACGGGTGCGGACGGAGGCGGACGTCCGTCGATCCCGGCGTGACCGCGCCGACCTCGCGCTCTTCCACGACTTCGAGCCGCCGCCGTCGGGGGGTGGGCACCAGTTCCTGCGCGCGCTCGTTCGGGAGCTCGAGGGTCGCGGGCTCTCGGTCGAGCACAACCGGATCTCCGGTGGAACGTCGGCGTGCCTCTTCAACTCGTTCAACTTCGACTTCGAGCGTCTTCGCCGCTTCGTGCGCCGGGACTGCCGCATGGTGCACCGCGTCGACGGGCCGATCGGGGCGTACCGCGGGTTCGACGACGGGTCCGATGCGCGTATCGCGGAGATCAACGAGGAGCTCGCGCACGCGACCGTGCTGCAGTCGCACTACAGCCTCGCGAAGCACACCGAGCTCGGGCTGCAGCTCCGCGATCCGGTCGTCATACGGAACACGGTCGATCCGGCGATCTTCCACCCCTCGCCGGAGCGGCGTGACGACCTCGCCGGCCGGCCCGTCCGCGTGATCGCCTCGAGCTGGTCGCGGAACCCGCGCAAGGGCGCGGACGTGCTCGCGTGGCTCGACGACAGCCTGGATCCGGGGCGGGTGTCGGTCACGTTCGTCGGCCAGGCTCCGCAGCCGTTCGAGCGCATCCGGCGCGTCGGGCCGCTCGACTCCGACGGCGTGGCGCGGCTCCTGCGAGAGCACGACGTCTACCTCGCAGCGAGCCGGGACGACCCGTGCTCGAACGCCCTCCTCGAGGCACTCGCGTGCGGGCTGCCCGCCGCGTATCTCGATAGCGGCGGCCACCCGGAGCTGGTCGGCGGGGGCGGGCTGCCGTTCGCATCGCCGGCGGAGGTGCCCGAGGTGATCGAGCGTCTCGCCGCCGACCTCGAGGGCTATCGGGCGCGCATCGTCGTTCCCACGATCGGCTCGGTGGCGGACGACTACCTGAAGGTGCTCGGACTTCCCGCCGAAGCGTGACCGTAGAGCCCGCATCAAGGCCCCTAGAATCGCTGCCCGTGCAGAACTACCCACGCCGCGCCCTCACGTCCGCTCGCTTTCGCCTCGATCGCCGGCTCGACGGTGCTGCCGTCGCTCGCGCGCATGACGTTCTCTACGAGTCCGACGCCTGGACGGAGGCGACCTGGCTCGGTGCGCAGGCGCTGAAGAACCCGCTCGATCTCTGGGTCTACCAGGAGATCGTCGTCGAGACGAAGCCCGAGCTCATCGTCGAGACCGGCACGTATCGCGGCGGCAGCGCGCTGTTCCTCGCGTCGCTCTGCGACCTCGTGGGTCGCGGCGATGTCGTCTCGATCGACATCGAGCCCGAGCGCGAGGACTATCCGGCCCATTCGCGGATCACGTACCTCGGCGGGCGCTCGTCCACCGATCCGGCCGTCGTCGGGGAGGTGCGTGCACGTGCCGCGGACCGGCCGATCCTCGTCATCCTCGACTCCGACCATTCGCAGGCGCACGTCGAGGCCGAGCTCGCGACCTATGCGCCGCTCGTGCCGGTCGGCTGCTACCTGATCGTGGAGGACTCGAACATCGGCCAGATCCGCAAGGATCTGATGCCCGGACCGCTGGAGGCGATCGAGACCTTTCTCGCTCAGAGGGACGATTTCGTCGTCGATCGCGAGCGGGAGAAGTTCCTCATCACGTTCAACCCGAGCGGCTACCTGCGGCGCGTGCGCTAGGCGCTACGCGCAGTCGCGCGCGCGGAGCTCGTCGTTCGACGTCGCACCGGCGACGACCACCGGGCCGTCCGTGCGCCACAGGACGAGCTCCGCGTTCGTGCCCGTCGCGACTCGCTCGCCCTTGAGCTCGACGCCCGGCTGCGTGAAGACGTACTCCGCCGTGAGCGCATCCCCTGGTGACAGCATCAGGCTCCCGTCGGAGCCGACGTCGACGCGCTCGATCGGCAGGCCGTCCGGCGTCGAGTCGCCTATGTAGGCGGCCCGGTCGATGGAGGCGTTGAACGCCTCGGTGAGGAAGAGCGCGTGCCGCTGGAGAGCTGAGCCGCACACCGTGTCGATGTACAGCTTCGTCACGCTCGCGTTCTCGGGAACGGCGTCGTCGACCCACGATCGCTCCAGCCCGCCGGCGAAGACCGCGTCCTCCGGCGCGTCGATCAGGCGCTCCCATGCGAGCGCGCTCGTCACGAGGAGCACGGCGAGGACGGCGACGACGAGCGCGCCGGCGGCTCGCCTCGGCAGGAAGAGCATGGCGACCAGCAGCGCGATCACGAACGCGGCCAGGAGGCGCGACCCGGAGAGCGGCCCCGGCCCGGCGACCTGCGCCTCGACCCAGACCCAGAGCGCTCCGGGGACGGTGTCAATGCCCGCCTCGTTCGCGAGCTGGCGGAACGGAAGCACCGCCGGCAGGACGAGCGCCACGACGACTCCGGTCGCTGCCGCGACGAGCGGCCGCGGGAGGCCGTCTGCGAGCCAGAAGACGAAGACGATCAGCCACAGCGGGAGGAGGTAGAAGGCGTAGCGGTCGTGCAGGCGGTCGTAGCCCCACGGGGTACTCGTGAAGGCGGCGACGACGAGGAGGCCCGTCGCGTTCGCCGCGAGGAAGAGCGACGCGAACGCGGAGTCGACGACCGAGCCGGCCCGTCCGCTCCGCACGAGCTGCGTCAGCGCGATCGGTGCCACGGCGAGCGGGATCACGGCGAGGTAGATCTCGATGTCGGCGAGGTGGTACACGACCCACTTCGCGACGCCGAACGGGTCGTAGCCGCGCCACAGCTCCCAGTAGGCGCCGAGCGAGTCGCGGGGAGACGAGCCGCCGGCGATCCGCGCCAGGAGGAACGCAAAGGCGGCGACGAGTGGAAGCACGCTCGGCCAGAGGCGGCTCCAGTCGGCCCGGCCGCGGGGTCTCGTCGAGGGCCTGATCCACCAGTGGAGGCCGAGCGCCAGGAGCCAGCCGACGTAGAGCACGCCAAGCTGCGATCGCGTCAGGAATGCGACGCCGATCGCGACCAGGAGCCAGAGCTGCCGCGGAACCGTGGGGCGCTCGAGCGCGAGCATCGTCGCGTAGAGCACCCAGGCGGCGGCGAGGAACGCCATGCTCTCCGTCATCACGGTTCCGACCGAGATCGACGAAGGGATCGCGAGGGTCAGCCCGGCGGCGAGGACGGCCCACCACTGCGACACGAGCCGGCGAGCGAGCAGGTAGACGGGAACGGCCGTCAGCGCCCAGGCAAGCGCGTTCACGACCTTGAACCACGGGTACGCGGTCTCGAGGCCCGCCGAGAGCCAGAGCACGACCCAGAGCACCCCGGCGTGGAGCGGGCCGAAGCCGTATTCGTCGCCGCGCAAGCTCAGGCCGTCGCCCTCGACGAGCGAGGACGCGCCGATCATGTAGCGCACCTCGTCCGGGTGCACGCGCGGCACACTCACGAGCGTGGAGAGCAGCGCGTAGACGACGAAGGCGCCGACGACCAGCCCCGCGAGCGCGAAAGCAGGCCCGCGGTTCCGGGTTACGGCAGCCACGGGCGCGGATGGTAGAGGCGCCCCGAGACGCAACGCCGTGTGGCCGCGGCGCTAAGGTCCGCCGCGACCCATGACGCCGCGACGTGCACTCATCATCGGGATCGCCGGGCAGGACGGGTCGCTGCTTGCGGAGCTTCTCGTCGGGGAGGGCTACGACGTGTTCGGAGTGGTCCGCCAGCCCGTCTCCGGACGGTTCGACAACCTGGCGGTTGTCCGCGACCGCATCGAGCTCCTCCAGGCCGACGTCCTCGACGAGCTCTCTCTCGTCGATGTCCTCACGAGCTGCGCGCCCCACGAGGTCTACAACCTGGCCGCGCCCTCGTTCGTCCCCATGTCCTGGCGCCAGCCCGTCCTCACCGCGGAGTTCGCGGCCGTCGGGTGCACGTCGCTGCTCGAAGCCATCCGGCGAGTCGATACGGAGATTCGCTTCTACCAGGCGTCGTCGAGCGAGATCTTCGGCGAGCCGCGCGAGGTTCCGCAGACCGAGGAGACGCCCCTCGCGCCGCTCACCCCGTACGGGGTCGCCAAGGCCTACGCGCACTTCATCACGCTCAGCTACCGCCGTCGCTACGGCCTGCACGCGTCGTCCGGGATCCTCTACAACCACGAGTCGCCTCGGCGTCCACTCGACTTCGTGACGCGCAAGATCTCCCTCGCGGCTGCCTCGATCAGCCTCGGGCTCGAATATGACCTGGCTCTCGGCGACCTCGATGCGCGCCGTGACTGGGGGTACGCCGGCGACTACGTCCGCGCCATGTGGCTGATGCTGCAGGGCGACGTGCCTGCCGACTACGTCATCGCGACGGGCGAGTCTCACAGCGTCCGCGACCTCGTCGAGGTGGCGTTCGGGCACGTCGACCTCCACTGGATGGAGCACGTTCGGACGGACGAGTCGCTTGTTCGTGGCAAGGCCGAGCTGCACGACCTGGTGGGTGACGCCGGCAAGGCGAGGGAGCAGCTCGGGTGGTCTCCGACCGTCGACTTCGAGGAGCTCGTGCACATGCTGGTCGACGCCGACCTCGATCGTCTCCGGTCGCAGCTCGAGACTGCCGAGAACGTCCTCGAACGCTAAGTGCGGGGAGCACTAAGGGCATGAGCGCGGCGGAGCAGGCTCGGCGCGTCCTTGCTCCCGTGGGACGGCCGGTCCGGCGGGCGCTGGTCGGTCGGCGTACGCGCGCCTGGGCACCGCACTCGCGCCTGTTCATCGGCCAGGAAGCCGCGGAGTGGGTGCTGTCGTACGAGGCTCGGCAGCTCGTCCGCACCGCTGGCGAGCTCGGTGTCGAGCTCGGGCCGCCCGAGTGGATCAACGCGGTGGCGGGCCAGTCGATCTTCCACCAGAGCCAGTTCACGCTGCTCCTCCACGACTTCGAGCGGCGCGGCAACAACCTCGGCCTCGCCTACTTTCACGGCCGTCCGGGCACGCCGGGGATGCCCGAGTTCGACGCCTGCTTCGAGACCATGCGGCGGCGTCACCGCGAGATTGATCGCGTCCAGGTCACGAACCGGGAGATGGAGGAGCTCGTGCTCGGGACCGGCATGGCGCCGGAGAAGGTGCACCGGATCCCGATCGGCATCGACGTCGACACGTTTCCGCTCCGCGCTCTCGACGGCGCGCGTGAGGCGCGGTCGCGGTTCGGGCTACCCGCGTCGGCTTTCGTCGTCGGCTCGTTCCAGAAGGACGGCGTCGGCTGGGGAGAGGGTCTCGAGCCGAAGCTCATCAAGGGGCCGGACGTTCTGCTCTCGGTCGCCGGGCAGCTTCGGGAGCGCGTCCCGGAGCTTTGGTTCCTGCTCACAGGGCCGTCGCGCGGCTTTGTGCGGACCGGACTCGAGCGGCTCGGGATCCCCTATCGGCACGCGCTGCTCGACGACGTCGGCGAGGTCGCGACCGCATACGCGGCGATCGACGTCTGCCTCGTCGCGTCGCGCGACGAGGGAGGTCCGCGTGCGGTGCTCGAAGTCGATGGCGACGGGAGTGCCGCTCGTCACGACCCGCGTCGGCCAGGCCGCCGATCTCGTCGAGCACGGCGTGAACGGCTGGATGGTCGACGTCGAGGACGTCGAGGCTCTCGCCGGTTCGATCGTGCACGTCGTCGAGGCGCCCCACGGACGAGCTGGAGCGCGTGCGGACAGCGGGTCGAGCGACCGCCGAGGAGAACTCGTACCCGCTCTGCGCCTGCGCTGGCGGGCGCTTCTGGAGGGCTTCGTCGCCATGGGTGACGACGCGTGAGCCAGTGGATCTGAGCACCGCTCGTGGTGCCAGGTACGGGAGGGCGGCGAGCCGGTGGGCACGGCTGCTCACATCGGGCCGCGCGGCAGCCCGGCATCCGCGTCTTCTACGGGCACGATCGCGTTCCGGCGCCGGGTGAGCGCGCCGCGGGTGGAACGGCGAAGGCGCAGAAGCTGAACGAGCGCTTCCCGAACTCGCCCACGGACTTCTCGCTTCTCTACCTCGGCACGACCTGGCTCCCACGCGACCTCGGCCCGCTCGTCCGGGTCGCGCGACGGCGCGGGGCGCCCGATCGTCGTCAACCAGGACGGGGTGGCGTACCCGGGCTGGGCGGGCGCGCGGACCGACGAGCTCAACGAGCCGCTGCGGCGCGCCGTGCTCGCGGCCGATCACGTCGTGTACCAGAGCGAGTTCTCGAAGCGCTCGGCCGACGAGTTTCTCGGCGAGCCGCGAGGAACCTGGGAAATCCTCCACAACGCCGCCGACACGACGCACTTCACCCCGGCTGGCGACGCCGCTCACCGGCAGGCCCGTTCTCCTTCTCGGAGGCGATCAGACGCAGGAGTACCGGCTGGAGCTCGCCCTGCGGACGCTCGCCGGCCTCCGCGCGGAGCGCCCCGACGCGCAGCTCCTCATCACCGGGCGGCTCGTCAGCCCGATCGAGCCGCTGCTCGACGAGCTGGATCTCCGCGGGAGCGTGCACCTCGTCGGCGGCTATGCGCAGCGCGATGCGCCGGACGTCTTCCGGCGCGCGCACCTGCTGCTGCACACGAAGGTGCAGGATCCGTGTCCGACGCTCGTCGTCGAGGCGATGGCGTGCGGGTTGCCGGTCGTGCATCCGGCGAGCGGCGGCACGAGCGAGCTCGTCGGCGACGTCGGAGGGATCGGCGTCGCGCATCCGGTCTCCTGGGAGCGCGACGAGCCGCCGTCACCCGAGGCGCTCGCGGATGCCGTCGGCGCGCGTGCTCGACGACCTTCCGAGGTACTCCGCGGCCGCACGCGCGCGAGCGGTCGAGCGCTTCTCGCTCGAGCCGTGGCTCGAGCGTCACGCGGAGATGTTCGAGCGCCTCGCCCCGAGGTAGCCGCGCAGGCGGCCTCGGAGCGTCGCGAGCTGGTAGCGCGCGCGCCGCTCCGTCGAGCCTGGTAAGCGCGACGAGCACGCCTCCGGCCGGCCGCACGAGCATGCGGCCGACCGTACGGGCCGGGTAGCGGTGCTTGCGCAGGAGATACCCGACGCTGGCGCCGTCGCGGAGGCCGATGTGCGCGTCGTTCTCGCGGAGGTCGTGCCGTACGACGAGCGTCGGGTCGTACTCGATCCGAGCTCCGCCGCGAACCGCGCGGACGAGGTAGTCGATCTCCTCGCCCGATCCCCACGGCTCCGTCCGAGCCGAGGCCCAACCGCTCGTCGAAGGGCCCCACCTGCTCGACCACGCGCCGGCGGAGGAAGATCGTGAACGAGATGGCGCGGTTCCAGAGGTTGTCGTCGGTCAGGCGTCGCGGCGTCGTCTTTCCAGGAGGGAGCGGAGCGCCCGGACGCGTCGGCTGCTCGGCCCGTGAGACCGTCGAGCAAGTCGTCGTCCGCGAGCCGCTCGGCCACGCGCGCGAGCAATCCGGGCGGGTAGACGCAGTCGTCGTCGGGGAACGCGA
The DNA here is from genome assembly GCA_963783705.1 of uncultured Gaiellaceae bacterium. Taxonomy (GTDB): domain Bacteria; phylum Actinomycetota; class Thermoleophilia; order Gaiellales; family Gaiellaceae; genus GMQP-bins7. The sequence continues at coordinate 148,389 of CAWAOK010000003.1, forward strand.
CGACGTCTGCGCTCACGTGCGTCGAGCGCGACGTTGCGGGCGCGCGACAGCCCGGTCGTCGAGACTGCAGCAGGACGACATCGAGCGCGCGTCCGCCGACGAGATCCGCGACCCGCCGGTCGTCGTTCTGGTCGACGACGACGACCCGCAGCGACGGATAGTCCTGCGCCTCCAGCGAGTCGAGGAGGCGACCGAGCTCGTCCGTCCTCCCGACCGTCGCGACGACGAGGTCGAACGACGGAAGCTCCCGCGGCACGGGCCGTAGGCTACGACACTCCGTGTCGACCGCACCGCTCGTCTCCGTCCTCGTCGCCGTGCACGACGGCGAGCCGTTCGTTCGGACGGCGCTCCTCAGCATCCTGCGCCAGACCGTGGCCGACCTCGAGCTGATCGTCGTCGACGACTACTCGTCGGACGGCACTGCCGAGACCCTCGCGTCGCTCGACGACCCGCGCGTCCGCGTCCTGCGCAACGACGAGCAGCTCGGGCTCGCCGGCTCGCTCAATCGCGCGCTCGACGAGGCTCGCGGGCGGCTACGTCGCACGCATGGACGCGGACGACGCGGCGTTTCCGGACTGGCTCGAGCGGAGCCTCGCGCTTCTCGACTCGCGGCCGGACCTCGGGCCTCGTGGGAACGGGCGTCCTCGACATCGCCGAGGACGGCGCGCCGCGCGAGCTCCACCTCCACGATGCCGGGCGCGCCGCGCTGCGCTGGCGTGCGCTCTTCAGCGCTCCGGTCTTCCACAACACCGTCGTGCTGCGGCGCGAGCTGCTCGAGGAGCACGGACTGCGGTACGACGCGTCGTTCGGCGAGTCGGAGGACTACGACCTCTGGACGCGGCTCCTCGCCGTTGCGGAGGGCGACTGCGTCGAGGCACCGCTGGTGCTGCATCGGCTGCATCCGCAGCAGGCCTCGCGGCGACGCGGCGACCTGCAGCGGGCTCTCGCCGAGACGATCTCGGCTGCGGCAGATCGGTGCGGTCGCACCCGAGCTCTCCGAACGGCGTGCGGGGCTCGCCCGTCAGGTCTGGCTCGGCGCGCGAGGTCGCCGCAGGCGACGTCGAGGACGCCGCGCTCGCGTTCGTCGAGCTCGAGCGGACGTTCGAGGCCGAGCACGCGTTCCTCGACGACGAGCTCGCGGATCGTGCGCGCAGCTGCCGCTCGTGCGCTCGCGAGGCTCGCAGCGCACGCACGCGGAACGGCCGGCGCCGTCGTGCTGAGGCGAGGCCGTACGCCTGGATCCCCTGCTTCCGGCTCACGTCGCCGCCCGTCGGGCTCGGCGTCGCGGGCTCGCGAAGAGCGCACGGCGCGACGCGGCCGACCTGCTGCGCGCGCTCGCGGCGGCACCAGACGCACCGCCGATCAGGGTCGCAGCCGTCTTTCCCGGAGCCGACGCCGTACCGGGCGCCGCTCCTCGACCGCGTCGCGGCGCTTCCCGAGATCGACCTCACCGTCGTCTACGCGGCGGGAACCGTCGCCGGACGCACCTGGCGCGTGGAGCCGAAGCACCGCGCGGTCTTCCTCCGAGGGCTGCGCGTGCCGGGCGCCGGGCGCGTGCTGCACCACGACTACCCGCTGACGCCGGGCGTGGTGCCGGCCCTCGACGACATCCGGCCCGATGTCGTCGTCGTCTCGGGCTGGAGCACGTTCGCCGCCCAGGCCGCCATCGCCTGGTGTCGCCTGCGTCGCGTCCCGTACGTCCTCGTCGTCGAGAGCCACGACGAGGGACCCCGGCCCGGCTGGCGGCGGAAGGTGAAGGACACCGTCGTCCCGCCAGTCGTCGCGAACGCGGCGGGCGTCCTCGTCACGGGGACGCTCGCACGCAACTCGATGGTCGCGCGCGGCGCGCCGGCGGAGCGTGTGCGCGTGTTCGCGAACACCGTCGACGTCGAGGAGTTCGGCGCGAGCGCGGCGCGTCTCGCGAGCCGCCGGCCCGAGCTGCGGAGCACGCTCGACGCGCAGGAAGCCGACGTCGTCGTCCTGTCGGTCGCGCGTCTCGCGCCCGAGAAGGGGCTCCACGACCTGGTGCGGGCAGTTGCCGAGGCAGCCGATGCGCGCCTCCTGCTCGTCGTCGCGGGCGAGGGCGGCGAGCGTTCGCGTCTCGAGGAGCTCGCCCACGACTTCGGCATACGACTGGTGCTCACCGGCGACCTTGACTGGGAGCGCATCGTCGAGCTCTACGTCGCGGCAGACGTCTTCGCACTCCTCTCCGAGCGCGAGCCGTGGGCCGTCGTCGTCAACGAGGCGGCCGCCTGCGGTCTCCCGCTAGTGCTCTCCGACCGCGTTGGCGCAGCACACGACCTGCTCCGAGACGGCGAGAACGGCACGCTCGTCGCAGCGGGAGATGTCTCCGCGGCCTCGGGTGCGCTCGGTGAGCTCGCTGCCGATGCGGAGCTGCGGCGGGCGCAGGGAGACCGGTCACGGGAGCTCGCTGCCGACTGGGGCTACGGCCCGAGCGTCGACGGATTCCTGGAGACCGTGCGCGAAGCCGTGGAAGATCGGCGCTAGCCTGCCGCGGTGCCCCGCCAACGGATTCTCGTCCTCAACCAGTACTACTGGCCCGGCGTGGAGGCGACCGCACATCTCCTGACCGAGCTGTGCGAGGCGCTCGCCGAGGACTACGAGGTCGAGGTCGTCACCGGCGTCCTGCACGGCCACGAGGGCGAGCCGCGGCAGATCGAGCACAACGGGGTCGTCATCACCCGCGTCGCGTCGACGTCGTACGAGCGGTCGGAGCTGGGCCGTCGCGCCCTCAACTACGTCTCGTATCTCGGCTCGGCCTTTCGCCATGCGCTCAGTGGGCGCGCGCCCGATCTCGTGCTGTGCATGACCGACCCGCCGATCATCGGCGACCTCGGCGTCCTCGTCGGGAAGCGCGTCGGGGCGCCGGTGCTCGTCATCAGCCAGGACGTCTTCCCGGAGATCGCCACGGAGCTCCACCGCCTGCGCAACCCTGCCATGATCGGCGTGCTCCGCGGGCTCGTCGGCGCGTATCTGCGCCGGGCCGACCGGATCGTCGCGATCGGCGAGACCATGCGCGAGCGCCTCGAACAGAAGGGCGCACCACCCGACCGGCTTCGCGTCATCCCGAACTGGGTCGACACGCGGACGATCACGCCGCAGCCGCGCGACAACGAGTGGGCGACCAGGCACGGGCTCGCCGATCGCTTCGTCGTCATGCACTCGGGCAACGTCGGCCACGCGCAGGACCTGGACAGCCTCGTTCGCTCTGCGACCTTCCTACGCGACCGCGACGACCTCTGCATCGTCATCGCAGGGTTCGGCGCGCGCCACGCGCAGATGGTGGCGCTCGCGGAGCGGCTCGAAGTCGAGGAGATCGTGCGCTTTCTCCCATACCAGAAGCGCGAGCGGCTTCCGCTCTCCCTCTCGAGCGCAGACCTGCACGTCGTCGGACTCGCGAAGGGTCTCGCCGGCTACGTCGTTCCGAGCAGGCTCTACGGGATCCTCGCCGCCGCGCGCCCCGTTCTCGTCGCGGCCGACGACACGAGCGAGACCGCACGACTGGTGAGCGAGGTCGGCTGCGGCCTCGTCATCCCCCCGGCGCGGCCCGACCTCATCGCACGCACGGTTCGCGAGGCGGCGGACGGGGCGTTCGACCTCGCGGAGATGGGCCGGCGCGGGCGCGCGTACGTCGAGGAGGAGGCCGATCGGGTCGTGGCGATGGAGCGCTATCGCGCGCTCGTCCGGGAGATGCTCGCGGCATGAAGAGAGGGCTGTTCTGGGGGTCGCTCGGGTGTCTCGCATGGACGCACGCCGGCTACCCGCTCGCGATGGGAGCGCTCGCACGCATTCGGCCACGGCCCGTGCGCAAGGCGGATCAGACACCGTCGGTCGCGCTCGTCGTCTCCGCCCACGACGAGGAGGCGGTCATCCGCCGCCGCATCGAGAACGCGCTCGCGCTCGACTATCCCGACGATTTGCTCGAGGTTGTCGTCGCGTCCGACGGGTCGACCGACCTGACGGATGCGATCGTCGGCGAGATCGCCGCCGAGAACCCGCGGGTGCGGCTGCTCCAGTGTCCGCGCGAGGGCAAGGTCGCGGCGCAGCACCGCTCGGTGCGCGCGACGTCGAGCGACGTGCTCGCGTTCACGGACGCGAACAGCGAGTGGAAGCCGGACGCGCTGCGGGCGCTGACCCGGAACCTCGCCGACCCGGAGGTCGGCTACGTCTGCGGGCAGCTCCGGCTCGAGAGCCCGGACGGCGCGAACATGGAGGGCGCGTACTGGCTCTACGAGATGTGGGTGCGCGAGCAGGAGTCGAACGCGAGCTCGATCACGGCAGGCAACGGTGCGATCTACGCGGTCAAGCGCGACGCCTACGTCGAGGACGACCCGAGGTTCGGGCACGACTTCGGCTTTCCGTACCTCATGGAGCAGCGGGGGCTGCGCGCCGCATACGAGCCGGCGGCCGTGGCCACCGAGAAACCCGCCGCCGAGCCCGAGGACGAGTACGGCCGCAAGGTGCGGACGATCTCGCGCGCGCTCGGCCACATTCTCACGGGGCGCGCCCTCCGCGGGCCGACGCGACCGCTCTATCTCGTGCAGCTCGTCTCGCACCGCGTCCTGCGCTACTCGACGGGGATCCTGCACCTCGGGCTGCTGGCGTCGAACCTGCTGCTTGTCGCGCGCGCGCCGTTCTACCGCGTCTTCCTTCTCTTCCAGCTCGCCGGCCTCGTGCTCGCGGGGGCGGGGAAGGCGCGGTTGCCGGTTCCCGGCGCGCGTCTCGCCCACTACTACTTCGTCGTCACGACGTCGACCGTCGTGGCGCTCGTGCGGTACCTACGGTCGGGGACGCCTCAGACCTGGGAGAAGGCGAAGGGAACGCGATGAACCGCGCTGCCGACGTTGCGGTCGCCGGCGCCGGTCTCCTCCTCACGAGCCCGCTCGTCGGCCTCGCCGCACTGGCGACGAAGCTCGAGGATCGCGGGCCGATCCTCTATCGGCAGACCCGCGTCGGCAAGGACGGCGTCGACTTCGAGGTGCTCAAGCTCCGCACGATGGTCGTGGGCGCAGAGAAGCTCGGAGCCGGGTATGCGGTCGATCGAGGAGACCGGAGGATCACTCGTGTCGGACGCGTGCTACGCCGCACGTCGATCGACGAGCTCCCCCAGCTCTGGAACATCCTGCGCGGCGACATGAGCGTCATCGGCCCGCGCCCGACCCTTCGCTACCAGGTCGAGCAGTACGACGAGCACCAGCGTCGACGGCTCGAGATCCGGCCGGGGCTCACCGGCTGGGCGCAGGTTCACGGGCGCGCGTCGCTGCCTTGGGCGGACCGGATCGACCTCGACGTCTGGTACGTCGAGAACCGCTCGGCGAAGGTCGACGTCGGGATTCTGCTGCGCACGCCGCTCGCGCTGTTTCGCGGGACGTATCGGGGCGCAACGGGCGGCTGGCGGTAGGGGCGACATATATCTCGCCCCTACGCGGACACGGGCGTCTGCGGTGGTAGGAGCGGGATATATCTCGCCCCTACGCCAGGCGCTTCGCAGCCAGGAGTGAGCGGTACAGGCGGTCGACGTCGTCGACGAGGCGAGCGACGGCGTAGCGTTCACGCACGTTCTCGCGACCGGCGGCTCCGAGTCTGAGACGGAGCTCCGGGTCGCGTGCGAGCTGTGCGAGGCGCTCCGCGGCGGCGTCGGTGTCGCCGGGCTCCACGAGAAATCCGTTCACGCCCTCCGTGACGACGTCGGGCACGCCCCCGACGCGCGTCGCGACCACCGGCGTTCCGGACGCGAGCGCCTCGATCGCGCTCACCGGCGTGCCCTCGTTCACGGACGGAAGCAGGAACGCGTCGAACAGCCGGTAGTAGCCCGCGACGTCGGACTGGTAGCCGACGAAGTACGTCGAGCGTGCGATGCCGAGGTCGTGCGCCACCTGCTCGAGCCGATCGCGGTCGGGGCCGTCGCCGACCATGCACAGCACGGCCGGAACGCCCCGTTCCCTGGCCGCGCGCACGATCTCGAGCACGGCATCCGTGTCCTTGACGCCGGTCATGCGACCCACCCAGCCCACGACGAACGCGTCGTCCGGGATTCCGTACAACGCGCGATAGTCGAAGTCGGCGGTCTCGTCCCCGAGGCGCTCGTCGAGCGGGATCCCGAGCCGGATGACGGCGAACCTGTCCGCGGGAGCGATGCCGTGCGCGACGAGCTCGTCACGCACCTCGGGGCTCACTGCCACGAGGACGTCGGAGTAGCGCGCCAGGCTCCGCTCCACCTGCTTGAAGAACGCGGTGCGACCTGCGCCGAAGTACCCCTTGAGCACATGGCCGTGGAAGGTGTGGACGATGATCGGTGGGCGGGCGCGTCCCGCGACGAGCGCTGCGGCGCGTGCGAGCGCACCCGCCTTCGCCGTATGCGTGTGGAGGATGTGGGGCCGCACCTCGCGCATGATCTCTGTGAGTCGCCGAATCGACTGCAGGTCGTGCAGCGGTGCGACCTCGCGCTCCATCTCCGGGACGCTGACGACCGGAACCCCGAGTCGCTCGGCGACGAACGCCATCGAGTCCTCGCCCCGCGCCAGGCTTCCGGCGACGACCGTCGTGGCGTACCCGCGCGACTGGAGCCCGGCCGCGAGATTGGACACGTGGATCGCGGGACCGCCCATGTTCAGGCGCGCGATGACGCGGAGGACGCGGATCGGCTCCGGCACGGCGCTGACCCTAGCCCGGAGTACGCTCTCGCGTCGTGGTCGTCATGCTCACCTCGGTCGGGCAGCGCGTGGACATCGCTCGCGCGTTCCGCGCGGCGGGCGCCGTCACGCTCGGCGTCGACGCCGACCCGCTTGCGCCCGCTCTCTACCACTGCGACCGGCACGCGATCGTCCCGCGGATCGCCGATCCGGAGTACGTCCCGGCACTCGCAGCGCTGCGCGAGGAGCACGACGTCCGTCTCGTGGTGCCTCTCAACGACCTCGACTTCCCGGTCCTCGCGCGCGAGCGCGAACGGCTCGCGCCCGCGCTCGTCCTCCTGCCCGATCCCGAGGCCACTGCGCGGATGTCGGACAAGCTCGAAGCCCATCGCTTCTTCGTCGCGAACGGGATCCCGTCGCCGCGCAGCTGGGCTCCCGAGGAGGTGCCCGGCGACGTGCGCTACCCGATCCTCGTGAAGGCACGAGAGGGTTTCGGCTCACGGAACATCCATCGTGCGACGAACCCCGACGAGCTCGCGTTCTTCCTCGGCTACTCGGACGTGCGGTCGTTCGTGCAGGAGGCCTGCCTCGGCGAGGAGTTCTCGATCGACGTCTTCTGCGACCTGGAGGCGCGCTGCCTGAACGCGATCCCGCGCACGATGCTCTTGTCGAAGGGCGGCGAGTCGATCAAGGGCGCGTCGATCCGCGACCGCGAGCTGATCGAGCACGGCGCTCGCGTCGCCGAGGTCGTCGGAATCAAGGGGCCGGCCAACGTGCAGTGCTTCCGCGAGCCGGACGGCTCCCTACCGATCACGGACGTCAACACGCGCTTCGGCGGCGGGTTCCCGGTTCCGCTCGCTGCCGGTGGCCGCTACCCGGAGCTCGCGCTCGCGCTCGCGCGCGGCGAGTCGCCCGAGCCGCGGCTGGGCGACTTCGTCGACGGCGTCGTGATGACCCGCTACTTCTCCGAGGTCTGCCTCGCGCCCGACGACGACGGCGCGCTCGCGGTCATCCATCGGCCGTAGTCTTTCCGCGTCATGCGCTACCTCGTTACCGGAGCCGCGGGCTTCATCGGCTCGCACCTGTTGCGCACGCTCGTCGAGCACGGGCACGACGCGGTCGGCTGGGACGCGTACACGGACTACTACGATCCAGCGCTGAAGGAGGAGAACGCAGCGGGACTGACCGTGAAGCGCGTCGACCTCGCGGACGACGATCTCGAGGTCGCGGGCTTCGACGGCGTCTTCCATCTCGCCGGGCAGCCCGGCGTCGCGAGCTTCGGGAGCGTCTTCCCGGTCTACGTGCGCCAGAACGTGCTCGCGAGCCAGCGGTTCTTCGAGGCGGCTGCCGCAACCGGGGTGCGCGTGATCTTCGCGTCGTCCTCCTCGATCTACGGCGCCGCGGCGACGTACCCGACGCCGGAGGACGCGAGCCCCCGCCCGCTCGCTCCGTACGGGATCACGAAGCTCGCGTGCGAGCATCTTGCGCATGCGTACGCGTCCGAGTTCGGGCTCGAGGTGGTCACCGTCCGTTACTTCACGATCTACGGCCCGCGCCAGCGTCCGGACATGGCCTTCACGAAGATGGCCACCTGCCTTGCCGAGGGTCGCCCGTTCGAGCTCCACGGCGACGGGACGCAGTCACGCAGCTTCACGTACGTCGACGATGCGGTCGAGGCGACGATCGCCGCGATGGAGCGTGGCGCTCCGGGCTCGACGTTCAACGTCGGCGGAGGCGCCGAGGTGTCGATGCTCGAGGCGATCGAGACACTCGGCCGGATCGCGAAGCGGCCGCTCGAGGTCGTTCGCGTGCCACGCCGAGAAGGCGATGCGGCCCGAACCGCAGCCGATACGACGCGCATCCGCGCGGCACTGGGCTGGGAGCCGGCGACCCCGTTCGAGGAGGGCCTCGCGGCTCAATGGCGTTGGGCCGCTGCTAGGGTCGCGGCCGCATGACGAGCCTCGATGAAGAGCAGGAGGTCGATCTCTCCTCAGCGTGGCAGCGCCTCAAGCTGCGCTGGTGGCTTCCGGTCGGCGGCCTCCTCGTCGGGGCCGTCGTCGGCATCGCGCTCGCGCTCTCGGGCGGCTCGGTCTGGCGCGCGCAGACGATCGTCTATCTCGGGCAGCCGTTCGCGCCGCTCGGAGGAGGGCAGATCCAGAGCCTCGCGACGAACCCACGGACGGTCGGCGAGATCATCCGCTCGGAGGCGGCGTTGAAGAACGCATCGGACGCGAGCGGGATCCCCGTCTCGCGGCTGCGCTCGTCGATCTCGACGCGCGAGCTGCTCGCCGCGGGTCAGCTTCGTGGCATCAACCCGCTCATGGAGATCGCCGTGAAAGGAAACGGGAAGCGCAAGGTCGAGCTCGCCGCGAACGCGCTCGCCGAACGCGTCACCGAGCGCGTCTCGGTCTACGTGACCGAGAAGGCCGCGGGCCTCGAGGCTCAGGTCAAAGCTGCCGAGCTGCAGCTCGAGGAGGTCAACGAGCGCCTCCGCTCGGCGCAGGAGCAGCAGACGGCGATCATCGCCGATCAGTCGATCCCGCTCGAGCAGCGGCTTCTGGTCACTGCGAACCTCAACTCCGTGATCACGACGGCCGATGCACGCCGAGCGGCGATCGAGGGTGCCCGATTCGACTCGGATCAGCTCCTGAACCTCGCTGAGAACGTCGAGTCGAGCCGCATCATCGAGCTGGCGGCGGCGAGCAAGACGACCGCACGATCCAGCCGTTCGTCGCTCCTCGTCGGCGCGCTGATCGGTCTCATCCTCGGCGCGATCGCCGCGCTCCTCGTCGACCCGATCGCCAGCCGGCGACGCGGATCGGCGTCTACCACAGCCTGATGCTCGACGGCAAGCGGGTCGCGGTCGTCGTGCCCGCGTTCGACGAGGAGCGCCTCGTCGGCGAGACGATCCGTGGGATCCCGGAGCTCGTCGACCTGATCTACGTCGTGGACGATGCGTCGCGAGACGGGACGGCCGACGTTGCGGAGGCCGTCGGCGACCCGCGCGTCCAGGTCCTCCGGCACGAGCGCAATGCTGGAGTCGGCGCCGCGATCGCCACCGGATACCGAAAGGCAGTCGAGGACGAGATCGACGTGACGTGCGTCATGGCGGCCGACAATCAGATGGATCCGGCCGAGCTCGCGTCACTGGTCGCTCCGGTCGCGCGCGGCGAGGTCGAGTACGCGAAGGCGAACCGCCTTGTCTCGGGCGAGGCCTGGAAGATCATCCCGCGAACGCGCTACCTCGGAAACGCGGTTTTGTCCCTGCTCACCAAGATCGCGTCCGGCTACTGGCATGTCGCCGACTCACAGGCGGGATACACGGCGCTCTCGCTGACCGCCCTGCGCCGCCTCGACCTCGACGCGCTCTATCCCCGCTACGGATTCCCGAACGACATGCTCGTCCACCTGAACGTCGACAACGCGCGCGTGCGCGACGTTCCGTCACGGCCGATCTACGACGTCGGCGAGCGCTCGGGGATCAGGCTCCGCTCGGTCGTCCCGCGGATCTCGTGGCTCCTGTTCAAGGGCTTCTGGTGGCGCATGGGCCAGAAGTACGTCATCCGGGACTTCCACCCACTCGTGTTCTTCTACGCCTTCGGCGTGCTGATGCTGAGCTTCGGCTTCGTCCTCGGGCTCGTCGAGCTCGTCCTGCGGATAGGCGGGAACGCGATCACGCCGGCGACGATCGTCCTGGTCGCGGTGCTCCTGATCGCGGGGCTGCAGATGACACTGTTCGCGATGTGGTTCGACATGGAGGCGAACAAGGACCTGCGCTGATGCTCCGAGCGCTCAGCTCGATTCGAGCCCGATACGACTGTACGACCACGGCCAATCCTCCACTCGGTCGCAGATGCCGGCCTTGACTGGATTCAGCAACACGTACGAGCAGGCGTCGTAGAGGTATTCCTCCGAGTGGATCAGTCGGCTCGAGAAGCGTTGGGCGAAGAGGTGGCCAAAGCGGCCATGTCGCTGGTTGAAGCCGCGCGCGTACGTGCCATTGAGCTCGCAGAGGCCCTCGGACAACGCTTGTCGTGTCGCTGCGACCACCAAGTGGTAGTGGGTCGCCATGAGGCAGTAGGCGTGGCAGACCCAGCCGTGCCTGCGCTCGACGCGCTCGAGTAGGCGTACAAAGCCGGCTCTGTCGGTGTCGCTGCGGAATATCTGGGTCTCCGGAACGCCGCGCGACGCGACGTGGTAGATGCCGTCTGGCAGCGAGGATCGAGCGACCCGGGACACGGGGTGACGTTAGCCCTCCAGGTCGCGGCGGAACGCCCGTGGGGACAAGTCGGTACGGATTCGTGACACTTCAGTGCCAGGCACTGATCCACAGGTAGCGCGCGCGTGCCCGTGGGCTTCGTGAGGTGCAGGAGCATCCGTTCGAGCGTCGTAAGGAGTGAAGTCGCACACGCTCGCGGCCGATTAGCATCGAGACCATGCCGATCTCACTCGTCACCGGCGGCGCCGGGTTCCTCGGCTCCCATCTCTGCGAGGCGCTCCTCGAGCGCGGGCACCGCGTGATCTGCGTCGACAACCTCGTCGTCTCGACGCTCGAGAACATCGATCACCTGCGCGACGAGGCGTTCACCTTCGTCAATCACGACGTCATCGAGCCGATCGTGACCGAGGAGCCCATCCACTTCGTGTACCACCTGGCCGCGCTGGCGAGCCCGGTCGACTATCTCCGTCTGCCGCTGCACTCGCTGAAGACCGGCTCGTACGGGACGCACCATGCGCTCGGGCTCGCGAAGTGGAAGCGCGCGCGGTTCCTCCTCGCCTCGACGAGCGAGGTATACGGCGACCCCGAGGTGCACCCGCAGCCGGAGACGTACTGGGGCAACGTGAACCCGATCGGGCCGCGCGGCGTGTACGACGAGGCGAAACGCTACGCCGAGGCGCTCACGATGGCGTATCACCGCCAGCAAGGCGTGAACACGGCGGTGGTCCGGATCTTCAACACCTATGGCCCGCGGATGCGGGCGAACGACGGACGTGCCATTCCGACCTTCCTCCGCCAGGCACTCGACGGCAAGCCGCTCACCGTCTTCGGGGACGGCTCGCAGACACGGAGCTTCTGTTACGTCGACGATCTCATCCGCGGGATCGTGGCGCTCGCCGAGTCGAGCGAGCACCTGCCGGTGAACCTCGGCAACCCGGACGAGAAGACGCTCCTCGAGCTCGCGGAGATCATCCTGCGCCTCACCGGCTCGGCGAGCGAGATCGTGTACGAGGCGCTGCCGGTGGACGATCCGCAGGTGCGCCAGCCGGACATCACCCGCGCCAAGCAAATCCTCGGCTGGGAACCGGAGATCGCGCTCGAAGACGGGCTGCGCAAGACGATCGAGTCGCTCGGGCACGAGGCCGCCGTCGGCTCCGCGTGAGCACCGCTCACCTTCGGTTCGCAGTCGCGGGGGCAACCATGTTTCCGCCGCGTGCCCCCTTCTTTCTGAATGCGTGGGAACCCGCCCGGTTCCCCACGCCCCTCCCCGGTCACGGCCCGACAAGCGGGCCGTGAGCCTTCAAGAGCGCTACGAAGAGCACCACCGTGAGCGACGTGACGACGGCGACTTCGTCTTCGTCCCCGAGCGCATCCCGCTGTTCGTCGCCGCGATCGGAAGCGGGAAGCGCGTGCTCGATCTCGGTTGCCGCTCCGGCGCGCTTTCGAGCCATTTCCTCGACGGGAACTCGGTGGTCGGTCTGGACGTCGACGCGGCCGCGCTCGAGAAGGCGGCCGCGCTCGGTATCGAGCCCGTGCTGGCGAACGTCGAGGAGATGCTTCCCTTCGACGACGCGAGCTTCGATGCCGTCGTCGCGGGCGAGCTCTTCGAGCACCTCCAGTTCCCGGACAGCCTCGTCGCCGAGATCCGCCGCGTGCTGCGCCCCGGCGGCATGCTCGTCGGCTCGGTTCCGAACGCGTTTCGCGTGCAGAGCCGCCTGCGTTTCCTGCGTGGCAAGCCGCCCGAGGACGACCCGACGCACCTCCGGATGTTCTCCCCGGACGCGATGCGCGCGCTTCTCGACGCATTCGAGGATGTGCGGATCGCCTTCGTGGGAGGCCGCTACGCGCGACTGAACGCGCGGCTGCTCGCGCGGGACCTCGTCTTCCGGGCCGTCAAGCCGTAGGCGACTTCCCGAACCCGGCGCGCCGCTCGACGTCGGCCTCGTCGACCATGTGGCCGTCGCGCTCGACGTAGCCGTCCTTGCCGCCCACGACGAGGATGACGAGATCGTCTGTCTCGCTCGCGTTCGACACTCTACGCGGCGTGGTCGAGTCGACGTGGAAGAGCCCGCCCGGCCCGACGATTCGGTCTTCGTCCTCAACGATCACGCGGGCCTGACCCGAGTGGACGAAATAGAGCTCGTCCTGCGTGTCGTGGTAGTGGACGAAGCCCTCGTAGCCGGGCGGATAGATCGTCGCGTTGACGCCGAAGGCGGTGACGCCGAGCGGCTTTCGGATCTTGCGGAACCCGTAGCCCTCGCCGAGCTCCTCCAGCGAGCTGAATGCATGTCCCATGACTAGTCCTTTCCTCCGAGTAGGGAGTCGGCCGTTCGGTTCAGACCCTCCTCGAGCTCGACCTCGGGCTCGAATCCGAGGAGGCTCCGCGCCTCGCTCACGTCCGCCCACGAGTTCCGCAGATCGCCGGGTCGAGCGGGCAGATAGCGGCGCTCGACCGGCTTCCCGAGCAGTCGGCCGATAGTGTCGGCGAGCTCGTTCACGCTCGTCGGAGTTCCGCCCGAGATGTTGAAGATCCGTCCATTCGCGCCGTCGGCGTCGGCCGCGAGCAGGTTTGCCGCGACGACGTTGTCGACGTACGTGAAGTCACGAGACTGCTCGCCGTCGTCGAAGATCGTGACCGGCTCGCCGGCGGCGATGGCGGTGATGAAGAGCGGGACGACCGCTGCGTACTGCGACGTAGGGTCCTGTCGCGGCCCGAAGACGTTGAAGTAGCGCAGTACCACCGTCTCGAATGAGTCGTAGACGCGACTGAAGCTCACGCAGTAGCGCTCGGCGGCGAGCTTTGCGACCCCGTACGGCGAGATCGGGTCGGGCGCCATCGACTCGCGCAAGGGAAGCTCGGACTGATTCCCGTAGATGGACGACGATGAGGCGAACACGACGCGGCGTACGCCCTCGTCGCGGGCGGCGAGCTGGACGTTGAGCGTTCCCTCGACGTTGACGGCGCTCGAGGTCAGTGGATCCTGCACCGACCGAGGCACTGACCCGAGGGCGCCGAGGTGGAAGACGACGTCCATCCCGCGCACGGCGTTGTGGACGCGTTCGTAGCTCCGCAGCTCTCCCTCCACGACCTCGACGTCGAGCCCGTCGAGATTGCGCCGGCTTCCGGTGGAGAAGTTGTCCAGCACGCGAACCTCGTCGCCGCGCTCGAGGAGCGCGCGCACGACGTTCGAGCCGATGAAGCCGCCCCCGCCCGTCACGAGGGTCTTCACCGCGGCACCTCCGCGACGATGTGGAAGTTCGCGTAGAGCCCACCGGGGCCGGGCTCGCGCAGGCGGGTCGAGCGGGCGTCGATGCCGCCTGCGACCGTGTTGATCGCGGCGATGAGCGGCCGGGCGACCGGGCGGAGCCCGACGCGACGAAATCCGAGGTCGAGGTACATCGCCAAGAGCATTCCGAGGCAGGCAGTCGTGCCCGCGCCCGGGGTCACCCTAACGGACGACCACGTGCCGTTGTCCGCGAAGAGCTTCTCGAGACCCGCGTGCGTCCAGCGCCAGTAGTCGGTGGGCGAGGGGTGGTACGGCATGACGCCGTGCGTCGTCACGAGCACGCGGCCGCCCGGTGCCGCGACGCGGCGCAGCTCCGAGACGGCCTTCACCGGATCGTCGCAGTGCTCGAGCACCTGGTTGCACAGGATCAGGTCGAAGCTCGAATCCTCGACGGGAAGGTCCTCGACCGGCCCCTTGAGCTCGGCCCGGGGGTTGTCCACCGGGTCGACGCCGACGTACGACACGGCGTGAGCCGAGAACACGGACTCGTAGGGCTTCGCGCCGCAGCCGACGTCAAGGACGCGGTAACGCCCGATCGCGCGGTACGCCTCGTCCGACTGCTCGCGCAGCCAGCGCACGAGGGGCGCCCGGACGGCGTACGTGGGCATCGACCGGGGTGGGTCGAGGCGCGGATCAGCCATGCGCTTCTTTCGCCGCAGCGGCACCGGCCGCTGCGAGCCCGAGCACGAGGCACGTCGCGGCCTGCAGTGGAATTCCGGCGACGATGCCGAGAGACGCCCACTCCGCGCCGATCGTGAGGAGCGCGCAGAGAGCGACGAGGCCGGCACCGGCGGCCCATGGTGTGGGCGCGCGCGTTACCGCGCGCCAGGCGAGGACGATCCCGGACGCGCCGACCAGGAGCAGCAGCGCCAGCCCGATCGCTCCTGCGTCGGCGAGCATCTGGATGTAGAGGTTCTGGACACCCCACTCGCGCCCTTCCGCAGGGAAGGCGAGGTCGTCGACGTCGGGGAATCGCTCGCGCGCATCAGCGATATACGGGTCGAAGACCTCCGGCCGGGAGGAGCGCTGCCAGCCGACGCCGATGATCGGGTCGTCCTGCGCGATCCGCAGGCCGATGTACGCGAGCACCGTTCGCTGCGAGTACGACTCGACGCCGATCGGAGGCTCGTCGCCGCGGACGCCGAGGAAACGCAGGAAGTCCTCGAGCGCATCTCCGCGCACGGCTGTCACACCGGCCCCGACCACGGCGACGATCGCGACCAGCGCGAGCGTCTGTCGTCCACCGGGCCGGAACCGGCGACGGGAGGCCACCCAGAGCGCGAGGACGCCGAGCGCGAGCCCTCCGGCCGCTGCGACCGACCCCGCCAGGATCAGCCCGAGCATGCCGGCGACGAGAGCGGCGACGAAAAGGCGCGGCGCCGGGATCTCTCGACGCCGCGCGGCGATCGCCGCCGCCGCGAGCGCGAGACCGATCGCGGCGAGCGCGGCCAGGTCGTGGTGCCCGAGGAACGAGGGCTGCCGCCACCCGGCGTTCCACGCGCCGAAGATGTCCACGCCGAAAAACTGCAGTAGCGCGACGCCGAGCGCCACGCCCGCCCAGAGCACGATCCCACCGATCACGATGGTCAGGTCGTCCGCCCGCCGCACGAGGAGCGGCACGGCGACGGCGAGGAGCGCGTACTCGACGAGCTTCAGGAAGCTGACGAGGTGGTCGTCGAAAAGGGCGTCGTCGAGCGACACGGGACGGAACGTCTGGAAGGCGAGCCACACGAGCAGCGCCGCGCCCGAGATCCAGAGCGAACGGGCGGCTCCGAGCGGTGCGACCCCCACACGGGAGGCCGCGAAGGCGGCGGCGACGAGGACGACGACGACCGCGAGATCCGAGAGCCGGACGTCGACGGTCGTCGAGCCGATGCCCACCCCGAGCTCAGGCTGGTAGCGCTCATGGAAGAACAGGAACGGGATCGCGGCCGCGAGCACCAGGGCTCCGAGAGCGTCACGGTCGACGAGGCTGCGAAGGCTCGACGAGGAGCGCGTGCGGTCGAACGCCCCGGTCGTCACCGCGCCACTATAGGCGCGGCCTTAACCACCGGTGTCTGACACCGACTCGTCCCCGGCACGCGGCAAACCCGCATCGTTGAGCGAATGGATGTTGCGTTCTTAACACCCGGTGTCAGACACCGTGATTCAGCTCCGCTCCTAGACTGACTATCCGATGTCCTCCCGGGTGCTTCGACGCCGGTCGGCGACGGCTGCGTGGATCTACGCCGCCGTCGCCTGCGGCATCGTCGGGACGATCGTCGCCGCGCGCGTCCTCGGACGCGACGACTTCGGCGTGTTCGCGACGGCGCTCGTCGTCGTGGGCTTCTTCCAGATCCTGCTCGACCTCACCGTCGAGGAGTCGCTCACGAAGTACGGCTTCCGGTACGTCACGGGGCAGGACTGGGGGCGCGTGCGACGCCTCTTCCGCCAGGCGCTGAAGCTCAAGATCGTGGGGGGCGCGCTCGCGACGCTGCTCGTCGTCGCGATCTCGCCGTTCGCGAACGAGGTCTTCGATGCCGACGGCGTGCAGCAGGCGCTGCTCGCGGCAGCGCTGCTTCCGCTCGTGCAGTCGTCCGAGAACGTCGGCGCGACCGCCCTGCTCCTGCACAGCCGCTATGACCTGCGGAGCGTGTACCAGGCGGGATCGGCAGCACTTCGCCTCGTCGCGATCGTCGTCGCCGCTCCCCTCGGCGTGACCGAGGCGCTCGTCGCGATCGTCATCGCGCAGGCCGTCTCGACCGCCGTGATCTCGTTCGTCGGAGTGGTTGCGCTCCGCCGGTTCCCGCCGGCGCCTGCGAGGCCCCTCGGCGAGGACGTGCCCGAGATCCGCAGCTTCGTGTTGCAGTCGAGCCTCGCGACCGGTGTGATCTCGCTGCGCACGACGCTGATCCCGCTGATCCTCGGCGTCGTGTCCGGCACGACGCAGGTCGGTCTGTTCCGCATCGCGCAGACACCGCAGACCGGGCTCGCCGCCGCGAGCTCGCCCGCCCGGCTCATGCTCATGACCGAGCAGACGCGCGATTGGGAGAAGGGTGCGCGCAGGAGCATCCTCGCCGGCATCCGCAGCTACACGAAGTGGGCGGGCGTGCTGATGCTCGTGGCCGTCCCGGCGTTCTTCGTCGCGATGCCGTGGCTCGTCGATCTCGTCTTCGGCTCGGAGTACGACGACGCGGTCACGGCCGCCCGCGTCGTCCTCCTCGCCGCTGCGATTCACTTCGTGCTCGGCTGGACGAAGTCGCTTCCCGTCACCATCGGCCGGCCGCGACTGCGCATCGTCACGCACGGGCTCGAGACGCTCGTCGCGATTCCGCTCGTGGCCGTGCTCGGCGCCGAGTGGGGCTCGACAGGGGCGGCGGTGGCCGTGCTCGCCTCGACGCTCGTGTTCGCGGCGGCCTGGGTCGTGGTGATCGTGCGCCTCCGCGACGAGGTGCACGCTACGGGTCCGGGGGCCGAGATGTCGCTGCAGCCGTGAGGGTCGTCATCGTGTCCGGCATCTGGCCGCCCGATCCCGGCGGCCCCGCGAGCCACGCGCCCGCGCTGGCGGACTTCCTCGCTGACCGAGGTCACGCCATCGAGGTTGTGACGACCGCGGCAGCGGAGCCGGCCCCGTGCCCGTACCCGGTTCTGTGGGTAGCCCGGCGCTCGCCTCTTCGTCACGTGCGGGCCGCGCTACTCGTGCGCCGAGCGGCACGTCGCGCCGACGTCGTCTACGCGACGAGCATGATCCGGCGCGCCGCGATCGGGTCCCGCCTGGCGCGGCGGCCGCTCGTCGTGAAGCTCGTCTCCGACGAGGTCTTCGAGCGGGCGACCCGGAGCGGCCGTTACAACGGGACGCTCGACGAGTTCCAGCGGGACGAGGGCGGCGTGCGGACGCGTCTCCTGCGGGCGACACGCACTGCGGCGCTTCGCCGCGCACGCCACGTGTTCTGCCCGAGCGCGTTCCTGCGGGACGTCGCGCTTCGCTGGGGCCTCGGCGCGGAGCGCGTCTCCGTGCTTCCGAATCCCGCCCCGGAGCTCCCCGAGCTGCCCGCGCGCGAGGAGCTGCGCGCCGAGTTCGGGCTCGACGGGAAGGCGCTCGTCTTCGCAGGCCGCCTCGGGCCCCAGAAGGCTCTCGGTGTCGCGCTGCAGGCGCTCGTCGACGTGCCCGATGCGTCGCTCACGATTGCCGGGGATGGGCCTGAGCGCGCTGCCCTCGAGGGTCGAGCCGGCGAGCTCGGGCTCGACGACCGCGTCTCGTTCCTCGGGAGCATGCCGCGCGGGCAGGTGCTGCGGCTGTTCCGAGCGGCCGACGCGGCCGTCCTGTCGTCGGCCTGGGAGAACTTCCCGCACACGGTCGTCGAGGCGCTCGCCGTCGGCTGTCCCGTGATCGCGACAGCCGTGGGGGGCGTGCCTGAGGTCGTGCGCGACGGCGAGAACGGGCTCCTCGTGCCGCCCGGCGATCCAGTGGCCCTCGGCGTCGCGATCGCGCGGTTCTTCGGCGACGACGAGCTTCGCGCCCGGCTCGCGCGGGCAGCTCCGGGTTCGGTGGAGGGGTACTCCGAGGTGGCCGTCTTCACCACCATCGAGGCCGAGCTGCAGCGGGTGGCGGCATGAGGAAGCGGCTCCTCATGGTCGGGCGCTCGCGGTACTCGCTGCCGCTCACGTCGTCGCTCGAGCAGAAGTTCGGCGCGCTCGAGGCAGAGCTCGATGTGCACACTCTCGCGAGTGCGGGTCGCGTGAGCCGGAGCGATTCGCGCTTCACGCTCGTCCGCCCGATCCGGCCGCGTGCATTCGACGGACTCGCCTTCTACGCGTTGCTGCCGTTTCGAGTCTCGCGGGAGATACGTGCGTTCCGGCCCGATGCAGTGCTCGCCCAGGGCGCGCAGGAGGCGGCGCTCGCTGTCATCGGACGGAGGCTCGCTCGGGTGCCGACGCGTGTGATCGCCGACATCCACGGCGACCCCGCGGCGCCGGCCCGCCTCTACGGATCGCCGCGGCGGAAGCTGCTCGCGCCGCTCGCGGACGCGCTCGCCCGCTACGGACTCCGGCACTCGGACGGCGTCCGCACGATTTCGGCGTACACGTCCCGGCTCGTACGCGAGGCCGGCGTGGAGCCGACGGCCGAGTTTGCGGCGTTCATGGATCTCGAGCCCTTCGTCGAGTCGGCGCCGGTTCCGCTGCCGGAACGCCCGGTCGCGCTCTTCGTGGGGGTGCTCGAGCGCTACAAGGCCGTGGACGTGCTCGCGGAGGCGTGGCGGATCGCCGCGCCGCGGGTGCCTGAAGCGACGCTTCACCTCGTGGGCCGCGGCGCGCTCCACGAGGTACCGCAGGCGCTGGTGCGAGATCTCCCGGAGCAGACGCGCTGGACGGAGTCGCTCTCGGCGCCCGAGGTCGCACGAGCGCTGGACGAGGCGAGCGTCCTCGTGCTCCCGTCGCGCTCGGAAGGCCTCGGCCGCGTCGTCGTGGAGGCGTTCTGCCGGCGGCGAGGCGTCGTCGGCAGCCGGGTCGGCGGCATCCCGGACCTCGTCGAGGACGGCGTTTCGGGCATCCTCGTCGAGCCCGGGGACGCGCGCTCCCTCGCCGACGCCCTCGTACGTGTGCTCGCTGACCGCAAGCGGACGGGGGAGCTCGGTGCCGCGGCCTACGCAGCCGTGCAGCCCTGGCTCGCAACGCCGCAGGAGTACGCCCGTCGCGTCCGCGAGCTCGTCGACGGCGTCACCTCGAGGTAGACGTCGCGCAGGCGAAGAACGCATCGGGCGACGGTTGCGGATGCGCGAACTGCTCCCGCCTACACTCACGCGATGCGGGCGGACAGGGCGAAGCAGCTCCTGAAGAACGGCGTCTATCGCGCGATCGGGGAGACCGTGAGCGGCGCCGGCGGGCTCGACGGCGAGATCGAGCGGACGCTGCGCGTGCTGATGTACCACAAGGTCAACGACCTCCAACCGAACCCGACGACCGTTCCGACAGGGGTCTTCGCGGAGCAGATGGCGCTGCTGGGCGACCTCGGCTATCAGCCCGTATCGCTCGAGCATGTGCGCGCCCACTACGTCGACGCCGCGCAGCTCCCGCCCGGCGCCGTCCTCATCACATTCGACGACGGCTACCGCGACAACCTGCGAAACGCGCTGCCGATCCTGCGCCGTCACGGGTATCCGGCCGTCATCTTCGTCCCGATCGGCTTCCTCGACGGCGATCGCCCGCTGCCGCACGAGGAGACGCTTCGCGCGCTCGGCGTCCGTAACGAGACCGTGGACTGGGACGAGCTGGCCGAGCTCGAGGCGGGCGGGATTCGCGTCGAGTCGCACGGGATCGGGCACCGGCCCGTGTCCGAGCTCGAGCCGGCCGACGCAGCGCGCGAGATCGCGCTGTCGAAGCTCCGCCTCGAGGAGCGGCTCGGTCGCTCGGTCGACGCGTACGCGTTCGTGAAGGGCTCGCTCGCCGACTATCGCCCCGAGCACGTGAGCCTCGTGCAGCAGGCCGGGTACACGCTCGGGTTCACGTCCGTCTCCGGAGCGAACGGCCCGGCGAGCGATCGCTACCGGCTGCGTCGCTACAACGTCGAGCCGTATCCGGCGCGGACGTTCGAGCTCGTGTTGGCCGGCGCCTGCGACCTCATCGCTGTGAAGGACACGGTTCCCGGCACGTACGCGCGCCGCGCCTTCAACAAGGTGCTCGGCACCGCCACGCGGTGAGCTTCCAGACGGTTCGATATACGCCGGAGTGGCGACCGTCGCTCGTGTCGCTGCTCGCGCGCGTAGGGACGACGCAGCTGACCGACGAGGAGTTCTCCTGGTGGTTCGACCGGAACCCGGCAGGCGAGGGGATCGTGTCGCTCGCCGTCGACGGGGGAGAGGTCGTCGGCGTGGCGGCGATGAGCTTCTTCCGGACGCGACTGGACGGCGCCGAGACGCGGCTTGCCATCCCGGTGAACGTCGCCACCGACGCGCGCTACCGCGGGCAGGGCGTGTTCTCGACCTTGCAGGCCGAGAACGAGGAGGCCGCCGCGGCCTCGGGCTCGCCGCTCACCGTGACGTTTCCGAACGCGAAGTCGTACCCCATCTTCGTGAGCAGGCTCGGCTGGATCGACCTGCCGCGACTGCGGCTGTGGGCGCGGCCGCTCCGTGCAGCCGGGGTCGTCCGCTACGCACTCGGCCGCACCGGCGAGCACGGCGGCATGCGCGGTCCGGAGTCCGGGCCGCGCAGCTCGCATGGGCTCGAGGTCCGGCCCGTCGAGCGCTTCGAAGGAGATCTGGACGAGCTGGGTGCGCGCGCGGCGGCTGCGTATGGCAACCACTTCTCGCGCGATGCCGCGTACTTCAACTGGCGCTACCTCGACTCGCCGCGCGACTACCGCTGTTTCGGTGCGTACCGGGGAAGCGAACTCGTCGGCGTCGCCGTCGTCGGTCATACGTTCAAGCACGGCGTGTCCGCTGGCTTCCTCGCCGATCTCGTCGCGGCTCCGGACGACGGAGCCGCGGTTCGCGCGCTCGTGTCCCGTGCCGTCGCCGAGGTGAAGGGGGGAGCGGACGCCCTCGTGCTCCTGCCCCCGCCGGCGAGCGGCCAGCGGCGCGCGCTCGTGCGGGCAGGCTTCGCGCCGACGAACAAGAAGCTCCGCTTCATCGGCAAGCCGCTCCACGACGGCGCCCGCATCGACGATGGATCCGGCGCGTGGCACTTCACGCTCGGCGACTTTGACTTCTTCTAGTGACGAAGCTCCTCTTCATCACCCAGCAGGTCGATCCGCGTCATCCGGCGCTGGCGGCAACCGTGCCCAAGATCCGCGCGCTCGCAGCTCTCGTGGACGAGGTCGTCGTTCTCGCTGACGGCGCCGTTCAGGGCGCGCTTCCCGACAACTGCCGCGTGCATACGTTCAGCGCGCGCTATCGCGCCCTGCGCGGCGCGCGCTTCGAGGCCGCGCTCGCGCGCGAGGTGCCGGGCCTGCGGGGAGGTGCGGTCGTCGCTCACATGTGTCCGATCTACGCGGTGCTCGCCGCCCCACTCGTCCGTCCGCTGCGCATCCCACTCGTCCTGTGGTTCACGCACTGGCGCGCGAGCGATCTCCTGAAGGCGGCGGAGCGTGCGTCGACGGCGGTCACGAGCGTCGACGACCGGTCGTTCCCACTTCCGTCCAAGAAGCTGCGCGCGATCGGACACGGGATCGACCTCGACGAGTTCCCGTGCACGCCGCCGCGAGAGGAGGCGGGGATGCGCCTGCTCGCGCTCGGTCGTTACTCGACTGCGAAAGGGCTCGACGTCGCGGTCGCCGCGGTGCCGCTCGCCGGCGACGATGTCGAGCTCACCATCCACGGGCCGTCGCTCTCGGAGGAGGAGCGAGCGCACCGCGCCGAGCTCGAGGAGGTCGTCCGCGAGCTCGAGCTGGACGGGCGCGTGACGATCGGCGACCCCATTCCGCGGTCGGAGATCCCCGGTCTCTTCGCGGCGCACGACGCCCTCGTGAACAACATGCGCGCTGGCGCTCCCGACAAGGTCGTCTACGAGGCTGCTGCCGCCTGCCTCCCGGTGCTCGCCTCGAACCCGATCTTCGACGAGCTCCTCGCTCCCGAGCAGCGCTTCACGCGCTGGGATCCCGGCTCCCTCGCCCAACGTGTCCAGGCGCTCGCCGCACTGAGCACGGCGGAGAGAGCCGCGCTCGGGCGCACGCTCCGCGAGCGCGTCGCAGAGAGCCACTCGGTGCAGTCGTGGGCGAGTGGCATCCTCGACGCTGCCGGAGTGTAATGACCGACGGCATCGTCCTTCACACCCAGAAGGTCGCCGGCATCTCCGGCTCGGAGGCCCATCTTCTGCAGCTCCTCCCCGACCTGCGCGAGCGCGGCTGGGACGTGCGCTTCCTCATGCTCCACGAGGACGAGCCCGGCGCGTGGGAGTTCGCCGACGCGCTGCGAGCTCTCGGCGTCCCGCTCGACGGCATTCGCCTCCGCGCCGACGTCGACCCGCTTGCGTTCGGGGAGGTTGCCGCGTACCTCGCTCGTACGCGCCCGCGCATCCTCCACACGCATCTCGTGCACGCCGACGTCTACGGGCAGCTAGCGGGGTCGCTGACGCGGGTGCCGCTGCGGCTGTCCACGAAGCACGGTTTCAACGAGTTCCGCGAGGGCCGCTGGTTCGGCTTCGCAGACCGCTCCGTCGGATCCCTCGCGCATGTTCACGTCGCGATCTCGCAGGGTCTGGCGCAGTACCTCTCGGAGACCGAGGGGTTCGAGGAGGAGGACTTCGAGATCGTGCACTACGGGATCGCCGCGGGCGGCGACACCGCGGCGTTCGCAGGATCGGAGCCGCGGCTTCTCTGCGTCGGCCGATTGATTCCGATCAAGGGCCATCTCGTTCTGTTGCGGGCGCTCGCGCAGGCGCGGGGAAACGTCCCCGGCGTGACGCTCGACATCGCCGGGCGCGGCCCGCTCTCGCCCGCGCTCAAGGCGTATGCGCGCGAGCTGGGGCTCGAGGACGCGGTCCGCTTTCTCGGATTCGTGTCTCCGGTGGAGAAGGCGATCGAGGACGCCGCGATCGTGGTCGTACCCTCACTCGGGGAAGGCTTCGGCATGGTGGCGCTCGAGGCGATGGAGCGCGCGCGGCCCGTGATCGCGAGCGCAGTCGGCGGGCTTCCCGAGATCGTCGCCGACGGGGAGACGGGACTCGTCGTGCCTCCGGCGGATGCGGAGGCGCTCGCGGATGCGATCGTCGCGCTCGCGGACGACCTGCCGCGTGCGGCCCGGATGGGAGCAGCCGGCCGCGTGCGGGCGCTCGAGGAGTTCACGCCCGAGCGCTGCGTCGGGCGGGTCGAGGCGCTCTACCGACGCGCCCTGGCGCCGCCCGCGTAGGGGCGCCGCCGGAGGCGGATGCGCTCCCAGGCGGCGGCGAGCGCGAACGCCGCGAGGATCGCAAGGAGGAAGTCCCAGGGCGTCCGGTACCGCGCGGTGCCCGCGAACACCATCGCGGCGAGCGTGTTGTACGCGAGCATGGCCGCGGCGAGCCCGACGAAGTGCGGCGGCGCGACGAAGAAGCCGACGAGCGCGAGGGCATAGAGGGCGATCACGAACGCGGGCTCGATCGTCCGGCGAGCAAGCCGAGCCGTTCCGCTACCGCTGTCGTCCGACTCGCGCGGCACGGGGTTCCAGAGCATCCTCGTGGCCTGCAGGGCGAGTAGGCCCTTCTCGCCCGGCTGCTCGCGCCAGAAGTCGGTCACCTCGTCGCGGTAGAGCCGCATCTGGGCGCACTCGTCCACGGTCGTCGGCTTGCCCGCAAGGGTAAGGTCGGCGGCGTACTCCGGCCACGGCGGTGCACCAGGCAACGCGGGCACGTCGTCGATCCAGCCACCGTCGTCGAGCACCTCGCGCGTGTTCGGGTTGTTCGCCTTCCAGAGCGCCCGCGAGTCGGTCGTGATGGCGTAGCAGCCGACCTCCACCTTGTTCCGGGCGACCCATGGCGCGACGACGAGGGCAGCCATCCCGACCACGAGCGCCATCGCGGTCACCGTCCGCGAAGCCGGGACGATCCTCCACGCGACATAGACGGCGATCGCGACGGGGAGGAGCACGAGCCGCGCGTTGCCGAGGATCGCGATGCCCGCGACGACGCCGGTCAGCGCCGACAGTGGAAGCGAGCGGCGCTCGTACGCGGCGAGCGCGGAGAGTGCGAGAACCGCGAGCACGAGTCCGTCGAGCACCTCTCGGTTCAGGTGCACGTCGTGCCAGATCACGTACGGATGAAGCGTCGCGATGAGCGCGGCGACGAGCCCGACGCCGACGGATCGCAGCCGCGAGCCGATCGCGAAGACGACGAGCGCCGTCGCGACGGCGACGACGACCTGCGCGATCCCCACGGCGAGCCACGAGCGGCCGAAGGGGAGGTAGAGGCCGGCGAGGAACCAGCCGTAGAGCGGCTGGGTGTACGCCGACGGCACGTCCGGGAGGAATCCGAACGTCCCGTGGTCGACGAGCGTCGTCGCGAACCGGTCGCTCTTGTCGACGAACTCCTCGAGGATCGTCTCGCGCTCGCGAGACAGCACGAGCAGCCGCGGCAGCGCCGCTGCAACCGCGACGACGAGGGCGCCCGTCGACCGTTTCATCTAGCTTCGACGACGATGGACGCCACGGCACGGGAACGGTACGCGGTCGTGTCCTGCCACGTTGAGCGACCGCTCGACGACGCGGTGTGGGCGCGCTTCGTCGCGCTGCAGCGGCGTCGCCCCGGCGGATTCGCGATCGCCGCGCTCATGCGCCCGGCCGATCCGGCTTTCGGCGAGGACGAAGCGGTGTGGGTCGAGCGTGCCCGTGAGGCAGCGTCACTCGGTCCGCTCGGCCATCACACCCACTGGACGGCGCCGGATCATGCGCGGCCCACGGGCGGAGGTACGGGCGAGCGAGTTCTCGCCGAGGGCGCGCGTCTGCGCGAGCTCGCTCTGACACCGACGACCTTCTGCGGGGGTGGCTGGTACACGGACGTGGACGTCGCGGAGGCGTGCGCGCAGCTCGGCTACGTCGACTGCACGACGCGTGCGCAGCGACCGCAGTACCTCGCGGAAGGCCAGCTCTGGGCCTCACTCGGGGCGCCGTCTCGCGTCTTGCTTCCCTCAGGTGCAGAGCTACTGGCGGTCCCCACAACGCACTCCCTCGGCGATCTTGCACGGGCAATGCGTCCGGGGCGACGGCCACAAATGCCGCGCGTCGTTACACCGGAAGACCGAGGAGACTTCCCCGACCTTGTCCACGTGTACTTCCACGACACCGATCTGCTCGACTGGCGGCGTCGTGCCCTGCTCCACCTCGTCTTGCCAGTGCTGGCACGTCGCGCACGAGTGACCGACCTCGACGCCCTCGCCACGCGCACGCCCGCCTCGTCGCGGTGCGTGCCATGGGACGACGTGGCGCGGCTCTAACATCCACGGGATGTCGGGCCCCAAGGTCGCTCCGCCGGCCGAGATGTCACGTCGGGCGGAGACGCCACCCGAGCCGCACCGTGATGTCCGGGCTTCGCGTCTCTACGTGCTCTCGCGAGGCTCGACGCTGTCTCTTCTCCGGCGCACGGCCTCGGTGGTCGCACTCGTCGTCCTCGACGTTGTCGGCCTCGCCCTAGGGATCTACCTTGCCCTCGTCATTCGTCAGGTGGTCGCCGGTGACGGCGACGTCCTGTGGGGGCTCCTCTGGCGTGAAGGCCCGGCGGAGTGGCTGAAGTTCGCCGCGCCGATCACGGTTCTCGTCTTCGCGCAGGCGGGTCTGTACCGGCAGCGCGAGCTGCGACCGGGCGCCGGCAGGATCCTCGCCTGCCTCATCGTCGTCGCGCTCATCGTGCTCGCGTTCGGGATCGGGACGGGCTATGACTTCTCCACCTCGGGCCTGATTCCGACGTCCGTCCTCATGTCTGCGGTGGCGATCGGCCTCCTACGCGCCGCGTACGAGTCCGCCTCGCTCGAGGTCATGCGGGCGGCCGGGATCAGTCGGCGCGTCGTGCTCGTCGGGGCGGGAGAGAGCCTCGTGCGCCTGCGAGCGTCCCTCGAGTCGGCGCGCAGCGGCCTCACCTACGAGTTCGTCGGCGTGGTCGCGCCGGAGGCCGTCCCGGGCTTCCAGCTCCTCGGGTCGCACGCGGAGCTGCCGCTCGTGCTCGACCAGCTCAAGCCCGACGAGCTGATCCTCACCGAGGCCGACTTCGACGAGAGGACCGTGCTCGAGGTCGTCGAGCAGGCGCACCGCCAGGGAATCAAAGTACGGCTTGCGCCCGACACGACCGAGCTCCTCGTGCAGCGCGGCGAGTACGTCCCCGGGCAGGGTGCGCCGCTCTTCGAGCTGCGCCCACCCGTGCTCACCGGCTGGGACTGGGCGTTGAAGCGTGGCTTCGACCTCCTCGTGAGCGCGCTCGTCGTCGTGATCGGACTGCCGCTGTGGGCGCTCATCGCGCTCACGATCAAGCTCGGCTCGCGCGGGCCGATCTTCTTCGTCGATCGCCGCATCGGCGTCGGCGAGCGCGACTTCCCGATGCTGAAATTCCGGACCATGGTGGCCGGCGCTGCGGAGCTCCAGCCCGAGCTCGAGCCGGAGAACGAAGCCGAGGGTGCGCTCTTCAAGATCCGCGAGGACCCGCGCGTCACCCGCGTCGGGAGGTTCCTCCGCCGCTTCTCGCTCGACGAGATCCCGCAGGTGGTCAACGTGTTGAAGGGAGAGATGAGCCTCGTCGGCCCGCGGCCGCTGCCCAAGCGCGACTACGAGCTCCTCGAGGACTGGCATCGCCGCCGCTACGGCGTGCTGCCCGGGATGACGGGCCTGTGGCAGATCTCGGGTCGCTCGGGGCTCTCGTTCGACGACCTCGTGCGACTCGACTTCACCTACATCGAGAACTGGTCGCTCTGGCTCGACATCTCGGTCATCGTGAAGACGATTCCCGCGGTGATCACGCGGCGAGGAGCGTACTAGCGGTGCCCCGGTCGCCCAAGATCCTCGCCGCCGCGTCCGCGATCGACCTCGACTTCCGGTACGGCTGCACGCCCGCGTGGTGGCAGCTCTGGAAGGGGATGTACGAAGCTGGCGTCGACCTCGTCGTCACGCCGTACCGCGGGCGTCCCGTCGAGTCTCCCTGGTGGCGCACTGCACCCAACCCGACGTTTCGCGAGGGCGAGTCGTACCAGAAGGCCCGCGACGTGCTCGCGCGCCTGCAGGGCGACCGCTACCTGCGCCGTTCCGAGGCGAATCCGGACGAGTCGGCGCTCGACAAGCTCACGCGCGAGACGATCGCGCGCTGGGTGACGCCGCGCTGGAAGCGGCATCTCGAGCGGCTGATCGAGACCGAGAAGCCCGATGCGCTGATCGTCTTCACGATCCCGATGGCGCATCTGCGCGGGATCCCCGATGCGTTGCGCGAGCGCTACGGCATCCCCGTCGTGTTCTACGACGGCGATGTGCCGATGAGCCTGCCCGAGTACGGCGGCATGGACACGGGGTTCAACCCGTACCACGGAGCCGACCCGTGGGAGTACGACCTGATCCTTTCGAACTCCGAGGGCGGCCTCGGCCGCCTGCTCGAGCTCGGCGCGCGCCGCGCCGAGGCGTTGTACTGGGGCGCGGATCCCGAGTTCTTCGCGCCGCAGGCGGTCGAGAAGGAGGTCGACGTCTTCTTCTACGGGTACGGCGACAAGTTCCGGCGCGATTGGATGAGGACGATGGTCGGCGACCCCTCGCGGCGAGCCGACGACCTCGACTTCGCGCTCGGGGGGCTCGACTTCCAGGGCGACACGGGCTCGGCGCGCGCGCTCGGCGACATCCCATTCAACCTCTTCGCCCGGGCGATCTCAGCCGCCCGCGTGAACCTCAACATGACGCGGCGTCCGCATGCGACCGTAGCCGGCTCGTCCACCGCGCGGCCGTTCGAGCTCGCCTCGTCCGGAGCCGCGATCGTCTCGAACCCGCACGAGGGGATCGAGCGCTGGTTCGAGCCGGGACACGAGCTCGTGATCGTCACGAGCGCGGAGGAGGCGGTGGAGGCCTACAGCGAGCTCGTCGCCGATCCGGGCCAGGCCGAGGAGCTCGGGAGGCGGGCTCGCGAGCGCGTCCTCGACGAGCACACATATGCGCATCGCGCGCGCCGGCTGCTCGAGCTCGTCGGGCTCGAGGCCGGGGTCGCCGCATGAGACGAGGACGGCTCGTCGCCGTCGTGCCGGCGTGGAACGAGGCGGGTGCGATCGGGCAGGTCGTCGATGAGATCAGGGCGTTCGACGCGGATGCGACCGTGGTCGTGGTCGACGACGCGTCGACGGACGAGACTGCGAGCGTCGCCGAGGTACACGGCGCGAAGGTGCTGCGGCTTGTCTTCAACGTCGGCATCGGCGGTGCGGTGCAGACGGGGTTCAGATACGCACGCGACGAGGGCTACGACGTCGCGGTCCGGCTCGACGGCGACGGCCAGCACGATGCGTCCGAGCTCGAGAAGCTTCTCGCACCGATCCGGGCCGGCACGGCCGATCTCGTCATCGGCTCGCGCTTCGTCGATCCGAGCGGCACGTACCGTCCGCCGTTCGCTCGGCGCATGGGCATCCGCGTGTTTGCGGGGCTCGTATCGCTCCTCGGCGGCCAGAAGGTGACGGACACCACGTCGGGGTTCGTCGCGCTGAACCGCGCGGGGATCGAGCTCTTCGCCGTCGAGTATCCGCACGACTACCCCGAGGTGGAGGCAACGCTCGTCGCGCTCCGCAGCGGCCTGCGCCTCGCGCAGGTGCAGGTCGAGATGCGCGAGCGCCAGACGGGCAGCTCGTCGATCACGTTCGTCCGGTCCCTCTACTACATCGTCAAGGTCATGCTCGCGCTGGTCGTCGCCAGTCTTCGCCGGTACCCACGCCTCGAGGCGGCGCAGCGATGACGCCGATCCGAGCGTCGGTCGCGGGCGCGATCGCGTCGATCATCCTCATCCTGGTCGTGGTCGAGCTGGTCCGCGGGCGGCGGCTGAAAGAGCGGTACGCGCTCCTCTGGCTCGCGACCGGCGTCGTTCTGCTCGTGCTCTCGGTGTGGCGCGAGGGGCTCAACACGATCGCGGGCTGGCTCGGCGTGACGAGCTACCCCCCGGCGGTGCTGTTTGCGGTCGCGACGCTCTTCATCTTCCTCGTCCTGCTCCACTACTCGACCGTCATCTCGCGCCTCACCGACGAGAACGTCGACCTGGCCCAGCGGATCGCGCTGCTCGAGGAGAGGCTCAGCCGGCCGCAACGGCCGGCGGACTGAACGCGAAGACGTCGCCGAACGCGGGGTCGTCGATCCAGTTCGTACCGACGCCGATGCGGTAGGTCGCTCCGGGAGGGGCTTCGGCGTCGACGTACTCGCGCTCGCGGGTGACGGCGATCGGCGTGCCGCGCACGTAGCAGGACTGCGCGGGATGCCCGTCGGTGTTCTCGCACTCGGCGTCCTCGCCCTCGGCGCGATAGACGCGGTAGAAGACGTTCGCCCTCCCGACGCCGTCCTCCCAGGTCAGCCTGGTCCCCGACGCCGTGCGTTCGGCTTGGAGCGCGACGCTCGTATCCACCGACGTGAGGATGAAGTTGCCCCCGTCGTCCTGGGTGAGCGCGAGGTCAGGACCTTCGAGGGGCGACGACGCTGCGATCACGATCGCGGGTACGACGAGGCTCAGCACGGCCGCGAGCGCCACCCAGCGAGGGGCGACCGTTCGCGCTGTGGGAGCACGCAGGCGGTCTCCGAGTCGTCGTGCGAGGGTCGGCACCAGCAGCGGGATCGATGCGAAGAGAAGGAGGTATGCGGGCCACGCGGGCATCAGGAGCCGCCAGAACGAGCCCGACTCGATGGTCGCCCGCGGCGAGAAGCCCTTGACGACGAGGAATGCCGCCAGCCAGCCGGCCACGAGCGCCGCGACGGCGCCTCGGCGGACGCGCAGCATCGCGATGAGACCGGCGACCGGTGCCCACTGCGCGACACGCGCGCTCCAGAAGAACTCGCGGAGCTCGTTCATCTGTGTCCGCCAGTGGTCGAAGTCGAGGTCGACGTAGCGATCGAGGTCGACGGAGACCGCTGTCAGCGTCGATCCGGTCGCCACGCGTGCCTCCTCGAGCGACAGGACCGGGATGCCGCCGAGCCCTTTGTCCTTCCAGTACGCGAGCAGGAGCAGCGACGGAAGGATCGCCACGCCGAACGCGATCCCTCCGCGCCACTGCCTGGCGACGAGGTACGCGAGCGCGGCGCCGACGCCGAGCAGGAGGTTCGGTGGCTTCGTCGCTCCCGCCGCGCCGAGAAGGAGTCCGGCCAGGACGGCGTCGGTTAGCCGTACCGCATCGAGCGAGCGGGCGACGAACACGGCCGCGGCGAGCAGGAGCACCATCGACGGGTAGTCGGACATCGCCGTGAGCCCGAGCGCTTGAGGCAGGAACTGTTCCCCGAAGCGCTCCTGGTAGCGGTCGATGAACAGCGGGATCGCCGCGAACGGTGCGATCACCCACAGCAGCGACGCCCAGTAGCCGAGAAGCCGGCCACCGATCCTGCAGGCGAGGTCGTAGACGCAGAGGAGCGCGACGGGCCCGAGGACGAGCACCTGGAAGACGACGAGTGGAGGGAGCGCCTCGACGTAGGTCGGCCCCGTCACCCACATGACGGGCATGAGGACGAGCGACCACATGTAGCCGAGCTCTGTCGGCGGGAGCTCGAGCTGCCCGAGGAGCCATCCCTGCGTCGCGAGCCAGATCTGGTCGCCTCCCTGGAACCACACCCAGCCGTTGTGCTGGACGCCGACGGCGAAGACGACGGTTGCGACGATCTGGAGACCGATCAGCGACCCGACGACGACGCGGGGTCGTGCGACGAGGAGGTCGACCGTCTGCCCGCCCCGGCGGGCCGTCCTCGCGGTGCCAGAGGCTAGATGCGAAATTCCCGCGGGCCGGCCGACAGTCACGACACTGCGCCGGATCGCCACCGTCGCGCCTCGCACAGGCTTCTAGCCTGCACGAGGCGTGCCGGCGTCGCCCGGCTTGGTCGTGACTGCCTCCGGCGGCGCGCCAATTTCACATCTAGCCTCAGCGGCTGCCGACACCTGCGACCGCCGAGCGGTACCACGCGACGGTGCGCTCGATCCCCTCGCGCAGCGGTGTCCGCGCCTCGAAGCCGAAGAGCTCGCGCGCGCGCGCGCCGTCGACGCTCCGTCGGAGCTGGCCGTTCGGCTTCGTCGTGTCCCATGTGATCGAGCCCTCGAATCCGGTCACGTCCGCGACGAGCTCCGCAAGGTCGCGAATCGGGATCTCACGCGACGCGCCGAGGTTCACGGGGTCGGCACCGTCATAGCGCTCCGCCGCCAGCACGAGCCCGTCGACGCAGTCGTCCACGTAGAGGAACTCGCGAGTGGGCGAGCCGTCGCCCCAGAGGACGACCTCGCCGCTCGACTCGAGCATCTTGCGGATGAGGTCTGCGATCACGTGCGCATCCGTGGAGTGGAAGTTGTCGCGAGGCCCGTAGAGGTTGGCCGGCAGCAAGAAGATCGCGTTGAGACCGTACTGCTCCCGATACGCCTGCGCGCCCACGAGCACCGCCTTCTTCGCGACGCCGTACGGCGCGTTCGTCTCCTCCGGGTAGCCCTGCCAGAGCTCGTCCTCGTTGAACGGCACGGACGCGAATTTCGGATACGCGCAGACCGTCCCCACGATGACGAGCTTCGGCGTGGAGTGCAGGCGCGCCTGCTCGAGGACGTTTGCTCCCATCGCCAGGTTCGCGAACCAGTAGCGACCGGGGTTCGCACGGTTCGCTCCGATACCGCCGACCTCGGCGGCGGCGTGGAACACGAGCTCGGCGTCGGCGTCGGCGAACATGCGCCCCGCATCGTCCATCGAGGTGAGGTCGTACTCGGCGCTTCGCACCGCGACGACATCGTGTCCGTCGGCCTCGAGGCGCTCGACGAGGTGCGAGCCGAGAAAGCCGCCGCCGCCGGTGACGAGAACGCGGCTCACGCGGTCTGGAGGGGTGCTCCCGTGGGCAGCCAGTCCACGCGGCCGATCCAGCGCTCTCGGTTCTCTGCGTACCAGCGGATCGTCCGCAGCGCGCCCTCTTCCCACGAGACGCTCGGCTGCCAGCCCGTCTCTGCCGTGAGCTTCTCGTGTCCGACGCGCAACGCCATCACCTCGCTCGACCCCGGTCGGTGTCGCGTCGGGGTCGAGACCACCTCCCGGTCGCCCGGCCAGAAGCCCGCCGCCTCGCCGACGCGAACGATCAGGTCGACCCAGTCTCCCATCGAGATGTTCTCGCCCTGGCCGTACACATAGACGTCGCCCGGCGTGCCCTGAGCCGCGACGGTGAGATGCCCTCGCACGCCGTCGCTGCAGAAGCAGAAGTCGCGCAGCGGCTCGAGCGCACCGAGCTCGATCGTCTCGCGCGTCAGAGCCTGCGTGATGATCGTTCCGGTGACGTAGCGCGGATTCTGGCGCGGGCCGTAATTGTTGAACATCCGCGTGACGACCCCCGGCACGCCGAACGCGTCGTGGTAGTTCATCGTCAGGAAGTCCGCGGCGACCTTCGTGGTCGCGTAGATCGACTTCGGGTTGATCGGCGAGCGCTCGTGGAGGATCAGCCCGCCCGTGTCGTCGAAGTCGTGGTGGTCGGAGACGGACTCACGGACGTTCCCGTACTCCTCGGACGTTCCCGCGGTGTCGAACTTCTCGAGCTCGAGCCCGGCGTCGACGATCGCCTGCAGCAGGTTCAGCGTTCCGAGCACGTTGGCCGCCACGGTCTCGTACGGCCTGTGCCACGACTCGCCGACGTGGGCCTGGGCGCCGAGGTGGAACACGTAGGGGCGATCGGAAGCGGTCTCTTTGAGCTCCCGTACGAGGTAGTCCACCGACGTGCGGTCGGTGAGATCGGCGAAGTGGATCTTGAGTCTGCTGCGGAGGTGCGCGATGTTGTTCAACGCGCCACTCGACGTTGCGCGAACGAACGCGTGGACGTTTGCGCCGAGCTCGACGAGCGCGTCCGTGAGGTGTGAGCCCATGAAGCCGTCGGCGCCGGTGACGAGGACGGTGCGTCCGTCGTAGGCGTCCCCGAACTCGCTGCGGAGGTCGTCGAGCGCGGCGCCTGTCCAGAGAGTGTCGTTCGGCATGATCCGTACGCTTCCGCGTCGGTGAGCAAGCGTACAGACTCGTCCGGCGCGGGCTCTGCGGCGAGCGCTGCGCTGACGGCTGCCTCGACCCTCGTCGTCTCGGCGTTCGCGGCGATCATCGGCGTCGTCATTGCGCGCGAGTTCGGGCGTACCGACGAGACCGATGGGTTCTTCGCCGCCTATGGCGTGTTCATCGTGATCACCCTCGCCGCGCAGTCGATCCGCATCGCGGTGCTGCCGAGCGTGGCCCGCGCACGCGACGAGCAGCGGCTCGCCGGCACCGTCGCCGGCTTTGCGACCGCGCTGACGGTGGTCGCGGTGCCGCTGCTCGTCGCCGGCGAGCTCGGTGCGGAGGCGATCGCGGACCTCCTCACCGGGTCGGGCTCCGAGACAGCGCAGGATGCGTGCGCCGAAGCGCTGCGCTGGATGATCCCGGCTGCCGTCGCGCATCTCTACGCGGGCCTCGCGGCGAGCGGCCTTGCGGCGCTCGACGACTACGCTACGGCGGCGCTCGGATACGCGGCGGGAAGCACGGTCGGTCTCGCACTCATCCTGGCGCGCGTCGGCGACGACGGGATCGTTGCCGTCTCGTGGGGGATGGCGCTGAACGGCGCGCTCGCGCTCCTCGTCCCGACGGCCGGGCTCGCCTGGCGTGCGACGCACGCCCGGATGCCCGCAGTGGCCGCTCGCCCCGTGGGCGCACCGCTCGCCTCGCGACTCGGCGTGTTCGCGATCGCCGCGTCGCTGCCGATCGCGCTGCAACTCCTCTACGTCGTGTGCCTGCCGTTCGCCGGCACGCTGGGATCGGGCGCCGTCACGAGCTTCGGGTACGCGTACCTGGCCGCGGCGAGCCTCGTCACGGTCACGGCGTTCTCGATCGGGCTCGTCTCCTCGGTTCCACTCACGCGGCTCGGCCTCCGTGACGGAATGGTCGGACGCCACGTCACGGCCGCAGCATGGATCGCTCTGGTGCCGATCGGCGCTGCCGTCGGCGCATTCGCCGTCGGCGGCGCGACGATTGTCGAGCGCGTTCTCGGCGACGCATACGGAGGTGACGTCGGCGGTGAGGTGAGCCGTCTGGTCGTCCTGCTCGCGCCGTGGATGGTCGTCTCGGTCGGCGTCAACGTCACGTTCCCGCTCGCCTTCGTCGCCGACCGGCTGCGTGCTCTGCCCTGGATCGGTGGTGGCGCCCTCGCCGTACAGGTGCTCCTTGCGTGGCTCGGAGTCGAGGTACTGGAGCTCGACGGGCTCGCGCTGTCGATGGCCGTCTCGACACTCGTCGTGCTCGTAGCGCTCCTGATCCAGCTTCAGGCGGTCGAGGGCGGTCTCCGCGGCGTCGCGCTCGCGGCACTCGTCGTGTGCGCGCTCACGGTCGTCGCGTACGTTCCGCCGAGCCTCGTCGTGGACGGTATGCCGAGCGCGCTCGCGGGGCTCGCGATCTACGTCGGGCTCGTGGCCCTGATTCGGCCGCGCGGGCTCAGAGAGTCGTGGTCGTACCTGCGGGCACTTCGGTAGCCGCAGCCCCGTAGACCTCGTCGTGTCGCCGCGCCGTCTCGTCCCAGGTGAAGCGGGCGGCGCGCGTGAGGCCGAGTGTGGTCAGCTCCTCGCGTCGGTTGTCCGCCTCGAGCATCGCTGCGGCCATCGCGTCGGCGTCGGTCGGATCGAAAAGCACAGCGGCTTCCCCGGCGATCTCCGGGATCGCGCCCGCGTTCGATGCGGCGACCGGGCACCCGCAGGCCATCGCCTCGAGGACGGGCAACCCGAAGCCCTCGTACAGGCTGGGATACACGAGGCACGCCGCGCGGCGGTACAGCGAAGCGAGGTGCTCGGCCGGGACGGATCCGAGGTTCTCGACGCCTTCGGGGAGCGGCTCGAGCCGGTCGAGACCGCCTCCGGTGAGGACGAGTCGAAGCTGCGGCCGCGTCTCGCGCAGCGTGGCGAACGCTTCGAAGAGCCGCGTGTGGTTCTTGTGTGGCCACGGACGCGCGGGGTAGAGGACGATCGGCTCCGGCTCCTCGTCGCCGAGCTTGAAGACCGAGTGGTCGATCGCGTGCGGGACCACGTGCACGCGGCCGGGGTCGAGATCCAGCAGCTCGACGGCGCGACCTCGCACGAACTCGCTCGTCACGATGACCGCTGCCGCGCCGCGCGCCGCCCGGTCGTACGCGATGCGCCGGAACGAGCGGCGAGCCGGGCCGAAGAACTCGGGAAGGTCTCGGTGTTGCGTGTCGTGCAGCGTGACGACCGTCGGCGCGTTGGTGCCCGGCGAGGGCACGGTCAGCGGGTAGTGAAGGACGTCGAACTCCGCGACCTGCGTCGTCACTGCGCGCGTACGCCGCGCGGCGAGCGCCATCGTCGCGATGCGAAGGGGGCCGCGGCGACCCACGGGCGGATCCTTGACCTCGACAGCCGGGAGTCCTTCGGCCGCGTCCTTCGCACGCGCCGGAACGAGCACCACGTACTCGTGCGCCCCGACGCGGCTCAGGGCGCGCGTGAGGTGCCTAACGTACGTCTCCGATCCGCCGCTGTCTCCGGGCGACAGCGTCAGGAGTGAGATGCCGACGCGCACGCTCTCAGCCTACTCACCGTTTCAGCTGGCCAATCCTACGACAGGGGTAGAATTCCCCGATGCCCTCTGACGGCGCCAAAAACGGCGATTCTGCAGGGATTTCCTCGACAGATAGCCCCGTCGACGTCGAGGAGCTCTTCCGCGCGCTGCGTGAGGAGGTCCGCCGTTCCGGCGCCGATCCCGGAGGAGCCACCGGCGACGAGGACGATCGGCGCGCTGCTCGCGCGGAAGCCGAGCGGCTCTGGCCCGTCTCCGCGGATCGATCGCTCCGGCTTCGGCCGGGCGTTCGCGGAGGCGTCGGGACGCCGGTCAAGGCGGTCCTGCGGAAGCTGATGCGCTGGTACGTCGAGCCGCTCGCCTACGACCAGCGGTCGTTCAACGCCGCGGCTCTTCGCCTCATCGACGACCTCCAGGATCAGGTGGATCGACTGCAGGCCGAGCTCGAGGCGACTCGCGCCAGGCAGCAATGAGAATTGCGGTCCTACGTCCGCAGGTGCCGTTCGCTCGCGGCGGCGCCGAGATCTTCACGGACCGGCTGGTCGACGAGCTGCGGGCGCGGGATCACGATGCCGATCTCGTCTCGGTCCCGTTCAAGTGGTATCCGGGAGCCCGCGTGCTCACGCAGGCGTTCCTCTGGCGCATGCTCGACCTGGACGAGGCGGACGGCCGGAGGATCGACCTCGTGGTCGCCACGAAGTTCCCGTCGTACCTCGTGCGCCACGCTGACAAGCGCGTCTGGCTCGTCCACCAGTTCAGGCAGGCCTACGAGCTCGACGGTACGCCTCTCGGCCAGTTCGACGACTCGCCCGAGGAGCGGGCACTGCGGCGCAAGGTGCAGGAGCTCGATCGCGTCGGACTCGGCGAGGCGTCACGGCTGTTCACGACCTCCCGGAACGTCGCGTCCAGGCTCGAGGCGTCGACGGGGCTGGCGGCCGAGGTGCTGCCGCACCCGCCGCAGGAGCTCGACTACCGCTGCCAGGGCTACGAGAACTTCGTCCTCTCCGTGAACCGCCTCGATCGCGCGAAGCGGATCGACCTCCTGCTCGAGGCAGCGGCGCGGGACGCGGGCCTCGAGGTGGTCATCGCGGGCGACGGCCCCGACCGCGAGCGCCTCGAGCGCCTCGCGCACGATCGCGGACTGAACGGGCGCGCCCGCTTCACGGGCCGCGTCTCCGAGTCCGAGCTCGCGGACCTCTACGCGCGCTGTCTCGCCGTCTACTACGCGCCCGTGGACGAGGACTACGGGATGGTCCCGCTCGAAGCCTTCCTCTCGGAGAAGCCCGTCCTCACGACGACGGACGCAGGCGGTCCGCTCGAGGTCGTCTCCGACCACGCCACCGGGCTCGTCGTCACGCCGGAGGCCGAGGAGATCGCGCGGGCACTCGGCTGGCTCCGCGAACATCGCG
Source organism: uncultured Gaiellaceae bacterium (assembly GCA_963783705.1). Lineage (GTDB taxonomy): Bacteria > Actinomycetota > Thermoleophilia > Gaiellales > Gaiellaceae > GMQP-bins7. The sequence continues at coordinate 186,083 of CAWAOK010000003.1, forward strand.
ACGAGGCTGCGTCGTTCGGGCGCGCCGGGAACGCGATCGCGCGCGAGGTGACGTGGGACCGCGCGATCGGGAGGCTGCTCGCGTGAGAGTCGCGTACTTCTCCCCGCTGCCGCCCGAGCAGACCGGCATCGCGGACTACAGCGCACTCCTTCTGCCGGCTCTGCGCGAGCGCGTCGACGTCGCCGTGGTGAGGCGTGGCGCGCGCAAGCCGCCGCGCGGAACCGACCTCGCGCTCTACCACGTGGGAAACAACCCCGACGCGCACGCCTGGATCGTCGATGCTCTCCGCCGCGCCCCTGGCGTCGTCGTCCTGCACGACTTCGTCCTGCACCATCTCGTCGCCGGGATGACCGTCGGCCGGAGGGACGGGCACGCCTATCTCGACCTGATGGAGCGCGAGCACGGCGTCGTCGGACGTCTCCTCGGCCACGGCGTCCTCGACAAGCGGATTCCGCCGCTGTGGGAGTCGCGTCCCGAGGACTTCCCGCTCGCGACCTTCGTGCTCGAGCACGCGACGGGGTTGATCGTCCACTCCCGCTACGTTCGCGACCGGGCGCGCGAGGCGGGCTTCGAAGGCCCGATCAGCGTGGTTCCGCATCCTGCGTGGCAGGCGCCGGCGGTCTCTCCCGAGCGAAGGGGTGGGGGAGTCGTGGTGGGCTGCTTCGGCGTCGTGAACGCGAGCAAGCGGATTCCCGAGCTCCTCCGTGCCACCGCCGACGTGCGCCGCGCGCACCCGGAGCTGACGCTGCTCCTCGTCGGGTCGACGTCGCCCGGCTTCGACCTCGAGCGGCGGCTCCAGCGTCTCGGGCTCGCCGAGGACGGGCTGGCGCGCGAGGGTTGGGTCGACGAGCCGAGGCTCTGGGGACTCATGGCGGGCTGCGACGTGCTGGTCAACCTTCGCCATCCCACGATGGGGGAAACGTCGGGCAGCGTGATCCGCGGGCTCTCGCTCGGCAAGCCGCTCGTCGTGAGCGACGTGGGCTGGTTCTCGGAGCTGCCTGCCGACCTGGCGTTGAAGGTCGCCGCCGACGACGTCGAGGTGGAGACGCTGACGGCGGCGCTCGAGCTCCTGGTCACGCGTGCAGACGTTCGCGAGACGATGGGCGCGGCAGCCGCCGACCTCGCTCGCCGCGAGCACGACGTGGGGCTTGTCGCGGAGCTCTACGCCGCAGCGCTCGAGAGTGCGGCCGGCGGCGGCGCGGTGGACGACGCGGTGCTGCGGGAGGTCAGCGAGGCTGCGGCCGACGTCGGCATCTCGGCGAGCTCGGCCGAGGCGAGAGAGATCGCTCGTCGCCTCGCCGAGGTCGAGCTTGGGTAACGCGCTCCGCAGGATCCCGGCCTGGGCGTGGCTCGCGGCGATCGTGGCCGCCTCGACGCTCCTGCGCGCGATCCTCGCGAGAGATCTGGTCGCGCCGTTCATCATGGTCGACGAGATCATCTGGTCCGAGGTCGCACGCGGGATCGCGGACGCCGGCGAGCCGCTGCTGCGCGACGCGCCCGACCCGGGCTACAGCATCGTCTACCCGCTGCTGATCAGCCCGGTCTACGCGCTGACGGACGGCCTGGTCGATGCGTACGCGGGCGTGAAGACGCTCAACGCGCTGGTGATGTCCTTGGCCTCCGTCCCCGCCTTCTTCCTCGCTCGTCGGGTCGTGCGCGACGGGCTCGCTCTGCTCGGGGCACTCATGACCGTGGCGATTCCGTCCATGGCCTATACGGGCACGGTCATGACGGAGAACGCGTTCTACCCGCTCTTCCTCGTGGTTGCGCTCGCGCTCGTCCTCGTGCTGGAGCGCCCGACCCCGCTCCGCGTCGTCGCGCTCCTCGCGCTCGTCGGCCTGGCGTTCGCGACCCGCGTGCAGACGGTTGCGATTGCGGTGGCGGTGCTCCTCGCGCCGCTCGTGCTCGCCGTGTTCGTGGGACGGAGCATCGGGGCGACGATCGCGCGCTTTCGCTGGCTGTACGGCATCGTGGCGGGTGCGGCTCTCGCGGTGCTCGTGTTTCAGATCGCGTCCGGAAGCCTGCTCGGCGCGTACGAGCCGGTCGGCGAGCGGTCGTACGTGATCGGCGAGGCGCTGCGCTACCTGTGGTGGCACGTGGCCGAGCTCTCGCTGTACGTCCTCGTGATCCCGCTCGCGGCGACCATCGTCCTCGTCGCGCGTGCGCGCTCGCTCGACGCGCAGCTGCAGGCGTTCCTCGCCGCGACCGTCGCGCTGACCGCGTGCATCCTCCCGGTCGTCGCGACGTTCGCGTCGGAGTTCTCGGATCGGATCGAGGAGCGGAACATGTTCTACGTCGCACCGCTGCTGTGCATCGCGCTCCTCGCCTGGATCGAGCGCGACGCGCCGCGTCCGCGTCTGCTCGCGGTAGTCGCGGCGGTCCTCTCGGCCCTCCTCGTGGTCGCGATCCCGTTCGACCGGTTCCTCACGACGTCTGCGATCACCGACACGCTCATGTTGCTGCCGCTCTGGTCGCTGCAGGACCGGATCGGGGAGGAGTGGATCGCGCCGGCGGCTCTCGGGCTCGCGGCGGCGCTCGCGGCGGCGTTCCTCTTCGTGCCGCGGAGGTACGCGCTTGTGCTGCCGCTGCTCGTGCTGGGCCTCTGGATCCTCGCGATCCGGCCGATCTGGTGGGGAACGCACGGGTTCGAGCGGTTCTCGGTCGGCGCGCTCTTCCAGGGAATCCGCACCGCCGAGCGGGACTGGATCGACACGGCGTTGCCGTCCGGCGAGCGCGCCGCGTTTCTCTGGACGGGGCAGCGCAGCACCGATCGCCTCACGGTGAACCAGAACGAGTTCTTCAACCGTGGTGTTGGGCCCGTGTACTACGTCACCGATCCGACGCCGGGAGGGCTCCCGGAGACGCGCGTGCGCATCGACCCGCGTACGGGCGCGGTGACGCTCGCCGGCGGCGAGCCCGTGCGCGACCGCTTCCTCCTCGCCGACTCCTCGTTCGAACCCGACGGGAGCCGGGTCGCGCAGGACGAGGGCTGGGGCGTGACGCTCTGGCGTGTGCGCACGCCGCTCGTGTCGGCCGTCAAGGTCGACGGGCTCTATCCGAACGACACGTGGTCGGGCGCGGAGGTCACGTACATGCGCCGGCGCTGCCCGCCGGGGCGTCTCGCGGTCTCGCTCTCGAGCGATCCCAGTCTCTTCCTCGAGCCGCAGACGATCGTCGCGCGCTCGAACGGGGAGGTCGTGGGGCGCGTTCGACTCCGGCCCGAGGGCCGCGCGGTGCTCGGCGTTCCGGTGGCTCCGGAGCCCGGGACGAGCGAGTGCCGTGTCGTCTACACGGTCTCGCCGACTGCCGTCCCCGAAGAGGTCACCGGAGGGGCGAGCACCGACGACCGCGAGCTCGGCGCGCACTTCAATCGCTTCGTCTACAGGCCGGCGCGATGAGGATCGCGTTCGACGTCAGCCCTTTGTCGCATCCGCTGCTCGGGATCGGGAACTACATGCGAGGCTCGCTCGGAGGGCTCGTGGAGGCGTCGGGCGGACGACACGAGATCGTCGCGTTCGCGCCGACGAGCATCGACGGCCCGAAGCGGATCCGGGCGGCGCTCGCGGGAGTCGACGTCGAGGTCAGGACCTGGCCGCTGCCGTTCTCGCATGCCGCGCGCACCGCCTGGAGCGCGCTCGGACGCCCGGCGAGCGAGCGTCTACTCGGCTCGTTCGACGCTCTCCACTTCTCGGACTGGATGTATCCACCGCAGCGCGCGGGGGTGCGCGCGACGACGATCCACGACCTCGTGCCTCTGCATCATCCGGAGTGGACGACCGCACGCACGCGCTCGATGCACGGCCGCAAGTACCGAAACGCCGCCAAGACGTGCGACGTCGTCTTCGTGAACTCGGCATATACCGGGCGCGACGTGACGAAGACCCTCGGCGTCCCGGCCGAGCGGATTCGCGTCGCGCATCCGGCTCCGAAGGAGGCCTATCGCGCCACCGGGCCGACGAGCGACCTCGACGCGCCGTACGTCCTCACGGTGGCGACGCTCGAGCCGCGGAAGAATCTGCAGGTGCTCGTCGAGGCGCACAGTCTGCTCGGCGACGATCTCGAGCTGGTCGTCGCCGGCGGGGAAGGCTGGGGCGAGCAGCCGCTCCTCGACGGCCCGCGAATCCGGCGGCTCGGGTTCGTCTCGGACGAGGAGCTCGCGCGGCTCTACCGTGGAGCGGCCGTGGTCGCGTACCCGTCGCGCTTCGAAGGGTTCGGTATCCCCGTGCTCGAGGCGATGGCGTGCGGCGTTCCCGTCGTCGTCTCGGCCCACGAGTCGCTGGACGAGGCAGCCGGTGACGCCGCGGTGCGGGCCGATCCCGAGGATCCCGCCGCGTTCGCCGCGGCGATCGAGCGCGCGCGGGCCGAGCGCGAGCAGTTCGTCGCACGAGGTCTCGAACACGCGAAGGCGTTTTCCTGGCGCGCGGTCGGCGAGGTCTTTGTTCGTGGGTACGAGGAGGCGCGGGCGTGAGGGGCGATCAGGAGATCGTCGTCGTCGTGCGCCGGGGTCCCGAGTTCCTCGTGATGCGCCGTGCTCCCGAGCGTCTCGGCTACTGGAGCCTCGTGTCTGGCGGGCTCGAGCCCGACGAGTCGCCTGCCGAGGCCGCGCAGCGCGAGCTCTTCGAGGAGGCGGGCCTGACGTCGCCGGTCAGGCCGCTGCCCGTCGCGCTCTCGTACTCGCTCCGCGACGATCCTCCGGCGATCCGGGCTCGCTACGCCGCAGGAATCGAGACCGTCGTCGTCCACGCCTTCGTCGCCGACGCTCCGGTGAAGTGGGAGCCGACCCTCGACGCCGAGCACGACCGCTACGAGTGGTGCGATCTGCGCGAGGCGCTCGAGCTCCTCTTCTACAAAACGACGAAGGACGCCGTGCGCGCGGCGGCACGAGAGCTGCAGTGAGGGTCGCCGTCGACACCTCTCCGCTCGTTCAGACTCGCGCGGGAACGGCTCGGCACGTCCGAGGCCTTCTGGCAGCGCTCCGCGATCGCCCCGGACTCGACCTCGAGCTCGTGTCGTTCGGGGGGCCCGGGCGGGCGGCGAGCGTGGCGCGCGACGTCGCCTGGTACCCGATCGGTCTCGGACGCCGCGCGCGCGCCGTCGACGTCCTGCACTGCACCACGTTCCGTGGCCCGGTCGCCGCACCCGTGCCGACGGTGGTCACCGTGCACGATCTCGCGATCCTCCGTGCTCCGGAGGTCTTCCCCCGCTGGCACCGGCTCTACGGGCGCATGGGCCTCGCTCGCGTCCTGCGGGCGGCCGCTGCGGTCGTCGCGGTCTCCGAGTTCAGCCGCGACGAGACGATCGCGCTCGCCGGCGTTCCCGCCGAGCGGATCCGGGTCATCCCGCACGGCGTCGATCCCGTCTTCGGCCCTGACGGTCCTCAGGCGGACGGCGACTACGTCCTCGCCGTCGCGACGCTCGAGCCGCGCAAGAATCTCGGGCGGGCGGTCGAGGCTGCGCGCGAGGCCGGCGTCGAGTTGCGCGTGGTGGGCGCGCGCGGGTGGGGTGGAGTCGAGGTCGACGGCTGGGTCGGAGAGATCCCGGACGGACAGCTCGCAGCCCTCTATCGCGGCGCTCGCTGCGTCCTCTATCCGTCGCTCTACGAGGGCTTCGGGCTGCCCGTGCTCGAGGCGATGGCGTGTGGGACGCCGGTGGTGACGTCCGTGGGGACCGCGATGGAGGAGGTCGCCGGCGGCGCGGCGGTGCTCGTCGACCCGCTCGACGTCGCCTCGATCGCGGAGGGGATTGCGACCGCCGTCGCTCGGCGCGAGGAGCTCGTCGCGGCGGGCCGTGCGCGTGCAGCGGAGCTCACCTGGGAGCGTGCCGCCGACGCGGTGGTCGAGCTCTGGGGCGAGCTCGCGTGAAGCTCGTCGTCTTCGATGCGGACGTTCTCGGGCGCGAGCGCACGGGAGACGAGACATACGTGCTCAACCTCCTCCGCCAGCTCGGCCCGCTCGCGAACGAGGCGGGCATTCGGCTCGTCGCGACGACCCGCCGGCCCGATCTCGTGCCGGAGGGAGTCGAGGCGGTTGAGCTTGCCGCCGGCTCGCAGGAGCTGAGGATGGCCTGGTCGCTGCCGCGCACGCTCCGGCGTCTGCGCGCGGATCTCGCTCATACGCAGTACGCCGCGCCGCTCCGCTGCCCGTGCCCGCTCGTCGTGACGGTTCACGACGTCTCGTTCGCACGCGACCCCGCTCTCATGAGCCGGAAAGACGCCGCGATCTTCCGTCGCGTCGTGCCGCGCGCGGTGCGGACAGCGGCGCGCGTTCTCACCGTGTCCGAACGAACGAAGGCCGACCTCGTGGAGCTCTACGGCGTCCAGGCGGAGCGGATCGTCGTGACGCCGAACGGCGTCGACCCCGCGTTCGGCCCGGGATCGGGACCACGCGACTTCGTCCTGTCCGTGGGGGCGATCCAGCGTCGGAAGAACCAGCTTGCGGCTCTCGACGCCGCGCAGGCAACCGGGCTCCCGCTCGTCGTCGCCGGCCCCGCCAAGGATCCAGGGCTCGCGGAGGAGCTGCGCCGGCGCGGTGCCCGTCTCGAGGGATACGTCACGACGGAGCGGCTCGCCGAGCTGTATCGCGGCGCCGCGTGCCTCGTCCAGTCGAGCCGGTACGAGGGCTTCGGGCTCCCCGTTCTCGAGGCCATGGCGTCTGGAACTCCGGTCGTCGCCGTGCCGGAACCGGCGTTGCGGGAGGTCGCTGACGACGCCGCGATCTTCGTCGAGGAGAACGCGCTCGCCGACGGGATCCGGCGCGCGCTCGCCGAGCGCGAGCGGCTCGTCGCGGCGGGGCTCGAACGCGCGCGCGGATTCAGCTGGCGGTCGGCTGCCGAACGGACGCTCGCCGTCTACCGCGAGATACTCGGGGCGTGAAGGTCTCCGCAGTCGTCGTCTCGCACGGCCATGCGGACGAGCTCGTGCGCTCGCTGCCGGCCATCGTCCCGCAGGTCGACGAGACGCTCGTGATCGGCAACCTCCCCGGCTCGGTGCGCGACGTCCCGACGGGTGCGCGCATTGTCGAGAACTCGAGCCCGCGGACGTTCGCGGAGAACGTCAACTTCGGAATCGCGTCGACCTCGGGCGAGTTCGTCCTCGTCGCAAACCCGGACGCCGTCGCCGAGCCGGAGGCGGTCGCCACGCTCGTCGGATTCGCCGATGGGCATCCGCGCTGCGGGATCGCCGGACCGCAGATGCGCTGGCCGGACGGAACGTGGCAGCCGTCGCGGCGGCGCTTTCCGACCGTCCGCGGCACCATCGTCCGGCGAACGCCGTTGCGTCGCCTCCGGTCTCCGTACGAGACGCAGCGCGAGCACTACGCACTGGACGAGCGCCCGACCGAGCCCGTCCAGGCGGACTGGATGCTTGGCGCCTTCCTCCTCATGCGCCGGACGATGCTCGACGAGATCGGTGGCTGGGACGCCGGCTATCGCCACTACTGCGAGGACATCGACCTCTGCTACCGGGCGGCGCAGGCTGGCTGGGAGCGGTGGTACGTACCGGACGCCGTGGTCACGCATGCGTACGCCGCCGTCATCGACCAGCGATTCCTCTCGCGGCACACGCTCTGGCATGCACGCGGGATGGCGCGGTTCGTCCGCAAGCATCCCGAGCGGCTGCTGGCGCTGTGACGGACAAGGGCGGCCAGTACGCACGCCAGGCGGCCGAGTGGACGGAGAGCGCGTACGCAGACGTCTCGGCGTATCTCGCACATCGAGCCGAGCTGATCGTGTCGCTCGGGCAGCGCCTCGAACCCGGCGACGAGGTGCTCGATCTCGCGTGCGGCGATGGTGGTCTCGGCGATGCGCTGATCGCCCGCGGGCTCCGTTACCAGGGAGTCGATTCCACGCCGGAGATGGTGGACGCAGCGCGAGAGCGACTCGGGCCGCGTGCGACGGTCGAGCGCGGCGACCTGAACGACTACGTGCCGTCGAGCCCGGTGGCCGCGACGACGGTCTTCCGCGCGATCTACTACGCGCGCGACCGCCGCGCGTTCTTCGCGCGAGCCGCCGAGTACACGCAGCGGAAGCTCGTGTTCGACCTCAACCCGCGGCAGTACAGGGTCGAGGAGGTGCTCACGGATCTCCGCAGCGCGGGCCTCTCGAAGATCGAGCTGCGACCGTTCTTCGTCCCGCAGACCGTCTCTCTCCCCGGCCCGCTGCTCGCCGCGGCAAAGGCGCTGGAACGGAGCGGCCCACTCGCGCGCCTCGCGCTGCGCGCCCGCTTCACGTACCTCGTCGCCGCCTCCCGCTAGTTGCCGAAGAGAGGCTGGAAGCCGGCCCGCTCGATGACGGCCCCGAGATTGCGGTTCTCGCTCTCGGACGGGTCGATCTTGATCGGCGAGAACGTCGGCGCGACGGTGATCTCCATGCGCCACGGCCTGTTCGGTGGGCTCAGCGTCGTCCCGTCCGCCTTGCAATCGGGCACGTCGAATCGTCGTGTCTCGGTGACGTTTTCGATCCGCGGCTGGTTGTCGGGGCCGATCCCCACCGGGCCAATCCGGACCGTCACCTTGCCGGTTCCGCGGAGATCGGGCCGCGGGCACCAGCCGATCCGCGTGAGCCGCACGACGGCGAGCCCAGGCTCGTCCTCGGACACGTCGTAGCGCGTGTACGAGGCGCGCGCGATCTCTGGCTCCTCGGTCGACCCGACTATCCAGCCGTCCGTCTCGCGTCCGACGAGCGCGTCCTGGAGCTGCAACGGCCCGTCCTCGATGCGATAGAGCACGGCATCCTTGCGTTGGGCCACGACCGGCGCTTGCAGCGTGACACCGTTTATCGCGAGCGCGTAGCGCGTCCCCGGAACCGGGGTGAGCGTCCCGTCGACGGCGTTCAGGTCGGGCGTGAGGATCGGGCCGCCGACCTCTCTCGCTGTTCCGTCGAGCGACCACATCTTGCGTACCGACGGGTTGAAGAACTCGGTGAGCCAGATGTTCGTCGGGTCCGAGATCTGCTGTCCGATGACGACGACCGGCGCGCCGTTCGTCGCGTCCTCCACCCAGTCGTACGGCTTCGGGAGGTTGCCGTCCGCCTGCTCGGCGAGCGCCCGCTCGCCCTTGGCCGCGTACACCTGACCGGTCAGCCCCCAGGCGACCACCACGGCCGCCGCGACCCCGGCGACGGCTGCGAAGCCGGTCGAGTGTCGGGGAAGAAGCTTCAGCGCCACGACGACGACGAGGGCGACGATGCACGCGACGACCAGGGCCGCCTCGACCGTTCCCTCGGACCAGCTCAGCTCGCGGTTCGCGAACGTGGCGATCGCCAGCCCGTGCGCCTCGTAGTACGGGAACTTGTCGAGGTGGAGCGGTGTCACCACCACGATGACGAGCGTGAAGATCGCCGCGCCGGCGACCGCCCAGCCGCGTCCGATGCCGCGCGCGAACGCGAGTGCCGTCGCGACGAAGAGGATCGGGCAGAGATAGATGAGGTTCCGCTCGACGACGAAGGTGCCGAAGACCGTCGAGATGTACGCGCCTTTCACGCCCGCGTAGGCGAGGAAGACGACAAGCGCCGCAACGCTCGTGACGACGACGGCCCGTGTTCTCGGGTCCGCTCGCTCCCCCTTCGGTCGTGCGAGCCCGGAGATGCCGGCGATCACGGGTAGGACGCCCACGCCGATCGCGAGAGCACCGAGGGCCCAGACGGTGTGCTCGACAATTCGATCCTTGTAGAGGAGCATCGTCTCGCGCCACGCGGCAGACGCATGGCCTATCGCAGCCGCGAACGCAAACGCCACGCCCACGGCGAGTGTCACAGCGCCGACCCAGTCCCAGCGCGTCCACTGCGCCCGCCACTGCCGAATCGAGGCCGACTGCCACCCGAGCCAGAGGAGCCCGAGCCCGAGAACCAGGAACAGGACCACGAGCTGCGTGCGCGTCGCCGCGGCGAGCACGCAGAGACCGAGAGCTGCGGCGATGCGCCCCCACGAGCGGCGCTCGAGCGCACGAGCGATGAGCCAGAGCGCGAGCGTCGAGATCGGGTAGGCGAGCGGCTCCTCGACGAGGATCGGCGAGTACGCGAGAGCGGGAACCGCGACCGAGGCCACTGCTGCCCCGAGCGCGTACCACTTCGGCACGACCATCCGCGCGAGCCCGTACGCGGGGAACACGGTCGCGGTCATCGCGAGGACGAGGATGAGCTTCGCCGCCGCCCACGATGCGGTTGCCGATCCCAGCCACCAGACCGGCGCCAGCGCGTACGCGACGAGGCTGGCGATCCCGTACGGCTCACCGCGACGCGCCGGCTCCCCGGTCTCGGCGATCGCACGCGCGAGCTGCGTGAGCTCGAGCTCGTCCGTGAAGATCGTCGGAACAGGCCGCCGCGATGCCTGCCACGCGTACAGAGCCGTCAGGGCGAAGTAGACGACGAGCAGCGGCACCGCCGAGAGGAAGCGCGAGAGGAAGTCGGGCCGGGGCTCTCTGCTCGCGTGCGCGCGGGCGCTCATGCCTGAGCGGCCTCGACGGGCTCGGGCGCCGTGAGCTCCACCTGGCGCCGTACCGTCCGGCACGGGATTCCCGCCTGCTCAGCGGCGCGAGTCACGGCGACGAGGCGCTCCGCAGCCGCTGCCGGAATCGTGACCAGGATCTCGTCCGCCCGCGTGCTCGCGATCGCACGACCGGCCTCGTCGAGGCTTCCGACGACGCTGATCCCGAGGATCCGCCTCCGCCGCACGCGCGGGTTGTCGTCCAGGAACCCCACGACCCGCTCGTCTCGTCCCTCGCGCAGGTCGCGTGCGAGGCCGCGCCCGGCGCGCCCGGCGCCGACGATCAGCACGCGCGTGCGCTCGCCACGCTGGCCCAGCGTCTCGGGCAAGAGCCGCAGCGCGAGCCGCGAGGCGCCGACGAGGGCGGTGCAGAGAAGCGCGTCGATGACGAAGATCTGCACGGCCGGAAACGACCCGATCGGGCGCAGCGCGACAAGGATCAGAAACGCCGCCGCCGCCGAGGCGAAGCAGCCGACCACGACGGGCACGACGTCCCGCGCGGTCGCGTACCGCCACACACGGCGATAGACGCCGAGCGCGACGAAGCACACGTAGCGCGCCGCGAGCAGGATCGGGAGCGCCGACAGGTAGACCGAGCGCTCGTACTCCGTTCCTGCGCCGCCGACGACGAGCAGGTAGGAGGCGAAGAACGACGCGCAGATGAGGACGAAGTCGGCGAACACCTCGACCAGCCGCCGCGGCTCGAAGACGATCGCGCGCCACAGCGACGGCTCCGGCCCTTCGACGCCGCGGCGCGAGCGCTCCTCGAGATCGCTCAGGAAGCTCCCGAACTGGACGAGCAGCACGAAGGTCAGGAGCACGCCGATCGCCGTCAGACGCCCGTTGTCGAGCACGTTGTAGGCGAGTGCGGTCGCGCCGATCGCCGACGCGACGATCGCGAGGAGCAGCACGGCCTTCGTCTCCGACAGGCCGTAGTAGACGAGCCGGTGCGAGGTGTGGTCGCGACCACCCTGCGTGACCGGACGTTTCTCGACGAGCCGCGCGATGGTGACGAGCGTCGTGTCGAGGATCGGGATCGCGAGCACGAGCAGTGGCAGGAGGACGGTGGCGACTGTCGTTCCCGCAACGGTCCAGCTCGCGGCGAGAGCGAGCGACGCGAGCGTGAAGCCGATGACGAGGCTCCCCGAGTCACCCATGAAGACGGCAGCGCCGCGCCGGGGCCTGAGGTTGAACGGCAGAAAGCCTGCGCACGCAAGCCCGAGAGCGAGCGCAAGGACGAGCACCGTGTCGTTCGCGTGCTCGGTCACCGCGTCGATCGCGAAGTAGGCGCACGAGACGACGGCAAGCGTCGCCGCGAGCCCGTCCATGTTGTCGAGCAGGTTGAACGCATTCGTGATCCCGACGAGCCAGACGAGGCCGATCGCCCACGCGAGGACGTCGTTCCCGACGATCTCGACGTTGAGGCCGCTCGCGAGCACGATGACCGCAGCGACGATCTGTGCGCCGAGCTTCGCGGCCGGGCTCAGGTGTCGCAGGTCGTCGACGAGCCCCGCGAGGAAGACGATCGTGACGCCGGCGAGGATCCCGCCGAGCTCGCCCGACCACTCGACCGCCCCGGTCACGAGCGCGAGCAGAACACCGGCCACGAACCCCGCGAAGATGCCGACCCCGCCGAACAGGGGCGTCGGCTGCGTGTGCCAACGCTCCCCCGAGGGAGCTGCCACCAGCCGCGCGCCGACGGGCGAGCGGAGGAGGCTCCAGAGGACCGCGGCGGCGACGACGAACGCGGCGATCGACACGATCGCAATCACAACCGGGAAAGGGTAGTCGAGCATCCTGTCGCCCTAGACTCCTCGCGTGTCCGTTTACGCCGACGTAATTCGCTACCGCGAGCTCTTCGGAAGCCTGTTTCGGCGCGACATCCGGGCGAAGTACCGCGGCTCGTTTCTCGGGCTCGGCTGGTCGTTGCTGCACCCACTCGTCCTCATGCTCGTCTACCTGCTCGTCTTCTCGGTGCTGTGGCGCATCACGGAAGTTGGCAGCGACGACTACTGGCTCTTCCTGCTCTGCGGGCTGCCCGCATGGGTGTTCTTCGCGACCGCCTCGCAAGCGGCGTCGCGGAGCCTGCTCGAGAACGCGAACCTCATCCGGAAGGTGCGCTTCCCGAGGCAGCTCGTGCCGCTCTCGATCGTGGGGACGAACCTCGTCAGCTTCGCGGTGATGCTCGGCGTCGTCATCGCACTGAGCCTGTGGCAGATCCCCGAAGCGCGCGACACGGCGTGGCTCGCAATCCCGCTGGGCGCGCTGTTCGCATGCATCGTCGCCGGCTTCGCGCTCGGGGTCGCCTCGCTCAACGCGCTGTACCGCGACGTCGAGCACCTTCTGCAGGCGCTCCTGCTGCCGTGGTTCTTCCTCACGCCGATCCTGTACAGCCTCGGCGACCTTCCTGGCGTGGACGACTACCCGATCGCCGACTTCTTCCTGCACTGGGTGAACTTCCTCACACCTCCGATCGAGGCGATGCGTGCGGTCCTGTTCTACGGAGAGGCTCCCGGCGCCGGCGACACCGTCTATACGGTCGTCGCGGCACTCGTCGCGCTCGGGATCGGTGCGTGGATCTTCAGCCGGTCAGACGACCGGATCGCGACCGAAGTCTGACGACGGCGCGGCCTTCGAACAGTCCGTCCCGTGCCGGGTACGCGGGCAGGCCCTCGTGCATCGTCGGCTCGAGCCCTTCGAGAAGCGACGGCAGGAGGAGTGGCTCGCCGAAGCGCGGGTTTCGCCCGCCTCCAGGCCCCCAGGCGGCCAGACTCCGTCGGTCGACGCGCGACTCGGCGGCGATCGCCGGTCCGACCGCCGTGTAACCCTCGGCATGCGCGTCGAGGAGGAGGCGCGACCAATCCGGAGCGGGAACGACACCGGACACCATGTGCGCGACGGCGACCGCATCCTCGATGACCAGTGGCTCCTCTTGCGCGGCGAGCGCAGCTTCGAGCTCGGCATCGACCGGCCCGTAGATGTTGATCGTCAGCCGGCGCTCATCGATCAACGGCCGCACGTCGATCGGAAGGTCGAGCGTTGCCGACCCGAGCTCGGCGAACCAGAACCGGAACTCCTCGACGAGGTCGAATGCGAGGCGGTAGCTGCCAGGCGGACGCGGTGCGACCAGCGCTGACTCGAGCTCGACGGTCTCGCCCGGCGCCACCTCCTCGGGGAATGCCGTCCGCGCGCCGTCCCAGACGATCGGGTTCCCGAGCGGATCGAGCCAGTGGTACGCGAGCTGCACTCCCTCGCGGCCATGGGAGCGCCATGGTGCCGTTCCGGCGTTCTCGAGGCGGACGCGCGCATGCGTCGCGACTCCCGCCCGCTGCTCCCCGACCTCGTACGCGAGCCAGCGAACCGCGAGTGGCCCAGCAGGAACGGGGTGTTCGCCGACTCGCTCCATCGCCGGGCGTACCGTCCTATGCGCAGATCGAGATCCGCCGAGTGGCGGATCTCGATCGCGCGAAGATCCCTGAAGGCGACCGCTTCGCGGTCGCGTCGCTCCGTAGCATCGGCCTCTACTCTAGGCCGCATGGACGTTGGTGAGATCAAGGTCGAAGGCGCCTCACGCAGCTTCCGTGTGCGCGGGCGCGACGCACGCACACTGAAGGATCTCTTCGTCCAGCGCGGCCAGACGCAGGCAGCGGACGTTTGGGCGCTCCGCGACGTCTCCGCCGAGATCGCGCGCGGCGAGGCCGTCGGGCTGATCGGCCGCAACGGCTCGGGCAAGACGACGCTGCTGCGCCTGATCGCGGAGATCATCAAGCCGACGGCGGGTCGCGTCCGTACCGAGGGTCGGATCGGCTCGCTCCTCGAGCTCGGCGCCGGTTTCCATCTGGACTTCACCGGACGTGAGAACGTCTTCCTGAACGGCGCGATCCAGGGCCTGCGCCGCGCGGACATCAAGCAGCGCTTCGACGAGATCGTCGCCTTCGCCGAGCTCGAGAATGCGATCGACCGGCCGGTACGCACGTACTCGTCGGGAATGACGATGCGGCTCGGCTTTGCGATCGCAGCGTTCCTCGATGCCGACATCCTCCTGCTCGACGAGGTCTTTGCCGTCGGCGACGAGGCCTTCCAGCGGAAGTGTTTCGGGCGGATCTTCGCTTTCAAGGAGAAGGGCGGCACCATCGTCTTCGTCTCGCATGACGCCTCCGCGGTCGAGCGACTATGCGAGCGCTCGGTGTTCCTCGAGGGCGGGCGCGTCGCGTTCGACGGTCCGACGCGCGAGGCCGTCGTTCGCTACCGCCGCGCGCTCTCCGACGACGCGAACCCGGCCGAGCGGGGTGCCGGTCTGCGCGAGTGGGGCTCTGGGGAGGCGTCGATTGCGTCTGCATCTCTGGTCGGCGAGGAAGGCACCGATCGCCTCCAGTTCCTCTCCGGAGAGCCGTTCGAGCTTCGCGTGAGCATCGGCGCCGACGGGGTGCCGCCGCCGCGCCTGCAGCTCGAGCTGCGAGACGATGCCGGGGCTCTCGTCGCCGGTCACGCGGTCGATCTGCGCGGCCTCGGCTGGACGAGTGGCAACGGCGACCGGGACGTGCGGTTCCAGATCGGGGCGCTCCCGCTCGCGGAGGGCCGGTTCCATCTCCGGCTCGGACTGACGGACGAGGCAGGTGAGCACGTCTACCACTGGCTCGACGACGCACTCGTGTTCGTCGTCTATCCGGGGGATGACATGCGCGGCGTCGTGCGCTTTGAAGGGACGTGGATGCTCGAGGAGAAGTCAGCAGCGAGATGACCGCACGCACGTGTCCGGACTGGCCGCAGCTGATGGAGCTCGATCCCGACCTGCAGTTCAAGCACTACACCGTCTCCGAAGCTCAGCTTCCTGCAGAGGCGCTCGCGCGCATGTCGAGCGCATCGCTCGGCGAGGTCGAGATCTGCTGCGACCTCGACCACCACGTGTTCAACCCTGGCCACACCGACACGGATGTGGCCGAGGCGCTACGCGGTACGCACTGGTTCGACGTCCGCGAGTGGGCCACGTCCGGCCCGGGCGCGAACGGGTCGTCGTCGAACGCCGCGTAATCTTCGCGGAGTGACCGCGGTCGTCATTCCGTACCGCGGAGACGCGAAGCGACGTGTGTCGTCACCGTTGCGCGCGGCTCTGGCAGTGGCGATGCTCGGCGATGTCGTCGAAGCTGCGCTCGCCGTCGGCCGCGTGCTCGTCGTGACCGACGATCCTGCGGTCGTTCCCACTCTCGCGGAGGTCGTCCGCGACCCAGGTGACGGGATGGGGGCGGCTGTCGCCGCAGGGCTGGCCCGGGCGGACGGGCACGCGCTCGTCGTCAACGCTGATCTCCCGGCGGCGACCCCCGACGCGCTGCGCCGCCTGGCGGGTGCCGGCCTTGCGCTCGTCGAGGCAGCGGACGGGACGACGAACGCGCTCTCCTTTCCCGACCCGGGGCTCTTCACCCCGCTCTACGGCCCGGGAAGCGCCGAGCGCTTCCGTGCGCACGCGCCGTTCATCACCGTCTCGATCCCTGAGCTCGAGCTCGACGTCGACTCCGATGCCGACCTCGAGCGGCTCGCAGCGGCGCTGGGTAGCCGGACGCGCGCGCTTCTCGCCGTTCCCGCGTGAGGGTCGTCCTGCTGTCCGGGGGTGGGGGCGGAGCGCGTTTCGCGCGCGGACTCGCCGCCGTCCTCGAGCCCGGAGAGCTCACGGTCGTCGGGAACGTCGGCGACGACCTCGAGATCCTCGGGCTCCATGTGTCGCCCGACCTCGACAGCGTCCTGTACGCGCTCAGCGGCCTCATCGACGACGAGCGCGGCTGGGGGCGCTCCGACGAAACCTGGAACGCACTCGAGTCGGCGGCGAGCTTCGGCGGGGACGATTGGTTTCGGCTCGGCGACCACGACATCGGGCTCCACCTCGTGCGGACGCAGGCGCTGCGCGCAGGCATGCCGCTGTCCGCGGTGACCGCAGAGCTCACGGAGCGCGCCGCCATCCAGGCGCGCATCGTTCCGGCGACCGACGACCGCCTTCGCACCCAGGTCATCACGCCTGCGGGACGATTCGCATTCCAGGAGTGGTACGTCGGCCGTGGCCATCGCGACGAGGTCGACGACGTCGAGTACGAGGGCGCGACGGAGGCCGGAGCGGCTCCGGGCGTGCTGGCCGCGCTCGCTGCGGCCGACGCGATCCTGTTCGCGCCGAGCAACCCGTACCTCTCGCTCGGGCCGATACTGGCGGTAGCTGCGATTCGCGATGCAATCGAGCGACGCCGGGTCCGCTGCATCGCCGTCAGCCCGCTCGTCGCCGGCGCGGCGGTCACCGGCCCGCTCGCCCGTATGCTCACGCGCATGGCAGGCGGAGCGACTCCGACCCAGGTAGCGGCTTGCTACGAGGACCTCATCGACGCCCTCGTGATCGACGAGTCGGATGCACCAGCCGAGGCCGAGGCCGAGCTTGTCGTTACGAAGACGCTCATGCGCGACGGCGACGCCGAGCGCCGTCTCGCCGAGGTCGTCCTGGGCGCCGCATGCGCGTAGCGATCGTCGGCGGAACGGGTCCCTTCGGCAAGGCGCTGGCGACTCGCTTGCACGAGTCCGGGCTCGAAGTCATCGTCGGGTCGCGCGACGCTTCGCGTGCGGAGGCCACCGCGCGCGAGCTCGACTGCGCGGGAGAGACGAACAATGCCGCTTCATCCGCCGCCGACTTCGTCATTCTCGCGGTCAACGCGGAAGCCGCTCTCGACACGGCACGCGAGTTGCGTTCGTCGATCGGTCCGAGACCCGTGCTGTCGGTCGCATCAGAGCTCAGCTTCTCGAAGGGCGGCGTCTTCCCCTCGCCCGCGGCGACGTCGCTGGCGGAGCGAATCCAGGCAGAGCTGGACGGCCCGGTCGTCGCCGGGCTCCACTCGCTCGCCGCGTCGAGCCTCGGCGCCGAGACGCCGCCGGACGAGGACGCCTTCGTCTGCGGTGACGATCCTGAGGCAAAGGCGGCGGCACTCGAGCTCGCGGGCCGGCTCACTTCCGGCCGTGCGCTGGACGCCGGACCGCTCGCGAGCGCCCGCGCCCTCGAGGGGCTTACCGCGGTCATCGTCAACATGAACAAGCGATACAAGGGTCACGCCGGAATCCGCGTCACGGGCCTGGATTGACGCGAGAGCTGCGCGTCGTCCCGCTTCGGGGGATTCCGGAGCTCGACGAGGGCGACGATCTTGCTGCAGCTGTGGCCGAGGCTGCGGCTCGTGCGGGTGGGCTCGAGCACGACGACGTGCTCGTCGTGGCTCAGAAGGCCGTCTCGAAAGTCGAGGGCCGCGTCGTCGAGCTCGCCGGGATCGAGCCGTCAGAGCGCGCGCGAGAGCTTGCGGGCGAGACCGATCCGCGCCGGCTCGAGGTGATCCTGCGCGAGGCGCGCGAGATCCTCCGCGCGCGTCCGCCGCTCGTGATCACGGAGACGCGTCACGGGTTCGTGTGTGCCTCCGCCGGCGTCGACGCATCGAACGCGAAGGGACGGGACACGCTCGTTCTGCTGCCGGTCGACCCGGACGGCTCCGCTGCGAGCATGCGTATGGCGCTTCTCGAGCGGACGGGAGTGGAGGTCGGCGTCATCGTCTCGGACTCGTTCGGCCGTGCCTGGCGGCGCGGAACGACGGACGTCGCGCTCGGCGTTGCGGGAATCGCGGCGCTCGTCGATCTCTCCGGCCACCGCGACTCCGCCGGCTACGAGCTGCACGCGACGGAGATCGCCGTCGCGGACGAGATCGCCGGCGCCGCCCAGCTCGTCATGGGCAAGACGGACGGCATTCCGGCTGCGATCGTCCGGGGTCTGCAGCTGCGCGGCGGCGGCCGCGGGAGCGACCTCCTCATGCCCCGCGAGCGCGACCTGTTCCGGTAACGCGGATAGACTCGATCCGTGCGGAAGTACGCAATCTGGGGAACTGCGACCTCTCCCGAGCACGAGGAGTGGGTGCGGGAGATCGGCAGGCAGTTCGAGGCTGACGGGTTCCTTCGGGTCGACGACATCGCCGACGCCGACTTCGTCCTCAACATGTTCGACCCCGAGGATCCGAAGGCGTTCAGGCGTGCCTCGCGCGGCACCTATTCCGCTGCGTTCTACGAGCTCCCCGATGCGCCCGACGACGCGCTCAAGGCGAGCTACCCGATGCTCGTCCGCACGCTTTCGAACGTCGTTCTCCTGCGCGTGCCGGAGAAGGGCGTCTGGTTCACCACGATGGAGCAGGGCACGTACCACGTCACCGAGGATCCAGCGACGATCTACGAGCGCCTCGAGCCCCTCGCGACCTCGCGGCTCGTCATCGACAACGAGTGGATCCCCGACCTCGAGCCCGAGCTCTGGGACGGCGACGAGGTGACACAGGACATCAGTGAGTCGGGGCGGCGGCTCGACGAGCTCGACCTGCTCCCCTCGCCGTTCCCGGTCGAGGAGTACCTCTCCGGTCGAGATCTGCGTCACGTGATGCGCCTCTACTCCGTCGGCGGGCTCTCCTACGGGAATCTCTCGGCACGCAAGGACGAGACGCGGTTCTGGATGAGCGCGAGCGGCGTCGACAAGTCGAAGCTGGAGTCGGTGGGCCGCGACATCCTCATGGTCAAGGACTTCGACGACGACCGCGGAGTGATCGTGTTGAGCGTCCCGCCCGGCATCGAGCCGCGCCGAGTCTCGGTCGACGCGATCGAGCACTGGATGATCTACCAGGCCCATCCCGACGTCGGTGCGATCCTCCACATCCACGCGTGGATGGACGGCATCGCGGCGACCGACGTGAACTACCCCTGCGGCACGCAGCAGCTCGCCGTTGCGGTGGCCGATCTCGTCGCGCTGGAGCCCGATCCCGCCCATGCGGTCATCGGGCTGCGGAACCACGGCCTCACGTGCACCGGAGACAGCCTTGCGGAGATTCTCGACCGCGTGGCGCCGAAGGTGCTGCGGCAAGTCCCTATGACCTGAGCCGCAAGGCGGTCACCAGGGCGAGGAGCGGCGCGATCACGACGTCGTTCGCCATGCACCACACGCACACCGCGTCGATCACGAACAGCTGGAGCACGAGCAGGTACACGCTGAAGAGGAGTCCGACAACGGCGATCGTCGCGGCACCGAGGCGCGCGGCTGGGGCATCCCACGCGACGAGCCCGAGCACGATGGCGTAGCCGACGAGCCCGAGCGCTGCGACGGGGATCTCGGCGATCTCTGCGTACTCGGACTTCTGCACGGTCTCGCAGCCGCCACCCACGACGCATACGAGCGCAGCGTCGTCGAAGTGCACCCACGTCAGGTAGCCGGCGACGACGACTCCAGCGAGCGCGACGATCGCGGCCGCGAGGCGGAGCGGTCGGTCGGTCACTCGCCGAGCGCGTCGTCCAGGGCAGCCCGGAGCTGATCGACAGAGCCGACCTGGATGTCGTACGCCTCCGCATCTCCGACTGCGATCCGGAGCGTCGGCGTTCCCTGGATGCCGGCCGCGTCGCCGGCGGCCTTGGCTCCCTCGGCCTCCGCCCCGATGTCCGCGCGCTCCACGTCGTCGAACAGCCGGCCGACGTCGAGCCCGTCGATGTCGCCTGCGAGCTGGCGGATCAGGCCGTCCGTCACCCAGCCGCTGTTCTCCTCGCCCTGATTGCGGTAGAGCGCCTCCTGCAGGTTCCAGAGCTTGTTCTGGAGACCGGCGGCCAGGACGAAGCGATACGCCTTCACCGAGTCCTCGCCGATGAACGGCAAGCCCCGAAACTCGGTCTTGACGGCTCCCGGCCGCACGTACTCGTCGACCACCGTCGGGAAGAACTCCTCGGTGTAGAAGCGACATCCCGAGCACTGCGGGTCGGCCCACTCGACGAGCGTGACCGCCGCGTCCGGCGAGCCGAGCATCCTGCCTTCCTGCGGAATACCCGACAGGTCGACGACCGGGAGCTCGGTCGGCGGCGCGCTCGAGTCGCCACGGCCGACGAGTGCGACGGCGACGAGGCCCAGTGCGGCGGCGATCGCGATCGCAAACGCGACGACGACCGCCCGCCCCGAAGGGCGGTTGCTCGAACCCGGATTCATCGCTGCCATCGCGTTGCGAAGTGTGCCCGTCACGGGACGTGGGAGCGTTACACCACCCCTTACACCCCCGAGCGAATGGCCATCCCTCGAACGGGTGAGTAGCTTGCCGGCCATGATCGAACTGGCCACTGAGAGGAAGACGGCTCCCATCACCGCGAGGCAGCGAGAGGTCGTCGCGTTGATCGCAGCGGGCTGCTCCAACGACGAGGTCGGGATACGCCTCGGGATCTCCCCCAGGACGGCGAAGGCGCATTGCGACGTGCTTCGACAGAAGCTCGGAGTGCGTCGTCGCCGACAGATTCCGATGGCCTTCCGGCTTGTTACAGGAGAGGATCCGCTGTCTGCGGGGCGCCGATACATGGTTGCGGCCCGGCTACCCCGCTGACCCCAGGGTGCCCGCGGCGGCGTCGTCGCGGGCATACCTCTGGATTCGGAAGGTGTAGGGTCGCAGCGGCGATCACGTGACGTCGGTCAGGAGATGGCGACGACGGCGACAGCCCCAGAAGTACGGATCCGCAAGCGCAGGATCGTCGAGCGACCGCGGTTGTTCGCGCTTCTTGATCAGTCGAATGCCCGCGTGCGCATGCTCATCGCGCCAGCGGGATACGGCAAGACGACGCTGGCCGAGCAGTGGGTCGTCCGCGACGGTCGCCGCGGCACGTGGTTCACCGCTCGCTCATCCGCAACGGATGTCGCAGCGCTTGCGTTAGGCATCGCCAAGAGCGCAACGACGATCGTCGAGGACGTCGACGTCAGGCTGCGCGCTCACATGAAGGCACTGCCTGCGGCGGCCGAGAACGTCCAGACGCTCGCGGAGATCCTCGGAGAAGACCTGGGTGAGTGGCCGTTCGACACCTGGCTCGTCATCGACGACTACCACGAGGTCGCTCAGGAGCCGCGCGCGGAGGAATTCGTCCACGCTCTCGTCGCGAACTCCTCTGCGCAGTTCCTTCTGGCGAGTCGTGTTCGCCCAGCCTGGATCTCGACGAAGGATCTCCTCTACGGCGAGGCGTTCGAGGTGAACCAGGCAGCTCTGGCTATGGACAATCTGGAGGCGGCTGACGTTCTCGTCGGCCGCAGCGCCCGATCGGCATCGGGACTGGTCCTCCTCGCCAATGGCTGGCCGGCCGTGATCGGGCTCGCGAGTGTCACGTCGGCAGAGATCGAGGACGACGTCGATCAGCTCCCGGAGTCGCTCTACCGCTTCTTCGCCGACGAGGTCTTCGGCTCGCTCGAGGCCGAGGTGCGACAGGGGTTGACGACGCTCGCTGTTGCGCCGCTCCTCGATCCTGAGCTCGCGACCGCGCTGCTCGGCGCCGATGCGGCCGAGGAGGTCTGCTCCGCAGCTCTCGACGTCGGTCTTCTGGTCGAACGAGAGCAACGTCTCGACCTTCACCCCCTCGCTCGTGCGTTTCTCGAAGAACGGAGCACACAGCTCGGTCTCGTGGCAGCGTCGGGTGCCGAGACCACGTGCCTCGACGCCTATCGGAGCCGTCGCGAGTGGGATGCGGCCTTCGAGCTCATCGTCCGCGTCGACGCGACGTCCGAGCTCGAGGATCTCATGCGGCGTGCACTCGACGAACTCCTCGACACCGCGCGCATCTCGACGCTCCAGAGATGGTGCGACCTCGCGACGACAGCGGGCGTCGACGCACCTATCTTCGCGGTCGCGCGAGCCGAGACGATGCTGCGTGTTGGCCGACACGTTGAGGCAGTGGCCCACGCCGAAGCGGCGGCTGAGGGCGCACCGGAGCTGGAATTTCGTGCCCTCTGCATTGCCGGACGAGCCGCTCATCTAGCCTCCCTCGAGGAAGCCGCGCTGGCCCTATTCCATCGCGCAGAGGCGGCCGCATCATCGGATTCCGAAGTGCGCGATGCGGCCTGGGGGCAGCTGATGTGCCTAGTCGAACTCGAGAGCTCAGATGCTGAGCCAAGGCTGAGAGAATTGGAAGTTGACGTTCGGTTGGTGGATGTGCGCGACTTCGTCCGTGCAGCGGCTTCCCGTCTCAGTTTCCAGGTCAAGCTCGGCGATCTCGATCTTCATGACGCGGACCTTGCGGCTCCACTACTGGGTCAGGTCACAGATCCACTCGTTGTGTCATCGTTTCAGAGCACGTACTCAGCTGTGCTCGGCCTCGTATGTCGCTACGACGAAGCGATCCAGGTCGCGCGAGAATTCTTCGAGACGATTGATCGTTACAGGCTCGACTTCGCGACGCCTTACGCCCTGTGCGCTGCATCGCTCGCCGAGGCTGGCGCACGGCAGTGGAGCAGTTCTGAGACGAGAGCTACCGAAGCGCTCCGGCTCGCCACAAAGGCCCGCGACGGTCACGCCCAACAACTATGTGTTGCTCAGCTGACCCGTGTCCTGGTACAGCGCGGCCGGCCGTACGACGCGCTCGAGCTGGACTCACCTGTCGTACGTTTCCCGCTTCCGGCGGCTCAAGCAGAGGTCATCGGGTCGAGAGCGCTGGCAATGGCCGCAACCGGACGCGTCGACGAAGCGCGGCGCCTAGTCGAACAGGCGCGTGGTCTATCGAAGGCAGTCGAACCAGCAGTTCTGATCAGCGCGGTGGATGCCGTCTGTGCGCTCAAAGTGCATGATCCAGATGTCATCGAGCGTGTTCAAGAACTCGAGGAAGTCGCGTTCCGTCGCGGCGCACTCGACCTTCTTGTAACCGCGTACCGGGCGTCGCCAGAACTCCTGCGGGTGCTCTTGAGTGCCTCGAGAGAACCGGAGCGCCTCATGAGTCTGATTCGCAAAGTGCAGGACGCAGACCTCGCCGAGTCGGTCGGTTTTCAGGTGAGCCGCTCTGGCGACCGTCGCAGCACCTTGACACCTCGTGAACGCGAGGTCTATGAGTTGGTAGTGCATGGACTGAAGAACCGCGAAATCGGACATCTCCTGTTCATCGAGGAGTCGACCGTCAAGGTTCACACGCACCACATCTACGACAAACTCGGAATTCGCTCCCGCACGGCGCTCATCGTTCACGCGGCCCTCGAGAGATCAGATCAGGCAACTTCCGCCACTGACGCGACGTCGCCGGATTCGTCATCATCGTAGGTGCTCTGCGCGAACTCTCGGAAGTCGTCCCGTTTCGCAACACGATATTCCTCGTCGGCGCTCGCGAGAATTGCCTCAAACGCGGCGACGACAGCTGTGTCGAACTGACTCTCGACCGCTTGAGCAAGTCGAAGGCGAGCCACTCGGCTCGGCATGGCGTCACGGTACGGCCGATCGGATGTCATGGCGTTGTATGCGTCCGCGACGGCGATGATTCGCGAAACGAGAGGGATGTTCTCGTCTGCGAGACCGTCGGGGTACCCCTGTCCGTCGATGCGTTCGTGGTGATGGCGGACGATCGTCGAGATCTCGGAGTACTCGTCCACGTGTGACAGGATTCGTTCTCCGATCGCGGAGTGCTCCTGCATCTGACGGCGCTCATCAAGGGTGAGCGCTCCTGGCTTCTCCAAGAGGCCCGGCGGGAGTCCGATCTTGCCGATGTCGTGAACCAAGCCGCAGAGGTAGGCCTGATCTCGAATCGCGTCAGGGAGACCCATGCGTCCGGCGATGTCGCGGGAGTAGATTGCAACGGCCGCCGAGTGGCCGGCCGTGTAACGGTCTCGCGCGTCCAACGTGGCGATCAGCGCCGCAGCGAACTGGAGGTTCGCACGCTCAAGCGTCTCGTTCGCGGTGGAAAGGTCGTCGGCGAGGCGCCGCTGTTCCTGGTAGAGCGCGTATAGACGCTGCGCAGCCATCGCCGGGATAAGGAATAGCGCGAGAGTCCAGGGCGAGACACGTACGTACATGAACGCAAGCAGCGCCACGATCGGGACATAAACGGGCGCTGAAGTCAAGACGACTGGAACGAATGTGCTCATGACCTCGCGGATCGGGCGACCGCGTACGCGCGCCGTAAGCGCCGCGAACAGTACGTCGAGCGCTTCGCCCAGAACCGCACCGACCAGCGAAGCCGCGATGAGCCTTCCGAAGCCCGACGGTACCGCAGCCAGAGTCGCTTGAGCGGCAAGTCCCATCGCGGCGCCGCCGATGAAGCGAGCGCTCGTGTACGTCGCCCACTTCAGACGCGGCGCGCGATCGCGGTCGCGCTGTGCAATCAGTTCAGGGTCGCCGAGCATTGACGCCCCGCCGACGACTGCAGCCGCAAGCGGTCCGAAGAGCACAGCTGCGAACAGCGTCGGCAGCAGGTGAAGCGACTGCTCTTCCGTTGAAGTCAGCCCGCGTTTCGCAACTGCGAATCGGACGCTGATGCGCTCAGCAATCGCGGCTGCAAGCGGCAAGTGCGACCACTGTGCCTGGCGCTTCGAGCGTGTAGCCAGCCGCGATCAGCGAGCCTGCTGTAACTAGGGCTGCGACGATCAGTGCCGTCACGTACGCGAGGGTCCGACGCTGCGGATGGCGGTGCACTTCGCGTGCGCCTTGAACTATCCCTCGAACGGGGTATACGATGCGTTTGCCGTCAGTTCCCAATCGAGGAGTCATTGCCTATGTCCAGAGGCGCGAAAGTCTGGTAGTTCCGTCGCATCCTCGGTTCTCCGCCGGGGGTGGGCATCCCTCTTTCGGGTGTAACCCCGAGGGACAGGCCCGGTGAGGAGATTTGGGATGCTGACGGACGATCTACGCAATGAGCCCACGCCGGAAGCCAACCGCTACGGCGTGGGCTCTACTTCTTGCCTGAAGCTTCGCGAGCAGATGGCGGACGTGCGACTTCACGGTCTCTTCCGAGAGGAAGAGCCGTTCGCCGATCTCGCGATTGACGAGCCCGTCCGCGACCAGCTGTAGGACTTCGATCTCGCGCGCAGTGGGGTCCTGGCCGACCTCCCGCGTCGCCGGGGGCGTGAATGGAATCACGGCGCCGCGACGAGTCGAGCTGCGACGTGCCGCAGCCGCCTCGAACCGGCGGCTGTGGTCGCGATAACGGTTCAGGATCTCCTTGCGCTCAGCAGCGTCCACGAGTCCGGTATCGGCGCTGCGTTGGGACCCCTTTAGGTCACCGCGCGCGCAGTAGCTCGAACGGGGGAGTGCGCGGCGATGCCGCTCAGGCGCCGAAACTACGCGGCTGCACGAACCGACGGTTGGATCTCGCCTGCTTTGATCCGCTCGGCGAAGTGGCACGAGACGAGGTGACCCTCGAGCTTGCGGAGCGGCGGCTCCTCCTCTGCGCACAGCGTCGGCTGGGCGAACGGGCACCGCGTGTGGAAGCGACAGGCCTTGGGGGGGTTGGCAGGGCTCGGCAGGTCTCCCGTCACCCTGATCGTGCTCCGACGCCGCTCGATCTCCGGGTCGGGGATCGGGATCGCCGAGAGAAGTGTGATCGTGTAGGGATGCAAGGGGTTCTCGTACAGATCGTCCGCGGGTGCCACCTCGACGATCTTCCCGAGGTACATGACTGCGATCCGCGTCGAGATGTGTCGAACGACCGCGAGGTCGTGGGCGATGAAGAGGTAGGTGAGTCCGAGCTTCTCCTGCAGCTCCTCGAGCAGGTTGACGATCTGTGCCTGGATCGAGACGTCGAGCGCCGACACCGGCTCGTCGCAGACAAGGAACTCCGGGTTCAGTGCGAGCGCACGCGCCAGGCCGATGCGCTGGCGCTGGCCACCGGAGAACTCATGCGGGTACCGATTGGCGGCGTCCTCGGGAAGGCCGACGATCGTGAGAAGCTCGTGGACGCGAGCGTCCGTCTCGCGTCGCGATCCGACCCCGTGCACACGGAGCGGCTCCCCGACGATCTTGCCGATCGAGTGGCGAGGGTTGAGCGACGCATATGGGTCCTGGAAGATCATCTGCATTCGCCTGCGGAGCGGGCGCATCTGGCTTTCCGAGATGCGTGAGATGTCGCGCTCGTCGAAGAGCACCTGCCCCGACGTCGGTTCGTAGAGGCGGAGAAGCGTCCGCCCGACCGTCGACTTGCCGCATCCCGACTCGCCCACGAGACCGAGCGTCTCACCCCGCCAGACGGCGAGGTCGACGCCGTCGACGGCCTTGACGTCACCGACGTGGCGGTCGAGCACGATGCCGCTCTTGATCGGAAACCAGACCCGAAGGTCTCGCGTCTCGACGAGCGGCTGCCCGATGCCGTTCACGCGGCGCCTTCGAGGCGGCTTCGCGCCCACTCGTCGGGCGGTACGGGGTGGAAACAGGCGGCTCGCTGCTCTGGACCGAGGTCGCGCAGCAGCGGCAAGCTCGCGAGACAGTCCTCCCGCGCGTACCGGCAGCGGGGCGCGAACGGGCAGCTCGTCGGCTCGGAGAGCATGTTCGGGGGTGACCCCTCGATCGGCTGCAGTGCCTGGCGGCGTCCCGTGTCGAGGCGCGGCACGCTCTGTAGCAGCCCGAGCGTGTACGGGTGTCGAGGCGAGGCGAAGATGGGTGACGCCGATCCAGTCTCGATGACGGTTCCCGCGTACATGACCTGAACGCGCTCGCACATTCCGGCCACTACTCCGAGATCATGCGTGATCAGGACGAGCGCGGTGCCCTGCTCCGTGACGAGATCGCGCAGGAGGTCGAGGATCTGCGCCTGGATGGTCACGTCGAGCGCAGTCGTCGGCTCGTCGGCGATGAGAATCTTGGGCTCGCACGCAAGCGCCATCGCGATCATCGCACGCTGTCGCATGCCGCCCGAGAACTGGTGTGGGTAGTCCTTCGCACGGGCTCGGGCGTGCGGGATTCCTACGCGATCGAGCAGCTCGACGACGCGGTTCGACGCCTCGCTCTTCGAGAGATTCAGATGTGCGTCGATCGCCTCACGCAGCTGGCTTCCGATCGTGAGCACGGGGTTGAGGCTCGTCATCGGATCCTGGAAGATCATCGCGATCTCCTTGCCTCGGAACCGCTGCCATTCGGACTCTGATTGCGTGTAGAGGTCGCGCCCGGCGTAGCGGGCGGTGCCCGCCGTTACTCGACCGGCGCGGGGGAGGATTCCCATGAGCGCGAGCGCTGTCACACTCTTGCCACAGCCAGACTCACCGACGATTCCGAGAGTCTCGCCGGGAGACAGCGCGAAGGAGATGCCATTCACCGCATGCACCGTTCCTCGGCGCGTCCAGAATCGCACCGTGAGGTTCTCGACGTCGAGGAGAGGTGCCGTCACGCGCGCCCTCGCAGCTTCGGGTCGAGTGCCTCGCGAAGGCCGTCGCCGATCAGGTTGAAGCCCATGACCACGATGACGATGGCGAGGCCTGGGAAAAGCGCGAGGAACGGCGCGGTCTGCAGGTAGCGGACGGCGTCCGTGAGCATCGTTCCCCACTCGGGCGTCGACGGTTCCTGCGGGCCGAGGCCGAGAAACCCGAGCCCTGCTGCGTCGATGATCGCGGTGGCGAGTGCGAGCGTCCCGGCGACGATCACCGGCGAGATCGCGTTCGGGAGGATGTGGTTGGCGAGCACCCTGCGGTTCGGGACACCCACCGCGCGCGCTGCGAGGACGTAGTCGTTCTCCTTCTGCCCGAGGATGGATCCCCGCATGAGGCGTGTGAAGATCGGGATGTTCACGATCCCGATCGCGATCATCACGGAGAGGAGACCTGGGCCCATCAACGCTGCGATTCCGATCGCCATCAGGAACCCGGGAATGGCGAGCATGACGTCGACGACGCGCATGATGAGGTTGTCGACGCGGCCGAAGTAGCCCGCGACGCAACCGAGCAACAGCCCCGCGGTCAGGCCCACAGTCACGGACACGATTCCGATGAGCAGCGAGTAGCGCGCGCCGTAGATGACCCGCGAAAGCTCATCGCGTCCGAGGTCGTCGACGCCCATCGGATGCTCCCACGACGGCCCCGGACAGCAGCCGTCAGCGACGAGGTCGAGATTCACCTCGGTCGGCGAGTACGGGGCGAGCAGTGGCGCGAAGAGCGCGACGACGACGAACAAGGTCACGATTACGGCGCCGACAATTGCTCCTGGGTTTCGGACGAGACGGTAGAGAGCTTCGTTCCAGAGCCCCCCCGGCGTCGTCTGGAGTGGAATCTGCTGCGCTTCGATCTCGACGACGCCCATCAGCGGCCCGACAGGCGAATGCGCGGATTGAGGAAGCCGTACGAGATGTCGACCATGAGGTTGACCACCACCACGATCACGGCGATGAAGAGAATGCCGCCTTGGAGGACGGGATAGTCGCGATTCTCGATCGACGCCTGGATCCAGGTTCCGATCCCGGGAAACGCAAAGACCGTCTCGGTGAGGATCGCCCCAGACAGGAGGAGGCCGACCTGGAGGCCGATCACCGTCGTCACCGGCAGGAGAGCATTCCGGAAGACATGACGACCGTCGACGAGATGCGACGGAAGTCCCTTCGCGCGCGCCGTACGCACGTAGTCCTCGTTCTGCACGTCGAGGACCGAGGCGCGAGTGATCCGCGAGATGAGGGCGAGCGGAATGGAGCCGAGCGCGATCGCCGGGAGGATCAGGTGCTTGATCGCGTCCCAGGTGGCGTTCCAGTTCTGGGTGATGATCCCGTCGAGCACGTAGAAGTTCGTCGGGTGCTCGGCGTCGATGTAGACGTCCTGCCGGCCGATCGACGGCAGCCAGCCGAGGCGGACGGCGAACACCCACTTGAGGATGATCGCGAGGAAGAAGATCGGGATCGACACACCGATCAGCGATAAGAAGAGGCTCGCGTTGTCGAACACGCCCCCGTAGCGTTTCGCGGCGAAGAAGCCGAGCGGAACGCCGAAGATGAGGTGCGAAGAATCCGGCCGCGAGCGCGAACTCGATCGTTGCCGGAAAACGCTCCTTGATCTCCTCGGTGATCGGCCGGCGCGACACGATGCTCGTCCCGAGATCGCCCTCGGCGAGGGTCTGCACGTAGCGCCAGTACTGGACGTAGAACGGATCGTCGAGCCCGAGCTGAGCACGGATCTCGGCGATCGATTGCTCGTCGGCCCGTTCGCCGAGAACGCTTCGGCTGGTGTCCCGGGAAGCGCGCGAATCCAGACGAAGACGAGCAGCGAGAGGCCGATGAGGATCGGCACGAGCAGGAGCAGCCGGCGGACCGTGAAGCGAAGCACTCAGTGTCTCGCTGCGATCCGCCGGCTACCCACGTAGTTCCTGTTAGCTCCCGGTCTTCCGAACGGAGGCGAACGACTCGCTCGTCGTGGGGCTCGGCCTGTAGCCGACGACGCCACGCTTGAACGCGAGCGCTGGCCTCGTATGCACGTACGGCACGCCGAGCAGGTCCCGCATGATGCGTTGTTGAACGCCTGCGATACGTGCGCATTGCGCACGTCCGCGTCCGTCTCGATGAGCGCCTTGTCGAGGAGCTTGTAGAACGCGTAGTTCTCGGGGAGGCCGAACTGCTTGTACGAGCGGAAGCACGCCGTCGAGGAACGTCGACGCATCGCCGAAGTCACCCGTCCAGCCGAGCAGGTGGAGCGCACCCGCCGTTCCGGCATCGGCGCGACCCAGGTACGTCGGGTTCCATGGCGCGCTCTTCGCCACGACCTTGAATCCCGACTTGTTGAGGCTCGCGGCGAACGCCTGGAAGTTGTTCTTCGGGTTCGGCATGTACGGACGCGACACGTCCGCGGGCCACCAGAACTCGACCTCGACCGGCAACGTCAGACCGGCCTGCCTGAGGCAGCGCCTTCGCCCGGTTCGGGGCTGTACGGCGTACTTGCGGCACTCTGGTCGAGTAGCCCGGGACACTCGGTGGCATGAACTCGTGCGCCACCACGCCACGGCCGGCATAGAACGACCGCACGACGCGATGCGCTGATCGAGGCCATGAGCCAAGGCCCGCCGGACGAGGATGTTGTCGAACGGCTTGACTGCGCGGTTGATCCCCACGTAGCCGACGTTGAACGCCGGACGGTCGAGGACCTTCAGGCTCGAGATGCGCCTCGAGCGTCCTGATGTCCTGCGGCTCGACGAGGTCGTAGCCGTCGATCTCCCCGGTCTGGAGCGCCTGGAGGCGCGCCGCGTTGTCGGGGATCGCGCGGATGATCAGACGCGTCGAGGCTCGGCCTTGCGGCCCCAGTAGTCGTCGTTCCGCTCGAGCTCGAGCTTGTCTCCGATCCGCCACGAGTCGAGCTTGAACGGCCCGGTTCCTGCCGTAACACCACCAGGGACGCCGTACTCGCCGAGCGGCTGGTAGACGCCGTCGGAGGTGAGTCGACCCTTGTCGGCCCCGTTCTCCTTCATCGACGTCGGGCTCTGGATCGCGAACGGCGAGAGCGTCATCGCCGCGAGGAACGGGCCGTACGGCCGCTTCAGGTTGATGACGGCGACGTTCGAGCCCCTCGCGCTGCAGTTCGGTAGAGCGCATCCTTGGCGCCCTTCGTCTTGAAGCCGCCGAAGACGTAGTTGTAGTAGTAGGACGCCGACGATGACTGCTGCGCGCCCTTGAAGTTGTACCAGCGGTTGAAGTTCGCACACACGGCCGCTGCGTTGAACGGCGTGCCGTCGTGGAACTCGCACGTTCCGGCGGAGCGTGAACGTCCAGCGCCGCCCGCCGTTGCTCTTCTTCCAGCCGTCGCGAGCATCGGAGCGAGCTTCGTCGTGCCCGGCTTCAAGCCGACGAGCGTCTCCGTGATCTGGTAGACGACGCGGAACGACTCGCCGTCGGAGATGAGCGCCGCGTCGAGCACGACCGGGTCCGCCGCGCCCCGAACACGAGCGTCGTCGACGCCTGGCTCGGGCTTGTTGGCCCGACCCGGATGCGACAGCGGCGACAGGAGCGCAAGGACGCCTACGCCGCGACTCCTGCCCTGAGAACTCTTCGCATTCCTTCCCTTCCTTTCTTCTGCCCATGGGGAGCGAACGGCGGGAGCTTACTACCGCCCGCTGAGTAGCTCAGACGACAAAGGGCCCCGATAGTCGGGGCCCTTTGCTCAGCGACGTGTGGAACCGGCGTCTAGGCGGCGAGACCTGCGAGATCTCGAAGGGCCTCGAGACGCTTGAGCGCCTGGCCCTCGAGCTGCCGGACGCGCTCGCGCGTCAGGTCGAGCTCGTGCCCGATCGCCTCGAGCGTCCACGGCTCGCCCTCGAAGCCGAACCGCAGCTCGAGGATGCGCCGCTCGCGCTCGGGGAGCGCGTCGAGCGCTCGGCGAATGCTCTGCCGGCGGAGCGACTCTTCGGCCTCTTCGAACGGATCCGCGGCCTCGCGGTCTGCGAAGAGGTCGCCGAGCTCGCCCTCGTCGTCGGCGCCGACGGTCTGGTTCAGCGAGACCGATGCGTGCGCGGCTCCGAGTGCCTCCTCGACATGCTGGAGCGGGAGGCCGGTTGCCTCCGCGAGCTCCTCCTTCGTCGCCTCGCGCCCGAGCTCCACTTCGAGCCGCCGGGCGGCGCGGGAGAGCTTCTGCTGGCGCTCGACAACGTGCACCGGCACGCGGATCGTCCGTGCGTGATTGGCCACGGCTCGCTGCACCGACTGGCGGATCCACCAGGTCGCATACGTCGAGAACTTGAACCCGCGGCGCCAGTCGAACTTCTCGACGGCGCGGTTGAGTCCGAGCGTTCCCTCCTGGATGAGATCGAGGAACGGGACGCCAAGTCCTCGGTAGCCCTTCGCGATCGAGACGACGAGCCGGAGGTTCGACTCGATCATCACGCGCTTGGCGACCGGGTCGCCGCGCTCGATGCGCTTCGCGAGCGCGACCTCTTCGGCAGCGGTGAGCAGCTTGTGGCGGCCGACGTCGGCGAGGAACAGCTGAAGGCTGTCGGCGGCGCCGGACACGGGGCCTGCCTCGTAGCGCTTCTCCGCGGCCTCTTCCTTCTCGGCATCGGCGTCCGGCTGGGTGATCTCGATGTTGTGCGCCTCGAGCTCGCGCTGGAGCAACTCGGCATCTTCCTCGCCGATGTCGTGCTCGAGCACGAATGCCTCGAGCTCGGGGGCCTCGATCTGGCCTCCGTGCTCTTCCGCGCGCTCCATGAGCGCCTTCACGTGCTCCGATTCAAAGAGTTCCATGAGCTGGTTCTGCGTCAACGTCGTGTTTCAGTCCTTTCGAGTCTCGCTCTTCTGTGCAACAAACTTACGCAGTCTACGACGGTTTTCGGGCTGATTCCAGGGGTAACTCGACCGGGTCAGTGTCACAAGCTCGTAAACGTTCGTGCCCCACTTCAGTATTCCGTCGCTGACGCTTCAGCGGTTCATGGGCGAACGCCGAGAGCCTGATCGGCTCACTCCACCTGAGACGTTGTCGTCCCGGGCAAGTTAGATCATGACCCCTCGGGCGGATACCGCAAACCCCTTCCGGGAAGGCTTTACGCGCTCTTAGCGCGTCTTTCCGCGAGCAACTCGACCGCTCGCTCCAGTGTGATCGCCTCCGGCGAGTCGCCGCGGCGCAGGCTCGCGTTCGTCTCGCCGTCGGTCACGTACGGACCGAAGCGCCCGTCCTTCACGACCAGCGCCTTGCCGCTTTGCGGATCCGGACCGAGCTCTTTCAGCGGGGGCTTGGGTGCACCGCGCCCGCGGCGCTGTTTCGGCTGGGCGAGCACGGCCTCGGCCTGTTCTACCGTGAGCGTGAGGAGTTGCTCCTCCGACTCGAGCGACCGTGTCTCGGTGCCTCGCTTCACGAAGGGCCCGTAGCGCCCGTTCGAGACGAGGATCTCCTCGCCTTCCGTGCCCTCGAGCGTTCGCGGCAGCGTGAGCAGGCGAACGGCGTCGTCGAGGGTGATCGTGTCGAGCGACATCGAGGAGAACAGCGACGCCGTTCGCGCCTTGCCGTCGTCGCCGTCCGGAAGCACCTCGGTCACGTACGGCCCGTACCTGCCGTCCTTCGCTGCGATCTCGCGACCCGTCTCCGGGTGCGTCCCGAGCGAGCGCTCGGCGCCGGAGGGCTGGGCGAGCAGCTCCTCGGCGAGGGCATGCGTCAGCTCGTCCGGCGCTAGGTCGTCGGGCAGGCTCGCGCGCTGCTCGCCCCGCTCGAGGTAGGGGCCGTACCGGCCGACCCTGACGACGATGTCGGAGCCCGGAATCGCGATCGAGTTCACGTCGCGGGCGTCGATGCCCTCGAGGTGGTCCGTCACGAGCGCGTGGAGCCCGGGATCGCCGTCGCCGAAGTAGAAACGCTTCAGCCACGCGACGCGCTCCTCGTTTCCTGCCGCGATCTGGTCGAGGTCGTCCTCGAGACGTGCCGTGAAGTCGTAGTCGACGAGCCGGTCGAAATGCCGCTCGAGTAGCTGCGTCACCGAGAACGCGACGAACGTCGGCACGAGCGCAGTGCCCTTCTTGTAGACGTAGCCGCGGTCGAGGATCGTGCTCATGATCGAGGCGTAGGTGGACGGGCGGCCGATACCCCGCTCCTCCAGTGCTCGCACGAGACTCGCCTCCGTGTACCGGGCCGGCGGGCTCGTCTCGTGGCCCTGCGGTTCCAGCGCCGTCGCGTGCAGAGTCTGGCCCACGGTCAGAGCCGGCAATCGCCGCTCCTCGTCCTCGTCCTTCGGCTCGTCGCGGCCCGACTCGTAGGCCTTGAGAAAGCCCGGGAAGGTGATCACGGTGCCGCTCGCCCGGAAGGTCGCGGCGCGGTCGTCCGTCGTGCTGACACCGAGTTCGATCGAGACGGTCTGCCCGCTCGCGTCCTTCATCTGCGACGCGACGGTGCGCTTGAAGACGAGGTCGTAGAGCGCGTGCTCGTCACGCGAGAGCTCGCCGCGGAGCTCGTCCGGCGACTTGAACACATCTCCGGCAGGTCGGATCGCCTCGTGCGCCTCCTGCGCGTTCGCCACTGCACGCTCGTACAGGCGCGGCTCTGCGGGCACCGTCTCGGCCCCGTAGACGCGTGCGGCGTGCGCTCGGGCCGCGGCGAGCGCCGTTTCCGACAGGGTCACCGAGTCGGTTCGCATGTAGGTGATGTGGCCGTTCTCGTACAGCCGCTGTGCCAAGCGCATCGTCGTCTGCGAGGAGAACCGCAGCTTGCGGCTCGCCTCCTGCTGAAGCGTGGAGGTCCGGAATGGCGCTGCGGGCCGCCGTGTGTACGGCTTCTCGTCGACCTTGTCGACCGTGAACGGGCGTTCGGCGAGCTCCTCCGCGAGCGATCGCGCAGCATCCTCCGAGAGCACGAGGACTGCTGCCGACGTCGGGGTGCCGTCCTCGGCGAAGTCGCGACCCTGCGCGATCCGCTTGCCCTCGAGCGACGAGAGCCGCGCGTCGAACGCGCCCGGCTCGAAGGTCCCGAGGATGTCCCAGTACCCGGCGGCGACGAACCGCATTCGCTCCCGTTCGCGGTCGACGACGAGCCGCGTCGCGACCGACTGCACGCGGCCGGCCGACAGTCTCGGCATCACCTTCTTCCAGAGGACGGGCGAGACCTCGTAGCCGTACAGCCGGTCGAGGATGCGCCGCGTCTCCTGTGCGTCGACGAGCCGGTCGTCGATCGCGCGGGTCTCGGTGAGAGCGCGCGTGATCGCATCCTTCGTGATCTCGTGGAAGACCATCCGCCGGACCGGCACCTTCGGCTTCAGCACCTGGACGAGGTGCCACGCGATCGCCTCGCCTTCGCGGTCCTCGTCTGTCGCGAGTAGGAGCTCGTCGGCGTCGGCGAGGCGCTTCTTCAGGTCGGCGATCACCTTCTTCTTGCCGGGGTCGACGACGTAGTACGGCTCGAACCCGTCGTCGACGTCGACGCCGAGCGCTCCGAACCGCTTGCGCTGCGCCTCCGGGACGTCCTTGGCGCGATCCGGGAGATCGCGCACATGTCCAATGCTCGACCCCACGGCGTAGTCGCTGCCGAGGTAGCCCTCGATGGTCCGCGCCTTGGCGGGTGACTCGACGATGACGAGACTCTTGCCCATCGGCGCAACACGTTAGCGCTCGGTTCCGGATGAGGACCATGTCGCGATGCGGCGCTGGGCGACGGGCAGCATCCGGAACCGAGCGCTCGCACCGCTGTCCACGGTCAACGGCGAGCGATACTGCCTTGCGTGCCTTCGAGACCGCTTCTCGTCGTGGACGGCGACTCGTTCGCGCACCGCGCCTACCACGCGCTGCCGAAGTCGATGCGCCGTGAGAACGGCGGCCCCGGCAACGCGCTCATCGGCTTCACCAACATGCTGCTGCGGCTGTGGAACGACGAGCGGCCGCGCACGGTGCTCGTCGCGTGGGACACGCTCGACGTCGCGACGTACCGTCACACCGCCCTCGAGGCGTACCAAAGCGGGCGCGTCTTCGACGACGAGCTCCTGGAGCAACTCGACCTCCTGCCGGCTCTCGTTCGTTCCGCAGGGTTTGCTTGCGCCAAAGAGGCTGGCTACGAGGCCGACGATTTCCTTGCGGCCGCGGCGGCTCAGGAGGAGGCCGCGGGAGGAACGGCACTCGTCGCCACGTCGGATCGCGACGCGTTCCAACTGGTGACGGGTCGGGTGACCGTGCTGCAGCCGGCACGCGGAGCGCCGCCCGTACGCATCGACTCCGATGCGGTACGCGGGCGCTACGGCGTGGATCCGGCGCAGGTGCCGGACTTCATCGCCCTTCGCGGCGATCCCTCGGACAAGATTCCTGGTGCGCGTGGGATCGGCCAGAAACGGGCGGCGGAGCTGCTCGGGCAATACCCGTCGCTCGACGCGATGCTCGAGAGCGGTCGATTTGCGACGGAAGCCGACGCGCTCCGCCTCTATCGCGAGATCGCGACGATGGATCGGGACGCACCGCTGCCACCGCTTCCCGACGTCGCCCCGGGTTGGGAGTCCGCAGCCGCGCATGCGCGCGACCTGGGGCTTCCGCAGGTGGCTCGTCGATTCGAGGAGGCGCTGTCGTGGACGTGATCAGCCATCCCGCGTTCACCGAGCTCCATCGGTGCGACAACGCCAGAAGCCCCGAGCACGCCGGTCGACTCCAGGTGTTGCACGCCGCCTTTCCGGGGTACGCGCACGGAACGTCGGCGTCGTCGGAGCAAATCCGGCGTGTCCACTCGCCCGGCTACGTCGCCGCGATCGAGGCGATCGACGACGAGGTGCGGCTCGATCCGGACACGTATGGAGTGCCGACCACGAGCGAGGCGGCATCCCTCGCCGCGGGCTGCGCGATTCGAGCCGCTGACATCGGTGGCCTCGCGCTCGTGCGCCCGCCCGGGCATCACGCGCTCGAATCGGAGGCGATGGGCTTCTGCATCTTCGGCAACGTTGCGATCGCCGCGCGCCACGCGCAGCACGAGCTCGACGTTGAGCGCGTCGCCGTCGTCGACTTCGACGTTCATCACGGCAACGGGACCGAGGCGCTGTTCCGCGACGACCCGAGCGTGCTCACGGTCTCGCTCCACCAGTGGCCGTTCTGGCCCGGCACCGGAGGGCCGAGCTCGAACGCCGAGGGGATCGTGAACGTGCCGCTTCCAGCCGGGTCGAGGGACGCGGACTACGTCAAGGCGTTCGACGAGATCGTCGAGCCCGCCGTTCGGGACTTCGAGCCCGGCCTCGTGCTCGTCGCGGCGGGCTTCGATGCGCACCGGGACGATCCGCTCGCCGAGATGGCGATGTCCGCGGACGGCTTTCGCGAGCTCGCTCGCCGCTGCTCGGCGCTCGGGCCGCGTGTCGCGGCGGTTCTCGAGGGCGGGTACAACCTCGAGACGCTGCCAGGGCTCGTCGAGGCCGCGCTCGAAGGGTTCTCGAGCGAGAGCTAGGCCGCACGCGCAACGTCGAGGCGTTCGAGCGCCTCGCGCCGCGACGACACGCCGAGCTTCCGCAGCAGGCTCTTCACGTGCGAGCGCACGGTGTGCTCCGAGATGAACAGGCGCTGGGCGATCTCGTCCGTGCCCAGATGCTCGTCGAGGAGCAGCAGCACCTCGACCTCCCGGGCCGACAGGACGCGCGTGATCTCCTCCGGAACGCCACTGAGCCTGCCGCCGTCCCGCACGCGATCGAGGAGCCGGCGCGCGACACCACCCGAGAGCGCGGCGTCACCGCGCGCGACGCCTCGCAGGAACGCCGCGATCTGCTCGGGGGGCTCGGTCTTCAAGAGGTAGCCGGACGCGCCGGCCCGGATCGCGGCAAGCAGGTTCTCCTCCGCGTCCGATGCCGTGAGGACGACGACTTCGGAGTCCGGCGCGAGCTCGCGAATCCTCGGAAGTGCGGTGAGCCCGTCCATGCCGCGCATGGTGAGATCGAGCAGCACAATGTCGGGCTGGAGCGCCGCGGTCTTTGCGATCGCGCTCGCACCGTCCTCGGCGTCTCCGACGACGTCGAACCCCTGTTGCACGAGCAGCGCCGAGAGGGCGTCTCGCGTGAGCGGATGGTCGTCGACGATGAGCACGCGCTCCGTCACGGGACTCTTATCGGCAGGTCATGCCGTGCCGACAAGTGAGACGTGGATCACGCACGCGCCGAGAGCTACCGATCCTGGCTTCTCGGGGAAGTTCTCCTCATATGTCTGCTTGCGGCGGGAACGGCCCTGTTCGGGGCCAGCGCGTCGTTGGAGTCGGTCTACGAGCTGCAGGACGCGCGACTCGTCTTCGACACGGCGGTCGCGGTCGTGGCGTCGTTCGTCTGCGTGCTCACGACCATTCGGTTTCTCGTCGAGGGACGTGCGCTCGACCTGCTGCTCGCCGGCGGCTTCCTCAGCATCGCGCTCGGGACGATCGCCTTCGGCCTGGTTCCGGTGCTCGAGGGCGGCTCGCTCACATCGGCAGCGGCCTGGCAGTACCTCGGCGCGCGGCTTCTGGGAGCGGGTCTCATCGCCATGGCGCCCTATACGAACCGGCGACTGGTGGCACGTCGCCGCGCGCTCGTTGCCGTCGGGGCCGGTGTCCTCGGGCTGCTCGGGGCCGGTGCCCTCGGCATGCGGGTGCCGGGCGCCGAGATTGCGGCGACCGGGGAGCTGGTCGAAGGCTCCTACGTCCGACTCGCGGCGGCATTTCTCGCCGTCCTCTGGCTCACCGCGCTCGTGGGCTTCGGCGTTCGCTTCCGGCGGTACGGTCGCGACCTGGACAGCTGGATGTGCCTGGCCGCGACGCTGGCTGTCTTCGCCGACCTGCATCTCGTTCTGACGCCGATCGTCTCGAACGATCTCCTCCTGCATGGTGATTTCCTGCGCGTGCTCGCCTACGCCATCCTGGTCGTCGGAGTCTGGCGCGCCATCAGCCAGGCGGAGTTCGGGCGGGCGGTTGCCGACGAGCGCGCTCGAGTGGCGCGCGACATCCATGACGGGCTCGCGCAGTACCTGTTCGCGATCTCGACGCAGGTCAGCATGCTCGAGTCTGGCGCCCCACTCGACGAGGTGCTTCCACGCCTCAAACGGGCGGCGACATCGGCGCAGCAGGAAGCTCGGTTCGCGGTCCTCGCGCTGTCGTCCGCAGGGGGCTCCTCCCGCTTCGACTCCGCGCTTCGCCGGTACGTCGACGTGCTGACGGCGGACGGCGAGCTGGACGTCGACGTGGATGTCGATCCGCAGGTTCGGCTCGCACCGGACGAGCAGATCGAGGTGTTCAGGATCGTGCAGGAGGGACTCGGCAACGCGCGTCGGCACGCGGCGGCGCGCCATGTCGAGGTGTCCATCGCACAGCGCGCCGGCCGAAGGGTCGTGCTCGTGGCCGACGACGGGGTCGGATTCGCGGAGGCCGACGTACCGAGTGGTCAGGGAATCGCGAACATGCGTCTCCGCGCGCAGGCGATCGAAGGGGAGCTGACTCTTCGCTCGGGCACGGGACGCGGGACGGCTATCGAAGTCGTGCTTCGCCCCGCCTAGACTCGCGAGTCGTCGTACAGGTTTAGCGCCGAATTGTGACAGTCCTTGTACAATCTCCGCCGTGGCAGGCGGGTACATCCGTATCGGCGAGCTCGGTCGGCGTACGGGTGTAAGTCCCGAGCTGCTCAGGGCGTGGG
This sequence comes from uncultured Gaiellaceae bacterium, assembly GCA_963783705.1. Taxonomy (GTDB): domain Bacteria; phylum Actinomycetota; class Thermoleophilia; order Gaiellales; family Gaiellaceae; genus GMQP-bins7. The sequence goes on from CAWAOK010000003.1 coordinate 225,338, forward strand.
AGCGCCGCTACGGCCTGTTCGAGCCGGATCGCTCTCCCGGGCGGTTTCGCCTCTACTCGGACGCTGACGTCGGGCGTGTCGAGGCGATGCGCGCGCAGATCGCAGACGGGCTCTCGGCGGCGGAGGCGGCGCGCCGGGTGCTCGGGATGTCCGAGCCTTCGCGTGGTCCGCGGCGCGACGCCGGTCCCGAGATCGCCGAGCCCATCGCCACGCTGCGGGCCGCGCTCGACGCGTTCGACGACTCCGCGGCCCACGCCGCGATCGATCGTCTCATCGCCTCGCTGAGCCTGGAGGCGTTCCTGCGCGAGGTCGTCCTGCCGCTCCTGCAGGACATCGGAGAGGGCTGGGAGCGAGGCGAGATCACGATCGCGCAGGAGCACTTCGCGAGCAACCTCGTTCGGGGTCGGCTCATGGCGCTCGGCCGCGGCTGGGGTCGCGGCAACGGCCATCATGCTCTGCTGGCGGCACCGCCGGGCGAGCTGCACGATCTCGGCCTCGTCGTGCTTGCGCTCGTCCTGCGAGATCGCGGCTGGCGTGTGACGTTCCTCGGCGCCGACACGCCGATCGAGACGATCGCGGACACGAAGCGCCGCGTCGCACCCGAGGTGATCGTTCTCGCGATGCTCAAGCCACCCGAGCTCGAGCCAGGCGAGATGCGAGACCTCGCGCGGGGAACGCGTGTGCTCATCTCCGGCCGAGCCGCCAGCGAAGCACTGGCAGGTCAGCTCGCCGCCGAGCACTTTGCCGGCGGGCCGATCGAAGCTGCCGCATTCCTCGCCGACGGTGCGGCTGCACCGAGATAGCGCGGAGCTCAGGAGTGGGCGAGCGGCTGCGACACGCCGATCATCGAGTCTCGCGTGACGAGCGCGGCCAGCGCTTCCTCGTCCAGAGAGTCGGTTCCGGAGGGTCGTCGCGGCACCACGAGGTAGCGGATGTCGGCAGTCGAGTCGACGACGCGAAGCTCCACGTCGTCTTCGAGAAGAAGGCCGAACTCCCGCAGCACACCGCGCGGATCGGAGACGGCCCGAGACCGATACGGCAGGCTCTTGTACCAGGCGGGCGGCGGACCGAGAAGCGCCTTCGGATAGCAGGAGCAGAGCGTGCAGACGACCATGTGGTGCACGGTGTCCGTGTTCTCGAGGGCGACGATCACCGGTGACGGACCTGGGTCGAGGCCCAGCTCCAGGGCGGCCTGCCTGGCGTCTTCGAGCAGGCGCTCCTTGAAACTGGCGTCGACCCACGCGTGGGCGACGAGACGCGCGCCGTCGCCCGGCCGCCGCGACACGAGCCAGTCGATCCGCTTGAGGATCTCGTCGCGCTGGAGGACGCCCTTCTCGACGAGAAGCTCTTCGAGTGCTCGCACGCGAGTCGCGACGGGCGGCTCGCCGGATGTCGTCACCGGATCGTGGGAGTGGTCGTGATCGTGGTGGTCGTGGCTCACGCCGGCGTCTCCAGCCAGTGCTCGAAGACGTCGGCGAGAATCCTGTCGCCCGTGGGGCCGTCGTAGTCGGCCCAGACGGACTGCTGGTCGAAGCGGACGAGGTACAGCCGCCGCTGGGGCAGCCCGTCGTTCGCGTACGCGCGCGTCTCCGGGTTCGGGAAGCTGTCGTGCGCTCGTACCACGGTCCCAAGCCTCCCTTTGAGGTACGAGGGGGTCCGGTGATGGCCGTCGTGCGAGCGTGACGCGACGCACACTGCGTCGCCGGGGGAGAAGGTCACGACGCCACCACTCGAGCATCGAGCTCGCCGGGAGCCAGCACGCCCTTCTCGGCAAGGATCGTCTCGGTCGCATGGAGCCAACGCTCGTAGTACGAGGCCGCTTCGTAGTCGTCGGAGGGCATGCCCTCGATCGCGCGGCGCAGCTCGTCCGTATTCATCACGCCGTGCCGGCCGAGCGTCCCGACGAGCGCGTCCATGAGCATCTCCCAGTCGGCCAGGTCGTGCTCGGCGCGGTCGATCGGCTCGTCGGTCGGCCACCCTCCCCGGTCGTGGACTGCCCGCTCCATGCGTCGATCGTACCGCTGGCCACGGTTCTCTTGACATATGTCCATATAGGTATACAATGTCTTCCATGGCACGAGCAGCGACGACCGCAGACGCGTTCAACGCCGTCGCAGAGCCACGGCGGAGGCAGATCCTCGACGTACTCGCCGGCGGCGAACGTCCGGTGAACGACCTCGTCGCGCAGCTCGGGCTCGCCCAGCCACAGGTATCGAAGCACCTGCGCGTGCTCCGTCATGTCGGAGCGGTCGAGGTGCGGGAGGCCGGGCGTCAGCGGCTGTATCGACTCAACGGCAAGGCGCTCAAGCCCATCTACGACTGGGTCTCCGAGTACGAGCGCTCGTGGTCGGAGCGGTTCGATCAGCTGGACATCGTGTTGGAGCAACTCAAGGAGAAGGAGAAGGAGGCAGGAGATGGCGATGACGAGTAGCGGAACGGCGAAGGTCACGCTTCCGACGGACACGCAGATCCTGATCACGCGTGAGTTCGACGCACCGAAGCACCTCGTGTACAAGGCGTGGACGACCCCGGAGCTCGTCCGGCGCTGGTGGCACGCCAATCGCGGCGAGATGACCGTCTGTGAGATCGATCTGCGCGTCGGCGGCACGTGGCGGTACGCGATGGTCGCCGAGGGGTTCGGCGAGGTGGCGTTTCACGGCGAATACCGCGAGATCGTCCCGAACGAGCGCCTCGTAACGACCGAGGCGTACGAAGGCATCCCGGATGCCGACGCCAACGCGGCTGTCGACACCCTCACCCTCGCGGAGGTGGACGGGCGCACCACGATGACGATCCTCGTGGAGCATCCGACGAAGGAGGGTCGCGACGGGCACATCGCGTCCGGGATGGAAGCGGGCATGCAGGACGCGCTGGATCGGCTGGAGCAGGTGGCCGTCTCGTTGTCATAGCTGCGCCGTACGAACGGCTTGTCGAACGAAGAAGCCCCGCACACCGCGGGGCTTCTTCGGGCGTGTTGGCTCGTCCGCGGGGCTGTTAGGTCAACTCGACCACGGGCGAGAAACCGCCGTACACGAGCCGCTTGCCATCGAATGGCATCGGGTTCGCGTCCGGCTGCATGCGGGGATCGGCCATCACCTTCTGCATCCCGCCGTCACGCGTCTCCTTGTCCGGCCATTCGATCCACGAGAAGATCACGGTCTCATCGTCTTTCGCTTGCACTGCGCGGCGGAAGTCGGTCACCGTGCCCTCAGGGACGTCGTCGCCCCAGCACTCGAGGACTCGAGTTGCGCCGAACTCGATGAACACCGAGTCGCCCTTGGTTGCGTGGTCGATGAACTTCTGCTTGTTCGCCGTCGGAACTGCGGCGACGAACCCGTCGATGTACGTCATTCGGGCTCCTTCCAACTGATCACTGGTTCCGTGCCCGACCAACCCATCCGCGAAACGTGCCAGGGCTGCGCGTCCGTCGTCGACTAAAGAAATCGCTCATCCTGCACGTCAGAGAGGTGTGATCGGACGCCGCGGAGCGAGTCTCGACGAGCTGGAGGCGCTGTACCGCAGCCGCTTCGACGTCTTCGCACGGGTCGCAGCGAGCGTGACGGGCGATTCCGAGCGAGCACGCGACGCTGTGCAGGAAGCATTCGCGACCGCGGTGCGCAAGCGCCGCTCCTTCCGAGGCGAGGGCCCGCTCGAGGCCTGGGTCTGGCGGATCGTGCTCAACGTCGCGCGATCAGATGCGCGCAGGTTCGTTCCAGCAGTGGCAAGCAGTGAACCGTCGACGAACGGTCACCCCGAGGACGACGCCGAGCTCCGTGCGCTTCTCGCGAGGCTTCCGGAGCGGCAGCGCACTGCGGTCTTCCTCCGCTACTACGCCGACCTCGACTACGCGGCGATCGGTGAGGCGCTCGGGATCTCGGCCGGCACTGTCGCCGCGAGTCTCCACGCGGCGCACGCCACGCTCCGCACCCGACTGGAGGAAGTCCGGACATGACCGACCTCGACCGTGCCAGCCTCGATCGCCTCCTTCCCGCCGCTGGACAGGCTGACTGGGCCGATGTGATTGCCCGCTTCGAGACACACCGGCATCGCCGGCGTCGGCTCCTCGTCGCCCTCGTGGTGGCTGCGATCGTGATTGTGGGCACCGCCTCGGCGTTCGGCACACGCGCGTCGCTCTGCAACCTTGGCGTTGCCTGTCTGCCGCCCGAAGGTGCAGTGCCAAGCACACCGGAGACGGGCGAGCTGGCGATCGCGCTCTATGCAAACGCGCCCCCGGATGGCAGGAGAACATGGTTCTTCGCCTACTCCGACGGGCGGCTGATCTCGTGGCGGCACGAATGGATCGCCAGGAGCACGGATCCCTTCTCGACAGGCTACTTCGAGCAGCAACTTCCGCCAGAGAGTGTCGAGGAACTGCGCTCGCACGCCATCGCTGCGACGAGGGCTCGCAGCGGTGCCGTGGGCGACTCCTACGGCTATGTCGTCCTGTTAGTACGTGACGGGGACCGAATCGTCGAAGTCGACCGGAGGGACGGGCTCGATCCGCTGCTCGACCGGCTCGCGCAGCCGGCGTTGTGGGTTCCGGACAGAGCGAGGGAGGGTATCGAGCTCCGACCGTACGTGCCGTCCGCCTACGCCTTCTGCTACAGCGTGTGGCCAGAGGAGATCGAAAGCGATGCCGCACGCGTATTGAGTGCGCTTCCTGCACCTGCACGCGACTTGCTCCGTTCGAAGGAGACGACTCGGCAACCGTGGATCGGCCACGAGGGACTGGTGGGTTACACCAGCTGCGCCGAGATGACGACCGAGGACGCGCGTGCGCTCTCGCAGGTGCTGGACAGGTCGGGATTCGAGGTCGGCGGCGTCGGAGGAGAGGGCAGCTACAGCGTCCCGTACGTCTTCGAGATTCCGGGTCCCGGGGACGGGTATGCCCAGTTCTTGCCGGTGCTCCCGCATGGCGAGTACTGGATCGGCGGGTGACGCAAGTGACGAACACAAAGCATCGGAAGGAGGTACGCATGAGAGTTCATCGGGCCGTGCTCGCGGCGCTCGTGGTGGCGGTCACCATCGTGTCCGCTGCAGCCGCCGGGTCAGCCGGGACGAAGCAGCGAGTCGTGATCGACATGAAGATCATTCCGAAGTCGACGTTCGCGCTCGTCCCGAAGCAATCCGGAGCTCTGGAGAGCGACACGGGCACGATCAGCGGCAACTGGCAGAGCAACCCCGGGCGCGACGTGATGCGCGACGGGCACAAGGTGACGATCTACAACGGCGGCGTCTGGATACTCACCGGCAAGCGAGGAACGCTGACGATCCGAGAACGGAACGAATGGGTCGATGTCGGAAGTGACGTGAACGGCGATGCCTTCCCCGACAGCGTTGGCGTCGGCACCTGGAAGGTCGTACGAGGAACCGGCCAGTACGCGAAGCTCGCTGGAGGCGGGCGGAGCGGCCACATGGGGCTCGGTCAGGTCTGGACTGCGCGCCATGGGGGCTTCCTCACCGCCCCGTAGCCTGCGCTTGCATCCGTGAGTGGAGGAGCCCCGCTCTCGCGGGGCTCCTCGGTAGCAGGCCTGTAAGCCGGATTCTGTCGAGGGTGACCATCTCTCTGTGCGGTGTACCCGGCTCCTCGGCGGGCCGCGTCAACGGAGCCTGCTTCACCTTGCACCGGACGGGGTTTGGCTAGCCGGTCGTGTCGCCACGGCCGCTGGTGGGCTCTTACCCCACCGTTTCACCCTTACCGGCCCCGGTTTCCCGCGGCCGGCGGTCTCCTTTCTGTTCCACTTTCCGTCGGCTTTCGCCGCCTGGGTGTGCCCCAGCGTCCTGCCCTGCGGTGTCCGGACTTTCCTCGAACGTCCCGTAGGACGCCCGCGGTCACCCGGCCTGCACGGCTGATGGTAACGCGATCTGCGCGATTCGCTCCTCGGATTCGGCCAGGATCGAGCGGCACTCCGTACAGGCCAGCGCTCCGCGCACATGCAGGACGAACTCGCCGCACACGAGGCATTCGAGGCTGGCACCGCGGACGAGCGCCGCGAGCTCCTGGTCGAGGGACCGGTTCAGCGATTCCACGCTCATCCCAGGCTCCTGAACACTCCAGTCACCTTGCCGAGGATCTCCACGTGTTCCGGGTAGAGCGGCTCGAGCGCGGCGTTCTCGGGCTGAAGGCGAATCCGGCCGTCGCGCTCGCGGTGGAAGGTCTTCACGGTCGCTTCGTCGGCGGATTCGTCGTCACCGACGAGCGCGACGACGATCTCGCCGGCTCGGGCGTCGGCCTGCTTTCGCACGACGACGATGTCGCCGTCGAGAATGCCGGCCTCGATCATCGAGTCGCCCTTCACGCGAAGCAGGAAGTCGGCGTTACGGCCGAGCGGCTCGGGCACGGCGATGTGCTCCTCGACCTCCTGGTCGGCGAGCAACGGTCCACCGGCCGCGATCCGTCCGACGAGCGGGAGCGTCGGGACGGAAGCGCTTCGCTCTACGGTCTCCGCGCGCTTTCGGCCGACGAGCTCGATCGCCCGCGGCTTCGTCGGGTCGCGCTTCAGCAGTCCCGCGCGCTCGAGATTCGCGAGGTGCGCGTGGACGGTGGACGGGGAGGCGAGCCCTACGGCATCGCCGATCTCCCGAACGGTTGGCGGATAGCCGTGCGCGTCCACGTACTCGGCGAGGAACTGCCAGATCTCCTGTTGTCGCGTCGTCAGCATCGGGCTCTCCAGTCGTCGGGGACGAACATACGTTCGTCAAGGAGAGTAGAGGTCCTCCCGGACGTCTGTCAAGCCGTTGGTCGCCGTCCGACGAACGCGGCTTGCTCGAGCTCGTACGGGTTCTCGACCGTCGTATCGACGAGCTCGAGTCCCACGTCTGCGATCAGCCGCTTCCACGTGGCCTCCGGAAAGAGCCCGAGAGTGTGGCGGTCGTGGACGATCCGCAGCGCGTCGCCGGGGCCGCGCGCGACGATCGCGTAGTCCGTGACGTACGTCGAGGCGCCCGGCTCCGGTGCGTGCGTCCACTCGAGATAGCGCAGGCTTCGTCCGTCGTCGCCGTCGTGCCCACCGTGATCGGTCGCCGGCTTGAAGATCTCCGTGGTCGCGTCGGGCGTCAGGATCACGACTCCACCTGGCCTGACGTGAACGAAGGCCGTCGCGATCGCCGCGCGGAGATCCGCCTCGGAAGTGAGGTACGAGATCGCGTCGTGGATGAAGACGACGTCGAACGTGCGTCCGAGGCGGAGCGTCCGCATGTCGCCCTCGAGGTGCTCGCATTCCGGGTTGAGCGTGCGGCTGAGCGCGAGCATCTCCGGTGAGAGATCCGTGAGCGTGCACTCGAAGCGGGCCTTCAGGTGCGATGCGTTGTTGCCGCCGCCCGACCCGAGTTCGAGCAGCGTTCTCGAGGAGCCGTCACCGACGTCGTCGACGACGCGCGAGACGAAGGCAGCCTCGTCCCAGTAGTCGGACGGATGGGTGAGCAGATGGAACCAGGGCGCGAGATCGGAGTACATGTGCATCTGAGCAGTGAGAGGGGTCAGACTTAAGTCTGACCCCTACGCCGTTCTCGTTCTTGCCTCATGCGCTGGAGAGGACTTGAACCTCCACGGCCTAAGTGGCCACTAGGCCCTCAACCTAGCGCGTCTACCAATTCCGCCACCAGCGCGCGCCTGAACGATTCTAGAGAAGGTGGAACATCAACACGGTGTTCAGCCCGAACACCGTGGCGACGACCACCGTCAAGCGGGTCAGGTTCCGCTCGACGACATGCGTGCCGCCCTGCGAGTGCGGTGTGAAGCCGAGGCCGCCCATGCCTGCCTCTCTTCCTGAATGCATGAGGACGAGGGTGATCACCGCGGCGCTCAGGAGCACCTGGATGACGGCTGAGATCTGGACCCACGGCATGGCGTCGGGCAGGGTAGCAGCGCCGTTACGCTGCTCCGGTGCGGGACGACGCGCGGGAGCGCATCCAGAAGCTGCTCGTCACGGGCGACAACCGCCTGAAGCAGGGCGTCGCACCCGAGAAGGTGCGAGCGAACTACGAGGAGGCGCTCGCCGTCGCCCGCGAGGAAGGGCTCGAGGAGGCGATCCGCCCGCTCGTCGAGGTCAGGCTCGCCGATCTCGAGAGGCTCGCAGGAGGATCTCCTCAACCCGTTCCGCCTGTCGCTTGACATCGTGCTCGGCGGCGGCAGCGCGCCCGGCGAGGTTGGGACGAGGAAGCGCGGCGGCTTCGGATAGCGCGGCGAGAAGGGCGTCGTCGTCCGTCGGATCGACGAGCACTCCGGCTCCGGGTATCACGAACTCGGGAGGGCCGCCGGCGCTCGTCGCGACGACCGAACGCGCCGACGCCATCGCTTCGAGGGTGGCGAGGCCGAACGGCTCGACGAGGCTCGGCTGACAGACGACGTCGGAGGCTGCGATCCAGGCGGGGACGTCGTCGTGGCCGACGCGGCCGACGACGCGGATCCCCTCGCGCCCCTCGAGCGCACTCCGCAGCGGCCCGTCCCCGACGAACGTCAGCGTCCCCTCGCCGCGCCGCTCGAACGCGCGCGCGAGGCGCAAGACGTTCTTGCGCTCCGTGAGACCGCCGAGGCAGAGAAACGCCGTGCCGTCATCGCGTGCGCCGAGCTCTCGGCGTGCGGTCTCCGTGTCGCGCGGCGCGAAGCGCTCGAGATCGACACCGCAGTCGATCACCTCGGTCTTGCCGCGCGCATCAGGGATCGCAGCCTCGAGCTGTGAGCGCAGCCAGCCGGAAACGGCGATCACCGTGGCCGCTCGCCGGACGACGTATCGAGTGGCTCGTCGCACACCGGGCTTCGAGCCGATGTTCGCGACGTCCTGGCCGTGGGCCGTGACGACGAGTGGCGCGCGCGTCGCGAGTGCAGCGGCGAGGCCGGCCGGCACGAGGAAGTGCGCGTAGGCGACGTCCGGGTTGAACCCGCGCGCCACACGCGCTGCATCGCGAAGGAGTCTCACGTGCCGACCCGGGCCGCCGGCACGCGTGTCCACGACTGCACGGCTGATCTCGTGTCCGCGTGCGACCAGCTCTCGCTCGAGGTTTGCGACGAAGACCCCGAGGTCCGGGTCGGACGGCCCCGGATACATCTGCGAGACGAGAAGGATGCGCACAGCGAGTCAATCGTGACGATTTCGGCACGGTCCCGTGACCGGTGTCGTGGCACGGTTTCGTGATCGACGACCCGTCTGACCTTCCGGACTTCTCGAGCGACTGGCCGATCCTGGCCGGCGTCTGGGCCGACGGGACAAAGGTTCACCGAGGCCGCGGTGAGTTCACGATCGACTTCATCCGCGAGGGGCCGAGTCCTCGCGGACTGCTTCTCGTAACTCGCGCGATCGTGTCGCCGCACGTCGCGCTCGATCTCCGCGATCAGTTGGACGAGACATGGCGGACTACAATCGGTGGTCGATGCCGGGAGTGGATTCGTGATCGGCGAGGATCCGCCGGAGAACGGGATTCTCCGACGCGGCGTCCTCTATCGCTGGAAGTGCTGGAAAGGCAGCAAGCCCTACCCTCGACGCGAGCCGAGTCCCGAAGTCCTGGAGATCGTCCGCCGCGGCGAGCGCAAGCTCATCGACGAGTACCTCGAGGCGAAGAAGACGAGGGCGTCGTAGCGCGCTACCCGCGCGTGACCTGCAGGATCCCGAGGCACATCTCGTCGGTCGTGCCTTCGCCCCACAGCACGTAGCGGGGTGTCGCGGGAACGCCCGATGTGCGTTTCGTCCGCTTGCTCACGTCGTGCCGGCACGTGACACGCACGACGTCTCCGGCGTTCGCCTGGACGGAGCGCACGAGTGTGTACGCGTTCTGCCAGTGGAAGTCCCAGCGTGGGATGTCGAGCAACACCTTCGCGCGGGAGGTTCCCGGGTTCAGCTCGAGCTTGATCGCCGAGCCGAGGAGGTGCATGTGGCCGGCCGCGACATGGATCGTCGTCCGCGTCGAGATGCGGCGATCACATGTGGACACGGGGCTTGCGGACGGGTTGGCGGCGCTGCCGCGGCAGAGGATCAACAGGCCGGCAGGCGCGAACGCCGCGCCCGTTCCGTACTTGCGGGCGAGGTCGAAGAGCGCCTCGTTCCGGGCGCAGAGCCTGCCCGTCTCCCCCTTCGCGCACGCGAGCTCGACCGGCCCCGGCAGGAGCATGGTCTCCAGCGGCTCGAGCCCGGCGGACACCGGTGCGACCGTCAGGAGCGCGCGCGAGCGGTCGGGTGCATTGCCATTCAGGAGGTTGTAGTGCACCTGCATCACGATCTGGCTTCCGGCAGGCAGCGAGACGCCGGTGCCCTTCGGCAGCCGGTTCCCGCCCCACCCGGGAGCCCAAGCCGCGATCCAGTTCGCGTTGTTCAAGGAGTCTGCGATGCCGGCACCGGTGCCCGCGGGCAGGCCCGTCCCGCCGAAGCACGACCAGCCCGGGCCGGAGTCGCCCCGGTCCAGCCCTCTGGCGGACGCGACCTCGGCCGCGGCGACCCTGAACAAGATGACGTGGTGGACGACCTTCGGCTGGCCCGGATCGATGCGCACGGACGTCACCGATCCGGGGCCCGACTGCTTCGGGTCGAGGAGGAAGCAGCGGTAGTCGTCGGTGACGCCCTTTGCTGCCGAGGGCCGGTACGCCGTCTGCATGCGCAGGCTCAGCAGCTTCTCGCCGGAGCGCACCTCCGGGCCCTTCGGTGCGGCGGGCCTCCGTGCAGGGCCGTCGACCTTGCCGCCCTTCGTCGCCCACGCGACGATCGTCGCGCGCTGCTGCGCCGTCAGCGTTCGCGCGGCCTCTCCCTCGTATGCGGGCGAGCGGATGCCGGGCGGCCACGGTGGCATGACGCGCGCCTGAACCGCCGCTCCGATCAGCGCTGCGCGGGATGCGATCTGCTTCGACGTCTCGAGCGGAAACGGCGCGATCCCGCCGCTCTGATGACACTCGGCGCACTTGTCCGCGATGATCGGCGCGACATCACGCGTGAAGCTGGGGGTTCCGCCCGACATCGCCACGGCCGCGAACGGGATCGCGACGGCGGGGATCAGCGCGAGCGCGAGCGCGATCCAGGTGCGGCGACTACGCATGCTGGGCGTCATATGTACCCCAAAGCTCGCGTAGAGCGTCGCAGATCTCGCCGATCGTGCATCCACTCGCAAGCGCTTCGCGCAGCGCCGGGAGGAGATTGGCGTCGGTCGCTGCGACGCGACGAATCTTCTCGATCCCCGACGCCGCCGCGGCTCCGTCGCGCATCGCGCGCCACGCGTCGGTCCGCTCGCGCTGGCGCCGCTCGATCTCCGGGTCCACGTGCAGGAGCTCGATGCCGTCGCGCGCTCCCTCCGTGAACGCGTTCACGCCAACGACAACGCGCTCGCCCGACTCCACGTCTCGCTGATGGCCGAACGCCGAGGCCTCGATCTCCGCCTGGACGAAGCCCTGCTCGATCGCCGCGACAGCGCCGCCGAGATCGTCGATTCGCGTTATGAGCGCACGCGCGTGCCGGTCGAGCTCGTCGGTGAGCGCTTCGATGAAGTACGAGCCGCCGAGCGGATCTGCGGTGTCGGTCGTCCCGGCCTCGGCCGCCAGGATCTGCTGCGTGCGCAGGGCGATCGTCGCCGCGTGCTCGGACGGGAGCGCGAGCGCCTCGTCGAAGGAGTTCGTGTGCAGCGACTGCGCGCCACCGCAGAGCGCGGACAGCGCCTGAATCGCAACGCGCACGACGTTGTTCTCCGGCTGCTGCGCGGTCAGCGTCGAGCCGCCTGTCTGCGCGTGGAAGCGCAAAGCGAGCGCACGCGGGTTCGTTGCGCCGAAGCGGTCGCGCATGATCTCCGCCCACAAGCGCCGAGCTGCGCGGAACTTCGCGACCTCCTGGAAGAAGTGGTTGTGGGCGTTGAAGAAGAACGACAGTCGCTCGCCGAAGTCGTCCGGTGAGAGCCCTGCTGCGACGGCCGCCTCGCAGTACGCGATGCCGTTGGCGAGCGTGAACGCGAGCTCCTGCGCCGCGCTCGCGCCCGCTTCGCGGATGTGGTACCCGGAGATCGAGATCGTGTTGAAGGCCGGGAGCATCTCGGCGCAGTACGCGAAGAGATCGGTGGCGAGTCGCATCGACGGGCGCGGCGGGAAGATGTAGTTGCCGCGCGCGACGTACTCCTTGAGCACGTCGTTCTGCACCGTTCCGCGCAGCTGACCGCCGCCGACGCCCTGCTTCTCGGCGACAAGCTCGTAGAGCAGCAGGAGGAGCGCCGCGGGTGCGTTGATCGTCATCGAGGTCGAGACGCGGTCGAGCGGGATGCCGTCGAGCAGCGCCTCCATATCCGCGAGCGAGTCGATCGCGACGCCGGTGCGCCCGACCTCGCCTTCGGCGAGCGGGTCGTCCGAGTCGTAGCCGAGCTGCGTCGGGAGGTCGAACGCGACCGACAGGCCCGTCTGGCCACGCTCGAGGAGGTAGCGGAAGCGCGTGTTCGTCTCCTCCGCCGAGCCATAGCCCGCGTACTGGCGGATCGTCCACGGACGGCCGCGGTACATCGTCTCGTACGGCCCGCGCGTGTACGGGAATTCACCCGGGGGCTCGAGCTCGCCGCCTTCGACATCCGCCGCCGTGTAGACCGGCTTGACCTCGATGCCGGAGTCGGTCAGCCGGCGGTCGTCGGCGGTCGCCACGAACGGGATCGTACGCGGCTAGAGCTCGCCGCCTGCACGCTCGATCGCGTCGAGCGCGATGCGGCGGCCGGTCTCGATGTGCTCGCGAATGGCGCGCTCGGCGGCTGTGAGCTCGCCGCCTGCGAACGTCTCCACGATTCGGCGATGCTCGGTCACGAGGTTCGCGTGGCCCTCGACACGGCCACCGCGGATTACCTGCATCATCAGATTCACGGACAGCTCGCGGTAGGCGCGCGACAGGAGCGAGTTGCCGGCCAGGTCGATCTGGTGCTCGTGGAACGCCGCGTTCGCCGTATCCCACTGCTCGTGGGACATCGCGGCGTCGGTCGCCTCCAGGAGATCGGCGAAGCGGGCCAGGCGGCTCTCGTCGAGCTCTCCGATCGCGCGCTCCGCCGCGAGGAGCTCCAGCGCGAGGCGAACGTCGTAGCCCTCGTCCACCGCCCGCGCCGTCACCGGCGTGACGTAGTAGCCCCGCCGTGGCCGCACGGTCAGGAGCCCTTCGGAGACGAGTCGCGTCAGCGCGTGGTGCACTGGACTCCTTGAGACGCCGAGCTCGTCCGCAAGCGTGTGCAGGCTCAGCTTCGCGCCCGCGCCCGATGGCTCCTGACGCGTGAGAACGCGTGCGCGCAGGTCGTCGTACACGCGCTCGTTGAGGTTCACGGGCGTGAGAGCGGGCACGGTCATAGCTCTGGACCTAACATGTCACGGGACTCAAGGCAACCGGCGGATACCCTGATTCGCATGGTCGTACGCGTCAGATTGTTCGCCGGGCTCCGGGAGCGTGCGGGGACGGGGGCCGTCGAGATCGACGTCGAGGACGGCGCAACCGTCGCCGACGTGTGGCCCGCGCTCGGACTGGGCGACGAGCCCTCGGGACTTCTGTACGCGCGCAACCGGACGTATGTGGAGCGGGGCGAGGCGCTCGAGACCGGAGACGAGGTCGCGGTGATTCCGCCCGTGTCGGGCGGCGACTTCCGGCTCTCGGTCGACCCACTGTCCGTCGATGCCGCCGTCGAGGAGGTGCGTGACAACGCCGCGGGCGCGATCGCGACGTTCATCGGGACGACGCGGGCGCACTCGCGCGGACGCGAGGTCATCCATCTCGAGTACGAGGCGTACGAGGGCATGGCCGAGCAGATCATGGCCGACCTCGCCGCGAAGCTCGTCGAGCGGCATGAGTTGTGCAAGGTCGCCATCCATCACCGCGTGGGCCGCGTCGAGATCGGCGAGACGAGCGTCGTGATCGCCGTTTCGGCACCGCATCGGGCTGCCGCGCTCGCAGCGTGCACGGACGCGATCGACGAGCTGAAGGTGTCCGTACCGCTGTGGAAGAAGGAGACGTACGTGGGAGGTGAGGAATGGATCGGCCAGGGGTCGTAGAGGGGGAACGAGATCCTCGGTACGAGCCGGTCGACGTGCCGGACGCACCTTCGTTCCCCGTGCCCGACGCGTACGTCGACGGCGAACGCGGCTACGAGCCGATCAAGCCGCGCTCCGGGCTCGGCGATCTGGCGCGCAAGCTCGTTGCGCCGGTCATCGCGCTCGGCTTCCTGATCGTCAAGTTCGGCGGCTTCATCCTCAAGTTCAAGGTCGTGACGACGGGGCTCTCGATGCTCGTCTCCGTCGCGGCCTACGCGTGGCTCTGGGGGCTTCCGTTCGCGATCGGCTTCGTGCTCCTGATCTTCGTCCACGAGCTCGGGCACGTGCTCGAGCTGCGCCGCCAGGGCATTCCGGCGAGCGCGCCCCTCTTCATCCCGTTCCTCGGGGCGGTGATCGGGATGAAGCAGCTGCCCGACGACGCGTGGGCCGAGGCGAAAGTCGCGCTCGCCGGCCCGATCCTCGGGTCCGTCGGCGCCGCGGCCTGCTGGATCGCGGCGGAGGCGACCGGCTCGGAGATGCTCCAGGGGCTCGCGTTCGTCGGGTTCTTCCTCAATCTCTTCAACCTCATCCCGATCGTGCCGCTCGACGGCGGCCGCGCGGCCGGAGCACTGCATCCGGCGCTGTGGTTCGTCGGCCTGCTGATGATGGTCGGGCTCGTGGTCGTGAACCCGAACCCGCTCCTCATCATCATCGTGCTCCTGGGCGGGCTCGACCTCTGGCGGCGCTGGCGCGAGCGCGGCGAGGCCGGCGACTACTACCGCCTCTCGGTCGCGCAGCGCGTCACCGTCGGCGTCGTCTACCTCGGCCTCGTGGCCGTCCTGGCGCTCGCGATGTCGGCGACGTACGTCGAGCGCGACTTCTGATGCCGGACGGCGTGGAGGTCCCGCGTCGGATCTTCCGGCGGAGCCAGGAGCCGCTCGCGGCCGACGTCTCCCTGATCGCCTCGGAGTTCCTCGCCGGGTTCCAGCTCATCCAGGAGATCGACCGGCCCGCGGTGTCCATCTTCGGCTCGGCGCGCATCGCCGAGGGCACGGAGACGTATGAGAAGGCGCGTGCGACCGGTCGAGCGTTCGCGGAGACGGGCTTCGCGGTCGTCACCGGAGGCGGGCCGGGGGTGATGGAGGCCGCGAACCGCGGGTGCAAGGAAGCCGGGGGCCTCTCGGTCGGCTTCAACATCGCGCTTCCGTTCGAGCAGGGGTTGAACCCGTGGTGCGATCTCGCGCTCACGTTCGACCACTTCCACGTGCGGAAGGTCATGTTCGTGAAGGCGGCCGAGGGGTTCGTGATCTTCCCCGGCGGATTCGGCACCCAGGACGAGCTGTGGGAGGCGCTGACGCTGCGGCAGACGCGGAAGATCGGCGACTTCCCGATCGTCCTCTACGACTCCGACTACTGGGACGAGATGCTCGAGTGGGTACGCGACGAGATGCTCGACGACGGGCTCATCTCTCTCGAGGACTACGAGGGGATGCTTCGCGCCGACACTCCCGCGGACGTGGTCGAGCTCGTCGTGTCGCACTACGACAACCGCGTTGCGGAGGGATCGGCGTAAGCGTCGACGCCGCACTCGCACGGATCCGGGGGGAGACCGACCTCGAGCCCCGGGTAGGGGTCGTCCTCGGCAGCGGTCTCGGAGGCCTCGCGGACGAGCTCGAGGAACGGGTCGAGATCCCGTACTCCGACATTCCCGGCTGGCCGGCCGCGACGGCGGTGGGCCATGCCGGCACGCTGGTGCTCGGGACGCTCGGCGGCGTACCGATCGCAGTAATGCGCGGGCGGGCCCATCTCTACGAAGGCACCGCACCCGATCGCGTCGCGTTCGGCGTACGGGTGCTCGGTCGCCTCGGGATTCGCTCGCTCGTCGTGACGAACGCGGCGGGCGGGATCGACCCCGACTACCGACCCGGCCTGCTCGTCCTCATCTCCGATCACGTGAACCTGCAGGGAACGTCGTCGCTCGTCGGCCCCAACGACGACGCGCTCGGCCCGCGGTTCGTGGACATGAGCGATGCCTACGACCCGGCGCTGCGGAGGCACGCGCGGGAGGCTGCTGCGCGTTTGAGCATCGAGGTGGGCGAAGGCGTCTACGCCGCCTGGCTCGGGCCGCAGTTCGAGACGCCTGCGGAGATCCGGTTCATGCGCGCTGTCGGTGGCGATCTCGCGGGCATGTCCACCGTGCAGGAGGTCATCGCCGCACGGCACATGGGCATCCGCGTGCTCGGGATCTCGGTCGTCACGAACATGGCGGCGGGAGTCCTCCCGGAGAAGATCGATCACGAAGCCGTGCTCGCCGTTGGCGCGTCCGCGGCAGGGTCGCTCACGGCGCTCCTGCGCGAGCTCGTTCCTACACTCTCTGCGTGAAGCTTCGCGACCTGCCCTCCGTGGACGAGCTGCTCCGCGACGAGCGGCTGTCCTCGGAGCCGCGCGAGCTCGTGCTGCGCGGCCGCGCGAACGGTTCTCGAGCGGGCGCGCAACGAGATCACGGCCGGCGCGGATCCGGGAGTGATCGTCGACGCCGTTCTCGTCGAGATCGGCCGCGCACGGCAGCCGTCGCTTCGGCGCGTGCTGAATGCGACCGGCGTCCTCATCCACACGAACCTCGGTCGCGCACCGCTCGCCGAGGCTGCGCTCGCCCGCGTGGCGGAGGTCGGCGCCGGCTACTCGAACCTCGAGTACGACCTCGAGCGAGGCGAGCGGGGGTCGCGCCAGGATCACCTCGGGGCGCTCCTTCAGCGTCTGACCGGTGCGGAGGCTGCGTTGGTCGTCAACAACAATGCGGCAGCCGTCCTGCTCGCGCTCGCCGCGCTCGCGGAAGGGCGCGAGGTCATCGTTTCGCGTGGCGAGCTGATCGAGATCGGCGACGGCTTCCGCATCCCGGACGTGCTCGCGCGCTCCGGCGCGCGGCTCGTCGAGGTCGGGACGACGAATCGCACCCGCGCCGCCGACTACGAGCGCGCGATCGGGCCGGAGTCGGCCGTGCTGCTGCGCGTGCACCAGTCGAACTTCCGTGTAGTCGGGTTCACAGAACGCCCTGAGCTCGGTGAACTAGCCGCGATCGCGAAGCGATCCGGCTTGCCGCTCGTCGACGATCTCGGCTCCGGCGCGCTCGCGCGGATCGGCGACGAGCCGACGCCCGCGGACAGCCTTCGCGCAGGTACCGACCTCGTCTGCTTCTCGGGAGACAAGCTCCTCGGTGGCCCGCAGGCCGGCATCGTCGTCGGCCGCGCCGATCTCGTCGAGCAGCTGCGGCGCCACCCGCTCCAGCGTGCGTTGCGCGCGGACAAGCTCACCCTCGCCGCGCTCGAGGGGACACTGGCGCTCGCGCTCGACCCGTCTACGCGCGACGAGGTACCCGTGCTGCGGATGTTCCACGAGCCGGTCGAGGCGGTGCGCGCTCGCGCCGAACGTCTGGCCGAGCTCGTCGGCGGTGAGGTGGAGGAGACGGTCGCGCGGGTCGGGGGCGGGGCGTTGCCACTCGCGGAGCTTCCGAGCTGTGCGTGTGCGGTGGAGGAGGCGCTCGCGGAGCCGCTGCGCCTCGGCGAGCCCCCGGTGATCGCCGTCGTTCGCGACGGCCGCACCCTCCTCGACTGCCGCACGCTGACCGACCCAGAGGTCGACGAGGTCGCGCGCGCCGTTGTCGCCTGCCGCTCATGAACGAGCGGCTAGGCCGGGACGCAGCCTCGCGGGGAACGAGATCGAGCTCCACGAGGTCGAGCGGCTTTACGGGCAGCTCGAGCTCGTGACCCGAGCCAGCCGGAGCGACTGACGCGATGCCGCTCACGGTCGGTACGGCCGGGCACATCGACCACGGCAAGTCCTGGCTCGTGCGAGCGCTCACCGGCAAGGACACGGATCGACTCCCCGAGGAGCAGCGGCGGGGCATCTCGATCGACCTCGGCTACGCGCCGCTCGAGCTTCCGGACGGACGGCGGCTCTCGGTGATCGACGTCCCGGGCCACGAGCGCTTCGTGCGGACGATGGTCGCCGGCGCGACCGGGATCGACCTCTTCCTTCTCGTCATCGACGCGGGTGAGGGCGCGCGGCCGCAGACGCACGAGCATCTCGCGATCCTCCGGCTCCTCGGGATCGAGCGCGGGGTCGTCGCCCTCACGAAGGTCGATGCGGTCGACGCGGACACGGCGGAGCTCGCCGAGGAGGAGGCACGTGAGCTCGTGCCCGGCGTGGACGTCGTGCGCGTCAGCGCTCGGACGGGCGAAGGTCTCGACGAGCTTCGCGATGCACTCGCGCGGGCCGCCGACTCCGTCGAGCGGGCGCGTAGCGACCTCCCGACCCGGCTCTACGTCGATCGCTCCTTCTCCGTTCCAGGCTTCGGGACGGTCGTGACGGGAACGCTCTGGTCGGGCACGATCGGTGGCGGAGACCAGCTTCGGCTCGAGCCGAGCGGGCACGACGTGCGGGTGCGGAGCGTCCAGGTGCACGACCACGACGTCGAGCGCGCCGAACCGGGACAACGGGTTGCCGTAAGCCTTCCCGGCGTCGAGCGCGAGGAGGTCTCGAGAGGAGAGGCGCTCGTCGCTCCCGGCGGATACCCGACGTCGTACCGCCTCGACGTCGCGCTCGAGGAGCTCGCGCCGATCGCGGACGGCGCGCGCGTGCAGGTTCACCTCGGGACGATGCACTCGCATGCGCGCGTCGTGCGGCTCGGCGAGCGGCTTGCGCAACTGCGTCTCGCGTCCCCTGTCGTCGCCGCGCGCGGCGACCGCGTCATCGTTCGCGGCGAGACGACGCTCGGCGGCGGAACCGTCGTCGATCCCGTCCCGGCGCGACACCGTGACGAGGCTCGCGTCGCACTGCTCGTCCCGCGGCGACGTCGCGTCGACCATCGACGCGCCCGTCCGGATCGAGTCGTTGCGCTTCGTGACAGACGGTGAGCTCGGCGACGTCGAGCGGGCGGGGGACGTGGGCGTTCTCGACGGCATGGCTCGCCGCCTTCGAACGGGAACTGCGTGCGCGCATCGCCGACGCCGACCCGATCGACCCGGGCATTCCGCTTCCCGCCGAGCCGTGGGTCGACGACGTGCTGGCGCGCCTCCCGTTCGAGCGTCGCGGCGCGAAGCTCTATCTGCCCGGAGCCGACGCGAGGCTCGAGGGCCGCGAGGCGGAGGCCGATCGGCTGGACGAGGTGCTCACGTCGGCAGGTGTACGCGCGACGAAGGTCGCCGACGACGAACTCGCGCGCTTCCTCGAGGCGGACGGGCGGCTCGTCCGCCTCGGTGACGGCTACGCGATCGGAGCCGGAGCGTTCGAGGTCGCGAAGGACGTCCTGCTCGCCGAGTGTCGGGCCGAGGGCGAGATCTCGCTGGCGCGCTTCCGCGACCTGGTGGGAACGGGACGCCGCGACGCGCAGCTCCTGCTCGAGCGGTTCGACGCGGATGGGCTGACGCGCCGGCAGGGCGACGGGCGGGTGCTGCGGAGGCAGGCTACGAGCAGACCGTCTGCGTGATCGTCCTCTACCGCGTCTGCGGGAAGCCGAGGTCGACCCTGCTCGTGGCCGGGTCCGGCCAGCGGCTCGTGACCGCCTTCGTGCGCGTGTAGAAGTCGATGCCCTCGGGGCCGTAGATGTGGCGGTCGCCGAAGAGCGAGTTCTTCCAGCCGCCGAACGAGTAGTAGGCCACCGGCACCGGGATCGGGACGTTGATGCCGACCATGCCGACGTTCACGTCGAACTGGAACTGCCGCGCGACGCCGCCGTCGCGGGTGAAGAGCGCGACGCCGTTGCCGTACTGGTTCTCGTTCACGAGCCGGAGCGCCTCGTCGTACGTGCCGACGCGAACGACGGAGAGCACCGGGCCGAAGATCTCGTCGCGGTACGCGTCCATCTCCGGCGTCACGTCGTCGAGGAGCGAGACGCCGAGGAAGAAGCCGTCATTGTCGGGAGCGGATTCACGCCCGTCGGCCACGAGGGTCGCGCCCTGCGCCGGGCCCGACTCGAGGTACGAGGCGACCTTGTCGCGGTGCTCGCGCGTGACGAGCGGCCCCATCTCGGAGGAGGGGTCGAGGCCGTCGCCGACCTTGACCTTGGGGAGGCGCTCCTTGATCGCACCGACGAGCTGATCGCCCGCGTCACCCACCGCGACCACGACCGAGATCGCCATGCAGCGCTCTCCGGCAGAGCCGTAGCCCGCGCTCACCGCGGCGTCGGCGGCCATGTCGATGTCGGCGTCGGGGAGGACGATCATGTGGTTTTTCGCCCCGCCGAGCGCCTGCACGCGCTTACCCGCTTTCGTCCCCGTCTCGTAGACGTAGCGCGCGATCGGCGTCGAGCCGACGAACGAGACCGCGGCGATCCCGGGGTGCTGGAGGATCGCGTCGACGGCGACCTTGTCGCCCTGCACGACGTTGAAGACGCCGTCGGGGAGCCCGGCCTCCTTGAGCAGCTCGGCCGTGAGAATCGACGCGGACGGATCCTTCTCCGACGGCTTGAGGATGAACGTGTTCCCGCACGCGATCGCGGGGGCCCACATCCACATGGGCACCATCGCGGGGAAGTTGAACGGCGTGATGCCGGCGACGACGCCGAGCGGCTGGCGGATCGAGTAGACGTCGATCCCGGACGACGCCTGCTCGGAGTAGGCGCCCTTCAGGAGCTCCGGGAGCCCGCAGACGTACTCGATGACCTCGATCCCGCGCTGCACCTCACCGAGCGCGTCGGAGAGCACCTTGCCGTGCTCGGCCGTCAGCAGGCGAGCGAGATCCTCGCGGTGCTCGTCGAGGAGCTGGTAAATGCGAAAGAAGAGCTCGGCGCGCTTGGAGAGCGACCACTGGCGCCACGTCGCGTGAGCCGCCGTCGCGGAGGCGACGGTGCGCTCGATCTCGTCGACGGACGCGAACTCGACCTCGCCCGTCTGCTCACCCGTCGCGGGGTTGTAGACGGGGCCCTTTCGGCCGGAATCGCCGCGGACGCTCTCTCCGCCGATCCAGTGCCCGATCGTCTGTAGTTCCGTGGTCACCGCTGCGTTCATCGCTGCCTCCCTGGCGCCGCCAACTCGTCGCCCTAGCGTACCGCGGGGCTAGCGTGGGCACGATGCAGACCGGGATTGTCCTGTTCACGCGAGATCTGCGCGTTCACGACAATCCGGCGCTGCACGCGGCCTGCGAGGAGTGTGAGCGCGTCGTGCCGCTCTTCGTGCTCGACGACGCCGTGCTCGCGGCGTTCGGCGCGCCGAATCGCGTCGCGTTTCTGCTCGATGCGCTGCGCGACCTGGATGCGTCGCTGAGAGCGCGCGGCGGCGCGCTCGTGGTGAGGCGTGGTGACGTGGCCGCCGAGGTCGCGCGCGTGCTCGAGGACGTGAGCGCGCAGGCGGTGTTCCTCTCCGAGGACGTGAGCACATACGCCCGTCGCCGCGAGCAGCGGCTTCGCGACGCCGGTCTCGCCGTTCACAGCCTGCCCGGAGTCACGGTGATTCCGCCCGGCGAGGTCACGCCCTCGGGCGGCGGCGACGCCTTCGCCGTCTTCACGCCCTACTGGAACCGCTGGCAGGCGCAGCCGCGACGCGCCGTGCTCGAGTCACCCACCGCGATCGTGCTCCCCGACGTCGACGCAGGCCGTGTGCCCGGCCTCGCCGAAATCGTCACGGAGGCGCTCTCGCCGGGCCTTCCCGCCGGCGGTGAGACAACCGGGCGCGCTCGGCTCGACGCATGGCTCGAGGCCGGGCTCGGCGCCTACGGGAATGGGAGAGACAATCTCGTCGACGAGTCGACCTCGCGGCTGTCCCCGTACCTTCGGTTCGGGTGTCTCTCGCCGCTCGAGGTCGCGGAGCGGGCGGAAGGACGTGCCGGCGGAGAGGCCTTCGTCCGCCAGCTGTGCTGGCGCGACTTCCACTACCAGCTCTTCGCGGACCGGCCGGCGCTCGCGCACGAGGACATGCGACCGCGCGGCGATCGCTGGCGCGACGACGACGATGCGCTCGCTGCGTGGGAGGACGGCCGCACGGGCTACCCGCTCGTGGACGCGGGGATGCGACAGCTGCGCGAGGAGGGCTTCATGCACAACCGCGCCCGCCTCGTCACTGCGTCTTTTCTCACGAAGCACCTGTATCTCGACTGGCGCGTGGGCGCCGAGCATTTCGCCGACCTGCTCGTGGACGGCGACATTCCGAACAACTGCGGCAACTGGCAGTGGGTTGCCGGAACCGGCGCCGACACGCGCCCGAACCGGATGTTCAACCCGACGCGCCAGGCGCAGCGGTACGACCCGTCAGGCGAGTACGTGCGCCGTTGGATCCCGGAGCTCGTCGGCATCGACGGCGCTGCGGCTCACGAGCCGTGGAAGCTCGGCCTGCTCGCGCCCGCCGACTATCCGGCGCCGATCGTCGACCACGACGAGGCGGTGGCCCGCTTTCGCGCGGCTCGCGAGCTCACGGCGCGCTGAGCTCCTCTCGGACTGCATCGTCGAACGAGGTCAGCTCGAAGGGGACGAGCGTGCGAATCCGCTCGTCCTCGACCACGGTCGGGTTGCGAAGCCCGTCGATGAGCGGACGTGCAACCGATGCCTTCACCGGCGTCACGAGATGAAGCCACCACGACGAGAGCCGAGGCGTGAGCACCGGCACCTCGACGATGAAGAGGCGCTTGCCCCGGATTGCCGCGATGCGGTCGATCATGGACCGGTAGGTCATCACCTCCGATCCGCCGACGTCGAACCTCTGGCCGAGTGCAGGAGCGAGCCCGATGACCCCGGCGAGGTACGCGATGACGTCGTCGAGCGCGATCGGCTGCGTGGGCGTCGAGACCCAGCGCGGGCAGATCATGGCGGGCAGCCGTTCGACAAGCGCGACGATCGTCTCGAAGGCCGCGCTCCCACGCCCGATCACCATGCCGGCCCGCAGGGTCGTCACGGGAACGCGTCCCGCGCTCAGGCGCTCGCCGGTCTCGCGGCGGCTGCGAAGGTGATCCGACACCTCGGCCAGGTCGTCGCCCAGCCCGCTCAGGTAGACGATCTGGCCGAGTCCGGCGCGTTCTGCCGCGCGGGCGACGTTCTCGGCGATGAGGAGGTCGCGCTGCATGTAGTCGCTCGAGCCGAGCGAGTGGACGAGGTGAACCGCGACGTCCACCCCGGCGAGCGCACGCTCTGCATCCTCGGGGCTGGTCAGGTCCGCGTCGACCCAGCGCACCCCGGAGTCGGCGGCCTCCGGGCGCCTGCGCGCAACCGCGACCACCTCGTGCGCGCCCGCGAGCTTCGACACGAGCTCGCGCCCGATGAAGCCCGAGGCTCCGAGGACAGCGACTCTCATGCCCGAGCTCGAGTCATGCGCTCGACGAACCGCCGACTGATGACGCCGTGTGCGCGCTCCTGGATCTGCCTGTAGAGAAAGCCGCCGACGCCTCGCCGGCTGAACGCCGGATCGAGTCGCGGGACATAGCCGTCGACTTCGACCACCAGCTCCGGCGCGGGCCCCGAGTGCTGCGTGATCACGAGCGATCCGCCTTCGCGCCCGACGAGGAGACCGCCGCGGATCTCGAAACTGCACTCGGTCCGGTCGCCGTCGACGGTCGGCTGCGGAGGGCCGAACGCGAAGAGCGTCGTGCGGCCTGCGAGCACCAGGTCGACGCTGCCGTCGGCTCTCGCGCGGGGCCTGATGAGGCCTCGCGTCGTACGACCGATCTCGGCGAGGTACTCCCTGCCGAGTCGCCGCGCTCCGGCGTCCGAGCTGTCGACCGCGGAGTCGCCGCCAGGGATCGGTTGCTCTGCAGCCACGCCCATGCGGATGACGGTACAGTAGTTGCACAGACCATGGACACAACCGAGGCCAGGCGATGAGAGTCGTCGAGACGGTGAGGATCGAGCGCCCGGCCGAGGAGGTCTGGTCGGTGATCGCCGACCTCGACACACACACGAAGTGGCGGCCGGCCGTCCGCGAGTTTCGTCAGGTTTCCGAGGGCCCCCTCGGTGTGGGCTCGCGTATCCGCGAGGTGCTCGACTGGAGAGGTCGCGAGATCGTCATCGACGACGTCGTCACCGCGTTCGAGCCGCCGCATCGCTTCGCGGCCCGCGGCGGCTGGAAGGCCGCCGACTTCGAGGTCGACTTCCGCCTCGAGCCCGACGGCGACGGGACGAACGTGACGATGGACTGGCCGCTGTACCCCAAGTCGTTCCTCCTGAAGATCGCCGCACCGTTCATGGGCGGTGCGATGCGGCGCGCGACGAAGGAGGAGCTCGAGCTCTTGAAGGCCTACGTCGAGCGCGGGCCCGAGGCGGCCGCGGCTAGGCAGGAATGACCAGGCTCGCGAGGTCGCGCGGGTAGTACGTGAGGATCTCGATCCCGCTCTCCGTCACGAGCACCGTGTCGGAGTGGCGGTACCCACCGAGCTCGGGCGCGTAGAGCCCCGGCTCGACCGTGAACACCATTCCCGGCGCGATCGTCGTGTCGTCGCCCGAGTCGAGGAACGGGCCTTCGTGATAGCGCAGGCCGATCGCGTGCCCCGTGTGATGGCGCCAGTGTGGCCAGAGGTCGTGCGCCCCGTAGTAGGCGCGGACCGCCTTGTCGACGTCCGAGCAGGCGGCGCCTGGGCGGATAGCGGCGAACGCGAGGTCCTGGAGCTCGACCATGTGCGCGAACATCCGCTCCTGTTCTCCACTCGGGTCGCCGACGAACATCGTTCGCTCGAGCTCCGAGAGGTAGCCCCAGACGGGCGCGCTGGCGCCGGTCACGAGGACGTCTCCCGCCTGGAACGCGAGGTTCCCCGCGAGCGCATGCGGTATCGCCGAGTTCCGGCCGATCTGCCCGCGGTACCCGGCGTGCGCGCCGTTCGAGAACGCGCTCTGCGCCCGGTAGACCTCGCCGATGGCGTCGAGCATGGCGAACGTCGCCTCGTCGCTCGCGCGCTGGGACACCTCCGTCTCGGTGACACCGATGCGCGTGTAGCGCTGCAGCAGCCGGTGCGCGAGGTTCGCCCAGCGCACGCTCTCGCGGATGAGGGCGATCTCCGCCTCCGACTTGATCGCCATTCGTGCCTCGATCTCCTCCACGACGCGGACGACCTCGGCGCCGGCGAGCTCCGAGAGCGTCGGGCCGCGGTAGCCGAGGATCCACGGATAGCCGTCCTGGTCGGCGCCGATCCTCCCGGTCATCCCCATGTCGGCGAGAGTGGCGCGGAGCACGTCCTCGGCGCGCGGGTCGCCCGGGTACTCGAGGTAGTGCTCGACGCGGTCGAGTGCCGACTTCGTCTCGGCGTGCTCGACCTCCAGCCGCGGTACGACGAGGGCGCGCGTCCCGTCGGCACCGAGGATGCAGGCGATCGGTCGCTCGGTCGGCACGAACGCGAAGCCGGTGTAGTAGAGGACATACGTCGGGTCGAAGAGCACGACTCCAGCCAGGTCGGCTGCGTGTGCGTGCGCGAGCAGCCCGTCGCAGCGAGCCCGGTGCTCGTCCGGCGTGATCGCGATCGAGGTGAGCATCGGAAGGAGGAGCCTAGTGCCACCGCGAATGGGTGAGCAGACCCGACCGCGCTTCTCTACATTCACGCCATGAACAAGGCTCTCCTCACGGTTCTCCTCGTAGCGACCTTCGGTGGCGTTCTCTTCATCGGCAGCGTCGTCCAGAACAAGGGCTGCATGCCGTGGCAGACCGCCGTGACGACAGGCAGCGGAGTCTTCTCGGAGAACGACCGCAGTCGAACGTACTGCCGCTGACGATCCGTCGACGGAGCGGCGCCGGAGTCGAACCGACCGAGCCGTGGGTTACACGACCGCACGAGTTTTGAAGACCCGCTGGGCCACCGGGCCCATGCCGCTCCGCCGCGCAGGCTAGTCCGTCGGCCGCGCGGCGCCGCGGTACGCTCGCCACGTGACGAGCCACACGGCCGCGTGAGACGGTTCTCGGTTCGGAAGGAGATCGCGCTCGGGCTCGGGCTGTACGCCCTTTACCTCCTCGTCGCGCGGCTCGTCCTGCGGCGGGACGGGCGAGCGCGTGCGAGGCGAAACGCCGAGCGGATCGTGGCGCTGGAGCGGCGCACCGGACTGGATCTCGAGCCGGCCGTCCAGCGGGCCCTGCTTCGCTCGCCGCGCCTCGTTCACGGGCTGAACGCCGGCTACGGCCTGTTCAACGTCACGCTCACTGTCGGGTGGCTCGTGCTCCTCTATCGGCGTCGCGACGACGGGTACCACCGCTTCCGGCGCACGTGCCTGCTCGCGCACCTCGGCGCGCAGCCGGTCTTCTTCCTGCTGCCGACTGCTCCACCGCGCGTGCTCGACGGATTCGTCGACACGATGTCGGAGGTGAGCGGCGTCGACCTGGAGCACCCGCTGCTCGTTCGCCTCTACAACCCGGTCGCCGCGATGCCGAGCCTGCACGTCGCGTTCGCGGTCGTGACCGGCGCGGAGATCGCGGCGCGGTCCGACTCGGTGCTCGTGAAGTCCGTCGCCCACGCGTATGCGCCGCTCGTCGCCACGGTCGTCGCGGGAACCGGCAATCACTACGTCCTCGATGCGGTCGCCGGTGCCGCGCTGGGCGTGGTCGCGCGCCGGCTCTCTTGACAGTGCCTGGCACTGGAACGTGACGAATGAGTGACGATCGCTCCACAAGGCACGTCGTTCCGTCCCGCACGCGCGTCCTGGTCGGCGTCGTGGTGGCTGTGCTGCTCGTCGCCGGAGTCGGCCTGCTACTTGTGCGCGCCGCCGGCTTCGCAGAGGTACGCGAGGCCGTCGGGCGAGCGGATGCGTCGTGGTTCGCCCTGTGCCTCGCGGCGCAGGTCGTCGCGCTCGCGGCCTATGCAGACGTCTTCAGGAGCGGCTTTCGGTGGAGCGGCCGGCGCGATCCTGGCTTCGGCCTGAGCACGCGGGTGATGTTCGCGAGCATCGGTGCGACCAGGGTCTTCGCCGCCGGGGGCGTGGGCGCGATCGCCGTGACCTACTGGTGCTTCCGGCGTGCGCGGTTCCCGACCGACGAGGCGCTCGTCCGTGTTCTCGGCTTCAACGCGCTGTTCTACGTCGCCTTCGGGGTCGGAGCCTGGGCCGCTGCGCTCGTGACGGTCACGGGCTCGTGGGGTGACGTCCCGCCGGCCCTCGCGTTCCCGTGGCTCGTGATCGTGCCCGCGCTCGCCGTGGCCGCGCTCGTCGTGACGGAGCCTGGCCGCGTCGAGCGGCTGACACGGCCGGGCGGGGGACTCGCGCGGCAGGCCCTCGGATACGCCGTGGCGGCCGTGGCCTGGGTGCGCGCGGCGCTCGTCGATCCGGCCCGGCGCCGAATGCTCGGCGCGACCGTCCTCTACTGGGCAGGCAACCTCGCGTGTCTGTGGGCGTCGCTGCGCTCGGTCGGCGAGACGGTTCCGCTCCCGGAGCTGATCCTGGCGTTCGCCGCCGGGCACGCCGCGATGCTCCTGCCCCTCCCACTCGGAGGCGTCGGCGGCGTCGACGCGGCGCTGACGTATGCGCTGACGACGGTGGGCGTGCCACTCGCACTCGCGCTCGTCGCGGTCGGCGTGTACCGGCTGTTCTCGTTCTGGCTGCCGACGGTTCCTGCGCTTGCGGGTCTCGTTCTCTTGCCGCGCACCGGACGACGACTGGGGGCGCTCCCCAGCGAGCTTTAAGATTCTCGCGATGCGGCTCCTTGCTCTGGCGTGCCTCGCGACTCTCTGCCTGGCAGCGTCCGCGGACGCTGCCGACCAGGTTCGGGTGACCATGACGACGAGCTCGATCGAGCCGCTCGTCGGGGAACCCTGGCGCTACACCATCACGGTGAAGGATCGCGACGGCAGCCCGCTCGCCGCTCGGGTCAGGCTCCAGGTCGTTCGCGGAGACGTCGTCGTCGGCTGTCGGAAGAGAACCGCCATCGTCCGGTGCTCGGGTGCGAGGTCCGGGAAGTGGATCGCGTTCAAGGGACGACACACGGCCACGATCACGTGGCCGGCGTTCTCGGTCGGTGTCGGGCTCACCTTCAAGGCAACCATCCTCTCCGACACGCGGACGCTCCTTCTCGGCGCGCCCGTGAAGTCGCGGGCCCTGCCCTGAACTCTCGGCGAGGCCCGCGATCCGCTACTCGCGGATCCTGGGCCCCCCAGATCCCTAAGAACTCGATTCAGAATGAGCAGCCATGTCGCCGGGCCGCGCTGGACGGCACGATGCGGCGTCCTCAGTCGCGCCCATATCAGCTTGATATGGGCACTCCCTGCGTCCTTGCCTCGCACCGTCCAGCACACCCCGGCGACGGGTGTTCATTCTGAACCGAGTTCTAAAGCAGCCGCTTTGCGGCTGGAGCCGTGGAGACAAGCACTAGCCGGTTCGCCACGACGTGAAGTCGTAGCGGTCGTCGAGGCGCTCGAGCACCGTGTCCGCGATGAGATCGCCTGCCGCGCGCTCGAAGTGGACACCGTCGTCGGCTCGCATCTTCACGAGCCTTCCGGTCGCGTCCTCGATGTACTGCGCGTAGCCGCCGTCGTCGCCGGCGAAGAAGAAGTACGTGTCGAGGTAGGAGACGCGGCCCTTCCGCTCGGCGGCCTCCGTTTGCACGATCGCGTTGATCACGTCGAAGCGGAGCGTCTGGTCGGCATCACGGGAGATGGGAAGGCCGACCCAGACGAGGTACGCGCCTCTGCTCGTGACGGTGTCCATCACGGTTGCCACGCGGCGCCGGTACTCGGTCCGCCACGTCGGGCTGCCGAAGGTGCCGACGTCGCGTCCCTCGGGGATGCCGGTCATGAAGCCATGGTCGTCGTTGCCCCCGAACATGAGGACGACGGCGCGCGGCTTGCGTGTCTCCATCACCTCGCGTATGTGCGTGAACCAGTTGAAGACATCGGGCCGCTCGAGCCCGCTCGCGATCCGTCCGTCGATTGCGTCGGCTGCGTCGAGCGCGCGGTTCCCGGCGACCTCGCGGAGCACCGACTCGCCGGGAACGACGACGAGGGAGTCGCCGGCGATCCACAGCCGCAGCTTCTTCTCGGGCGTGAACTTCACGCGCTGTGGTGGGGCCGCAGGCGTCGTCACCGGCGTCGTCGGCGCTGGCCTCGGCTGTGGCGCGACGACCGCGGTGTCGACCTCGTCGTCGTCCGAGCGGCCGAGCGCCGCCTTCAGAGCCGCGCGCGGCCGGTCGAGCAGCACCGCGCCGCTGACACTCTCGAGCGGCCCGGTCACGCCGAGCGCCACGTCGCGCTTCCAGCCCGCGGACTGGATGGTGGCCGACTTGTGGAGGCCGGGCGCGTTCAGGAGGAGCGCCACGAGGAGCCCCACTGCGGAGACGACGATCGCCGACCCCGCCGAGTGCAGGCGGCGTCCTCCCTCCGCGGTGCGGCGGCGTGGGCGCCGGGTCGATGTCTCGCGCGTCTCCATCAGAACTGGAAGTAGATGAACGGTGCCACGCCCTCTGGCCCCATCGCGTGAACGACGAGCAGCGCCAACGCAAGCACTACAGCCTGCGCCGGAATCGGCAGCCGGCTGAAGCGCGCCATGATCGCGAGGGGTAGATGCCGCGGGAGGTACTGCGAGCCGATGCCGACGGCGATCGCGGCGGCGACGCCCCAGGTCACGAGCGGCGAGGGCTCGCCCCAGGCGGTGAACAGGCGCTCGATGAGATCCCACGCATCCGCGAACGACTCCGAGCGGAAGAAAATCCACGCGAAGCAGACGACCTGGAAGGTCACGAAGCGATGCCATGCGCGCCGCCCGCGTGTCCAGGGTCGCTCGACGAACCCAGGCCGGGCGCGCCACCAGCGCTCCATGACGAGCGCGCTCCCGTGGATCCCGCCCCAGACGACGAAGGTCCAGCCCGCTCCGTGCCAGAGGCCGCCGATGAGCATCGTCAGCATGAGGTTGCGGTACGTGAGGAGCGTTCCGCCGCGGTTGCCGCCGAGCGGGATGTAGAGGTAGTCGCGCAGCCAGCGCGAGAGCGTCATGTGCCAGCGGCGCCAGAAGTCCGTGATCGAGGTGGCCGAGTACGGCGCATCGAAGTTCTGCGGAAACGTGAAGCCGAGCAGCAACGCGATCCCGATCGCGATGTTCGTGTACCCGAAGAAGTCGGCGTAGATCTGCACCGAGTAGGCGTAGATCCCGACGAGCACCTCGAGCGCCGAGTGCTGGTTGGGAGCGCCGAAGACCTCGTCCACGATGTTCGCGGCGAGGTGGTTCGCGATCACGACCTTCATGAACAGACCCGTCCCGATCAGGAAGAACGCGCGCGACGTGTCGACGTAGCGTGGATCGCGCGGAGCCTGGAACTGGGGGATGAGCTCGCCCGGCCGAACGATCGGCCCGGCGACGAGGTGCGGGAAGAAGGAGAGGTACGCCGCGAACGTGCCCAGGCCCACGGGTGCGAAGTCCCCGCGATAGACGTCGACGACGTAGCTGATCGCCATGAACGTGAAGAAGGAGATGCCGACCGGAAGGAGGATCGACCGCGCCTCGAGGGGCACGTCGATGCCGACGAGCGCGAAGAGGTTGTTCGTCGACGTGACGAAGAAGTCGTAGTACTTGAAGTACCCGAGCAGGCCGAGGTTGCCGACGAGCGCGACGACGAGCAGCTGCTTCCGCGCACGAGGTGCAGCGCGGCGTTGGATCGCGTGCGCGAGCCCCTGGTTCCAGACGATCGAGAACGCGAGGAGGAAGCAGAATCGCCAGTCCCAGCCGGCGTAGAAGACGAAGCTCGCCGCGATGATGAACGCCCGCCAGCGCTCGCCAGAGCGCATGAGCGCCCACGAGAGCGGCAGCACGATCATGAAGAAGATCGCGAACGTTGCAGTCGGAAAGAGCATGCGCCGACGCGACTTCTAGTCGCTGGCGCGTCCGGATGCGCGATCGGTCGCGTCTGGGCCGCTACCGCACGAACCGAGGTCGCTTCACGCCCTCAGCGGTGACTGACGGTGCTGGGCAAGCGAGGGGACGTCGAGTCCCTGCTCGCGAGGTCGGCACTGGAGAAGTAGCCCTCGAGCTGCGTGAGGGCAGCCCCGCCGGCCGTGATCACGGCTCCGAGGCGGCCGTGCCCGGTCAGGCCCGCGTAGACGCCGGTGCCGACCGCGACCTTCCACGTCCCCGTCGCGACCATGTGGCTATGGCCCGCGGAGACGACGTCGAAGCGTTGCCGGAGCGCGAACATGCCGCGCTTCCCCGTGAACTCGGTCACGAGGATGTGCGTCGCAGTGCCCTGCCCGCTGACGAGCGCGACGTTCTTCAGCCCGCCCGCTCGATGACCGAACGGCCCGCTGTCACGGGCCAGTGCGCCTCGCTCGAGCACACGGAGAACGAAGGAGCCGGTCGCCGCGGTCAGCTGCAACCTCTGCTCGATCACGACACGCTGTGCTGCAGCGGGCCGGGCAGCGGCCGGCGTGACGAGCGTCGTACTCGCCACGAGCAAGAGGGCGATGGCGGTTAGTTCTCGTGCGCTGACCTTCATCACGGTCAGCGTTCCATCCGGCGGTAGCGATCGACTAACAGCGCCTAACGATTCGCTGGCAAGAGGGCGTCATACGGCTCGGTCGCCTGGATCGTGGTACGTTCGCGCGACGGACGGCTCGCACGAATTCCGGATTCTCGGGCCACTCGAGGTGACACGAGACGGTCAGACCCGTGGCCCTCGGAGGCGCCCGTCAACGCTCGCTCCTGGCCACGCTCCTCGTCCTAGGCAACGAGGTGGTTTCGAGCGACCGCCTCGTCGACGAGCTGTGGGGCGAGGCGCCGCCTCAAACGGCTGCGACCTCGCTGCACACGCTCGTCTCGCACTTGCGAAAGGCGCTCGATCCCGACCGTGTGCCCGGCGCCGCCTCGGCGGTTTTGGTCACGCAAGCCCCTGGCTACCTGGTGCGCGTCGATCGGACCACGCTCGATGCCGCGCGCTTCGAGGATCTCCTCGCACAGGGTCGCGGTGCGCTCGACGCGGGCGACGCGGCCCGCGCCGCGGCCACGCTGCGAGACGCGCTCGGACTCTGGCGCGGACGGGCTCTGGACGGTGCGGACAGCACCCCGTCAGCGCGCGCAGAGGCCATGCGGCTGGAGGAGCTTCGCCTCGAGGCCCTCGAGGCGCGGATCGACGCGGACCTCGCGCTCGGCCGCGACGAGGAGCTCGTCCCCGAGCTCGAGGTCCTCGTGGCCCGCGAGCCTTTGCGGGAGCGGATGCAGGGACAGCTGATGCTGGCCCTCTACCGGTGCGGACGCCAGGCAGATGCGCTCGAGCACTACCAGCGCGCGCGCGACGCGTTTCGCGATCGGCTCGGGATCGAGCCGAGCCCGCGGCTGCGGGAGCTCGAGCAGGCGATGCTGCGGCAGGATCCCGAGCTCGACGAGGGGTTGCCGCGCGTTCGCCCTCGCCGGGTGCTCCGGCGCCGCCGTCGCACACTGATCGTCGCGACGGGCGTCGTGATCGCCGCGCTCGCGGCGCTCGTCGGAGTCGTCGTCGCAACCCGACCCGAGGCTCCTCTCCGGGCGACTCCGGGATCCGTGGCCGTCGTCGATCCCGGTGCCGGTCGGGTCGTCGACACGATCGAGGTCGGATCGGGCCCGGCGGCGATCGTCTTCGGCCACGACGCGGTCTGGGTCGCGAACGCCGAGGACGACACGGTCATGCGCATCGACCCCGAGTCGCGCGAGGTGGTCAAGGTCATCGGCGTGCCCTCGCCCGTCGACCTCGCAGTGGGAGCGGATGCGATCTGGGTCGCGGGCGGGATCGACGGAACGGTCACTCGGATCGACCCCACGTCCAACGACGTCGTTGCGACATTCGACCTTCGGGGTCCCGATCCGTTCGTGCCGCGTACCGTCAACGCGGTTGCGGCGGCGCCGGGCGCAGTCTGGGCGGCGGCGGCTGGGACGGAGCTCGTCCGGATCGATCCCAGGCGGAACCGTGTCGTGGCTGAGACGAACCTAGGTGCGACGCCGCTCGGGGTCGCGGTGCACTCGGGTGCCGTATGGGTGGTGATCGGTTCCGGGCGCCTCGTACGGATCCAACCGACCACGGGCGTGGTCGCTTCCGAGCTCGCAGTGGGATCTCCCGGGACCTTCCCGCGGGGCGTGACAGCCGCCGACGACGGCGTTCTCGTACTCGTGGACGACGTCTGGGTCGTCAACCCTCAGGTGACGCAGCTCGAGCGCACCCTCAGCGTAGGGTCGTACACGACCGCTGTGGTCGACCAGCGCGGCGCCGGCCTCTGGGCCGTGACGTACGACGGCACGCTCGTGCGCTTCTCGGGTCCCGCGCTTGCGGAGTCCGTGCGGATCCAGGTCGGGGTGGGTGCTTCGGCAGTGGGATACGGAGCGGGCGCAGTGTGGGTCGCGATCGGCCCCGCCGAGTACTGAACCTAGTCGGGCTCGGGCTTGGTGGGGATGTCCTTGATCCGGCCGGCGACGATCGCACGCTCGATGCCTCGGGTGCGAGCGATCAGCACAGGTGGAACCCGCGGGCTGATTCGTCCGAGGCGTAGGACGCCCTCCTTCAGTCCGACCGTCGTGTCCCCTCCCGACTCGAGGCGACCCTGTACGAGCAGCTCGATGGAGCGGTAGGAGATGAGCCCGACGTCCTTGACTGCACTCGTGAGGACGTGTGGGCCGAGAGCGGACTGATCCTGATCGACGCCGATGCCCAGGACGTCGCGCGTTCGCGCGGCGGCGAGGGTCCCGATGCCGCACTCACCGGCGACGTTGAAGACCACGCCGGCTCCCTTGGCGATCTGCGTCTCGGCGATGCGCCGGCACGGGTCGGGGTTCCAGAAGTTGTACGCGTATGCACTCATGACACGGATCTGCGGACTGGCCCGACGCGCGCCCGCACCGAATCCGGCGATGAAGCGGTCGACCGAACCGACCGGCCAGCCGCCCACGCTTCCGACGACATCGCGCCCGGCGCGCCGGCGCTCGAGCAGGCCGGCGAGGTAGCCGACGACGAAACCGATCTCCTCCTCGCGCGCCGAGTACCCCTGGACGTTCTTCGGCCACGGGAATCCGGGCGCTGCGCGCGAATCGTGGACGAGGAAGCGTTGCTCGGGATACGCGTTTGCGGCGGCAACGACGGCGCCAGACTGCTGGGAGAACGGGGCGATGACCAGGTCGTACTGCTGCCGTGCGAGCTCTCTGAACGTGCTCGTCCAGGTCGTGCGCGCAGGCTGCACGACGACCCTGATCTCGACGTCGAAGTCTCTGGCAGCGCGTCGAAGGCCGCGCACGTTGGCCCGTCCCAGCGGCGTCTGCGAGCCTCCTGGGTCAGCGACGAACGCGACGCGGTACTGCTTCGCCCCGCTGGCACCCGATCCGGCAGCCAGTGCGGCCGCAACGGCGAGCAGAACGCTGACGAAGACCCTTGCCATGCAACAAGTGTCACGCATCGCGTGGCATCTGTCACGCACTGCCTACGCCGCTACTCCGGTGGTGGAAGGCGCGCCGGAGGGCGTTCCGCCGAGGGAGCATCGAGCATGGTGTCGCCGTTCGTGTCGAACCAGGAGCGATCGTCCCGGACGCTCGCGGCGATCGGCGCTGCGCTGGCGCCGTAGACGAGCGCGTAGCGGTCGCGGTCGGCACGAGCGGCGAGCCACTCGCCCAGCGCGACGAGCGCCCACGCCGCGACCATGACGCCCACGATCACCGGCACCTCGAGTCCGGCGACGACGCAGAGCACCGCGACGGCGACGAGAAACAGGATCTCGAGGAGGAGCCACGGGATCGCGAGGCCGCGGGCTCTCGGCGAGTCGACCGACCGGACCCACGCCGGTCCTTCGCGCACCGAGACCGGGCCGCCGTCGTCCCAGCCGTGACGATCCGTCTCGCCCGGCGGAAGAGCGGCGCGCGTCTCCGTCCTGAGCGCGTGGACGTCGTCCTGCAGGCTCCCTACTTGCGCGGCGAGCGCGCGGACTGCGTCGACGACCTCGGCTTCCGGCTCTTGCTCGCGGGAGACCTGCGTCGTCTCGGACGGGTCTGCCACGCCGACCGGTTCAGCTCTCGTCGGTCGACTTCATCTCGTCGAGCGCCGCTCGGCCCTGCTCGTGCACCTCGGCGCGCCGCTCCGTGACCGGCTCGGCGGGCGCCTCGGTCGCTTCGTCCGGCAGCGCGTCGTCGCGCGAGCCGGCGAGCTTCTGGCGAAGCTCTTCGGCGGGGTCCTGGGCGGGCGGCGCGATCGGAGCACTCGCCTTGTCAGCCTGGCGGCTCTTCCACCAGCGCAGGGCGGCGCGGATGCCGAAAGCGACCAGAGCGATCTTGATGAGCTTGCGCATCGAGGCGATGGTACCGCTCGGGGATGCTGCGCAGGTCGGGATCCCCTCATTCGCGAATTGTGACCGCGCGGAAAACCCCTGAAGGCGTCCGCTTAGTCTCCGTCGACTCCGCGATCTCCTGGTACCATCCCGCAGCTTCCTGCCTCGCCATGGTTCCGTCCGTTCCCGGCGGCACCGCACCCGGTGGGGCCGATTCAGACCGAGGGAAGGAGAACGGGGACGTGTCGGAATACGAGATTCTGCTGCTGCTCGACCCCGACCTGGACGACGATCGCCAGGCGGAGATCGTCACGCGTACGCGCGAGCAGGTCGAGCGAGGCGGCGGCACCTGGGATCTGCACGACGTGTGGGGAAGGCGCAAGCTCGCGTACGAGATCGGGCACAAGGGCGACGGGAGCTACCACCTCCTGCACTTCACGTGCGATGCGGGCACGCTCGACGAGGTGTCGCGCGTCCTGCGCATCGACGACGGGGTCATGCGCCACATGGCGACACGTCGAATCGAGGGGAGTCCCGTCCGGCCGGTAGCGGTCGGCGCGCCGGCGCGCGAGGATGCAGTGGTCGCGCCCGACGTCGAGGAAGAGGAGGCATAGAGATGGCAGGCAACATCAACCGCGTGGTGCTGGTCGGGAATCTCACCCGGGATCCCGAGCTCCGGCACACACCGTCCGGAACGCCGGTTTGCTCGCTGCGGCTCGCAGTGAACACGCGCCGCAAGGACGAGTCGGGGCAGTGGACGGACAAGCCGAACTACTTCGACATCACCGTCTGGGGCCAGCAGGGAGAGAACTGCGCGCAGTACCTCTCGAAGGGTCGTCCCGTCGCGATCGACGGCCGCCTCGAGTGGCGTGAGTGGGAGGCGCAGGACGGCGCGAAGCGCCAGGCCGTCGAGGTGATCGCCGAGAGCGTCCAGTTCCTCGGCAGCCGTCAGGACGGCGAGTCCTCCTCCTATGTGCCGGCCGGCGCGACCGCAGGCGCGGCCGCAGGCGGAGGCGACGGTGCCGACTTCCCGTCCTCACCCACCGACGACGACATTCCGTTTTGAGTTGTGCGCGCGACCGGAGATCCGCTAGCGCGGAGTCTCCGGTCGCGCGAAGATCCCTAAAGGCGTCTGCTTCGCAGCCGCGTCGCAGCTAGCTCAGGAGAACCGAACAGATGGCACAGAAGAAGCAGCAACCCCGCCGGCGCACAGGCCCGGCGACGGCTCCCGGCAAGCGCAAGAGCTGTCACTTCTGCCGGGACAAGGTCAAGGAGATCGACTACAAGAACCTCGCGCAGCTCCGCCGCTACATCTCGGAGAAGGGGAAGATCCGCTCGCGCCGCATCACGGGCGCGTGCCGGAGACACCAGATCCAGGTCGCCTCGGCGGTCAAGCGGGCGCGGGAGATGGCCCTCCTCCCGTACGTCGGCTGATGGAAGTCATCCTCCTCCAGGACGTCGAGAAGCTCGGCCTGCGCGGCGAGGTCGTCGACGTCGCGCGCGGGTACGCGCGCAACTACCTTCTCCCGCGCCGGCTCGCCGAGAATGCGACACCGGCTCGTGTGGCCGAGCTGCGCAAGGTCGACGAGGCGCGTGCGAAGCACGAGGCGCGCACCGCCGAGCAGGCGCAGGAGATCGCCGAGCTTCTCAGCAAGACGGTGCTGCGGTTCGAGGTGAAAGCGGGGCCGACGGGCTCGCTCTTCGGGTCGGTCACGCCTTCCGACATCGCCGACGAGATCTGGCGTGCGCGGAAGGTGCGCGTGGACCGGCGCAAGATCGGTATCGACCCGCTCAAGCGGATCGGCCGTTACTCCGTTCCGATCGAGCTCTTCGACGACGTGGACGTCGAGGTGAAGACGCTCGTCGTGCCGGAGGGCGGGGAGTTGCCTCCCGAGGAGGAGCTCGCGGCGCTCGAGGCCGCGGAGGCGGAGGCGAAAGCGGCTGAAGCGGCAGCCGTGGCAGCGGCAGCCGTAGAGCACGCCGAAGCTGACGCGGCGATCGCCGAAGTCCTCGCGGAGGCTGAAGCCGAAGAGGAGCCGGACGCTGACGTCGAAGAAGGCACCGAGGCCGATGGACCCCAGCACGAGGACGAAGAGATCCCGCCAACGGCTGCGTAGCGATCGCATCGCGACTCGCGTCGTCCTGGCGCTCGCCGTTGCTGCCCTTGCGCTCCTCGCCGCTGCACCGTCGCCTGCGAGATCGTCGGAGAAGACTCGCGTCACGATCGTCGGCGATTCGATCATGGCGTCGTTCGACTACGCGCCCGCGGCTCGCCGGTCGCTTGCAAGAGGACTCGTCCTGCGCACCGACAATGCGGTCTGCCGCCGGCTCGTCGTCGCTAGCTGCCCGTTCCAGGGCTCGACGCCGCCGACCGCGCTCGACGTCGTGCGCGCCGGCGGTCGCAGCGCTCGGCCGGG
Source organism: uncultured Gaiellaceae bacterium (assembly GCA_963783705.1). Taxonomy (GTDB): domain Bacteria; phylum Actinomycetota; class Thermoleophilia; order Gaiellales; family Gaiellaceae; genus GMQP-bins7. Next base: position 262,847 of record CAWAOK010000003.1, read on the forward strand.
TCGTCGTGATCAACGTCGGCTACAACGACTGGGCCGCGGTGTACGACGTCGACCGCGTGCTCGAGGCGCTTCGGGCAGCAGGGGTGGCGAGCGTGATCTGGGTGACACTTCGCGAGGCGGGCTCGCAACGCGAGGCTCTACGCCCGGTCGAACGTGCGCATCCGTGCGGCGGCCCGCCGGTGGAAGAGCCTCGTGGTCGCGGACTGGCATGCCTACAGTCGCGACCGACCGTGGTTTCGCGGGGACGGCCTGCACCTGACGACGTCCGGCGCACTGGGCCTCGCTCGACTCCTGCGGCCGCTCGTGCTCGCGGGGGCGTCGTAGCCTTATCCATCCACAGCCCTTGTTGAGAACAGCACGCGTTTCGCGCTAGCAGCGCGTGTTTCCGGCTGGACAACTCACGTCGACCTGTCGACAGGCCGTCCGCCGTCGGGGATAACATCGGAACGTATGTTCTGTTCTCCCTGCACGGGAGCTTCGTTGTCGTCCCGTTGGACGCGGCCGTCCGGGACGGCTTGACTCCCGCGTCGTGAGTCCCACCGAGCTCGACCGAGTGGGCGAGCGCCTGAGCGCCGTCGTCCCGCCGCAACATCTCGAAGCCGAGGAGTCGGTTCTCGGCGCGATGCTGCTCTCTCCTGTCGCCGTCGGCACGGTCTCGGAGATCCTCGACGCGTCCGACTTCTACCGCGAGAGCCATGCGAAGGTCGTATCGGGCGGCGCTCTCCCTGTGGTCGAAGGGCGAGCCCGTCGACGCGATCACCCTCGTCAACGAGCTCGAGGAGCGCGCAGAGCTCGACGCCGCCGGCGGGCAGGCACGTGTCGCCGAGCTCGCCGCGCTCGTCCCGGCCGCGTCCAACGTCGAGCACTACGCCCGCATCGTCAAGGAGATGTCGACGCTGCGCGGGCTCATCCGTGCGGGCCAGGAGATCGTGCGCCTCGGCCAGGAGCGCGAAGGGGAGGTCTCCGATCTCGTCGATCGCGCCGAGCAGATCGTCTTCGAGCTCGGGCAGCAGCGGAAGACCAGCGACTTCGCGCACATCGAGGTGCTCCTCAAGGAGAGCTTCGAGCGGATCACGCTCCTGTACGAGGCGGGCGTCGAGATCACCGGCGTGCCGAGCGGGTTCAAGGAGCTCGATCTGCTGACGTCCGGGTTCCAGCCGGGGAACCTCGTCATCCTCGCGGCGCGTCCGTCCATGGGGAAGTCCGGGCTCGGCCTCTGCATGGCTGCGAACCTCGGCGTTCGCCACCAGACGCCCGTCGCGCTCTTCACGCTCGAGATGTCGAAGTCCGAGGTGACGCAGCGGATGATGTGCAGCGAGGCGAAGGTCGAGTCGCAGCGGTTGCGGAACGGCCGTCTCGCGCCGGACGACTGGCCGCGGCTCACGGCTGCCTGCGACCGGCTGATGAAGGCGCCGATCTACGTGGACGACACGGGCTCGACCACGATCATGGAGCTCCGCTCGAAGGCACGCCGGCTGAAGTCGCGCGAGCCGAACCTCGGGCTCATCATCGTCGACTACCTCCAGCTCATGGCCTCGGATCGGAACGTCGAGAGCCGCGTGCAGGAGGTCTCGCAAATCTCGCGGGCGCTCAAGGTCCTCGCGCGCGAGCTCGAGGTCCCGATCCTCGCGATGTCGCAGCTCTCGCGCGCCGTGGAGCAGCGTCAGGACAAGCGGCCGATCCTCTCCGACCTGCGCGACTCCGGCTCGATCGAGCAGGACGCGGACCTCGTCATGTTCATCTACCGCGACGAGTACTACCTCGGCGAAGAGTCCGACCAGCAGGGGATCGCCGAGGTCATCCTCGCCAAGCACCGCAACGGCCCGACCGGCGCCGTCAAGCTCTCCTGGCTCCGGCGCTACGCGAAGTTCGCCGACCTGGCAGCGGCCTAGCCTCGAGGCGCGTCCATAGGCTCCGGGCATGTCCGAGGCCGCCAGCCCGCAGGTCCCGACGAGTCGGAGCATCCTCGCCGGGTACTTCACGCTCGCCGGGCTGTACACGTTGTCGGCCGCGCTCATCTGGGGCGTCAACACGTTGTTCCTGCTCGACGCGGGGTCTGAGCTTCTTCGAGGTCTTCATCGCGAACGCCGCGTTCTCGGCCGGGATGGTCGTCTTCGAGGTGCCGACGGGAGTCGTCGCCGACACCCTCGGGCGGCGTGTGTCGTTCCTGCTCTCCGTCTCGGTGCTCGCAGCGACGACGCTGCTATACGTGGCGCTCGCGCAGGTCGACGCAGGCGTGGTCGCATTCGCGCTCGTCTCGGTGCTCATGGGGCTCGGCTTCACGTTCTACTCGGGCGCGATGGAGGCCTGGCTCGTCGATGCGCTCGAATGCGAGCGGCTACAGCGGCCTGCTCGACAGGGTCTTCGCGCGCGGGCAGCAGGTCACGGGCACGGCGATGCTCGTCGGCACGGTCGGAGGCGGCCTTCTCGGTCAGATCGACCTCTCGCTCCCGTACGTCGTGCGCGCGGCGCTGCTGGTCGCGGTGTTCGCGATCGCCTACGCCGTCATGCACGACCTCGGCTTCACCCCGCGCCGGGTCGGAGCCGCGGAGCTTCCCGGCGAGGTCGCCCGCAGCGCGCGCGCCGGCATCGAGTTCGGCTGGGGGCAGCCCGGGCTCCGCCTCCTCATGCTCGCGTCCTTCCTCCAGATGGGGTTCGTCATGTGGGCCTTCTACGCGGCGCAGCCGTACCTGCTCGCGCTGCTCGACACCGACGCGATCTGGGTCTCCGGAGTCGTCTACGCCGGCGTCGCGCTCTCGACGATCGCCGGAAACCAGATCGTGAGCATGGCATCGCGCTACTGCGGTCGCCGCACGACGCTGCTCCTCGTCGCCGCGGCAGTGCAGTCGGTCGCGGCCGTCGTCCTGGGCCTGACGGGCTCGTTCTGGGTCGCGGTGCCGGCGCTACTCCTCGTCACCGGGTCGCTCGGCGTCACGAGCCCGGTACGGTCGGCGTACCTGCATCAGGTCGTGCCGTCGCGAGCAGCGTGCAACGGTCGTCTCCTTCGACTCGATGGTCTCGAACGTCGGAGGCGTCGGCGGCCAGATCGGGCTCGGCGCGCTCGGCGAGGCGCGCAGCGTGGGCTCGGCCTTCGTCGTCGGAGGGGTCGCGACCGCGGCGGCGCTCCCGCTGCTCGCCCGCGTCCGCCGGCTGGGAGGAGACCCGGACGTCATCGTCGGCGAACGGGCCGGAGCCGAGAGCCCGTGTGCGGCTTCCGGGATACCCGCAGTGTCCAGCGTCGACACGTCGAGCGCCGACGAGTTCAAGCTGGTCCGCGTGGGCCTCGGGCGACTGACGAGTGCCGCCCGTGCAAGACTGGCGCGCGTGCCCGCGACCGTCATCGTCGGTGCGCAGTGGGGCGACGAGGGGAAGGGAAAGATCGTCGACCTGCTCGCGCAGGACTCGGATCTCGTCTGCCGCTACCAGGGTGGGCCGAACGCCGGCCACACCGTCGTCGTCGGCGACGAGACCTACAAGATCCGGCAGATCCCGACCGGGGTCATCGCGGGCAAGCGCTGCGCGATCGGCGCGGGCTGCGTCGTCGATCCCGGCGTCCTGATCTCGGAGCTCGACGAGCTCGAGGCGCGCGGGCACGAGACGCAGGGACTGCTGTTCGTCTCCGGCAACGCCCACCTCGTCATGCCCTGGCACGTGGCGCTCGACGGGGCGCGTGAGCGGCGACTGGGTCGGCTCCAGATCGGCACGACGCGCCGCGGGATCGGGCCTGCCTACGCGGACAAGGCGACGCGGATCGGCATTCGCGTTCAGGACCTCCTCGATGCGAAGATCCTGCGCCAGAAGCTCGAGCTCGCGGTGGCCGAGAAGAACGTATGGCTCGAGCGGGTCTACGAGCTCGAGCCGTTCGACGTCGAACAGGTCGTCTCCGCGCAGCTCGCGTTTGCCGCGCGGCTTGCGCCGTATGTCGCCGACACGTCGCTGCTCGTCGACCGAGCGCTCCGAGCCGGCGAGCGCGTCCTCTTCGAAGGGCGCGCAGGGAACGCTGCTCGACCTCGATCACGGCACCTATCCCTTCGTGACGTCGTCGAGCCCGATCGCCGCCGGCGCAGCGGTCAGCTTCGGGATCGGGCCGAATCGCATCGACGAGGTGCTCGGCGTCGCCAAGGCGTACGTGACGCGGGTCGGCGAAGGGCCGTTCCCGAGCGAGATCGCCGGGCCTGACCACGAGCGCGTGCAGTCGCTCGGGCAGGAGTTCGGAACGGTCACCGGCCGCGAGCGGCGCTGCGGCTGGCTCGACCTTGTCGCGTTGCGATTCGCCGTTCGCGTGAACGGCATCACCTCGCTCGCGCTGACGAAACTCGACGTCCTCTCGGAGTTCTCGGAGCTCCCCGTGTGCGTTCGGTATCGGCTCCCGGACGACTCCGAGACGGAGGACTTCCCGGCGCACCAGAGCGACTTCCACCACTGCCGCCCGGTGTTCGAGGTGCTCCAGGGGTGGGGGACGCACATCGACGGCGAGCTCCCGCAGGCGGCGCGGGCGTACGTCTCGTCCGTCGAGCTGGCGCTCGGCGTGCCCGTGACACTCGTCGGGACCGGTGCGGCGCGCGAGCACGTGCTCGCGCTTCGGTAATGGCCTTCAGTCGGCTCGCGGCATGTAGAGCTCGGTGAACTCCGCGCATCGGCCGTCGCTGTCGAACCGAAGCAGGAACACGTTGTGGTACTCGCGCTCGACGGTTGCACCGTCCGCAGCGAGATAGCTGGTGGTGCCGACGGCGACGGCGCGCTCGCCAGCGACTGCCCACGCGTGGTATTCGGCGTTCCACGATTCCGGCGCGTCCGGCTCCTCGAGCCAGTTCGCGACGATGGCAGCACGTCCGCGCACGATCTCCTCGTCCTTGTCCCACGGGTGGTAGCGGTACGCCGCGTCCTCGCTGAACAGCGCGCCGATTGCGTCGGCGTCATACGTTCGCCACGCGTCGACGTAGCGCGTGAGCCACTGCGTCACGGCGGCCTCGTCCACAGGCCCCAGGGTAAACGTCCGGGCGGCCGCGAGCCCGCTCACTAGACTCGACCGGTGCGAGTTCTCGTCGTCGGGTCGGGAGGTCGCGAGCATGCGCTCGCCTGGAAGCTCGCGCAGTCGCCGGCGCTGACGGAGCTGCACGCGGCGCCGGGAAACCCCGGAATCGCCGCCGTGGCTCACTGTCATCCGATTCGGCCGGACGATGCGGAGGGCCTCCTCGGGCTCTCGCGCTCGCTGGAGGTCGACCTCGTCGTTGTCGGGCCGGAGCTGCCGCTCGTGCTCGGGCTCGCCGACGTGCTGCGCCGGTTCGGATTCCTGGTCTTCGGGCCGAGTGCCGCAGCTGCCCGGATCGAGGGCTCGAAGGGCTTCGCCAAGGACGTGCATGGCCGCCGCGGGGGTGCCGACCGCCGCGCGGCTCCCGATCGCGCGGCCACCGTGCGTCGTGAAGGCGGACGGGCTCGCCGCGGGAAAGGGGGTCTACGTCTGTCGCTCGCAGGACGAGGTCGACGAGGCGATGCGCGCGCTGCAGGGGGCGTCCGGCGACGTGATCGTCGAGGAGCTCCTCGAGGGGCCGGAGATCTCGCTCTTCGCGATCTGCGACGGTCGAACGGCGCTGCCGCTCGTCCCGGCGCAGGACTTCAAGCGCGCCTACGACGGGGGCGAGGGCCCGAACACGGGAGGCATGGGGGCGTATGCGCCTGTTCCGGGCGTGGGTACGGCCGATGCGCTTGCGCTCCTCGAGGCAGTGCATGCTCCGGTTCTCGCTGAGCTCGCGGTGCGCGGAGCGCCGTTCGTCGGCCTGCTGTACGCGGGCCTGATGCTGACGCAGGATGGCCCGCGAGTCCTCGAGTTCAACTGCCGGTTCGGCGATCCCGAGACACAGGCGGTCGTTCCACTTCTCGACGGCGACCTCCTGGAGCTGCTCGCCGCTGCGGCGCGAGGCGATGCGTCAGGTGGGCAGCTGGACTGGGCTTCCGACGCTGCCGTGACCGTTGTCCTCGCCGCGGAGAGCTATCCGGCGGAGGGCGATCGCGGCGGCACGATCGACGGCGTCGACGCGGCCGAGGCGGCAGGTGCGCTCGTGTTCCATGCGGGGACGGCTCTGCACGGAGACCGTCTGGTGACGAACGGCGGCCGCATCCTCGCCGTCACGGGCCGGGGGCCGTCGATCGCCCACGCACGGGAGGCGGCCTATGCGGCTGCGGGGAGGATCTCGTTCCCCGGCGTGCGCTTTCGCTCCGACGTCGCCGAGGCGGCGGCTGCGGGGGCGGTCGTCGAGGTCGGCCGCGACCCCTGAACGCCGCGATCACCCTGGGGCCACCCCTCGCCTCCACCCACTTTCGAGTGTAGTTCTGACGGGCGCACGGGTGGTGAACGAGACCGTGTCGAATGAGCAAAATCTGCGGCCCCGTCCGGCGTGGCGGTGACCGATCCCGGCCGCGGCTCGGTTTCCGATCGACCGTCTAGAATTGCCCCAGTGATCGCCCGCTACGCCAGACCTGCGATGTCCGCGGTCTGGTCGGACGAGGCGAAGTTCGAGCACTGGCTGGCCGTCGAGCTCGCCGTCCTCGACGCGTGGGGAGAGGTGGGCGTCGTCCCCGCCGCAAGCGCGCGCAGCGTGCGCGAGCGCGCACGCGTTCCGAGCCCGGCGCGCGTGGCCGAGGTCGAGCGGACGACCAACCACGACGTCGCCGCATTCGTCGACGTGGTGGCGGCCGACCTCGGGCCTGACGGGCGCTGGTTCCACTTCGGCCTCACGTCGTCCGATGTCCTCGACACTGCGCTCTCGCTGACGATCCAGCGTGCCGGCGCCCTCGTTCGTGACGGCGTCGACCGAGCATCGACTGCCGTTCTCGCACGCGCGCAGGAGCACCGCGACACGGTGACGATCGGACGCACGCACGGCGTGCATGCCGAGCCGACGACGTTCGGCCTCAAGCTGCTCGGCTGGGTGTTCCAGCTCGACCGCGACCGAGAGCGGCTCGAGCGCGCGCTCGCGGGAGTGCGCGTCGGGAAGCTCTCGGGCGCAGTCGGGACCTATGCGACGACGACGCCCGACGTGGAGCGGATCGCGTGCGACGCGCTCGGGCTCGAGCCGGCACCGACTTCCACCCAGATCCTCCAGCGTGATCGCCACGCTGACCTCCTCTCGACGCTCGCGATCCTCGCGTCGTCGCTCGATCGCTTCGCACTCGAGATCAGGCATCTCACGCGCACCGAGGTGCGTGAGGTCGAGGAGCCTTTCGCCGCCGGCCAGAAGGGGTCGTCGGCGATGCCCCACAAGCGCAACCCGATCGTCGCCGAGCGGATTTGCGGCCTTGCACGGCTCATGCGCGGATACGCGCAGGTCGGTCTCGAGAACGTCGCGCTCTGGCACGAGCGCGACATCTCCCATTCGTCGGCCGAGCGCGTCGTGCTCCCCGACGCGTTCCTCGCAGTCGACTACATGCTCGACCGGTTCGCCTGGCTCGTGGAGGGGCTCGTCGTTCGCCCCGAGCGGATGCGAGCGAATCTCGAGGCGACGGGTGGGCTCTTCTTCAGTCAGCGTCTGCTGCTCGCGCTCGTCGCGGCCGGGCTCGACCGTGACGCGGCCTACCGGATGGTGCAGCGCCACGCGATGAGAGCATGGGACGAGGGGCTCGACTTCCGTGGACTCGTCCGTGCGGATTCGCAGATCGCGTCGCAGGTCGATCTCGGCGAGACCTTCGATCTGGGTGCGTTTACGAAGCATGTCGATGCGGTCTTCGCACGAGTCCCCGCGCGCATGCAGCCCGAGGAGATACCCGCGTGAGCACCACTCGCCTACGGCTCGTCGTCTCGGGGGAAACCCTGTTTCCCCCGCGTGCCCCCTTCTCTTCGAGAACGTGGGGAACCTCCCGGTTCCCCACACCCCTCCACGCTCATTGGGCAACCAAGGTTGCCCAATGAGCCTCGACGCCACGCACGTCGGAAGCGGAAAGGTGCGCGAGCTGTACGCGCTCGACGACGGGACGCTCGCGCTCACCGCGAGCGACCGCATCTCGACCTTCGACGTCGTCCTACCGACGCCGATCCCCGACAAGGGGAAGGTGCTCACGGGGCTTTCGGCGTTCTGGTTCGGACGGACGCGCGAGCTCGTCCCGAACCACCTCCTCCGCCTCGGTGACGACGGTCGCACGATGGTCTGCCGCCGCCTGGAGATGCTGCCGATCGAGTGTGTGGTGCGTGGCTATCTCGCCGGGTCCGGGTGGAAGGACTACCTCGACACAGGAGTCGTGTGCGGCCATGCGCTTCCCGAGGGCCTCGCGGAGTCGTCGCGCCTGCCCGAGCCGATCTTCACGCCGGCCACGAAGGCGGCCGCAGGACACGACGAGAACATCGACGAGCAGCGAGCAGCCGCGCTCTGCGGCGACGATGCCTACAGCGCCGCCAAGGAGGCCTCCCTCGCGCTGTATCGCATCGCGTCGGAGCACGCGGACAGCCGCGGGATCATCCTTGCCGACACGAAGTTCGAGTTCGGCCTGGCACCCGACGGATCGGTGATCCTCGCCGACGAGGCGGTGACGCCCGACTCGTCGCGCTTCTGGCCGGCGGCGGAGTACGCGGAGGGACGCCCGCAGGCCTCGTTCGACAAGCAGTTCGTCCGCGACTGGTGCGAGCGAACGGGCTGGGACAAGACGGCACCCGGCCCGGAACTGCCCGACGACGTCGTTGCCGGAACCCGCGCCCGGTACGTCGAGGCGTTCGAGAAGCTGACGGAGCTCACGTTCGACGAGTACGTGGCGAATCCGGACGTGGTCCTGTGAAGGCGACGGTGGTCGTGCGTCCGAAGGACGGCATCCTCGATCCGCAGGGCGATGCCGTCCAGCAATCCCTGCGCAACCTCGGATTCGACGTCGCCTCCGCGCGCATCGGGCGCGTCGTCGACCTCGAGCTCACCGCGGACGACCGGGAAGAGGCGGAGGCCCAGGTGCAGCGCATGTGCTCCGCGCTCCTCGCAAACCCGCTCATCGAGAGCTTCGAGATCCGGCTGGAGGCCTGATGTGGGGTAGGAGCACCCACGGATTGGGGTCCTGCGCACGGCGCAGCGCGTCCGTCACGTCACTCACCGATACCTTCGGGTATCGGCGAGCACCGCGCCGAACCCGCTGCTTGGCGCATGCCCTCCCCGCACGCACTCCTCATCCACATCAAGCCACTCGAGGCCTAGTGGTCTCTCCGGGAAGTACACACCTGCTTCGCGCGGCTGCAAACACTTCGCATGCCGTCGTCCTCAGTCGGCCACATACCTATTGGTATGCAGCCTCCCTGCGTCCTTGGCCTGCTCGGTTTTCGCCGGCGAATCAGGCGCGTACTTCCCGGAGAGACCACTAGTGACCGACCGACCGCTCGTCGCCGTCGTCGTGTTCCCCGGTTCGAACGACGACCACGACGCGGCCTGGGCGCTCGGTGCGGTCGGCGCCGAGCCGATCCTCGTCTGGCACCGGGACGAGGAGCTTCCGTCCGGTGTCGGAGCGGTCGTTCTCCCCGGCGGCTTCTCGTACGGCGACTATCTGCGCACGGGCGCGATCGCGAGCGTCTCGCCCGTGATGGCTGCAGTCCGCCGCTTCGCTACCGCCGGCGGACCCGTACTCGGAATCTGCAACGGGTTCCAGATTCTCTGCGAGGCACGGCTCCTTCCGGGCGTGCTCCTCCCGAACCGGCAGCTCGAGTTCGTATGCCGCGATGCGACGCTCCGCGTCGAAAGCACGACAGCTGCGGTCATGGGTCGGTGCGCGGTCGGACAGGAGCTCGTGATCCCCGTGAAGCACGGCGACGGCGCCTGGTACGCGGACGAGGGCACGTTCGTCCAGCTCGCCGCGCGCGGCCAGATCGCGCTGCGCTACGCCGAGGACGTGAACGGCGCGCTCGGCAACGTCGCGGGCGTGACCAACGATGCGGGGAACGTCATGGGACTCATGCCGCATCCCGAGCATGCGGTCGACCCGCTTCTCGGCTCGGCGGACGGAGGGCTCCTGCTCGCCGGGCTCGTCGACGCGGCCAGCGCGCATCGCGTGGCCCTCGCGCCCGCGTAGGCGCGTCCGCGACTCGCACGCCAGTCGTCGTTAGAGCCCAAGCGCCTCCTGCAGAACGGGCGCGCGTTCGAGCGCCGCCCGCAGTCGCTCGAGGTCGCGCGCCCGTATGGTGACGGGCCCACGTCTCGCGGACCCGTCGGTCGTGTAGGCGAAGCGGATGAGCCGTTCCCCGCCAGGCGCTTCGAGGAGCTGCACGACGACGGTGAAGCGCTTGTCGCCGACGCGCTGCGGAACCGTCGCCTCCTCGATGAGTGCCGCCGCGCCCCACGGTGTCGCCGCGGTGGCCTTCGTCCTCGTCGCGGTCGCCATGCACCGAGGCTAGGCGGCAATGCGTCACGCGTGGGACACGGCTTCGTGCCGAGAGCGTCACGACCTATCCTCGGCGAGTGCACGACGTCGTCATCGTCGGCGGTGGGACGGCCGGCTGCGTTCTCGCGTCACGCCTCACGGAGAACCCGGACGTGTCGGTTCTCCTGATCGAGGCCGGGCCACGGTCGCGAAAGCTCCACGTGCGGATCCCGGCCGCCTTCTCGAAGCTCTATCGCACGGGCGTCGACTGGGGAGACTCGACGACGCCGCAGCCGGCGCTGGACGGGCGCGAAGTCGTATTCCCGCGCGGGCGCATGCTCGGCGGCTCCGCCGCGATGAACGCCATGATGGTGCTCCGCGGAAACCGGGCCGACTACGACGGCTGGGCCGCAGCGGGGTGCACGGGCTGGTCGTGGGACGACGTCGAGCCCGTATTCGCGCGCAGCGCGGTCGGGGCGTTCCCGCTCGCCGATCTTCCCGAGCGGCACGTCCTCGCCGAGGCGTTCGTCCACGCGGCGCAGTCGGCCGGAATACCGCTCGCCGCCGATCTCAACGGCGAGGACAACGAGGGGGCCGGCCTCGTCCCCGTGTCGCAGCGCCGAGGACGCCGTTTCAGCGTGCTCGACGGCTACTACGCCCCCGCGCGCCGCCGCCCGAACTTCACCGTCGTCACGGGTGCGCTCGTCACCCGCGTGCTCGTCGAGGACGGACGCGCCGTCGGCGTCGCGTTCCGCCCGGACGGCGACGAGCCCGAAGACGAGGTGCGCTGCTCGCGCGAGGTCGTCTTGTGCGCAGGGGCGATCGGGACGCCGCACCTGCTGCAGCTCTCGGGGATCGGCCCGCGCGGAGCCGCTCGCCTCGGCGGGCGTCGAGGTCGTGCTCGAGCATCCGTCCGTCGGCGCGAACCTGATCGACCACCTCGCCAACGGCCTGCTCGTGCGGACGAAGGGCGTCGAGACGCTCGCGTCGGCGGAGACCCTGCCGAATCTCGTTCGCTGGGCGCTCCTCGGGCGCGGCCCGCTCACGTCGAACCTCGGCGAGGCTGTCGCCTTCGTGCGCTCGCGGCCCGACCTCGCGGCGCCCGACATCGAGCTCCTCCTCGCTCCCGTGCTGTTCGAGGAGGAGGGGCTCAAGCCGCCGAGCGAGCACGGCCTCACACTGGCCGTCGTGCTGCTCGAGCCGCGAAGCTCGGGAACCGTGCTCCTGCGGTCGTCCGACCCGAGGGTTCCGCCCGCAATCGATCCTTGCTACCTCACCGATCCGGGCGGCGACGACGCGGCCACGCTCCTCCGCGGCCTGCGTCTCGCGCGACGCGTCCTCGCGCAGGAACCGCTCGCGTCGTTCGTCGACGGTGAGATCCTCCCCGGTGCGGAGGCGCAGTCCGATGACGCGCTGCGCGCGCATGTCCGTGCGCTGTCGCAGACGCTCTACCACCCGGCGGGGACGTGCCGCATGGGCTCGGATGCCGCGTCGGTCGTGGATCCGCAGCTTCGCGTGCGCAGGATCGACGGGCTGCGTGTGGCCGATGCGTCGGTCATGCCGAAGCTGCCGCACGGTCACACGAACTGGCCGACCGTGATGATCGCCGAGCGTGCCTCGGAGCTCATCGCCGCCGCGCGCTAGCGGGGCGGCTGGTCGACGAAGCGCGCACGGACGAATTGCCCGTCCTCGACCTCGAGCAGCCAGGCGCTCGCGACCGGCGCCACGCGCGGACCGTCGAGCGGCACGCCGGATCGTGCGACGAGGTCGACGACTCCGAACACGACGTCGCCGTGCGTGCAGCACGCGACCGGATTCGAGCCGGCGAGGGTGAGGAGGAGCTCCGCGGCGCGCTCGGCGTCGGCGCCCTCCGCCAGCTCGTCGGTCGTCTCGATCGGGAGCTCGAGCGCGACCGCGAGCGGCTCGAGCGTCTGCAGACAGCGGACGAACGGGCTCGACACGAGCCGCCCCACCGGCTCCTCGCCGAGGCGGGCGGCGATCGCCAGCGCTTCGCGGCGCCCGCGCTTCGTCAGCGGCCGCAGCTCGTCGGGCTCCTCCCACGTGAGGCGGTTCTTCGCCTTCGCATGACGGATCAGGTGGATCGTCGTCACGCGCGCGACCCGGGCTCGAGCGCGGCGAGGAGCTCGCGGTCGCGCTCGTACGTGAGGATCGAGAGCGCCTCGGCGACGGGAACGAAGCGCGCTTCGTCGATCTCGTTGTCGGCTGCGAGCTGCCCGCCGACGGGCGTCATCAGCCAGTAGCGAACCGTCTTCGCGCGGCCGCGGCCGTCGACGTAGTGCGTGGTGGGGAGCTCGCGGTCCAGACGACAGCGAAGGCCCGTCTCCTCCTCGACCTCGCGTGTCGCCGCGTCCTCGTCGCTCTCCCCGCGCTCGAGCTTGCCCTTCGGAAACGACCAGTCGTCGTACGCGGGCCGATGGACGACGAGGATCTCGGTGAGCCCGTCGGCGGTGCCTCGGCAGACGAGCCCGCCGGCAGCCCGAACGTGTGCACTCACATCCAGGTGCGGAGCTCCGGCACGGCGAGCTTCTCCCACGCGGTGCGCCACCCCGCCCGGAGCTGTGCGGCGCTTGCTCGTTCCGATGCGGCCAGCGCCTCGGCTGCCGCGACGTCGCGAGGGGCGTGCCCGCGAGCCTGCCAGTCGTCGAGCCAACGAGCCGCGACCACGGCGTCGTTCACGTCGCCGAGCGCCTCCTGCAGCGCGGCGGCCGCGCGCGCGAAGCTTCGAGCCGGCTTGCCGACGATCGGTGTGACGGCGTCCGCTGCGTAGCGCACGCGCTTCGTGCGGATCCGGATCTCGTGCAGCTCGTCGTCGGAGGGATGCTCGCCAAAGGCCTTCACTCGCTTCGCGAGGGCGTGCCACGGGCGACGCACGAGGCCCGGCACAAGGTCGACCGCGGGGGTCGCTGCGGTCTCGAGAAGCACGGGGGCGTTCGCCGCTCCGACGAGCAGGTCGAGAAGCTCGACGTACCGCTCGCCCTGGAGCGTCTCCAGAAGCCGTGCATGCGCGTCCGAGCGGTCCTCCTCGAGCGTGCCGAGCACAGCGACCGCGCCGGCCTGCTCTTCGTCGGAGAGCTCTGCGATCCGGCCGCGAATGCGCTCCAGCAGCACGTCGCCATCTCGCACCTCGCCGAGGATGGCGGCGAGCCAGCCGAGCTCGGCGCGCAGCTCGGACGCGAAGTCCGGCTCGACGAGCGCCCGGAACGTTCGCAGGTCGGAGCGCAGCCGGCGTGTCGCGACACGTGCCTGGTGTACGCCCTCGGGATCGAGATCCAGGCGAACGACCGGGTCGTTGAGGATGAGGCGGATCACGGAGAGCGCGATCGCCCGGCGCACGACGTCGCCCGCCGTGGCGTCGCCCGCGAGGTCGGGTACGGGCACCTCGGGTGCCAGCGGCGCATGGTCCGCGAGCGCACGGATGTACTTCGCGGTCTGGTCGGGCGCACCCGCGCCCGCCTGGCGCAGGCGCTCGACGAGCGCGTCGAGCAGGGTCGGAGTCATCTCGTCGCCGATCTCGATCTCGAGCTCGCGAAAGCTCGCCGGAGCGCTTCCGTCGTCGAGAACCGAGACCGCGTCGTCGACCACGCCTCCGATGAGCCGCCCCCCGGAGTCGTGCAGCCCCGTCCGGCGCCGGATCGTCGTCATGCGCACCCGTACGTGCACGGCCTCGTCTCGGACGAACCCACGCACGAGCTCGACCGCCGCGGAGGGCGGCAGGCCGCCGTTCCCGTCGAACACGATCTCGGGGCGGACGAGGAACGGCGCATCGCGCTCCGCGGGCAGCTTCACCGTCCAGCCTTCGCCCGGGCGGTGGCGCAGACTCGCGCCCCAGCGCGCGAGTCGCAGGTCGTCCGTGTCGTAGTAGGTCGTATCGTTCCGCTCGGGAGGAGCGCTGCGCACCGTGGTGCCGCCGAGACCGTAGATGCTCGGCATCCGGAAGTCGCTGCCGGCGGCCAGCTTCAGCTCGCGTTCAGGGCTGTGCTCCACGGTCGTCTCAGGGTAGCGTCCTCCCCGATGGCGCTCGACGCCGAGAAGCGGCTCGCTGCCGAGACCGCCGCCGGTCTCGTCGAAGACGGGATGGTCGTCGGCCTCGGCACCGGCTCGACGGTCGGGTACCTCCTGCCGGCGCTCGCCGCCCGCGCGCTCGACCTGCGGTGCGTCGCGACGTCGCCCGCGACCGAGAGCGCTGCGCGCGAGCTTGGACTTCGGGTCGAGGCGTTCGCGGGCACCGGCGCCCCAGCTCGGCTCGACATCGCGATCGACGGAGCCGACCAGGTCGACCCCGCGGGCTGGCTCGTCAAGGGCGGTGGTGCTGCGCACACGCGGGAGAAGGCGGTGGCTGCGGCGGCCGACCGCTTCGTCGTGATCGTCTCGGCGGACAAGCTCGTCGAGCGGCTTCAACCGCCCATCCCGCTCGAGCTCCTCGACTACGGGATCGCCGGGACGCTGCGGCGGCTCGGCTCGGTCACGCTGCGCGACGTGCCGCGGAGCCCGGACGGCGGCGTGATCGTGGACTTCACCGCTCCGTTCGACGATCCGCGTCAGCTGGCCGACCAACTCTCCGCCGAGCCGGGCGTGGTCGAGCACGGGCTGTTTCCGCCCGAGCTCGTCTCGGACGTCGTCCTGGCGGCAGGCGACGCCGTCGAGATCCGCCGGATCGTCTGACCGAGCTACTCGCGTGCCCTGCGGTTTCCGAGCCAGAGCAGCGCCGCACCGGCTGCGGCGAAGCCGAGCGCCAGGACGACCGAGCGTGCGAGCACGCCGTCGTATCCGAGCTTGGTGACGTCGACGAACGGGTACGGGTACCAGTCGACGCGCTCGCCTCGGGCGAGTGTGTATCCGACCCAGGCCAGCGGATAGGCGAGCCACACGAGCACCGCGGAGCGCCGAAGACGATGTCGCGGCGGGTCGAGAAGCCAGTCCGCGACGAGCACGACAGGCATGAGCTTGTGCACGACGAAGTCGACCCACGGGATCGTCGTCTGCAGCTCCTCCTGCAGGCCGGAGAGCAGCAGCGCGAACACCACTCCGGTGATCGCCATGAAGAGGACCGCGCCACCGCGGGCTACGTCGAACGCCCGCGTGCGACGCGCACGCGGAACGAGCACAAGGGCGAAGAGCGCCGCGACGGCGAGGATGTTCGACTGGATCGTGAAGAAGCTGAAGAAGTTCGCCTTCTGAAACGCGCTGTCGGCGGTCGCCGCGTACTGGTAGGTCATGGCGACGATCGCGAGCGACGCGAACCCGAGCCGGGCGACGTTCAGCACGAGAGCCGAATGACCGCGTCCTCGCCGGCGAGGAGCGTGAGGTTCCGGCCGTCGAGGTCGTACGTCGTGACGCGCTCGAGTGCGGCGAAGAAGGCGTCCTCGCGCCGCAGCGCACTCTCCGGGCCTGCCATCCGGGTCGTCGCCAGCGGCCCGAAGCGCAGCTCGTTCTCGCTCAGCACGAAGTGGCCCTTGAGCCGGTTGACGCCGCCGGAGCCCGCCAAGCGCGCTTCCTCCAGATCGAGCAGGAGATGTGGTGCGAGCTCGTCTGCGCCGAGCTCGACCGCTTCGCCGTCGAGCTCGACGAGCGTCCACTCGGTGTAGGCCAGCGTCACCGGCTCGTTCGGCATGGCGGGACTCTACGTAGGGGCGAGATATATCTCGCCCCTACAACAGCGGCGTCGAGTTCGCCTCGACAGCGACGCGTGTTCGCCCCTACGCCAGAGGTCGCGTAGGTTCTGTCCTGTGTCGAGCCCGGCAGCTGAACTCGCCGCGAAGTACGAAGCCACCGCCGCGTCGTTCGTGAAGGAGCACAGGCTCCCTGGAGCGGCCGTCGGCGTCGTCCACGACGGCGAGCTTGCGTGGGCGGGAGGGGTCGGGTTCGCCGACCGCGCGTCGCGGCGCCCATCCGATCCGAAGACGCTCTACCGGATCGCGTCGATCACGAAGACGTTCACCGCGACGGCGATCATGCAGCTGCGCGACGAGGGCAAGCTCGCGCTTGACGATCCCGCGGTCGCGATCCTCCCGGAGCTCGAGGCCGCACAGAGCCCGCTCGGCCCGATCGAGAGCCTGACGATCCGCCGGATGCTCTCGCACGAGTCCGGCCTGCAGAGCGAGCCGCCCGGCGCCAACTGGTCGGAGGTCGTCTACGAGGACGACCCGGGGCGCACGCTGGCGCGCGCAGCCGAGATCTCACTGCGCGTTCCGGTGCACGCGCAGTGGAAGTACTCGAACCTCGCCTACCAGCTGCTCGGAGAGATCGTGTCGCGGGTCTCCGGCACGCCGTATCCGAAGTACATCCGTGCGAAGCTCCTACGCCCGCTCGGGATGACCGCGACGTCGTTCGATCCGCTGCCGTCACGTCTGCGTACACGGCGTGCGACGGGCTACGAACCTCGCTTTCTCTCGGACGAGCTCGAGCTCGCGCCACAGGAGTTCAACATCTTCGGCGCCGAGGGTGGTCTGTCGTCGTGCGTCGAGGATCTCGCGCGCTGGCTCTCCTGTCAGATGGCCGACGACCCGAAGGTGATCGCCATGGAGACGCTGAAAGAGATGCACAAGGCGCGCTATCTCACCGACGAGGCGTGGACGAGTGCGTGGTGCATCGGCTGGTACGCCCGGCGGCGCGACGACGTCGTCTGGACGATGCACTCGGGCGGCTTGTACGGGTTCATCACGAACGCGTGCTTCGAGCCGAAGGAGAAGGTCGGCGCGATCGCGCTCGTGAACGGGATCGGCAATGCGACCGAGCTCGCGCTGCGGCTGGGGACGATGGCACGCGAGGCCGTCCGCGACGCAGCGCCGGCGATCGAGATCCCGGAAGCCCTGCCGGCGGAGTGGCGTCCGCTCGTCGGCCTCTACACGGTGCGCCACTTCGGCACGGTGATGCGCATCGAATGGCTCGACGGGAAGCTCACCGTGCTCGATCCCGACGATCCGACCTGGAAGCCGACGCTCGAGGCCACCGACGATCCGGACGTGTTCGAGATCGGGCCGGGCTTTCGTGAGTCAGGTGAGCTCGCTCGCGTCGAGCGCACGGCGGACGGGCGGGTGGTCTCGCTCTTCCTCGCGGTCGCGCGGCTGGAGCGCCTCGAGCCGGTCGAGCCCGACTAGCGGCGCTCGATGAGCTCGACGCGGTAATCGTCTAGGTACTTGACGACATCGAGTTGAAGGACTCATGATAAGAGCATGAAAGCAGGCATTGCTGACGGCTACATCCGAGTTAGCCGGCGCGGCGGTCGTGAGGGCGAGTCGTTCATCTCCCCGGACGTCCAGCGCGAGCGGATCGCGAGATGGGCCGACGCGAACGACGTCGAGATCGTTCAGTGGTGGGAAGAGATCGACCAGTCGGGTGCCAAGCTCGAGCGCCCGATGTTCCAGGAAGCGCTCTCGCGCTGCGAGCGTGGAGAGACGGGTGGGATCGTCGTTGCCAAGCTCGATCGCTTTGCCCGCTCGGCAGTCGACGCGCTCGACTCGATCCGGCGCCTGAACGCGGCTGGATGCCCGTCTCGTCTCGGTCGAGGATGGCTTCGACGGCTCGACGCCGATGGGGCGCTTCGCGATCGGGATCCTGACGATGATCGCCGAGCTCGAGCTCGAGCGGATCAAGGAGAGCTGGGCAACGGCGATCACCCGCGCGGTCGATCGTGGGATCCACATCTCCTCGCGTCCCCCGACTGGCTACGTGCGCGACGAGGACAAGCGCCTCGTGCGCGTGGAGCCCGCTGCGTCAGCGGTGACGGAGGTCTTTCGCCGGCGCGCGCTCGGAGCCTCCTGGGCCGATCTTGCCGACTACCTCGAAGCGCAGGGCATCGAGACGCCGCGAGGAAACGCGCACTGGTCGAAGACCGGGGTCTCGGGGCTCGTCAAGAATCCCGCCTATCTCGGCCAGGCAAGAAGCGGGAGCATCGTGAAGGAGGGAGCCCACGAGGCGCTCGTCACCCGCGCCGAGTTCGACGCTGCGCAGTCGGTGACGAAGTCACTACTCACGCCGCGCGACGGTTCGCTCGCGGAGAAGGCGATGCTGGGCGGACTCGTGCGCTGCTCGGGTTGCGGGCATACGCTGAAGATCACGGGCAACACGGATCGAAGACGCGGTGAGCGCTACCCGATCTACTACTGCACTGGCCGTTATGCCAGCGGGCCATGTCCTTCGCGCGCGACCGGGCGAGCCTCGCTGATCGATGAATACGTAGAAGCGCGAGTGCTCGACGCACTCCACAAAGAGGACGGACTTCTCGCTCATGCCGTCGATGCCTCCGAGGCGCTCGACAATGCCACCCGTGCTGTTGCTGAAGCCGAGCACGAGCTCGACCTCTTCGTCACCAATCCGAAGCTCCTCACGATGATCGGCGAGGAGAAGTTCCTCGACGGCGTCGAGGCGCGGCAGCGCGTGCTCGACGAGGCCCGCGAAGCACTCGCTGACCTTCGGACGCAGAGCACGCTCGCAGACGAGCTCGCAGACGGCGATCTTCTGACGGCGTGGCCGACGCTGAGCGTGCAGGAGAAGCGCCGGCTTCTCCACGGCCTTCTCGATCGCGTCGTTGTCACGCGCGCGCGCGGGCGAGGCAAGAACGCGAACCCTGTGAGCGAGCGGACGCAGATCGTTCTTCGTGGCAACGTCCTGCTGGGTGACAATCCAGACGACGCGCTCGTGGTGGACGAGTCCTAACCGCTTCGTTCGATGAGTTCGATGCGATACGAATCAGGATCTCTGACGAAACAAATACGCGAGCCGCCCTCCGAGACCTGATACGGAGGCCGCTCGGGTTCGATGCCATGCGCGTCCTTCAGAGTTGCGAGCGTTCCGTCGAGGTCGTCGACGGCGATCGCGATGTGCCCGTACCCGGTGCCGAGGTCGTACGAGCGACCGTCGTGGTTGTACGTCAGCTCGAGGACGTTCTCGTCGTCTCCGAGCGAGAAGAAGTAGTTCGTCGCCTCGCGCTCGCCGTTTCTGATGATGTCCATGTCGCGCGAGAAGCGAAAGCCGAGCGCTTCGTAGAAGCCGCGGCTCCGCTCGGGGTCGGTGATTCGAACCATGGTGTGTAGGAAGGTGGGCATGCGCCGAGCCTACCCACGACGAGCGTCGAATTGCCGGGCTAGGCCGCGTGGCCGAACGCCGTAGAGGAATTTCCCCCTTCGCAGTCGCGGCCCGCGTGCGGCTTCACGCCGACCTCACCATGCTCGGCCCCGTGATGCACGCTCTCGCACGCCACGGGAGGCAGCTTGCGGCGTAGGCTCGGCGCGTGGGCTCCTGGGCTGCGATGGCTGGCGTCGCAGCCTGGTGCTTCATCGTGGCGCTGCTGGGGACGAGCATCGGGCTGATCCTTGGCACCATTCGGCTGCCGATCCTGCTCCTCGTCTCGTCCTCGCCGGCAGCGGGAGCCGCGGCAAACGTCGGCATCTCGGCTGTAGCAGCCGCTACCGCGGCCACGACACACGTCCGACGAGGCACCGTCAACTGGAAGCTGGTCGCATGGATGACGCCTCCCTCAATCGTCGGCGCACTGATCGGCGGGTACGTCTCCGGAGAGCTGCCCGAGAACGTGCTGCTCATCGCAATCGGCTGCCTGCTCGTCTACTTCGGCGTCCGCACGCTCACTGGACGCCGCGCAGACGTCGGAACGCCAGCCTCCGCCCGAATGCATCCCGCCGTCGCGTGGGGCCTTGGAATCGGACTGCTGGGCGGCCTGGTGGGGCTGATCCTGAGCACGCTCCGCATGCCCGCCCTGATCCGGCAGCTTGGGCAGACACCGCACCGAGCGGTCGCCACTAACCTCGTCGTCGGCTTCTGGCTTGGCCTCGCAGCCGTGGTCGGACACCTGCCCGGAGGCGTCGATTGGGGCCTCATGGCGCTCGGAAGCGCGGCCTCGATTCCCGGCGCGATCCTCGGCTCACGAATCACAGGGAGGCTCTCCGAGACGCAACTCCTACGAGCCATCGGCGTGGTCCTCCTGCTCGTCGGCACGACGACCGCAGCGCGCGGGCTGTTTTAGTCGCCCGCACCGGCGAAGCCAAACCCGCATGGTGAGGTCGGCGTCTCGCCCGCTTCTATCCGAGGGGTTACTCGTGGCTGATGGCGGGAGCTGGGTAGCCCTGCCAACGGGCGACGGTCGTGATCCACCGCTCCGCCGCCCACCGCGCCTGATGACCGCTTGAGTGTTCTTCCTCGTCGTCGAGGTAGACAAGAAAGCGCGCGCCGCAGTCGGGTCCCATGTCAACGATGCGTGCACGCAGCGGCGGATCGAGCGAATGCAGGTAGCGCACAAACGCACCGTTGTAAAGCGCCGAGGAACCCCGCTTCTCGCGGATCAGTTGGATCGCATCGGCTGCCCGCATGTCACGGTGATGCTTGAGGTAGAGAGCGACGACCAGGGCCGATCGATTGCGCCCCTCCTGGCAGTGCACGAGAACCGTTCGTCCTTGCTCACGTTGCTCGTGTACCCAGTCCACTAAGGACTCGAGTACGGCTTCGTCAGGGACGTCGAGGTCGAGGAGTCGCTCCTCGCGGTAGGCCGCGCAGCGAACGTCGTATGCCGTGAGACCGAAGAGGTTGAGGATCGCCTGCGCGAAGAGAGGAGACTCGCCTCCCGGACAGGCGCCGATCCAGAGGCCGGGCTCGATCTCGCTGTATCGGCTCTGGATACTCACCAGCCTTTGCCTCCTGTCGCCTTGCCGCGTGTCGGAGCTGGACTACGCACACTCAACTCGTCCGCGACGCGTCTCGTCCGGGGTCTGCCACGGCAGGCACCCGTCGTTCGTTCCCATGCTGATGAGCAGGGCTGCGATGACCAGTGCCACCGCTGCGATTGCTACCGCCGCAATGAGCTTCACCGCCGAGTGCGCTCTCGATCAGGCCGCGGCTCGAGCTGTGCCCATACAAGTAGCGGGTGGACGGGCAGTGGCGCGAGCCGACAATTCTCCCGCATCAAAGGCCTCCTTCGTTGGGCGCTCAATGGCAAACGCAGTGTAGGACCTCCGAGAGGTTTTGTCTGTAGAGGTTTCGTCTGTGCCCGACGAGCATGCCGCGGCATGGAGCCGCGCGAATACTTCGCCCGGAATCTTCGGGCCCAACGCCATCGCCGCGGCCTCTCGCAAGAGGCTCTCGGTGCCGCGTGCGGACTCCACCGCACCGAGATCTCGCTGCTCGAGCGCGCCGAGCGTGAGCCACGGCTCTCGACCATTGTTCGCCTTGCCCGAGGATTGGGCGTGCGCCCTGCAAAGCTGCTCGACGGCATCGACTGACAGGTCCTGGCGACGAGATCGCCAAGCAGCTGACGAACGCGGCTGCAGGAAGAACCGGCGGCCATGTAAGGCGAGCGATCTCACATGGCCGCCAGCTCGGATGTCAGGCTGTCGTCGGGAGCTCCTTCGGACTCCCGGTCGTCGGTTTCTCGCCCCGCTCCGGTTCAGAAGCCGGGATCCAGGTCACCTCTGGGCGTCGTTCCTGCAGGATGGCGACCCAGGCTCGCATGAGACCCTCGCGGGCCTCGCGCGGGATGGTGTTCACATGCGCTCCGACACGAGGTCCGTGTCCTCGCCGCGAGCCAGACGTGTGAACGTGGTGCTGTTTGGGCAGCGCAAAGCGCCGCGTCGTGCGGTGGTGATGAGTGCTCCTCTCTGGTTGAGATCTAGAAGGGTTCTGCTGTGCTCGCCGCGCTGATTGCGTCCTCGACGAGTGCTATTCCCTGCCAGTAGCGGTTGTTGCCGCTCTTACCGCCGTCTCCGACTCCTCGGCGCTTGAGTGCGCTGGCAAATGCCTTCGGGTTCAGCGGCTGTTCACCGACGCGGTAAGCCCACTGGCGATACGTCTCTAACAGATGTCCGCGGTCACTGCGTTCCTCCTCGCCGAAGCGCGTGAACTCCTCTAGGAAGTCACTCAGCGGATCGACCTCGGCGCGGTACTCCTCGGTGTAGGAGCGCACACGCTCGGGCACCTGCAGTCGGTTCTCCTGCCACTGCAGCGCCCCCTCCACCGCCCAGGCGAGGATGGCCGCGCGCACCTCGGGATCGCTCAACTTCTGCTTGAGCGCGGGGTCGCGCTCGCACTCGGGGATCGCCTGCGTGAAAGGGATCTGCAGGATCCGCCGCCACATGCCCGTGTCCGACTCGCGCACGTACGGTCGATCGTTGGCGGCCAGCCAGAGCGCAAACTGTGGCGTGAACTCGAAGTACTCCTTGTACAGGAGCCTCGCCGTAATCCTGTCTCCTCCGGTCAGCTGCTTGATCAGCCCCTCCGCGAGGGCGCGGCCCTCGTCGACCTCGACTCCGACCACGATGCGCGCTCCCACGAGCCGAGCGATGTCGTTACGAGACCCGCTCCCACCTGACTTCTTGAGCAGCGTCTCGAAGTCCGTTGTCAGCGCATGCTCTCCGGCCACACCCTTGATCGCTTCGAGGAAGGTGCTCTTGCCTGAGGCGGCAGGGCCGTGGCAGAAGAAGAGCACATGTTCTGAGGTGAAGCCCGTGAGCGAGTAGCCGACCGCCCGCTGCAGGAAGGACTGCAGCTCCTGATCGCCGCCCGTCACCGTCTCCAGGAATCGCTCCCAGAGGTCGGAGCGCGCTCCGCGCACGTATGCGGCCGTCGCCATCCGCGTGATCAGGTCCTCGCGCCTTGGCTGACGCAGCTCGCAGCTTCGCAGGTCGAGAGTGCCGTTCTCGACCGTGAGGAGCCAGGGATCGGCGTCGAGTTCGTGGGTGGAGACGACGAATGCGCGCTCGGACTGCGCGACCTCGAGGCCGGCCTTCAGTCCCCGGCTTGACTCCGAACGGCTCAGGAATCTCGCGATCGCGATCCGCTCGTCGTAGTCGCGGACGTTGGGGATTGTCGCCCATTCGGCCCGGATCGTGTCCTTCATCCGGCGCAGGGCCTCGCCGTCCTCGTCGCGGCGCCAGCGGGCTCCGTCCCAGACGAGCCAGCCGAGACCGGGGTTGAAGCGGAGGTCGTCGCCATGGCGGTCGATCAATCGCTCGGCGTTTCCATACTCGGTCAGCATGTGCCGCTTGCGGCCGGTCGGGTAGCGGGTGATCGAGTGCGCGATCGCCTCGACCTCGGCTCGGGGCAGCGGCGGGGAGCACTGCTCCTGGTTGATCTTGAGCAGCGCCCCGACGAGTTCCGTCTCGTCGGCTCCCTGTCTGCGCAGGCCGCCCGCGATTGAGGCCAGCGCGTGGTTGCGCAGGCCCTCCGGGATCGTGCCGGCCTCCGGGACGGCGCTCGGCGTGGCTCTGGGCGCCATCCGCGGTTCCTGCCGCATGAGGGCGAGGAGCCACGGTGGAAGCTCCGCCGGCTCCTGCTCATCAGGCGACAGGAGCCACTCGTAGCTCCCACTCGAGGCGTGGTTCGACGGCGCTGCGACGACGTAGCCACCGTCGCCGCGGACGTCGAGCCCAGCGCCGAGCTTGCCGGCGGAGTTTCTGATCTCGACTGCTGGGTGGCGGAAGAAGTAGTGCAGCCCTCCGCTCCCGGTTATCGCGATAGTGGTCGTCGGCAGGTCGCCGTGCTCGGCCTCAAGGGACTTGAGACTCGCCTCGCCGTCCTTGCCAACATCCAGGTCGAGGACGACAAGGCCGGATTCGCGGCCTGTGACGATGCCGATGTTGGCGTCGCGCCACTGGTCCGACCAGCTCTCGATCTGCTCGATATCGGTGGTGCCTTCCTTCAGGCCGGTGCTCGTACGCGGGTGCTTGCCCGGGCTTGTGCAGCTCTCTTGCCTTCCACATGAGCATGCACCCTCGGCGCTCATGCTGTGAACCGGAAACACGAGCCAACCGCGCTCGGCATACCGGCGTGCCCAAAGCAGAGGGGTAAGCGATTCCTCCTGCGTTTGGGCATGGTCAAACTGGGCCAAGTGGCCCTCCTTTCGTATAGCGAGGTCGAAGGCGCGGATGCGCGTCTCCGTGAGCGCAGCTTGTGTATCCGCCCGATCGGCGAACTGCGTCCCTACTTCAACACAGAAGTGCCTGATTGGATTTTCACCACGGCCGTGTGCCTGATTGCCTGCGCGGCTTACACACCCTCGGCGCGCGCTCTTTGTGCGTCGTAGACATCCGCGAGCGTCCAGTTCTCCGTGTACTTCCAATCGAGACTGAGCGGCGGTTGTGGCGGGACGCCGGGGCGATAAATTCGTTGCTGAGGAGCGGCCGCAGTATCGAGCCATCCCCAACAGGTGGTCCCTCCGGTCGCGGTCTGTCTCGGCATCACCAGGTGAACCACGACTCCTGCTGCGACGAGGAGTTTCATGGCGCCGACGACTTCCTGGCGTGTCCGTCCGCCAGTCACCTCCTGCAGCCGCGCTGTGGGAATTGCCGCATGCGGCTCTGACTTGAGGACGAGCAGCACTTGTTTGTAATCGTTTTCTCGTGCGAGGCTTGGGATCGGCTCACCTTGCGGCCGTCGACCGGGAGACCACACAAGCGAACGGCGACCGGCGGTGCTCGCGAAGCACTTACCGATTGCGGACGCGGCGTGGAGCGCGCCCATCCCGCCTCGGGGATCGCGTGATAGCTCGGCTCGACTGAGTAGCTCCGTTGTCGGCGTTCGATCATTGAGAGTCCGCAGGCTTCCAAGAAGCACTGCGTAGTACTCCCAACCTGTCGGCTCCCGCCACCGGGGCCTTGGCCCACCCCTCTGTCGGCGATTCACGCTCATCAGGGTTCGCAAGCTAGTACTCGTCCAAGACGAGTTCAATCACCCTTTGGGCACTCACTTGGGCACTTGGGCACGTTGGACACGTATCTCGAACTCTCGTCGCGGGAGCACGATGCAAGGGAGTAATCACGAGCAGCTGTCCTATGTGCCCTTCTGCCCTCATGGTGCAGATCGCGTAAGCGCCACATTGAAGTCCTCGCTCAAGATGCACTTATCCGCCTTGTTGGAGCTCACGGCCGCTGTTGGGGCGCTCAACCGAACTCCGGGCTTTTTTAAGCGGATCATGGGACTCCGAAGGGGGCCGACGCGGTCGATCTCAAGCCAGGCAGGAGTCGCTCACGTTGGTCACTTCTGTCGGCGCGAGCGAGCACTTCCGAGGACCGTGCCCCTTCCACACCTACGCATGCGCCGGGAGGCCAGTAGCTAAGCCAAATCCGCGACGATCCTTTGTGCTGACTACCCGCGCAAGGGTCGGAAGTATTCGCGCTTGAGCACCTGTCCGGGTTCAATGTCCACTACCGCTACTCCCCTGTTCAGCCATCTGAACTCAGCTCCGCCCAGCGCGTAGAACGGGTCGGACGTGCGGCCTCCCCCGATCTCCTCGGACACGTAGTAGTCCCGCAAGATGCGCTCTCCAGTCATACCTGCGGGGATGGGCTTGATCGAAATGAACAGGGGGTAGTGGGGAGCGCGGGGGGCTGGCCCCTGAGCCGACATCGTCATGGCTAGCACTAGAACCACGACGGACGCCAGGCAAAGAGAGATCGAGAAACGCATCGCCTGAGCGTAGCGCGCGACCTGGAACTCCTACGGGGCCGGCGGGGTCTTCCTTTTGAGAGTGAGAGCCGCGAACAGCCGTCGGCGCGATGAGCGGCTTGGAGACAATCGTCCTCTCACAAAGGAACCCGCGCGCGACCTGGGACTCCTACGGGGCCGGCGGGTCGCGAATCTCAGCTAGGGCGTACAGGCCGGCGGGCGTTTCTCTGAACCAGGTCGCGACCCTGAGAGGAGGGCCGGCTGACCCGCCCTACCTCTCGTTTCTCCAGCCCGAGGCGGATCAGTTCCTCGAGCGCGGACCGACGGCCGCGGACCTCGGCCGCCTACGGACAGGTGACCTCAGGATTCCAGTCCGCGAAGATGCCCGCCGGGTTGTGCTTCCAGATCCAGGCGTGCTTGAGCCAGAAGCCGACCGCCGGGACGAGGATGTGCATCTCCATCCCCAGCACGCTCGGCGCCGTGAGAGATGCCAGGCGGGTTCGTGTTCGGCCCCCCGGACGACCCACTCGACGGCGACGAGCTTGAGGCCGCCGTCAGGGGCCGACTCGTAGACGAGAGCCTCCGGCTCGAGAGGATCGACCGCGTTGTCCGTCACCAGCGTCGGGTTGAAGTAGTGGTACCCCATCGCTCCGGCCGTCGGGTGGGAGACGCACCCCGAGATGATCCTCACACCGGCACCGTTCACCCATCCAAGCTCGTAGCCCGCCGCGATCGCCTCCTCGACTCGATGGAACCGAGCCGTGACGTGACGCACCTGCGCGAGCTCGTCCTCAAGACCGGCGGCATGCGCCGCATGGTCGTGCGCGGTCGCTTCCTCCTCCGCCGAGGCAACGGACGGGATCAAGGCCACCCCCGCCACCAGCAGCGCTGCCAGCCCAAGACCGAGCATGACCTTCCAGCTCATTCTCTCTCGCTTCATCGATCTCCGCTCCTTCCGCGCTCACTAGAGCGCCTCATTGGCTTCCGCTTCTTCCAAGCTCCGGTCGCAAGGCAAGGGCGAGCCAAGCGCGAGCAGCGTCGTCGCAAGCACCGCGGCTGCTCCGAGGCCGGCGTCCGCCCAGTGGAAGCCGTCGTCGCTTACCGTGACCACGACCGTGGCCGGCCGTTCGTCGCTCGGGTTGGGTGGAGGGGTCGTGTCCGCGCGAGCCGACGCCGAGGCCACCGACACCAGCAGCGCCAGCACCACGAACCACCGAACTCCTCGCTTCATTTCGCGCCTCCCGTATGCGAGAACGACTGGTCCGAGCATCCGGCAGTGGGCTTGAGTCGCGGTTGATCCACACTTGCGCAGCACTTGAGGTGGGCGGAGAATGAGCTCCTGGACGGACGAAGACAACTTGGAGTTCCGCCTGCTCGGTCCCTTTGAGGTATCCGAGCGCGGACGACCGCTCGATGTCGGCTCCGGCAAGCAGCGGTCGCTGTTGGCACTCCTTCTCTTGCGCGGCGGCGAGGCCCGTCGACGGAGCGTCTGATCGACGCGCTCTGGGGAGAGAAGCCCGCCCGCAAGCGCCCTCAACAGCGTCCACATCTACGTCTCACGGCTGCGCAAGGTGCTCGGGAACGGTCGTCTGGAACGCGCGGCCACGGGTACGCGCTCGGGCTCAAGCCCGAGGAACTCGACCTCGCCCGGTTCGAGCGCCTGCTGGTTGATGGTCGAGAGCTTCTCGCCGGAGGAAAGGCCGCGGCTGCCGCCGAGACGCTGCGCTCTGCGCTCTCGCTCTGGCGTGGCCCTCCGCTCGCCGACTTCGCGTACGAGCCCTTCGCGCAAGGGGAGATCGCACGTCTCGAGGAGCTGCGCTTGGCAGCTCTCGAGGAGAGGATCGAAGCCGACCTCGCTCTGGGTCGCCACGCCGAGCTATCCCGGAGCTCGAGGCGCTCGTCCGCGAGCATCCGCTCCGGGAGCGGCTAAAGGCACAGCTCATGCTCGCCCTCTACCGCTCGGGACGGCAGGCCGAGGCGCTCGAGGCGTATCAACTGGCGCGCCGAACGCTCGGCGACGAGCTCGGTCTCGAGCCTGGACGCCAGCTACAGGAACTCGAGCAGGCCATCCTGCGGCAGGACACAGAACTCGACCTGCGCGCACGAACGTCCGGCACGCTCGGCAGGCTCCGCGCCGAAGCGGCGTTGTGATCGCCATCGGCGCAGCGGTCCTCTGGGCGGCTGCGGTTGCCATCGCCGGCGTTGAGCTCACCGGAGACGACGGCGCGCGGCTCGCATCTGCTTCGGCCAACTCGATCGCTGCGATCGACGTCGGCTCGAATCGGCTCGTGGCAGATGTGCCGGTTGGCAACGGCCCGACGAGCATCGCGGTCGGCGAAGGGTCGGTGTGGGTTACGAACGCGCACGACCGCTCTGTCTCGCGCGTCGATGTGGAGTCGGGCGCTGTCATCCAGCGCATCGATGTCGGGGGTGACCCAGGCGGCATCGCGGTCGGAGCACGCGCAGTCTGGGTGGCGAACTCGCTGGATGGCACCGTCTCGCGGATCGACCCGGTAAACGAACCGTGTCGTCCAGACGATTCCGGTCGGGGTGACACCGACTGCGTTGGCCGTCGACCATCGAGCCCCGGGGTGACGAGCGCTGAAGAACCACATCACGAGGATCGACGTCGTTCGCGGGCACGTGGTCGACAGGATCCCGATCGATGCTCTGGGTCGCGGCATCACCGTTGGACGAGGGAAGCGTCTGGGTCACGGACGGATCGAGCCGGAGCGTCGTCCGCGTCGATGCCCGCCGGGGCGGCGTCCTCGACAGGATCGGCGTCGGGAACGGGCCGACAGGGATCGCGTTCGGCGAGCGCTCAGTGTGGGTCGCGAACTCGCTCGACGGCACGGTCTCGCGCATCGACCCCGAAAACGAATGTCGTCACGGCGACGACCCCCCGTCGGTGAAGGCCCCGACGGCATTGCCGTCGGCTCGGGAAGCCGTCTGGGTGAGCGGTGAGTTCTCGGAGCAGATCGCGCGTATCGACCCGTGCGAAGAACGTGGTCGTCGAACGAACCGATCGCGAACCGTCCCAAGGGGCTCGCGATCTCCGAGGGTCGAGTCTGGTTCGCGGTCCAATCGTCGGGCGTCGGGCATCGGGGAGGGCGCCTGGTGGTTGGAGCCCGTGGCTTGATCGAAGGCTCGATCGATCCGAGCTATTGGTCGTGGGCCGGAACGACCTCCTCGCTCAGCGCGGCCTACGACGGGCTCGTGGGCTATGCACGCCGGGGCGGCAGCGAGGGCGGGCAGATCGTGCCGAACCTTGCCATCTCGCTCCCGGAAGTCACCGCGGCGTGGAACCAGGTACGAGTTCCGTCTGCGCCGCGACATCCGGTACTCGGACGATGCGCCAGTACGGGCGAGCGACTTTCGGCGCGCGTTCGAGCGCGCGTTTGGCACGGAGTTGTTCGGAAGGGACGTTCCTCTTCGAAGGGAGTAACGACTGCACGAGCCGGACGCGCAGGTGCGATCTCAGGCGCGGCGTCCGGACGAACGACGCGCTCGGCACGATCGTCTTCCGTTCCGGCGACCGGACAGCGAGTTCGCTCCTGGGCCTTGACGCTTCTCGCTCCCGATCCCACGCGGCACGCCCAACGCGGGACACTGGAACGACGTCCGGTGCCCGTCAACGGGGCCGTACACGATCGAGAGCTACGTCCCGGACCGGGCGCTAACGCTTGTCCGCAACCCGCTACTTCCACGTCTGGTCCGAGCGTTGCCCGCCCGGACGGGTTTCCCGACGAAATCGAGTTCGCGGCTGACCGGCCCAGGAACGCGATCCCGGCCGTCGAAGCGAGGGCAGGTCGACTTCGCCGCCTTTCCGCTCGATCAGAGCGGAGGTCCAGGAGGAGCTCGACGCCTTCAGGGCTCGCTACCCGTCGCGGTTCCACGTGCACGCGGAGCAGGCGACGGTCCTCGTGTTCCTCAACACGACGCGTGCCCCCTTCGACGACGTCCGCGTCCGGCGCGCATTCAACTACGCCGTCGACCGCGCCGCGATCTCAGGGTCGTATGGCAGGCCCGAGCATTACGCCCCTCCGACCTGTCAGGTCCGACCCGCCGAGTACCGTGGGCTTCCGGCGCTACTGCCCCTACACCGCGGCAGCGAGCGGAACGGGCGAGTGGCGAGCGCCCGACGTGACGGGCGCGCGCCGCCTCGTCGCCGCGATCGGGAACGCGGGGCATGAAGGTGACGGTCTGGACGTATCCCGGTTTCTGGGAGGCGGCCGCAAGAGGGCCGGTCCGCAGCACTCGACGCAGCTCGGGCTACCGGGCGAGCATCAGGCGAGCCGAAGGACCTCGACGCGTACATCGCGATAACGACCGACGAGAAGACGCGGGGCGTGCAGGCCGGGATGATCGGTTGGTACGGCGTCCCGCGTACGGCCTCGCTCGCTCCTCGGCATCTTTCGGTGCGACTGTCCGCCGGATCTCAGCTTCTTCTGTGACCGCGCGAGTCGATGCTCGGATCGACGCGGGCGCTCGAAATCCAGAGCACCGATCCCGACGCTGCAGTCGCGACCGTGGGCGAAGATCGAGCGCGACATCGTCGACCTCGCGCCATGGGTGCCCCTGTTCACGCCCGCGCAGGCCGCTACCTCGTCGTCGAAGCGCGTGGGCAACTACCAGTTCAACCCTGAGTCGGAGGCTCCTGTTCGACCAGCTCTGGGTGCGATAGCCGCAAGGGACGATGGACTGACGTCTTTCGCTCGACGTCATGCCCGCCGGATGCAGCGCGCCTGCGACGACTGCCAGCGCGTCGCCAAAATCGCAGACAGGTCGTGCGAACATAGTGCGAATATCGGCCCGTCCACGGGCGTCCACTCGCGCGTCACTCCTCGGCGTCCGATCCCCGCGGTTGCGGCGCTTCCGTGGCCGCTGTCGCTTCATCAATCGGATCATGGGACTCCGAAGGGGGCCTGGGGGTCGCGAATCTTAGTCCCGGGGTGGAGCTCGCACCGGCTCGGTGAACACCCGTCGGCGCCCGTGCCCTGACCGTGCCCCCTTCGGTGCCTCTATATCTCGCTCAACGAAGCCGTTTCGCGCCGAATAGCCGCTAATAGGCCCTACGTTAGGGTCGCTCAGCAGATGCGCTTGCTTTTTCCATCGCCGCTCTGGGACTCCCAGGGGGCCGACAGGGTCCGACTTCGAGGCGGAGTGCCGCGCACTGCCGTCGGCGCGGTGAGCAGCCCTTGTGGTCTCCGAGGGTCACGGGGCTCGGGTCTCAATCTGGGCCGACGCCTCCCGAGCGCCAACACCACCACCTTGACGCGCTAGTGTCGAACCATGGCGTTCGAGGAGCTGATGGGCCTTACGAACCGCCTGCTCGTAAACACTCAGGCTCTCGCAGCCGTCGCAGCTCGTTTGCAGCTCGACGAGGATGGATCAGTGGGCGATCCTGCGGTCCGCGCGCAACTCGATCGAGTCACCGACGCGCTCGAAGCCGGGCCGCACCTCGACGCGCTAAGTGATGGGGAGCGGACGATGTTGCTGTCGTTCACGCGCTCCTACCTGACCCAGGCGCTCGATCTCGTGAACGACCCGGCGCGCGCCGGCATGTGGTCACAGGACAATCCGACGCTACTCCAGGCGCAGGGCTCGGCATCGGGGGGCGTGGCCCGGCTCTTCTCAGCTGTCGGTATCGGCCGGGCTGGTGCGCGGATCCTCGACGTTGGAACCGGCGTCGCTGGTCTCGCGATTGCGCTGTGCAACACGTACCCGGAGGCGACGGTCGTGGGAATCGATCCCTTCGGCCCAGCTCTCGCGATCGCACGACGCAACGTGAGCGAGGCCGGTCTTGAATCCCAAATCACGCTTTACGAGACGACCGATTCAAGATTTCGACGACAGCCGACGGCTTCGACCTCATCTGGCTGCCGTCCTTTTTTATCCCAGAGGGCGTACTCGATGACGCGATCTCGCGAGAGTCTTCGCACTCACTCGAATCAGGAGGCACGTTGGTCGTCGGTGTCCTGTATTCCGGTGAGGGTGATCGGTTAGCCGGCGCCGTCGACGACCTCTTCACGGTTCGCGCTGGCGGCTCGGTTCTCTATCCGGATGCAGCCGTCGCGAAGTTGGATCAAGCCGGATTCGTGGACTCGCACGAGGTCGCACGAACCTGGGACGCCCCACTGCGGCTGGTCGTCGCGACGCGCGCGGCGTCCACATAGCGAGGCCTGGGAGTGCGCGTGGGTGCGCTCGACAGGCTGACTGCCTAACAAGCATGTGCGACCTGGGACCCCTACGGGGGCCGGCCGGGCTCCGACTTGAGGCCGAGTGCAGCGAACAGCCCTCGGCGCGACGAGCGACCCCTTCCGCACCCTGAGCGCACCCTCGAGCGCACCCCTAGATCCGGCTCAACCAAGCCATTTTCGCGCCAAAGAGTGCTCAAGAGGCGCTGCGTTGGGTGCGCTCAACAGGTGCGCTGGGTTGTCCCTCGATCGCGAACCGGGACTCCGAAGGGGGCCGGGGCGCCGGCACTGGGATGAAGAGCGGCCGCGAACAGCCGTCGGCGCGGCGAGCGACCCCTTCCGACCCCTGAGCGACCCTGCGAGCGACCCCGCCGAGGGAGGAGCGCACGCGCCGCTTCCTCGCCCTCGTCGAGTGACATGCGGATGTGCCCCGCATACGATGGTGCGCCAAGGGCAGAGAACGAAACCCGAAGTGACCACGCGCCGCCGCTGACCCTGCAGAGAAAGGAGAGCAACGTGACCTCTTTGGAAGGACGCAACGAGCTTCGGCTCGAGCCTCCCGGTCCCGGCACCTGGGAGCTCGACCCCGTCCACTTCCCGCGCCCTGTCACCCGGTACTGGGCGGAGACGCACCCCGTGCCGTTCAAGCGCGGATTCGGCGAGTTCACGCGCTACTACGGGATCCTGCTCGACCATCTCGAGTACCGGTACGTGGCAGGCTTTCCGTACATCGACCCGTGTTCCGGCGGCCGAAAACGAGGTTCCCGCACGGTTCCAGCGCGCCGCGCAGGTCTTCGCAGGGAAGCTATGGCGGGAGCAGCTTCGCGAGTGGGACGAGACATTCAAGCCCGGCCTCCATCGAGATCCACCGGGAGCTGCAGTCGATCGATCCGGACTCGCTCTCCGACGACGAGCTCGTCTCCCACCTCTCGCGGTGCCAGGAGCACCACTCCGAGATGATCTACCAGCACATGCGGTTCACCGGCGCGGCGATGCTGCCGACCGGCGACTTTCTCGCCCACGTCGTCGAGTGGACGGACAGCTCGCCCGCGGAGCTCCTCGGCCTCATGCGCGGCTCCGCTCCCGTTTCCGCCGGCGCGTCCGCAGAGCTGCGAGCGCCTGATCGCTGCGGTCCGCGAGGAGCCCTCAGCTCGCGAGGTGCTCGAGTCCGAGGGCGACCCCGCCGAGGTCCTCCGATCGCTGCGCTCCCTCCCGGGCGACGCGGGCGCCGCCGCGGGCGCCTACCTCGACCTCGTCGGCTACCGGCTTCTGGACGGCTTCGACATCTCCGAGCCGTACGCGCTCGAGCTGCCCGGATGTGCTCCTTCGTGCGATCCGGGCGGCCGTCGACGCCGAGGCACCCGGCACGGCGAATGTCGAGGAGCAGACGAGCCGACGTCCGCAGCCGCGTTCCCGAGCCGCACCGCGCGCAGTTCGACGAGCTGCTCGAAGAGGCCCGCCTGACCTACAGGATCCGTGACGAGCGCGGCGTCTTCAGCGACATCTGGGCGTCCGGGATCATGCGGCGCGCCGCCCTCGCAGCCGGGCGACGGCTCGCGGAGCGAGGGCGCATCCTGGCGCCCGAGCACTTCGTCGAAGCCGGGCCGCGAGGAGATGCGCGCGCTCCTGGCCGGCGCGGACGAGCCGTCGGCAGACGAGCTCGCCGGAGCGGTTCGAGTACCGCATCTCCCACAGCTCGAAGGACGCGCCGCAACTCCTGGGCGATCCTCCGTCGCCACCGCCGGACCCCTCGGGCCTGCCGCCGGCAGCGGGAAGAGTCATGCGCGCGATCGGGATCACCATCGGCGCGCTCTTCGGCAGCTCGGAGGCGCCGCACGAGGAACGCCTCCTGCGCGGGCTCGCAGCGAGCCCGGGGGTCTACGAAGGACCGGCGCGAAGGGTGCTCCGGCCCCGCCGAGTTCGACCGCATCGCAGAAGGGCGACGTCCTCGTCACCGAGTCGCACGAGCGAGGCGTTCAACATCCTGCTTCCCGCTGCTGGGCGCGCTCGTGACCGACAGCGGCGGTCTGCTGTCGCACGCGGCGATCGTCGCCCGCGAGTACGGGATTCCGGGCGTCGTCGGCACGCGCGAGGCAACCGAGCGGATCGCGGACGGGGTCGCCGTGCGCGTGGACGGCGACGCCGGCGAGGTGACGGTGATCGGGTGAGGGGCATCGTCCCGCTGGAGAAGGCGCGCGACGACGCGGTCTTCGGCTCGAAGGCGGTCGGCCTGGGCGAGGCGGTGCGAGCCGCGCTGCCGCTCCCGCCCGGGGTCGCGCTCTCGGGCGCGGTCGTCGAGGCCGTCGCCTCGGGCGAGGAGCGCGTGCTGACAGAAGGGTCGCGAAGGCCGTGCGCCCACTGGGCGCACCGCTGGCCGTCCGGTCGTCGGCCGTTGACGAGGACGGCGCCGAGGCGAGCTTCGCCGGCCAGCATCTGACGCTCCTCAACGTGCTGTCGGCGGAGGGCCTCGGCGAAGCGCTGAGGGAGATCTGGTGGTCCGCGAACTCCGACTCCGCGATCTCCTACCGGCAGCGCGTCGGTCTCTTCGTCCGACCGAGTGTCGGCGTCGTCGTCCAGGCGCTTCTCGATCCCGACGTCGCCGGAGTGATGTTCACGCAGAACCCGATCAGCGGTGCAGACGAGCGGATGATCGAGGCGAGCTGGGGTCTCGGCGAGGCGGTGGTTGCGGGTGCCGTCATCCCGGACAACTATCGCGTCGACCGCTCCGGTCGAGTGCTCGAACGCAGGCCGGGCGTGAAGAAGATCGCGATCCGGGCCACCGCCGAGGGAGGGACGGTCGAAGAGGCGGTCGCGCCCGAGCAGAGTGGAGTCGCTGTGCCTCGAGGACGGCCAGCTGGAGGAGCTGAACCGCCTCGCCGCGCGGTGTGAGGAGGTCTACGGGAGAGCCCGGGACATCGAGTTCGCGTTCGCGGACGGACGGCTCTACCTTCTGCAGTGCAGGGCGGTCACTCGAACGGGGTCGTGACAACCGAGTCTTCGCCTCCGGACAGCTCGGCGGAACGGAACGTCCTCTTCACGATCGTCCTCGGCGCGATGCTCGTGCCGCTCAACTCGACCATGATCGCGGTGGCGCTGCCCCGCCTCATCGTCGATTTCGACACCGACCTCTCCTCCGCAGGCTGGCTGGTAACCGGGTACCTCATCGCGATGGCATCGCTGCAGCCCGTCGCGGGGAAGCTCGGCGACCGGCTGGGCCGACGGACGCTCTTGCTCGCAGGCCTCGGCTGGTTCGGTCTGTCGTCGCTCGGTGCGGGGCTCGCGCCGGACCTCCCGATCCTGATCGCGTTCCGCATCCAGCAGGCGGTCGCCGGGGCCCTCATCTTCCCGAACGGGATCGCGCTGCTCAGAGCGACCGCGCCGCCCGGCAGGCTGGGCCGCCGGCTCGGGCTCGTGATGGGCGCGCTGCCCCTCGCGGCAGCCCTCGGCCCGCTCGTCGCCGGCGTGCTCCTGGCCTTCGCCGACTGGAGGGCGATCTTCCTCGTCAACCTGCCGCTGGTCGTCGTTCCGCTCGTCCTCGGCTGGCGGTCGC
Source organism: uncultured Gaiellaceae bacterium (assembly GCA_963783705.1). Lineage (GTDB taxonomy): Bacteria > Actinomycetota > Thermoleophilia > Gaiellales > Gaiellaceae > GMQP-bins7. The sequence continues at coordinate 298,322 of CAWAOK010000003.1, forward strand.
TCCCCCGAACGGTGCGAATGCCCGCGACCGCAGGGTTCGACGTCCTCGGCGGAGTGCTGCTGTCGGTGTTCCTCCTGGCCACCGCGTGGGCGCTCAACCGCGGCGTCTCCGCGACCGGAGCCACCGCCGGCGTGCTCGCATGCGTCGCCGCCGCGCTCTTCGCGGCACAGGAGCTCCGCCACCCGCACCCTCTGATCCAGCTCCGCCTCTTCCGCGACTCGCAGTTCGTGGCCGCGAACGGCGGCGTCGCCCTCAGCAATCTCGCCATGTACGTGACGCTCTTCGCCCTCCCCGTCCTGCTCAGCCGCAGAGGAGGCTGGACAGGTGCCCAGATCGGGCTCGTCGTGACGACGATGACGCTCACGATGACGATGTTCGCGTCCGCCCCTGTCGGGGGCCGGCTGGCCGACCGCTACGGTGCGCGGCTGCCGGCGTCCGCAGGGCTCGTCCTCATGACCTCATGCCTGGTTCCACTCGCGCTCGGGGTGTCTCAGCTGTCGGGTTCTCGCTATCGTCGCGTTGCTGTTCGGCGTCGGAGCCGGGCTCGGCGTCGCGTCCGTCCCGCTGCAGCTGGCCGCCATCGAGGCCGTGGACGTCTCCGAGTCCGGGCTCGTCGCAGGCATCTTCTCGACGAGCCGCTATCTCGGGAGCATCACGGGCATCAGCCTCTTCGCCGGAGCGCTCGCGCCGGCCGCGACCGGGACTGGCGGTTTCGGACCTCTCTTCGCAATGGTGGCCGCGGCGGCCGCGGGCTCTGCCGCGTTGTCCCTCCTACTCCCCGGCCGGACGCGAGTCGTCGGAGCCGTGGACGCCGAAGCGGCCGGTTAGGATCGGCCCGTGCCAGGAGCCCCTCTCGACGCTCTGCGGCGCGTCGGACTCTTTGAGAACTTGAACGGGCGAGAGCTCTCCCAGGTCGCGCGCCTGTTCAAGCTGCGAACGTTCCCTGCAGGCGAGACGGTGATGCGGGAAGGTTCCGGCGGCGGCTCCTTCTACGTCATCGAGTCGGGCGAGGCGAGCGTCCTCGTACGAGGGGAGGAGCGAGCGAAGCTCGGGCCAGGGGACCATTTCGGGGAGATCGCACTCATCGACGAGGGGGCCCGCACGGCGTCGATCACCGCCGTAAGCGAGCTCGTCTGCTACGGCATGACCCTCTGGGACTTTCGTCCTCTCGTCGAGCGGAACGGGGTCGTCGGCTGGAAGCTCCTGCAGGCGCTCGCGAAGATATTCCGCGACGCGCAGCAAGCTCCGTCCGCCTGACTCTCCTCGCGCAGGCGCTGCCTCTCGCTACCCTGCGAACCGTAGATTGGCCGAATGGCCGACTTCCTCCGTACCATCACTTCTTGGGTGCAATGTCCGCGCTCCACAGAAGTTACGTTGGCTGCTCAGGGGGTGGTGGAGGCGGAAGCGCTTCTTTTGGCGATGGTCGCGGTTCCCGTGGGTGATCCCGTACTCCACGCCTATAATTTGGACACCAGTGTCCGGTGGACGGTGTTCCATTCGCGGAGCCGGGACTAAAGGGGCCGACGCGGTCGCGATCTCAGTCCAGGAGTCGCTCACGTTGGTCACCACCGCCGGTGTCGAGCACGTAGATGCTCGACGAGCGCAGGCCCGGTACCAGGAGGTAGCGGCGGGGTACCCCCGCCAGCCGACGCTCGTCAAGACGATCGACGCTCAGACTCTGTCCGCAAAGGCCGGTTACTCCCGCCCGCACACCCTGCACTGCGGACCCGACGGGGTCTTCCTCACCTGCGTTGGCGGCGCCGAGGGCGACGACGACGGGCCGGGCGGGATCGCGCTCCTCGATCACGAGACGTTCGACGTCCTGCGCGCCTGGGAGACGGACCGCGGGCCGCAGCACTTCCACTACGACGCCTGGTGGCACCTCAACCAGAACGTTCTGATCTCCAGCGAGTGGGGCAGCCCTTCGATGATCGAGGACGGGATCGTGCCGGAGCTGCTGCTTGGCCAGAAATACGGCCACGCCATCCATTTCTGGGACCTCGCGGCTGGTAAGCACGTTCAGCGCGTCGACCTCGGCGCCCAGCACCAGATGGCGCTGGAGCTCCGCCCGTCCCACGACCCTGAGGCGACCTGGGGGTTCGTCGGCGTCGTGATCTCCACCGAGGACCTCTCCGGTTCGGTGTGGCGCTGGTTCCGCGACGGCGACGGCTGGAAGGCCGAGAAGGTCATCACCATCCCCGCCGAGCCCGCGGACCCGGACCTGCTGCCGCCCGCGCTGAAGCCCTTCGCTGCGGTGCCGCCGCTCATCACCGACATCGACCTCTCAGTCGACGACAGGTTCCTCTACGTGTCCTGCTGGGGCACCGGCGAAATGAAGCAGTTCGACGTGTCGGACCCGACGAACCCGAAGCAGGTGGGATCCGTGCGGCTCGGCGGCATCGTCAACCGGACGCCGCACCCGGCCAGGGCCGACATGCCGCTCTCCGGCGGTCCGCAGATGGTCGAGGTCAGCCGCGACGGCGAGCGGGTCTACTTCACCAACTCTCTGTACGGCGCGTGGGACGACCAGTTCTACCCGGACGGCGTCGGCGCCTGGATGGCCAAGCTCGACACTGACCCCGACGGTGGGTTGAGCATCGACGAGAGCTTCTTCCCGCACGGCGAGGAGTTCCGTGGCCTGCGCGTGCACCAGATCCGACTGCAGGGCGGCGACGCTTCGTCGGACTCGTACTGTTACAGCTGACGGACTCGCGCGGAGAGAAGCCCACCGCCAGGCCAACCCGGTCGGCTTCGCCACTATTCGGCACCGTTTGCCACCTTTGGTTTCCAGAATGTTTCCAGAGCGTCTACCCAGCCCCACACTCCGGTGTACTGGTGGAGGGACAGGGGCCCCAAGGCATACACGAGAGGAGGGGCCTGTCGGTTTTCTTGTGACGGGCTAGACCGTCAGGTGCCCCTCCCCTTCGAGCACCGTCTTACGCCAGCTTAGTGCCACCGAGAAGGCTTCACAAACTGCCCATTCGAGGGAACGAGGAGTGCCCATTTTATGCGGGTTGTGTGAAATCCCTCCAATAGGCGTTTTCCAGCGGCTGTCTGGTCGAAAGAACAGTTGTCCAAAGCAATCTCAGGTCTTCTGACCTGAAGGCGTACAGAAGTGCCGTGGCAAGGGGGAATACTCGATGCGTAAGCTCATGCTGATCGCGATCGCTTCACTCGCGATTGCAGGCGCCGCCATAGCGAAGACCGTGGCGGTGACCATCACCAAGAACGGCTATGTCCCGAACGCCGTGACGGTTGCGGTGGGGGACACCGTTCAGTTCACGAACTCCGACACGGTCGCCCACCAGATCGTCTTCAAGCCCACAGCGGGCGTGACTTGTGTGCCCAATCCGCTCGTACTGCAACCGACGCAGAGCGGCACCTGCACCTTCCAGACTGCGGGCAAGTACACCTACTCGGATCCCAACGTGAAAGGGAACACCTTCCGCGGAACCGTGACGGTAGGCAGCGCACCGAATCCGCCTCGGGCAGACACGCTGACGCTCGCGGCGAAGCCGCAGCTCGTCATTTTCGGCGGAAACGTAACCCTGGGCGGAACGCTCTCGAACCAGAAGGTCGGCGAGAACGTCGACGTGCTCGCAAAGCCCTGTGGGCAGACCGCTCCAACGAAGGTGACCACGGTACAGACGACGACGGGTGGTGCCTTCGCCGCGGTCGTACGGCCGCTCAAGAACACGCTCTACACGGTCAAGGTCAAGAACACGACGAGTAAGCAGTCTCGGCGAAGGTGCGCCCGAAGCTGCGTCTGCGCAAGCTGGCGGCTCGCCGTTACTCGCTGCGCGTATTTGCTGCGCAGAGCTTCGCCGGCAAGTACGGCACCTTCCAGCGCTTCAACGGCACGCTCGGGCGCTGGGTCAACGTCAAGCGCGTGCTCTTGCGCGCGAACAGTACGGGCGTCGCGCCGACGGTCATCTCGTCGGTGTCGTTCCGCTCGATGATCAGGACGAGCTTGAAGGTTCGCGTGGTCTTGCCGCAGCTCCAGGTCGGCAGCTGCTACCGGCCGGGTCGCAGCAACGTAATCCGCAGCTAGGACACACTCTCGGGAAGGCGGCGGCTCCACGCAGGTGAGCCGCCGCCCTTTTCGTCGCTACTGCTCGTTGATCTCATCTAATCCAGATGCGTAGTTCAGCCGATACATCCCTTGTGGGCGGTGGTGGTCAGATGCGCGGGCGACGGGCGCTGCCCGCTCGCAATACCGCTCGGGCCGTCAGACGGAGGCACTCGAAACGTACCGGTTACGCCGAGCGGGGCTCGCCAAAGTTCGAGCACTGCGCGCCGAGTTCGAGCGGCACCTGACTGTGCTGCACTTGCCTTAGTCGCGTCCTTGCGGCAGCGCTCTCTCAGGTTCTAGCTCCCGCTTCTACGCTGAGAATGAGCTCGTCGAGCACTTCGCTCGGAAGATGCCTGGCCGCGAAGGCAGCGAAGGCGTGCAGGTCGACACCCTCTTGCGCCTTAAGCGCGACCTCCACGGGCTCTCAGGGAAGCAGCGCCGCTCGGCCGATGATGACTCGGTCGGCGACTCGGCCGCCCGGTGCGCGTGAGGGGCGTACGATGCGCCAGATGGTGACGGGCGCCTCGACGGGGTCGCCGTTCTTGTCGAAGCGGATGTCGCCGAGGAGGCCGTTCTCGACTCTCGTCTTGAACAACTCGCTGGTGACCGAGGGGCGGGTGCCGTCGGAGCGGGCGATCGCGTTGAGCAGGCCGAAGTCGTCATGCCGAACGAGACCGGAACGGGCGCCGAGTTTCTTGCCTTCATGCGTGACTGGCCGGGGCTAGACCATCTCGACATCTCGGTCCGCGACCGCGTCATCACGGAAGAGGGAGGAGTGATCGTCTCGCGGGCGAGGCGCATCTTTACCTGGAAAGAGGTCAGGTGAGGTCGCCTACGAGAAACCAGCCGAGGCGCACCTGACGATCAACGCTGGACGAATAGTCAAGCTCGTCGCAGAAGTGGGCGGGACGAATGGCGTCGATGAGCCGGTTTGAGATCTGCGCCTTCGAGGACAAGGGTGCCGTTAGCCGTCTCGCGAGTGCCCGAGACGCACCGTAACGTTGTCGTGTCGATCAGGAGCTACAGGAGAGGCTCGCCAGGTCCGGATACGACCGACCCGGGTTTGCGGCCGACTACGACCTCCACCGCCCGCGGCCGCCGTCGGTCTTGTTGGAGTTGCTTCCGCGCCTAGCAGGTGTCGATCGACCGAAGCTCGTCGTGGATCTTGGGAGTGGTACCGGGCTGTCCACTCGTCCATGGGCTGCGCTTGCGGACGAGGTAGTGGGGATCGAGCCGAACGACGCGATGCGGGGATTCTCTGAACGGGAGCCGGAGATCAATGTCTCGTACCTCGGTAGCTCGTCATACGAGACGGGACTCCTTGATGCCTCGGTCGACATCGTGACGGCCGCGCAGTCGCTTCAGTGGATGCGGCCCGAACGCCTCTTTCCGGAGGTCGGCCGGATTCTGCGTCCGGGTGGAGTGTTCTGCGCCTACAACTACACGGTCACACAGACGCCTTTCTGGGAGGCGGCAGCTGCGTTCGACTTCGTCCAGGCACGGAAACGAGAACTGCCGAATGTGAAGTTGGAATTGACCGCAAAGCTGCCACGACGCCCAGCGTGGCGTGGCTCGAGGGAAGTCGGGTGTTCCGCCAGGCGAGAGAACTCCTACTCCACAGCATCGAGGAAGGTGACGGGGCACGACTCCGTCGGGTTCGCGCTCAGTGAGGGGGAGCATGAGGACGTTGCTGGAAGCTGGTGTCAGCGAAGAAGACGTGGGGCTCGATCGTCTGCGCGCTGCAGCTGACGCAATGCAGGAACCGGTGCCGTGGTTCATCGGTTACCGCGCCTGGCTCGGGCTGCGATAGACGGCGGAGCGTGGGAGGGGCCCTGAGACTGCTCTCGCCTGCCGTCGTGCTTCTCAGGCCCGTCACGCTGAGTAGCGTGTCGGGGCAGAACGCCCGCCCCTGGCGCTGGCGCCTCTCACAGGTACATGGCCCGAACATGGCGGATGCGCTTCGAGCACGTCATCGGCCTTGCCGTGATCGTCTACGTCGTCGTCGACGACGCCCTCTCGCCCGGACTTCCCGCTCGGCGGTGAGAGGCTCGTTCATCCGTATCGGCTCCGATGGCGTCGCCGCGTGGGCGATGGCGGACGAGGGTAAGACCCGAGCTCGCGTCTAAGCGGCCGAATCCTCCGGCTTCTTCGACTTGTCATTGCGGCGGCGCCGTTCGTCTACAGGTTTCGAGGGCTGGCCATCGCTGGTCCGGCATTCCTCCACTTTCGCGCTCTCGATGAGCTCGCGCATCCGCACCGAGAGACTTTTTTCCTCTTCCGCGCCGCCGTCGGAGTCTCTCGGTCGTTGCTTTGCCATCTGGCGACCATCGGCACTTGGCCACGGAAGCGTTAGGCCGGGTGGGAGCCGCAACCGCTCGTTCATCCGCCACGAGGACGCGGAGCGTTTCATCGAGGACGTGCGGAGCGACGATCCCGAGATCGCGGCGAAGCTGCGGATCGAGGAGCGCGAGCTCGAGGCGGGCAGGCTGCGCCGTTACGGAAGCTGAAGCCGGTACACGTTGAGTGCACGGCGAGTACGCAGGTCGAGCAGCCGCACCTCAACAGCCCCACGAGCCCCAGCGAACTTGCCTGTTCCACCCGTGACCCTGAGCGGCTGGTTCACGCCCCCGGTGTCCTTGCCGCTCGAGCAAATGGTGCCGCCGGGGAGCGTGGCGGTAACTTTCGTGTTTCCCTCCGTCGCGGCCACCATCGTGACAACGCCGACGTCTCCTCCGACGACAGCGCCCTTTGGCCGTCCAAACTGAGCCACCGCGTTACGCAGGACTGAGCGAGCTAGGAGGACGTCGCCGGCGCTCAGGACATTGGTAGGTGCACGATCCCGCACGACTGCCAATGTTGTGGTCATCGACGTCAGCCGGATCGTCATCGACTTCGAGTCTGCTCCCTGAGCTGGAATCGCGGACACCGCCAGGCTTACCCCGACGATCGTGACCCACGAGCTGAGCCTCGCACTTCTCACGGCTCTCTCACCTTAGCCCGCTATTCGATTCCTGTAGCCGCGAGCTACCCGCGGTTCGACGAGCGCGTACCCGAAAGGGGGACGAGACGAGCGCCGACTCCCACGAAGTTCTGGGTACCCAATCCTCCCAGATTGCTTAAGAGTGGCCGTTCCCAGCGGCCACTCTTCTTTTCAGGGACGCCCGCTTGGCGCGTTTGGAGTGGCGGCAGGCGCGGGTAGCGGGAGTGGCACATGGCCGCTGTCGTTCGCGTGCAACCCGCCAACGGCGGCTCGCCGGCAGGTCGAGGTAGGCGGTCGTAGCTTGCTCTTTTCCCTGCAACGCGACGCCGAGATCGTCGGGCGGCGCATTGCGCGGACAAAGAAGCTCGAGTTCGTGCTGCACGGCGTCGACGGCGTGGTTCGTGATCGCGTCTCCTATGGCGGAGACACAAGCCATCTGCCGGCGACGGAGCTCTGAGTCCCGGCTTGCGGGATGTCGCGAGAGATCGTGCGGACCGAGCAGACGATCGTACCGAACGCGATCTCAGCCGAACTCCGCCGGCGGGGTACCCCACTCGCGACCGTACGCGTCGCGGAGGCGCTTCTTCTCGCATCTCTGCCACTCGACGTCTTCCTCGCTGCCCGCCCACATCGCGACGTCCTCTCGCACTTCTTCTCGCATCTCTGCCACTCGACGTCTTCCTCGCTGCCCGCCCACATCGCGACGTCCTCTCGCAATGACTCTTCGGACACGCCTTGCCGCGCCGCCTCCTGCTGGACGGTGATCGCTCGGGCGAGATTGGGGCCGTCGAGGCGGAGAAGCTCGAAGACTGTGTGAGCCTCCAGCGATGCACTTAGACGTCGGCGCTCGTGCTCGGCCCGCTTGCCGCCGACGAGCAGATGCGTCCCGGGCGTCCCTCGCGCGCGCGAGGCCACGAAGGGCGATCATGCGCCGGCGAAATGCGCGGACGCGATGCAGACGTCTACGACCCTGATCTGGCCCAGCTCGGCTGTCACGACTGATCCTCGAGGGCCAGGAGTCGCCCTTCGAGGGTCGCCGTCCGAGCTCCCGGATGGACGAGGCGCGCTGGTTCGACTCGGCCGGACGAGCTGGTCCGCGGCCGGCGTGGACTACTTCGGCCCGGTCGCCCGGAAGGGGCGCCGCCCACTCGCCGGGCTGCCTCGAAGGAGGACGTCGCGGACACGACGAACGTCGTCTGGCTCGACCTCGACCCGGCGCCTGACGCCGGCGCCGACGACGCGCGCGCAACCTCGTCGCGGAGGCCGCGGCGCTGGCTCGACGGCCTGGGGTCGCTCGACCTCGGCCCGTCGGTCTACGTCTTCTCCGGGCGTGGCTGCATGGGCGTACTGGAAGCTCGACCGCCACATCCCCCAGACCGAGGCCGAGGCGCGGGTGACGAGAAGGCTAGAGCGCGACCTGGCGGCCGAAGCATTGGAGAATGCACCCGTGCCTTCTCGCGTGCGGCTTGCCGATCTGCTCGCCGGTCTCTCGATTGCGATCGACCTCGGCTTCGGTCTTCCGCCCGAGACGGCCATGCGCTCGTGCCTCGTCGCTACGCGGCTCGCCCGTGCCCACGGCCTCGCGGAGCCCGACATCCGCGACAGCTTCTTCACCAGCCTCCTGCTCCATGTCGGGTGTCCCGGTTTCTCGCACGAGACCGCGGCGCTCTTCGGGAACGAGCTCGCTGTTACCCGCGCGGTCGCACGCACGAATCTGGCCGATCCGACCGACTACCAGACGACCCTGATTCCGGAAGCAACCCGAGGGCTTTCCCAGGGCACGCGCCGACAGGTCACCGAGCGCCTGATCCGCGACGGGCCCGCCTTCGGCGAGCAGTACGACACGGCGAGCTGCGAGGTCGGCAGCCGGGTCGCTGCGCGGCTCGGCATCGGCGCGGGCGTAGAGCGCGCCCTCTACGAGGTTGGCGGAGTGGTGGAACGGCGGCGGTGCTCCTCAGGGGCTGCGCGAGGACGCGATCGTGCCCGCTGCTCGGGTTGCACACCTCGCGGCGGATGCGGTCGTCCTCCAGGGCTTGGGCGGCGTCGTTCTCACCGTCGACGGCTTGCGGGCGCGCGCCGGCTCGGTGCTCGATCCGAACCTCGTGGAAACCTTCGTGGCGAACGCGTCCGACATCCTCGACGGGAGCGGCGATCCCCGCGAATCGCCTGCTCGAGGAAGAGCCCGAACCAGTCGACGAGCGAAGTCAGAGCGAGCTCGCGGCGATCGCCGCCGTATTCGGCGATGTCGGTGATCTGAAGTTTCCGAGCCTGCACGGTCACTCGTCCGGCGTCGCGGCGCTCGCGGCGTGGGCGCCGCGCAGTCGCCTGCGCCTCGATGCACGAACGTCGGCCGACCTTCGAGGTCGCCGGCGTATCTCCACGATCTCGGACGACTGGCCGTGAGCGAACGCGATCTGGGAGAAGCCGGGACCACTGACCTCGGCCGAGTGGGAGCAGGTGCGAATGCACGCGTACCACTCGGAGCGCATCCTCGCGACCTCGGGCACGCTGGAACGGCTCGCTCCCGCTGGCCGGAATGCACCACGAGCGCCTCGACGGATCGGGATACCACCGAAGCTGCACCGGACGAGAGCAGCCCATCGCAGTCCGCGTGCTCGCGGCGGCGGACGCATTCCAGGCCATGTTGCAGGACCGACCGCATCGCGCCCGGCTCTCGGCCGAGCTGCGCGGCCGAGGAGCTGCTGCAGCGATGCACGCGCCGGAAGGCTGGACGGCGAGTGCGTCGCCGCCGTGCTCGAGACGGCCGGCGCAGGCTCGGCCGCGGCGCGCACGACGTACGCCCGGCGGGTCTGAGCGAGCGCGAAATCGAGGTCCTCCGACTCGTCGCCATCGGCCACTCCAACCCGGAAATCGCGCGCGAGCTCGTCATCTCACGACGAACCGCGGAGCACCACGTTCAGCACATCTACCGCAAGCTCGGTGTGAGGAGCCGACCGGCGCTGGCGCTCTTCGCGATGGAGCACGGCCTCATCACGGATTCCGCTACGAATAGGTAGACCTGCCGATGCGCGCGAGCCGCGGCTCGTCGATGCTTTCGACATGGATCACGCGACCCTCCTCGGTAGCGCCGGAACGGTGATTGGGGTCTTGGCAGCGATCTCGTTGCTGCTGCAGGCTCGCCGGCTCGCCAAGCTCGGGAGCGCTTGCGAGGTATCCATCCCGGTGCGGCTCCTGGCGTTCGCCGGTTACGCGATCTGGCTCGCATATGGTATTGCGATCGGCGACCTCCTGCTGATCCTCGTGGATTTAGCTGGGGTTGTGGGCGCAGCCCTCGTGCTGCGGGTCACCTTCTCGCTTCGCCGGCGACGAGCCTGCCCGACGTTCTGAGAGGGGGCTCTAATGGAGCCGTGGTCGTGGCTCCCACCCCTCCGGAGGTGGTCATCGAGCAGCCGGCGCACGGTTCCGCCTGGAACCGCGGCGCTATGCGCGACGTTCGCTCACATGGGCCAGCGTTCCGGAATCTCACCTGACGGTCTGGCCCTCCGACGTGATGGTTAGGCAACAGGCCATAACTGCAACTACGCCACGAGACTTACGCCCCCCATGCTCGATGCGAGACGATTCGCAGCGCGCGTCACGTCGACAGGGAGAAGCCATGGAGTTCACTAGTCGCCGGGCAGTCCCGGCAGATGTTCCAGAGCTGACGGCGCTCACGGATCAGGCGATCGCGCAGTTGCAGAGGGCATTTCTCGACGAAGCGCGATCGCCTCCAGCAGAGCGATCATGGGGATAGACACGGAACTGATCGACGACGGGACGTACATCGTCGTTGAGTCGAAAGCCGACATAGCCGGGTGCGGCGGCTGGAGCCGTCGCGCGACCCTATACGGAGGAAATCAGACGCCGGGTCGCAAACAGCAAGCTGCTCGAGCCGGGAGTCGACCCGGCGCGTGTGCGTGCCATGTACACGAACCCCGCCTACGCCCGACGCGGCGTAGGTCGACTGATCCTGTCGCTGTGTGAGGCGGCTGCCGCCGCAGAAGGATTTACGCGACTTGAGCTGATGTCCACGCTCTCAGGCCAGCCGCTTTACAAAGCGTACGGCTTCCGACCGCTTGAATGGTTGATGGAGTCAACCGGTGGGGCTGCCGTGCCGCTCGTGAGGATGGAGAAGCCCGTCGACCCGAGCCTGCTCGGCTAACAACCACGAATTCGCGAGCGTGCTCTCGTCCCCGTCGGGGCTGAAGGAGCAAGTAGGTGGTAAGGGCCAGAACGTTCGGTGCGAGCCAGCACGTTCGCGCTAACGCGGGAATCGAACCGTTCGCAAGAACGCGCGAACGGCCGCGTTTCCCGTGGCTAGCGCAAACACCTCATCCTGAGAAGCAGCGTGGTGCCTCGCACGTTCAGGAAGATCTGCTGCCCGCCCGGCGAGTTGACAACGTCGAGTCCCGGAGCAATGCCAGGAAGGAGGGGGTGATCTCCCGAGATCTTCGCACGGAAGGCAACACCCGGATAACCGCCGACGCGAATAGGCGTGCTCGGTCCCGCCTCCAGCGTCTTGAGTGCCCTAAACCTGCCTACTGCCGTCGTGTAGCTGATCCGCAGCCGCGACGCCCAGATCCCCGCCGACCCGAACCGCTCCTCTGCCTGGTTCGAACCCCTTCCCAACCGCCCAGTCGCGGCTCGATCCTGCGCCATACCAGCCGGATCCGACCGTGAACATCGTCACCGGGCTGAAGCCGGCTCGCGTCTTGTACTCCCCAGCGGGGAGTCGTACCGGCGGACCGAACGTCTCGGGCAGGACTCGCACGTTCTGGTTGTGCGCTGTGGACGCGCCGAGCGTTGCGCCCGCGACGACTAAGACCGCAACTGCAGCAAGCGCCCCCGTGATCGTCAGCCGGTTCACTCGCGTCTGCTTTGTCCGTGTCATCCGCACCCCCTTGTGCCTTGGGGGCACTGTCTCATAGCTGCGCCACAGAGTCCAGATTGAGGCGCGGCTTCCGTGGAACCCGTCGCCTAACTCGGGCGTGACAAACGAGGAAGGGAGGAGCCCCGACAACCCCCTCGGTCGCCGAGGCTCCTGTTGGGAGGGCAGAGGAACCCGAAGGGCTCACTCGGCGCAGCGACTCTTACAGACTAATGTCGGTCGTGTTGCCAGAACCGCACAAACGGCCATCCCGCGCCGAGCGCGGCGGGCACCTCGTCGTAACAACGGAGGCGCCCGCTTAGCTCAACCAAGTCCCGCTTGGGCCGGTCAACCTGGCCCTAGGCACTCCAGCTCGAACCTGTCGACTCTCACAGTGTCGGTCGAAATATCCAGGACGAACACGCCTCGCGCCCTAAAGCGGTATCCCGCGGAAGCGTTCGTCATGATGTCGGTGAATCTGAACATCACGATCTGGCCATTGTCCACAAACGAGTCCGTCCCGCGGCCGACAGATCCATCGCTTGTCGTGATCACCCGCTCTGCGCGAGCGACCTCGCGCGAACCGTGCGAGTGGAGATAGACGGTGACGGCAAACGTGACCGTCATGGTCGCGCCAGTGCACGGATTCACGTCCTGAAAGACGTCAGCTTGCGGGAACGTGATCGGTCGATCCGCCGCCGCTGGAACAGCGAACGCCAACGCAAACAGACTGACTAGGACGGCGAGCAGCCCCCTCATTACTTCCCCCTTCCCCGATTGGCGCGGCACGGTGCCGCACGCATCGCGCAGAGGCTTTCACCTGGGCCAAGAAGATGCAACGTCTCCGCGCTGCGGGATTCGATGGTCGTCCGGACGACGAACGAGCGTTTATGCGTAGGCCTCGATACTTAGAGCGGCTGAGATCACGCGCCGGGAGAGGCGGCCAGGGGGCGCTGGCTGAGGCCTGGGTGGTGTGCCAGGTGCCCACGAGGCCGGAGCCGCGCCCGCGCCTGGTCATGAGCGCCGAGCCCGCCTAGGCTTCAGCTGTGATCTGCCCAAGCTGCGGCCAGGAAAATCCCGCCGGCTTCCGACTCTGCGGGATGTGCGGCACGCCCCTCACGCAGGCGCCATCTGCGGGGCGCCAGGAGCGAAAGGTACTCACAGTCCTTTTCGCCGATCTCGTCGGCTTCACGTCTCGTTCCGAATTGATGGACCCCGAGGATGTCCGTGCACTCCTGGGGCCGTACTGGGAGCGGCTTCGTACTGAACTCGAGCACTTCGGCGGCACCGTGGAGAAGTTCATCGGCGACGCGGTCGTTGCGCTCTTCGGCGCGCCGGTCGCGCACGAGGACGATCCTGAGCGGGCCGTGCGGGCAGCATTGGCGATCCGCGAGTGGGTGGCCGAAGAGGGTGAGCTCCAAGTGCGGATCGGGGTGAACACGGGCGAGGCGCTCGTCTCGCTCGGCGCGCGGCCAGCCGAGGGCGAAGGCATGGCCTCCGGCGACGTGGTCAACACCGCGGCCCGGCTGCAGTCCGCGGCGCCCGTGGACGGCATCCTTGTGGGAGAGCAGACTTACCGGGCGACGGAGCGGGCGATCGAGTATCGCGAGCACGAGCCAGTGCAGGCGAAGGGGAAGGCGAATCCCGTCTCGGTCTGGGAAGCGGTGCAAGCACGGGCGCGGTTCGGTGTCGACCTCACGCGCGATCCGGGCTCGGCGCTCGTGGGACGACGAGAGGAACTCGCCCTGCTCCTCGCGGCGTTGAAGCGAGCGGCCGAAGAGCGCGTGCCGCAGCTCGTGACCCTCGTCGGTGTGCCGGGAATCGGCAAGAGCCGTCTGCTCGGCGAGCTCTTCGCCGAGATCGACCGGGGCGAGCGCCTGGTCATGTGGCGCCAGGGCCGCTCCCTGCCTTACGGCGAGGGCGTGAGCTACTGGGCGCTCGGAGAGATGGTCAAGGCGCAGGCGGGGATTCTTGAGACGGATTCGGCGGAGGAGACGGGGCGCAAACTGCGCGAAGCACTAGCGTCGCTTCTACCCGACGCCTCGGAGGTGGTTTGGCTCGAAGCCCATCTGCGGCCGCTCGTCGGCCTCACAGTGGACGACGCGAGCGGGGACCGCCGCGGTGAGGCATTCGCGGCATGGCGGAGGTTCTTCGAGGCGCTTGCGGAGGAGCACCCGCTCGTACTCGTTTTCGAGGACCTGCACTGGGCCGACGACGGACTCCTCGACTTCGTGGATCACCTCGTGGACTGGCTCACCGACGTCCCCGTCCTCGTCGTCGGCTCGGCGCGGCCGGAGCTCCTGACGCGGCGACCGAGCTGGGGTGGCGGCAAGGCGAACGCGACGACGGTCTCGCTCGCGCCGCTCTCACACGAGGAGACGGCGCGCCTCGTACACGCGTTGCTCGAGCGGTCGGTGCTCCCCGCGGAGGTGCAGACGGCGCTGCTCGAGCGTGCGGGCGGAAACCCCCTCTACGCCGAGGAGTTCGCACGCATGGTCGCCGAGCGAGGAGGGGAGGAGCTCGAGCTTCCCGGATCCGTGCAGGGGATCATCGCCGCCCGGCTCGACGCCCTCGATGTGGAGGACAAGGAGCTGCTCCAGAACGCAGCGGTCGTGGGAAAAGTCTTCTGGTCGGGAGCCTTGGGAGCGATCGGCGAGCGCGACCGCTTCCAGATCGAGGAGCGCATGCACGCGCTCGAGCGACGCGAGCTCGTGCGCCGTGCGCGGCGCAGTTCCGTCGCCGGCGAGAGCGAGTACGCCTTCCGGCACGTGCTTGTTCGCGATGTTGCTTACAGCTCCATACCGCGCGCGGCCCGGGCGGGGTGCCATCGCCGGGCGGCTGAGTGGATCGAATCGCTCGGACGCCCAGAGGATCAGGCCGATCTGCTAGCTCACCACTACCTCTCCGCGCTCGAGCTCGCGCGCGCTGCCGGCGTCGACGCTGGCGTGCTCACGGAGTCGGCCTCGAGCGCACTACTGCGCGCGGGCGAGCGGGCGGTCGGGCTCAACGCCTTCGCGAGCGCCGCGCGGTTCTTCGAGGAAGCGCTCGAGCTCGGGGTTCGTCAGGAAGAGCGCCCGCGGGTGCTCTTCCAGCTCGGCGCGGCGCTCCGTCGGGCAGGAGACGAGCGGGGGATCGCGCATCTGGAGGAGTCGCGCGACGCGCTGCTCGCGGTTGGGGACCCCGAAATTGCGGCGGAGGCGTGCGTGCTGCTGGCCAGGTCGTGGTGGGACCAGGGCAAGAACGATCGCGGACGGGAGCAGCTCGAGCGTGCACGCGAGCTCGTCCGCGACCGGCCAGCGAGCGCTTCGGCCGCGCGTGTCCTCCTCGAGGTCTCGCGCTACGCGATGCTCGCGGACGAGACGGAAGAGGCGATTCGTGCGGGGCGCGAGGTGCTCGAGATGGCGGAGGCGCTCGGTCTCTCCGAGCTCGTGCCGGCGGCGCTGATCAACATCGGGAGCGCCCGTGGGAATGCGGGCGACGAGGGTGGAGTCGCGGATCTGGAGCGGGCGATCGAGATCGCAGAGGCAACGAACAGCTCGGAGCTCGCCCGTGCCTACAACAACCTCGCGGCGATGCAGAGCAATGTGGAGCGGGCGCATGAGCTGCAGCTCTTGGGCAAGGAAGCCGCGGAGAGGCTCGGGAACGCGCCGGTGGGCCGCTACCTCGAGGGCCAGATCCTCCTCACCCTCTCCGACCTCGGGCGCTGGGACGCGTTCGTGCCCCTGGCGGAGGAGTTCATCGCGGCCTGCGAAGCGGGTTCGCCGCACTACAACGAAGGGTTCATCCGGGAGCATCTGGCCGACATCTACCTGGCACGTGACGACGGCGAGTCCGCGACCGCCGCAGCCGCTCGCGCGCTCGCCCTCGCCCGCGAAGCGAAAGAACCGCAGGCGCTGGCCCCAGCACTGGGGTGCCACATACGCGTCGACCTCGCGCTCGGACGGATCGAGAATGCTCGCGGTTTGGCGGGCGAGCTTGTGTCCGTGCTGAAGGGCAGCGCGACGTCGTTGGGGTGATGACGCTCGCCCTGGCCGCGGGTGAGCTCGAGGTGAGAGACGAGCTATCCGCGATTCTCGCGACCCGCGCTGACAGGGCCTGGGTGCGCACTGCCGCTGCCGTGCTCGAGGGCGACTACGAGCGAGCAGCCGATATCGCGGGCGAGCATGCCTGGCGCGTGGACGAGGCCGAGCTCCGGCTGCGGGCGGCCGAGGTGCTCGCGGAGGCGGGGAGGAAGCCCGAAGCAGATGTGCAGCTCCAGAAAGCCCTCGCGTTCTTCCGCTCGGTCGGCGCGACGCGGTACATCCGAGAGGGCGAGAGGCTGCTCGCCGCAACGGCGCAGGCCGCTTCATGAGCATGCGATTCAGCACCTGAACCGTTTCCTGCACAGATGATCCGCATCACTGACCCGGACCGGAGCCGGAGCTTCTACGAAGCATTCGGCTTCCGCTTCTCGAGCGTGACAGAGGGTCTTCTCATACATGCGCTCCGGCGCTGTCATCGCGTCACAAATTCCGGACGACTCCGACCATTGCGTGCTGCGGCCACGAGGCGATCGATCCACGCTTCCGCCGGAACCGCGGCTCTGCGCGAGGCCTCGCTCCCATGCGCGAGTGTGCGGGAATGTCGCTTGGGCATCATCAACTCGACACACACGTCGTCGCACGCGCCCGATGCGGATCGTGTCAAACTCGCGCAGACCGAATGCCACACGAGGGGGCCGACGATGGCGGCGGATGAGGTTGCTCCAGCCCGTGCTGTCTGGCGATTGGGCGATTACCACCGGTTCGCGCTCGAGCAAATGTGGGAGATCGGCCCTGTCGTCGTGGTTGCGTGCGGCATCTCCTCCGGTCAGCGCGTTCTCGACGTCGCCGCGGGCAGCGGTAACGTCGCGATTCGCGCGGCCGAGGCCGGGGCGGATGTGGTCGCCTTGGACATCACGCCCGAGAACCTCGAGGCCGGACGAAAAGAAGCCGAGGCGCGAGGCGTCGCCCTCGAGTGGGTGGAGGGCGACGCGCAGGCGTTGCCATTCAAGGATGGCGAGTTCGACGTTGTGACGTCGTCGTTCGGGGCGATCTTTGCTCCCGACCACCAGAAGGTCGCCGGCGAGCTACTCCGCGTGTGCCGACCCGGCGGCGCGATCGGCATGACGAGTTTCCCGCCGGTTGGCATGGCGGCGGACATCTTCGGTGTCATCGCGCCGTACATGCCTGCACCGCCGGCGGGCGCCGTGTCGCCGCTTCT
Organism: uncultured Gaiellaceae bacterium; assembly: GCA_963783705.1. Classification (GTDB taxonomy): domain Bacteria; phylum Actinomycetota; class Thermoleophilia; order Gaiellales; family Gaiellaceae; genus GMQP-bins7. The sequence goes on from CAWAOK010000003.1 coordinate 315,482, forward strand.
CTGGGGGACGGAGGAGCACGTCAAGAAGCTCTTCGGCGCCGGCGTGACGTCGCTCCAGATGAGCGAGATGGTCTACACCGAGTCAGCCGCGAGCCCCCAGGAGTACGTCGAGTTGTACAAGGAGACGTTCGGGCCTGTTATCAGCGTGTACGAGGCATTGCAGGATGAACCCCACCGCGTGGCGACCCTCGATCGCGAGTTCATGGATTTCGCCGAGCGCGCTAATCGAGGCACGCCTGGCGACTGGGCTGAGTATCCGTACGAGTACATCCTCGTGGTGGCTCGGACACGTACCGAGTAGACATATCGGACATGCCAACGCCTGCGTTGCGCCGAGGCTCGACGTCAGACATGAAAGCTGGCCGACGATCGTTGCACACACACACGGGCGTCCTCTGGAGACTGAGTCGCCCGATGGGCGAGCGTGCGGGGATGTCCCTTGGCGGCAGACCCTTGAGCTAAACGACGAGTCTCTCGTTCGTTCAGCGGGAGGTTGCTATCCCGTGAGAGCATGCCTAGTGTGGGTCGACGTGACGACCACACCGGTCCCGCCAGTCGACGTCGAGTTGCTCCGCGAGGAGATTCGCAAGACGTATGCGGCGGTCTCGCAGGAGCCCGAGCGAGATTTCATCTTCCCCACGGGGCGCTCGTGGGCAGAAGATCTCGATTACCCGGCCGAACTCGCAAACGTGCCAGAGTCCGCGGTCGAGTCGTTCGCCGGTGTCGCCAACCCGTTTTCGCTGGGGCCAATCGAGCCTGGCGCCCATGTGCTCGACCTGGGATCCGGTGCCGGGACGGACTCGCTCGTCGCAGCCCAGATGGTCGGCTCCACTGGAAGCGTGACCGGCATCGACATGACGCCGGAAATGCTCGAAAAGGCACGCGCCGCTGCTGCTGCAATGGGCGTCGACAACGTGACGTTCATCGAAGCGGACGCCGAGCGACTCCCGTTCGACGATCGCTCATTCGACGTCGTCATCTCGAATGGTGTGATCGACCTCATCCCCGACAAGGACGCGGTCTTCTCGGAGATTTTCCGGGTGCTCGTCCCCGGCGGACGCATCCAGGTCGCCGACGTGACCATCCAGCGTCCGGTGTCCGAAGAGGGGAAGAGGAACATCGACCTCTGGACTGGCTGAATCGCGGGCGCTCTCCTGGATGGAGAGTACGTAGAGGTTCTCGAGCGGCATGGCTTCGTCGCGATCGAGCACGGCAATCTCATCGCGACCTACATGCGCTCGACATTCGAGGACACGCGTCAGAAGGCGCTCAAGTTCGGCGCCAATGGCTCGACTACCAAGGCGTACAAACCGTCCTGATCGGCACGGCCGGCGGTCGGGACGCTGAGGTCGTCGTCATGCGCGTCGGTCTCCAAGCCCGCGTCGTTGCACCGAAATCAAGAGCCGAGCCGCCGGGAGGGCGCGCCTCGCTGTGCGAGCGTACTCCCGCTTGAAAGGCTCGGACGACCCGGGCAATCGCGGACGCATCGCGTCAGCCAAAGGCAAAAGTTGGGCAAAAGTTTGCCTTGCCGATCACGATCCAGAAACAGAAAAGCCCGTTTCCAGGCTTTTCCAAGTCGAAGCACGGATGGCGCTCGATCGTGCTCGCTCGGCGGGGCGCGCAGGTCAAATCAGCGCGAGCTCGTCCAGCACTAGCCAGAGATCAGGGCCTGCTGAGAGGCGGGCCTTTTCCTCGCCTTCGGAAAGGAGAAGTGATGAGTGGTTCGTTCGAGGGGGAGCGGTCTGTCTTCCAAAGGCTCGTGGAGGGCGAGGCGCTCGGCCGTGGCGTCTCGATGGCGGGCCTCGCCTGGCGCTCGGCGTCCCGGAGGTCACTGGCATCGTCGTCGGTCTCTAACCCGCGCGGAGCAGCTCGAGCCGATGCGCGAGGCGCTCGCGCTCGAGCTCACGGTGGATGAGCACGAGCATCTGGGAGGATTCTTCCCGTGATCGTCCTGAACGAACGCGAGGTGCGGGACCTCCTCGACATGGAGTCGTGCGTCGAGGCGATGGAGGACGTCCTCGTCTCACTCGCTCAGGGCGTGCTCTTTCAACCGCTCCGCTCCGTTGCGCGGCCGCCCAACGCGCCCGGCTTCATCGGCCTCATGCCGTCGCATCGTGGAGGGAGCAGCCCCGCTTACGCGCTCAAGGAGATCGTGGTGACGCCCGACAATCCGACGCGCGGGCTCGACGCCCACCAGGGCTCCGTCCTCCTTCACGACGGCCAGACCGGCGAGCTGGTCGCATCATGAACGCCTCCCCGGTCACGGAGATCGTACCGCCGCCGTTTCCGCGGTCGCAACGCGCGCGCTTGCACGTCCGGGGGCCGGCCGGGTCGCGATCCTCGGCGCAGGCGTTCAGGCGCGAGCCCATGTCGACGCCATGCGGGCCGTCCTCGACGATCCGGAGATCCGAGTCTGGGCCCGACGGCTCGAAGCCGCGGAGGAGCTCGCCGGACAGGTCGGAGCTGAACGGTGGCACCCTCGGTCGACGCGGCGCTCTTCGGCGCGGAGATCGTCTGCACCACGACAAGCGCGAGCGAGCCGATCGTCGAGCGTCGCTGGCTCGTGACGGGTGCGCACGTGAACGCGGTCGGCGCCTTCGGGCCGAACCGGGAGCTCGACAACGAGACGATGGCCGGTGCGTCGCTTTTCGTCGACCGTCGCGAGTCCGCACTGAACGAAGGCGGCGACTACGGCCTCGCGGCGGCCGACGGTGCCATCGGGCCGGACGACATCGAGGCCGAGCTCGGGGAGGCGCTCGCAGGCATGCACCCCGGACGCGAGCACGAGGACGAACTGACGGTCTTCAAGTCGTATGGAATCGGCGTCGAGGACCTCGCCACTGCCGATCTCGTCGTCCGCCGCGCGCGCGAGCGGGGCCTCGGCGTCGAGGTCGACTTCTGATCCCGCTCGCCGAGATCGAGGCCGCTCGCGAGGGCATCGCGGGGACGGTCGTCCGCACGCCGCTAATCCGGCTCCAGCTCAACGAAGCGCCTGCGCGCCGCGCGCGCCCTCCGAGACCTGATAAGGCGGGGCGTTCGGGCTCGATGCCGTGCCCGTCCTTCAGTACCGCGAGCGTCCCGTCGAGGTCGTCGACCCCGATCGCGATGTGGCCGTAGCCGGTGCCGGGCTCGTACGTGCGGTCGTCGTGGTTGTGCGTCAGCTCGAGGACGTTCTCTCGTCGTCGCCGAGCGAGAAGAAGCAGTTCGTCGCCTCGAGCTCGCCGTTGCGGACGATGTCCATGTCCCGCGAGAAGCGGAAGCCGAGCGCCTCGTAGGAGCCGCGCCTCTGCTCGGGGTCCGTGACGCGCACCATGGTGTGTAGAAAGTTCGCCATAGCGAAATCCTACGGACCGGACTTATGTTGTTGAAGCGGAGCCTGCATTGCGTCGGGCTAGGCATGAGTGATCGGCGTTGGGGAGTCGTTCACGCGCGTGACAGCCTCACCGATCCCGCGGTCAGCCGCCCTCGAGGACGAAGCTGAAACCTCCCTAGACAACGAAGCGCAGCACCACGAAGGCGGCGATGACTACAGCGAAGATGATCCACGGCGTGTAGCACGCGGTTCAACGATCCGCATGCGTTAGCCCCTCCTGGGGGATGTGTCTCGTCAGGTCGTCAGGACAGGGCACCAGCCTCTCCCCGCAGCGCATCCTTGATGAGCGATCGCTGTTCCGCTGTGAACTCGATCCCAATGCTTTCGAGCCCCCGAGACGTCGCGCACCGAGGAGTCCTATATCCGTGCCATGAGTTGAGACTACTCCGCGTTCACGTCGTACTCTCTGCACCATGGTCGAACCGCGAGCCGCGCCGAGAACGCAAGGTCGTCACCGTCGTCTTCTGCGACCTCGTCGGCTTTACGTCGCGGGCCGAGTCGCTCGATCCTGAGGACGTCGAGGCGATCCTGCGGCCGTATCACGCGCGGGTGCGGGGCGAGCTCGAACGCTACGGCGGCACGGTCGAGAAGTTCGTCGGCGATGCGTGATGGCGCTCTTCGGAGCGCCCGTCGCGCACGAGGACGACGCCGAGCGTGCTGTTCGCGCAGCGCTAGCAATCCGCGACTCGCGAATCGAGAAAGGCCTCGAGCTAGGGTCCGGATCACGACCGGCGAGGCGCTCGTGTCACTCGACGCCAGCCCTGCCCGAGGGCGAGGGCATGGCCTCGGGAGACGTCGTCAACACCGCTGCTCGCTTGCAGAGCGCCGCTCCCGTGAACGGGGTGCTCGTCGGACGAGACCACACACCGCGCGACACGCCATTCGATCGAGATCGGGCCGCGCCTCCCGTGGGCTAAGGGCAAGTCCGAGCCCCAGGTCCCTGCTCGGCAAGCCGTTGCCGCTCGTTCGCGGCTCGGCGTGGACGTCACGCACCACGCCCGTACCGAGCTCGTCGGACGAGAGCGGGAGCTTTCGGGCGCTCCGAGACGCGTTCGAACGAGCCCGGCACGAAGGGATCCCGCAGCTGGTCACACTCGTCGGGGTGCCCGGCATGGGCAAGAGCCGCCTGGTCTACGAGCTCTCCCGCGTCGTGGACGCCGACCCGGAGATCGTCGCCTGGCGCCAGGGGCGTTGCCTCGCCTACGGTGACGGAATCGCGTTCTGGGCGCTGGGCGAGGTCGTGAAGGCGCACGCCGGCATCCTCGAGCGCGACGACGAGGAACGAGGCCGCCGAGAAGCTGCGAGCGGCGGTCGGCGACGCTCTCGGCGACGCGAGCGACGCCGGCGTGGGTCGAGTCCCACCTTCGGCCGCTCGTCGGGCTCGAGTCGGAGGCCGGGCTCGGCGGCGACCGCCGTGGCGAGGCTTTCGCGGCCTGGCGCCGCTTTCTCGAAGCCGTTGCCGAGCAACGCCCGTTCGTGCTCGTGCTCGAGGATCTCCACTGGGCGGATGACGGCCTCCTCGACTTCGTCGACGAGCTCTTCGACTGGTTGAGCGGATCCCGCTGTTCGTTGTCTGCACAGCGCGACCAGAGCTTCTCGAGCGTCGCTCGGGCTGGGGCGGCGGCAAGTTGAACGCCTCCACCCTCGGGGCTCTCTCCGCTCTCGCAGGACCAGACGGCCGTGCTCATCTCCCGCGTTCTCGAGCGTGCAGTACTCCCAGCGGAGATCCAGCAGGGCGCTGCTCGAGCGCTCGGACGGCAACCCGCTGTACGCCGAGCAGTTCGCGCCAGCTCCACCTCGAGCGCGGTATCGGAGACGACCTCCCGCTTCCGGAGACGCTGCAGGGGATCATCGCCGCCCGCCTCGACGGTCTCTCGGCTGACGAGAAAGCCCTCCTTCAGGACGCCTCGGTCATGGGCAAGGTCTTCTGGACCGGCACCCTGCGCCGCGACGAGTCGGACGCGAGGAAGGCTTCTGCACGGCCTCGAACGGAAAGGATTTCTGAACCGCCAGCGGCACTCCTCGATCGAGGCGGGAGAGCGAGTGGTCTTCGCGCACATGCTCCTGAGGGACGTCGCGTACGGCCAGATCCCCCGCGCCGAGCGGTCCCGGAAGCACGGGGAGGCCGCAGGAGTGGATCGAGACTCTGGGCCGCATCGACGACCACGCCGAGCTACTCGCCTTCCACTGGAGTGCGGCGCTCGAGCTCGCGCAGGCCGCCGGCACGAGCACGGAGGAGCTCGCCGAGAACGCCCGAATCGCAGCGCGCGCCGCCGGAGACCGCGCGTATGCGCTCAATGCCTTCCCGACGGCCGCCGCGCACTACGCGAAGGCGCTCGCCCTCTGGCCCGGCGAAGACGCGGATCGCCCGGAGCTGCTCCTCAGCCGTGCTCGGGCCTTTTTCATCGCGGGGGACGAGAGAGGCTGCGGAGGCTCTCGAGGGAGGCCCGCGACGCGCTCGTCGAGTCCGGTCGGCCCGAGAGCGGCGCCGAGGCTGAAGCCTTGCTCGCACGAATGTTCTGGCTCCGAGGAGAGCAGGACGAAGGTGTTCCCCCGCCTGCAGGCTGCCGAGGCTCTGATCGAAGGGGCCGATGCGTCGGCCAGCGTGGGGCGCTGGTCCTCGCGTGGTCCGCCCGCCTTCAATTCCTGGCCGGCGAGGTCGACCGCGGGCTCCACGCTGCGGAGGAGGCGCTGGCCATGTCGGAGCGGCTCGGACTCGACGACCTGCGCGTGCACGCGTTGACCACGATCGGCTCGGGGAAGGATTGGAGAGGTGACGTGACCGGCCGCGACGACCTCGAGCTGGCGATCGAGATCGGACGGGCGTCGAACTCGCCCGCGCTGCCCGCTGCACTCAACAACCTCTCGGTCGTCATCGACACCTGGGATGGCGGGCGCATGCGGACCTCGAGCTCCGAGGCTCTTCGTGAAGCCGAGCGGTTTGGGGATATTCAGATGGCCCGTCTAGTGCGCGGGAACCTGATCGTCACGGACTGGCTCCTAGGCGACTGGGACGAAGCGGTTCCAGCCGCCGATGCGTTCGTCGCCGAGTGCGAGAGCGGAGCCCCGCACATCCGCGAAGGACCGTTGCGCCTCGTGCGCGCGTACATCGCTCTCGCTCGTGAGCACCGCGACGTGGCGCCGGCGGACCTTCGCTGTGCCCTCGAGCTGGCGCGCGCGATCGGGGATCTCGACGCCCTCATCCCGGCGCTGGTCCGGACCGCGTGGGCCGATCTGCAGATCGGGCGCGTGTCGGAGGCACGGGTGGCCTTTGCAGAGGTGGTCCCACTTCTCAGGAAGCATCCGAAGGGAAGGTCGTGGTCACTCGCCGAGGTGGCGTACGATCTCGGCGAGACCTCGGATGTACGCGAAGTCCTCGCCGGCCTCCCTTCGAGCCCGGGCCACAAGGCGATGATCGCGGTGCTCCACGGGGACTTCGTCGAGGCGGCGGCGCTGTACGCGGAAGCCGGAATCCTGCTCTTCGAGGCCGAGGCGCGCCTGCGCGCGGCTGAGCAGCTCCTGGGCAAGGGTCGCCGGGCGGAGGGCGAGGCCCAGCTCGAGAAGGCGCTCGTCTTCTACCGCCCGATCGGCGCGACACTCTTCGTCGAGCGTGGCGAGCGCCTGCTTGCGAAGAGCGCGTGACGATGGCTGAACCACGCCGCGAGCGCAAAGTCGTCACGGTCGTCTTCTGCGATCTGGTCGGGTTCACGCCGCGCGCCGCGTCGCCGCCGACTTGCAGTTCGCCGATGGAGATGCGCTCGACAGTGCCGTCGCGGAGGCGCTCCGTCACGTCGGGCAGCAGCGCGGCGAGCGTGCTGACGGCGCCACGGGCCTGGCCGAGCGCCTTCATCTCCTGCCAGTGCCCGAGCAGCATGATCACGACCAACGCCGACAGCTCCCACCAGAACTCGAGATCGAACGGCCCGAGCGTCGAAGCCGCGCTCACGACGAACGCGACAATGATCGCGAGCGAGACGAGCAGCATCCTCCCCGGCGGGCGCCGGCGGATCTCCGACCACGCGCCCGGGAGGAACACGGATCCGCCGTAGACGTAGATGGGGCGGAACTCCCTGCTCTGCAGGGTCGATATGAGCTCGGGCCGTGACGGACTCGCACTAACTCAATGAAGTGATGTATCTATCCGGGTCGCGCACGAAGCAGATCCGCGAGCCGCCCTCCGAGACCTGATATGGAGGCCGCTCGGGCTCGATGCCGTGCGCGTCTCTCAGCCCGGCGAGCGTTCCGTCGAGGTCGTCGACGGCGATCGCGATGTGCCCGTACCCGCTGCCGAGGTCGTACGAGCGACCGTCGTGGTTGTACGTCAGCTCGAGGACGTTCTCCGCGTCTCCGAGCGAGAAGAAGTAGTTCGTCGCCTCGCGCTCGCCGTTTCTGACGATGTCCATGTCGCGCGAGAAGTGAAAGCCGAGCGCCTCGTAGAAGCCGCGGCTCCGCTCGGGGTCCGTGATTCGAACCATGGTGTGCAGGAAGGTGGCCATCGGGCAATCCTACGGGTTGCCTCGCGCGGTCGTGCTCGGCGGATTCCGTGACGAGGGCGGTCTAGTCCCTCTGCTTCTCGTACAACGCGCAGCGTTGTTGCCGCATGCAGCAGCGCACCGCGATCCGAGCCCCCGTCACGAGTCCGGCTGCGAGCAGCGTGGAGGGCGAAGACGCCGACGAGGCAATTCGTCGCGATCTCGATGCGCGGCCCGACCTCTCGGGGCCGCCGCGCACCGGAGCACGTTCCGTGCGACCTGGCTAGCGCACGTACCCGCCGACGGCCGGTGGCAGCCCGGGATCGGGCTCCGGCTCGGGCACCGGCAGCGGTTCGGGAATCGGTGGCCCGGGCTCGCCCGGATTCGGTGCGGGGTCCGGCGGAATGGGCGGGATCGGAGGTTCGATGGGCACAGAGGATTGAGTCGTCATGGTGGTTTCGTTCCCGCGACGGATGCCCGCCAAACAACGAGCCTGTTGGCGCCGTCACGCGTCGAGGCGGCCGTGAGCCTCGAGGAGCGCGAGCACGTCGTCGTGCGGGAGCGCGCGGCCGATGCGGCCGTCGCGGCCTGCAACTTCGGGCGCGGCCCACAGAGCGTTGAGCACCGCCTCCTCGGTCGCGTCGACCACTGCTTCGAACACGTCGTTGAGTTCGCGGTCGGGCACGGTCGCAGCCGGCGCCTCTCCACGCGGCCGCCGCCCGGGTGGGGCGAACGCGACGAAGATCTCGCCGCTGCCGTGATGGCCGACCGAGCCGCAGCGCGCGAGCCCGAGGCCGGCTCGCCGAGCGACCCGTTCGAGCTGATGTGACGCGAGCGGAGCGTCGACGGCGACGACCGCGATGCAGCTGCCGGCCTTCGAGCGTCGCGTCCCAGCTGGCTCGCCGAGCAGATCGCTCACCGGAACGCCGTCGACGACGAGTCCCGGCGGCGGGTAGAAGTTCGAGAGGACGAGGACTCCCACGGCTCCGGCAATCGATGGTGCGATCCGGCTCGCCGTTCCGATCCCGGCCTTGTACCCCTTCGTCATCATCCCGGTCCCACCGCCTACTGCGCCCTCGCCGACGGCGCCGCCCGACGCGGCAGCGACCGCCCGGCCGACGTCGGCCGCCTCGACCTGGACGACGCGTCCCTCCGACAGCCAGCTGTCGTCGCACTCGCCGACGACGGGGATGACGAAGTCCTCCGTGCCAACACGTGCGTCGGCTGCAACGGCGACCTCGATCGCGCCGTCGTAGACCCTTCCGACCGCATGCGTCGACGTCAGGTAGACGGGCGTCTCGATCGTTCCCCACTCGCCGATGACGAGCGAGCTCGTGAGCTCGCCGGAGCCGTTGAGAACGGCCGTCCCCGCCGGCACGGGCTCGCCGAAGATCGACTCGAGCGGTGCCGGGAGCACTGCCGTCACGCCGGTGCGGGCGATGCCACGGCCCTCGGCAGGCTCCGGCTCGTCGCGCCAGAGGGTGACGTGACCGACCGCGACACCCGTGACATCGGTGATCGCATTCGCAGGCCCCGCCTCGAATCTCCCGATCCGCAGGCCGTGCTCGCGGAGCCGTGGGCCGCGTGGCGGAGGCACGGTCACGGGGCGAGCGTACAAACCTCCGACCTACTCCGGCGTCTCTTCCACTGGAACGCGCTTCACCGGGGGGTGATAATCGCCGAGCCCCGCGACCCCCGGAGGGAGACCGTCCGTGAAATTCGTGAAGTTCTTCGCAGCAGCAGTCCTCGTAGGCGTTCTGGCGCTCGGTGTGTCCGCCGTCGCGACGGCGCAGTCCGACGACGAGAAGGTCGTCCTCACCGTCGGGACCGAGGATGTCGACTCGTTCAGCCCGCTGATCGGTGTCGAGGTCCCCGACTTCGAGGCCTGGAACCTCCACTACGCGACGCTTACCGACAAGGCGGCCGGCGACTTCGCAACGATCCCGGGCCTCGCCGAGTCGTGGGAGGCGTCGAACTCGGGCAAGACGTACACGTACACGCTGCGCGAGGGCCTGAAGTGGTCGGACGGCGAGCCGCTGACGGCCGACGATGTCGTGTTCAACATCACACGCGGGCGCGACGAGGAATGGCTCAACCACTCCTCCGCGGTGCAGAGCCTGACCGCGAAGGCGATCGACGAGCGGACCGTCGAGATCACGTCGAGCGTGCCCGATCCGAAGCTCCCGACGATGGACATCTACCTCCTGCCCGAGCACGTCTGGGGGAAGTTCGACGAGAAGGAGATCGCGGAGTACGACGGCCAGAGCACGGTCGGCTCGGGTCCGTTCACGTTCGCGGAGTACAAGCCCGGCCAGTTCTGGCGCATGGTCGCGAACCCGAATTACTGGGGCGGCAGGCCTGCGATCGACGAGGTCGTCTTCCGAATCTTCAACAACTTCGACGCGATGGTCGCCGCGCTCGAGAACGGCGAGATCGACGCTGCGCAGGACGTCCCGACGGCTGCGTTTGCGCGTCTCGGATCCGTCGAGGGCATCGTGACGGTCGAAGGGCAGCAGGGCAACGTGGACGAGGTCGCGATCAACGGTGGCGCCGGGCTGAAGAAGCCACATCCTGCCCTCCTCGACCTCCGTGTCCGCCAGGCCATCGCTCATGCGATCGACGACCAGACCATCATCGACAAGGTCAATAACGGGATTGGGAAACCGGCCCTTACGTTCAGCCCGTCCCCCGATCCGTCGTGGCTCGCTGACATCCCGGTCGAGGAGCAGTACGCCTTCGACCTCGACAAGGCGAACCAGATCCTCGACGACGCCGGGTACGACGACACGAGCGGAGACGGGGTGCGCGAGATGCGCGGCGGCGGGGAGCCGCTGAACCTCACGTTCGCCGTACGCACGGACTCGCAGATCGCAAAGCCGATCGCCGAGTTCGTGAAGGGCTGGCTCGAGCAGATCGGAATCGAGGTCACCTTCGACCTGATGAACGAGAGCAAGCTCACCGAAGTGATCGGGAAGGGCGAGTACGACCTGTTCCACTGGTCGTGGACGCCGTACGTCGACCCGGACCCGATGCTCTGGTACTTCACCTGCGACAACGTCTCGCAGGATCTCCAGAACCCGACGAACTACTGGAACGACGCGAACTGGTGCGATCCGGAGTACGACAAGCTCTACGAGCAGCAGAAAGTGGAGCTCGATCCGCAGAAGCGCCGTGACATCGCCCATCAGATGCTGACTCGCTTCTACAAGGCGGCGGTCTACAACAACATCTCGCAGAACCCCGACCTGCAGGCGTACCGGACAGATCGCTTCGAGGGCTGGCTGCGACAGCCGGCAGAGGTCGGTCCGGTGATCTTCTCGAACACGTCGCCGACCTACTTCAACCTGACCCCGATCGAGGGTGCCGGATCGGACGGAGGGATGTCGAGCACGGCGATCGGAGCGTTGGTCGTCGCCGGGCTCGTCGCGCTCGGCGCGCTCACTTTCGTGCTGCTGCGGCGCCGCAGCGCGGAGGAGCGCGAGTAGAGGTTTCGATCGCGGAGAGACGGCGGTGAACGCCCGCTTCGTCGTCGGGAAAGTGCTCGGCGCCCTCGGGACGCTGGCGTTCGTCGTCGTCTTCAACTTCTTCCTCTTCCGGGTCGTCGAGGGCGACCCCGTCGCGAACCTCTTCCGGGGACGGAACCTCTCGCTCGAGCAGCGTGAGGCGCTACGCGTGCAGTTCGGGCTCGACGGCTCCCTCTGGGAGCAGTTCGTCGCCTACGTCCAGCAGACGCTCCAGCTGAACCTCGGTCGCTCGTACACGACGAACCAGCCCGTCATCAGCGAGATCTGGGAAGCGATGCCGGCCACCCTCGCGCTGGTCGGCGTGGCGACGATCCTCTCGACCGTTCTCGGCCTGTGGATTGGGACGAGCGCCGGCTGGAGTCGCGGGACCCGGCGTGATCGGGTTCTCACCTCGGGGTCGATGGTGACGTGGTCGACCCCGGAGTTCTGGCTCGGGATGATTCTCCTGACGTTCTTCGCTGCACGGCTCGAGCTCTTTCCGACGGGTGGGATCAGCGATCCGTCGTCGGAGTCCTCGGGACTCGCACAGCTGGCTGATCAGGCCTGGCACATGTTCCTCCCCTGCCTCACGTTGACCGTCGCGTACCTCGGTGAGTACGCGTTGATCATGCGATCGTCGATCGTCGACGTCATGCGCGAGGACTACCTGACACTCGCGCGGGCCAAGGGGTTGCGAGACGTCGACGTGCGCAACAGGCATGCCGTCCGCAACGCTCTGCTTCCTGCGACGGCGCTGATCGCGATCAACTTCGGGTTCGTCATTTCGGGCGCGATCACGGTCGAGACCGTCTTCTCATGGCCTGGGCTCGGCCTGCTCACGTTCGACGCGCTCCGAGGGCCCGATCTGCCGATGCTGCAGGGGCTCTTTCTCGTCTTCAGCGCTGCGGTGATCGTCTTCAACCTCGTCGCCGACCTTCTCTATCCGTACCTCGACCCGCGGGTGCGGTACCAGTGAGCTCCGTTGCCTGGACGAGGCGCCGACGGGCGTTCGGTCGTACATGGGGGGACTATCGACGCAGTCGCGAGGGACTCGTCGGCCTGATCGTGCTCGGCGTCTTCGTCTCCGTCGCGCTGCTCGCTCCCGTCCTTGCGGACTCGGCGAACCTGAATGTCGTGAACACGACGGACAATCCGCAATGGGCACCACCCTCGGAGTTCGGCCCGCTCGGCACGGACAGCTTCGGGCGGCCGATCTGGGATCAGCTCGTCTTCGGCTCGCGCATCAGCCTGCTCGTCGGGATCGCCGCCACATTGATCGCAATCGTGATCGGGACGATCGTCGGTGTGACGGCAGGTTTCTTCGGCGGCTGGGTCGACAGCGTCCTTTCGCGCCTCACGGAGTGGTTCCTCGTGATCCCGTTTCTTCCCCTGGCGATCGTGCTCGCCGCGATCCTTGGACCGTCCGTACGCAACATCATCCTCGTCATCGGCGTCACGTCCTGGCCGACGACGGCGAGGCTCATACGAGCGCAGGTGCTGACGCTCAAGCAGCGCCTCTACGTGGAGCGCAGCCGTGCGCTCGGCGGATCCGGGCGGCACGTGATGGGGCGCCACATCCTGCCGAACGTCACTCCGCTCGTGCTCGCGAACGCCACGTTGACCGTGCCGATCGCGATTCTCTCGGAGACCGCGCTCGCGTTCCTGGGGCTTGGTGATCCGTCGGCGATCTCGTGGGGGCAGATGCTCGAGGAGGCGTTCTCGTTCGGCGCGCTGACGAGAGAGGCGTGGTGGTGGTACCTGCCGCCGGGCATCTGCGTCATCGGCGTCGTGCTCGCCTTCACACTGGTCGGACGGGCGCTCGAAGAAGTGCTCGATCCACGCCTTCGCGAGCGGCGGCGATGAGCGCGCCGCTTCTCTCGGTGGAGGACCTGCACGTCACCTATCGCTCCGACGCGGGTGATGTTCCGGCAGTACGAGGAGTTTCGTTCGACCTGGCCCCCGGGGAGACGCTCGGGCTCGCGGGTGAGTCGGGCTGCGGGAAGTCGACGATTGCAGGCGCCCTGTTACGTGTGCTTCCACGCGGAACGGAGGTGACGGGCGAGGTGCTGCTCGACGGCGAGGACGTGCTCTCGATGAAGCCGGGCCGCCTGCGGGCCGTGCGCTGGACCGAGATGTCGATCGTCTTCCAGGGCGCGCTCCACGCGCTCAACCCCGTGCAGTCGGTGGGAGACCAGATCGCCGAGGCGATCAAGCTCCATCGCACCGCGCCCGACTCGGGGGCCCGCATCGCCGAGCTGCTCGAGACCGTGGGAATTCCGACGCGGCGGGCGGGCGACTTCCCGCATCAGCTCTCCGGAGGGCAGCGCCAGCGCGTGCTCATCGCGCTCGCGCTTGCCTGCAACCCGCGGATCCTCATCGCGGACGAGCCGACGACTGCGCTCGACGTCATGGTGCAGGCACAGGTTCTCGAGCTCCTCGAGCGCCTCCAGCGCGAGCTGGCGCTGTCGATGATCTTCATCACGCACGACCTCTCGACGCTCTCGTACGTCTGCCGGCGCACCGCGGTCATGTATGCCGGCCGGATCGTGGAGGAGGGCGCCGCGGATGACGTCTTCGCACGGCCCACCCATCCCTACACCGCAGCGCTCGCAGCCGCCTTCCCGCTGATCGGAGACCACAGCCACCGCATGAACCCCTCCGGCCTCGGCGGCGATCCGCCCGATCCGCGCGCGGTTCCGACCGGCTGTCCGTTCCATCCGCGCTGTGCAGTCGCCACGCCGGAATGCCCGGAGATCGACGTCGAGCTGTGGCCGGCGGGAGACGGACGACGCGCCGCCTGCATCCACGTCCTCGACGGAGGGCCCGCGTGAGCGACGCCTTGCTCGAGACGCGGGAGCTGCACGTCCGCTTCGACGGGCGGGGAGGTGCGGTCGCACGTGCGGTGGACGGCGTCGACCTCGAGGTGCGCCGCGGCGAGGTGCTCGCGCTCGTCGGTGAGTCGGGTTGCGGCAAGACGACACTGGCGCGGTCGATCATGGGTCTCGAGCGTCCGGCCGCCGGGGAGATCAGCTTCGAAGGGGAGCCGCTTCGGTACGACGGCCGCTTCCTCCGTAGCTATCGCTCGAAGGTGCAGATGGTGTTCCAGGATCCGATGGGCGCGCTCAACCCGCGGCAGTCCGTGTACGAGGCGGTCGCCGAGGGACTTCGCATCCAGAAGGTTCCGGGCGACGAGGCGACGCGGGTCGCGGAGGCGCTCTCGCGCGCCGGCCTGCGTCCGCCCGCGCGCTTCGTCCACCTCTATCCGTACGAGCTGTCCGGTGGGCAGCGTCAGCGGGTCGTGATCGCGGGCGCCATGGTGCTGAGCCCGTCGCTGCTCGTCGCCGATGAGCCCGTCTCGAGCCTCGATGCCTCGGTGCGCGGCGAGATCCTCAAGCTCATGCTCGAGCTCGTGCGCGATGCCGGCGTGACGATCCTGGTCGTCACGCACGACCTCGGCCTCGCCTGGAACATCGCCGACCGCATCGCGGTGATGTACCTCGGGCGGATCGTCGAGGAGGGGCCGGCCGAGGAGCTCCTCTCGAACCCGCGCCACCCGTACACGCGAGCGCTGCTCTCCGTCGTGCCCGAGGTCGCGGAGATGGAGCAGCTCATCCTGCAGGGCGAGGCCCCGGATCCGACGCGCATCCCAGCCGGCTGCCGCTTCCATCCGCGCTGTCCGCTCGTCGCGTCAGGCGAGGCGGCGCGGCTCGGCATCGAAGAGCGCTGTCGCACGGAGGATCTCGGTCTCGAGACCGTCGCGGCGGATCACCGCGCGGCGTGCCACGCGCTCTGACCGATTACTGGAGGCTCCGCGGGATCGTCCGCTCGAAGCGGCGCTCCACATGGCCGATGCCGTCCTGCCCGTCCTCCGACGCGATGACCTCGACGACGACGTGGTACCGGGTCGAAGTGGACCGGAATCGCAGGTGCGCCTCGGTTCGCACGGTGGTCTCCGGCCAGGCGATGGAGTAGCGCGATCGCGCGCTCGCCCACGCTCTCCCCGGATTGCTCTCCGCAACGCCGACGAGCCCGTCGTACTGCTCCTCGATCTTCGCATCGTGCGGGCCTTCGTACCGGGAGCCGTAGCTCGTGACGACGCGCGTCTGCCGGCCCACCGGATCCTGCTCGATCGTGCGCACGACCGGTGGCTGCTCGCCGTCCGGCTCCTCGGCGGCGGACGACGGGGGCGGTGGCTGGAAGACGGGCGGCGGTGCGATCGCAGGCCCGTCGAGGACCGGGAGCTCGAGCTCGACGCTGCCACGCCCGACGTCGAGCGTGCCGGCGTGCGGAGGTGGCCAGGTGTTCGGCCAGTCCGAGCCTGCCAGCGCGAGCCGCACGCGGTGGCCCGCCTCGAAGATCCACGAGGTCGCCTCGAGCTCGAGCTCGATCGGCGTCGGTGCCCCCGGCTCGAGGGGCGTCGGGTTCACGTGGCCGTTGCGGTGCGTGAGGTTCAGCACGCCGCGACTCACGAGCGCGGAGGCTCCGTCGGGAAAGACGTCGCAGAGGCGTGCCGAGAGGAACGCCACCGGGTGCGGCGACGTGACGACGAGCCGAAGCCGTGGGTGTCCGAGGATCTCCAGCTCCTCGTCGAGCGCCGGCCAGTCGTACGTGAGCGAGCGCAGGTCGTCCTCGCGCTGATCGTCGGGAAGCGTCCACGGCGCCTTGCCCGCGCACGAGATCCACGCCGCCGTGCCGACGTCGCCGCGCACGGAGATCCGATCCGTCGAGTCGCCGTCAGGTCGCCAGACGGCAGGCCGTAAGCGCTCCGCCGGCCACGTCGGCTCGGAGCGCCACTCCCCGTTCATCTCCGCAAGCTCAGGCGCAGGACGCGTGGAGCGCCGTGCGAAGATCGCGAGAGGAGGCTCCTCGTCGATCCCGTTGCACTCGTCGCGCAGCCACCTCGAGAACCAGCGGATGAGCTCGGGCACGAGGTCGATGTGCGGTCCCGGGATCGACGTCGTCGTCGACGCGTGCGCCCACGGGCCGATGATCACGCGGCGCGGGCACGTCATCGCCGCGTACGCCCGCAGCGCGATGTTCGTGTAGCCGTCGGCCCAGCCCGCGACGATCATCGTCGGGCACCGGATTCGGTCATAGCCGGGTCGGAGCGATCCATGTCGCCAGTACGGCCCGTCGTCCTGTTCCTCGAGCCAGCGCAGGAGCCACGGGTCGGTCCCGTCGATCCGGCGGAGCCACTCATCGCGCCAGCCGTCGCCGTACACCGTGGGGACGGGCGGTAGGACGTTGCACGCTGCCATGTAGATGACCCAGTCGACGAGGTCGATGGCCTTGAGGATCCCGCCCATGTAGTGGACGTCGTCCGTGTAGCGGTCGTCGGATGCGTAGATCGGGACGATTGCGTGGAGCGCGGGCGGACGCTCCATCGCGACCTGGAGTGAGTTGAACCCTCCCCACGACGTCCCGTACATGCCGACCTTGCCCGTGCACCAGTCCTGCTCGGCGAGCCAGGCGATGACGGCGCAGATGTCGGCCTGCTCCTGTGCGGTGTACTCGTCGCCCGCGATCCCCTCCGAGGAGCCCGTGCCGCGGAGATCGAGCCGGCAGACCGCGAAGCCGCCCTCCTCGCAGAGCCGCTCGTACTCGCTCGCATACGACGCGGTGAGGTCGTCCATGCGGTACGGAAGCGCGTCGACGATCGCCGGCGCCGGGAGCTCGCTCGGCAGGAAGAGCCGGGCCGCGAGACGCGTGCCGTCCTGCATCGCGATCCAGACATGCCGGTGCTCCATGCGGCGGGATCCTAGGGCGCTCTACGATCGCCCCGCGTGGATCTCCGAATGACAGACGAGCAGCTCGGGCTGCGTGAGGAGGCTGCGGTGTTAGCGGCGAGCGTACGCCCGAAGCTCGAAACCGACCCCGAGTGGCGTCGCCAGGGGATGCTCTCGGACGGCGACTCGCGCGAGGTGACCCGCGCGCTCGGGGAGGCCGGCTGGATCGGGATGACCTGGCCGGAGGAGCTCGGCGGCCGCGGTCTGACCCACGTCGACGCCGCGCTCGTCGAGGAGGTCTTCGGCTACCACTGGCTTCCGCTCTCCCTCTACCTCCTCTCGTACAAGACGATCGGCTCGGCACTCGAGCGCTTTGCCTCGCCGGCGCTGAAGGAGCGACTCCTCGGGCCGATCACGCGCGGTGAGCTCACGTTCTGCCAGGGCTTCTCCGAGCCGGGGGCGGGCAGCGACCTTGCGTCGCTCACGACGCGAGCGGTGCGCCGCGGCGACGCTTTCGTCGTCGACGGCCACAAGATCTGGACGTCGAGCGCGTGGCTGGCCGACTGGATCTACCTCGCCGTGCGCACGAACCCGGACGAGCCGCGCCATCGCGGCATCTCGGTGCTCGTCACGCCGCTCGACACGCCGGGGATCGAGGTGCGCCGCTTTCCCGTGCTCGGCGGCGGCTACCTCTGCGAGGTGTTCCTCGACGGCGTCGAGATCCCCGCCGAGAACCTCGTGGGCGAGCTCGACCGAGGCTGGGACGTGCTCATGCACACGCTCGATTTCGAGCGGATCACGGCGGAGAAGCTCGGCGGGCTGGCGTGGATTCTCGACGGACTGGAGGAGCGGCTGCGCGACACGGGTCGGCTCGACACCGTGTGGCCGCGCGTCGCCGCGCTCCGCGGTGAGCTCGCAGCGGCACGCCTCCTCTCGCTGCGGGCCGCCGATCTCCTCGATCGCCGCGAGCCTGCGAGCGCCGCGTCCGCAATGGCGAAGCTCGCCGGAGCACGCCTCGCGCAGCGTCTGGCGCGCGACGGCGGCGAGTTCCTCGGACTCGAGGGCCTTACGGACTCGCACCCGTCCGCGCCGCTCGAAGGGCGGCTCGGCGGCCTCTATCGCGCAGCGGTCGGCTCGACCATCTCCGGCGGATCGGCCGAGATCCTCCAGGTCGTGATCGCGCGTCGCGGTCTGGGCCTCCGATGAGCCTTCCGCTGGAGGGCGTGCGCGTGGTCGAGTACGCGCAGTACGTCGCCGGCCCACTCTGCGGTGTGCTCCTCGCCGACCTGGGTGCGGACGTGGTGAAGGTCGAGCCGCCCGCGGGCGACGGTTACCGCCACGTGCTGCCGGTGGCTCCCGGCGTCGGTCGCTACTTCGTCCCGCTCAACCGCGGGAAGCGCTCCGTCGTCGTCGATCTCAAGACCGCGGACGGGCTCGAGACGAGTGCCCGTCTGTTGGACAGCGCGGACATCGTCGTGCACAACTTTCCCGGAGAGCGTGCCGCTCGGTTCGGGCTCGGCTGGGAGGACGTGCACGCCGCCAATCCGGCACTGGTCGTCGGCCGCGTGAGCTCCTTCGGTCGTGCAGGCCCGCTGGCCGATGCCCTCGCCTACGACCTCGTCGCCCAGGCGCGCGCCGGGCTGCTGACGGCGCACGCATCCCCCGGCGACACCGTGCCCGTGCGGGCGGGCGGGATTCCCATGGCCGACCTCACCGCCGGCTTTCTGCTCGCGACGGGTGTCCTCGCGGCCCTCGTCCGCGCACGCGACACGGGCGAGGGCGAGCTCGTCGACGTCTCGCTCCTCGCCGCGGCGATGGCGGTGCAGCTGCAGGACCTCGTGCGGCTCGAGAACGAGACGGCGGCATCGGCGCCGATCGCAGACCGCGCGCAGCTCGCCGCGCGTGCCGCGGAGATCGCGGGCGGGCTCAGGCTGAACCCGTACTACCGGTGCTTCGAGGCGTCGGACGGCTTCGTCGCCGTGGCGTGCCTCAACCTGGCGCAGCGGACGGCCTTCCTCGAGCTGTTCGGCCTCGACGACCCGACGGTCGAGGCTCCCGATCTCGTGCCGGACGACCCCGACGTGCTCGCCGCGAAGGAAGAGCTCACGGCCGTCGTCGCGGAACGCTTCGCGCAGCGCTCGGCCGCGGACTGGATCGCTGCGCTCGAGTCAGCTGGGGTGCCGTGCGGGCCGGTTCAGCCGCGTGAGTCGATCGCAGCCGATCCGCAGGTGGTCGCGGAGGGCCTCATCGCGCGGGTCGCGCAGCCGGGCCTCGGTGAGATCGAACTGCTCGCGCCGTTCGTGCGCGTGGGCGACGAGCGGCGGGTCGCGGCCGCGGCACCCTCCCTCGGCGCCGACACCGACGCAGTGCTCGCGGAGCTCGCATGAGGTTCCAGATCGACGACGAGCTGGCCCTCTTCGCCGAGTCCGTGCGCGCTGCGGTCGGCGACTGGCATGCGCCGCTCGAGCCAGAGCTCGGAAGCTGGCAGGACGATCGCGACGACGACCTGGCCGTCCGCCTCGCGGCGGCGGGCTGGTCCGACCTGTGGGCAACGGAGGAGCTGCTGGGCGCCGCCGTCGCGGGAGGAGTCGAGCTCGGTCGCGTCGCTGCGCCGGTCTGCCTCCTCGACGAGGCGACGCTGGGCGCGCCGCTGTGCGTCGAGGGGAGAGCGAGGCACGCGCGCGGCGTCGAGTCGCTGGCGGTTCCACTGCGAGGCGGCGGGCTCGGTCTCGGGCCGCCGGCATCCGAGGCTCGCGCGGAGCCCACGCTCGACGGAACCGGCAGCGTGCGGGTCGAGATCGCCGCGCTCGGACAGCTCGAGCCCGTAGCCGCCGCATCGTGCTGGCGTGCGTGGAACGCAGCGACTCTCGGGTACCTCGCGGGTCTCGCGGCGCGCGCGGTCGAGCTGTCCGTCGAGCACGCGCGAGCGCGGGAGCAGTTCGGCGCGCCGCTCGCAGCGCTGCCGGCTGTCCAGTCCCGGCTCGCCGACGCGGCGCTTGCAGTGGACGCGATGACGCTCCTTGCGTGGGCCGCTGCGACGAACCCCGGCGGCCTCCAGGAACCGGAGCTGCGCTTTGCCGGAGGGTCGTGCTGCGACGTCACCGCGGCGGCGCACCAGGTACACGGCGCAGCCGGGTTCGCGCTCGAGACCGGCCTCCACGTCTACCACCGGCGCGCCCGTGCCGTGCATGCGTGGGCTGTCGCGGTCTGCACGGCAGCTCACTGAGGGTGCGACTCGAGCTCGCTCTCGGCCCAGTTCAGCCACTCGAGGCGCGTTTCCAGGGAGCGGATACCACCCTCGAGCGCGATCCCGAACGCCTGCTCCTTGCGTCCCGGCCCGCGCGGGCCTTCGCGGATGCGCTCGAGCTCGGCGAGCCGGTCGCGCACGTACGACCGCTCGCGCTCGAGCTGCTCGACGGCCTCGTCCGGCTCGAGCAGCCAGAGGAAGAAGGTGCGCAGCGCAGCGTCGCTGCGCACGCGTCGATCGGGCGCGGTCTCCCGGAGCCAGCGCCGGGTCTCGGCCAGCCCTGCGTCGGTGACCGCGTACGTCTTCGAGTTGCGCGCGCCCGATCCGGTCTGCTCGATGAGCTCGTCGGCCTGGAGTCGCGCGAGCTCGGGGTAGATCTGGCTATGGCTCGCCGGCCAAGCGTACGCGAGCGACTGCTCGAAGTGCTTGAGCAACTCGTAGCCGGTGCGCGGTCGATCGGCGAGCGCGCCGAGAAGTGCGTACTTCAGAGCCATCTTAATATGTCAATCTTGACATGTAACAATCGATAGGACATCATCCCAGCCCATGCGGATGTCGGGCCTGCTCCTCGCGTCACTCGCCATGGTCGCGATCGTCTCCGTCGCGCAGGCCCGTCCGTCCGCCTCCTCCACGGTGTCCGCTGACGTGCGCGACCTCGGCATGGCGATCGAGCAGCTGCATCCCGCCCCGTTCAGGAGTATCTCCAGGGCGAGGTTCCGCGCCGAGGTGAACGCGCTGGCCAGACGCGCTCCGGCGAGCTCGCGGAACGAGGTCCTCGTCGGCGTGCTGCGGATCATCGCGCTCCTCGGCCCCCGGAACGGTCACACCGGGCTCTTTCCCGGCGACTCCGCGCACAGCAGGCCGCTCAACCTGTACCCGCTGCGCCTCTACCACTTCTCGGACGGCGTCTACGTCGTCGACGCGCGGGATACGTCCCTCGTCCGCAGCCGGCTCGTTGCGATCGAGGGCACCTCCGTCGAGCGTGTGCTCGAGCTCGTGCGACCGCTGACGCCGAGCGACAATCCGTCGAACCTGCGCGGGCTGGCGCCGCACTTCCTGCTCACGGCCGAGGTTCTCGACGGCCTCGGCATCACCGACGGTGCCGGGCCTGCGACCTTCACGCTCGAGCGACCGGACGGTCGGCGCGCCGACGTCCAGCTGACGGCGATGCCGGGGCCGCAGTACGCGGCCGCATTCGCCGAGCCGCATCACGGACACAACCCGTCGTCGCTTCCGTACGGCCCGCGACCGCTCTACCTGGCAGGTGGCGCGAAGCCGCTGTGGGCGAGGACTCTCGCCCGCGGGCGCGCAGTCTACGTCGGCTACAACACGGTTCGTCCGCCGGCGCCGTCGATGTTGCGGACGATCGAGCGGCTCGTCCGCGCACCGCGCACCCGCCGCGTGATCGTCGACCTTCGGCTCAACGGAGGCGGCGACAACACGACGTACGGAGAGCTGACGTCTCTCCTGGGCTCGCCTGCGGTCGACAGGCGCGGCAGGCTGTACCTGCTCGTCGGCCGTGCGACGTTTTCGGCTGCCGCCAACTTCGCTGCCGAGATCGATCGCGACACCCGTGCCGTCATCGTCGGCGAGCCGACGGGCGGCGGAGTCGAGACGTACGGCGACACGTTCCCCGTGCTCCTTCCCACCCTCGGCTGGAACGTCTACATCGCCGGCCGGTACCACGAACGCAAGAAGGGATCGAGCGACCGCAGGCTTGCGGTGGCGCCGGACCTCCGCATCGACCTCTCGTCGGCGCAGTACTTCGCCGGCCAGGACCCGGTGCTCGAGCGCGCGCTCCGCGGCCTGTGAGGCGGTTGCTCACTCGTTCGAGGGATTGCGCCTCCCCCTTTTGGTCGTAGCGTCAGCAGAGGGAGCGAAATCGAGCTCACCCTGGGGAGGGGGGCCGACGTGGCGAAAGCGAAGTCGAACGGATCTGTTCGGATCGAGATCTTCGAGCGCGAGGATTGTCCGCATCGCGGGATGGCGCTCGTCGTCGTCAAGCGCGTCGTCGACGAGACGGGAATTCCGGCCGAGATCGAGGTCGTCGAGGTCGAGTCCGACTCCGATGCCGAGACGTATCGCGTGCTCGGCTCGCCCACGGTGCTCGTCGACGGTCGCGATGTCGACCCGGAGCCGATCCCCGTCGAGTACAGCGCCGACGACCGCATCTACCGGACTCCCCGGGGTCCGAGTGGCTGGCCCGAGCCCGACTGGATCCGCGCCGCGCTCATCCGCGCGGTCGCGCAGACCACCTCAAACGGGGTTCACTGACTTGTCCGCATGTCCAGAATTCGCGATTGCGAATTCTGGACGCGGGGAACATCCCTGAAGCGCGCCCGCTTCGCGGTCGCGATCGCACTGACTCGTCCGCATGCCCAGAATCCGCGATTGCGGATTCCGGACGCGGGGAACATCCCTGAAGCGCGCCCGCTTCGCGGTCGCGATCGCACTGACTACTCGACGAGCTCGCTATTCGACGACCTCGTCGTCGAGCACGCCGTACAGCACGCCGTCGACCCACTCGTCGTTCCGCCAGTACGCCTTCCTGCGGACGCCCTCGCGCGTGAAGCCCGCGCGCTCGGCGTGCCGCATCGCGCGCTCATTGAAGCCGTAGATCTCCATCTGGAGGCGGTGGAAGCCGAGATCCTCGAAGAGATGCCGCTGAAAGAGGCGCGCCGCGGTATCCGCGACCTTCCCGCCGCGGCGATCCGGATGCACGGCGAGCCCGCCGAGACTCGCAATGCGGCTCCGCTCGTTCGTACGCTCGAAGCGCATCGTTCCCGCGCGCGCGCCGTCGACCTCGATCACGAAGACGCCGTACGCCTCGGGCTCGGACGTCGTGCGGGCGATCTCCTCGAGGATCTCGTCGCGCCCCTTCGCGCGCACGGCCGCGAGAAAGGGCTCGACGTCCTCGTGCGTCACGAGCTCGACGAGGAAGTCGACGTCGTCGGGCGTCGCCCGGCGGATCGTGACCGTCAAGCGGGTGACTCCTGCACGCGCACGCCGAAGAGGCGCTGTCCTGACGCGAGCGCCGCGCCGACCGCGATGAGCCCGAAGCCGACGAGCATCGCCGCCGTCACCGGCTCGTCGAGGAGGACGGCGCCGTACACCACCGCGAATGCGGGCATGAGGTAGGTAACGATGGAGAGCTTGCGGCTCCCGTGCAGGCGCAGCACGCGGAAGAGCAGGAGCTGGCCGGCGAACGTCGGGATGAGGATCAGGGCGACAAGGCCGGCGATGGCGGTCGTTCCGGGCACCTCGCGCGGCGGATCGACGATCGCGAGCGGCGCGAGCACGAGCGCCGCCGCGAGCATCGACCCTGTGGCGAGCACGGGGCCGGGGATGTCCCGCACCTGGAGCTGTCCGTAGACGCCGCCGCTCGCGTACGAGAGCGACGAGAGCACGACTGCAAGTGTTCCCGCGATCACCCACCAGCCACCCGTCGTGTCGAGTCCGGTGAGAGCCACCACGCCGAGGAAGCCGACCGCAACGCCGATGATGCGCAACCGGCCGACTCTCTCATGCGAAAGGAAACGCGCCGCGAGCAGGAACGTGAAGATCGGGACGGTCGACTGCGCGATCCCCGCCACACTCGAGTCGATGTGCGTCTCCCCCCACGCGACGAGCCCCATCGGGACAGCTCCGTTGATGACCCCGAGAACGAGACACGGCCGCCATGCGGCACGAAGCTCGGCGACGGCCCGTGACGTCCCCATCCGCCACACGAGGTAGCCGGCGAGCAGAAGCCCGGCGCCGAGAACGCGAAGCTCGGTCATCGCCGCCGGTGGGATGTCCTCGACAGCGACCTTGATGAAGAGGTACGACGCGCCCCACATCGCCGCGAGCAGAAGGATCAGCGGCCAGTACGAGCGCACGCAGTGAGGCTACCCACGTGCTCTCGCGTCGCTCCATGCGAGGTCGGACGCGGTCGATAAGCTGGCCTTCTGAGCACCGCGGCAGATCCGGCGCTCCATCGCGCACTCGGTCTCACCGACGGAGAGTTCGAGCGCATTCGCTCGCTGCTCGCGCGCGACCCGAACGACTTCGAGCTCGCCGTCTTCTCGCTGCTGTGGTCGGAGCACTGCGGCTACAAACACTCCGCGCTTCTCTTGAAGCGGCTGCCGTCCGAAGGTGCCCGTGTTCTGCAAGGCCCCGGTGAGAACGCCGGAGTCCTCGACCTCGGCGACGGGCTCGCCGTGGCGTTCAAGGTCGAGAGTCACAACCACCCCTCTGCTGTCGAGCCGTTCCAGGGTGCCGCAACGGGAGTGGGCGGGATCCTCCGTGACATCGTCGCGATGGGCGCACGCCCCGTGGCGCTCCTCGACGGTCTCCGCTTCGCGGAGCCCGACTGGTCCTTCTCGCGGGCAGTCGGCGGCATCGGGCACTACGGGAATTGCGTCGGCGTGCCGACGGTCGGCGGCGAGGCGGTCTTCGACCAGGCCTACCGCGACAACTGCCTCGTCAACGCCATGTGCGTGGGGCTGCTCCCGGTCGACCGGCTCATGCGCGCGAAGGCGACCGTCGCGGGTCAGCTCGTCGTGCTGTACGGCGCCACGACCGGCCGCGACGGCATCGGCGGCGCGTCCGTGCTCGCGAGCCAGGAGCTCGACGACGCGGCGCCGGACAAGCGTCCGTCGGTGCAGATCGGCGACCCGTTCATGGGGAAGAAGCTCATCGAGACGTCCGTCGAGCTCGTCTCGTCGGGGCTCGTCGAGTCGCTGCAGGACTGTGGAGCAGCGGGAATCGCGTCCTCGCTCTCCGAGATGGCGGCGGACTTCGGGATCGACGTTCATCTCGACCGCGTCCCGCTACGCGAGGAGGGGATGGAGCCCTGGGAGGTGATGATCTCCGAGAGCCAGGAGCGAATGATCGCGATCGTCCGTCCGCAGATGCTCGAGGCTGTCGAAGCTGTTCTCGACCGCTGGGAGCTGCGGCACGCTGTGATCGGCGAGGTCACCGCGACCGGCGAGCTTCGCGCCTTCTGGGACGACGAGGTCGTCGGCGAGATTTCGGCGCGGCTCCTCACCGACGAGTGCCCTCGCTACCAGGTCGAGCAGGAGCGACGCGCAGGGACGCCGGAGCGCGAGATCGTCGGCGCTCCATCCGCCGCCGATGCGCTCGTCGAGCTGCTCGCCTCGCCTGCGCTTCGCAGCCGCGAGTTCGTGTTCCGTCGCTACGACCAGCTCGTCGGGTCGCGCACGGTCCGTCGCCCGGGCCTCGACGCAGCGGTGCTCCGCCTTCGTCCGTCCATGCGCGGTCTCGCCCTCTCGCTGGACGGGCAGGGGCGCATCGCGCGGCTCGATCCGTTCACCGGCGGCGCGCTCGCCGTGCTCGAAGCCGCTCGCAACGTCGCGTGCGTCGGCGGCGAGCCGATCGGGTTCACGGACTGCCTCAACTTCGGGAACCCGGAGAAGCCTGAGGTCGGCTGGGAGCTCGCCGCGGCCATCGACGGCATCGCTGCCGCCTGCAACGCGCTCGGCGTTCCGGTCGTGTCCGGGAACGTCTCGCTGTACAACGAGACGAACGGGAGGGCGATCCACCCGACGCCCGTCGTCGGTGCGGTCGGGCTCGTCGAGGACGTCCGGCGCGTGCCAAAGGGATGGCGCGAGGGCGACCTCGTGTTCGCTGCCTTCGCGTCGCCCGTATCGCTCGCGGGCTCCGAGTACCAGGCTCGCTACGGCGAGCTCGGGGGAATGCCGACGCCGCTCGCCCTCGAGGCCGAGGCGAGGCTGGTCTCGTTCCTCTGGCACGTCGCACCGCTGACCACCCTCGTTCACGACGCCTCCGAGGGCGGGCTGGCGATCTGCCTCGCCGAGGCTGCGCTCTTCTCGGGCTCGGGTGCCTCGCTCGACGTCCGCGAGGATCCCGTCGAGCTGTTCGGCGAGGTGGGCGGACGCGCCGTCGTCGCCTGCACGCCGACTGCGGGGACTGAAGTCGAGCGCGTTGCGAGCGAGCTCGGCGTGTCGATCCGCGTGGTCGGCACAGCCGGTGGCGATACCCTCCTGGGAGTGGCGCTCGATGAGCTTCGAAGCGCCTGCGAACACGAGGGCGGAGAGTGATCAGCAACCACATCGCGACCGCGAAGCGGACGCCTTCAGGGATCTTCGCGCGACCGGGGTTCGCGCGAGCGAATCCTGGTCTTGTGCACAGCTGATGTGTGGGGTCTTCGGAATCCGTTCGCCCGAGCGGGACGTCTCGCGGCTCGCGTACTTCGGGCTGTTCGCGCTCCAGCACCGCGGCCAGGAGTCCGCAGGCATCGCAGTCTCGGACGGTGGGCGGCTCACGGTCGTCCGCGAGATGGGCCTCGTCGCCCACGTCTTCGACGAGCAGCAGCTGCAGGCGCTTCCGGGCGAGGTGGCGATCGGGCACACGCGCTACTCGACGACCGGCGCGAACAAGTGGTCGAACGCGCAGCCCCTGATCCACCACGGAAGCGCGAGGACGATCGCGCTCGGCCACAACGGGAACCTCGTGAACGTCGAGGAGCTGCGCGCCGAGCTTCTCGCTGACGGCATCCGTCTCGCGTCGGGCTCTGACACGGAGCTCATCGCCGCGCTCGTCGGCCGTGACCCTGCACCCCTCGCGGAGGCGATCGCGAACACCATGCAGCGCCTCGAGGGCGCGTACTCGGTGACCGCTCTCGTCGATGACGTGCTGGTCGCCTTCCGGGATCCGCGCGGCTTCCGGCCGCTCTCGCTCGGGCAGATCGGTGACGACTGGGTTGTCGCGTCCGAGACGTGCGCGCTCGACCTCGTCGGGGCCGAGGTCGTCCGCGACGTGCGGCCGGGCGAGGTGGTGTGGGTCGACGAGGCAGGCCTCCACGCGGCGCAGGCCATGCCCGCCGGACGCAACGCTCTTTGCATCTTCGAGCACGTCTACTTCGCCCGGCCCGACTCGCGTGTCGGCGGCGTCGAGGTGCACGGTTCGCGCGTACGCATGGGCGAGCGCCTCGCGGTGGAGGCGCCGGCCGAGGCCGACCTCGTCATCGGCGTCGCCGACGGCGGGACGCCCGCCGCGATCGGCTTCTCGAAGGCCTCCGGCATTCCGTACAACGAGGCGCTCATCAAGAATCGCTACGTCGCGCGGACGTTCATCCAGCCCGAGCAGGGCATGCGCGAGCAGGGCATCCGGATGAAGTTCAACCCGCTCGGCGAGGTCGATGGCAAGCGCATCGTCGTCGTCGACGACTCGATCGTCCGCGGGAACACGACGCGCCAGCTCGTCGCGATGCTCTTCGACGCCGGCGCGGCCGAAGTGCACGTGCGCGTGTCGTCGCCGCCGGTCGTGTCGCCGTGCTTCTACGGCATCGACATGGCCGACGAGGACGAGCTCGCCGCCGCCCATCGCTCCGTCGAGCAGATGCGAGAGCACATCGGCGCGACCTCGCTGCACTACCTCTCGGTCGACGGGATGCAGGCGGCGACGCAGCTGCCGGAGGACTCGGTCTGCCGCGCGTGCTTCACGCGCGACTACCCGACCCGCGTGCCGCCACGCACCGAGAAGCTTCGCTTCGAGCCCGCGCCCGCCTGAGGACATGTCCGACGAAGCCGGTTTCGACTCCTCGCACCCCGGACTACCATCTCGTGGGATGACCGTTCATGTGTGGCTGTACGCGGGCGAAGATGGACATCTCGTCGCCGAATGCCCCGAGCTTCCCGGCTGCGCCACGCAGGGGCGCACGCGCGAGGACGCGCTGGCGAACGTCCGCGAGGCGATCGAGGGCTGGCTCGACGTCGAAGCCGAGTCGGGCGCTGTTCGACGCGCTGTCGAGATCGTCGACATCGCAGTCTGAGGAGCTCGATCGAGGGCTCCTCCGTGCGTTGATCCGAGCCGCCGGCATGACGACAGACGAATTCGGGACGCTCGACCGGTAACGAGCCGCGTTCTGGGCGAAGATTCGCCATGTGACGGACGGCGAGCTCGCTTACCTGACCCCCGAGGCGAAGGCTCGGATGGAGATCGACCGCATGCTCGCCGACGCGGGCTGGGCGGTGCAGGATGCGCTGGCCTTCGTTGCTGGCCCGGGACGGCGACGCGCTCGAAGTGCACTACCGGCATGTCCTCACCGAGCTCGGGCGCGGGTCGGGGATGCTCGGCGTCGTCTTCCGCAAGGCACAGAACCGGATTCAGGATCCCGCGAAGCTGCGCCGGCTGATCGTCGACCTCATCGACCGCGAGAGCTGGCTCACGCTCGACGCCGACGTGAAGGGCGACGCGTACGAGGGGCTGCTCGAGAAGAACGCCGAGGACGTGAAATCCGGAGCGGGGCAGTACTTCACGCCGCGGCCGCTCATCAGGGCGATCGTCGAGGTGATGCGGCCCGAAGCCGGGATGCGCGTGTGCGATCCCGCGTGCGGCACGGGCGGCTTCCTGCTCGCGGCGTACGAGTCGATCGCCGGTTCCGGGCTTCTGGATCCCGACCAGAAGCGGTTCTTAAGGGGGGGGGAGAGTCGCAACACGGCGCGGCTGTGCGTGATGAACCTCCTCCTGCACGGGATCGGCTCGGAGGAGGCGGAGAGCCCGATCGCCGTCGACGACGCGCTCAAGGCCGATCCGGGCGAGCGCTTCGAGCTGGTGCTCACGAATCCGCCGTTCGGGCGCAAGTCGTCGATGACCTTCGTGTCCGAGGAGGGCGAGGTCGGCCGGGAGGATCTCGTCGTCGTTCGCGACGACTTCTGGGCGTCGACCTCGAACAAGCAGCTCAACTTCGTGCAGCACGTGAAGACGCTGCTCGCGATCAACGGCCGGGCGGCGGTGGTCGTCCCGGACAACGTGCTCTTCGAGGGCGGCGCGGGCGAGACCGTGCGGCGGAAGCTCCTCGAAGAGTGCGACGTGCACACGTTGCTCCGGCTCCCGACCGGGGTCTTCTACGCACAGGGCGTGAAGGCGAACGTGCTCTTCTTCGATCGCAAGCCCGCCTCCGAGACTGCGTCGACGCGCGAGCTCTGGGTCTACGGCCTGCGCACGAATCAGCACTTCACGCTGAAGCAGAACCCGTTGCGGTACGAGCACCTGCAGGACTTCGTCGCCGCGATACGCCGCGCGTGAGGAGTCGGAGCGCTTCAAGCGCTTCACCTACGGGAGCTGCTTGCGCGCGACAAGGTGTCGCTCGACCTCGTGTGGCTGCGCGACGAGTCGCTCG
Organism: uncultured Gaiellaceae bacterium; assembly: GCA_963783705.1. Lineage (GTDB taxonomy): Bacteria > Actinomycetota > Thermoleophilia > Gaiellales > Gaiellaceae > GMQP-bins7. The sequence goes on from CAWAOK010000003.1 coordinate 344,948, forward strand.
AGGATCTCGAGAACCTCCCGCCGCCGGACGTGATCGCGCAGGAGATCGTCGAGGATCTCGAGGCGGCATTGGCCGAGTTCTCGGCGGTCGCGGAGGCGCTCGGCGAGAAGCCGAGCTCGTAAAGGGCGAGATATATCTCGCCCCTACCGCCGCGGCGGAAGGGGGACGAACACGCTCGTCGTGCGCTGGTACTCCGCGTAGTCCTCGCGCGAGCGCAGCGCCTGCGCCTCCGTCTCCGGGATGCCGGTGACCTTGAACAGGAGGTAGAGGAGGCCGGCAGGGACGGGCCACGCGAGCCAGCCCCACGGGGCCGCGCTCGCGACGAGGGCGATGCCGCACCAGTTCACCCACTCGAAGAAGTAGTTCGGGTGGCGCGACCAGCCCCACAGGCCGCCGCGCGCGGTCTTTCCCTTGTTCTCCGGGTTCTTGCGCCACCGGGCGAGCTGGTAGTCGGAGAGGATCGTCCCCGCGTTCCCGATCGCCCAGACCGCGATCCCGGCCCACTCGACGACGCCGAGGCCGCTCGATCCGTTCTGCGCGATGAACGCGAACGGAAGCGAGAAGAAGACGACGAAGAGCGCCTGCGCCTGGAAGAAGACGAAGAAGTTCCGGTTCGCGTTCGGCGCCCAACGCCGTCGGAGCTCCTGGTAGCGCCCGTCCTCCTCCTTGCCGAGGACGCGGTTGAAGAGGAGGTAGCCGCCGAGCCGGAAGCCCCAGAGCGAGGCGAGCGCGGCGGCGAGCACGCGGTGTCCCGTGTCGCCGTCCGCGAGGAGCGCGTAGGCGATCGCGCAGCACGCGATGAGGACAGCCCAGGCGACATCGACGTGGCTCGCGTCGCGGATCCGCACCTGGAGCAGCCACATCAGCGCCATCGCGGACGACGCGAGGAGCGCGTCCGACGAGAAGGAGTCCCCAGACCGAGCCGATCATCGCCGGCCGAGTCTCGAGGGCCACCACGTCTTCTCGTCGATCGAGAACGTGAGGGCGGGGACGAGGATCGAGCGCACGACGAACGTGTCGAGCAGGACGCCGAGCGCGACCGTGATGCCGATCTGGGTGAGCGCGACGAGGGGGAGGACGGCGAGGACGGAGAACGTTCCCGCGAGGACGATGCCCGGCCGAGGTGATCACGCCGCCTGTCACCGCGAGGCCCTTCAGCATCGCCTGCTTCGTGGGCATCGATTGCGCCTCCTCGCGCACGCGTGCCATGAGGAAGATGTTGTAGTCGATCCCCAGCGCGACGAGGAAGATGAACGCGAAGAGCGGGAAGCTCGGGTCCTCGCCGGGGAAGTCGGCGAAGAGCTCGAACACGAGGAGTGCCAGGCCGAGCGCGGCGCCGAACGAGAGGACGACCGTCGCCATGAGCATGAGCGGCCCGACGATCGCGCGCAGGAGCAGAACGAGGATCGCGAAGACGACGAGGAGCACGAGCGGGACGAGGAAGAGCGTGTCCGAGCGGACGGCCTCGCGCAGGTCGAACTCCTCCGCCGTCGCCCCGCCGACGAGAACCGCGTCGCCACCTGCTTCACGCAGCTGCTCCCGCAGCGGCGTGATCTGTGCGAAGCCCTCCTGGCTGAAGGGGTCCTCTGCGAGGGTGACCGTGAAGAGCGCGCCGGGCTCGCCGTTCTCGACGCGCCCCACGCTGCGACCTGCGGCGCCTTGCCGGCCGCGGCGACCACCGCGTCGAGCTGCGCAGGGTCGGTGACGAGCACCGTGGTCGGTGCGCTCGCGCCGGCCGGGAACGAGCGCTCGAGCAGCTTCTGGCCCTCGACGGCCTCGATCTCGCCGCGGAAGGCGTTGGCGGTCGTGAGGTTCGAGTCGAGCGTCAGCATGCCGAGCGAGAGCGCGAGCAGACCGAGGGTGGTGACGATCCAGACGGCACGGTGCCGTCGCTCGATCCACGGGCCGAGCCTGCCCCAGAATCCCTGCTGCCAGGAGGTCTCGTTGTCTGCAGCGCCGGGGCGGTCGTAGCGCGGGACGAAGGGCCAGAACGCTCGCCGGCCGCCGATGAGGAGGAGGGCGGGGAGGGCGGTCAGCATCGACAGCGCGGCGATCGCGACGCCCATCGCTCCGACCGGGCCGAGCCCGGCGGTCGAGTTGACCGACGCGAACGAGAGGCAGAGCAGCGCCGCGACGACGGTGCCCGCCGATGCGACGATCCCCGGGCCTGCCTGCCGCACGGCGACCCGCATGGCCTCGTGCTTGTCCTCGTGACGGTGGAGCTCCTCGCGGTAGCGCGCGGTGAGCAGGAGCGCGTAGTCGGTTCCCGCGCCGAAGACCAGCACGAGGAGAATGCCTCCGGTCTGGCCGTTGACGACGAGGCCCGCATCGACGAGGAGCGACCCGATCCCGCGCACGAGGCCCTCCGCGAAGAAGACGGCGAGAAGCGGAAACACCCAGAAGATCGGGCTGCGGTAGATGATGACGAGGAGCACGAACACGAGAAGCGACGTCACGAGCAGGAGCGTCGAGTTGATGCCCTCGAACGCGGCGCTCGCGTCGGCGGAGTAGCCGGCGGGCCCGGTGACCTTCGCCTCGAGGCCGTCGGGAACGTCTGCTTGCGCCTCGCGGATGGCGTCGACGGCGTCGATGAGGATCGTCCTCGTCGCCCTCCGCGACGATCTGCGTCACGACGAGCGCGGCCTCGCCGTCTCCGGAGAGTTGCGGCGGGCTGACCGAGACCACGCCTTCGGGTCGCGAGTCGTCGAGGTCAGCTTGGACGCCGGCGATCGCCTCGCGGTCGGCGTCGGTGAGTCCGCCGGAGCGCGAGAAGACGCGATCGCTGCGACGCCTTCGGCCGACGGGAATGGTCGGAGAGCTCGAGCGCGCGCACGGACTCCGCGTCCTCCGGCAGGAAGCTCGACGGCTCGTTGCGCTGCTTCGACTCGAACTGGCCGATGAGCGGGCCCAGTGCGACGAGGGCGCCGACCCAGAGCGCGAGGACGACGAACTTCGAGCGGCGGCCGGAGACCAGGCGAGCGAAGGCGTTCACGCCGGTAGGCTATACGAACACTGTACGAACCCGAGACGAAGAGTTACGTGAGCTCGCTCCAGCGCCGATAGCGCACCGCGCGCACGCGCCGTCCGCTCGTCGACTCCCTTCTCGAGGAGCTCCTGGCGCACCTCTCCCTCCTGCGCCATGCGCAGGAAGAGCCACGCGAGCGCGACGATCGTGACGAGCGAGCCCTCGAGCATCATCAGCGAGCCGGCGAGGCTCTGGTCCGGCATCGGGCGACAGGCCGAGGAAGTCGTCGCCCGTCTCGTAGACGTCGTAGAACGCCGAGCCGCCCCAGACGAAGACGTTCCCGACCACGGTCGCGACGAGCCGGACGCCGACGATGTACGCGAGCTTCGCGCCGGTTCCGAACCACTCGGGCGCGGGCAGGGTCTCGAGCACCGGGAGCCAGAGGACGATGCCGGCGCTGAAGAAGGCGATGTGCTCGATTGCGTGGAGCGCGCTCGACTCGACGGCTCCTTCGTAGAGCACCGGGAGGTGCCAGAGCACGAGGTTCGCTGCCCAGATCGGGAATGCGACGAACGGGTTCGCGAGGACGCGCAGGTGCATGACGCCCGGCAAGCGCGAGGATCGGGCGGAGGATCGGGCCGGTGAGGCCGGCGAGGAGGCACAGCGGCGCGAGATCGCCGAGCAGCAGGTGCTGCGTCATGTGGAACGAGAAGAGCTCCTCCTCTGCGATGACCGCGATCGGCGACGCGAGCGCGATCACGAGCAGCGCCAGACCGAGCGCGAAGAGCGCGATCCGCCAGCCCGGCACCGGCTGGTCGCGGCGGGCAAGAGTCCGTGCGCGCACTGCGTAGGCGACGCCGACGAGGACGATCGGTGCGAGTTGGAGGACGTCGAACGTCCAGCTCGTCAGCAGCGACGGCTCGTCCACGCGGTGGACTGTACGCTCGGCCTGTGGGCGGCGAGCAGACGTACGACGCCGCGGGCGTCTCGATCGCGAAGGCGGATGCGGTGGTCGAGCGGCTCCGTGCTGCCGTCGAATCGACGGGTGCGACAGGGTTCGGAGCCTTCGCGGGTCTGCACCCGCTCGACGGCGATCGGTTCCTCGCCGCGTCCACGGACTCGGTTGGGACGAAGCTCATCCTGGCGCGGCAGCGCGGCGTGCTGCGCGCGTGCGGGGCCGATCTCGCCGCGCACTGCATCAACGACGTGTCGACGTGCGGGGCCGATCCGCTCTTCTTCCTCGACTACGTCGCCGCGAACCGCATCGACCTCGAGACGGTCGCCGATCTGGTGGAGGGGGCCGCCGAGGTCTGTCGCGAAGCGGGCGTCGCGCTCGTCGGGGGTGAGACTGCCGAGCTGCCGGGCATCTACCGCGAGGACGAGCTCGACTTCGCCGGGACGTGTGTCGGTCTCGTCGAGCGCAGCAGGCTGGTCGACGGGTCGCGCGTCGAGGAGGGCGACGTGGTCGTGGGTCTCGCCTCCGCCGGAGTCCATGCGAACGGCTTCACGCTCGTTCGTCGTGTGCTCGAGGACGAGGATTACGCGGGCGAGGACCTGCTCGCGCCGACGCATCTCTATCTCGACGACGCCCGGCGTCTTCGCGAGCACGCGCACGCGCTCGCACACGTCACGGGCGGCGGCATCCTCGGAAACCTCGAGCGCGTCGTGCCCGACGGCTTGCGCGCCGAGATCGACTGGTCTTCCTGGCAGCGGCCGTCGGTGTTCGAGTGGCTCGCGCGCCACGTCGCCGAGGACGAGCTTCGTCGTGTCTTCAACCTCGGGATCGGATACCTCGCCGTCACGCCGGATCCCGGTGACGAGCTCGTGATCGGGAGAGTCGTGCGCGCGTGATCGGAGTGCTCGTGTCGGGTGAGGGGACGAATCTGCAGGCGCTGCTCGACGCAGGGTTGCCCGTCGCCTGTGTGGCCAGCAACAAGCCTGGCGTGCGAGCGCTCGAGCGCGCACGACGGGCCGGGGTCGAGACGGCGGTCTTCGACGCGTCGGACTATGCGAGCCGCGAGGAGCGCGACGTCGCCCTGGCCGAGTGGCTGCAGTCTTGCGGGGTCGAGCTGGTGGTGTGCGCCGGCTACATGCACCTCTTCCGGGCGCCCTTCTTCGACTACTACGCGGGCCGGATCATCAACACTCATTCCGCGCGTCTGCCGGACTTCCCGGGTGCCCATCCGATCGAGGACGCTCTTGCTGCCGGCGTAGCCGAGACGGCGGCGACCGTCCACTACGTGGACGAGGGTGTGGACACCGGCCGGATCATCGCGAACGAGGCGGTCCCGGTGGTCGAGGGCGACACCGTCGAGACGCTGCGCGAGCGGGTTCAGGCCAGCCGAGCACCGGCTGCTGCCCGCCGTCGTGCAGCGGCTGGTCACCGAGGGCGAGGCAAGCCTCGCCCCTACGAGCACGGGGACCGACGGGTGATGCGCGCGCTGATCTCGGTCTACGACAAGACCGGGGTCGCGGACTTCGCGCGTAGCCTCGCGGAGCTCGGGTTCGAGATCGTCTCGAGCGGAGGTACCGCGGTGGCGCTCGCCGAGGCGGGCGTCGCGGTGACGAGGGTCGAGGACGTGACCGGCTTTCCGGAGCTGCTCGACGGGCGGGTGAAGACGCTCCACCCGCGCATCCACGCGGGGATCCTCGCCCGTCGGAGCCGGGAGGCGGATCTGGCGGCGCTCACCGAGCACGGCATCGAGCCGTTCGACCTCGTGTGCGTGAACCTCTATCCCTTCGAGCTCGCCGTCGACCGTCCCGAGCTGGACGAGGCCGAGCTCGTCGAGATGATCGACGTCGGCGGGCCTGCGATGGTCCGGGCGGCCGCCAAGAACTTCGCGTCCGTCACTGTGGTGGTGCGTGCCCGCGACTACGACGCGGTGCTGGCTGAGGTGCGCGCGAACGGCGCGACCTCGGAGGAGCTCCGGCGCCGCCTGGCGGCGGTCGCCTTCGCGCGCTCGGCCGCATACGAGGCAGCGATCGCGCGCTGGTTCCAGCGCGACTCCGGATTCCCGGAGACGCTCGTTCCGGCATTCGATCGCGTGCGTGAGCTGCCGTACGGAGAGAACCCGCACCAGCGCGCTGCGTACTACGCGGAGCGTGGCGCACGCGCGCACCTGCTCGGCTTCGTCCGGCAGCATCAGGGCAAGGACCTGTCGTTCAACAACCTCGGAGACCTCTCCGCCGCGCGGCTGCTCAGCGGAGAGCTCGAACTGCCGGCGTGCGTGATCGTGAAGCACGCGAATCCGTGCGGCGTCGCCGTCGCGGAGTCGATCGAGGAGGCGTATGCGAAGGCGCTTGCTGCGGATCCGGTGTCGGCTTTCGGTGGCGTCGTCGTCGTCAATCGCGCGGTGACGGCCGCACTGGCCGACGGGCTCGCGGCACAGTTCGTCGAGGTCCTCTTCGCTCCGGCGTACGATGCGGATGCGCTCGAGCGTCTGGCGGAGAAGCCGGCGCTGCGCGTCCTCGAGCACACGGATCAGCGCGCGCCCGACGAGGCGGAGCGCGACTACCGCCGGGTGATCGGCGGCCTCCTCGTCCAGGACCGGGATCGCGAGACGGTCGGTCGCGAGAGCTCCCAGGTCGTCTGTGGCGAGGTCTCTAGCGCGCAGTGGGACGACCTGCTCTTCGCGTGGCGCGTCGTGAAGCACGTGACGTCGAATGCGATCGTGCTCGCCCGTCGCGGTCAAACGCTCGGGATCGGAGCGGGGCAGATGAGTCGCGTCGATGCGGTGCGGATCGCGATTCAGAAGGCGCGCGACCTCGGCCACCCCCTCGCCGGCGCCGTGCTCGCCTCCGATGCGTTCTTCCCGTTCGCCGACGGGCCGAAGCTGGCGCTCGAGGCAGGGATCGCGGCGTTCATCCAACCCGGTGGCTCGAAGCGCGACGACGAGGTCATCGCGACGCTGTTCGAGGCCGGCGCATCGATGGTCTTCACGGGACGGCGGCACTTCCGGCACTGATGGACGCCGCCGATCTCGACGTTCGCCGGCACGTCTACTTCTCGGTGGTCGCGAACGGGCGTCCTCCGACGACGAGTGAGACGGCGGAGGCGTTCGATGTCGGCGAACCCGAGATCGCCGATGCGTACCGCCGGCTCCACGACGCTCACGCCCTCGTGCTGTTCCCCGAGACCGCGGACATCTGGATGGCGAACCCGTTCTGCTTCGCGCCGACCCCGCATCGGGTTCGAGCCGGAGGAAGCACGTGGACCGGAACGTGCTGCTGGGACGCGCTCGGGATTCCGGGGGCGCTGCATGCGGACGGCCAGGTCGCAACGACGTGCGCATGCTGCGGGGAGCGTCTCGCGCTCGAGGTGCACGGCGGTGAGCTCGTCGTCGGCGCCGACCTGTTGTGCCACATTCTCGTTCCCGCACACCGGTGGTGGGACGACATCGGCTTCACCTGAAGCACGATGGTCTTCCTCCGGTCGGAGGAGCACCTCGAGCGCTGGCTCGACTCGAACGGCTGGGAGCCGGGAGCGACGCTCCCCGCGCCGAGAATGAACGAGCTTGCGCGCGTCTGGTGGTGGTCTCGGCTCGACCCGGGCTGGCGACCGCGTTCGGTGGCGGAGTCGCAGGCGCTGCTCGACGAGGCCGGGCTCATCGGCGAGTTCTGGGCACTGCGCTAGTCGGCCTGGCTGGACTCTCGGGCTGTCCTGGGCGGACGCGTCCCGGTGTCAGACGCCGCGTCTGACATCTGGGCTCTGCGGCCGGGCTCACCGGCGGGTTCTGGGCAGCCGCGCCAGCCGGAGTGGCTGGACTCGGCTGTCCTGGGCGGACGCGTCCCGGTGTCAGACACCGTGTCTGACACCCGGCCCTGGCCTTTCCGGACGGTGGGGGCGGCGAAGTAGGCTTCCCGACCGATGGCGCGCAGCGAGTTCCCCACCGTGCTCGAGCTCGTCGGGCACACGCCGATCGTGCGCCTCGAGCGTCTGGGCCGCGATGTGCCCGGCGAGCTCCTCGCGAAGCTCGAGTACCTGAACCCCGGCGGGTCGGTGAAGGATCGCATCGGGCTCGCGATGGTCGAGGCGGCCGAGCGCGACGGTCGCCTGCGCCCGGGCGGGACGATCGTCGAGCCGACCTCGGGCAACACCGGAGTGGGGCTCGCGATCGCAGCGGCGCTCCGCGGCTACCGCTGCATCTTCGTCATGCCCGACAAGATGAGCCAGGAGAAGATCTCGATGCTGCGCGCCTACGGCGCCGAGGTCGTCATCACGCCGACGGCGGTAGATCCGCACTCGCCGGAGAGCTACTACGCCGTCTCGGACCGGCTCGCGGAGGAGATCCCGGGCGGCTTCAAGCCGGATCAGTACTCGAATCCCTCGAACCCCGAAGCGCACTACGAGACCACGGCTCCGGAGCTCTGGGAGCAGACCGACGGCGGCAGCGTCGATGCCGTCGTCATCTCCGTGGGGACGGGCGGGACGATCACCGGAGTCGGTCGCTACTTCAAAGAGCACGGCTCGAAGGCAAGGATCGTGGCCGTCGATCCCGAGGGCTCGGTCTTCACGGCCGACGAGGAGCACCCGTCGGGGCCGTACCTCGTCGAGGGGATCGGCAAGGAGTGCTGGCCGGACACGCTCGATGCGTCCGTCGTCGACGAGTGGGTGCGGGTTTCGGATCGCGACTCGTTCCTCACGGCGCGGCGGCTCGCGCGCGAGGAGGGCCTCCTCGTAGGCGGCTCCACGGGCTCGACGGCGTGGGCGGGGATGCAGGTCGCGAAGAAGCTCGGCTCCGACGCGCGTGTCCTGATGATGTTCCCGGACTCCGGCCGCTCCTACCTCTCGAAGTTCTACGACGACAACTGGATGCTCCAGTACGGGTTCCTCGAGCGGACGACACCGCCGCCCGCAGTGGAGGAGGTACTGCGCTTCCGGCGCGCCGGGCACGAGGTGCCCGACCTCGTGACGATCGGATCACAGGAGAAGGTGGGTGCGGCGATCGACGCGATGCAGCGGTACGGGATCTCCCAGATTCCAGTCGTGCGCGCCGAGCCGGTCGACTCCCTGGCCGATCTCATCGGCTCGCTGCAGGAGCGCGAACTCCTCGAGCGCGTGTTCAAGAACGCGGATGCGCTGAACGAGGACGTGGCCGTCGCGATGCAGCCTCCGCTTCCGGCCGTCGACAGCGATGCGTCGGTCGATCAGGTCTACGAGGGGTTGTCCGGCGGCAGCGGAGCGGTCGTCGTCGTCACCGGCGGGCGGCCCGCCGGAATCCTCACCCGGTCTGACTTGCTGGAGTTCCTCGCGGCGCGACGCTCGCAGGTCGGCGCTTCCTAGGGAACTCCGCGCGGATCGCGACGTAGACGGCGCCGATCACGAGCCCGGCTCCGGCGAGCGTCCAGGGGCTCGGTCGCTCGCCGAGGAACGCCATGCCGAGCGCGATCGCGACCAGCGGGTTCACGTACTGATGCGTCACGACCAGCGAGATCGGAGCGACCTTCAGCAACCACGCATAGGCGGAGAAGCCGACGAGCGAGCCCATCACGACGAGGTAGACCCACGCGAGAACCGAGTCGAGCGCGAACGTGCTCGAGCCGAGATCGGCGTACTCCCCGAACGCGAATGCGCCGACCATGAGGAAGGAGCCACCGAGCGCCATCTCCCACGCGGTTGCGACGAACGGATCGCGAGGAAGCTCGAGCCGCGTCGACAGGAACGAGCCCGTCGACCACGCGATCGTCGAGGAGACCATCACCGCGAGCCCGAGCGCAGTCGATCCCGCGCCGAGGCCGGGGGCGATGACGAGCAGCAGACCGGCGAGGCCGGCGAGCGTGCTGAGACGCGTGGCTCGGGCAGGGCTCTCGCGCGCGATCAGGCGCAGTCCGATGATCTGCAGCGGAACAGTGCCGGCGATGATGGCGGCGACGCTCGAGTCGATGCGCGTCTCTGCGACGTGTACCAGTCCGACGCCGAGCCCGAGGAGGAGCCCGCCGGCGATCCCGCTCGCGACGAGCTCGGCGTGCGTGATTCGCAACGACGTGCCGCGCCAGGCGAGGATCGCTGCGAGGAGGAGCGCCGCGACGAGGAACCGCGACCCGGCCGCGAGAAGGGGCGGGATCGTCTCCACCGCGATCTTGATCCCGAAGTACGTCGAGCCCCACACGACGTACACGACGAGAAGCGCGATCCAGACGTGCCTGGCGGGCGCGGTCACGTGAGAGGAAACGCGGAGGGGTTCATAGTTGTGAGAACGGCCGGCGTCGCGGGGGCACTCCGCGACGGCCATTCCAGGTGCTGCTCGAAAGCACCGCTCGTGCTAATGCGAGCCGAGCGTCAGGCGACGCCGGAGCCGATGACGGCTCCGAGGCTCGTCGGCTGGAGTGTCGCCGAGCGCTCGCAGAGCGGGAGCCAGGCGTCGCCGCTCGGCCGCCACTCCCAGCTCCACGCGATCTGGCCGGGCGCCTCGATCGTCGCCGTCGCACGGCTGTGGGCTTCGGCGAACGTCCAGGTGTCGCCGGCACGTGCCACCTTGTACTCGACCCGGTTTCCCGAATCGTCGAACAGCTCCGCGAAGTAGTGGCCCGCGTCGTCCACGCCGAGGATCTCGATCCCCTCGAACGGCTGGTCGCCGACCAGCGCGTCCCAGCGGTGCACGAGGAAGAGTCCGCCCGCGAGCCACGCGTAGCTCTCGTCGCTCGTCCAGGGGACAGCTGACGCAAGGGGATCGTCGGCCGACTGTCCGTCGCCGTACGACATTCCGTTGGCACGCCATCGCCCGACGAAGACGTCGAGTGCCTCGTGCGCAGGCGTTGGAACTGTCACCCCTAGGCGATGCCCGTCGCGCGCGACGACGAAACACGCGGCGCGCTCAGTCCCAGCGGCGCGAGAGCCGGAACGCCGCGTTGATGAGCCCGACGTGGCTGTACGTCTGCGGAAAGTTGCCACTCTGCTCGAGCGTGTCCGGGAGGATGTCCTCCGAGTAGAGGCCGAGGCCGTTGTCGAGGCTGAGCAGATGATCGAAGAGCTCGCGCGCCTCGTCCGTGCGGCCGATGAGGGCGAGCGCCTCGACGAGCCAGAACGTGCACACCGTGAACGCGGCCTCCATGTGGCCGAAGTCGTCCTGCACCGTGTAGCGCCGCAGGAGCCCGCCGTCGACCGACAGCGAGGTTCGGATGGCGTCGACGTGGCGTGACGCCCGAGGATCGTCCGGGGCGAAGAATCCGAGGTGCACGGCGAGGAGCAGCGCGGCGTCGAGCTGCGGCTCGCCGGCGACCTGAGTGAGTGCGCCGATCTCGTCGTCCCAGCAGCGTGACTCGAGAAGCTCACGCGCGCGGTCCTCGACCGAGCGTGCCCGGGCGGCCAGCTCGGGAGCCTCGAGCGCGTCGCCGACCTCGGCCGCGCGCCTCGCCCCGGCCCAGTGCATGAGCACGGAGAAGCTGTGCAGACGTGTCTTCCCGCGGAACTCCCATAGACCCGCGTCGGGCTCTTCGAGGCGCGCGTCCATCTGGTCGACGAGACCCTGGATCATCTCGACGGCCGTGTGCTTCGGCACTCCGCCTGCGAAGCGCGCGTCGAGGAAGAGTCGGCTGACGGCGAGCACCATCTCGCCGTAGACGTCGTTCTGGACGTGCTCGAACGCCTGGTTGCCGATGCGCACGGGCCCGTCCCCGTTGAATCCGGAGAGGTGCTCGAGCACGCGTTCCTCGGCCCGCGAGTCGCCGTTGATCCGGTACGCCGGCTGGAGCACGCCGCCGCGTTCCTCGCAGAGGTTGCGCAGGTACTCGAGGAAGTGCTCCATCTCCTCCGAGTGACCGAGCCGCTCGAGCGCGTTCAGGGTGAAGTACGCGTCGCGCAGCCAGCAGAAGCGGTAGTCCCAGGTGCGGCCGGACCCGGGGTGCTCGGGGAGGCTCGTCGTCGTCGCCGCGAGCAGCGCTCCCGTGTCCTCGTACTGGTGGAGCTTCAGTGCCAGCGCCGAGCGCACTACCTCGTGCTGGTAGTCGCGCGGCACGCGGGTGCCCTTCACCCAGCGCCGCCAGTAGTCGAGCGTGCGCTCGAGGAAGCGCTCGGCCGTCTCCTCGAGTCCCGCCTCCAGCGGCTCGCCCCAAGTGAGCACGAGATGCCGGTCGCGCTCGAGCAGGAACGGCCGCTCGTCCTCGACGTAGGTGAGCGGCACGTTCGTCGTCAGGCGGACGGGCGTCGGGAACCCTGTGAACTCGATGTGGTTCGAGGCGCGCCAACGGCCGATCTCGTCGAGCCCGTACTCGTACGTCGGCCGGCAGCGCACGCGAGCGCGTGGCTCGCCCGAGAGCGGGCGCAGGATCCGGATGAGCATCGACGGCTTGAAGAAGCGGTCGTAGAGGTGGAAGCGCGGGGCGAAGTCGATGAGCTCGAAGGCGCCGTCGTCGGCCCGGAAGACGGTGCGCAGGACGTTCGTGTTCTCGAGGTAGGTCTGCTCGACCTCCGTCGCGTCGACGCCTTCGATGGAGAACGCACCGCCCTTCTCGCGATCGAGGAGAGGCCCGACGACGAAGCTCGAGTCGGGCCGCGGCCAGCACAGCCACTCGACCGACCCCTCCTTGAGCAGGGCGCTGTACGAGCAGTTTCCGATGATGGCGAGGCCGTGGCTCATGGTTGTTCGGACGAGATATATCTCGCCCCACCATTCGCGGGCGCGTAGCGTCTACCTCCGATGGCGCGGCACAGCGGACACCACGAGCTCGTCATCGCGAGCAATCGCCTCCCGGTTCGCCTCACGGTCGACGGCACGTCGGTTCAGGTGCAGAGGTCGTCCGGGGGCCTCGCGGGCGCGCTCGGCGCGGTCAGGGGTGATGCGACCTGGGTGGGATGGCCGGGAACCGTCGTCCCGCCCTCCCTGCAGAAGCGAGTGGGCAAGCGGCTCGCCAACGATCACCTCCACCCGGTCTTTCTCTCCGCCGAGGAGGAAGAGGACTTCTACGGGAAGGTCTGCAACGACACGCTGTGGCCGCTCTTCCACTACTTCCAGGATCGGCTGCGCATCACACCGGAGGCGTGGACACGCTACGTCGAGGTCAACGAGCGCTTCGCTGACATCATCGTCGCGAACTGCGAGCCCGACTCGCGGGTCTGGGTGCACGACTTCCATCTCATGCTCGTGCCGGCGATGCTCCGCGCACGGGAGCCTCGGCTGTCGATCGGGTTCTTCCTGCACATCCCGTTCCCGTCCTCCGAGGTGTATCGCCTCCTGCCGGAGCGAGAGCAGCTCCTGCGTGGCGTGCTGGGCGCCGACTACGTCAGCTTCCAGGTCGGCGACTACGCACGGCACTTCCGCTCGTCGTGCCTGCGCATGCTCGGCATCGACTCCGAGCCGGACTGGCTCGAGCTCGACGGGCGCCGGGTCGGCATCGGCGTCGACCCGATCGGCATCGACGTCGACGGCTTTCGGGAGGTGATCGCCGATCCGGAGACGGAGCGACTGGTCGCCGACCTCGAGGAGCAGTACAGGGGCCGCCAGCTCGTGCTCGGAGTCGAGCGTCTCGACTACACGAAGGGCATTCCGCAGAAGCTCCACGCGTTCGAGCGCTTCCTCGAGCAGGATCCGGCCCGCGCCCGCACGACGACCATGATCCAGGTCGTCGTCCCGTCGAGGCTCGACAGCCCGGACTACCGGGCCCAACGCGACGAGATCGAGCTCCTCATCGCCGGCATCAACGGCCAGTTCGGGCGGCCGGGGACCACTCCGGTCGAGTACATCCACCGCGACATCTCGAAGCCGGCGCTCGTCGCGCTGTACCGCCGCGCGGACGTGATGATGGTGACGGCGCTACGCGATGGTATGAACCTCGTCGCCCAGGAGTTCGTGCTCTGCCAATCCGAGCCCGGGCTTCCGAGTCGCTGGCGCGGCGCGCTCCTCCTCTCGGAGCTCGCAGGCTCCGCACAGGTTCTTCCCGGCGCGCTCCTCGTGAATCCCTGGAACGTCGAAGGCGTCGTCGAGCAGCTTGCGACCGCCCTCGAACTGTCGGCACGCGAGCGGCAACGGCGCCTCGAGACGATGTCGAAGCGGGTCGAGGACCTCGACAGCAAGCGCTGGGCCGAGGGATTCCTCACCCGTCTCGGTCGCTACGCGCGCCGCGAGCGCAGCGCGCGGCGACCGCCGACCGTCGATGCGGCCGTCGAGGAACGGATGCGCAAGCGGTTCGTGCGCGCACGTACGCGCACCATCGTGCTCGACTACGACGGAACGCTGCGCGAGTTCGAGATCCATCCCGATCTCGCGCAGCCGACGCCCGAGATCCGCTCGCTGCTGCGCGACCTGGCGGAGGTCCCGAACACGAGCGTGCACATCGTGAGCGGGCGCAGGCGGCGGAATCTCGAGCAGTGGTTCGGCCGGCTGCCCGTTCACCTCTGCGCCGAGCACGGCTACCTCGCGCGGGCGCCGGGCGAGGAGTGGCGCACGCTCGTCGACCTCGATCTCGGCTGGCTCCGCCCGATCGAGCGCCTTCTCCGACGTGTCGCAGCGGACGTTCCCGGCGCGCACGTCGAGCGGAAGTCGTGCAGTGTCGCGTGGCACTACCGGCAAGCGGAGCCCGAGTACGGGCAGTGGCGCGCGCGCGAGCTGCTCAACGACCTGCACCAGCACCTGCAGAACGCGCCGGCCGAGATCCTGCAGGGCCACCAGGTCGTCGAGGTGCGCGCCCAGGGCGTGGACAAGGGCCTCTACGTGCGGAGCCTCTTTCCGAACGGCAAGGAGACGAACCACTTCGTTCTCGGGCTCGGGGACGATCGCACGGACCACGATCTCCTGGACGCGCTCCCCGCGGGCTCGGTGGCTGGGCACGTGGGCAGCCTGCTCCCGAGCGCGCGCAGCGCGAACGGACGGCGCGAGGACGTCCATCTCATCGGGCCCGGTGAGGTTCGGGCGTTCCTGCGCGTCCTAGCGGAGGGTGCCGACTAGGAGCTCCGGCGCTCGCGGAGCTCGCGCAGGAGCGCGAAGCTCCACCAGCGCCAGGCGGCGAAAGTGAAGAACGCGATCGAGACGACGATTGCCTCGGTCGTGCCGAAGACGCGCTGCGAGACGAGGTAGAGCACACCGGTGAGCGCGAGCGAGCTCGCGACCGTCCCGGCGATCGCCTCCCGGTTGGCTTTGCGCAGCAGGTAGTCCTTGTCGCCCTCACGGAAGCGCAGGCGGTGGTGCGCGGCGGGCGCCATGAAGAGCACGAGCGCGATCGCCGTCGAGACGAGGGTGACGTAGTAGACGTACCGTTCCGTGTTCTCGAGTTCGCCGAACTCCGCCGTGAAGCTGATCGCGAGCAGGAAGCCGAACAGCACCTCCGCGCCGGGGATGAGCGAGCGCAGCTCCTGCAGGAGCTCGCCGTGCTCGCGCTCGAGCCGCTCCTTGGGGTCCTCGGCCCGCTGCTCCCGCTCGACGCTGGCCTCGCTCCGGTCGGTCATACCCCGACGCCGACCGGCCGTCTGAACGCTGCCGCGTGTCCGCGCGCGTTCGCCTCGCGGAGCTCGCTCTCGTCGAGCGCGCCGATCCGGAGCAGGAGCTCGAGCTCGTCGCGCAGGTGCGTCCGCATCATCTCGGGTCCGTCGGTCGCGATCGTGAACGGCACCTCGTGCTCGACGAACGAGCGGATCGTCTCCCGGACGCTCTCCTCGTCGGGCAGTGCCTTCGTGAGCAGGTTCGAGGTCGGGCAGATCTCGAGCGTGATGCCGAGGTCGCGGAGCGACGCCATGAGCTCGTGCTCCCCGGCGGCGAGGATCCCGTGGCCGATCCGGTCGGGGCGGAGGCGCTCCACGACCTCGCCGACCTCCTCGCGCCCCATCTCGCCGCCCTCCTCGCCGACGTGGATCGTGACCCCGAGTCCTGCGTCGCGGGCGGTCTCGACGAGTGGCTCGATCTGCGCGTAGTCGTAGCGGCCGCCCCCGGGGCGCGGGCCGGCGATGTCGATTCCGACCACGCCTCGGCCCGCCCAGTTGATCGCCTTCTCCACGATGATCTCGTTCAGGCGGAAGTCGAAGGTCCGATCCATCATCAGGATCAGCCCCGCGCGTACCTGCGGGTACTCGATGCTCGCGCGATCCACGCCGCGGATCGCGGCGAGGATGATGTGGTCGAGGTCGCGCTCGCCTCCTCGGTTGCGCTTCATCGGGTTGAAGCGGAGCTCGAGCGTCGTGATGCGCTGCGAGCGGTACGCGCCGCCGATGGCGCCGTGGACAGAACGCTCGACGGCGAGCGGCGACGACTGGATGAGCTCCGTCCAGTGGTAGATCTGGTCGAGCTCGTCGAGCCCCTGCACGCCGTGGGGATCGGAGACGGTGACGAGCGCGTCGAACTCCCAGAAGTCCTTCACCGGCAGCGCGATTCCCTGCTCGTGGGCGATCGACCAGAGGATCTCGGAGGCGACCGAACCGCCCAGATGGGTGTGGAGCTCGGCGAGCCCTTCGCCTTCGAGGATCATCGCGGCACTCTAGTTTCTCGGCGCAAGACCGCAACTCGCTAGCGCGAGATTCCGGTCGCGTGAAGATCCCTGAAGGCGTCCGCTTCGCGGCCGCGGATGCTAGTGAGTGGTGGTGGTGGGCGGAGGCGGGACTGTACGTCGTCGCTCCTCGGCTAGGGTCGCGTTGAGCGCGGCGGCGAGCTCCGTCGTTCGCCCGATCAGGAAGAACCCGAAGAGCAGGCCGGCCGCGATGCCGAGGACGCCGTAGGTCTCCTCGCGCTCGCTGAGCCATGGGTACAGGATGAGCGTGTTGAACAGGCTGATCCCGGCTACCCCGAATCCGACGACGAGCGCACCCGGCACGAGCTCGTGCCAGCCGCTTGCACGATGGGGCAGGAGGAACCAGGAGAGCACGAGCCAGAGTGCAGGCAGCCCGACGCCGTAGCCGACGAGGTTCACGAACAGGTCGAGTGGAAACGGGAGTGCGCGCCGGATCGGGGCGGACGACGATGCGACTGCGATGAACACCAACAGCCAGCCCAGAAAGAGCAGCGTCGAGCGGGCGGGGCTCGGTACGCGACTCACGGGGAGCTGCCACGCGAGCGCAGTTACGGCTCGAATGGAGCGGAGCAGTGAAGACGACTGGTAGACGAGAACGAAGAGCGCGCCGATGAGGCCGGCCAGGATGGCCCAGCCCTTGGTCTCCCGCGCCCCGTCAGCGACCGAGCTCGCGATGAACCCGGTCAGACCCGCATCGTCGACGAGAGCGCCGACGTCACCCTCTGCCTGATCGACGAACAACGCCAGGGCAAGGACGAGAACGAGCGCGAAGGGGAGGAGCCAGATGAAGATGCGGTACGCGAGCGCCGCGCCGAGGACGCTTCCTCCGATCGACGCGTCGCGGCGCATGGTGCGCCAGCCGATCTCCGCGATCTGCTCGAGCGGGCCCCACGTGGTTGCGCGGTGCGCGAAGGCGACAGCCCGCGCACGCGTTCGGCCGATACGCGTGTCGTCGACGGGCTGGTTCGACAGCTCCGCCAGTTGTGCGGCGAGCGAGGTCGTCTCGTGCTCCGTCGACACGGCGTCCAGAGGTTAGTCTCGGCATCAGTGAACGCGAACCGGCTCGCGGTCAGCGCCACGAACCACTGCCTCACCGGGTGCGGCATCGGCGAGGTGCTCGGGCTGGTGCTCGCGACGTGGTGGGGCTGGAGCGACGCGGCCTCGATCGCGTTGGCCGTCGCGCTCGCGTTCTTCTTCGGCTACCTGCTCACGCTGATTCCGCTGATGCGCGCCGGCACGGCGCTGCGTGCCGCGATCGGCATCGCGCTCGTCGCCGACACGCTCTCGATCGCGACGATGGAGCTGGTCGACAACGCCGTTCTGCTCCTGTGGCCGGGCGCCATGGAAGCCGGCCTCGGCGATCTCCTGTTCTGGGGCCCTCTCGCGATCGCGCTCGCGGTGGCGTGGGGCCCGACGTTCCTCGTGAACCGCGCCCTGATCAAACGTGGGAAGGGCCACGCACACGTCCACGGGGCGCACGGGCACGCTGCGTGAGCCGAATGCTCTGCGGCCGCGAAGCGGACGCCTTGAGGGATCTACGCGCGACCGGATCTTGCGCTACGAGCGACGGCGGAGGAGTCGCAAAGACGCGGCCGCGAAGCGGACGCCTTCAGGGATTTTCGCGCGACCGGATCTCGCGCTAGCGAGTTCCGGTCTTGCGCCGGTTAACTCAGTTGATGCGCTTCTCGTGCCCCGCCCAGGCGAGCTCGCGTAGCGCGAACTTCTGCACCTTCCCCGTCGAGGTCTTCGGCAGGGCGTCGACGAACTCGATCTCGTCGGGCGCCTTGAAGCGTGCGATCCGGCCCCGTACGTGTTCGATCAGTGCGTCGGCGTCGGCTTCGGCGCCGTCGCGCAGGACGACGAAGGCCTTCGGCCGCTCTCCCCAGTGCTCGTGCGGCATCGCGACGACAGCGCACTCGAGCACGGCCGAGTGGCTCACGATCGCCTGCTCCACCTCGATGGTGGAGATGTTCTCTCCTCCGGAGATGATGATGTCCTTCGCCCGGTCGCGCAGCTCGATGTAGCCGTCCGCATGCCAGACGCCGAGGTCGCCGGAATGGAACCAGCCTCCGCGAAAGGCGTGCTCGGTGGCGTCGGGGTCGGCGAAGTACCCGGCCATCACGTTGTTCCCCCGCATCACGACCTCGCCCATCGTCTCGCCGTCGCACGGTACGTCGCGCATCTCCTCGTCGACGACTCGGATGGGATCGGCGCCGAGGAAGGCGACGCCCTGGCGTGCCAGCAGCCGAGTGCGTCGATCCTGCGGCTCGTCCTGCCAGTGGTGTTGGAGCTCGCACACGGTGTGCGGGCCGTACGTCTCCGTGAGGCCGTACATGTGGACGATCCGGGCGCCGAGATCGGTCATCTGGCCGATGAGAGTCGGGCTGGGAGGAGCGCCTGCGGTCGTCACCGTCACGGGGCGCTCGAAGGCCCGCGCGTCGGGGTGGGTGGCCAGCGACGTCAGCACCGTCGGTGCGGCGTTGAAGTGGGTAATGCCTTCGTCGTCGACGAGCCTCCAGATCAAGGCGGGGTCGACCGCGCGCAGGCAGACGTGACGCCCACCGGTCCCGGTAACACCCCAGGTCGTGCACCAGCCGTTGCAGTGGAACATCGGCAGGGTCCACAGGTACACGGAGTCCGTGTCGTGACCCGAGTGGTAGACCTCCGCGAGCGCGTTCAAGTACGCGCCACGATGCGTGAACATCACCCCTTTCGGGCTGCCGGTCGTCCCCGACGTGTAGTTGATCGAGATCACGCGCTCCTCGTCGGCCACCCGCCACGGGCGGATCGAGCCGTCAGCCCGGGCGAGCAGCTCGGCGTACGGCGTCGTCCGGAAGCGAGCGTCCTGGCCGACGTCGTCGAGTGCCACGACCTCCTCGAGCTCCGGGCAGCTGGACGGATCGAGAGCCGTCGTCTCGAGGAGCTCGGTGTCCGCGACCAAGATCCTCGCGCCCGAATGCCGCAGGATGGTCTCGACCTCGGCACCGGCGAGGCGGGTATTGATCGCGACGAGGACGGCGTCGGCGAGCGGCACGCCGAAGTGGGCGATGAGCTGCTCCGGGATGTTCGGGAGGAGGTAGGCGACGCGGTCGCCGGACGCGATCCCCGACGCGCGAAGCGCGCTGCCGAGTCGCTGGGCCTCCTCGGCGAAGTCGGCATACGTCAGTCTCCGGTCGCCGTACGCGATCGCGGTGCGCTGCGGAAACACGTCCGCCGAGCGCTCGAGGAAGAGGAGCGGAGTGAGCTGGGTGATCGAGACCTTGTCCGTGGGCACGGCTACCGGTTGCTCCAGACCGGCTGGCGTTTCCCGACGAAGGCGCCGATCCCCTCCTGCGCGTCGTCGAGCTCCGCGTTCGACGCCATCACGTCCTTCGTGAGCTCGTACGCGCGACGCTCGTCGAGCTCGATCTGCGCGTAGAACGCCTTCTTGCCGATTCTGGCCACGTGCGGACTGAAGCTCGTGATCTGGCCGACGAGCTCGTCGACCGCATCGTCGAGTTGCTCCGCCGGTACGACCCGGTTGACGAGACCCCACTCCCGCGCCGTGACCGCCGAGATCGGCTCGCCGGTCAGGAGCATCTCCAGCGCCCGCTTGCGCCCGACGGCGCGGCTGACGGGAACCATGGGCGTCGAGCAGAACAGCCCGATCTTCACGCCCGGCGTGGCGAAGGTCGCGGTGTCGGCGGCTACGGCGAGGTCGCATGCTGCGACGAGCTGGCACCCGGCGGCATACGCCGGCCCGTGCACGCGCGCGATCACGGGCTGCGGGATCTCGTGGACGATCTCCATCATCTGCGTGCAGACGTCGAACAGCTCGCGGTAGAAGGCGAGGTCGCGGTCGAGCATCTCCTCGAGGTCGTGGCCGGCGCTGAACGCGGGTCCTTCGCCGCCGACGACGACGGCCTGCGTCTGCTCCGGGAGGTCGCCGAGCGCGGCGATCACCTCCTCCATGAGCGCGAGGCTCAGGGCGTTACGTCGTTCCGGACGTGCGAGCGTCAGGCGGCTGACCGGTCCGTCGTGCGTGAGCTGGGCGAGCTCCATGGCACCCTCCTCGATGTGCGTCGAGTATTCAACGTCGGCGCTGCGCCCGCAAATGAACTTCGTGTCGTCGCCCAACCCCCCGCGCGACACATAACCGGCACGGCGCTCGACTAGTAGTCGAGATTGAGGTTCTCGTCGTCCAGGTCCCAGGCACCAGTATCGCGGCAGCGGGTCGAGTTCCAGTAGCCCGACGGGGCTCTCGCACGAGTGCTTCGAACGGCGAGGCGCTCCAGCCGCAGCGCTTCAGGGTGGGAGAAGCCCAGCCGCCTCGCCAGGTAGTAGACGAGCTGAACCGCATAGCAGTTCGCCCGGGCCTCGTTTTCGACGCCGTACATGTGTGCGGCCTCGTGAAGCGCGACGGTGCTGGCGCTCGCGCGGTCTCCGTTGCTGCGACGGGACGAGATCAGCGCCTGGAAGTCGCCGCACACCTTGGGCGCAAGGTGCAGGAACCGACGTTGAGCCGGAAGCCAGAATCCTCGGATGACCGTGACGTCGGACCTCGGTGCTCCGAGGTCCTCGAGCACGGAGTTCCAGTCCACCTTCGACCAGCAAGCGACTTGCAGCTGCCGTCCTCCGCCGACGACCTTCATCGTGGCGTAGATCGCCGAGGCGAGCTTCGTGTGCCGGATCGAAGCTCCCGCGTAACGGTTCCGCTTCGGAAGGCGTGGCGCGTCTGCCGCCGTCCGTACAGGTGGAGGTGGAGGTGGAGGAGGCGGTGGAGGCGGCGGAGGTGGAGGCGGAGGTGGAGGCGGAGGCGGTGATGTGGTCGAGAGCTGGTAATTCCACAGCGGTAGCGAGTTGGGGGCGACGTCGCCGCACTGCGCGCGCGAAAGATCGGCGCACGCGCTGGCGTAGAAGTTGAAACCGCCGCCGATCCCGAGCTCGCTGCGATTGAACAGCCAGTAGTCGAATCCCTGTGTGTCGCATCCCGCCTGAAGCGTGCTCACGACGACCGGCTGGAAGACGCTGCCGTCCCACCGGGCCACGCCACGTCGGTTTCCAGGGATGTCGACGAACAGGACGTAGTCGATTCCGAGCGACGTCCCGGTCGCTGCGTTCTGATCGACGTCCAGGTCGACGAACACGAGGTCTCCCGCGGATGCGCAGGATCGATTGGCATAGAAGACGCCGATTCCGATGCCTCCGCTCGCATCGTTGACGACGGCTACTCGCGCGATGTCGGGCCCTGTAGGTGCGTCACCGACAGAGTCGTCGTACGTCGAGTCGGCCTGCCGTAGGACGACGGGGTTCCCTGCGGGGACGCTGCTCGCTCCCGGGGCCAACGCCTGCGCGTACCGAGGCGTCACGGCCGAGGAGGCACTCGCAACGCCTCGCGCGTTCGCTGGGATCTCACCCGCGTCATGGCTAGCGGACGCGCCGGTGAGGACCGCAACCGTCATCGCGAGAAGCACGAGCCGCACGGCGAGGCTCCAGCCGGTGCACATCGGTTCATCCTCGCGTGGTCGGTCGGCGGCGTCAACTAGCCGAAGGGGTGGGCGCGCGAGACGCGCGCACGCGATCCGACGCCTCAGGCGTTGTCAGCCCGACTTTCCCAGGGACGTGGATCCGGGATCGGCGTCAGGGCCGGTTCTACCTGGCTGCGGAGGTGCTCGAAGGCGGGCGGGAGGATGAGCGACTCGCCGAGGTGCTCCGGATCCTCGTCCACGGAGAAACCGGGCCCGAGGGTCGCGAGCTCGAAGAGGACGCCGCTCGGCTCGCGGAAGTAGATCGAGCGGAACCAGAAGCGGTCGATGACCGGCGACGGGTGCATTCCGGCGGCGGCGACCCGCGCGTGCCACGCATCCTGTTCGTCCATCTGCGTCGCCCATGCGACATGGTGCACCGTCCCGGCACCGCCGCTCCCACGCTCGGCCGGAGGCTCGTCGTAGGCGTAGTGCCCGCCCCGCGTCGGGCCGCGTACTTCCCAGGTGTCGTCGGACACCGAGACGAATCCGAGCGTCTCCTCCAGCAACCCACGACTCGGGTCGGGCTCGGCGAACGCGCGCACGGCATCGAATCCCTGCAGCGCATGCTCGGCCGGAACTTCCGGATGCTCCGCGATGAGCGGGGTGTCGTCGACCGTCGACACGACGAGCCGGTGGCGCAGGCCCTCCGGGTCATCGAAGGTCACGCTCCCGTCGTCGCGCGACGCCCCTGCCTCGCCCGCGAGCCTGCTCTCCCAGAAGTCGAGCGCCGCGTCCGATGCGACGCGCCATTGCACGGTGTGCACCATCCCGGCGCCTGCGCTGCCGCGGCGAACACCCGGGTACTCGAAGAACGTGATGTCGCTGCCCGGCGTGCCGGCCTCGTCCGCGTAGAAGAGGTGGTAGACGGTCGGGTCGTCCTGATTGACCGTCTTCTTCACCATCCGGAGTCCGAGAACACGGGTGTAGAAGTCGACATTCCGGGGAGCGTCGCCCGTGATGCAGGTCACGTGGTGGATCCCGTCGAGTCGCATCCCCGCAGCCTAACCACCGGTCGTTAGTCTCCACCGCATGAAGATCGGGATCGTCGTCCCGTTCTCGTGGTCGTTCTGGGGCGCGGTCGTCGAGCATGCGGAGCTGCAGGCGGCGGCACTCGAGGAACGTGGCCACGACGTGCGTCTGATCATGGGCAACGACCCACCGGGTCAGTTCACGCGCGTGCTGCACCCCCGGGTCGGCCGGCATGGCAGTCCGCCGTCGAACGTGATCCCCGTCGGGCGGACGGTGATTGTCCCGGCGAACGGCTCGCTGCCGAACATCGTGCTCTCGCCGCGCTCCTACAGGCGCATCGTGGAGACGTTCGAGCGCGAGCGCTTCGACGTGCTCCATCTGCACGAGCCGATGACCCCGACGATCTGCCTGTCGACGCTCATTCGCGCCCGCTGCCCGCTCGTCGCGACGTTCCACGCGTCCGGAGAGCTCGGCTGGATGCGAGGAGCGACGCCGCTGTGGGGCTTTCTCATCGACCGCATCGACCACCGCATCGCCGTGTCCGAGCGTGCGAAGGAATCGCAGCGGCGCTGGCTGCCGGGCGAGTACGAGGTGATTCCGAACGGCGTCCTCGTTCCCCCGGCAGCACCGGCGGGCGCTCGCGAGCACCGCATCGTCTTCGCGGGCCGGCAGGAGCCGCGCAAGGGGCTGCAGATTCTCCTTCGCGCCTGGCCGGACATCCATCGGCGGACTGGGCTGCGGCTGACGGTCGC
Source organism: uncultured Gaiellaceae bacterium (assembly GCA_963783705.1). Classification (GTDB taxonomy): domain Bacteria; phylum Actinomycetota; class Thermoleophilia; order Gaiellales; family Gaiellaceae; genus GMQP-bins7. The sequence continues at coordinate 368,569 of CAWAOK010000003.1, forward strand.
CGGCGCCGATCCGCTCGCGGTGCGCCTCGTGCTCACGCGCCTCCGCGTCCCGGACGACGGGATCGACGTCGTCGGCTTCCTCAGCCAGGCCGAGCTCACGAGGACACTCCTCGGCGCGAAGGCGCTCGTCGCGCCGTCCATCGGCCAGGAGAGCTTCGGGATGGTGCTCACGCGCGCGTTCGCGTGCGCGCTTCCTGCCGTCGCGTCGGACATTCCCGGCTACCGCGAGGTGCTGACCCCGGAGGCCGCCGTCTCGGTCGCTCCGAACGACCCGGACGCTCTCGGCGACGCCGTTTGCGCTCTCGTCGACGACGAGCCGCGACGCGAGGCGATGGGCGAGGCGGCACGGGCGCTCGCCGTGGAGCGGTACGCGTGGCCGGCGATCGCGGGTCGTCTCGAGGAGGTCTACGCCTCCGTCACCGGGCTCGCCGTCGGGACGGCTCACGCCGCATGAAGAAGGTGCTTCGCGTGTGGCGCTCGGGCTGGGCGCAGGGCGCTCTCGCTCTCGCCGCGCTCGTGCTCGCGTTCGTCGTCATCTGGTGGCGCGGCCCGGACTGGGGAACGGTTTTCGACGCGTTCAAGGTCGTCATCTGGAGCTGGATCGTCCTCGCATTTCTGCTCAACGTCGTCTCGACGCTCTTCCGCGCCCTGTCGTGGCGCCTAACTGTCGGGCAGGCGCTCCCGCCCGAGCATCAGCCGAGGCTCGACCACGTGCTGTCGTCGTTCGGGGTCGGCTTGCTCGCGAACGCGGTCGTTCCCGGGCGGCTCGGCGAGCTCGCGCGCGTCGCCACGCTCCGCCGCCATCTCCCGGACGCGCCTCCGGGGACGAGCGCGATCCTCGTCGGCACGGTCTTCGCGCACCGGCTGTTCGACCTCGTTCCGGCGTCGATCCTCGTCGTCTGGGTGCTGCTGACAGCGGAGGTGCCGCACTGGGCGGTCGTCTCGATCACGATCGCGGCCGCCGTGGGCTTCGCGCTCTTCACCGTCGCCTGGCTCAGCGCGAGGCGGCACGACCGGCCCGTCGGTGAGCGAGGGGATGGGCTCCCTGCGTCAGCTCGTGAGTCATGGGGCGTCAGGGACTCTCCGTGCTCAAGGCCCCCGTTCCGCTCGTCGGCGCCATCGTCCTGCAGTGTCTGGGCTGGGTCATGCAGCTCCTCGCGGTGTACGTCGCGATGCAGGCGTTCGGCATCGACGCACCGCTTCCCGCCGCCGGGCTCGTCCTCGTGCTGATGAACATCGCGACGATCGTGCCGCTCTGGCCCGGCAACATCGGGCTCGTGCAGGCCGCAGTCGCGATTCCGCTGCGCAACTACGGCGTCCCGTACGCGATCGGGTTCGCGTACGGCCTCGCGCTGCAGGCGATCGAGATCGCATGCGGCGTCACGCTCGGTCTGATCGCGATCGCACGCGAGGGGATCTCCTTCGCGGTGCTCCGGCGCATGGAGGACGACGAGCGCTCCGCGGAAGATGCGCTCGAGGGCGTCCACGACATGGTCGACGACCTCGCCGACGGACGCCGAGCACGACGCCGAGACGGCCCGTGAGAGCGCTGCTGTGTCCCGCTAGCCTCAAGGGCGTCCTCTCGGCCCGGCACGCGGCGGCCGCACTGGCTGGCGGCGTGCGGGCCGCCGGGGGCGACGCGGTCGAGCTGCCGGTCGCCGACGGTGGCGAGGGAACGGCCGAGGCGCTGTTCGCTGCGCTCGGCGGGAGCTGGCGCGAGGCCGTCGTCTCGGATCCGCTCGGGAGAGCTCACTCGGCGCGTTGGCTCCTTCTCCCGGACGGCCGTGCAGTGGTCGAGGCTGCCGCGGCGATCGGGTTGCCGCTGCTCGCCCGCGACGAGCGCGACCCACTGGTCGCGTCGAGCCGCGGGCTCGGCGAGCTGATCGCCGCCGCGCTCCGCGAGGAGCCGTCGGCGCTCCTCGTCGGGCTTGGTGGCAGCGCGACCGTCGACGGCGGGTCGGGTCTCCGCGAGGCGTTGCGGGAGCTTCCCGTGCCGACGACGGTGCTCTGCGACGTTCGCACCACGCTCGCCGACGCCGCGCGCCTGTTCGGGCCGCAGAAGGGCGCCACCACGGAGACCCTGCCCGCGCTCGAGCGACGGCTCGCCGCGATGGAGGAGCTCGCTCCGTACGCCGGTCTGGCCGGCGCTGGTGCCGCGGGTGGGCTCGGCGCGGCCTTCGCGGCACTGGGCGCGACGCTCCTCCAGGGCGCCCCCACGGTTCTCGACCTCATCGGGTTCGACGAGCGCCTTCGCGGATGTGACTTCGCGGTGACCGGCGAGGGTCAGGTCGACCGCACGACGGCCGAGGGGAAGGCGCCCGGTGTCGTCGCGGCTCGCTGTGCGGCGGCAGGAGTGCGCTGCGTCGTCTTCGGCGGGCGCGTCGTCGAGCCGGTCGAGGGTGCGGAGACGGTCAGCCTCTCAGGCAACCGTGACAACGTCGAAGCCGACCTGGAGAAGCTCGGCAGACGTCTCGTCGCGTAGGGGCGGGCCTCGCCCCTACCGAGACTCAGCGAGCGCGAGCCGGTCGGCCATCGACTCGAGCATCTTCCACGCTACGCCCGGTCGCGACTCGACGAACGGCCTGAAGACGAACACGGGCAACCCGTAGGCGGTCACGTCGGTTGCTGCGGTGACGGTCGCTGTTCGTGGCCTGCGATCGATGAGCGCGATCTCGCCGAATGCGGCGCCGGGACCCATCGTCGCCACCGGCTCGCCGTGGACCTCGACCGACAGCTCACCGCTCTCGACGACGAAGAACATGAGCCCGCCCTCGCCCTCGAGCGCGACCTTGTTTCCGGCAGCGAAGCGACGCTCGTTGAACTCCTGAGCGAGGCTCTCGAGATCGCGCTCGTCCAGGTCGGAGAACAGGGGTACGTTGCGAAGCAGCGCTGGTGTCGGCTTGGACATGGGGCGATTCATACACGAACGAGGGGTTCCTTGTCACGTCCCGGTGGTAGGCGGGAGGAGCTCCTCGACCTGGAGCTCCGCTCCCTGGAGGCGCGCGACGCACTCCGCGTAGAGCTGCTCGCCGCGACGGAAGAGCGCGACGACGTCGTCGACCGGCACGTCACCGCGCTCGAGTCGCGTGATGATCTCGTCGAGCTCGCGCTGGATCTCCTCGAAGCTCCTCGGCTCGCTCATGGGGCAACCTCGGCTGCCCCATGAGTGGGGAGGGGTGTGGGGAACCGGGAGGTTCCCCACGATCTCGAGAAGAAGGGGGCACGCGGGGGAGACATGGTTTCCCCCGCGACCGCGAGCCGGAGGCGAGCGGTGCTCATGGGGCAGTCTCGTCCACGAGGGCCGCCAGCGATCCCTCGGCGAGCTGGATGTGGAGGCGCTCGCCGGCGTGCGTCTCGCTTGCGCTGCGCAGCGCCACGCCCCCGGCGCGGACGATCGCGTAGCCGCGATTCAGCGTCGCGAGCGGCGAGAGGGCCTGGAGTCGTGCGCCTGAGCGATCGAGCGCGGCGCGGCGCCGCTCCAGCAGGAGTCGTGGCGCGGCGTGCAGGCGCTCGCCCTGGCGTGCCAGCCTTCCCCGCCCGCGCTCGAGCTGCCCGTGCACCGCGAGCCCGAGCCGCCGTCGCGAGCCCGCAAGCGCCAGCTCGAGATCGCCGACGTGCGGTACGACGAGCGCGCCGGCCGCGGTGGGTGTTGCCGCCCGCGCGTCGGCTGCCAGGTCGCAGAGCGGCGTGTCCTGCTCGTGCCCGACCGCGGACACGATCGGGATGCGCGAGGCGGCGACGGCACGGACGACCGACTCGTCGCTGAAGGGGAGGAGATCCTCGAAGCTGCCGCCACCGCGCGCCACGACGATGACGTCGACGTCCGGGTGGTCGGCGAGCTCCGCCAGCGCGGCGACGATCGCACTCGGGGCGCCCTTTCCTTGAACGCGTGCCTCGCGGACGACGACCTTGGTCGCCGGGAAGCGCGCGCCGATCGTCGCCACGAGATCTCCGCGCGCGGCCGCGTCGGCTCCGGTCAGGATCCCGACGGCTCGGGGGACGCGCGGCAGCCGTCGCTTCCGGTCCGCCGCGAACAGCCCTTCGGCGGCGAGCCTGCGCTTGAGCTGCTCGAGCGCGAGAAGGTGTCCGCCGAGCCCGAGTCGCTCGATCGCCGTCGCCCTCAGACCGAGCTCGGCCTTCTGCTCGTAGATCTCGGCCCGGCCGGCGACGTGGACGGTCTCCCCTTCCGCCAGCTCGAGTGCGAGCCGGTCGTACGCACGTCGGGCGATCGTGACGTTGAGCGTCGCGCCCGTCCTGGGATCCTTGAGCGTCAGGAAGACGTTCGCCCATGCATCGTTGCGCCGCAGTTCGGTGACCTCTCCCTCGACCCACAGCGCGGGCAGCCGGCCGAGGTGCATCCCGATGCCGCGGTTGAACGCCGAGACGGTGAAGACCTTCCGATCGCCGTAGACGAGGTGCTCGACCTTCGGCATCGCGCCAGCGTAACCGCGGTGCTCTGGGAGATCCGGGACCGCGGCGTATCTTCACGGGAATGGCAAAGGTCGTCGCGATGCTCGTCGTCTCCGCGCTCGAACCATCGACAGCGCACCAGTGCTCCTCACGAACCGTGTCCAGGTCAAGGTATACCGAGGCCAGGGCTCGGACCCAGGGCTCCCTCTGCGGGCACTTCGTGCTCTTCGGTCGGTCAACGCCGTGGAGCCGATCGTCGATGCCGATGATCCGATCCCGCGCGCGCCACGCCGCGTCCTCGCCGGTGCCGCTCCCTGCTCCGACTCGGGCTAGACGCGGCGCCGCCAGCGCGAGAAGACGTCCTCCACGGCCGGTCGCAACGAGTGCGGGACGAGGACGAACAGGCGGTCGCCGGGCTCGATGACCGTGCTGCCTCTCGGTGGGATCGAGTCGTCGCCTCGGACGACCACGGCGATGATCGCGGCTCGCGGCAGCCCGACCTCGCGCACGGCTGCGCCCGCGATCGCGTGCTCGGGTGCGACGACGAAGTCGAGGAGATCCAGCGGGCTCGACTCGCCGACCTCGATCGGCGGCTCGTGTGTCGGTCGAGCCGGTGAGAGGAGGTCAAGGCGTCGCGCGACACTCTCGAGCGTTGTGCCTTGCAGGATCGCGGAGACGACGACGACGAAGAAGACGGCGTTGAAGATCGTGCTCGCGGGGTCGACCTGTGACGACAGCACGAACGTGGCGAGGACGATCGGCACCGCTCCTCGTAGCCCCGCCCAGCCCAGCAGGAGCCGCTCGCGTGCCGTGAAGTCGTTGAGCGCGGTCGACACCCACACGGCGACGGGTCGGATCAGAAACACGAGCAGGAGTGCCAACGCGAGTCCCGAGACCGCGACGTCGGTGAGCTGACGCGGAAAGACGAGCAGGCCGAGCACGATGAACAGTGCGACCTGGGCGAGGAACGCGAGACCCTCATGGAACCCGGCGAGCTGCCTGCGGTAGCGCGACGGCGTGCTTCCGATGGCGAGGCCGACGAGGTAGACCGAGAGGAACCCGCTCCCGCCGATCACGTCCGCGGCGCCGAACGAGATCCCCGCCGCGGCCAGCGACGCGACGGGTGCGAACGGACCCACGGCGCGCGGGAGCCGCGCGAACACCCACGTCGCGGCCCCGGCCAGAACGAGCCCGACGACGAGACCGAGACCGAGCTGTCGCACGACGAGCAGCACGAGCTGGTCGAACCCGTCGGTCTCGGGGCTCTCGATCCATGCGATCAGGCCGATCGTGAGCGCGATCGCCATCGGGTCGTTGCCGCCCGACTCGGCCTCGAGCGTGCGTGCGAGTCGGCGTCTGATCTGCGTGAAGCGGAGCGTCGCGAACACGGCCGCCGCGTCGGTCGACGCCACCACCGCGCCGAGCAGCACCGCCTCGAGCCAGGTCAGGTCGAAGAGCACGTACGCCGCAACTCCGGTGAGCAGCGCGGTCACGACGACTCCGACCGTGCTCAGGAGCGCTGCCGGCACCGCCACCGCGCGTAGTCGCCGCCACGACGTCTGCAGCCCTCCTTCGAACAGGATCAGGACGAGGCCGACGATGCCGACCTCGCGGGCGAGCTCGGCGTCGTCGAAGTCGATCCCGCCCGGCCCGTCCGAGCCGAGGAGCATCCCGAGAGCGAGGAAGGCCACCAGGACCGGCACGCCGGTGCGCGCCGAGCCCAACGCGACCAGCACGCTCGCACCCAGTACCGCACCGACCAGAAGGAGAACGACGCCTTCGTCCACGTCGACATCCTTGCGGCTCGTCGCCGCAGCTGCAGTTGCAGAGGCCTGGTGTGGGTTAGCCCGCTTGCGGCTAGCCCACATCGGCCTCTAGAGCAGGATCTCGGTGGCGGTGACCGGGTCGCAACCGCGCGTGAGCAGCTCGACCGCGTCGTGCAGATCGACCTCACTCACGGCGATGCGCTCCGCGAGATGGACCGGGTACCCGGCTTCGAGGAGGATGTGCAGCCGCCAGCTCTCGACCTTCGCGGGCTCGTTCTCGTTCCAGAGAGGGGCCTCGGTCGTCTCTGCCATGCGCGCCGGATTCGCGGCGGCGGCGAAGTTCCCTTCCTAGGGCCCCTGCTGCTACGCGTCGATCGAGGCACGCGCCGCGTGCTGCCGCGCGAGCTCGACGATTCGGTCGTCGAGGCGCTGCGATGCGACGTTCATCGCCTGCTGGAGCTCCGCCGCGACGAGACCGTCGGCGCGGCGGAGGAAGCCCTCCGCGGTGCGGTCGAGCTCCTCGCGGAGGCGATGTGCCGCCTCCTCGCGGATGGCGCGCATCCGGTTCTCGAACTCGACCGCTCCGGCTTCGCTGCGCGCGTCGATCTCGCGGCCGATCGCTCGCTCGAGCTGCTCCACCTGCCGGCGCTCGATCTCGGCGAACGTGACCTCGATTCGCGTGCGGGTCTCGCTCTCGGCGCGGTCGACCTGTTCGGTGACGGCGTGCTCGTGCTGTCGGAGACGCTCGTTCAGCTCGTCGATCGTCCGTCTGCGGTCGTCCGACTGCGCGTGCAGCTCCTCCAGCGCGTGTGTGAGAGCGTCACGTGCGCTCGATTCGAGCTCCTCGCGGAGCCGCGCGGCGGCGGTGCGCTGCTCGTCGATCGCCGCGTCGAGCTCGTCCGACTCCGTGGCGACTTTCGACTCGACGTCGGCGATGCGCTGGCGCATGCGCTGCTCGAGAGTGGACACGGCGCCCTGGAGCGCGTTCTGGGCTCGTTCGAGATCGGCCTCCCATGCGCGCAGCCGCTCCTCGACGCGCTGCTCGACGGTCGCTACGAGCTCTGCCATGCGCTCGGACAGCTCGCGCTCGCGTACCCCGAGCTCTCCGCGTCGCTGGTCGGACAGGCGGCGCTCTTCGGCCACGTAGGACGACACCGCATCGGCCTGTGCGCGGGCGATTGCGACGCGGAGCTGCTCCGTCTGAACCGCCGACTCCTCCTCTGCGGTCGCGCGAACTGCCCGGCGCGCCTCGCTCACGAGTTGCTCCGTCCGCGTCGCGCGAGCCCGTGAGCGCCGCAGCGAGAGTGCGAGCAGGCCGCAGAGCAGCAACACGGCCGCGAGCGCCGCGACCAGTGACCAGGCGAGGGTCGTCACGCCATGACTCTAGAGGCTAGATTCGCAGGGCGACCAGGGCGGCGGCGAGCACGACCGACGCCGCGGCGAGCAGGCGCAGAGCGCGCTCCTCGGCGACGATCAGGCGATCCGCATCCAGTCGCTCGCTCGAGCCGTCTCGCAGCTCCACCTCGCCGTCGACGGCGACGACACGCCGCCGGACGAAGCGCACGCGGTTCGAGAGCGCACGCTGTGCGAGGGAGAGGAGCACGGCGAATGCGGCTGCGAGCAACGCTGCGATGCTCAGATCACCTGCCACCGCGGCGTAGCCGCACACCACCGGGAAACCGCCCCAGGCGAGACCGAACCACAGGTCCGAGTGGAAGCGGCCACCGAGGAGCTCGAGGTTGTACGCCACGACGAGGAACAGCCCGACGGGGACGAGCAGGATCAGCCAGGGCTCGAACGCGATCGCACCGACGAGGCCGATGCCGCAAGCAGCCGCGATCGACACGGCTGCGAGCCCGACGAGCACGCCGTCGGGGATGCTCGTCCGCAACGGACGACCGCGCAGCTCGTCGAGCGCATGCGCTCCGATGCCCACGGCGAGGGCGAAGGCGGCGACGGCTGCACCGAGCCGTCCCCACGCGACGACGGGAGCGAGGCAGCCGCCGATCACGACGTAGGAGACGTGCCATGCGGTGTACGGCAGGTGCAGGAGCGTCACGTAGTCGCGCCAACCGCCCGTCTCCAGCGCGTACCAGGACGGCCGGGCCGAGGGCGCGCTCACCTGCGCCCCCAGGTGACCACTCCCCCGCCGAGGCTCATCCGGCGCACCGCGACGTCCGCGATGCCCGCGGTGGACCAGAGCTCGAGCTGGCGCTCGAGGGGGTACGCGTCCCAGTAGGAGCGGATCGACCCTCCGAGGAAGTCGCCGACCTCGCGCCAGCCGCTTCGCAGGACGCGGCCTGCGAGGGGAAGCCCGGCGCGCACGTATAGCTCCCACGCCGGGCGCGCCAGGCCCGACGGAACGCCGAACTCGAGCGACGCCACGACGCCGCCCGGGCGGACGACGCGCGCGAGCTCGGCGAGGGTCGCTCCCGGATCGTCCACGTAGCGCAGGAGATACGTGACCGTGAGGTGGTCGAAGGTCGCATCGTCGAACGGGAGGGTCTCGGCCGACGATTCGACGAGATCCACGCGCGTGCCGAACCGCTGACGCGCCCGTGCGAGCATCTCCGTGCTCTGGTCGACGCCCGTGACGTCGAACCCGCGGCGAATGAGCTCCGCGGCGACGAGTCCCGTCCCCGTCGCGACGTCGAGGACGTGGCCGCCGTCGCGCGGGAGCCGAGAGACCAGAAAGCGCCGCCAGCGCGGGTCCTGACCGAACGAGAGCGTCGCGCCGACGCGGTCGTACGACGGGCCGAGTGGCGCGAACAGCTCCCTGGCGTCGACAGACGGCATGACGCCTATTGTGGCGACATGGCGCTCGCGGACGACCTGGAGCGCGCGGCGGCGCTGGCGCAAGCGCACACGGGCGATGGCGATGTCGTCTCCGGCATCCTCGCGACCGAGACGGAGACGGGACGCCGCGTCTATCTCTGCTCCGTCGACGGCACCGACGGAACGCGCGGCTGGATCGGCGTCCGCGACGACGGCACGGTCGTGACGAGTCGCGTCGACGTTCGGGCCGCGGTGTCGATCGCAGCATTGTGCGAGGTCGCGGTGGACACGGCCGGAGGAGGCGATCTCGACGGACTGATCGCGAGCCTGGCCGACCTCCGCGAACGCGAGGCTCCCGAGGGCATCGAGGACGCGGAGGCCGCGGCCGCCGCCCTGCGGAAGGTTCTCGGCGAGCCACCGCAGCTCGCCTCGCCGGCGCGGCTCGACGAGATCGGCGCCGCGACGCGCCGGCTCGAGCTCGAGCTCGACCCCGGCGGGGCGTCTCCCTTCTCGGCAGCGCTGAAGTCCGCGCAGGGTGCCGTGTCCGAGCTGCAGCGCGAGGTCGAGGCCGGCTACCTCATCCCGTTGTCGTAGGGGCGCGCGAGATACACCTCCTCTGTTGTCGTAGGGGCGAGATATATCTCGCCCCTACAATGCACCACGATGGAGGGCAGCGGCGGCTTCTTCCCGTTCGGCGGCGGTGACCCCGAGGATCTCCTCGGCGCTCTTCGCGAGTTCGCCGAGAAGCAGGCCGACTCCGTGCAGGAGGCGCAGCGCGAGCAGTTCGCGACGCTGACGTTGTCGACCGCGGTCGAGCTGACGGCGGCGGCGCTCGGCCAGCTGCAGGTCGACGGGCCGTCCGACGCGCAGGCGATCGCGCTGCGTGACGCGATGCGCGTGCTCTTCCCCGAGGCGGTGGCGCTCGTCTCGGCAGCCCGTCAGGGCTTCATGCGCCAGTCGTGAGGTTGCGTCAGGAGGCTCCAGCCTCCGTCGACGACCAGCGTCTGACCGCGGATCATCTCCGCGTCGGGGAGCAGAGGAAGGTGACGAGCCGGGCGACGTCTTCCGGTGAGACGAGGCGGCCGGCCGGGTTTCGGATGCCCATGTCGAGCATCGCCTCGCTGTTCGGAAAGTGTTCCAGCGCGCCCGTCTCCACGACGCCGGCCGAGACCGCGTTCACCCGGATCCCGCGTGGGGCAAGCTCGACGGCGAGGTAGCGGACGAGCGCCTCGAGCGCGGCTTTCGAGGCGCCGACGAGCGTGTAGCCGTCGAGAACGCGCTCCGAGCCGAGGCTCGAGATGCCGAGAATCGACGCACCTGCGGGCATCGTCGGTGCGGCTGCGCGGGTCAACGAGAGGAGCGCCCGGGCGTTCGCGGCGAGCGTCCAGTCCCAGTGCTTGTCCTCGGTCTCGAGGGCCGGGCGGATCACACCTGTTGCGGCGGCGTGGACGAGGACGTCGAGCGGGCCGAGTGCGGCGACCTCCTCGGCGATGCGCGTCGAGGCGACGTTCCCGCGCACGAGGATGGGCTCCGCGCCGAGCGCGCGGAGCTCGGCGGCAGTCTCCTCGGCCGGCGTGTCGCCGCGCATGTAGCCGATCGCCACGCGCGTCGCGCCGAGCGAGGCGAAGCGGAGCGCGATTGCCTTCCCGATGCCGCGCGACCCTCCGGTCACGAGGACGGAAGCGCCCTCGAAGCTCATTCCGCTTTGGGCAGCGGGTCGTACGCCGGTGCCGACGACGGGATCGTCTCCCAGCCGATGCGGCTCGCTGGCTCGCGGTCGCCGCTCTCGGCGAGGGAGGACGCGTGCCCGAGGCGGTCGAGAAGCTCCATCTTCTCCTCGCCGTACCGGCGGGTCGGGTGATCGTCGGGAAGATCCTGGATCAGCTCTCGCACGCGCGCGCGGAGCTGGTACGCGAAGTGCGGCGTCGCAGGCCCGACGAGGGCGTCGATGTCGTCTCGTGTCGGCTCGACCACGAGGGAGCCTAACCGTGGAGCGAATGGTGCAATTGCATCTTCTGACGAATCAGTGCCAGGCACGGTTCTAACTCGGCACCGAATGTGACGAAGACGCTGACGATGAACCACTCGTGACCATCAGCCGCGAGCTGTCCGATCAGGTCGACACCCTGCCCTTCCCGTCGGTGCCGTTCGTCTACAACCCGCTCGTCTACGCCCGCGCGCCGCACGAGGCGTACCTCGAGCGGTGGGGAGCAAAGGCGCCGCGGGAGGTTCTCATGCTCGGCATGAACCCCGGGCCGTTCGGGATGGCGCAGACGGGCGTTCCGTTCGGCGACGTGACGATGGTGCGCGACTTCGTCGGGATCAGCGGGCGGGTCGACAAGCCTCCGTACGAGCATCCCCGCGACCGATCGCCGGCTTCGCGTGCGGACGGAGCGAGGTGAGCGGCACGCGCTTCTGGGGCTGGGCGCGCGATCGCTTCGGGACGGCGGAGCGATTCTTCGACCGGGTCTTCGTCGCGAACTGGTGCCCGCTCGTCCTCATGGACGGGTCCGGGCGGAACTGCACGCCTGACAAGCTCCCGTCCGAAGAGCGTGCGTCGCTGTTTCGCGCGTGCGACGACGCGCTCGCGAGGATCGTCGACGTGCTGCGACCCACGCTCGTCGTCGGTATCGGCCGCTTCGCGGAGCGTCGGGCCCGCGAGGCTCTCGGCGCGGGAACTTGCATCGGCAGCATTCCGCATCCGAGCCCGGCGAGCCCCGCCGCGAACCGCGGGCTGGGCCGAAGCCGTCGACGCGCGGCTGCGCGAGCTCGAATTCGACCCACACGCGATAGCGTCGGAACGTGCGGCGCCCAGACCTCGGTGGAGCTGATGCTCCTGACGACGATCCTGCTTTGGTCGCTGAACCTCAGCGTGACGAAGTACATCCTCGACAACGGGCTCGAGCCACTGTCCTATGCCACGGCCCGCTACGCGCTCGCCGGGGCGATCTTCGTCGCATTGACGCTGGTCGCGCAGCGGACCCTTCGCATCGAGCGTCGACACGTCCCCGTGCTTCTCCTCACGGCCGTGCTGCTCTGGCTCAACCAGGTTTGCTTCGTGCTCGCGCTCGACGCCACGAGCGCATCGACCATCGGCCTGCTGATCGGCACGATCCCGATCTTCGCGGCGCTGTTCGGAGTCGCGCTCGGCCATGAGCGCCTCGGAAGGCGCTTCTGGGCCGCAGCGGCGATCTCGTCCGTCGGGGTCGCGCTCGTCGCCGTGGGCGCCGGCGGCGACGTGTCAGGCGGCTACTGGGCGGGATCCTCCTCGGGCTCGTGACCGCCGCAACGTGGGCGGCGTACTCGGTCGCCGTCACGCCACTCATGCAGATCTACTCGCCGTCGCACGTGAGCGCGATCGTCATCAGCGGGGCATGGGTCTTGATCGCGCTGGTCGGACTCCCGGTGACCACGTCGACAGGACTGGGAGGTCGGGTGGGAGATCTGGACGCTGCTCGTGCTCGCAACGGTCGGGCCGCTCGTCCTGACGAACATCCTCTGGTTCCGCGTCGTTCACCGGATCGGCCCGGCCCGGGCGACTCTGGCCGCGAACCTGCAGCCGTTCGTCGCCGCGGTGCTCGCCGTCGTGCTTCTGTCGGAGCCGCTCGGTCTCGCGCAGATCGCCGGCGGCGTTCTCATCGCCGTCGGGAATCGTCGTCGCCCGGCGGAGGACGACCCCGGCCCAAGCCGCCTAAGAATCGAGCCATGAGCCAACAAGACTTCATGCCGATCGACGGTTGGGACCACCTCGAGATCTGGGTGGGGAACGCGAAGCAGTCGGCGTACTTCTACGAAAGCGCCTACGGCTTCACGCGCACGGCCTACGCGGGGCCCGAGACGGGCGTCCGCGACCGAGCCTCCTACGTGCTCGAGCAGGGGGAGATCCGCTTCGTCCTCACGAGCGGCCTGCGCGGCGACAGCGAGATCTGCCGCTGGGCTCAGGCGAAGGGCGACAGCGTCCGCGACGTCGCGCTCGCAGTTCCCGACGCGACGAACGCGTATCGCCAGGCCGTTCAGCGCGGCGCGCGCGGGCGTCGTCGAGCCGCACTGGGTCGAGGACGATCACGGCCGCGTCGAGCTCGCCGCGATCGCGACCTACGGCGACAACATCCACAGCTTCGTCAACCGCTCCGAGTACTCAGGCCCGTATCTGCCGGGGTATCGTCTCGGTGTCGCCGAACGGCGCGCCCGCGCGAGGCGTCGGCCTGATCTCGATCGACCACGTCGTCGGCAACGTCGAGCTCGGCCGTATGGACGAGTGGGTCGACTTCTACGCGCGCGTGCTCGGCTTCACCCAGCTCACGCACTTCTCGGACGAGGACATCTCGACCGAGTACTCCGCGCTCATGTCGAAGGTGATGACGGACGGCGAGGGGAAGATCAAGTTCCCGATCAACGAGCCGGCCGAGGGGAAGAAGCGCAGCCAGATCGAGGAGTACCTCGAGTTCCACGGCGGCCCGGGGGTACAGCACGTCGCGATGCAGTCGGAGGACATCGTTCGCACGGTCGCCGCGCTGCGCGAGCACGGCGTCCTCTTCATCGCCACGCCGGACACGTACTACGACATCGTCCAGGAGCGCGTGGGCGAGATCGAGCAGAGCTGGGACGACCTGCGCTCGATGGGGATCCTCGCCGACCGCGACGAGGAGGGCTACCTCCTGCAGCTCTTCACGAAGATCGTCCAGGACCGCCCGACGCTCTTCTTCGAGGTCATCGAGCGCCACGGCTCGCGCGGCTTCGGTATCGGCAACTTCAAGTCGCTCTTCGAGGCGATCGAGCGCGAGCAGGCGCTCCGCGGGAATCTCTGAGAAGCCGTCGTCGGCTGCTCCGGGCATGGCCGATTTAGTCAAGGTCACGGTACTGCTACCTTTACTTCAATGAAGAGACGCCGCGGATACACCAGGCTCTCCCGTAAGAACCAGGTCACGATCCCGATCGCCGTGCTCGAGCGCGTCGGGATCGCTCCGGGCGACGAGCTGCGGGTCGACGCGGACGAAAGTGGACGGATCGTCCTCGAGCGGGAGCAGTCCCTCGCCGAGCGGCGCCGGGAGTGGCTACAGAAGCACGCCGGGAGTTTCACGGGCCTGTATCCGCCCGGCTACCTCGACGAGCTCCGAGACGAGTGGGACGAGAAGCTCCGCGAGCGCGGCCTCTGATCGTCTTCGACGCGGGCGTCGTCATCGGCGCTTTGGACGGCGCGGACGCCCATCATGCGGCCGCGGCCGAGGCGATCGCCGCACACGACGAAGGAGATCTGCGGCTGCCGATCTCGGCGTATTCCGAGGTCTTGGTCGCCCCCGCTCGCGCGGGTCGTCTCGACGAGGTCAAGGGCAATCTGGCGATGCTCGGGCTCGCTATCGATCCGATCGGCGAGTCGGCGGCTGAGGAAGCGGCGCGACTACGTGCGAAGCATCCCTCGCTCCGACTTCCCGATGCGCTCGTGATCGCCTATGCAGAGACCGTCGATGCCGACGAGCTCCTGACGACGGATGCTCGGTGGACGAGGTTCAGCTCGCGCGTGCGAGTCGTCGGCTGACCGTCAAGCCGTAGCCTTCCGCGCATGTCGCCACAGCGGCGCACCGCGCTCGTCTCGGTCGGGGCCGCCTGTCTCCTCGTCGCGATCAAGCTCGTCGCCGGTCTCGCGAGCTCGAGCCTCGGGCTGCTCGCCGAGGCGGCGCACTCGGGCACCGACCTCGCTGCAGCGCTGCTGACGTTCTTCGCGGTGTCGGTCGCGGTTCGTCCTGCGGACCGCGGGCATCCATACGGCCACGGGAAGGCGCAAAACCTGGCAGCTCTCGCCGAGTCCGGGTTCCTCGTCGCGATCAGCGTCCTGATCGCGGTGCTCGCAATACTCCGGCTCGCCGGCGTGATCGAGGTCGAGGTCGAGCCGACGTGGTGGACGTTCGCGGCGATCGCGCTCGTGCTCGTCATCGATGCGTCCCGTACAGCCGTGTCCTATCGGGGCGCGCGCCTCTACGAGAGCGACGCCCTGCTGGCGAACGCGCTCCACTTCGGAAGCGACTTCGCCGGGACGATCGCCGTGCTCGCCGGGCTGATCGCGGCGGCGGCGGGCTTCGCGGCCGGCGACTCGATCGCGGCCCTCTTTGTCTCGGGGCTCGTCGTCGTGGCGGCAGCGCGACTCGCGAGCCGCAATGTCGACGTCCTCATGGATCGATCGCCGGACGCGGAGGAGCGCACCGCGCGGCAGGCGATCGCCGGGCTCGAGCCCTCCGTCGAGCTTCGCCGGCTGCGGCTGCGCCGCGCGGGCGGCGAGCACTTCGCCGACGTCGTGATCGGCGTCGCGCCCGGGTCGGGCATCGGCCAGGGCCATGCTGCCGCAGATCGCGTGGAGGAAGCTCTGCACGAGGCGCTGCCGGGCATCGACGTCGTCGTGCACGTCGAGCCCGGTGACAGCGCCGGCGCGCTGCGCGAACGCGTCCTCGCGGCCGCACTCACGGTCTCGCGCGTCCGTGAGCTCCACAACCTCAAGGTCCTCGATGTCGACGGGAGCATCGAGGTTGCGCTCCATCTCAAGCTGCCGGGCGAGCTCCCGCTCGATCAGGCCCACGACATCGCGGAGCAGGTGGAGGCGGCGATCCGCATCGAGGTGCCGGAGGTTGTCAGTGTGCAGACACATCTCGAGCCGCTTCGCGAGACGGCGGCCGGCCGGAAGATCGACCTCGACACGGCCGCGATCGAGTCCGCCGTTCGCGAGGAGACAGGAGCCGAACCGCGCGAGCTGCGGTTCGTGCGCACGGACGACGGGATCGTGGTCTTCCTGACGCTGAGCCTCGGGGGCCTGTCGCTCGCCGACGCCCACGCCCGGGCGAGCGCGATCGAGGAGCGCGTGCGCGGTGCCGTTCCGGCGGTCGCAGACGTCGTGGTACACACCGAGCCGTAGATGCGGCTCTGCATGTTCCACCCGATCGAGCACCCGCTGGAGCGCGGCTGGGTCGGCCGCGTCGACGACGATCGCGTGATCCAGCTCGCCGCGCAGACGCTGCAGTCCTTCTTCACCGGAGGCGGAACTGCAAGAGAGCACGCTGCGTATCCGCTGGCGGAGGTCGTGCTGCTGGCGCCGGTGAAACACCCGCCCTCCGTGCGCCTGTTCGAGAGCCAGACGAGATTCTGCTTCGCGAACCCCGCGGCCGTCGTCGGGCCGGGGGCTGTCGTCGTGGCCCCGACGCCGGAGCTCGTCGCGCTCCCGCGGCTTGCTGCCGTGATCGGTGCGAACGGTGAGGTGGGTGGGTACACGGCGCTCGCAGATTGGCGCGCACGCTCCCTCGACCCGCCCAAGGATCGCGATTTCGCGCTCGGCCTCGGCCCCGTCGTCGTCACGCCGGACGAGGTGTCCCTTTCCACGAGCTTCGACTGGGACGCCGCCGTCGCCCTTGCCGCCCGGAACACCATGCTCTATCCGGGCGACGTTCTGGCTGCCCCGGCGTCCGAACCGCGCCCGGTCGAGGACGGACACGTCGAGATCGAGATCGAGGGAATCGGTGTCCTCGAGCAGAACGTGGCGGGCTGACGTGCAGCTCGTGCTCGACTGGGACGGAACCGTCACCCAGGCTGACACGTTGCACGTGGCGATCGAGGAGTTCGGAGACATGGGCGTCTTCATCGGGATGGAGAGCGAGATCGGTCGTCGCATGACGCTGAGGGAGGTCATCGCGGTCGAGATGGCCACGATCGCCGCGCCGCTCGACGACGTCGTTTCGTTCTTGCTGGCGACGGTGCCGCTGCGCGCCGGGTTCGCGGAGCTCGTCGCCGATCGCGATCCGCTCGTCGTCTCGATGGGCTTCCACGAGCTCATCGAGCCGCTCCTCGAGCGCGACGGGATCGACGCGCGGCTCGTGGCGAACCGGCTCGATCCACGGCCCGACGGCTGGGTGGCGATCTTCCGCTCGCAGGCGAGCTGTGATGTCTGCGGCGAGCCGTGCAAGCGCTCTGACGTCGCGGGTCTCGACGGCTTCGCCTACGTCGGCGACGGCTTCTCGGATCGCTGCGTCGCGCAGGCAGCGGACAGGGTCTTCGCCCGCGACGGGCTCGCCACCTACCTCGACGGGCTAGGCGTGGCGTACGAGAGGTTCGAGGACTTCTACGACGTCGCGGGCGCGCTCGACGGCGGCGCCGTCGTCCCACCGGGACGCAGACGCGGCCGGAACACGTAGCTCGGCTGCCGTTCGAACGGCCTCGCAACCTGACCCCACAGCGCCTCGACGGCCGTGCGCGCGATCTCGTCGATCGGCTGCTCGACCGTCGTGAGCGGGGGATTCGTCCACGTCGCCGCCTCGATGCCGTCGAAGCCGACGATCGAGAGCTCGTCGGGGACCTTCAGCCCCAGTAGCCCGCTCTCCTGCAGCGCGCCGATCGCCATGAGGTCGCTCGAGCAGATGACGCCGGTCGGCCGTTCTGGCTTCGCTAGGAGCTCGCGCAGCGCCTCGCGTCCGCCGCCGACTGTGAAGGACGAGTGCGCGACGAGCCCGTCCGTGAGCTGCGCCGCCCGGAGCGCATCACGGTGGCCGGACGCTTTCTCGCGCGTCGGGAGCGCGAACTCATCACCGGCCACGAAGCCGATGCGCTCGTGGCCGAGCTCGATGAGATGTTCGGTTGCGATCCGTCCGGCAGCGCGTTCGTCCACGCCGACCGACGTCACGTCGAGCTCCTCCGAGCCGCCGTTCACGAACACGAGCCGGGCGCCGCGTTCGAGGAGCTTCGCGTAGTGGGAGTGCCTTCCGCGGACGTCCGTGATCTCGGCCGAGATGAAGAGCATCCCCTCGACGCCGCGCTCGAGGAGCATCCGCACGTAGTCGCGCTCGCGGCCGGCCGAGCCGTGCGTGTTGCAAAGAATCGTTGCGAGACCGCTCCGCGACGCGTGCATCTCCATCGCCTCGGCGAGCGCCGCGAAGATCGGGTTCGAGAAGTCCGGGACGAAGAGCCCGATCGCGGCCGACGCCTCGACGCGCCCGGGTGGGACGTAGAGGAGGTCGCGCATCGCGCCCTCGACACGCTCCTTCGTCTCGGGTCGCACCGCGGACGAGCCGCTCGCGACACGCGAGGCCGTCGCCAGGCTAACCCCGGCGCGGTCTGCGACGTCTCTAAGACTGGCCATCGGTCTCGGTCCCAGGCAGGCCCGCGGGGGGCAGCAGTTCGTTTCGGAGGGAAGAAACGCTCGTCATGTCCACGGCGGTGATCTTAGCCAGCTTTGTACAGGGTTTGCCACTTGACCGATTGTCGCAATGCGGTTATTCTCCCGGGCGCGTTTCATGAGAATGAAACAACACGTCATTCGGCGCGCACCATCCCGTTCCTCAAGGAGGGCATTCATGTTCAGTACTCGCAGGTTGCGGGTCGCTGCCGGCCTGACCGTCAGCGCACTCGTCGCCGTCGTTGCCGTTTCGGCGGGCACGTCGGCAAACAGCCAGTCGGCGAAGCTCGTCATCTGGGCGGACGCGGATCGCGTTCCGGCCGTGACGCAGGTCGCCAACGCCTGGGGCCGCACCAAAGGCGTGACCGTTCAGGTGGTGCAGAAGCAGTCCGGACCGATCCGCCAGGAGGTCTCCACCGTCGCAGTCGAGAACGCACCTGACGTGATCATCGGTGCGCACGACTGGGTCGGAGAGCTCTCCGGCAACGGCTCGATCATCCCGATCTCGCCGTCCGCGGCGACCAAGAAGCAGTTCCCGGCGTATGCGCTCAACGCCTTCTCCTACGGCACCGCCATCAAGAAGCTGTACGGCGCGCCCACGGCGCTGGAGAACATCGCGCTGATCACGAACACGAAGCTCGCGAAGGTCCCGACGTCGTTCGCCGACCTCGAGAAGCGGGCCCTCGCGGCGAAGAAGAAGACCAAGGCCCAGGTCGGCCTCGTGGTACAGCAGGGGCAGGGCGACGCTTACCACATGTATCCCTTCTTCTCCGGTCTCGGCGGCTACGTGTTCGGCACGAACAAGGCCGGCAACCTCGACCCGTCGGACATCGGCCTCGCGAACCCGAAGTTCCTGAAGAACGCGGCGCTGATCGACAAGTGGAACAAGGAAGGTCTCATCCGCTCGCAGGTTGACGAAAGCATTGCCAAGGACCTGTTTCTGAAGGGCAAGGTCGCCTACTACGTGACGGGGCCCTGGTACCTCGCCGACATCCGGAAGTCGGGTGTTCCCTACGCGGTCTCAGCCTTCCCGACGATCGTGCCTGGAATCAAGTCGGCTCCGTTTCTCGGTGTGAGCGGCTTGATGGTGACGAAGTACTCGTCGGCCCACGGCGTCGAGAGCCTCGCGAAGGACCTCGTCGCGAACTACATGATGCAGCCCGCCGCGCAGCTCTCCCTGGCGACGGCCAACGATCGATCGCCCGCGAACCTCAGGGCGCTCGCTCGGGTCAAGGACAAGGATCTGAAGGCGTTCGGTGCGGCCTCCGCCGGCGGCGTCCCGATGCCCAACATTCCGCAGATGGCCAGCGTCTGGCAGGACCTCGGCGCAGCGTGGGTGCGCTCGACGAAGGGTGCGAACTCGACCCCCGCACGGAAGTCGTTCATCGCCGCCCAGAAGAACATCGCCCAGAAGATCGGGTAGCCCCACCACACATCGATCCCCGAGGGGGCGCGGTGTCACCGCGCCCCCTCGGATAAAGGCCAGGTTCCGGTGACCAGCGCCCCCTTCGCAGCCGAGAACGTCGTCCCGAGGCCCTCGCTCGTCGCGCGAGCGATCGGCTTCTTCTCCGGCACGGTCGGGCTGGTCATCAAGCTGTTTCTCCTCGGTGCGCTCAGCGCGCTGGCGATATGGGCGGTAGCGATCCTCTTCGAGGACGGGAAGTGGATCGCAGCGCTCGCGCTGGCCGGCGCGACGCTGGTGATCGTCGCGATCTACGTCATCCCCGATCGGCGCCTCGTGCCGCTCAAGTACCTGATCCCAGGCACGGTGTTCCTCGTCGCCTTCGTGGCGATCCCGATCATCTCGAACGTCAACATCGCGTTCACCAACTGGTCGACGCTGCACAACCTGACCCAGGAGGAGGCGATCCGGGCGATCCAGGAGCGGTCGCTGGTATCGGCCGTCGACGCCGCGACGTACACGTCGACTCCGGCGACGAGCGACGGCGAGCTCGTGCTCCTGCTCGTCGACGACGTGACTGGAGACGTCTACGTGGGCTCGAAGGACGGCCTCGAGCCCGTACCGGCGACGAGTGCAACGGTCGAGAACGGCGCGGTCGTCGCTGCGGATGGTTACGAGGTCATCCGGGGGAACGATCTCTTCACGATCGACCAGGAACTGGCTGCGCTCGTGATCCCGACGGATGAGGACTCGTACATCAAGCCGGAAGGGCTCAGCATCGCGAACGAGGTGCAGCCGACCCTGCGCTACGACCAGACCACCGACACGTTCACCAACATCGAGACCGGGGTCGTGTACTCGGACAACGGCGAGGGCGCGTACGAGTCGCCGTCCGGAGAGCTGCTCGAGCCGGGCTGGAAGACGCACGTGGGATTCCAGAACTTCAACACGATCCTCACGGATCCGCTCGTTCGCGATCCGTTCGTTCGCGTCTTCATCTGGACGTTTGCGTACGCGTTCCTCTCCGTTCTCATCCAGTTCGCGATCGGGCTCTTTCTCGCGATCACGCTGAACAAGCCAGACCTCAAGCTTCGGCGCATCCAACGGTCGCTGCTCGTGCTCCCGTTCGCCATACCGGCGTTTCTCGCGGTCCTCGTCTGGCAGGGGCTGCTCAACGACGAGTTCGGGATCGTGAACCAGACGCTGCGTACGGATATCCCGTGGCTCTTCGATCCGACGTGGGCGAAGGTCTCCTGCATCCTCGTGAACGTCTGGATCGGCTTTCCGTACTGGTTCCTCGTATGCACCGCGGCCTTGCAGGCGGTGCCGGAGGAGCTAAGGGAGGCGGCGCGCGTCGACGGCGCGGGCAACCTACAGGTGTTCGGGAAGGTGACCTTCCCGCTGCTGCTCGTCGCCACCGCACCGTTGCTCATCGCCTCGTTTGCGTTCAACTTCAATCTCTTCAACAACATCTACTTCCTCACGGGCGGCGGTCCGTATGAGCTCGACCAGACCGTCGCCGGCTCGACGGACATCCTCATCAGCTACACGTACAAGATCGCGTTCCAGGCTGGGGGCGGCGCGCAGTACGGGCTCGCCGCAGCGGTCTCGATCTTCATCTTCTTCATCGTCGCCGGGATCTCCGCGATCTCGTTCTGGCGAACCCGAATGCTGGAGGAAATTCGATGACGACGCTCGATCAGGGAGAGGTAGTGGCCGGCACCCGGGTCGTGGAAGCAGCGCCGGGGCGACGTCCGATCCTCTCCTACAACTGGTGGCGGTACCTCATCAGCATCCTCGCAATAGGGTTCGCGATCTTCCCGATCGTCTACGTGGTGTCCGCCGCGTTCAATCCGATCCCGTCTCTTACGAGCGCGCAGATCGTCCCGGACGACGTCACCCTCGAGAACTTCCGACGGATCCTGAGCGGGAACCCGGGGGAGGTGGGGACCGCGCAGGAGGCGCTCGACGTCCCGTACACGAGCTGGTACGTGAGCACGCTCATCATCTCTGGGGCAACGGCCCTCTTCTCCGTGTTCTTCGCCGCCCTCGCCGCCTATGCCTTCGCGCGATTCCGATTCCGGGGACGCCGGATGGGGATGATGTCCCTCCTCCTCGTCCAGATGTTCCCGACGTTCCTCGCGGTCGTCGCGATCTACTACATCGTCCTCGAGATCGGCGACGTCTTCCCGGCGTTCGGCCTCGACACCCGCACGAGCGTCATCCTCGTCTACCTCGGTGGCGCGCTCGGCGTCAACACCTGGCTCATGAAGGGCTTCCTCGACTCGATCCCGGACTCCCTCGACGAATCGGCGCGAGTGGACGGCGCGACGCCGGCCCAGGTGTTCTGGGGGATCATCCTCCCTCTCGCTGCGCCGGTGCTCGCGGTCGTCGGGCTCCTCTCCTACATCGCCACGATCAACGAGTTCATCATCGCCAGTCGCCTTCTGCAGTCGACCGACAAGTTCACGCTCCCGGTCGGACTGTTCGGCTTCATCAACGACAAGTACGCACAGCAGTGGGGGCCGTTCTGTGCCGGCGTCGTGCTGGCGGCCATCCCGGTCGTGGTCATCTTCTTCTTCCTGCAGCGGTTCATCACCGAGGGTCTCACCCGCGGCGCGGTCAAGGGCTAGCCGATGACCGTTCTTCTCGACAAGCCGCACCACGATGGCTCTGAGGCGTACGTCCTCGAGGCGCCCACTGAGCTCGGCGACGACGCCACCGTCCTCCTACGCGTGCCCCGGGGCGCGCCTGCGGACGACGTCGTCGTCCGCTTCGTCCACGACGGCGAGCCGCGCTACGCCGTTGCGGAGAAGGACCGGGAGACCGCGTCGGCGACGTGGTGGCGGGCGACGTTTCGCGTCGACAACCCGATGACGCCGTACCGCTGGCTCCTCGCGGGCGGCGACTACGGATACGCATGGCTGAACGGGGCGGGCATGCAGGCGTTCGACGTCACCGACGCCGACGACTTCATCGCCGACCCCGGCGACGGCGGCCCCGACTGGCATCTCGAGTCCGTCGTCTACCAGGTGTTTCCCGACCGCTTCGCGTCGTCCGGGCTCGACATCGCCCCGCCGGAGTGGGCGGTTCCGCGCGAGTGGGACGGGCTGCCCACCGGGCGGGGGCCGGACACGCCGTTCGAGTGGTTCGGCGGAGACCTGCGCGGCGTCGAGGCACACCTCGACCATCTGAGCTCGCTGGGCACGAACGTGCTCTATCTGACGCCCGTCTTCCCCGCGGGGAGCACGCACCGCTACGACGCGACCACGTTCGAGGCCGTCGACCCGCTGCTCGGCGGCGACGAGGCGTTCACGTCGCTCGTCCGGGCCGCACATGCGCGAGGCATGCGGGTCATCGGCGATCTCACCACGAACCACGTCGGAGCGCAGCACGAGTGGTTTCGCGCCGCCGCCGATCCGGAGGCTCCGGAGCGCGACTTCTTCGTCTTCGACGACGAGCTCGAGCACGGCTACGAGTGCTGGTGGGGTATTCCGTCGCTGCCGAAGCTCGACTACCGCTCGCGGGAGCTGCGCGAGCGGGTGTACGGCGCGAACGGCTCGGTCGTCGGCCGCTGGCTGCGACCGCCGTACGACCTCGACGGGTGGCGGATCGACGTCGCGAACATGACGGGCCGGCTCGGCGCCGTGGACGTTCTCCCGGACGTCGCGCGGGGCGTCCGCGCCTCCGCGGTCGCGACCCGGCCGGACGCCGTCGTCGTCGCGGAGCACGCCTACGACGTGCGTGCCGACCTGCGAACTGGTGGCTGGCACGGGGCGATGAACTACGCGGGCTTCACGCGGCCCGTGTGGACGTGGCTGCGCGGTGACGACGTTCCGTCCGAGGCCGAGACGATCTTCTTCGGCGCTCCCGTAGGCATCCCGCGGCTTCCGGGCGAGTCGGTCGTCCGGACGATGACCGGATTCCGCGCAGGGATACCTTGGTCCGCGTCCCTCCACTCGTGGGCGATCCTGGACAGCCACGACGTCATCCGCTTCCGGGTCCTCGCCGGCTCGCGCGAACGACAGCTCGTCGGCGTCGGGATGCAGATGACGACGCCCGGTGTGCCGATGGTCTTCGCCGGCGACGAGATCGGGCTGGGCGGCGACTGGGGTGAGGATGCGCGCCGGACGATGCCGTGGTCGCGTCAGGAGACCTGGGACCACGAGGCGCTCGAGAGCTACCGCAAGCTGATCGACCTGCGCCGACGAAGTCGCGCACTCGCGCGCGGAGGCATCCGCTACGCGCACGTCTCCACCGATGCGATTGCGTACCTGCGCGAGACCCGCGACGAGGCGCTGCTCTGCCTCGCCGCGCGCGCCGACCATGCGCCCGTGCTCCTGTCGCTCGCGGCGCTCGGCGGCTCGGAGCTCGAGACGCTCATCGGCGACGACACGACGATCGACGGCGACGAGGTCGTCCTGCCTGCGGGCGGGCCGGCCTTCCACGTCTGGCGAATCGCATGACCATGGAGGAGAGGACAGATGGCTGACGTTCAGCTCAAGGAAGTGGACAAGATCTACGAGGGCGACGTGCACGCCGTGCAGGACCTCTCGCTGTACGTCAAGGACGGCGAGTTCCTCGTCCTCGTGGGGCCGTCGGGCTGCGGAAAGACGACGGCGCTGCGGATGATCGCGGGGCTCGAGGAGATCACCGACGGAACGGTGACGATCGGCGACCGCGTCGTGAACAACCTCTCGCCGAAGGACCGTGACATCGCGATGGTGTTCCAGAACTACGCGCTCTACCCCCACCTCTCGGTCGCGGACAACATCGGGTTCGGCCTCCGGCTGCGCAAGATGCCGAAGGACGTCGTCGCCGAGCGGATCGCGTGGGCCGCGAAGCTTCTCGACCTCACGCCGTACCTGGCGCGGAAGCCGAAAGAGCTCTCTGGCGGGCAGCGCCAGCGCGTCGCCATGGGTCGCGCGATCGTGCGCGAGCCGCAGGTCTTCCTGATGGACGAGCCGCTTTCGAACCTGGACGCGAAGCTCCGTGTGCAGATGCGCGCGGAGATCGGGAAGCTCCAGCACGAGCTCGCGACGACGACGATCTACGTGACGCACGACCAGGTCGAGGCCATGACGATGGGCGACCGCGTCGCCGTGATGAGCATGGGCCGGCTCCAGCAAGTCGACACGCCGCAGCACCTCTACGACGAGCCGTTCAACCTCTTCGTCGCCGGCTTCATCGGGACGCCGCCTATGAATCTGTTCGAGGGCACGGTGCACGCGAATGGCGGCGTGTCGGTCACGATCGGCTCGTCGACCGTGCCGGTCGCACCCGTGTGCCTCGCTCGGTACGCCGGTGTGACGCACGCCGACGGACGCGAGGTCGTCGTCGGCATCCGCGCCGAGGACGTCCATCCGGCAGCTGCGAGGCCGGACTTCCCGACGTTCGACGGACGGATCGACCTCGTCGAGGCGCTCGGCTCGGGCTTGATGGCGCACCTCCACATCGACGCGCAGCAGGTTCGTCCCGAAGGGGCGGAGGAGGGCGAGCTGCCGGAGGAGGGCGACAGCACCGTCGTCGCCCGTGCGAACCTCATCGCCCACTTCCCGCCGCGGCTCGATCTGCGCGTAGGCGACACGATTCCGATCGCGATCGACTCCGCCGGCCTGCACTTCTTCGACAAGGAAACCGGTGCGGCGTTGCGGTAGGACGCTCGGGGTCGTCGCGGGCGCGACGCTCGCACTCGGCATCGGAGGAGGCTCCGCAACGGCGACGTCGGGTGCGGTCGCACCTCCGCGCGGCGCCGAGCGCGAGCAGCTTGCGCAGCCGCCGGCCTACCCGGCCCTCGCCGACGAGCGCATCTACTTCGTGATGCCCGACCGCTACGCGAACGGCGACCCGACGAACGATCGCGGTGGAGCGAGCGGCGGCAGGTCGGTGACGGGCTACGACCCGGCGGACATCGGCTGGTACCACGGCGGAGACCTGAAGGGGCTCACCGGGGTGTGCTCGGATACGCGCACGGGCCTCGCGCGCGTCAAGAGCCTCGGGTTCACCGCCGTGTGGCTCGCGCCCGTCGTCGTCCAGCAGTCGGTGCAGGGGGACAGCGCCTCGTACCACGGGTACTGGGGACTCGACTTCACGCGCGTCGATCCGCACCTCGGTACGAACGCAGACTTCGAAGCCTTCGTCGACTGCGCGCACCGACTCGGGCTGAAGGTCTATCTGGACATCGTTCTCAACCACACCGCCGACGTGATCCTGCTTTCCGGCGGGACGAGCTACCGCACGCCCGAGGAGACTCCGTACCGCGACTGCAAGGGCAAGCCGTACTCGGCACAGCGTTATGCGGGCGGCAAGCGGTTTCCGTGCCTGTCCGCCCGCTACCAGCCACGCGAGGCGGTCGTGCTTCCCGAGAAGAGGACGCTCAAGCGACCGGCGTGGCTCAACGACGTGACGCGGTACCACAACCGCGGCGACATCGACTTCTCGTCGTGCTCGCCGGGCTGCTTCGAGCAGGGAGACTTCTTCGGGCTCGACGACGTCTTCACCGAGCAGCCGTTCGTCGTCGACGGACTTGCGCGTGTGTGGGGCGACTGGATTCGCGCTTACAAGATCGACGGCTTTCGGATCGACACCGCGAAGCACGTCGATCGGGCGTTCTTCAGGGCGTGGATGCCCGGGATCCGCGCAGCGGCGCGCGCTGCCGGCGTACCGGCCTTCGACGTCTTCGGAGAGGTCTTCGAGACCGACGCCGCGACGCTCGCGTCGTTCGTGCGCGAACGCGGCGTTCCGAATGTCATCGACTTCCCGCTGCAGGACGCGCTCATGCGCTACGCCGGCGGGTCTGCCGGCGCGCGTGGCATCGCGACGCGCCTGGGCGACGACGACTACTTCAGGCTCGGGAACGGCGTCGCGCCGGCACCCGTCACGTTCCTCGGGAACCACGACGTCGGCCGGGCTGCGCTGAAGATCTCCGAGCAGGGCGGTGGCGAGGGCGCGGAGCTCCTCGCGCGGGACCTTCTCGGCCATAGCCTTCTGTACCTCCTGCGCGGCGCGCCGGCCGTGTACTACGGCGACGAGGTCGGCATCGTCGGTCGGGGCGGCGACAAGGCCGCACGCCAGGATCTCTTTCCGACGGGAGTAACCGAGTGGCAGACCGAGGAGCGCGTGGGATCCGCTCCGATCGGCGGCGGCTCGTCGTTCGACCTCGTCACGCACCCGGTCTCCGAGCATCTGCCCGCCCTCGGAGCGCTCCGCGACGCGCACCCGGCGCTCTCGACGGGCGCGTCGTTCGTTCGCGCGGCTCGCGCTGGGACGTTCGTCGTGAGCAGGATCGACCGGGCCGAGCGACGCGAGTACCTGGCGGCGTTCAACGCGTCCGAGCAGCCGGCCGCGGTAGTGGTGCAGACGGCGACGCCGGCCTCGTCCTGGACGTCGCTGTTCGGTGCGGGTTCGGCGAGCGCGAGCCTCGCGAACGGGCGGACGACGGTGCGGATCCCGCCGCTCTCGACGACACTCTTCCTCGCCGAGTCGACCCTTCCGCGGCGCGGTGCAGCACGGGTGACGGTACGCGTCGCCCCCGACCGCTTCACGAACCTCGTCCGCGTCGCGGCGACTTCGACCTCCGTCGATCCGCTGAGCGTGACGTTCGCCGTCAAGCGACCGGGGAAGAAGTGGGCGCGCGTCGGCACCGACGACGGAGCGCCGTACGGCGTCTTCGTCGATCCGCGCGACTTCCGCCGCGCGCAGCAGATCTCGTTCGTGGCCGTCGCCCGAGCGAGCGACGGCTCGGTCTCGACGTCTCCCGTGATCACCACGAGGCTGCGCTGATGGCGATCGGGCCCGATGTCACGACGGCGCTCGACGGCACCGGGCGGCGCTACGCGTTCCGGCCTGCGGCGATCCTCGGCAACGGCTCCCTCCTCGTCACGATCAGCGAGCGGGGGGAGATCGAGCGGCTCTTCTGGCCGAACGTCGACCACGGCCAGCATCTGGGCGAGCTGCGCCTGGGGCTCGAGCGCGGCGGCGAGACGCACTGGCTGGACGAGGCGCCGTGCTCGTGGGTCCAGTCGTACGACTCCCGCGCATCCGTGCTCCGCACGACAGCGGATCTCCACGGGACGACTGTCGAGGTGACCGACCTCGTGACGCCGGCCGAGCCCGTGCTCGTCCGGGGCATTCGCTCGTCGAGCGCCGAGCGGCTGGTCGTGCACATCGCGCCGAGCCTCGACGGCGACGACCGCAGCGGGGCCGGCTACGTCGACCCGGGCTCCGGAGCTCTCGTCTTCTACCTCCGGGACGTCGCGCTCGCCGTCGCGCTCGTCGCGGAGGACACGACGTCGACCCTGCGGGAGTCGAACGGGCGCGAGCCCGCCCACGACATCGTCGTGTATCGCGCTCCGGTCGACGGGCTCGTCTCGGGAGGGGTCGTCGCGGAGGCCCGCGTCCTCGTCGCTTTCGGAGCGACTCCGGACGAGGCGATCGCGCGGCTGCGGCGGCCGGCTTCCGTCTCGTTCGACGCCCTCGTCGCCGAGCGCACCGCCTTCGACCGTGAAGCGATCGCGCTCGCGAGGGCGCCGGAGGGCGACGACGCCGTCGGCGATCTCTACGCCCGCTCTCTCCTCGTCCTCGAGCAGCTCACGGATCGCAAGACGGGCGCGACCATCGCGGCGCCCGAGTTCGACCCGAGCTTCGAGCAGTCGGGCGGCTACGGCTTTGTCTGGCCTCGCGATCTCGGCTTCGTCGTTCTCAGCTTCCTCGCGGCCGGGCGCGGTGACCTCGCCGTCCCCGCGCTGCGGTGGCTCGCGCGGGAGCAGGCGCCGGAGGGCCTGTGGCTCCAGCGGTACTGGACCGACGGCTCGCTCGCGCCGAGCTGGGGCCTCCACCAGCTCGACGAGACCGGGATGGCCGTGTTCGCGTACGAGGCCGCCTGGCGCGAGCTGGGTGACGCCGCGCTCGACCGCGAGCTCTGGCCATCGGCGCGGGCGGCCGCCGACTTCCTCTGCGATTTCGTGGACGACGAGACCGGTCTCCCGCTGCCGAGCGTCGATCTCTGGGAGCAGACGGACGGCCAGCACTCCTACAGCGCGGCCGCGACGTACGGCGGGCTCGTGTCGGCGGCGTCGATGGCGACGCGGCACGAGCCTGCGCTCGCCAGGCCCTACCGCTCGGCCGCCGAGCGCGTGCGCGCGGCGATCGAGGAGCACCTCTGGAGCGACGAGCACGGCCGCTACCTGCGCTCGCGCTGGGTCGGGCGCTCCGACGAGCTCGGCGAGGAGCCGCCTCCCGCGTTCGACCGGCAGCTCCGGTACCCGACGAAGGTTGTGCGCAGTGTCGATCGCGAGGACGCGCGTGTCGACAGCTCGCTCCTCGGTCTCGCCTGGCCGTTTCGAGCGGTCGATCCGTCGTCGCCTCGTATGCGCGCCACGATCGAGGCGGTCGAGCGCGAGCTCCGACTCGAGGACGGCGGTGTTCTCCGACACGAGGACGACGACTACGCGGGCGGCAATCCCTGGCTCATCTCGACGCTCTGGCTCGGGCTCGCCGAGCGCCAGTCAGGCGACGATGCCGGACATCGCGCATCGATCGAGTACGCGCTCGCGCGAGAGACCTCGCTCGGCCTGCTCCCGGAGCAGGTCACGCGGGACGGCGAGCCCGCCTGGGTGATCCCGCTCGGCTGGAGCCACGCGATGCTGATCCTCGCGGCCCGGCCCGAGTTGGCCTTGGTACGCGATGGCGCCTGACTAACGTCCGCGTAGATGCTGCGGATCCCCGAGCCCTACGACTTCGAGCTCTCGACCACGCGCTTCCGCAATTTCGGATCGGACGGAGCGACGGTGTGGCACGACGGTGGGGTGCATCGCGTCGTTGCCGGTCGCGAGGTGCGGATCACGCCGGGGGAGGGTGGTGTCGCGATCGAGCCTTGGAGCGAGGAAGCGGCGGCCGAGGTCGCGGCGTTGCTCGGTCTGCAGTTCGACCTCGGCTCGTTCTCCGAGTGGGCTGCCGGCGACGTGACGCTCGCCATGGTGGCCGGATCCGTTCCCGGCTTTCGCCCGACCATGAACCCGCAGCCCTTCGAAGCGCTCGTCGTCGCGATCACGACCCAGCAGATCTCCCTCCACGCCGCCGCGTCCATTCGCGGAAACCTCGTCAGGCGCTACGGAGTCCGTCACGAGATCGCGTGGGAGTTCCCGACACGCGAGCGGATCACGGAGTTGCGCCCACGGCACTTCACGCCGCTCGGGTTCTCCCGCGCGAAGGCCGAGTACGTGCTCGAGCTCGCGCACTCCGACCTCGACCTGGACGGGCTCGCTGCCCTCGACGACGATGAGGTGATCGCTTCGCTGACGTCGGTTCGAGGGCTCGGCCGCTGGACCGCGGACTGGTTCCTCGCACGCCATCTCGCGCGGCCGCACGCATGGCCCGCCGGCGACCTCGGCGTGCGCAAGGCGGTGTCGACCTTCTACGCTGCCGGCCAAGCACTGTCCATCGAGGAGGTCCGTCGCATGAGCGAGCGGTTCGCACCGTTCGAGAATCTGTCCGCGCAGTTCCTGCTCGCCGGCGCCCGGATGGCAGGGTAAGAGTGGTCTCTCCAGGAACTCCGCCAAGGATTCGCGCGGCTGCAAACACTTCGCATGCCGTCGTCCTCAGTCGGCCGCATACCGTGTATGCGGCCTCCCTACGTCCTAGGCATGCTCGGTTTTCGCCGGCGAATCCTCTCCGGAGTCCCTGGAGAAACCACTCATGAACGTACGGCGTGCGGCAGCCGACGACTTCGAGGCGATCGCGGATCTGTGGAGGCAGTTCGACCACGAGATCCCGCCGCCGACCCATGAGGGGCCGGCGAACGTGGAGCAGGAACTCGACGAGGTGCGTGAGATCATCGCGTCCGAGATCGCGTTCGTCGCCGAGGACGAAGGGACGCCGGTCGGCTTCGCGCTCGCGCGCCGGCGAGCGCCCGGGTTCGGGACGCTCACGGATCTCTACGTCGCACGCGACGCGCGCCGCAGCGGAATCGGTACGGAGCTCATGCGCGAGGTGCTGGCCGCGTTTCGGGAAGACGGGATCGGGCATCTCGACCTCGATGTGCAGGCGTCGAACAGCGTCGCGCGCTCGCTCTATGCGCGCTGGGGCCTGAAGGACGAGGTCGTGATCATGACCGGGACGATCGACGCGCTCGAAGAGAAGCTCGGCAGCCAGGAGGCCGGGTCCTTCGGCTCGATTCACATCCAGTCCGACGATCTGAGCGCCGTCGAGCAGGCCGTGCGCCAGTTCGTTCCGCGACTGCCCGGCGGCTCCCGCGGCTCACTCGTGGCGCCGCCGCGCGGCGGCTGGATCGCGGTCTACGACGACGTCTGCGACCGTAACCCGGAGATGCTCCGGCGACTCGCTCGCGAGCTCTGCGACAGGATGGGGGCCGTGACCTTGCTGCTCGGCGTCGAGCGGGAGGAGCTCGTGCGGATGATCCTCTTCGAACGAGGACGGATCGTGGACGAGTACCTCTCGGTGCCGGAGTTCTACGGCCCGCTGCCGCCTGGCGATGTCGTCGGCCTCGCTGCGAATCCGACAGTCGTCTCGCGTCTCACCGGTGCGGAGCCCGATGCGGTGCGACGCGTCGCGATCACGGCTCCGTCTCCGGCCGACCTAGTGCCCGCGCGCGAGCTCCTCGCCGACCTGGCCGCCGTCATGCGCGTCGAGGGCACCGAGACCGGCTGGGCAGACGCGCCCGAGCTCGCGGGCGCAGTGCGGATCGCGCGCGCATGACCACGATCCTCCTCCTGCACGGCTGGCCGGTGTCCGAGCGCGTCTGGACCTCGCAGGTCAGTGCGCTCCGCGACGCGGGGCACACCGTGCACGTGCCACATCTCTACGGCCGCGGGCCGTCGATCGACGACTGGGCCGCCCAGCTCCTCCGCGAGATCGACGGGCCGCTCGTGCCCGTCGGCGCGTCGATGGGCGGCTACTGCGCGCTCGCCCTCGCCCGACGCGCCCCCGAGCGCGTCGTCGGCATGGTGCTCGTCGGGGCGCGTTCGGACGCGGACTCGTTCGAGCGCAGGAAGTTCCGGCAGGAGCAGATCGCGGATCTGCGCGCCGGCGACCGGCCGCCGCGCGCCGACGAGGACGCCGATCTCGAGCATCTCGCCGTGGCACAGGAGGCCATCCGCGACCGGCTCGACCTCACCGGCGTCGTCGCGTCCTTCGGCGGCCCGCTGCTCGTGTGCGTGGGGGAGCGGGACGAGCTCGTCTCCGTCGACGAGGCGCGGGAGCTGGCGGAGAAGGCGCTCGACGGCAAGGTCGAGGTCTTCCCGGACGCGGGGCACTTCGTCGGCGTCGATCAGCCCGAGCGCTTCAACGAGGTTTTGCTCGAGTTCGTGAGCCAGTGGAAGACGTGACCCTCGACGAGCTGCGCGGGCTTCTCGACGCAGACAGCGTTGCGCTGCTCGACGTCCGCTCGCCGCTCGAGTTCGACGGCACCGCCGCTGCGCACTGCGATCCGCGCCACGGCCACATCCCCGGCGCCGTGAACCTCCCGCTCGAGCGCATCCTCGAGTGCCGCAGCGCGGTCGAGGTGCGTGACCTCGTCGGCCTGCCGGAGGGCACGGCGATCGTGGCCTACTGCCACGTGGGGAGTCGGTCGCGCTTCGCCGCAGAGGTGCTCGAGGGCGCCGGGTATCGCGCTCGGAACTACGTCGGCTCGTGGCACGAGTGGTCTCGCGCGGTGCCGGCGTGACGCTCTAGCGCGACGTAGCCTCCCGGAGGAACGCGGCAGCGAGCGCTCGCCCCTGCGCGTTCGACCGCTCGATGTGCTTCTGCAACGCGGCGAGGAGCTCCTCTGCAGGCATCGGCAGCTCCTCGGGGAGCTCTTCCACCCAGTCCGAGACCATCGCTTCCGTGACCTCGGCGTGGAACTGGATCCCCCAGGCCGGCTGCTCGCCGAGGCGGAAGGCCTGCAGGCAGAGCTCGCTCTCGGCGAGCGCAGTTGCGTTCGGAGGGAGCGCGAATGTGTAGTGGTGCCACTGGAAGACGGTCGCGCGAGCCGGAATAACGCCGAGCACGGGATCCGCCGCGCCGTCCGCGGTGAGCGAGACCTCGAGCCAGCCGATCTCGGGTTCGCTCGCCGGCCCAACCGTGGCCCCTGCCGCGCGCGCGAGCATCTGCGCACCGAGGCACACGCCGAAGACAGGGACCTCGTCAGCGAGCACCTCGCGCAGGAATGCTTCCTCCTGGCCCAGCCACCCGAAGCTGTCGTCCTGATCCGGATGCTGCGAGCCCCCGAAGACCATCACCGCGTCGTAGCTTCCGGCCGGGTCAGGCGAGCCTCCGTCGGGCACCTGCCAGCGTTCGAGCACGTGGCCCGTCGACTCGACTGCCTCGTCGAACACGCCGCCCGGAACGGTCGGGCCGTGGTTGACGGAGAGCACGCGCACCGCAGAGACTCTATTGTCCAGGTGGTTACGACTTCGACACGAGGGGGTACCGCCGGACCATGCCGATCGTTACGCAGTGTGCAGCGCCCGGTTGCGAGACGCTGACGATGGGGCCCCTGTGCATCGAGCATGAGCAGCAGCTGGAGCGGATGTTCGTTCGTGGCCGTCCGTTCGTCCGCACGGCGCTGGAGACGCGCCGCCCGGCGACTGCTTCGAATAGGCACGCGCCGAGCCTCAGAAGAGCGTTGGAGCAACCGGCGGCGGCTCGAGTCCTCCGCTAGCCGCGACGCTCGCTTCGTCGAGAAGACCGCGCAGGGTCGCGGCGCTTCTCGGCGCGAAGTCGTCGCGGTTGTTGTTGAACAGCGCGTAGACCTCGTCCGCCTCGTTCGCGAGCCGGTCGAGGTCGTCCACCCACTCCGCGAGCTCCTCCTCGGAGTACATCCAGTCGAAGCGGTGCCATGACTTCTCGGCACGGATGTTCCACGTCTTCGCGTTGCGGCCGTGGAAGCGGATATACGCGACGGAGTGCGTGGCCGCCGCGACGGGAGGGACGACGTTCGAGGCGCGCGTGCGCGGTGCGTCGACCGACACGTACGCGAGGCCGTTGCGCTCGAGGAACGCGAACGTGTCCGCACGCTCGTCCTCCTCGAGCCACGAGCGGTGCCGGAACTCCACGAGCGGCACGAGCGGGTCGAGGAGGTCCTGAACCGCCTCGAGCTCGGCCTTCGCCTCGGCCGACTTCACGAACCGCGGGTGGTACTGCAGGAGGATCCCGCGGAGCTTCCCGGAGAGCTCGAGCGGTTCGAGCGAGGCGCGGAACTCGGCGAACGCCTGCGTCTGCTCGGCGGGCTCGTGTCCCGTCATCGACGCGTGTGCCTTGACGTGGAACGTGAACTCGGGCGGCGTGCGCTGCGCCCAGCGCCCGGTCACCGCGGGATCGGGCAGGTGGTAGTAGGGCGAGTCCACCTCGACCGTGTCGAAGCGCTCGGCGTAGTAGCCGAGACGCGCTTTCGGCGTCGAGATGCCGCGCGGGTACCAGGTCTTGACGAGTCCCTCGTCCGCGAACGAGCACGTGCCGAGGCGGACGGTCGCGGGCATGAGGGAAGGCTAAGGGTCAGGTCCCGCACGGGCGGGACCTGACCCCATGTTGCGCTACCTCTTGCGAACGACCCTGCTCTTCGCGGTGAACCCGTTCACGGTCGCGTTCACGCACGGGATTGGCGCGAGTGCCGCCGAGAGCTGCGCGCACACCGCTGCTGCCGTGCCGGGAGCCGCGGCGGCGTCAGCGCGGAAGAACGTTCCCGTCTTCGCCCTGAACGTGAACCGGCCGCTTGCGTTCGACGTCGTGCGTCCGAGACGCTTGAGCCCCGTCGCCTTCGACGCGCCGAAGAGCGTGACCGCTGCGCCGGCGCGAGGCTGGCCTCCCTGCGTCACGATGCCGGAGAGCGTCGCGCCCTTGCCGGCTCGGCGTGCAGCGAGCGTGAGCGAGCCCGGCGCGATCGCGGCAGGCGAGGCGACCGTGCCGGCGACGTTCACCGCACCGACGAGCGGCGTGTACGGAGTCCAGAAGCTGACCCATACTCCGGCGGCAACCGTGCTGAAGACGCCGCTGATCGCGAGCTCGGCGCTGTAGACCTTCGCGCCGAACGTCGCACGACCAGGCGTTCCCGCAGGGACGTCCGGGGGCGGGAGGCAGATCTGGATGTAGGCGGGACCGAGCGCCGCCTGGGCGCCCGTCGTCCCCACGAGGTACGTCGGCACCGTCAGCGTCTGCCCCGCTGCCGTCAGCACCATCAGCCAGGTCGCGATCGGAGTGGCTCCGCCGATGCACGCGGCGACCGCGGACGCCGGAACCTGACCGGGTGCGGCAACCACGAGCTGACCCTCGAGTGGAAGGTCGGCCCCGGCGAGATCGAGTGCCTTCACGATCGCGCGTACGGGCCCGAGCACGGTGCCGGGCGCCTGGCTCGTCGTCAACTGTGTGCCCGCCGGGGCAAAGATCCGGACACTCGCGGTCGGATCGTCGTTCGGATCGAGCGATGCCTTGACGGTGGTGAGTGCTCCGGCCTGTCGGATCTCGAGCTTCGCCGACGTGTACGCGGCCATCGCGGCTGGTATGGCGATGAGCGCCCCGAGTGTCGCCAGGGCGACGCTGACCGTCCAGATTCGTCTGTTCATCTGTCCTCCTCGTCGATTGATCGGGCAGTCGAAGGTCCCACGGTCAGCCCCCGGCCTGGAGGAGCCCGCTCGCCTTCACCCACTGCTTGTTGTCGTAGCGGTACAGGTACACCTGCTCCATGGGCCGGTAGTCCGTCCGTGACGTCTTCAGGCGGATGCCGGGGAGCATGAACGGA
Source organism: uncultured Gaiellaceae bacterium (assembly GCA_963783705.1). Lineage (GTDB taxonomy): Bacteria > Actinomycetota > Thermoleophilia > Gaiellales > Gaiellaceae > GMQP-bins7. The sequence continues at coordinate 403,803 of CAWAOK010000003.1, forward strand.
TTCGCCGCCGTGTCGAGGCTCTGCGCGGCTTTCAGGAGGCCGGCGCGCGTGAGGTTCTTGCCCGCCTTGCGCAGCGTCTCGACCATCGTCCACGCGACGGTCATCCCGTACCAGTTGTAGACGTCCGTCGGGCGTCCGCTCGGGTTGTACGTGCGCATGATCGAGCGGTAGAGCGCGACCGCCTTGTCCTTCGCCCAGATCGGGTCGTTCGGGTTCTTCACGAACGCGATCGAGAGTGCGCCCTTCGTCAGCTCGGGCGCGTTGAAGCGTGCGATGCCCATCACCGTCGGCTCGATCGAGACCGAGGCGATGTAGACCTGCGGCTTCCAGCCGAGCCGGTGCGTCGCGGCGATCGACTGGATGAAGAACTTGGGCGTGGCGAACAGCATGAGCGTGTCGGCGCCGGAAGTCTTGAGCGTGCCGATCTGGGACGTGACGTCGGCGCCGGTGAACTCGTACGACTGCTTCGCGACCACTCGGGGCCCTTTCCCCGCGATCGCCCGCGTCAAGCCGGTGAGCATGTCTCGCCCGAGCTCGGTGTTCTCGTAGAGCACCGCGATGCGTGCCCTGGGCCTCGACTTCACGATCGTCCGTCCGTAGACGGAGCCCTCGCCGCGGTAGCTCTGGAGGAAGCCCATAGTCCACGGATAGCGAGCGAAGCTGCGCCCGATCGACTGCGACCCGTCTCCGGCGAAGAGGTGCGGCACCTTCTGCGCGTTCAGGTAGTCGCGCACGGCCAGGTTGTTCGCCGTCCCGATCGAGTTGAAGACCGCGAAGACCTTGTCCTGCTCGACGAGCCGGCGTGTCAGCTGGACGGTCTGCGCCGGGTTGTAGGCGTCGTCGTAGTAGCGGTACTCGATCTTGCGTCCGTTCACTCCGCCCCTCGCGTTGACGTGGTCGAAGTACGCCTTCGCGCCCGGGCCGACACTTCCGAACGCTGCTGCCTCGCCGGTGAGCGGCACGGTTCCGCCGAGGAGCACGCTCGTCTCGCTGACGCCTGGATCTGCAGCCGGGGAGGCGCCCGCCGTCGCGACGAGCGCGAGCGCGGCGAGTGCGACAGCCGCGGCGCGGGCGGTCACTTGGTAACCGGAGTGCGCAGGCCCGGCAGCTTGACGATCGCCGTGCCGACGCGCGCGCGAGCGCTCTGCGCCATGGGCAGGTCGAGGTACAGCACGTTCGCGGCCGACTGCGCGGTCGAGGACGACGCGAGGGTGAGCGTGAGCCGCGAGCCCTTCGGGACGAACGTCGCCTGGCTCGAGAGCTGGATCGTTACCTTCTGCGCACCCGGCTTGGTCGGGACGCCTCCGGCGCTCACGATGATCTCCTTGCCGGTCGGCGTGCGCGCGGTCAGCACGGCCACCAGTCGCGACCAGCCTCCGCTCGCCGCGATCGACGCCTGGACAGTCGGCGCTCCGTAGATCTCGATTGCCGTGCGCAACGGGGCGGACGTCCGTGCCGCCTTCCCGCTGCGCGCGAACGTGCTCACGCCCGGGAAGGACACGAACGTCGGTGACACGGGCGGCGGAGTGCCTCTGACCGTGACCGCGGCGCCGACCTTCTCCGAGGCGATGCCGACGACCCTGTTTGCGCCGCAGCCCGTATTCGCGAGGAAGCACCCGAACCACCGAACGGACTGATTCATGAGGTAGCCGGTATCGGCGGCGGGAAAGGTCGACGGTGCATGGCCGTGCAGCCCGACGTAGAGCGCCTTCGGCCCCTTCAGCCGCTGGAACGCCCGTGCGCCCTGGTCGATCCCGAAGAGAAAGTCCCTGCGGCCCTGAGCCATGTACACGGGGGTATTCACCGTTCCGAGCTTCGCGAGGCTCGAGCGTGCGTCGGCCCATGGCTTGGCCGCCGCGGCGTTTCCGGCGTATGCGGCTGCCAGCACCGCGACCAGCGACGGGTCGCGCCTGTCGGCGGGGTACGAGGCGGCGAGGCTCGCCACGAGCCCTGACTTCAGGAGGCCCTGCGGCATGAGCACGGAGTAGAGGTCGGTCCACGTCTCGACGGTGAAGACCGCTGCCCATGGAACGCCGGCGACGAGCGAGTTGAAGATCGCCCCGCCGCCGTAGGAGATTCCCCAGGCGCCGATCTTCGTGTCCGAGACGTCTGCGCGGGCTGCGAGCCAGTCGCGAACAGCACGCGTGTCCGCCACCTCGCGCGGACCGTCGATCCCGACCAACCCGCCCGACTCGCCATGGCCGCGTGCATCGAACGTGAGGACTGCAAAACCCTGGCCGGTGACGCCGTACCCCTCGACGAGCGCGTTCATCTGCTGGCGGTTGCCGGCGAGTCCGTGCAGGAACACGATCGCAGGCCAGCCCCCGGCGGGGGCCGTGCCGTCGGGGACGTAGAGCGTCGCCCCGATCGAGACGCCGTCGTCCATCGGGATCGAGACGTCCTGCTTCGCAGCGACCGATCCAGGCGCGTCCCCGACAGCCAGGACCAACGATGCCAAGAGTGCAACGACAAGTGCCTTCGCCATCGAAGCGGAAGGGTAGACGAGGCCAGTGCCTGGCACTCGAGTGCTGCGCTTCGGTGCCAACTCGTCCACAGGGACTCGTCTTTCGTGGACGTGAGCCTGTAGGCGCGCCCTCCGTAGAATCTGCGCGGATGGATCCGCGACCCATCGGCGTCTTCGACTCGGGCATGGGCGGCCTCACCGTCCTGCACGAGTGCCTCGTCACCCTCCCGCACGAGGACTTCGTGTACCTCGGGGACGGAGCGCGGCTCCCCTACGGCCCGCGCCCGCTCGACGAGATCCGGCGGTTCGCCGCCGAGATCGCCGGCTACCTGGAGCAGCAGGGCGTCAAGCTCATCGTTGCCGCCTGTAACTCCGCGACCGCGGCGGCGCTCCCCGACCTGCAGCAACAGCTCGCGGTCCCGGTCATCGGCGTGCTCGCCCCCGAGGCGCACGCCGCCGTTCTCGCGACGCGCAACCGCCGGATCGGTCTGCTTGCGACCGAGGCCACCGTCGCGAGCGGCCGTTATCCGGCCCTCGTGCGCTCGCTCGACGCGGGGACGGAGGTCATCTCGGTCGCGTGCCCTCGCCTCGTCCCGCTGATCGAGGGTGACGACCTCTTCGCGGAGGAGATCACGGCGGCCGTGCGGGAGTACGCGGCGCCGCTCAAGGAGGCCGACGTCGACACCGTGATCCTCGGCTGCACGCACTACCCGCTAATCCGCCCGATCCTCCAGCGCGTGTTCGGCCGGGGCGTCACGCTCGTCTTCTCCGCGGAGGAGACCGCGCGCGAGGCTGCGGAGACGCTGGCGCGGAAGGGGATCGAGAACGAACCCGGTCGCGAAGGCTCCTACCGCTTCCTGACCACGGGCGATCCGGAGCTGTTCCACGAGATGGGCCGCCGCTTCCTCCAGCTCCCGATCGAGTCGGCCGAGCACGTGGAGGTCGCATCGCTGGAGACGGTCGCGTGAGGCACGACGGACGTCGTGTGGACGAGCTCCGCGTACTCGAGATCGAGACGGACTACCTCGAGCAGCCGCACGGTGCGGTGCTGTACGCGCAGGGCAAGACGATCGTTCTCTGCACGGCGACGGTGGAGGAAGAGGTGCCGCGCTGGCTCCGCAAGAGTGGCAGAGGCTGGATGACGGCGGAGTACGCGATGCTGCCGGCGTCGACGGGCGAGCGAACGCAGCGCGCCGTCGCGCGTGGGCGGCCCGACGGCCGGACGGTCGAGATCCAGCGGCTGATCGGCCGCGCTCTCCGCTCCGTCTGCGATTTCGAGGCGCTCGGCGAGCGCACGCTCTGGCTCGACTGTGACGTCCTGCAGGCCGACGGCGGCACGCGCTGCGCGTCCATCACGGGCGCGTGGATCGCCGCGCGCCGCGCGCTCGACCGCTTCGGCCTCTCCAAGGCGCTCGCGGGCTCGATCGCCGCCGTCTCCGTAGGGATCGTCGACGGCCAGGCCGTCCTCGACCTCGACTACGAGGAGGACTCGAGTGCCGAGACGGACATGAACGTCGTCATGACGGGCGACGGGAGGCTCGTCGAGGTGCAGGCGACGGCGGAGCGCGACCCCTTCTCGCGCGAGCTGCTCGACGCGCTCCTCGACCTCGCGGCCGGTGGGATCGACGAGCTCACCGCCGCGCAGGCGGAAGCTGCTGCGGCGCCGCCCGTGTAGGGCGAGATATATCTCGCCCTACACGTGCGCATCGTCCTGGCCTCTACCAACCCGAACAAGCTGCGCGAGCTTCGGGCCGCGCTGCCGGCGTGGGAGATCGCGCTGCTCGAGTCGCCCGACGAGCCCGTCGAGGACGGCGCGACGTTCCTCGACAACGCAAGCATCAAGGCCCGCCACGGCCGACTGCACGCGCCGGCCGACGCCTGGGTCGCCGGCGAGGACTCCGGGATCGAGGTGGCAGCGCTCGGCGGACGCCCGGGCGTGCACTCCGCCCGCTGGGCGGCGGACGGGGTCGCGCAACTCCTCCTCGAGCTCGACGGCCGGACGGATCGCGCTGCTCGCTACGTGTGCGAGCTCGTCGTGGTCGCCCGCGACGGCACCGAGCTGCGCGCGACGGGAACGCTCGACGGCAGCATCGCCGAGGCGCGTCGCGGTGACGAGGGATTCGGCTACGACCCGATCTTCGTTCCGCTGGGCGAGACGCGGACGGTGGCGCAGCTCGGCAACACGTGGAAGACGGAGAACTCGCATCGCGCACGCGCGGCACGCTCGCTGGCAGAAGCGCTCGCCGCGCGGTAGGTTCGCCCGATGGATGCGGCGCAGGCGCTGAGCGAGCTGATGGAGCTGTCGTCGCAGGTCACTGCGGCGGTCGTGCTCGACGGGGACGGCGCGTCACTCGCCTCGTCGTCCGAGAACGCGGCGAGGGCGGACGGGCTGGCCGCCGCGACCCGGGAGCTCGTGGCCACAGCCGCCGATCTCGGCTCCGGGGGGCACGGCGTGACGCGCGTCGAGGTCGAGCTCGCAGATGGTGCGTTCTTCGTCGTGAGCGAGGGCGGGCACACGGTTGGCGCGACGACTGGGCCCGACCCGACGTCGGGGCTCGTCGTCTACGACCTCCGGACCTGCGCGCAGGCGATCGCGCCTCCGAAGAAGCGGCGGACGCGGAAGCCGAAGGAGGAGACGCGGTGAGGAAGCTCGTTCGCCTCGCCGTGCTCGTCGGGCTCGCGGTCTGGGCGTGGCGCAGGTTCTTCGGCTCGTCGGGCCCGCAGGAGCGCGCCGGAATCTCGTACGCGGACGGGTCGGCCGTCGTCCTCGAGCCCGGCTCACCGGGCTTCGAGCGCCTCGCCTCGATTGCTCGCGCCGCGCTGCGGCCGTGACTCGCGACGAGCTGGGCGCTCTTCTCGTTGAGCGGGCGCTGCTCGAGGGTGACTTCGTACTGCGCTCCGGTCGGCGCTCGTCTTGGTATCTCGACAAGTACCGCTTCGAGACCGAGCCCGCGATTCTGCGGGAGCTCGGCACCGCGCTCGCGGCGGCGGTCGAGGAGTGCGAGCCCGACGCAGTCCGGCTCGCCGGTCCGGCGCTAGGGGCGGTCGCGTTGGCAGCTTCGGCGGCGATGGCGTCCGAGCTGCCCTTCATCATCGTGCGCGGTGAAACCAAGGAATACGGCACGGCCAAACGGATCGAGGGCCCGTTCGAGTCGGGCGAGCTGGTGTGCCTCGTCGAGGACGTCGTCACGTCCGGTGGCGCGCTCGGCGAGGCGGTGTCGGCCGTCCGGGACGAGGGGCTCGTCGTCCGAAACGCGGTGTGCGTCGTCGACCGGGAGGAGGGCGGCTCGGACGCTCTCGCTCGCCTCGGCGTGCGGCTCCGGCCGCTGTTCCGCGCACGAGAGCTTCTGGAGATGCGAAAAATCCCCGGAAAGCAGCATGGTTGAGCCAAATCCGAAGGGGTGTTAGGCTCTTTCGGTTCCAATGAAGCCGAATCCCACGTCAGGAGGAGAACAGTGACCAAGCAGGAGTTCGTGGACGCCGTAGCCGATCGGGCCGGCATGTCCAAACGTGAGGCTGGCGCTGCGGTCGACGCCATGCTCGACACAGTCACGCACGCGTTGAGGAACGGTGACTCGATTACGTTCACCGGCTTCGGCAAGTTCTCGACATCGGCGCGCGCGGCGCGCATGGGCGTGAACCCGCGGACAGGCGAGAAGGTGCAGATCGCGGCGACGACGGTCCCGAAGTTCCAGGCAGGCAGCGCGCTCAAGTCGGCGGTCAAGAGCGGCTAGGGAAGCGCTTCGCGCTTCCCTAGACGGAGCGCATGTTCTCTTCTAGCGCAGAGTCTATACGAACGTATGTTCGTATAGACTCTGCGCCATGCAGCTCTCCTTCGATGCGGCCGATCGCCTCGTCGAGCTCGTCCAGGCGCGCCGCGGGGCCGTTGCGGCGGAGGAGGCGGCACGCATCCTCTTCGCGCTGGAACGCGCGCCGGCGAGCCTGGCCCACTCTCTTCTCTCGGACGTCGTCGACGGTGACGCCCGGCTGACCTGGCTCGGCGCGCGCGTCGGCCTCGCCGACGAAGCGCAGCCGGACACGTTGATCGAGGACGCCGAGCTCGTCGTCTTCGATCTCGAGACGACGGGCCTGTCGGCCTCGCGCGACCGCATGTGCGAGATCGGTGCGGTGCGCGTGAAGGCGCTCGAGATCGACGAGACGTTCGAGACGCTCGTCGACCCCGGGGTCGCACTGCCGCACACGATCGCCCGTCTGACGGGCCTGAGCGACGTCGAGCTGCGCGGCGCGCCCGGTCCCGAGCTCGCCGTTCGTCGGTTCCTTGCCTTCGCAGGCGACGCGCCGCTCGCGGCGCACAACGCCCGCTTCGACGTGGGGTTTCTCGACCACGCCGTCCAGCGCCTCACCGGCAGGCGCGTCGCCGCTGCCGTCGTCGACACCGTCTGGCTCGCTCGGCGCCTTCTGCATCGGCGAAGCGAGCGCTTCTCGCTCGCGCAGCTCGCGCACTTCTTCGGGACCTCCACCGATCCGTGTCACCGCGCGCTCCCGGATGCGCTCGCGACTGCGGAGATCCTCATCGCGCTCCTCGGCCTCGCCCAGGAGCGCGGCGCGCGAACGCTCGCCGAGGTGATCGAGCTCTCCGCGCCGAGAGCACGCAGGCTCCACGGCAGGCGGTCGCTCGTCGCGGACGCCCCCGCGACGCCGGGCGTCTACCTCTTCCGGGATCGCAACGACACGGTGCTGTACGTCGGAAAGGCACGCGACTTACGCGGTCGTCTCCGCTCGTACTTCGCGGGAGATCGCCAGCGGCCGGCCGTCGAGGCCGCTCTCGGTGCTCTCGAGCGCGTGGAGTGGCGCGAGCTGGGGTCGGAGCTCGAGGCTTCGCTCGAGGAGCTTCGCCTCATTCGCGAGCTCCGCCCCGCGGCAAACGCGCGCGGCGGGCGCCCGCAGTCGTACCTGCGGCGGCGCGGCGAGCGGTGGACCGTCGTCGCCGAGCCGACCCGCTTCGGCCCGGTCCCGAGCAAGCGCCGCGCGCAGCTCGCGGCTCGTGCGCTCGGCGACTTCGAGGGCGACGAGCTCGCCGATGCGCTGGCGCCGCTGCGCGCCAAGCTCCACCGCCTTGCGCGCGACCTCCGCTTCGAGGACGCGGCGCGGCTGCGCGATCGCGTCGCCGCGCTGGAGGAGGTCGCGGCACGCGTCGGGGAGCTCGACCAGTTGCGCGCTGCCGAGCTCTGCGTGCTCGCACCGGCGCGCGAGCCGCACTTTCGGCGGGCATTCGTCGTCGCGCGCGGGAAGGTCGTGCCCAGGTCGATCCCTCGTGGTCCCGCCGGGAGGCTCGAGCTGGAGAGCGCGCTCGCGGCCGCGTCGCTCACCGAGCCATCGCTTGCCCCCGAGGACGCCGGGGACCTCCTCGTCGTGTCAGGTGTTCTCCGCAAGCCACCGCCCGAACTGCGGATCGCGAGCCTCGAGCTCAACGAGATCCTTGCGGCCTAGTGTCGAGGCTTGCCTCGCCCTGGGCGACGCGGGCGGCGCCCTACGATGGAGTCGATGAACTTCGCCGATCGCTTGTCGGAGGCCGTCGGGCGAAAGCGGAGCCAGCTCGTCGTCGGGCTCGACCCTCGGCTCGACCTGCTTCCGATGGAGCTGCGCGGCGAGGCGGTGCTGGGACGAGCGGCCGCCGCGTCGTCGGTGGCTCGCTTCTGCAAGGGCATCGTCGACGCCGTCGGCCCCTACGTCGTCGCCGTGAAGCCTCAGTCGGCGTTCTTCGAGGCGCTCGGAGCGGACGGCTTCCGAGCGCTCGAGGAGGTCTGTGAGTACGCGCGCGCGGCCGGCCTGCTCGTCCTGCTCGACGCGAAACGCGGGGACATCGGCTCCACCTCACGCGCCTACGCGGCGGCGTACCTCGAGCCGCGCGACGACGGCACCCCGCTCGCTGACGCCATGACCGCGAGTCCGTACTTGGGTTTCGATTCGGTCGAGCCCTTTCTAGCGGCATGTCGAAGGCATGGAGCCGGTGTCTTCTTCCTCGTCCGCACCTCCAACGCCGGCGCGGCCGACGTTCAAGATCTCGCGCTCTCGGACGGGCGGCCGCTCTGGAACCACGTCGCCGAGCTCGTGCGCGAATGGGGCGAGCCGCTCCTCGGTGCGAACGGGCTGTCGAGCGTCGGCGCCGTCGTCGGTGCCACGCACCCCCGGGCAGTCTCGGAGGCGCGGCGGCTGCTGCCGCAGTCGCCGATCCTGCTCCCCGGAGTCGGCGCGCAGGGTGCCACGCCCGCCGATGTGGCCCGCGCGTTCTCGGCGGGAGAGGCGAGCGCGCTCGTGACGGCGTCCCGCTCGGTCATCTACGCGTACCGCGACACCGAGGTCGACTGGCGCGCCGCGGCGGGTGCGGAAGCGCAGCGGCTCGCAGGCCAAGTGTGGGCGGCTGCGGGATGGTAAGACTCGTCACGAACGTGGACAGCCGTCGCCATCGCGGCCGCGAAGCGGACGCCTCTAGGGATCTTGGCGCGACCGGGATTCGCATTCGCGAATTCCGGTCCTGCGCGGGCAGTCTGCGCAGAGCCCTGCTCGCCGCCGTCGTCGCTCTCCTCGCACTCGCGCTCCCGATCCAAGAAGCGAGCGCCGACGCCCGGACTCGCGAGCCGCAGATCGCGGCCGCCTCGTGGTACCTCGTCGGAGACGACGGATCGGTTCTCTCCGGGAACGCCCCCGGCCGCGAGCGAGCCATAGCGAGCATTACGAAGCTGATGACCGCGGTCGTTGCGCTCGAGCAAGCCGAGCTCCAGGACGTCGTGCGGGTCTCTGGGCGTGTCTCGCGCGTCGGCGAATCGTCGGCGTCGCTTCGCACCGGTGAGGAGCTCTCCGTCGCGGATCTCGTGCGCGCGATGCTCGTCCCGAGCGGCAACGACGCCGCCGACGCTCTTGCCCTTCATATCGGCCGCGGATCTGCCGATCGGTTCGTCGATCTCATGAACGCCAAAGCCGACGAGCTCGGCCTCTTCGACACGAACTTCGAGAACCCACACGGGCTGGACGAGCGGGGCCACGTCTCGAGCGCACGCGACGCCACCGTCCTCGTGCGCTTTGCGCTCGGAATCCCGTTCCTGCGCGACGCGATGTCGCGCGAGACCGTGACGCTTCCGGGCGGGCGGACGCTCACGACGACGGACGATCTCCTCGCGAGCTGGCCGCCTCTCGTGGGAGGAAAGACCGGCCACACCCTCGATGCCGGCTGGTCGCAGGCGGCCGCTGCCGCGAAGCGCGGCGTCACGGTGTACGGAACCGTCCTCGGAAGCGAGACGCGCGGGGCACGGAACGAGGCGCTTCGCGCCCTTCTCGCCTACGGACTCGATCAGTACCGGCGCGTCCAGGTGATCGACCGCGGTCGCGTGTACGCGGAGGCGGTGACGGGATACCGGCAGCCCGACGTCCGGCTCGTCGCGCCGCGCACGATCGTCGGGACCCTGCGAAGCGGCAAGCCGCTCGTCGAGCGCATCGTCGCCCCGACCGCGCTCGCGCTTCCGATTGCGAAGGGAGCGCGACTCGGCAGCGTGGAGATCTACGACGGCGACAGGCTCGTTGCCGTGTCGAATCTGGTCGCTGCGGAGGCAGTCGCGGACGCGGGTTTCTTCGCGAAGGCGTCGTGGTACGCGTCCCAGACCGCACGCAACCTCTGGGAGATGGTCTCGTGATCGTCACGGTGACGACGAATGCCGCGCTCGATCGGACGCTCACCGTGCCTGTGTTCCAGATCGGCTTCCGGCACCGCTCGAGCGAGGTGCTCACGCTCGCTGGCGGCAAGGGCATCAACGTCGCGCGTGCGCTCAAGATCCTGGACGTGCCGGTCGTCGCGACCGGGCTCGCCGGCGGCCGCACCGGGACGCGGATCATCGAGGAGCTCACCTCGGAGGCGATCCTCAACGACTTCGTCCGGATCTCGGCGGAGTCGCGGACGTCCACCGCGGTCGTGGATCCCGCTGCGGGAACGCACACCGAGATCAACGAATGGGGACCCGAGGTCGGCGCGGCAGAGCTCGAGACGCTCATGGAGAAGCTCTACTACCTCTCGCGCGGCGCCGACTTCGTCGTCCTGTCGGGATCGCTCCCGCGCAAGGTCGCGACGACGTTCTACGCGGATGCAGTTCGCGTCCTCGAGAGGCGCGACGTTCGCGTCGTGCTCGACAGCGAAGGTGAGCCGCTGCGGCTCGGCGTCGAGGCGGGCCCCTATCTCGTCTCGCCGAACCAGCGAGAGGCCGAGCAGCTCGTCGGGCAGGAGCTCGAGGACGATGACGACTTTGTGATGGCACTCGACGCGATCGCCGAGATGGGCGCACGCAACGTCCTCATCACGCTCGAGAACGGCTGTTTCGCCCTCCTCCGCGTCGGTCGCAAGACGCGGCGGATCCGAGCGTTCGCTCCACACGTCGAGCCCGTGTCGGGTGTCGGCTCGGGCGACGTTCTGCTGGCCCAGTTCCTCGCTGCGTTGAGTGACGAGCGCGCGCCCGACGACGCGATCCGCGCCGCGGTCGCCGCCGGTGCGGCGTCCGTGCGCGAGGTCGGCGCCGGTCGCTTCGATCCGGCGTACGCGGCGACGCTGGCGGCAGGCATCGAGCTCGCCGAGCTGCATCCGGTCCGCTCGTAGACTCAGCGGCGTGCGCGAGCAGCGCAAGGTCGTCACCGTCCTCTTCTGCGATCTCGTCGGCTCGACGGCGCTCGGCGAGTCGACGGATCCGGAGGTCGTGCGCGCGCGGCTCGCGCGCACATTCGAGGATCTGCGCGCGATCATCGAGCGCCACGGCGGGAGTGTGGAAAAGTTCGTCGGTGACGCGGTGATGGCCGTGTTCGGGATTCCGACCGCGCACGAGGACGATGCCTTACGTGCCGCGCGTGTCGCGATCGAGATGCGCGACGCCGTCGCAACACACGGGCTCGAGGCGCGGATCGGGATCAACAGCGGTGAAGTCGTCGTCGGCGGCGCGGGCGAGACGCTGGTTACCGGCGATGCCGTCAACGTCGCCGCGCGTCTCGAGCAGGCAGCGGGACCGGATGAGATCCTGATCGGCCCGGGCACACGACTTCTCGCGCGCGGCGCGATTTTCGTCGAGGCGGTCGCGCCGATCGCACTGAAAGGGAAGTCGGAGCCGTTCGACGCGTTCCGCCTGCTCGAGGTCGTCGGCGACGAGTCGATCCTGCGCCATCTGGACACGCCGCTCGTCGGCCGCGAACGCGAGCGGCAGCGACTCTGGCGCGACTACGAGGACGGGGTCGCCAACGGTGCGTGTCGTCTGTTCACGCTGCTCGGGCCGGCGGGCATCGGCAAGTCGCGACTCGTCGCCGACTTTCTCGAGCGCGCCGGCGACTCGGCCGACGTGCTCCGCGGGCGCTGCCTCCCGTACGGCGAGGGCATCACCTACTGGCCGCTGGTCGAGATGCTCGGGCCGCTCGAGATCGACCCGCAGGAGATCATCGCCTCGACACCGCAGGAGACGCGCGTGGCGTTCCGCCGAGTGCTCGAGGAGCGAGCGACGACGAGACCGCAGGTCGTCGTCCTGGATGACCTGCAGTGGGCCGAGCCGACCTTCGTCGATCTCGTCGAGCACGTCGCGGACCTCTCACGCGGTGCACCGATCTTCCTGCTCTGCATCGCTCGAACGGAGTTCCTGGAAACGCGACCTGACTGGGGTGGAGGGAAGCTGAATACGACCTCCCTGCTCCTGGAGCCACTCGCGGAGACGGAGCGGGCTGCGCTCATGGACACACTGCTCGGCGAAGCGTCGCTCGACCCCGCGCAGCGCGAGAAGATCATCACGGCCTCGGCCGGCTACCCACTCTACGTCGAGGAGATGCTCGCCATGGTGCGGGAGCATGGCGGTGGCGCCGTCGCGGTGCCACCGACGATCCAGGCGCTGCTGCAAGCACGCATCGACCTGCTGGACCGTGACGCGCGCGTCGTGCTCGAGCGAGGCGCCGTCGAGGGCGAAGTGTTCCAGCGCGGTGCAGTCCTGGCGCTCGCTCCCGACGGAGTGCGTGACGGCGTGGACGAGCATCTCGCCAGCCTCGTTCGCCGAGAGGTGATCTGGCCGGAACGGGCGCTGGCGCCCGGCGAGGACACCTATCGCTTCCGCCACATCCTTGTCCGCGAGGTCGTCTACGGCTCGATGCCGAAGGCGCTTCGCGCCGACCTGCACGAGCGGTTCGCGGAGTGGCTCGAGCGTGCCGAAGTCGAGACGGCGTTCGAACGGGACGAGATCCTCGGCTACCACCTGGAGCAGGCCCTTGTCTTCCGCCGCGAGCTGGGTGCGGACGACCCGGAGCTGGCAGTGCGTGCGAGAGCGTGTCTCCTCGCGGCGGGTCGGAACGCCCTCGGCCGCGCGGATCTCCCCGCCGCCTACAGCCTCCTCCACCGCGCGGTCGACCTCGGCCATGACGGCGATCGGCCACACCTCGAGGCGATGTTCGCTCTCGCCCAGGTCCTCGTGCGTCGCGGGGAGCTCGAGCGTGCGGATGCCTTGCTGACGTCCGTGATCGAAGCCGCCCGCTCCGCCAGGGACGAGGGGGTGCTTGCTCTGGCGCGCCTCGCGTACAGCTCTCTTCGAACACGGGTCGACTCCGGCGCGAGCGTCGAGGCCCAGCTCGAGGAGGCGCTCGAAATCGCCGCGTCGCTCGAAGGCTCGCAGGAGCTCGCGGCTCTCGTGACCGCCTACGTCGCGATCGGCACGTGCAAGTTCATGCTCGGTCGCGCGGGCGAGGGGGAACACGATCTCGCCCTAGCGTTCGAAATCGCGCTTACGACCGGGGACGACGCGCTGCTCCGCGATACGATGGGAGCTCGGCTTCGGCCAGCCTGCTGGGGGCCGATGCCTGCTCCAGACGGCATAGCTCTCGTCGAGGAGCTCCTCTCGGCCGACTACGCGAACGCGTCCCTCAGGGCTCAGGCGCTTACGATCCTCGCGCTCTTCCAGGCAATGTGCGGTGAGTTCGAGCTGTCGCGTCGCGCAGCGGCGGATGCGTGGAACCTCATCGAGGAGTTCGACCTGCGCCTCTTCCAGGGTCTCTACGCAGGCGACATCGGCTCCGCTGAGCTGATCGCACGCGATCTTGCCCGTGCCGAGCTCGTGCTGCGTCGCGGCCACGACCTCCTTTTCGAGCTCGGCGACGTCAGCGTTCGCTCCACCGTCGACGGCCTGTTCAGCGACGTCCTGTTCCTCCAGGGTCGATATGACGAAGCACTGCAGTTCGCAGATGAGAGTCGTGCAATCGCGTCTCTGGACGACCTGGACTCCCAGCCCCGAGCCCGTGCCGCCCGTGCACGTGTGCTCGCCAGCCGCGGCGCGCTGGGCGAGGCGCTCGAACTGGTGCACGAGGCACTCGAGCTCATCGAGCCGATCGACTTCATCGAGCTCAAGGGCTACGTGCACGAGGTCCACGGCGAGGTGCTCGCGCGGGCCGGTCGCACGGAGGACGCGGCCGCGGCCGTGCAGCATGCGGTTGGCTTCTACGAGCAGAAAGGGAACGTCGCGTCGGCCGAACGTTTGCGCTCCGGCCCGGGCGGGCTCGGGACACCCTCGTAGACTCCGCGCGTGCCAGTCTGTCCGAGCTGCGGGCGCGAGAACGCAGACGACGCGCGCTTCTGCAGCTCGTGCGGGGCGGCGCTCGTGTCGGCGGAGCCTTCGCGAGAGCAGCGCAAGGTCGTCACGATCCTCTTCTGCGACCTCGTCGGCTCGACCGCGCTCGGCGAGTCGACCGATCCCGAGGCGCTGCGCGCACGAATGCGGCGCTACTTCGAGGATCTTCGCGTCATCCTCGAGCGTCACGGCGGCACCGTCGAGAAGTTCGTCGGCGACGCGGTCATGGCGGTGTTCGGGATCCCCGTCTCGCACGAGGACGACGCGCTCCGTGCGGTTCGAGCCGCGTCCGAGATGCAGGCAGCGATCGCGGTGCACGGGCTCGAGGCGCGCATCGGCGTCAACACCGGGGAGGTTGTCGTCGGCGGCGAGTCGGAAACGCTGGTCACGGGCGACGCCGTCAACGTCGCCGCCCGACTCGAGCAGGCCGCGGGCCCTGGTGAGACGTTCATCGGCTCCGAGACGCGGTCGCTCGTGCGCGATGGCGTGCAGGTCGAAGTGGTCGAGCCGCTCGCGCTCAAAGGCAAAGCGGAGCCCGTGGCGGCCTTTCGCCTTCTCGGGGTTCGCGCCGAGACGGATGCGCTCGCGCGTCACCCCGAAGCACTGCTCGTCGGACGGAAGCGCGAGCGCAACCGGCTCTGGCGCGACTTCGAAGACGTTCTCGACGGCCGCTCGTGCCGGCTCGTCACGCTGCTCGGGCCCGCGGGGATCGGGAAGTCGCGCCTCGTTGCCGACTTCGTCGAGCGTGTCGGCGCGTCAGCGGACATCCTGCGCGGCCGCTGCCTCTCGTACGGCGAGGGGATCACCTACTGGCCCCTCGTCGAGATTCTGATCGCGATCGGGGTCGAGCCCGACTCCGTGATCGGCACGTCCCCGCCCGAGACTCAGCTCGCGTTCAGGCGCCTCCTCGAGGCGCGGGCTGCGACGCAACCGCAGGTCGTGGTGGTCGACGATCTGCAGTGGGCGGAGCCGGTCTTCATCGACCTGGTCGAGCACATCGCCGACCTCTCCCGCGACGCGCCGATCTTCCTCCTCTGCGTCGCGCGCACCGAGCTCCTCGACGTACGACCCGACTGGGGCGGCGGCAAGCTGAACGCGACGTCGATTCTTCTCGAGCCGCTCGGCGAAGACGAGTGCGAGGCGTTGATCGGGAACCTCCTCGGCGGCACGCAGCTCGAAGGCGACCTGCTCGAGCGCATCACCGCCGCCTCCGCCGGAAACCCGCTCTATGTCGAGGAGATGCTCGCGATGGTGCGCGAGCACGGCGGCGTCGGAGAGATTGTCGTCCCGCCTACGATCCACGCGCTTCTTCAGGCGCGCATCGACTCACTCGATGGGGACGTTCGAATCGTGATGGAGCGAGGTTCGGTCGAGGGCGAGGTGTTCCACCGCGGCGCGGTGGCAGAGCTGTCGCCTGCACTTGTGCGCGGTGACGTCGAGTCGCATCTGACGACGCTCGTGCGCAAGGAGCTCATTCGCTCGACCTCCTCGACGTTTCCACTGGACGAGGGGTACCGCTTCCGCCATCTCCTCATCCGCGATGCGGCGTACGAGTCGCTGCCGAAGGCGACGCGTGCGGAGCTGCACGAGCAGTTCGCCGATTGGCTCTCGAAACACGAGCTCGTGGAGGGAGACGAGATCGTCGGGTACCACCTCGAGCAGGCGCATCAGTATCGCTCCGAGCTCGACGGCTCCGACCCTGCGCTCGACGGCCTCGCGCGTTGGGCGTCGGACCATCTCGGAGCGGCGGGCCACGGCGCCCTCGACCGCGGCGACTACAACGCCGGCCGCTCTCTCCTGCGACGGGCGAGCGCGCTCTTGCCTGAGCATGACGAGTCCCGCCTTGCCCTTGCGCCGGACCTTGCCGTCGCCCTGTTCGAGTCGGGAGGCGACGGCTGGACGATGCTCTCGGATGCCGCTGGGGCCGCTGAACCGCGAACTCGAGCGCGGGCAATTATCACGATGGCGACCTGGGCGCTCGTGGGCGGACTCGACAGGCCGTTCGAGGAGCGCCAGGCCTGGCGCGACGAAGCCCGTTCCGTCTTCGAGCAGACGGGCGACGAGTGGGGGCTCGCCCTGTACTGGTGGAGCATGGCAATGGAGACCTGGTTCGGGCTGCGCGCGCAGGAAACCGCCGACGCATGCGAGCGGGCGCTCGAGCACCTTGAACGGTCGGGCACCTCAGGGACGCGGCTGGAGAATTTCCTCCGAAACAGGCTGATCGCCGCCTTCGTCTACACGCCGTTGCCGGTCGATGACTCGATCGAGCGAATCCGAACGTTAGGCGCGGGCCATGGTCTGCTCGGGCAGGCATGGGAGCGCGGGATCGTTGGCCGCCTGTCCGCGATGAAGGGTGACTTCGCGCGTGGTCGCGAGCTGGTTCGAGGTGCGCGCCAGGCCTATCTCGACGCCGGGCTCATCCAGACCGCGGGTGGCATCGCGATGGGCGAGGCTCACATCGAATGGCTCGCGGGGGACGACGCGGCAGCCGAGAGTGTCCTCCGCGAAGGGATCGCCACCCTCGAGACGATCGGCGAGCGTGCCTTCTATCCGACGGCCGCTCTCCAGTTGGCAACGATGCTCTACGCGCAACGGCGTTTCGACGAAGTCCGCGAGTGGTGCGACAAGGCTCGTGCCACCACGGGTGACGACGACGTCACGAACTTCCTCGATCTCGACCTGCTCGAGGGCCTCCTGCTCGCCCGAGAGGGCCTCTTCGAAGATGCCGAGGCTGCAGCTGGACGCGCAATCCAGCGACTCGACGGAATCGAAATGAACGAGATCGAGGCTTACGCGCACGCCCACCTGGCCGAGCTGTTCGCGTTGACGGGGAGGCGGGACGCGGCGCGCAAGCACGGTTCGAAAGCCCTTGAAATCGCCGACCGGAAGGGCGACGTCGCGCTCGGATCGAGGCTCCGAGAGTGGCTCGTCGATGCCGAGGTCGACGTCCTATGATCGCCGTCGCCAGGCGCTGCTAACGTCGCGTGATGGAGACCGAGTTCAGGCAGGAGGAGATTGAGCGCCTCGTCGCGCTCGAGCGGAAGTTCGGCAAGGAAGGGCTCACGTTCGACGACGTGCTGCTGCTTCCGGCCGAGTCGCACGTCCTCCCGAACGACGTCTCGACGGTCACGCGGCTCACGCCGTCCGTCTCGCTGAACATTCCGATCATCTCGGCCGCGATGGACACGGTGACCGAGGCTCGCCTCGCGATCGCGCTCGCGCGAGAGGGCGGGCTCGGGATCGTCCACCGCAACCTTTCGATCGCCGACCAGGTAGCGGAGGTCGACAAGGTGAAGCGCTCGGAGTCGGGGATGATCGTCGAGCCCGTGACGCTCCGTGCGAGCGACCTCGTCGCCGACGCCCTCGAGCTCATGGAGCGCTACCGGATCTCGGGCGTGCCGATCGTCGACGACGAGGACGTCCTCGTCGGGATCCTCACGAACCGCGACCTCCGCTTCGAGACCGACACCTCCCAGCCCGTGTCTGCGCTGATGACGTCACGGAACCTCGTCACGGCGCCGGTCGGGACGACGCTCGAGGAGGCCGAGGCGATCCTCCACCGCAACAAGATCGAGAAGCTGCCGGTGGTCGACCACGACGGGCGCCTCACCGGGCTCATCACCGTGAAAGACATCTCGAAGCGGATCAAGTACCCGGACGCGACGAAGGACTCGCAGGGCCGGCTCAGAGTTGGCGCGGCTGTCGGCGTCGGGCCGGACGCGCTGGACCGCGCTGCGGCGCTCGTCGACGCCGAGGTGGACGTCCTCGTCGTGGACACGGCGCACGGGCACTCGCACGGCGTCCTCGACGTCGTCCGCCAGCTCAAGTTCGCACACGACATCGAGCTGATCGCCGGGAACATCTCGACGGGCGACGGCGCGCTCGCGCTCGCTGATGCCGGGGCGGATGCGGTGAAGGTCGGGCAAGGACCTGGGTCCATATGCACCACGCGAGTGGTTGCCGGCGTCGGCGTGCCGCAGGTCACGGCCGTTTACGACGCCGTGCAAGCGCTCGCCGACCATGGCATCCCGGTGATCGCGGACGGCGGTGTGCGCAACTCCGGCGACATCGCGAAGGCGATCGCGTCCGGCGCCGACGTCGTCATGCTCGGGTCGATGTTCGCCGGCACCGACGAGGCGCCGGGCGAGGTCATCGTCGCGCAGGGCGAGCGCTTCAAGGAGTACCGCGGCATGGGCTCGCTCGGCGCGATGAAGGCGCGCTCGTTCTCCAAGGACCGCTACTTCCAGGGCGACGTCGAGGACGTCGAGAAGCTCATCCCCGAGGGCATCGAGGGCCGTGTGCCGTACAAGGGTCCGCTCGCGCCGATCGTCCATCAGGTCGTCGGTGGGCTGCGGCAGTCGATGGGGTACTGCGGCGCCGCGACGATCGAGGACATGAAGACGCGCACACGCTTCACCCGGATCACGCCGGCAGGGCTCCTCGAGAGCCACCCGCACGGCGTGACGATCACGAAGGACGCTCCGAACTACCGGCGCTGATGGCCGAGGTCGTCGCGCTCCCGACACCAGATCCAACGCCGGAGGAGCGTCCGGTCCTCGTCGTCGACCTCGGTGGGCAGTACAGCCAGCTGATTGCGCGCCGCGTGCGCGAGGCGCGCGTGTACTCGGAGCTCGTCGGCCATCGCCTCTCCGCCGCCGAGGTCGCGAAGCGCAATCCCGCAGCGCTGATCCTCTCCGGTGGCCCCGCCTCCGTCTACGCGGACGGCGCACCGGACCTCGACACGGAGATCTTCTCGCTCGGCATCCCGACGCTCGGCATCTGTTACGGGATGCAGCTCATGGCGCGCGACCTCGGCGGCGCCGTCGAGCGTACGGGTGCGTCCGAGTTCGGCAAGGCAGTTCTCCGGGCTGCGCCCGGAGAACTGCTAGAGGGGCTTCCGGACGAGCTCGTCGTTTGGATGAGCCATCGCGACTCCGTGACTGCTCCCCCCGAAGGAGCGACCGTGACTGCGAGCTCTGAGGCGACGCCGATCGCCGCGTTCGAGGATCGGGCGCGGCGCCTGTACGGCGTGCAGTTTCATCCCGAGGTCGTGCACACACCGCACGGGCAGGACATCCTCAAGAACTTCCTCTACGAGGTCGCCGGCACTCCGCCGACGTGGACGCCCGCCGCGGTCATCGAGGAGCAGGTGGCGCGCATCAGAGCAGCCGTCGGCTCGGAGCGCGTGCTCTGTGCGCTGTCGGGCGGTGTCGACTCGGCGGTCGCCGCCCTCCTCGTGCACAAGGCGGTCGGTGACCAGCTCACGTGCGTCTTCGTCGACCACGGCCTGCTGCGCGAGAACGAAGCCGAGCAGGTCGTCGAGACCTTCGGCGGCCACTTCCACGTCCCGCTCGTCCACGTGCAGGCGCAGAAGCGCTTCCTTACACGACTCGCCGGTGTCTCTGATCCGGAGGACAAGCGCAAGATCGTCGGCGAGGAGTTCATCCGCGTGTTCGAGGAGGAGGCGGGAGGCCTCGGAGACGTGCGTTTCCTCGTCCAGGGAACGCTCTACTCCGACGTCATCGAGTCCGGCGGAGGCGAGGATGGCGTCGCGGCGCTCATCAAGTCGCATCACAACGTCGGAGGCCTTCCCGCCGACATGAAGATGGAGCTCGTCGAGCCTCTGCGACTCCTTTTCAAGGACGAAGTGCGCCGCGTCGGCGAGGAGCTGGGCCTGCCCGAGCGCATGGTCTGGCGCCAGCCCTTCCCGGGTCCTGGCCTCGCGATCAGGATCATCGGCGACGTGACCGAGGAGCGGCTCGCGGTGCTCAGGCGCGCGGACGCGATCCTGCTCGAGGAGATCCGCCGCGCCGGCCTCTACCGCGAGCTGTGGCAGAGCTTCGCCGTGCTGCCCGCGATCCGCTCGGTCGGCGTGCAGGGCGACGAGCGCACGTACGCGTACCCGATCGTGGTTCGCGCGGTGACCTCGGAGGACGCGATGACCGCGGACTGGGCGCGCATTCCGTACGACGTGCTGGAGGCGATCTCGAGCCGGGTCATCAACGAGATCCCCGGCGTCAATCGGGTCGTCTACGACATCTCCTCGAAGCCGCCGGCGACGATCGAGTGGGAATGACACTCTCGCTTCGCGAGAGTGCCTAGCTGATGCGCATCGTGCTTCTCACGGCTCTGCTCGCCAGCTTGGCGGTCGCGGTCGTGCCCGCCAGCGCGAGCGAGCTCGTCCAGGATCCGAACGTCGCCCTGCTCTCGCTGAAGGTGAACGCGAAGGGTGAGGCGCTTCTCACCTACCGCCGGGCCGACGGCCGCCTGCGGCGCGTGCTCGCGTGGGGCGCCGTCAACGCACGCGCGCCGTCGGCTGAGATCCCGCAAGTGCGGTTCCGCTGGGACTACGCCGGCGGCTGGGGGAAGTACCGCAAGGGCACGTACTGGAAGACGTTCAGGAACGGTTGTCGCTCGTACGACGGCCCGCCGCTGCCGATGCTGGTCGCCGCGTGCAAGGCGCCGAACGGGAGCTACTGGACGGTGCAGGCATGGCAGCGCCGGCTTCCGCTCCTCGGCTTCGACCCCTGGCTCCCGCACCACACGAACTGGGAGCTGCACCTCGCCCACTTCTCCGGGGAGCTCCCGAAGCTCGAGGTCTATCCCAACTGGACGTACGGCGGCCGCTGGCAAGGCGTGTTCGGGCGCTACACGTACCTGGGTCAGCCGATCTACGGATTCGGCTCGAACGCGAAGGGCGTCCCGAAGGACAAGTACGGGCGCAACCTCTACATCGACACGCTGAATTCGGCGTACGGCGCAGGCTGGAAGCGCGAGTCGGGGATCCTCACCCACAAGGGGACAGGCACGTTCTGCCACAGCTTCGTCCCGCAGAAGCCGTTCGCCGGGTATCCGAGCCAGGAAGTTCGGCCCGCTGCGCCCGGTGAGCGCTACCGGATCACGGTCGGTGGGCCTGGTGTGCTACCGGTCATGCAGGTCGAGGTGCCAGGGCTGACGAAGGCCGATCTCCAGCGCGACGACGAGTTCAACTCGATCTTCGACAGGGTGATGGCCGGCGACCGCATCTGCGCCGGCGAGCGTTAGGCTCGAGTCCATTCACGACGGATTCCGGGAGGGCCATGGGTGATCTATGGCAGGACGACGGCTTCGGCAGCGCCGGGGCTTCGATCGAGCTCGACGGGGACGACGACTGGGACGAGGGCGAGGAGAGTCTCGACGCCGCACTCGAGGACGGCTTCGATGACCCGGAGGCGTCCGAGGGCGACGACGGCTCGGACACCGGGGGCGACTAATGGATTTCCAGACGCTCTTGCCGAAGCGTCGCATGGTGCGTCATTACGCGCCTGATCCGGTTTCGCGAGAGTCGCTCGAGCGCATCATGGCGACAGTACGTCGCGCGCCAAGCGCCGGGTACAGCCAGGGGCAGCGAACTCCTGGTCGTGACCGAGGACGAGGGTCGCGCGACGATCGCGCAGATCATGAGCGACGCGGGTTGGACGACTCCAGAGGATCGGGAGCCGTGGCTCGAGAGCGCTCCCGTGCACGTCCTCGTCTGTACGCGCGAGAACGACTACCACGAGCGCTATACGCAGCCGGACAAGCTCGAGCAGACGGGAGGCACAGAGGTCGACTGGCCGGTGCCCTTCTGGTTCGTCGATGCAGGAGCTGCTCTGATGATGCTCCTGCTCGCCGCGATCGACGAGGGGCTGGCCGCTGGACTCACCGGCGTCGAGGGACGCGCCGCGGATCAGATTCGCGCGGCGCTCGGCGTACCGGACGACATCACCATCGTCGCGCTCGTGACGATTGGCGTGCCCGCCGCCGATCCGGGCTGGAGCGCGGTAACGAGCCGTCGCACCCGTCCCCGTCGCACCGACAGCGTTCGCTGGGAGCGCTGGGAGACCTAGAGAATTGCGAACCCGACGAGACCTTCAGGCGCCTCGTCAGTCACGACGACGCTCTCCACTCGCGCGCCGCGCGGTCCCTCGTGACAGAAGGCGACGAGGTTCGCCACCGCAGCGGGCTCGCCTTCGAACACGGCTTCGACCGAACCGTCACGGGTGTTGCGCACCCAGCCGCTCACGCCCGCGCTGACGGCGCGCCGGCGCACGGAGTCGCGGAAGAAGACGCCCTGGACGTGCCCGTGGACGACTACGCGGCGAGTCATCGGACGGGAACGATGCCTCTCGGGTCGACGTCGACGTCGACCCGATCGCCGGCGCGCGGATGGTCGATCGCGGCGACGACTGCCTCGAGCGAGCGACCGTCGTCGAGCCGAACGCGGAGACACACCACCGGGCCTGTGCGCACCGCCTTCTCGACGACGCCCTGACCGGCTCCCGACGCACGCCGTACGGTCACCGCCTCGGGCCTGATGATCTCGCCGTCGGCGACGTTCGCGAGGCCGAGGAAGCGAGCGACGTCCTCGTCCAGCGGACGAGCCCAGAGCTCGTCCGGCTGCGCGATCTGTGCGACGCGGCCGGCGCGCATCACGGCGACGCGCTCTCCCAGCGTGAACGCCTCGGTCTGATCGTGCGTGACGTAGACCGCGGTCAGTGCGAGCTCGTCGAACAGCTGTGCGAGATCGTCGAGGAGCCGGTCTCGGAGGCGGCGGTCGAGCGACCCGAGGGGCTCGTCGAGAAGCAGGATGCGCGGCTCGGGTGCGAGCGCTCGCGCGAGCGCGACGCGCTGCTGCTCACCCCCCGAGAGCGTGCCGACCGAGCGCCGCTCGAATCCGGCCAGGCCGACGAGTGCGAGCAGCTCCGTGGTTCGCGTCTCCGCCTGCTCCGGCGAGTCGCCCCGCATGCGCAGGCCGAATGCGACGTTGCCGAACACGTCGCGATGCGGAAACAGCGCGTGATCCTGAAACACGAGGCCGACGCCCCGACCATGCGGCGGAACCCCCGCGAGGTCGCCCCCGTCGAGCAGCACGCGTCCCTCGTCCAGAGGCTGCAAGCCTGCGATCACGCGCAGCAGCGTCGTCTTCCCCGAGCCGCTCGGGCCGAGCACGGTGACGACCTCGCCGTCCGCGACCTCGAGGGACGCCTCGTCGAGCGCCTTCTTCCCGTCGAACTCGACCGACACGGAATCAACCCGGAGCACTAGTGGTCTCTCCGGGAAGTACACACCTGCTTCGCGCGGCTGCAAACACTTCGCATGCCGTCGTCCTCAGTCGGCCACATATGAGAGACGGAGTAGGGGTCAGACTTTGAAGTCTGACCCCTACACAGTTTCCCTGGCCTCCCTGCGTCCTAGGCCTGCTCGGTTTTCGCCGGCGAATCAGGCGCGTACTTCCCGGAGAGACCACTAGAACCACCCGCCTCGGCGCACGCGCACTCGCTCGACGAGCAGCACGGCGACGACGGTCACGCCCATGAGCACGACCGCGAGCGCGTACGCCTGCGCGACGTTGATCTCCCCGGGTCGCCCGAGGAAGCGGAAGATCGCGACGGGCAATGTCGGCCGGTCGGGTCGCGCCAGGAACACCGTCGCGCCGAACTCGCCGAGCGAGATCGCGAACGCGAACCCGGCGGCGACCGCGAGCCCGCGCGAGACGATCGGCAGGTCGATCTCACGGCGCACGCGTCCCGGCGCGGCGCCGAGCAGCGCCGCCGCCTCGCGTTGGTGTGGGTCGATCGAGCGCAGGGTCGGTACGAGGATCCGCACGACGAACGGGATGGCGATGAGAGCCTGGGCGACGGGGACGAGCCATGGCTCTGCCCGGAAGTCAAGCGGCGCCGTATCGAAGGCGATCAGGAAGCCGAGCCCGAGCATCACGGCCGAGGCGCCGAGCGGCAGGAGGACGAGGCTGTCGACGAGGCGTCCCCGCGACTCGGCGACGGCGAACGCGGCGAGCCCTCCGACGACGACGGCGAGCAGCGTCGCCGCGGTCGCGTAGACGATCGAGTTCACGACGGCCTCCCACGGCGCCGCGAGGAGCACGCTCGTCGGGCGTCCCAGTGCCTCGTAGGCGGCGAGCCCGTGGCCGTCCCCGACTGCGAGCGAGCGCTCGACGAGGACGACGAGCGGCAAGCCGAGGAAGAGGCCGAGCCCGCCGAGACTCGCTCCCACGACGAGTTTGTCACGGGCCGTGCGAGGCCGCCGAAGCGTCTCGCTCTCGGGCCTGACCTCGCCGGACGACGCGAGTCCCCGCTCGAGCCGCACGGCGACCGCGACGGCTGCCACCACGCAGACCAGCTGCACAAGCGAGAGCACGGCCGCCGCACGGAGATCGAAGAGGCGGACGGCCTGGTTGTAGATCTCGGCCTCGATCGTCGCGTAGCGCGGGCCGCCGAGGATGAGGACGACGCCGAACGACGTGAACGAGAAGAGGAAGACGATCGCTCCGGCAGCCGCGAGCGCCGGCGCCAGGAGCGGGGCGGTGACCGTGCGGAAGCGCGCGAGCGGCGAAGCGCCGAGTGTCGCGGCCGCCTCGCCGAGGCGCGGATCGAGACTCGCCCAGAACGTCCCGACGATGCGCACGACGACGGCGACGTTGAAGAACGCGTGCGCGACGAGGATCGGCGCCCAACCCCGCTGAGCGCTGTCCGGGAGAATTGCGAGGAACGCGAGCGCGACGACAACGGTCGGGAGTACGAAGGGGACGACCACGAGCGCGCTCACGACGCTCCGGCCCCTGAACCGGTAGCGGCCGAGCACGTACGCGGCGGGCAGTGCGACGGCGATCGTGAGCGCGGTCGAGGCCAGCGCCTGCCACACCGTGAACCACACGATCTCGCGGGTCCGCGGATCCGTGAGGACGTCGAGCGGCGAGTCCCCTTCGCCGCGCAGCCCGCGCTCGACGATCGCGGCAACTGGGTAGACGAAGAACAGCCCGAGGAAGGCGAGCGGAGCTCCGACCGTGAGCAACCGCCACGCGCGGCCGCTCACCGAACCACGATGTCCGTCCACTCGTCCACCCAGCGCTCCCGGTTCTCCTCGATCTCCTCGGGAGGGAGCTCGAGCGGCGATTCGGGGACGACCGCGAATCGCTCGAACTCGGGCGGCAGCGGCGTGTCGAGGCGGGCGGGGAAGACGAACATCTGGAGCGGTATGTCCGCCTGGAAGCGCTCCCGGAGCATGAAGTCGATCAACTCGCGCGCGCCGTCCTCGTTCCGCGCGCCACGAAGCACTCCCGCGAGCTCGACCTGACGGAAGCACGAGTCTTCGATCACCCCGGTCGGCGCCGTTCGCGGTCGCGGGTCGCGGAAGATCACTTCGGCGGGAGGACTCGATGCGTAGGACACGACGACCGGCCGCGTGCCCGTGCCGCCCGCTGAGCCGGAAAAGCGCGCGTTGTACGCCTCCTCCCAGCCGTCGACGACAAGGACCCCGTTTGCACGGAGCTCGCGCCAGTACTTCTGCCAGCCCCCCTCGCCGAAGCGGGCAATCGTCGCGAGCAGGAACGCGAGGCCCGGTGTCGAGGTGGCCGGGTTCTCGACGACGAGCACATCTTTGAAGATCGGGTTGCCGAAGAGGTCGATGGAAAGGAGCAGATCGGCGCCGAGTCGACCGAACCACGCCTTGTCGTAGTTGAGGCAGACGTCGCCGCGATCGATCGGCGTCGCGCGGTGCTCCGGGTCGAGCACGAGCTCGGGGTCGACGTTCGCGAGCTCGGGCGACTCGTACGGCTCGAACACGTTGCCGGCGAGCGTTCTTTCGAGGAGGTTGTTGTCGACGCCGAACAGCACGTCACCCTCCGGGTTTCCCGCGGTCAGCAGCGCACGAGTGACGATCTCTCCTGCGTCTCCAGCTTTCAGGATCCGCAGCGTCAGACCGCTCTCGTCCTCGAACGCCTGCTTCACGCCGGCGGATATCGCGAACGAGTCGTGCGTGACGAGGACGACCTCCGTGGGCTTCTCGTCGCTTCCCCCGCAGCCGACCACTGTGAGCACGAGGCAGACCAGCGTGCAGGCGCGGATCATCCGACGTCACCGGGGACGATCGCCAGCAGCACGCCGCGCTCGATCGAGATGCGTGCGATGGCTTCGGCGAAGACGTTCGAGACGCCGCGGCTCGAGCCCGGCTCGAGCGTCTCGTCCCGTAACGGGTACGCCAGACCTTCGGTCGTGATGCCCGCCGCCGGGCCGTGAAGTGCCAGCAGGGTGACGAGCTCGCCCGGGGATCCGTTCAGGGAGCGCTCGCTCCGAATCACGTGAACGCGAGCACCACACACGTATGCGTCGACCTGCGACTCCGCGTACCGGTGTGAGCCGAGGAGCAGCAACGTCGCGAGCTCATGGTCGAGCCGGCCCCCGCTGCCTGCGAGCACGAGGATGCGCGACGGGCTCATCGTGGCGGCGACGTCGAGCGCGAGCTCGAGATCGGTCGCGTCCTTCTCGTGGGGATGTCGTTCGACCCGGATGCCGGCGGCCTCGGCCACGGCAACTGCTTCGGGCGACGCCGAGTCGAAGTCGCCCACCGCCACCGTCACCTCGAGCCCGAGAGCGAGTGCGTGCTCGAGTCCTTTGTCCGCCACGACGACAGGCGCCCCGAGCGGCGCCGCCAGCGCCGCGCGAGGATCCGGCGGCTCTCCGCCCGACACCACCACGACGATCCCTTCAGACACGCCTTCCTCCGCTGGCATTACCCAGATCAGGTTCTGCGGGTCGGCGGCGCTTCCGTCCGCCCTCTCAGCCCGGCTGCCCGAGCTCCCCGTTACGTCGCGGCCATCGTAGCGATCTATACGCTCGCCGAGTGACGAGCCCGCGCCAGATTCGGCGGAACACGGTGCTTCTCGCACTGGGACTCGTAACGCTGTCCGGCGTGCTGCAGCTTGCCGCCGCCGTCGCCACGATCACGCTCGTCCTCGTCACCGGGATCGAGTCCGTCCTCGGCCTGGGGCCTGCGATCTTCCTGACCGCCGGCGCGCTCGCGGCACTGCCGGCCGGCCGCCTCATGGATCGGTACGGGCGTGTTCCCGTCATCGCCGGGGGATTCGTCGTCGGTGCGGTGGGCTGCGTGCTCACTGCCCTCGGCTGTGTCGCGGACTCCGCGCCACTCGTCATCCTCGGCTTTCTCGGCATCGGCGGAATGAACGGCGCCGTGCTCCTCGCCCGGACGGCCGTCGCCGACATGTACCCCGAGTCGCGCAAGGCCCGCGCCATCTCCTACGTCCTCTTCGGCGCGCTGTTCGGTGCCGCGCTCGGGCCGCTCGTTTTCCGGCCGCTGTTCGCGGGGAAGGAGATCGAGCTCGACACGCTGGTCGTCCCATGGCTGGCCGCGTCGGCGATGTGCGTCGTCGGGCTCGTCCTCGCGCTCGCGATTCGGCCGGATCCGCGCACGATCGCGCTCGAGCTCGAGCGTGCGGGTCTCGCGCCGGGAGCACCGGCGACGACCGAGCGTGCGGCGCCGCTCGGCCAGATCCTGCGGCGACCGGGCGTCCCGGCTGCCGTGGTGGCTGCGGTCGCGAGCCTGGCGGTGATGGCGAGCGTGATGAACCTCAGCGGCTACGTCGTCGTCGGGCACGACCACCCGCAGGCCGACGTCTTCACCGTCATCAGCGTCCACATCGTCGGGATGTTCGGCCTCGTCCTCGTCGTCGGCCAGCTCGTCGATCGCGTCGGCCGCCGTCGGACGCTGATCGCCGGGCTCCTCGTCATGGCCGTCTCGACGGTGATGCTCGTGTGGGTCGTCTCCATCCAGGCGCTGTCGGTCTCGCTGTTCCTGCTCGGGCTCGGCTGGAACCTCTCGTACGTCGCCGCCTCCGCGGAGCTCGTGACGCACGCGAAGCCCGTCGAGCGCGGACGCCTGGTGGGGTTCACCGATCTCATCGCGGGGCTGGCCGCGGCTGCGCTCGCCCTCGTCGGCGGTCTCGCGTACTCGGAGTGGGGCGTCGTTGCCCTCGCGGTGGGCGCGACGGTCGCGGTGATCGCTCCCGCACTCGTCATCTGGCTCTCGCGGCGTCCGCCCGCGGTGGTGCCCGAGCCGGCCGGATAGAGGAGGGGCGCCTTGCGGCGCCCCTCGTTCCGACTTCCCTTGCCGTTACTTCAACTTGAAGAACGCGACGAGTGACGAGCCGTCCTGCGTCGTCATCGTCACCCGGTAGCACTTGCCCGCGGTGTTCGGCGTCTTCCAGTTGTAGATGAACTGACCGCCCGTCGAGTCATATCGCAGGCTCGTCCCACCCGTAGCGACCATCTCGACTTCGTCCTGTTGTGCGCTCGTGTCACAGCCGATCTGGACGGAGGCCAAGCTTGCGACGGCTGCCGTGGCGGTGAGTTCCGTCGAGCCGGCGAAGATCTCGAACTTGAGCGGTACGGTGCTGCCGTTCTTCACCGTGTTGAACACGTTGTTCATGTCCACCGGCTGGTAGAAGCCGTTCAGCGTCCAGGCCAGCACGTTGTACGTGCGGGTCTCGGTGGCGCTGTTTCCGGCCACGTCGTGCGCGGTCGCGGTCATCGTGTGCGAACCGACCATGGTGCTGTAGCCGGTGACGACGCAGCTGGCCGGGCCTGAGTACAGGGGATCGACCGTCGTGCACGTCGGCGCGGCGGGAACCGACCCGAAGTAGTAGGAGCCAGTGTTCGCCGGACCGCCTGTCCACGTCAGCGTCGGGTTGACCTTGTCGAGCTTCACGGTCAGCGGGGCGGCGTTCGTCGTCAGGCCCGCGTTGTTGGTGCACGATCCGTTGAACGACTGACCGCTCGTGCTCGTCGTCTGCTGCTGGTTCGGGTCGCACGCTACGGGGCTACTGATCGCGTCGGCCCCGGTCGTGCTGATAGTGACGTCGGAGCGGTACCAACCGCCGCCGCCCAACGTCCCGGCCGTGACCGTGAGCGCGGCCGACGGGCCGGTCTTGTCGAGCTTCACCGTGAGCGGATCCGCATTCGTCGTGAGGCCCGCGGCGTTGGTGCAGGAACCGTTGAACACCTGCCCCGCCGTCTCCGTCGTCTGCTCCGCATCGGCGGTGCACGTGGTCGGGTTGCTGATGCCGTCCGTGCCGTCCGTGTCGACCGTCACGTCGCTCGTGTACCAGCCGTTCGAGCCGAGCGTTCCGGCCGTGACCGTGAGCGCCGCCGACGGGCCCGTGGCGTCGTACTTGAACGGAGGCGAGTCATCGGCCGTCGTGTTTCCCGCGTTGTCCGTGCATGTGCCCGAGACGGTCAGACCCGTGCCCTCGGGCCCGCTGTACGTGCCCGTCGCGCAGGGGTCGTTGACGAGGCCGCTCAGGTTGTCGGCGCCGTTCGTCCTCCAGGCCGGCGAGGTCGTGTACCAGTCGTTGCTGCCGTTCGGCAGCGAGTTGAGTGTCGTCGCCGCCGAGGGGGCGGTCATGTCGATCTTGAACGAGTGGGTCGCAGCTCCCGCTGCTGCTTCGTTCCCGGCGAGATCCACGAACGTGGGGCTGTCGACGGGAACCGCAACCCCCTCGCCGCTGCTCGTGCTCGTGCCGGACTTCGTCGTAGACGGTCCGGCAAAGCCCGAGAGGGTGTCGGTCGCAGTGAATGTCGCTTCCACGTCGGTCTTGTTCCAACCGGCTGCGTTCGCCACGGGGCTCTGGCTCGTATAGACGACGCTTGGAGCGGTCTTGTCGAGCTTCACCGTGAGCGGATCCGCATTCGTCGTGAGGCCCGCGGCGTTGGTGCAGGAACCGTTGAACACCTGCCCCGCCGTCTCCATCGTCTGCTCCGCATCGGCGGTGCACGTGGTCGGGTTGCTGATGCCGTCCGTGCCG
The DNA here is from genome assembly GCA_963783705.1 of uncultured Gaiellaceae bacterium. Lineage (GTDB taxonomy): Bacteria > Actinomycetota > Thermoleophilia > Gaiellales > Gaiellaceae > GMQP-bins7. Next base: position 433,483 of record CAWAOK010000003.1, read on the forward strand.
TCCGTGTCGACCGTCACGTCGCTCGTGTACCAGCCGTTCGAGCCGAGCGTTCCGGCCGTGACCGTGAGCGCCGCCGACGGGCCCGTGGCGTCGTACTTGAACGGAGGCGAGTCATCGGCCGTCGTGTTTCCCGCGTTGTCCGTGCATGTGCCCGAGACGGTCAGACCCGTGCCCTCGGGCCCGCTGTACGTGCCCGTCGCGCAGGGGTCGTTGACGAGGCCGCTCAGGTTGTCGGCGCCGTTCGTCCTCCAGGCCGGCGAGGTCGTGTACCAGTCGTTGCTGCCGTTCGGCAGCGAGTTGAGTGTCGTCGCCGCCGAGGGGGCGGTCGCGTCGCGCTTGATCGTGACGCTGACGGGCCCGGCAGAGCCGCCGGTGCTCGTCGCGGAGCACGAGTAGGTCGTCGCGGCCTGGTCGGCAGTAATGCTCTGATTGACACACCCGGTCTTGCCAAGCGATCCAGGCGACTCCGCCTCTGTCACCGTCCACACGAGCGCGACGTTGCTCTTGTACCAGTCGTTGTTGCCGTCCGGTGATCCTGGAGTCAGCACGTAACTGATCACGGGCGGCGTCGAGTCAGGTGGCGCAACAACGCGAACCGTGATCGTCGTTGCCGCCGGGTCGTCGAGTTTGCCTCCTGGAACGACTGGGTCCGTGGTGACGGTCGTGCCCGCTGTTTCGCTCAGGACGATCGAATAGGTCCCTATCGGCGTGGCTGCGTCAGCAGAGACTGAGGCTGCCGCCGTGTACCTGGTCGGTGCGCCTGTCCACGTGACTGAGCAGTTCATGCCGCCGCAACCTGTGCCGGACGAGAAGAAGTTGAAGGAGCTGCTGAGCGTACTGCTCGACAGGCTGCCGGCCGAGTTCAGCGAGTAGTCCGTCCTCACCCTGGCGGTCGATGGTGCCGCGCTCGTGATCGCCGCCGAGATCACGCCGGTGGCAGACAGGCTGATGGTGAAGTTTGCGGTCGTCCCCTGTTCGACGGTTACGTCGTTCACCGTGGCATCGAGCTCGGCCGTGACGAGCTCTGCGCCGGATGCCATCACCGTTCCCAGCGCCAGCGCAGCGAGCAATGTTCCGATGACGAGCGACCACCGCCCGCGTCTCCGGATCTGATCCGGTGTTGCCATGAGCTCCCCCGTTCCTCTCCCGTTGTAAAGCCACAGGCGACGTCCCCACGCCGCAAGCCGAATCTTCGCCGCTGTCGATACGAAGTCAACGCGCGTCGGTCCTGACCTACCCACCCGAAAGGGCAGGCGTTCGTTGCTACAATGCCGCGCCGGCGGACGGTGAGTCCGCCCTCTTTCTGTGATGAAGACGTACACGGCCAAGCCCGGAGAGATCCAGCGCGAGTGGTTCCTCGTCGATGCCGAGGGCAAGACGCTGGGCCGCTTGGCGACCCAGATCGCGGACAGGCTCCGCGGCAAGGGCAAGCCGGCCTACACGCCGCACGTCGATACGGGCGACTTCGTCATCGTCGTCAACGCCGAGAAGATCGCCGTGACCGGCTCGAAGCTCGACACGAAGATCTACTACCGGCACTCCGGATACCCCGGTGGGATCAAGCAGCGCACGCTGCGCGAGCAGCTGGAGCGCCGCCCGACCGAGGTCATCCGCAAGGCTGTGAAGGGCATGCTCCCCAAGAACAAGCTCGCCTCGGCGCAGCTGACCAAGCTGAAGGTCTACGCCGGCCCAGACCACCCCCACGCCGCACAGGCACCCAAGGAGCTGGAGCTCGTATGAACGAGATCGCGCAGTACCTCGGAACAGGGAAGCGCAAGACGTCGGTCGCGCGCGTGATCCTGCGGCCCGGCGACGGGAAGACGTGGATCAACGGGCGAACGCTCGACGAGTACTTCCCGCGCGCGTTCCACCAGAAGATGGTCATGGCGCCGCTCGAGGTCGCAGAGGCCGCGTCCACGTACGACCTGCGTGTTCGGGTTGCAGGCGGCGGGCCCTCGGGCCAGGCCGGAGCGATCAGGCACGGCATCGCCCGTGCTCTCGTCGAGGCCGATCCCGAGATCCGCATTCCGCTCAAGCGCCAGGGCTTCCTCACGCGCGACGCGCGAATCGTCGAGCGCAAGAAGGCCGGCCTGCACAAGGCGCGCAAGGCGCCGCAGTTCTCGAAGCGGTAGGGCGAGATATATCTCGCCCTACGTGCGGGATGGCAAGGCGCTTCTTCGGCACTGACGGGATTCGTGGCGTCGTCGGCGACGACCTGACGCCCGACCTCGTCGAGCGGATCGGCAAGGCCGCGACGCTCTGGGCGGGCGGCGGCCGCGTCGTCGTCGGCCGTGACACGCGCGCGTCCGGCCCCGAGCTCGAGGAGGCGGTGGTACGCGGCATCGTGTCGGCGGGCGGAATCGCGGAGCTGGGTGGGGTGCTCCCGACGCCTGCGGTCGCCTACCTGGCGGATGAGCTCGGCATCGTCATCTCGGCCTCGCACAATCCGCCCGAGTACAACGGCGTCAAGCTCTTTCGCGACGGAGGGAAGCTCGTCGACGAGCAGGAGGAGGAGGTCGAAGCGCTGCTCGACGCCGCCGCGCCGGGAGGCGGATCCGTCGAGGAGGTCGAGGAAGGCAGCGACGCGTACCTCGCGCGCGTCATCGCGAGATGCGGCTCGAATCTTGCCGGCATCCGGATCGGCATGGACTGCGCGAACGGCGCCTTCTCCGAGCTCGCGCCGCACACGTTCTCCGCGCTCAACGCCGAGGTACACGCGATCGGCACGGAGCCCGACGGCACGAACATCAACGTCGGCTGCGGCGCGACGGACCTCGCGGCGCTCCAGGAGCTCGTCGTGCGCGAGTCGTTGGATCTCGGGGTGGCGTTCGACGGAGACGGCGATCGCATGCTCGCGGTGGACGAGCGCGGTGCGGTCGTCGACGGCGACCAGATCCTCTCGATCCTCGCGCTCGCACTCGGCGTCGACGTCGTCGCCGTCACGGTGATGACAAACCTCGGCTTTCATCGATTCATGGCGGAAAACCGCGTGCGAGTCGTCACGACGCCGGTCGGCGATCGCTACGTGTCCGAGGCTCTCGCGCGGGAAGGCGGGCTCCTCGGCGGCGAGCAGTCCGGTCACGTCATCTGGCTCGGAAACCATGGGACGGGCGACGGGCTGGCCGCGGCGCTCCTGCTCTGCCGTTCGCTTGCGGGTCGGTCGCTGGGCGATGCGGCCGCCGCAATGCCTCGGTTCCCGCAGGTGAAGAGGAACGTTGCCGCGTCGGGCCACGAGCTCCCGCAGGCCGTCCTCGACGAGGTCGATCGGTTGAACACGGAGCTCGGCACGGGCGGTCGGGTTCTCGTCCGGCCGTCCGGTACGGAGCCGTTGGTGCGCGTCCTGGTTGAGATGGAAAATGCCCAGGATGCAGAGACAATGTGTGCTAGCATCGCCGCGCTCGTGGAACGAGAGCTCGGTTGAGCCCGACGTAGGGCGCCACCGGGCTCTTTCGCATTCCTAAGGAGACCGTCGCATGTGCGGAATCATCGGATACGTCGGATCTCGTGAGTGCAAAGCGCTCCTGCTTCAGGGTCTGGAGCGCCTCGAGTACCGCGGCTACGACTCGTCGGGCATCGCGCTTCTCGAGACGGACGGGCTCGACTACGTTCGCGCCGTCGGGCCGCTCGGCAATCTGAAGGCCCGCGCCGGCTCGAACGGCTCGGCCGCGACGACCGGCCTCGGCCACACGCGCTGGGCGACACACGGCGGGGTCACCGAGGCGAACGCGCATCCGCTCGCCGGCTGCGAGGCATCGAAGCTTTCGATTGTCCTGAACGGGATCGTCGAGAACTACCGCGAGCTCACGGCCAGCCTCGTCGACGACGGGCACACGTTTACCTCCGAGACCGACGCCGAGACCGTCACGCACCTCGTCGAGCGCCACTACGAAGGCGATCTGGTGGAGGCGGTGCGCCGCGCGTTCAACGAGCTCGAAGGCCATTTCGCATTCGTGGTCATCCATCACGACCATCCGGGTCTTCTCGTCGGCGCGCGCCACCAGGTGCCACTCGTGGTCGGGATCGGCGCGGACGAGATGTTCCTCGCATCGAACGCGGCCGCGTTCCTGCGCGAGACGCGCAACGTGCAGTTTCCGGGCGACGGCGAGATCGTGGCGCTGCGACCCGAAGGTGCGACCTTCCAGCACGCGGACGGAAGCCCGATCGAGCACGAGCCCGTCGAGCTCGACTGGGACGACGAGGGCGCGGAGAAGGGCGGCTTCGAGACGTTCATGCTCAAGGAGATCTTCGAGCAGCCCGAGGCCGTCGCCGAGACGATCGGCGATCGCGTTCGCCATGGCACCCTCGTCCTCGAGGGGCTCAACATGTCCGGCAAGGACGTCAAGGAGCTCCGCCGGATCGTCCTCCTCGCCGCCGGCACGGCGTACCACGCATGCGTCGTCGGGCGCTACGTGATCGAGGAGTGGGCGCGGGTGCCCGTCGAGTTCGACATCGCGAGCGAGTGGATCTACCGCAACCCCGTGATCAACGACCACGACCTCGTGATCGGAATCACGCAGTCGGGTGAGACACGCGACACGATCGAGGCGCTGAAGCTCGCGCGGGAGGCCGGCGCGCGCACGGTGGCGATCACGAACATGATGGGCTCGCAGGTGACGCGTGAGGTCGACTCCGTCCTCTATACGCGTGCCGGCATCGAGATGGGCGTCGCCGCGTCGAAGACGTTCACCGCGCAGGTGGCGCTGCTCTACCTCGTCGCGCTGAAGCTCGCGCAGATCCGCGAGACGCTCCCGCCCGGGGAGATCGAGTTCATCCTCGACCACGTGTACAAGCTCCCGCGCAGGATCGAGCAGTTCCTCGAGGGCGACCACCCGATCGACGAGATCGCACAGCGCTACCACGACGCGCACTTCTTCCTCTATCTCGGCCGCCACATCGGTCTGCCGGTTGCGCTCGAGGGCGCGCTCAAGCTGAAGGAGATCTCGTACATCCCGACCGAGGCGTACTCGGCGGGAGAGATGAAGCACGGGCCGATTGCGCTTCTCGACGAGCAGACGCCGGTCGTCGTCGTCGCGACGAACATCCACGTCTACGACAAGATCGTCTCGAACATCCAGGAGGTCCGCGCTCGCGGCGCCCACGTCATCGCGATCGCGACCGACGGCAACGAGGACATCCAGCACCACGCGGACGACGTCATCTACGTCCCGAAGACGCCGGCCTTCCTGCAGGTGGTACTGGCGATCCTCCCGCTCCAGCTCCTCGCGTACCGGATCGCGCGCCTGCGCGGGCTGAACGTCGACCAGCCGCGCAACCTCGCGAAGACCGTCACGGTCGAGTAGCAGCGCGGCGCGGCCGTTCCCGCGTAACGCACTAACAGAGCCGTCATACCCGCTGGGTACGGTCGAGGCTCACCTGACGACAACAGGAGGTTCTCGATGAGATTTCGTCCATCCCCTGCGCTCGTCATCTCGTGCGTCGCTCTCGCGATCGCGCTCGGTGGCACGAGCTACGCAACGGTGCTGCAGGTGCCGAGGAACAGCGTGGGTCCTGCGCAGCTCAAGACCGCGGCGGTCACGAACAAGAAGATCGCGGCGAACGCAGTCACCTCGGCGAAGGTCCTGAACGGGTCGCTTGTCCGGGCTGACTTTCGCGCGAGCTCGCTCCCTACCGGTCCAGCCGGACCTCTCGGGCCTGCAGGCCCCGCCGGCCCGCCCGGCCTGAGCGGAGTCGAGCGGGTCGAGACGACGTCTCCGAGCAACTCGACCACGACGAAGTCGGCGTTCTTCGCCTGCCCGACCGGGAAGCGCCTGATCGGGGGCGGAGCGCGTGTCAACGGGGGAAGCCCGCGGGTCGCGATCCTGTCCTCCTTCCCCGACAACGACAACATCTGGCGCGCGAGTGCGGCAGAGACCACGGCCACGGCCGCGAACTGGTCGCTGACCGTCTACTCGATCTGCGCGATCACGAGCTGACGCTCGTGATCGCCTGACGCCAGAACGCACCGAAGCTGTCGGGGCCCGTATGGGCCCCGACGCTCGGGTAGACGCGATACCGCTCGACGTCGTCCACGGCCTTGCGCAGCAGGTCGTGCGCGAGCCGGTCGGCAGCCGCCTCGACATCCCGGCCCGCATGCCCCACCGCGACCAGCTCGGGTGCTGCATCGGTGATCCGACCCGTCATCGCCTCGGTCGCCTCCTCGATCGTCGCATGGCTCGAGACCGGCGCCACGCCGCCGTCCGCGAAGCGCAGCAGTGCCCACCCGCCGGGCGCGGGCACACGGCCGCCCGGGGCGCTGCGCGCGACGAACACGTTGTCGAGCGAAAGCGCGAGCTGTCTCGCGGCGGCTTCGGCCCTCGGTGCGCCGGAGCCCGAAGCGAGCGCGCCGCGCGCTGCGCGAATGCACAGAGCGACGCCGTAGCTCACCGTCGGGAGGTCGACGACCGTAACGGGGATGGAGGCCTCGCGCGCTGCGATCTCGGCCGAGGCGGTGACGCCGGACATGCGGCTGTCGAGATGGAGCGAAAGCACGCTCGCGGCGCCGGCGGTGGCCGATCTCTCGTACGCGGCGAGGAGCGCCGCGGGGCTCGGCTGTGAGGTCGTCGCGGTCGCGCCTCCTCGCATCCGCGCGTAGAAGGCGTCGACCTGCCCAGCGAACGGCTCGCCGTCGAGCGCGACGGCGACAGGCACGACGTCGACGGCGAGCGCTGCCGCCGCCGCGGGCGAGAGGAGCGAGCTCGAGTCCGTACAGAGCGCGACGTAGCTCAGCGCGGCAGCTCCAGCTCGTCGGGGTGTCCGCGACGGTGCGCGATCACGAATCGCGAGGCCACGACGCTCACCGTCGCGCAGTTCGCGACGAAGAGCGCAGCCGTCGGCGTCGGTCCCCAGGAATTCGGGAGTCGTCTCCGCCACCACGCCAGGCTCATGACCAGCCAGCCGCCCGATGCGATCGCGGTCGAGACGAGCCCCGGCTGCCGAAGCCCGGGAATCCTCGCGACCCCGATCGCGAGCCCGAGATCGACGGGCGCAGCGACGGGGAAGGTGTAGAGGCACTGGCCGAAGCTCGTCGCGAGCCCCTTCCCGCCGTCGAAGTCCTTCCAGGCCGGGTAGCAGTGACCGATCACGGCTGCCACGCCGCCGACGTGTGCCCCGAGGTCACCTGCGACGGCCCGGCCACCGGCGCACGCGGCGTACGCCTTCGCGACGTCCGCGACCATGACAGCGCGCCCTGCCGTCGGCCCCAGAACCCTGCCGGCGTTGACCGCGCCCGGGTTGCGGCTTCCGCTCTGTCGCAGGTTCACTCGGCCGCCGGTCGCGAGCCGCGAGACGATGTCGGCCGACTGTACGGTGCCGAGGAGATAGCCGAGCCCGAAGGCGGCGAGGAGGCGGATGCTGCGCACGAAGGACGAATCATGAGGGTCCGCGCGCTCGCCGGGGTTACGGGAGCGGGAATTGTCCTCTGGGCGCTCGTCGTTCGCGGCTCGCTCGCGCCCGATCTCGGGATCGGGCGCCGTTTTCGACGACTCGGGCCCTCGACGGTGCGCATCGCCGCTCCCCGCGAGGTCGTGTTCGATGTCGTGTCCGGCCCGTACCTCGGCCGCACTCCGCGCGCTCTCGGCGCCAAGCTCGAGGTGCTCGAGCGCGGACGAGACGTCGTGCTCGCTGCGCATCACACACGCGCGTACGGGCTCACCGTGACGACGATCGAGACCGTACGCTTCGAACCGCCCGAGCGCGTGCACTTCCGGCTCCTGCGCGGCCCCGTTCCGCACGTGCTCGAGACGTTCGAGCTGCGCGAGGTCGACGGCGCGACCGAGCTGGAGTACACCGGCGAGCTGGGAACGGATCTGTGGGTTCTCGGGTCGCTGTGGGGTGCAGCCGTTGCGCGGACGTGGGAGGCGACCGTGGCGGCGTCGCTCGAAGCCGTGCGCGCCGAGGCGGAGCGCAGAGCCGCTCCACGCTGAAAGTACGCTTGCCCGGCGTGCACGGGAAGCCGAGCGAGGTGCCTCCATACTCGACGCGGGTGGTCGACGCGCTCCGCCTGCCGGATGGCGTCAGCGAAACCGACGTCGTGGCGGTCGAGGAGCCGCTCGAGATCCGGATCGGAGGCGAGCCCGTCGCCGTGACGATGCGTACACCGGGCCACGACGAGGAGCTCGCGCTCGGTTTCTGCATCACCGAGGGGCTCGAGCCCGTGTCCGCGCGCGTGCCCGACGATCTGGCGGCGAATGCGATCGAGGTCGACGCCGGCGGCTTCGATTCGGAGCGGCTGCGCCGGCACTTCTACACGTCGTCGTCGTGCGGCGTCTGCGGGAAGGGCGCGATCGAGGCAGTGCAGGTGAGCGCGCCGCGGGTGGTGAGCGCGCTCGAGGTGGCACAGGACGTGGTCGCGGCGCTTCCGGAGCGACTTCGCGCGGCGCAGCGCGCGTTCGCGATGACCGGGGGACTTCACGCAACGGGGCTCTTCGACTCGGCTGGCGAGCTGTCGTGCGTGCGCGAGGACGTGGGCCGCCACAACGCGATGGACAAGGTGGTCGGCTGGGCGTTCTCCGAAGGACTGCTCCCGCTGTCCGAGCACGTCCTCTGCGTCAGCGGACGGCTGTCGTTCGAGCTCGTACAGAAGGCGGCCGTCGCAGGCTGTCCGGTGCTCGTCGCAGTCGGTGCTCCGTCGTCGCTCGCGGTGGAGCTCGCCGCCGATCGCGGCGTGACGCTCTGCGGCTGGGTGCGCGACGGCCGCGTGACGGTCTACTCGGAGCCGTGGCGGATTCGGACGTGACCCGGGGTCAGACGCGGGGTCTGACACCGGGCCATGGCTGGAGCGGACAGGCGTGTACGGGAATCCTGCTCGTCGGCGGTGCGTCCGAGCGGTTCGGATCGCCGAAGGCGCTCGCGTCGTTTCGCGGCGAGTCGCTCGGCGAGCGTGCGTGGCGGACGCTGAGCGCCGTGTGCGATGAGGTCATCGCAGTCGGAAAGTCCGCCGACGCGATCGAGCTTCCGTTTCCGGTCGTCGACGACGGCACGGCGGAGCGTGCGGCTGTGTTCGGAGTGATCGCCGGCCTGCGCGCCGCGACGCACGAGACATGTCTCGTCCTGCCCGTCGATACGCCGCTCGTCACGCCCGAGCTCCTTCAGCAGCTGCTCACGGAAACCGCAGTTCCGCAGACGGGTCCGTTGCCCGGCGCCTACTCGAAGCGAATGCTTGCCGAGCTCGAGTCGCGTGTCGCGGGTGGTGAGCTCTCGCTCAAAGGTGTCAACACAACGGTGGCGGAGCTCGACGAGCGCCTGCTTGCGAACGTGAACACCCGCGTGGAGCTCATGACTGCCGCCGTTGCCGAATGGGCAGCGGAGCGCCCGGACATTCGAGCGTTGCTCCTGGTCGGTTCCCACGCGCGTTCGAGCGCGCCCGCCGATAGGTGGTCGGATCTCGACCTCATCTTCTTCATCGAGGAGCCGCGCATGTACCACGAGGACTCGACGTGGTTCCGACAGTTCGGCGTGCCGTTGGTGAGCTTTCTGGAGCCGAAGCCAGACGGTCACTCGGACCGCCGGGTGATCTACGAGACCGGCGAGGAGGTGGACTTCGTGCTGTTCCCTGCGTCCGCCATCGAGCGGCTCGGGGCAGGAGCCAGCGAAAGCGTTGCCGGGCTCCTGGCGCGCGGCTACCGATTGCTCATTGACCGGGTCGGCATCGCCGACCGGTTGGAAGCGAGCGCAGCCCAGTGGAGGGTTCTCGATCCGTCGCAGCTCGCCTTCGACGGGCTTGCGAGCGACTTCTGGTACCACGCGCTCTGGACGGCTAAGAAGCTCCGCCGCGGCGAGGTGTTCACGGCGCTCGAGTGTCTCGACGGACACATGAAGGACAGGCTCGTCACGTTGCTCGCGTGGCATGCGCGGTCGCTCGACTCCGAGGTGGACACGTGGCACGCCGGCCGCTTCCTCGAGCGCTGGGCCGATCCCGGCGCGCTCGCCACGCTCGAGCGGGCGTACGCGCACTACGACCTCCGCGACGTCGCCCGCGCGCTGTGGGAGACGATCGACCTCTTCCAGAGGCTCGAGGAGGAGACGGCGCGGCGGCTCGGGATTGCCGTCGAGCTCGACCACGCCGATCTGAGGCGCAGCGTCTCAGAGGTCGTCCGCGATCCCAGGCGCGGGGCTACGCTCTGACCGTGAAACGGGCCGTGCTCCTGGGCTTGATCTCGCTGCTCCTCGTCGGATGTTCAGGCGATGACGACGCTGCCGAGGAGACCACGGATACGCAGGTCACGTTGCCGGCATCCAGCAATGGCCGGGTCTACTGGCTGCGCGACGGGAAGGTATGGCCTGCGCTGCGCGAGATTCAGGCTTCCGGCGATGCGGCGACGGCGGTCATGAGCGACCTCGTTGCTGGGCCAAGCCCTCAGGAGCAGGAGGAGCTCGGCTTCACGACGGCCATCCCGGCCGGAGCCACGCCAGAGGTGACGGTCCACGACGGTGTTGCGACCGTCGAGCTGGACGAGGCAACCGACCTCTCACCGGAAGCGCTTGCTCAGATCGTCTACACGGAGACCGCGCTCCCCGGTGTGCGGTCGGTCACGATCGGCGGCCAGGACTCCGTGGCCGCGATCTACACGCGTGCGGACTTCGAGGAGCAGACTCCCTCCGTTCTCGTCGAGTCTCCGCTCTCGTTCGAGGAGGTCATGAGCCCGCTGCGGGCCGAGGGTACGGCGAATACGTTCGAGGCGACTTTCGCGTTCACCATCACGGATGCAGACGGAGGTCTCCTGGCGGAGAACTTCGTAACGGCGACCTCCGGTACGGGAACCCGAGGAACGTTCGAGTTCAGCGAGTCGTTCACGGCGGACGCCGGCGAGGAGATCACGCTCACCGTCTTCGAGAACTCCGCCGAGGACGGCTCGCGGATGAACGAGGTCGAGATCCCGCTGACCGTCGCGTCATAGGGCGCGCGGCGTACTCTCTGCACGTGGCCGACGCTCCCTGGCGCTGCTCGCAATGCGGCACGGTGAACGAGCCGGTGGCAAACGCGTGCCGGACGTGCGGCCGCTGGCCGAGCCTCTTCGAGCTCGAGGGCTCGACGCTCGAGAGCGAGCCGCAGGTGAACGCCCCGCCGCCCGAGCTGTACGAGCCGGAAGTCATCGAGACCGCCGAGCCGGAGGTCGACGAGGCTCCGGATCCGGCGATGCCGTACGAGGGGGCCCCGGACGACGAAGTCGATCCGCCGAAGCCGGTCTGGCAGCGTCTGGCGTCTCTAGTCATCCCGATCGGCTTCGTCCTCTACATCCTCATCAGCGCGCTCGCGAACCGCGATGCCGGGTAGATGCGCGTCCTGTCGGCTCTTGTCGCCGTCTGCATCGTCGCCGTCGGATGCGCCGGCGGCGACGAGAGCGCGGCGCCACCGGCCTGGAATCACGATCCAGCGAACGCGACGCTCGGACCTGCCGGATGGGGTGCTCTCGCTGGGTACGAGGAGTGCGGTACGGGCACCCGGCAGTCGCCGGTCGATCTTGCGGCCGCGGTGGACGCCGACTTGCCGACTCTCCAGCTCGATTACCCGCCGACGCCGGTCGTGGTCAAGAACACAGGTCACACGGTCGAGGCTGAGATGCCGGAATCGGGAGGGCCTGTCCTCACGATCGAGGGAACCCAGTACCGCCTTCTCCAGTACCACTTCCATGCTCCGAGCGAGCACACGCTCGACGGGAAGTCGTTCCCGGCCGAGGCGCACCTCGTCCACCAGTCGGAGGACGGTGAGCTCGCGGTGATCGGCGTCTTCCTCGAGCGTCCAGGCCCTCTCGGGCTTCCGTCCTTGACGGCGGACGCGATCGTCGAATCCGCCCCTGATCGAGCGGGCGAGGACGCCGCCGCGGAGGACGTGCCCAGCCCGCTGCTCTTTCTTGGCGTGGTCGATGCAGCGAGTGCACTCCTGGACTACTACTACGTGTACGACGGCTCGCTGACGACGCCGGCATGCTCGGAGGAGGTCCGCTGGATCGTCGTGCCGGAGCCCTCAGGCATCTCCACCGAGGCGCTCGATCGTCTGCACGACCTCGTTGCCGGCTTCCCCTCGTACGAGGGCTACGAGAACAACAACCGGCCGATCCAGCCGCTGAACGAGCGGACGATTCGGCGCGACTCCGGCTAGGCGATCCGGGGCGGCGCCTGGCTGCCCTCGTCGTCCACGTCGGGCTGTTCGGCATCGGGAACTTCGGCGACCTCGGGCTCGTCGTTCGGCGGGAGCTGAGCGGGCAACTTGGAGCCGGGGATGCCCGGGTCTTGCGGGATGCTGGGATCCGCCCACTCACGCTCATCGGGCATAGCTGACCTCCCCGCTTTCGACTGTGACCACTTCGCCGTGGCCGACCGCGATCTCGAGCCGGCCCTCCCGGTCGATCATGGTCGCGACGCCGCTCGTACCGTTCACGGTGACCTGGCGGCCGCGGAGGAAGTCGCGCGGGCCGAGGCCGTCGAAAACCGCGTCGAGCCTGCCGGTACGCCAGGCGGCGTAGCGGCTGCTGAGATCCTCGAGCACCGTCGAGAGAAGATCCTCACGGTTCCAGCCGCGACCGGTGAGCGTGCGGATCGAACCTGCGTGGGATGGCAGCTCGTCCTGCTTCTGCTCGACGTTCACGCCGATGCCCAGCACGACTGCATCATCGCGCGCCTCGGCCAGACAGCCCGCGATCTTCTGGCGTCGCAGCATGACGTCGTTGGGCCACTTGATCTGCACCGAGAGACCGAGGATGCGCTCGAGCGCGTCCGCGACGGCGATTCCGGCGAGTAGCGAGAGCTCGGGCGCGTGGCGCTCGGGCGGAGGCTTCAGCAGCACGGAGAAGAGCAGGGCGGTTCCGGCCGGTGCCTCCCAGCTGCGGCCTAGCCGCCCGCGTCCGGTCGTCTGGTAATCCGCAACGACCAGGGCGCCCTCCGGCAGAGACGTATCGACGAGGAGCTGCGTGGACTCGCAGGACTCGACGTCGAGGCGTGGCGTGCCGAGCATCACGGCTTCACCCACACGGAGACGTGCTTCGTGCTCTCGTTGGTGAACGCCTCGCGCGTCCAGTCGCCCCACCGCTCCCGGAGCGTCATCCCGGCAAGCTGCGCCATGAGATCGAGCTCGGATGGCCAGACGTAGCGAAATGGCGGCGCGATGACCTGCAGCTCGCCGTCCTCGATCCAGTAGTGGTGCGAGACGAGACGTTGCGTCGCGACGTCGATCTCGTCAAACCCAAGATGCTCCGACCGCACGTCGAACGGCTGGAACCTGGTGCCCGGCGGCAGCCGCTGCAGCCCCGGCACGAGCACCTCGATGACGAACCGGCCGCCGGACTCAAGATGCGCCGCGACGTTTCGGAAGCACGCGACCTGCTCGTGCTGCTCCGTGAGGTTCATGATCGTGTTGGCCACGAGGTACGCGAGCGAGAACGTGCCGTCGATCGTCGTCGCGGAGAAGTCGCCCATCGTCACCTGTATCCCCTCGGCGCCTGGCTTGGCCCGGAGTTCGGCGACCATCGCCTCGGAGAGGTCGATGCCGTGCACAGAAACGCCACGCGTGGACAGCGGCAAGGCGATCCGGCCCGTTCCCACGCCGAGCTCCAGCGCAGTACCGCCCTGTACCTGCTCGGCGAGAAAGTCGACGATTGGGTCGATAACGTCCGGGCGCTCGAGATACGCATACCGCTCGTCGTAGCGCCCCGCCACTTCCGGGCCGAAACGGTCGACTGGCATCAGAGCGTTTCGACGCGAACGGCGCTGACCTTGTACTCGGGCGTGCCGATGAGCGGATCGCCGACGTCGTGAGTGAGCCAGTTCACCTTCTGCTCCGCGAAGTGGAGCGACATCCAGACGAGCCCGGGGTAGACGCGCTCCGAGTAGTGCGCTTCCGCCTCGAGTTCGCCACGTCGCGAGACGAGCCGAGCGACCTGGCGGTCGGCGATGCCGAGCGCGCCGGCGTCCTCCGCGTGGATCTCGAAGAACGGCGCCTGCTGCTTGTCCGTGACGCCGGGCTCCCGCATTGTCATGTTCCCCGAGTTGTAGTGGTAGAGCGTGCGGCCGGTGGTCAGCACGTATGGAAACTCGGAGTCGGGCTGCTCGATCGGCGGCTGGAACTCGACGGGGAAGAAGCGGCCGCGGCCGCTCGCGAGCGCGGGGCGCGGTGCGTGCAGGTACGGCGTGCCGGGATGGTCGAGGTCGGTGCACGGCCACTGCATGCCGTTCTCCTCCAGGCGGTCGTAGCGGATGCCGTACCAGTTCGGTGAGAGGTCGGCGAGCTCGTTCCATACCGACTCCGCGTCCGGGTACTCCGGCCACTCGGCGCCGAGCGCCTTCGCCATCTCGATGACGATCTCGCGGTCGACCCTGGCCTCACCGGGCAGTGGCGCGGCCGCTCGGACGCGGCTGATCCGCCGCTCGGTGTTCGTGAAGGTGCCGTCCTTCTCGGCGAAGCTCGACGCAGGGAGGACGACGTGCGCGTACTTCCGCGACGAGTCGTTCAGGAAGATGTCCTGCGACAGGAGGAAGTCGAGCCCCTCGAGGCCTTCCTCGACGTGCTTGGCGTTCGGCTCGGTCTGTGCCGGGTTCTCGCCGATGAGGTAGAGCGCCTTGATCCGCCCGTCGTGGAGGCCGGAGACGATCTGGTCGAGGCGGTAGCCGGGCCGCTCGGGAACCTCGGCGCCCCACGCGTCCGAGAACTTCTTCCGGATCTCGGGATCGTCGACCGACTGGTAGCCGGGAAGGTAGGACGGGTTCGCTCCCGAGTCGTTGAGCCCCTGGACGTTGTTCTGGCCGCGCAGTGCGTTCAGCCCCGTCGACTCGTAGCCGAGGTGGCCGGTCATGAGCACGAGGTTCGAGAGCGACCAGATGTTGTCGACGCCGCACGCATGCTCGGTGATGCCGAGCGTGTAGAAGATCCCGGCGTGCCTCTCTGACGCGTACTCGCGGGCGGTGGCGCGTATGTCCTCGGCCGGGACGCCCGTGATCTTCTCGGCGTCCTCGGGCGAGTAGCGCATGACGATTTCGCGCACGGCCTCGAAGTCGTCCGTGACGTCGCGGATGTACTCCTCGTTCTGAAGCCCCTCCTCGAGGATCGTGTGCATCATCGCGTTGAGGAGCCAGACGTCGGTTCCCGGGCGCAGCTGGAGGTGGCGCTTCGCGAGTTTCGTCAGCCAGATCTTGCGCGGGTCGGCGACGACGAGCGTCGCGCCCTTGCGCACGGCCTTCTTGATCCGCAGCGCCAGGACCGGATGCGCCTCGGTGGTGTTCGAGCCGATCACGAAGAGGAAGCGGTCGTTCTCGATCTCCGGGATCGAGTTGGTGCTGGCGCCTCTGCCGAACGACCTGACCAGGCCGTAGAGAGTGGGAGCGTGTCAGGTCGACTCGCACGAGTGGACGGAGTTCGTCCCGACCCCCGTGCGCGCGAGCTTCTGGATGAGGTAGTTCTCCTCGTTCGTCAGGCGAGCGGACGCGAGGAAGCCCACCGACTGTGGGCCGTGCTCCGCGATCACCTTCTTGAGCCCGGTGGCCGCTGTCTCGAGCGCGTGCTCCCACGTCGCCTCGTGGAGCTCGCCGTCCTCGCCACGGACGAGTGGTTTCGTGAGGCGGTCCGGGTGGTGCACGAAGTTGAAGGCGAAGCGGCCTTTCACACAGAGGTTGCCCTCGTTCGGGAGGTACTCGTCCTTCGAGGTGACCTTGACGATGTGCTTCGTTTTGGGATCGAGGTTGAGGTCGATCTGGCACCCGACGCCGCAGAACGTGCAGGTCGTGCGGACCTGCTCGAGCGCGTGCTCGGGCTGTGACGTGCCTTCCTCGAACTTCTCGTAGATCGCGCCCGTCGGGCAGACGGAGAGGCAGCCGCCGCAGAGCTCGCATTCGGTGTCGAGCCACGAAAGCTCCCACGTCGGGACGATGCGGGCGTGCCCGCCGCGCCCCTCGAGGCTCAGCGCCGAGCACTGCATGACCTCCTGCGTGTAGCGGACGCAGCGGTTGCAGAGGATGCACGCGTCCGGGTCGTAGCCCATGAGCCGGTTGCGGTCGTCGTACTCCATGCGCTTCGCGTCGGGGAGGACGAACGGCGCGGTCGCTCCCAGGTCGTTCGCGAGGTCTCGGAGCTCGTTCGGGCGTCCGCCGGGCGACTCGTTCAGGTGCTCCGAGAGGAGCATCTCCGTCAGCGTGCGCTGGAAGTCGGTGATCGGGCCGTTCGTCGAGACGGCCATGCCCTCTGCCACGCGCGTCGCGCAGGCAGGTAACGGCCGCGGCGCACCCTCGACGTCGACGACGCACATCCGGCAGCCGCCGTACGGATCGAGCTTCGAGTCGTGGCAGAGCGTCGGGATGAAGGTGCCGTGCCGTGCGGCCGCGTGGACGAGCAGCTCGCCCGCGGGCGCGCTCACCGACCGGCCGTCGAGGGTGAACTCGACCACGCCGCGATGCTACCCCGCCGCGTCCTTAACGTTCGGTGTCAGACACCGACCAAGCCTTCGACGCACGCCCGGTACTGGGCCCTGCTTCGTTCGGACCTGTCTCCGAAGTGCGAGAGGAGTCCGCTGACGTCCAGGAATCGTGGAGCCCGATCGATGCCAACAGCAGCTCGATAGCTGCTCCATCGCCACTCCTCCGGAGCACTGCACAGGCCCTTGTCCACTGGGTTCATGACGATGTATCGGAGCGTCCAAATGAGTTGCGACTCCGACTGCTGATGTACAGCGCCGAAGCGGTTCTTGAAGAGATGTGCGTCGCGGTCGTAGCGGCGGTTGAATCGGAGCGCGTATCGCCCGTTCAGTCTCTGGATCGCGCGTGAGAGCTCACCATCATGCGTTTCCAGCATGAGGTGGTAGTGGTTGGACATCAGGCAGTAGGCCAGGCAGCGGATGTTTGTTCGCTGCACGACGCGATCGAGGCAGTCGAGAAAGTCGATCCGATCGCCGTCTAGGCCGAAGATCGCCTGCCTGTTGCTTCCCCGCGAGTAGACGTGGTAGATCCCTCCGGCGACGAACTGGCGGTGCGCTCGAGCCACGATCGTGACGATAGGACGATGCCGATGCGCCGGCCGAGCATGTGGATGAATCGTTCGTGCTCTGGCACGACTTAACAATCGGTGTCAGACACCGGGTGTTAGCTGCGATCCGATCCGCTATGCGTGGGGGTGGTCGACCCGATCCGACTCGCCGATCTCCCGGTGCACGCGTGCCGGCACGCCGAGCGCGACGACTCCGGCCGGCAAGTCCCGCGTGACGACCGCGCCGGCTCCGACGACCGTGTTCTCCCCGATCGTCACGCCGGGGCAGACGACAGCAGCGCTGCCGAGCCAGACGTTGGAGCCGATCGCGATCGGCTCCGCGGACTCCCAGCCCGCCCGTCGCGGCTCGGGATCCACGGGATGCGTGGCAGTGACGAGGTGGACGCCCGTCGCGATCTGACAGTGCGCGCCGATCCGGATCGGCGCGACGTCGAGCATGACGCAGCCGAAGTTGACGAACGTGCCGCCGCCGATCGTGATGTGGCTGCCGTAGTCGCACTGAAATTGCGGCCGGATGACGACGCCTTCGCCAATCTCTCCGAGGAGCTCGCGCAGGAGCTGCGCTCGGAGCTCGTGCTCGTAGTGACGCGAGGCGTTGAAGCGCTCGAGCAGCTCCTGCGCGCGCGCCTGGTCGGCCGCGATCTCCTCGCCCACCGCGCGGTAGAGTTCGCCGCGAAGCATCCGCGCCTTCATGTCTGCGGCCGATGCGTCTGCGCCGCTCACTCGTTCAGCGGCGCGAACAGCTCGGGCCAGTGCGCCATCGCTCCGCGCACCGGGAACGGTGACGCCTGGCCGAGACCGCAGATCGACGTCTTCTCCATCGCGAGGAGCCATTCGTCGACCTTCTCGCGCGTCATCGCCGCGCGGCCGTGCTCGAGCTCCTCGGCGACGTGGTGGAGGGCGCGGTTGCCGATCCGGCACGGCGTGCACTTCTGGCACGACTCCTCGGCGAAGAAGCGCATCGTCTCGGCGAGCAGCCGGAGCGGGGAGTAGCTGGCAGGAAACACCTGTACCGCCGCCGAGCCCGGGCCGGCGCCGTACTCACGCAGCCCGTCGCGCGTGAGCGGCGCGTCGAGCGCGGCCGGCGGCAGGATCCCGCTCGCGGCGCCACCCGGGACGATCGCGCCGACCTCGCCGGCGAAGCCGCCCGCGTACCCGTCGACGAGCTCTCGCGTCGTCACCCCGTTCGGCGCTTCGTAACAGCCGGGTGTGCCGACCGCGCCGGTCACCGACCACAGCCGCGTGCCCGTCATCCCACGCGTTCCGAGCCCGGCCCACCACTCGCCGCCGTTCCGCAGGATCGCGGGGATGTGCGCGAGGGTCTCGACGTTCTGGATGAGCGTCGGGCGACCGAGGTACCCGAACTGGCTCGGAAACGGAGGCTTGAGGCGCGGCATCGCGCGCCTGCCCTCCATCGACTCGAGCATCGCCGTCTCCTCGCCCGCGATGTACGCGCCCGCGCCGACGACCAGCTCGATCGCAAGCCCGGCGATGAGGCCGGCCTTGCGATATTCCTCGATTGCGTCTTGGAGTCGCCGTCGTGCGGTTGCGTACTCCTCGCGGAGGTAGATGTAGCCCTCGTTCGCACCGAGCACCCGCATCGCCAGCACCGTCGCCTCGATCATGAGGTGCGGCCGGAGCTCCATGACGTAGCGATCCTTGATCGTCCCCGGCTCGCCCTCGTCGGCGTTGACGACGACGTAGCGTGGCCGCGGCTCGCGCGCGACCGCCTCCCACTTGAGGCCGGTCGGGAAGCCTGCGCCCCCGTAGCCGGTGAGGCCGGACGCCTTCAGCTCCTCGACGATGCGCTCGAGCGACGGCGGCTCTCGAAGCAGCGCGAGCCCACCGCGCGCCTCGTACTCCGCCAGCGTCGCGTCGCCGGATCCGAGCGCGACCGCCGGCCCGTCGTTCGTCGCGTGCGTCACCACGGGAACGATTTCGTCGCCTCGCGTCATCGCCGGCGCGAGATCGCAGTGACCGAGACAGGCGACCTCGATCGCGCCTGGCGTCGCGGCGAGCAGCTCACGCGCGCCGAAGCAGTCGCAGACAGGCCCGGTGCAGACGCGGACTGCGTCGGTCGGCACCTGCAGGAAAGAGTAGAAGGAGACGACCTCGTGCACCTCGCCGCGCCTGATGTTCATGTGGTCGGCGAGGGCGTCCGAGAGCTCCATGTCGATAGGGCCGACCTCACGGCGGACTCGGCCGAGGTTGTCGAGCAGGCGTGTCCTCTCGCGCGGAAGCTCGGGCAGGAGCGATGCGAGACGCAGGACGTCCACCGCGGCGAGTCTATTCCGCGCCCGGAGGCCTCCGGAGCGACTTCGTACGCGCGCGGCGGCGCTTGCTTTCGAGGCGACGCTCGCGCGCAGCGGCACTCGGCTTGGTCGCCTTCCGGCGGCGTGGAACCGCCAGCGCCGCGCGCAGCTTCTCGGCCAGGCGGTCGACGGCAAGCTCGCGATTGCGCGCCTGGCTCCGCTCGTCCTGCGCGACCGCTCGCAGCACCGGGCCGACACGCGCGACGACGCGGCGTTTCTGGTTGTCCGTGAGCGTGTCCGACGCCTCGACATCGAACAGCGCCTCGACCCTCGTCGAGGACTTCTGCGCGTGCTGACCGCCCGGTCCGCTCGACCGAGACACGCGCATGCTCGATCTCGGAAACGGGCAACAGGACGGAGCGTGTGACCCGAATAGACTCACGCTCCATGGCGTGCATTCTGCTCGACATCGACGGCGTGCTGCACGTCTCCGGAGATCCGATTCCGGGCGCCTCGGACGCCGTCTCGGAGCTCCGTCGCGCGGGCCACGCTCTCCGGTTCGTCTCGAACAACTCGACCCGTCCGCGATCCCGCCTGGCAGAGGAGCTTCGCGACATGGGCTTCACGCTCGAGGACGAGGAGATCCAGACGACGCCAGGGGCAGCCGCGCGTGAGCTCGCCGGCAAGCGCGTCCTCGCGCTGGTGATGGCGGACATCGTCCCCGACCTCGACGGCCTCGAGCTCGTCGGCGACCACGCCGAGGCCGTGCTCATCGGCGGCTGCGACGAGACGCTCGAGCCGAACCAGGTCTTCAGCTACATGAACCTCGCGCGAGCGTTCGACGAGGTACAGATGGGCGCGTCGCTCTACTGCCTGCACAAGAACAAGTGGTGGCAGACGAGCCGTGGGCCGATGCTCGACTCCGGCGCGTTCGTGGCCGGGCTCGAGTATGCGACCGGGGTCGACGCGATCGTGCTCGGGAAGCCGAGCCCGTCGTACTTCGCGGCGGCGCTCGACGCGCTCGCCGCCGAGCCCGAGCTGACGTGGCTCGTCACCGACGACGTGGAGGCGGACGTGCGCAGCGCGCACCTCTTCGGGATGAAGACTGCGCTCGTGCGGACCGGGAAGTTCCGGCCCGAGGCGCTCGAGTCGGCGGACACGTCTCCCGACATCGTCGTCTCGTCGCTCGGGCACTTCCCGGCATTGCTGGAGGAGGACCTCACCGGCGGCTGGGCTCCGTGAAGGTCGGGGTCGACATCATCGAGATCGAGCGCATCGAGCGTGCGCTTTCCCGCCCAGGATTTCGCGAGCGGTGCTTCACGGACGCGGAACGGGAGTACTGCGACTCGCGCGCGCGCCCGGCGCAGAGCTACGCGGGGCGGTTCGCCGGGAAGGAGGCCGTCGGCAAGGCGCTCGGCTGCGGCGTGCGCTTCACCTGGAAGGAGATCGAGATCGTCGGCCGGCCGAAGCCGGGTGTGCGGCTTTCGGGACGAACGGCGGCGTTCGCCGAACGCGTCCAGGCCGGGCCGATCGACCTGTCGATGACGCACTCGCGCGAGATCGCGGCCGCCATCGCTGTCGTCTCGCCGCGTCACGAGGATGGCTGAGCCCTACGAGCCTCTCTACTCGGCCGCGGAGATGCGCGCGGCCGAGGAGCGCTACCCGAACTATCCCGAGTCCGTGCCGGAGCTCATGGAGCGGGCGGGCGCGGCCGTGGCGCACGAGGCGATGCGCGCGTTTCCGGCCGCACGCAGCTTCGCGTGCGTCTGCGGTGGCGGATCGAACGGCGGCGACGGAAGGGTCGCTGCACGAGTCCTCCGCGAGGCCGGGCACGTCGCCGACGAGACCGACGATCCGAACGGATACGACGTGATCCTCGATGCGCTCTTCGGCACCGGGTTCCGGGGCGAGCCGCGCCCTGAGGCCACCGCTCTGATCGAGCGCATGAACGACGCCGAGGCACCCGTCGTCTCGATCGACGTTCCGTCCGGTGTCGACGCCTCGACCGGAGAAGTGGCCGGCTCCGCCGTGGAGGCCGAGCTCACCGTCACCTTCCACGGGTCGAAGGTGGGGCTCGTCGTCGCGCCCGGACGCTTCCACGCGGGCGGGGTCGTCGTTGCCGACATCGGCCTCGAGCGCGCGCGAACCGCGGTGCGTCGTGCGACGCCCGCGCTTCTCGCCGCGATCCCGCGCCGTGGCGAACGAGACACGAAGTACAGCTCGGGATCCGTCCTCGTGGTCGGCGGGCAGCCGGGCATGACCGGTGCGGCGTGCCTCACCGCGCTCGCGGCGCTTCGTGCCGACGCGGGCTACGTGACGCTCGCGATTCCGGAAGAGTCGCTCGCCGCCGCCGAGGTGATCGCGCTCGAGCCGGTCAAGCTCGCGTGGTCGGACGACGACGCCGTCGAGACGATCGCAGCCGCTGCCGAGCGGGCGAACGCGCTCGCCATCGGTCCCGGCCTCGGACGAAGCGAGGAGCGACACGCTCTCGTTCGCGCGTTGCTGGAGCAGGTCGATCTTCCAGCGGTCGTCGACGCCGATGCGCTCTTCGAGCTCGAGCCGGTCGAACGCACGGCTCCGACCGTCCTCACGCCGCACGCCGGCGAGCTCGGACGGCTTCTCGGTCGCGACTCCGAGTGGGTCGGTGCCCATCGTCTCGAAGCGGCGCGCGAGGCATCCGAGCGCTTCCAGGCCGTCGTCCTCCTGAAGGGCGCCGACACGATCGTGGCAGCACCCGACGGCTCCGCGGTCGTGTGCGACCTCGGGCCACCCTCACTCGCGACGGCAGGCACCGGGGACGTGCTTACCGGAGTCGTCGGCGCGTTCCTCTCGAAGGGCGTCGAGGCGATGACCGCAGCCGCCGCGGCGTCAGTCGCGCACGGGCTCGCCGCAGCCGCGGTCCCGCACCGGGCGGGTCTCGTCGCGAGCGACCTCCTGAGCTACCTGCCCGAAGCGCTCGACGGCTGACCGACGTCACCTCTCGACCTGCGAAGCCGACGTCCAGTGAGAGAATGGCCGCATGGAGAGGTCGTGCTTCACCCTCGACCTCGGGGCGATTCGCCGGAACGCCGCCACGCTGCTGCGTGCGGCGGAGGGGGCCGAGCTCTGGGCGGTCGTGAAGGCGGAGGGCTACGGACACGGCGCGGTCGACGTCTCGAAGGCCGCGCTCGACGGGGGCGCGACCGCACTCTGCGTCGCGACGCTGCCGGAGGCGCTCCACCTGCGCGCCGCGCTGCGCAACGCCCGGATCGTCGTGATGGGGCCGGTGTCGGAGCGCGAGATCGGCGAGGCGCGCGTGGCCCGGCTCGAGCTCGTGGCCGCCGACGAGCGCGTTCCGGAGGGCGTACGAGTTCATCTCAAGCTCGACACGGGGATGGGCCGCTGGGGCGTGGCGGAGCTGCCGGCGCCCTCGCGTGACGTCGTCGGCGTCATGAGCCACCTCGCGTCCGCCGAAGCCGACCCGGCGTTCACGCAGCTCCAGGTCGAGCGCTTCCGGGAGGCGACGGCGGGCCTGGGCTCGCTCACGCGCCATCTCGCGAACAGCGCCGCCGCGCTGCGCTTCGCCGAGGCGCGGTTCGACGCGGTGCGCTGCGGGATCGCGCTCTACGGCATCTCGCCGTTCGGCGCCGATCCGGCAGACGACGACCTCGAGCCCGCCCTGCGCTGGGAGTCCTACGTTGCGCTCGTGAAGAAGCTCGATCCCGGCGAGAGCACCGGCTACGGCCGGCGGTTCGTCGCCGACCGCCCCACCTGGATCGGCGTCGTTCCGGTCGGCTACGCGGACGGCTTCCGCCGCGACATGACGGGCACCGAGGTCCTCGTCCAGGGCGAGCGGCGGCGGGTCGTCGGAACGATCTCGATGGACGCGTTCGCCGTCGTGCTCGAGACACCGGTGGCGCACGGAACCCCCGTCACGCTCCTCGGCGACGGAATCCTCATCGAGGACCACGCGCGCGTGGCGGGCACGATCGCGTACGAGATCGCGACCGGCTTGAACACGCGCTCGGGCCGCGCCCGGCGGGTCGCGACCGATGGATGAGCGGCTGCGCGAGATCCTCGGGGACGAGGACGCATGGGTCGTAGGCGGCGCCGTGCGCGACGAGCTTCTCCTGCGCCCGGTTCTCGACCTCGACGTCGCGTGCGCGGAGCCGCGTGACGCTGCGAACCGCTTCGCTCGTCGCTTCGGCGGCTCGGTGTTCCCGCTCTCCGAGCGACACGGCGCCTGGCGCGTCGTCGCGGACGGGATCGACGAGACCGTCGACTTCACGCCGCTCGGCGACGGGATCGACGCCGATCTCGCGACGCGTGACTTCACGTTCAACGCCATTGCCGTGCACGTGCGCACGGGCGCGACACACGACCCCCACGACGGGCGCGCCGATCTCGCCGCGGGCGTCATCAGGTCGGTCTCGGAGTCGATCTTCCTCGACGACCCGCTCCGGCTCCTCCGCGCCGTGCGATTCGAGGACGAGCTCGGCTTCGTCGCGGACGAGCGGACGGAGGCGCTGCTCCGCGCGTCGGCAGAGCTCGTGACGCAGCCGGCCGGGGAGCGGACCCTCGCCGAGCTCGAACGGCTCTCTGCGGGCGGGTACCGCCGGCTACACGAGGTCGGCCTGCTCGAACGCCTCGGAGGTGGGCTTCACGAGCGCCTCGACGCGCTCGACGATCCCGACTTCCGCCTCGTCGTGGTGTTCGGAGACAACCTTCGACAGCTGCCGATCTCGAACGAGCTCAAGCGCTACGCGGCAGCCCTGCGCCGCGCGCGGCGGCCCGAGGATCCGTCTCCGCGCTCCGTCCACCGGTTCCGACGCGACACGGAGCCGTGGGCGCTCGACGCGCTCGCGTACGTGGGCGCGCCGGAGCTCGTCGGGGTGGTCGAGGCAGCTCGTCTCGCCGACCCGTCCGCGCCGCTCGTGCGCGGCGACGAGCTGGGCATCGAGCCGGGTCCGGCGATCGGGCGTATCCTCGACGTCATCGAGGAGGAGCGGGCAGCGGGGACGATCTCGACGCGCGAGGAGGCCTTGGCACTCGCGCGCGGGCTCGCGCCCGCGGAGGAGCGCGCATGACCACCACTCGCCTTCGGCTCGCGGTCGCGGGGGAAACCATGTTTCCCCCGCGTGCCCCCTTCTTCCTGAGAGCGTGGGGAACCTCCCGGTTCCCCACACCCCTCCCCGCTCACGAGTCGGGATCCGACTCGTGAGCGTCGAGCTGCGGCTGGCGTTGCAGGAGCGTCGAAGCGACGACCTCGCGCGGCGGGTGCGCCGGCTCCTCGGGCCGTTCACGGGGCAACGAGGCCGCGCTGGACGCAGGCTGCGGCACGGGCGCCCTCGCCTTCGCGCTCGCTCCGAACGTCGCCGAGGTCGTCGGCGTCGACACCCGTGCCGACTACCTCGAGGCCGGACGCGAGTCCTCGCCCGCGAATGTCCGATTCGAGGAAGCCGACGTCATGGCGCTCCCGTTCGGCTACGCGGAGTTCGATCTTGTTTGCTGCCACCGCGTGCTGCACCACGTGCGCCGTCCAGAGCTCGCCGTCTCCGAGCTCGCGCGAGTTGCGCGCTCCGGCGGCAAGGTCTTCATCGTCGACCAGCTCGGCTCCGTCGATCCGCTCCTGAGCCTCGAGCACGATCGCTTCGAGCGCCTGCGCGACGCGACGCACCAGCGGCTGCTCCCGGAGGCGGACATCCGCGGCTACCTCGACGCGAACGATCTCGTGCTGATCTCGTCGGAGGTCACGCGCGAGCGGGTCGACCTCGAAGACCGGCTCGAGCTCGCCGGCTTCGACGAGGAGGAGCGCAGTCGGATCCGCGGCCCCGCGCCCGCGACGCCGTACGACATCGAGGTCGGCTGGTACGTCTCGCGCAAGCCTGGCGGGTAGTCAGGTTACTCGCCGCGATGCTGTCCGGCGCGGCGGGCGACGAGGCGTGAGAAGAGCCCCGGGACGAGGGCCTGCCCGATCGATGCGAAGCGGTACGGAAACCAGGGTACGGTGACCTCGCCCTTTCCCTTCTCGACGGCGTTCACGACGGCCTTCGCGACGTCGTCGGCCTCGATGACGTAGCGGCGGAGCAGTCCGCTGCGGAGCGTCGCCCGCTGCGGAAAGCCCTCCGTCTCCACGAATCCCGGCAGGATCGTATGCACCTGGATCCCGCTCGGACGCAGCAGCGCTGCGACCGAGCGCGAGAACGCGAGCTGCGCGTGCTTGGACGCGGCATACGCCCCGGCCGGAGCGAACGCGACGGTTCCCGCGACCGACACGAGGTTCACCACGTGTGCGCCAGGTGCGGCCGCGCGCAGCCCCGGGGCGAACGCGCGCAAGCACCAGATCCCGCCGAGGTAGTTCACCGCGGTCACGCGCTCCACGAGCTCCGGATCGATCTCGAGAAAGCTCCCTCGGGCGGGAATGCCGGCGTTGTTCGCGAGCAGGGCGATCCTGGGATGCCGCTCGAGCACGCGCGCGGCGACCTCGTCCACCTGCGCGCGGTCGGCGACGTCGCAAACCTCCCACTCGCCGCCGATCTCGCCCGCAACTCGCTCGAGCGCGTCGGCGCGCCGGGCGAGGAGCACGCAGTGAAAGCCCCTACGCGAGAGCTCGCGTGCGATCGCCTCGCCGATACCCGAGGAAGCACCAGTCACCACCGCGATTCGCTGCCCCGCCATCGGCGCGCCACGCTATCCGATTAGGATCGCCAGGTGGCCGGCCGGTTCGAAGGGAAGGAGGCGCTCGTCCTCGGCGTTGCGAATCAGCGCTCGATCGCCTGGGCGATCGCGAAGCGCCTCGCCGACGAGGGAGCGACCGTCGCCTTCACCTACCAGGGCGAGCGCATCGCGAAGAACGTGCGCGACCTCGCCGCGAGCATCGAGAGCCCACTCGTCACCGAGTGCGACGTGCGCTCCGACGAGGACGTCTCGCGCGTCTTCTCCGAGGTCTCGGACGTCTTCGGTGGCGGTCTCGACGTCCTCGTGCACTCGGTCGCGTTCGCCGCGGCGGAGGACCTGGAGGGCCGCTTCGTCGACACGCCGAGAGATCGCTTCTGGATGGCGGTCGACATCAGCGCCTACTCGCTCGTCGCCTGCTCGCGGGAGGCCGAACCGCTCATGGAGGCCCGCGGCGGGGGCTCGATCGTGACGATGACGTACCTCGGCGGTGAGCGAGCGGTACCCCACTACAACGTCATGGGAGTCGCGAAGGCAACGCTCGACGCGAGCGTCCGCTACCTCGCGTGGGATCTCGGCTTCAAGAACATCCGAGTGAACGCGATCTCGGCCGGCCCGATCCGCACGCTCGCGGCGCGCTCCATCGCCGGCTTCACGACGATGCAGTCGATGTTCGAGGAACGCGCCCCACTGCATCGCCCGATCGAGTCGGAGGACTGCGGCGGTGCCGCCGCGTACCTCCTCTCGGACGACGCCGCGAACGTGTCCGGGACGACGCTCTACGTCGACGCCGGGTACCACGCTATGGGTATGTAAGAGACGTTCCACGAGGGAAGCGTCTCGCTTGGTATGCGCACAGCCCATCGGACGCTGCTTGGTCTCCTCGTCAGGCCGAGCGATAGTGCAACCGATGAGCGTGCAGCCGACCGGCACGGTGACCCTTCTCTTCACCGACGTCGAGGGGTCGACGCGCATGCTCCAGCGGCTCGGTCGGGAACGTTACGCCGAGGCACTCGCTCTGCATCGGCGTCTGTTGCGGGAGGTCTTCGATCGCCACGGCGGCTACGAGGTCGACTGCGAGGGCGACTCCTTCTTCGTGGCGTTCGCGGAGGCGAGAGCGGCAGTGGCTGCGGCGGCCGAGGCGCAGGACGCGCTCGCTCGAGCGGAGTGGCCAGATGGAGAGAGGTTCCTCGTGCGGATGGGCATGCACACCGGGGAACCGGCCGCCGAACCGCCGAAGTACGTCGGACTCGACGTCCACCTCACCGCGCGGATCATGGCCGCGGGGCACGGCGGGCAGGTGCTGGTGTCTGCCTCGACAGCGTCTCTTCTGGGTGCCGAGGGACTCCGCGACCTCGGCGAGCATCGGCTGAAGGACCTGTCCGCGCCCGAGCGCATCTACCAGCTCGGTGACGCCGGGTTCCCGCCGCTCGCGAGCCTGCACCAGACGAACCTGCCGATCCCGTCCACGCCCTTTCTCGGCCGCGAGCAGGAGCTCGGCCACGTGCTAGGGCTGCTCTCGCGGGAGGACGTCCGCCTGCTCACCCTGACCGGGCCCGGCGGCACAGGCAAGACACGCCTCGCCGCCCAGGCGGCCGCCGGGCTCGCTGGCAACTATCCGCAAGGTGTCTGGTGGGTACCGCTTGCTCCGCTACGTGACCCGGAGCTGGTGCTGGCGACGGCGGAGCGCGCGCTCGGTTCCAAGAACGGCCTCGCCGACCATATCGCCGACAAGCGGCTGCTCCTCCTTTTCGACAACTTCGAGCACCTCATCGGTGCGGGGTCTGATGTCGCCGCACTCCTTACCTCCTGCCCGCATCTCGAGCTGATGGTGACGAGTCGCGAGCCGCTCCACGTCTCAGGGGAGCAGGAGTACCCGGTGCCGCCCTTCATGCGCGATGAAGGCGTCGGCTTTTTTGTGGCTAGAGCACGGGCAGTCGAGCCAGGATTTCAGGACGACGAGGCCGTCTCGGAGATCTGTCGCCGCCTCGACGACCTCCCGCTTGCGCTCGAGCTCGCCGCCGCTCGCGTGAAAGCGCTGTCGAGCCGGCAGATCCTCGCGCGCCTCGACCTGAGCCTCCCTCTACTTACAGGGGGTGCACGCGATGGCCCCGAGCGCCAGCAAACGCTCAGAGCAACGATCGAATGGTCGCACGACCTCCTCTCTAAAGAGGAGCAACGTCTTTTTGCCCGCCTGTCGGTCTTCTCGGGCGGCAGCACGCTCGAGGCCGCCGAGGCGATCGCCAAGGCGGATCTCGACATGCTGCATTCGCTCGTCGACAAGAGCCTGCTCCGCCGTACGGGCGAGCGCTTCTGGATGCTCGAGACGATCCGCGAGTACGCGTCCGAGCGGCTCGAGGCGCACGGTGACGCTGAAGCGTTGCGGTCACGACATGCGAACTGGCATCTCGCGCTCGCCGAGGAGATTGCCTCAGCCGAGACGGTCGAGGGTAACTACGACCGGCTGGAGGAGGAGCACGACAACTTCCGAGCGGCGCTCGCCGCGTTTGGGCGAACCTCTGACTCGACCTCGGAGCTTCGGCTTGTCGTCCCGCTCGCGAGGTTCTGGTACGGAGGCGGACACCTGCGCGAGGGCCTGATGCGGTTGGAGGATGTCCTGGGCAGAGCCGACACGGTGCCAGAGCGGGACAAGCTGCTCGCTCACTACTACGCCATGGCCATTGCACTGAGCCGCGGTGATCTCGAGCGCGCCGAGGCGCATGCCCAAGCCGAGCTCGACATGAGTCGCGTCCTGGAGGCGCACGATTTCGGCGTATGGGCGCTCGTGTCGCTCGGGCACGTTGCACGCAGTCGCAGCATGCTCGGCAGCGCACGCGTCAGCTACGAGGAGGCTCTAGCACTCGCCCGGGAGTTTGGAGACGACGCGGAGATGGCCGCCGCGACGAGCGCGTTGGGTCAGGTGGCTTTCCTCGAGAGAGACTTCACCGGTGCTGTCGATTTGGCGCAACAGTCGATCGAGCTGGCCGCGAGCGGACACTGGGACTCAGGTGTCGCGAACGGACTGATCGAACTCGCCCATGCGCAATTGGCGCAGGGACGGATTGCCGAAGCGTCGGCCGCTTTGCACGAAGCCGTGGCTGTTCTCGAGGCAGTTCCTTTCCCCGAGTCTGCCGCAGCGCTCCTCGAGATCGCGAGCAGGATCCTGACCGCTCGCGGCCGCGCCTTGCAAGCGGCGTATCTCCTGGGTGCCGCAGCCTCCATCCGTGAGGAGATTGGCAAAGAGTTGGAGCCGTTTGAAACCGAGCTCCACGACGAGGTACTCGTGCGCCTGCGACAGGAGCTGGGCGACGAGTTCGAGGCCGCGCGCTCGAAGGGTGTCGCCATGACCACGAGCGAAGCTGTAGCTCTCGTCAGCGAGTACCTCGTCTAACCGAGCGTCAGAGCTTCTGGACGACTGCACGCTCGTGATGCACTCCGAAGCACGGCAGCAAGTCCGGGCGCTGACCCTCGACGAGGCGGGCTCGCACTCGATTCTTGAAACGGAAGTGTGAGCCGCCCGACAGGTTCCTGAGTCCTCTCGTCAGCAGTTCTGGCTGAAGAAGCTTTCGAGATCGGATTCGGTGACGCCGCTGAAGGCTCCAGCAACTTCCGGCACCAGCAGGGCGTCAGGACCTGGCTCCAGGTTGTTCTCGGAGAGCACCTCGAGATACCGCCGATACCCGTCAGCGATCGACGTGAGGTCCGATAGGAGCACCGCCGGCGCCTTGGTCGCGAGCTCGGAGGCCATCTCCGCAAGCTCTTCGATGTCGTCGACCGAGTCGCCGCCCTGCGCGATGTTCTCCTCCTGGAGGAGCGTCTGCAACGCGGAGATGTCCTCGCAAGTCTGCTCGACGCCCTGTCCGATTGCTTCGTCTGCGCTCGTCGTCGTCGCGTCGTTCGTCGGCAGCGCGTCCGTGGTGTTGGTGATGGAGTCGACAGCGGCGGAGTCGGAGTCCGAACTGCCCCCTCCGCATCCGGCGAGCGCCAAGACGAGTCCGCCCAACACCAGCACCGCAACAGTCCGTCTCACTGGATCCGCGTTCCTTCCCAGTTGGTCGACTCGAGCAGCGACACCATCAGCGCCGCACCGCCACGGTGCGCTTTGACGTGGCGCTCGCCCCAGCCTTGTCCTTGGCGTTCACAGTGATCACGGCTCTGGCCTGCTGACCCTGCTTGAAGAGCTTGCGGAACCGCTTCTGCTCGACTGCCGGGCAATGAAGCCGCAGCGTTCGCTTGCCGGCCGCCAGCTTCGCGGTCGCGCGGGACAGGCGGAATACATGCTTCGTACCGAGGATCGATACCGAGCCGGTGGCGGCGAGCGAGCACGGCCTGTTGCACTTCGCCGTGATGGTGATGCCCTCTTGGGCGAGCAGCGGCTGTATAGCCGTCCCGCCGACGCTCACCGTCAGGGCTGCGCCCATCGTGACCTTGCGCACCCGGTAGTTCTGGGCATCGCCGATGTAGACGTTCCCCTGTCCGTCCGCCGCCACGCCCCAGGGGGCGAACAGCTGTGCCGAGTTCGCTGCGCCGCCATCCCCGGAAAAGCCCCCAGCGCCCGTACCGGCGAACGTAGAAATCGTCCCGGCAGGGCTCACCTTGCGCACCCGGTGGTCAACTCGATCGGCTATGTACACGTTCCCCTGCCCGTCCACCGCCACCCCATGCGGGTTGCGCACCCGCGCGGAGGTCGCCGGGCCGCCGTCGCCAAGCGATGAGCCGCCGCCGGCAAACGTCGTGATCGTCCCGCCAGGATTCACCTTGCGCACACGGAAGTTCTGCAGATCGGCGATGTAGACGTTTCCACTTCCGTCGACTGCCACCCCGTATGGGTTGTTCAGCCGCGCGGAGGTCGCGGGGCCGCCGTCCCCCGAAAAGCCACGAAGCCCGGTTCCAGCGAACGTAGTGATCGTTCCGGCTGGGTCCACCTTTCGCACCCGGTCGGCGTTGCCGTCGACGATGTAGACGTTCCCCTGCTTGTCCACTGCCACTCCCTGCGGGCCGAGCAACCGCGCTGAGGTCGCCGGTCCGCCGTCCCCGGAAGATCCCTGTATGCCCGTGCCGGCGAACGAAGTGATCGTCCCGCCGGGGTTTACCTTGCGCACCCGGCTGTTGAAGAAATCGGAGATGTAGACGTTCCCCAGCCCGTCCACAGCCACCCAATTCGGTCCCCGCAGCTGCGCCGAGGTCGCCGGCCCACCGTCGCCCCAGCCCGGGCCGCGAGAAGAGCCACCGCCAGCGATCGTCGTGATCGTCCCGCCGGGGCTCACCTTGCGCACGCGGTTGTTGTTCCCGGCATCGGCGATGTAAACGTTCCCAGCTCTATCGATCGCGATTCCTTCCGGTGCGTACAGCTGCGCCGAGGTCGCCGGACCGCCGTCCCCGGAATAGCCCGGTTTGCCCGAGCCGGCAATCGTCGTGATCGTCCCGCTCGACGCGGCGCCCAAGGCCGCCGTCGCGGCGACCGCCGTGAATGCGGTGAGACATCCCGCCAGCAAGTCCCTCATACGACCTCCCCGTTCGACATTCATGATCCGACCCGGGTGACGCCGTCGCGGTTGATCAGGAACCCATTGCCGGACTGGATCACAGTGCACCTGACTCCGATCTCAAGGGACTGGCAGCGAAAGCGGCCGACCGTGATCTGCTTTCCGTAGGCGAGCGGTTGAATCGGGCCTTCACCACGGTCGCCGAGATTGCAGTCGTTGTCGACGTTCGGCGTACGGTCGCGACAGATCGTGAGGCGGCTGCTGGCATCCATCACGACCTTCTGCGGTGGGACACGGCTCTGGCAACGGACGTAGCGGCCGCCGCTCTGGTCGAACATCCCGCAGTTGATGTTGAGACTTGGCGAGTCGAAGCCTCTTGGCTCGGGCTCTCCCTTCGTTCCCTGCTTCGAAGGGCCGGCGACGAAGCGTGAGCCGTTCCAGTGCCAGATGCGGACGCTCATTCCACCACTCGGGCAGCAGCGCGAATCGTTCGGACGGTAGATCGACACCGTTTCCTTGATGTCCGGCCCAGCAGCCGTGAGGACTGCCGCCTGCCGCCGCTTGAACAGGAGTTGCCAGTCGCTGCCAGACCAACGGAAGACCGCCCAGTAGAGCATCCCCACGTTGTCGGGACCGGAGATCGAGGCGACCATGACGCGGCTCTCTGGACCGGTGAACGCGCCGCACAGCACCTTGTAGACCGGATAGGTCGGGGAGACGTCTCTCAGGCCGAGCCGCTTAACGACGGAAGTCGCCGCGGTCTTCGAACAGCTTCCCGAAGCGGCCAACGTACTGGGTGATGAATCCACTCGAACTCCGTCCGGAAGCGTGGAGGCGGCCCCGCCGACCGCTACGCCGAGTGTCGCGGACGCAACCGCCACGAGCCCTACACCGAGCCAAAGTCTCATCTGCAACGCAGCTCAGTCGTTTGGGCCACAGGGCGTGCCGATGTCGTCGGTCACGTGGCCTCGCGGGCAGGTGGTATGCCCCCACTTCGCTCCAGTGACGGTTACGGGGAAGGCCCCTCCGAAGAGGTTCACCTGGTAGAAGTTCGCGCCGGTGAGGTTCGCGCCGGTGAGGTCGGCACGGGCGAGGTTCGCTCCCCTGAAGTCGACGTTGGTGAGATTCGCTCGGGTGAAGTTCGCGCTCGCGAGGTTCGCGCGGCTGAAGTTCACTCGGCTGAGATTCGCGCGAGTGAAGTTCCCGGCGTATCCCCGGATAGGGCCGCCAAGAACAGCACCGGCGAGGTTCAGGTCAGCGAGATTGGCAGCGGTGAAGTTCACATTCTGCGCGCTAACGATGCTGAACTTCGCGCCCTTGAAGTTGGCGAAAGAGAAGTTCGCGCCGCTCCAGCCGCCCGTGTTGGTGATCCTCGCACCAGTGAAATTGGCGCCGGTGAGATTCGCCGCCCCGAAGCCGGTCCAAAAGACGTTTGCCCGCGTGAAGTTCGCCCGAGTGAGGTTCGCCCCCAAGAAGCTAGTGCGTGTGAGGTTCGCGCGAGTGAAGTTCGTGCGGATGAACTTCGAGGGGCGCTCCCGCCCATACACACCAGTGAGGGTGGCGTCGGTGAGGTTCACACCGGTGAGATTCCTGCCGCTCCAGTTCACAGGTTCGTCGATACAGAGCGCTTTCGGTTGAGGCTTGCACGATGCTGTTTGCTCCCCGGAAGCTGCGAGTACAGCTGAGGCGGTGACCAGCACCGCAACAGCGGCGAGTACGGCGAGGCGAGCAGTGCGAATGATCTTCATTTCCAGCTTCCTCTCGTCCGTTCGTGCGATGTCGAAACCGTCGCCCGCGCGCCTGGCGATGCGAGGCCAGTCCCCAGTCTTTTCGGTATGGCGTGCGCCATCACGTCCGCACCTCCCATGGTTCGTGCCCACCGATCGGGAGCTGGTACGGAGCGAGGCCGCAACGCCCAGTTCTCGTGCGCACTCTCACAAGGTCGATACGGGAAGTCAACCTTACGGCCGAGCGCATCGCGTCCACTCCTCTCGCTGTCGGTGCATCGCGAGCACAGTACGCCCGACGGAAGTTCCTGTCGTTCCCCGCGGACACGGCCCGAATGTCATCGCGAACACACAGTCGTCGTAGGCTCCCTTAAGCTCGGCGCGTGGAGTTCCGGCTTCTGGCGGATGTCCCGCCCGAGGATGTGCGGGCGCTACTCGCGATCTCGCGCCGTCGGTCGTTCGCGAAGGGCGAGGTCGTCTTCCATCGTGACGACCCCGGAGACTCGCTGCACCTCGTCGTGAAGGGCGGCTTCGCGGTGCGCATCATGACTCCGCTCGGGGACACGGTCACCGTGGCTGTGCGGGGGCCGGGCGACAACTTCGGTGAGATGGCGCTCGCCGATCCGGACTCGCGCCGGTCGGCCACGGTCTCCGCTCTTCAGCCGTCGGTGACGATGGCGATCTACTACGGCGCCTTCGACGGTCTCCGCGCGCAGCACCCGCAGATCAACCGCGTGCTCACCGCCTTTCTCGTAGGCGAGATCCGTCGCCAGAACGAGCTGCTGCTCGATGCGCTCTACGTCCCGGCGGAGCGCCGCATTCTGCGCCGCCTCGCGGAGCTCGCTGACGTGTACGCGGACGACGAAGGCGTCATCGCGCTCACCCAGGAGGAGCTCGGCCAGATCGCTGGGGCCACGCGCGCGACCGTCAACCGCGTGCTTCGCGAGCAGGAAGAGCGGGGCACGCTCGCGCTCCGGCGCGGCGAGACCAAGATCATCGACCGCGAATCGCTCCTGCGCCCGGGGTCGGTCGTATGATCCTGCGTTTGGCCCTGCCCGTGGCTCGATCCGTGCCTGGACTGAGGGGGATGTAGCCGTGTCGGTCGAACAGCGACTCACAGACCTCGGTCTCGAGCTGCCGCCGGTCCGCGCACCCGCCGCGAGCTACGTGAATGCGGTGCGGACCGGGAACCTCGTCTATCTGTCCGGCGCGGGGCCGGTGAGTGCGGATGGCCAGGTTCCGACGGGCAAGGTCGGACACGACGTCACGACCGAGGAGGCCGCAGCCCATGCGCGCACCATCGCTCTCAACCTCCTCGCGGTGCTAAGGAACGAGGTCGGCAGTCTCGACCGCGTCGTGCGTGTCGTGAAGCTGCTCGGGATGGTGAATGCGATCCCCGACTTCGTCGAGCACTCGAAGGTGATCAACGGCTGCTCCGATCTTCTCGTGGAGGTGTTCGGCGAAGGACACGCTCGCTCGGCGGTCGGCGTCGGCAGCCTCCCGTTCGGGATGCCGGTCGAGATCGAGGCGATCTTCGAGGTGGAGTAGCGACGGTGAGAGCGGCGCTCGTACACGAGGTCGGAGCGATCCCGGAGGTGGGGGACGTTGCCGAGCCTTCCGGCGAGACGATCGAGGTGCTCGCCGCGCCGATCAACCCGATCGACCTCGCGGTCTCGCGCGGTGTGCTCGCAACGGGTCACCCCGAGCTGCCCTACGTCCCGGGCTGCGAGGCCGTGGGCCGCGCCGCCGACGGCAGGTTGGTCTGGATCTTCGGCGGCTCGCTCGGGCGGACGTCGCAGGGCGCGATCGCAGAGCGTGCGCCGGTCGGCGACGCGCGCGTGATCGACGTGCCCGAGGGCGCAGATCCTGCGCTCGCGGCCGCGCTCGGGATTGCCGGCCTCGCCGGCTGGCTGCCGTTCGCCTGGCGAGCGCCGCTCACCGGCGGGGAGACTGTGCTCATCCTCGGTGCAACGGGCTCGGTCGGGCTCGTTGCGGTGCAGGCGGCGAAGCTGTTGGGAGCGGCCCGGGTCGTCGCGGCCGGCCGCAGCGCCGCGGGGCTCGAGCGCGCCGCCGAGCTCGGAGCGGACGCAACGCTCAGCCTCGATGGGGTGGATGACTTGGAAGCGGCATTCAAGGAGGCGTTCGGCGGCGAGGGGCCGAGCTACGTCTTCGACCCGTTGTGGGGGGAGCCCGCGTCAGCTGCGATCCGAGCGGCCGCCCCGCACGCGACGATCGTCAATCTCGGACAGGCCGCCGGTGCGAACGCCGAGCTCGCCTCGGCTGCCGTGCGCTTCAAGAGCCTCGCAATTCTCGGCCACACCAACTTCGCCGTTCCTCCGGATGAGCTCGCGGAGCACTACCGTCGGCTCGTCGACCACGCCATCGCCGCCGAGATCCGCCTGGACGTGGAGCGCGTACCGCTCGACTCGGTCGCCGACGCGTGGCGTCGTCAGGCGGACGGAGCCGGGACGAAGCTCGTCGTCGTGCCGTAGACGAGCACGCGGTTTCCCGCTCGGTGGCACGGGGTACGTCACGAGCATGCATCGCCTCTACTGGCTCGCCGGCTGGCTCGCCTTGAAGTACGGCCGTCGAATGCTCCGACGGCGCATGCAGCTCAGGCGCTGAGATCCCGCGCCGCGGCGATCACGGCATCGATGTCGGGAAGCTCGCCGCCGAGCATCCACGCCGCCTCGATCGTCTCGCCGTCGCGAATCAGGAACGCAGATCGGACCGCCACGTCGTCCATGCCGAGCGGCCCGAACGCGACATCGAACGCTCGGATCGCGTCGCCGTTCCAGTCCGAGAGGAGCGGGACGTCGACGCCGAGCGTCTGCCCCCACGCGCGGTGCGACCAGGGCGAGTCGCGCGAGATCGCGAACGGTCGGATCCCGGCTGCCGCGAGGTCGTCGCCCCTGTCACGCAGGAGCAAGAGCTCGTCCGTTCAGGTCGGCGACCAGTCGTAGACGTAAAACAGCACCACAGTGATCCCAGGCCCGAGGATCTCCCGCAGCGGGAGGGCCTCCTCTCGAGGGCCAGCCCAGAGGTTGACGTCGGGCACCTCGGCGCCGGGACCCAGCATCGACAGACCGTAACAGCGGCATTCTCGCCCCGACGAGTCGGATGGTGACCACTGCCGCCGATCAAGGCGCCGACGGTGTCGAGCCGAGCGCGAAGGGGCTGTGCACCTCCCCACTGGCGGGCTCAGGCTACCGCCAGTCAGCTTCGTCGAGATACTCGGCCGCCGCCTCGTCGCCGTAGAGATGAGCCAAGAGCCCCGGAATCCAGTTCCCGGACTCGGGTTGCGGGTTGCGTCTCAAGAGACGGGCGGCCCGACCGCCAGGGGCA
This sequence comes from uncultured Gaiellaceae bacterium, assembly GCA_963783705.1. GTDB lineage: Bacteria > Actinomycetota > Thermoleophilia > Gaiellales > Gaiellaceae > GMQP-bins7. The sequence continues at coordinate 469,910 of CAWAOK010000003.1, forward strand.
GCCCGCTCGTAGTCGCGGAAGAAAGACCAGAAGTCGATGAGCGCCCGCACCTGGCCGTCTCCCGGAGGCTCTCCCGTTCGCATCGGCACCGGCGTCTTCAGTGCTTCCATCAGCTCGAGCTGCTCTTCCCTCGACATGTCGACGCGAACGTCGGGCATCTCCACGTGCCAGTGCGTCACGGGCTCCTGCGTGGGTGGGAAGGAGGTCACGAGTTGCGCGATGAAGCCGTCCGAGCCGCCGACGACGGCATGGCCGTCGTTGGAAACGAGCACGCCCCAGCGGCCGGAAGGCGAGCACAGCGCACTCAGATCGAGTGCGCCGACATTGGAGTACGCGCCGAAGTCGAAGGGCATCGCCCAAAGCGAATGACCCGATTGCTCCATGGGATCGACGGTCGACTGCTGCTCGGTGAAGAAGTAGAAGCGATCGTCCGCTTCACGCGACGCTGCACGAGCAAGCGCGTCGAACTGGCCTTCCTCGAGCTCGTGCGCAATCGGAAAGAGCACTATCCGCCGCTCGATCTCGGGCCTGAAGGGCCTCCCGTACGGATCGTCGTCGGCGAAGACCTGCTCGAAGCACGGCGCGGCCCGTCGATCCCACTCCTCAGCAGAGAGCGCCTCGGCTACGGGCATCGTGGGGAGCAGCATACGAGCCGTGCCTCGCGATTGTCAGGGCGCGCAGCACCAGCCCTGGGGGCGCGGGAAAGTACGCGAGAAGAACTGCTCGGCAATGTTCGATGCTGCGCGGATGCCGGCCCCGTTGGAGCGAATGAACAGCAGCTGGTCTGCAGCCGGCCACGCAACGAGGATCCACTTTCCGTCCGGCGTCCATGACACCTCGGTGATACGTCCGGTGCCCGTGAGGACGCTGCAGATCATGCAGGGGCGAAGCAGCGTCGCCGCGATCGACACGAGGACGTTCGTCGTGCACCGGCACTAGGCGAGGACCGGCAGCGCCTCCGTCGCGTCCGCGATCTCACGGGCGACCTCGACGATGTCGCGGTTCGCGTTGTAGATCCGGAGCTGCCGGTCCGACGACGAGCCGCGGCCGAGGATGCGAGCACGCCCTCGAGCTCCCGCTCGGAGCCGAGCTCGCGTGCGTGCGGCCGCAGCTCCGTCGACCGTGCGCCGGATCAGGCGCGCGACCGGCACGCGGTTCCGGCTCGCTCTCGCGAGGTCCATCACCGGAGCCTCGAGCCCGTAGCGCGCTGCGAGCCACTTGTTCTCACTCGTGAGGATGCGGTGGTACGAGGGGATCTCCTCGCCCGCTTCGTGCTGCTCGCAGAGCTGTTTCACGAGTGCCTGGCAATAGGCGGCGATGGCGACGGCGTCCTCGACCCGCGTCACCGCGTCGCAGATGCGGATCTCGACCGTCCCGAGCCGAGGATGCAGCCGGATGTCCCACCAGATGTGCGTGTAGTCGGCGATGCAGCCCGAGCGCTCGAGCTGCCCCACGACCGCCGCGTAGTCGGCGTAATCGCGAAAGCGCGGCGGCGGACCCGAGCGCGGGAACGCCGAGAAGACCATCTGCCGGCTCGACGCGAGCCCGGTCGCCTCGCCGCGCCAGAACGGCGAGCTTGCCGAGAGCGCGAGCAGCGGCGCGAGGTGGGGGAGCAGCCCGTTGACGACCTGGATCGCCTTCTCCGGGTCGTCGACCGCAACGTGGACGTGCATCCCGAAGATGAGCTCGCGGCGCGCGACGTACTGGAGCTGGTCGATGAGCGCGCGGTAGCGGTCCTTCGCGGTGATCCGCTGGCGCTCGAAGAGGCTGAACGGGTGCGTGCCGGCCGAGCCGACGCGCGTGCCCTGCTCGCTCGCGATCTCGGTGACGTAGCCGCGCAGCGTCGTGAGCCAGCGCATCACGTCGCCCGCGTTGTGGCACACGGGCGTCGCGATCTCGAGCACCGACTGCATGAGCTCTGCGTTGATCCGCGCCTCGAGCTCGTGGCCCGTGACCGCGGCGAGCATCGTCTCGATGTGCTGGACGAGGTCGAAGGTCTCGGCATCGAGGAGCTGGTACTCCTCCTCGACGCCGAGCGTGTACGGATCGCCCGCTCCGAACGTGTGGTCGAGGACGCTTCCGGCGGGCGCGGAGCCGTCGCCGGTGATGGAGGACGGGAAGGCCTGCTTCGCCCGTCATGGAAGAACGGCTTCGACCTCGATCTCGACCTTCCATCTCGGATCGAAGAGGCCGGCGAGAACGGTCGTGTTCGCGGGGCGCACGTCGCCGAACACCTCCGCGTGCGCGCGCGCGAAGCCGTCGAAGTCGTCGGCGCTCACGAGGTAGACCCGCGTGCGCACGACGTGCTCGAGGCTCGTTCCCGCCTGCTCGAGTGCGGTGCCGATGAGCTCGAGGCAGACGCGCGTCTGGTCGTAGATGTCCTCCGGTGGCGGCGAGCCGTCGGCCGGATTCGCCGCGGTGCCCGAGACGTGCACGCGGTCGCCGACGACGACGGCGCGCGAGTAGCCGACGATCGGCTCGTACGCGCCCGTCCCGGAGATATTTCGCCGCTCCACCGCCGAAGTCTCGCAAAGACAAGCGGCCCCGCACATGCGGGGCCGCTTGGACGTGAACTGGAGCGTCTTCGCGCTACTTGAGGTCGAAGACGGCGGCGTTGGCCGCCGCGGTTCCATTGATGACCGCGGACACCGTGTACGTTCCCGACGCCGCTCAGCGAGCTCGTTGCGAGGTTGTACATGAGCTTGCAATCGACGATCCTGAAGATGCCGTTGTTGTCGCTCGGCTGGATCGAGACCGGCTCGTTAACCTCACCCGTTGGCACGCCGCCCGTTTTCGTGATCTTGATCGTGGCGTCCGTCGGCAGAGTCGCAGGTCGGCGCAAGCGCGCTCGTCGGCTGCGGGGTGAACGTCTCAGAGTACGGAGACGCGCCTCCGACACCGACCGTGGCGCTCGTCAGATCGACGACCTGATCGCCGTTTGCACCCAGCCGCCGTCGACGATCAGCGTGATGCCGACCACGGACAGACTGCCGAGCTGAGTCACCGCTTCGTCGTACGTGACGTTGTACCCCGAAGTGAAGGTGTACGGGGCGTGATTGAACTCCTGGATCACGACGTAAGGATCTGTCGAGGTGGGATCGGCCATGTCCCTGCCGCTCGTTCCCGCAGCGCAGGTCTGCTGGCCGACTCCGCCGGCACCGGGCTGGTAGTGGATGTCGAGATTCCGGTTCGTGCCGGCGTCGTTGAGTCTCACCGTCCAGCGAGTCGATCCTCCCGCGCAGTCGCCGTCGGTGAACTCGTAGATCGCGCTCAGCTCGAGCACGTCCGCCAACGTCAATGGCGTCAGCGACCGCCAACTGAGGGACGAGTAGTCGTTGGCCGTGTTCGTATCCTGGTCGCTCCAGATTGACTCAAACGCGAACGGGCCCGTCCCTGTCGAAAGGCTGAACTTGATCGGGATAACGGCTTTCCCGTTGGCCTTGAAGTTGCTCGTGCCGTCAATGTTGACGGGCTGCTGCACAGCTGTCTGGCTATTGGTGCTCTGGCCGGGATACGCCGTCCAGGTGCCGTATGTGGTTACCACTGTCGTTACCGCATGGGCCGAGCCGACCAACGCCAAGAGCGTGACGGCGAACGCCATCGCGCCCACGAAAGTACGTCGCATACTAAAGATCCCCCTTGCCGCAGAAATGGGTCCGAGTGGACCCGCGCCGAACTTGCACAGCCTTGGTGAGGCCCAGTCAAGCAAGACTGGTCGTCCGTCTAGGATCGCCGCGCGTGCAGGCACTCCGCCAGATCGACGGCTGGTCTGTCGACTTCGCGGCCGCTGGAGTCGTCGATGCGGACGGGCTCGCTTCGACGCGTGGCGACGCGACGCGAGCGGTCCGGCTCGCGTCGGTCTCGAAGCCGGTCGCCGCGCTCGCAACGCTCGTCGCCGCCGAAGAGGGAGTGGTCGACCTCGACGAGCCTGCCGGGCCTCCCGGATCGACCGTTCGCCACCTGCTCGCTCACGCGTCCGGGCTTCCGTTCGAGGGCGAGACGCCGATCGCGCGCCCGGGCCACCGTCGCATCTACTCGAACGAGGCGTTCCGCGTGCTCGCCGACCACGTCGCCGACCGCTCGGAGATGCCGTTCGCCGACTACGTGCGGGAAGCCGTCTGCGCGCCGCTCGAGATCGGCCTCGACCCGAGTGGCGATCCCGGCTCCGGGATGCACGCCTCGCTCTCGGACGTGCTCGTGCTGGGACGTGAGCTGCTCGCCCCGCGCCTCGTCGCCGACGAGACCCGCGACGAGATGACGAGCGTCCAGTTCCCGGGGCTCGCTGGTGTCCTCCCCGACCACGGCCGCTTCGACCCACTGGACTGGGGCCTCGGCGCCCAGCTCAACACGCGACCAGCGAGCTGGATGGGCTCGCGAACGTCGCCCCGCGCGTTCGGCCACTTCGGCGGCACCGGGACGTTCCTCTGGGTCGATCCGGATGCCCGCGTCGTCTGCGCCGCGCTCACCACGCGCGCGTTCGACGAGTGGGCGAAGGAGGCGTGGCCGCGGTTCGCCGATGCGGTTCTGGACGAGCTCCAGCAGCGACCTGGATTCGAGTAGGTCAAGGGCGTACGCTCGGTTGCGTGCCGCACGCGCGAAACGCGATGGACGGAGCGTCCGTGTACTTCGAGGACGACGGCGGGACCGGAGCGCCCGTCGTCCTGTACGGCGGCATTCTCGACTCGGTCGAGTCGGTCCGCGCGTCGGAGCTCGCCAGAGCGCTCCAGGGCGTAGACGAGTTCCGGCTCGTCTACGTCGACCACCGTGGACTCGGGCGGAGCGACACGAGCCCCGACCCTGCGGCGTACGCGATGCCGCTCCAGGCGGCCGACTTCGTCGCCGTCCTCGGCGCGCTCAGCGTCGAGAGCGCGCACGTCGTCGGGAGGTCGTACGGCGGACGACTCGCCTTCGGCATCGGCGAGCACGCTCCCACGCATGTGCGCTCGTTGGTGATCGGCGGCCAGCAGCCGTACGCGATGAACCCGAACGGTCCGCTGGTGCGCGCGCTTGCGGGCGCGACCGACGCCACGCGACAAGAGGGCGCCGTGCGCTTCGTGGAGGCGCTGGAGGCGCACTGGGGAGCGCGTATCCCCGCGTTCGAGCGGAACGTGTACATGGGTCAGGACGGCCCGTCCGTCGCGGCGGCCTTCGAGGCCATGCTGGCATCTGGCGATCTGTCAGCTCGCCTGGACGAGTGGCGTCTCCCGTGCCTGATCTACCTCGGCGCCGGCGACGAGGACTTCTACGAGCAGGCTCGGCGAGCCGCGGCCCAGATTCCGGATGCCGAGTTCGTGGGACTCGAGCAGCTCGACCATCTGGCGGCGCACTTCGCTGCCGACCGGATCGTGGCCGAGGTCATTCGATTCCTGCGTGACAACTCGTAGGGGCGAGATATATCTCGCCCCTACCCGTCGTCGGCGAAGAGCGGGCGCACGAGCTCGTCGAACGCCGCTTCGTCGCAGCTCGCGACGACGCAGGGCGTCATCGCCGTGACCGTCGCCGTTCGGGGCACGTGCATCGTGAGGGCGACCTCGCCGAAGAATTCGCCGGCCTTGAGGATGCGCCGCTCGCCGAGTGCGGACTGCGTGACGCCCGCGACGCCAGACAGGAGCACGAAGAACCGATCTCCCGGCTCGCCCTCGCGAATGAGCACGGTGCCGGGGGCCACGTCCTCCCGCTCCATCCGGTCGGCGAGTCGTCCGAGCGTCTCGCCGGGGAGATCGGCGAAGAGGCCGACTCGACCGAGCTCGGTCACCGAGGCGGGTACGTGTCGCGGCGACATCGCCGGAACCGTACTCAGACGCACCGAAGGGCCGGCGAACCGGCCCTTCAGCTAGGGGAGGGGGAGGGGGAAGCCTCGAACGAAACTTGCCGCAGAGGGCTTCTTATCAGGTTACGCCCGGAAGGGGAAGAGCCGGTTTCGTTCAGGCGGCGAAGCCGAACGAGCGCTCGAGCGCCGACTTCGGCTGCGCGCCGACAGCGGCGGCAGCGGGCTCGCCGTCCTTGAAGAGGATCATCGTCGGGATCGACATGACGCCGTACTTCTGGGAGAGGCCCTGCTCCTCGTCAATGTTGACCTTCACGAGCTTGACCTCGTCCTTGCGCTCCTCAGCGATCTTCTCGAGGACGGGAGCGACCGCGTGGCACGGACCGCACCACTCGGCCCAGAAGTCGACGATGACGGGTGTTTCGGACTTCAGGACTTCCTCTTCGAAGGTCTGCTCTGTGACGTCAAGTGTCATGAGACTCATTCATTCCTTTCATACGTGTCATTTGCGAATGCCTCGGTTTCAACGAGAAGGCCGCCGAAACCCTTCCCTAGACTGATTCCTCGTGGCGGCGATCTTCACACCTCTGCCGGACAAGCCGGATCACGACGCGCTCGAGCTCGAGCTTCTCGATCTCTGGGAGCGCGAGGACACTTTCATGCGGCTCCGCGAGCAGAACGCCGGCGGGCCGCGGTTCAGCTTCGTCGATGGCCCGGTCACGGCGAACAGGTTGGTGCTCGGCGTACATACGGCCTGGGGGCGAACGCTCAAGGACGTCTTCCAGCGCTACAAGGCGCTACGGGGCTTCCACCAGCGGTATCAGAACGGATTCGACTGCCAGGGCCTCTGGATCGAGGTCGGCGTCGAGCGCGAGCTCGGGCTGAACTCGAAGCGAGAGATCGAGGAGTACGGGTTGGCCGAGTTCGCGCGCCGTTGCCGCGATGTAGTCGTGCGGTCCTCGCGCGCGCTCACCGAAGGGTCGGTTCGTCTCGGCCAGTGGATGGACTGGGGAAACGACTACTTCACGTTCTCGGACACGAACATCGAGTACATCTGGCGGTTCCTCCGCGAGATGTACGAGCGCGGGTACCTCTACAAGGGCCACCGCTCGACCGAGTGGTGCCCGCGCTGCGGGACGTCGATCTCGCAACACGAGCTGACGCAGAGCGGGGTCTACCAGGAGCGCACCGATCCGTCGCTCTTTGTGCGCTTCCCGCTCGTCGACGAGCCGCGCGAGTCGCTCGTCATCTGGACGACGACACCGTGGACGCTGCCCGCGAACGTCGCGGCCGCCGTCCAGCCCGAAGCGGACTACGGACTTCGCGAGATCGGCGAGTGGGTCGCGGTCGCGCGCTACCCCGACGACGCGTTCGTGCGGAAGGTCAAGGGCTCGGAGCTCGTCGGGCTCCGGTACCGCGGGCCGTTCGACGATCTCGGACCGGGCTCCGAGGTCGAGCACCGGGTCATTCCCTGGGAGGACGTGTCCCTCGAGGAGGGCACCGGCATCGTGCACATCGCGCCGGGAGCGGGCCAGGAGGACTTCGAGCTCGGTCGGATCCACGAGCTGCCCGTGCTGTCACCGGTCGACGAGGCCGGCCGCTTCTACGACCCGTACGGCTGGCTGCACGGGCTCTCGACCACGGAATCGGCAGACCAGATCGTGGGCCGCCTCGCCGAGACAGGGTTCCTCCTCGAGGCCGGACAGTACGAGCACCGCTACCCGCACTGCTGGCGCTGCGACACGCCGCTCATCTGGCGGGTGACCGACGACTGGCTGATCTCCGTCGACGAGCTCCGCCAGCCGCTGCTCGACGCGAACGCCACGGTCGAGTGGACGCCTGCGTACATGGGCAAGCGCATGGACGACTGGCTCCGCAACATGGGCGACTGGAACATCTCGCGGCGCCGCTACTACGGGCTGCCGCTGCCGATCTACGAGTGCGAGTGCGGCCAAGTGACCGTCGTGGGCTCGAAGGCCGAGCTGGCCGAGCGTGCCGTCTCCGGGCTCGAGCAGCTCGAGGAGCTCCGCCGGCCGTGGATCGACGAGGTGCCGATCCACTGCGCCGCGTGCAACGAGACCGTGCGGCGCATCCCGGAGGTCGGCGACGTCTGGCTCGACGCCGGCATCGTCCCGTTCGCGACACTCGGCTGGGAGAACGCCGAACGAGTGCCCGAGGGCTACGCCACGGGTGCAGCGAAGGGGCTGACGACCGCCGACCTCCCCGACCACGCCTACTGGGAGGAGTGGTTCCCCGCCGACTGGGTGTCGGAGATGCGCGAGCAGATCCGGCTGTGGTTCTACTCGCAGCACTTCATGGCGGTGGCCCTCACCGGGAGGGCGCCGTATCGGCGCGTCCTCGGCTACGAGAAGATGCTCGACGAGACCGGCCGCGAGATGCACAGCTCGTGGGGCAACACGATCGACGCACCGGACGCGTTCGCTCGTATGGGCGCAGACGTCATGCGTTGGCAGTACTGCTCGCAACCGCCGGACCGCAACCTCTTGTTCGGATTCGGCCCGGCTCACGAGATCCAGAGGCAGCTGCTCACGCTCTGGAACTCGTGCAAGTTCTTCGTCGACTACGCGAACATCGTGAGCTGGGCGCCCGACTTCGCGGATCTCGCGGACCGCCCCGGCGGCGAGCTCGAGCCGCTCGACCGCTGGCTCGTCGAGCGGACGCATGGGCTCGTCGCGGAGGCGACGGCCGGGTACGAGAGCTGGCTCACGGTGGACGTCGTGCGTTCGTACGAGGCGTTCGTCGACGACGTCTCGAACTGGTACATCAGGCGTTCCCGACGTCGCTTCTGGGACGGCGACCCGGTCGCGCTGCGAACGCTCTGGTACGCGCTCGTCCAGAGCCTGCGTGTGGTCGCCCCGCTCATGCCGTTCCTCACCGACCACATGTGGCGTGTGCTCACGGCGCCGTGCGACGATGCTCCCGACTCGGTTCATCTCGCCGGCTGGCCGGAGGCGGTCGACCCGGACGCGGCACTGCTGGCCGAGATCTCGGAGCTTCGTCGCGTGGTTGAGCTCGGGCGGCAGGCGCGCGCGACCTCGGGGCTGAAGCTCCGGCAGCCGCTGCGCGCGCTCGTCGTCGAAGGGGCGGCGCTTGCCGGGGCTTACGCGGACGAGATCGTAGACGAGCTGCGCGTGCGCGAGGTCTCGTTCGGATCCGTGGAAGCAAGCGAGCTTCGCGTCAAGCCGAACCTCCCGCTCCTCGGCCCGAAGCTCGGGAAGGAGCTCGGCGCCGTTCGCGCCGCGCTTCAGGGCGGCGACTTCGAGGAGCTTCCGGAGGGCGGGATTCGCGTCGCGGGTCACGACCTCTCGCGCGACGAGGTCCTCGTCGAGAGGCACGGCAAGGACGGCTGGGCGGTCGCGGCGTCGGACGGACTCACGGTCGCGCTCGACCTCCACCTGGACGACGAGCTCGTCCGTGCCGGCCGTGTCTACGACCTCATCCACGGTGTGAACACGAAGCGCAAGGAGTCCGGGCTCGAGCTGACCGACCGCATCCGGCTCACGATTCCCGAGGCTGACGCCGACCTGCTCGAGCATGAGGAGTGGATCGCGCGCGAGACGCTTGCCGTCGCGGTCGCGGCGGACGGCGCCGAGCTGGTGGTCGCAAAGGTCTGACCGCGCTTCGTGTGCTGGAGGTGTGCTCGCGCTGACCCGACGCTAGTTGTTGGCCGCGAGCTCGAGCTCGCGCCTGAGCTCGACGGGCAGCCGGAAGGTCACGTCCTCGTCGACGAGCCGATACGGCTCGATGTTCGTGACGCCGCGCGCTCGAAACCAGTCGCAGACGCGGCCGACGAGCTTCTCCGGCGCCGACGCACCGGACGTGATTCCGACCGTCCTCGCCCCTTCGAGCCACGATTCGTCGATCTCCGTCTCGTCGTCGATGAGGTGCGCCGGCGTGCCCGCGGCGCGCGAGGTCTCCACGAGCCGGTTCGAGTTCGACGAGTTCTTCGAGCCGATGACGAGGAGGAGGTCGATCTCGGGCAGCATCTCCTTCACCGCCCACTGACGGTTGGAGGTCGCGTAGCAGATGTCCTCCTTGCGAGGTGCGCGGATCTCCGGAAAGCGCCGTCGCAGCGCGGTGATGATCTCGCCCGTCTCGTCCACCGACAGCGTCGTCTGCGTCACGTAGGCGAGCTTCGTGTTCGCGGGAACGTCGAGCGTTTCGGCCTCCGCGACGGTCTGGACGAGGACGGTCGCGTCCGGCGCCTCGCCCATCGTCCCGACGACCTCCTCATGCCCTTCGTGGCCGATGAGCACGACGGTGTAGCCCTCGTCCGCGTAGCGACGCGCCTGGACGTGCACCTTCGTGACGAGCGGGCAGACGGCGTCGATCACGTTGTGCCCGAGCTTCGCCGAGTTCGCGAAGACGGAGGGAGCCACCCCGTGGGCCGAGTACACGACGGTCGCGCCGTTCGGCGCCTCGGTCTCCTCCTCCACGAAGATCGCCCCGCGCGCCTCGAGATCGCGGACGACATGGATGTTGTGCACGATCTGCTTGCGGACGAACACGGGCGCGCCGTAGTGCTCGAGCGCGCGCTCGACTGTCTCCACGGCGCGCTCGACGCCGGCGCAGTAGCCGCGCGGCGAGGCGAGAAGAACACGTTCGACCATCGGCAAAGAGGGTACTCAAGTGCGATGCGGCCGCGCAGCGGACGCCTTGGGGGATCTCGCGATCGGAATACGCGTGTCAGCGGATTCCGATCTTGCGGACAAGCACAGGGTAGAGGCAGTCAGCGTGCGGACTGCGCCACGAGGATGCCCGCGATCACGATGGCGCCTCCGACGAGCTGAGTCGCGCCGAACGTCTCGCCGAGCCACGCCCACGCGACGACGGTGGCGACGACGGGCTCGAGGGTCGCCACGATCGACGCGCGGGTCGCCGAGATGTGTCGCAACGATCCGTTGAGCAGCGAGAAGGTCACCATCGTTCCGATGACGACTATGAAGGTCACGAGCGCCCAGACCGGGGCGGAGTACTCGGACAGGTTTCCCTGCAGGGAGACCTCGTCGTCGAGCACACCCCACGGGAAGTCCCACAGCGGCTGCAACACCGCCCACAGCAACGCTGCGAAGAGGAACCCGTAGAACGAGAGTGACGCAGCGTCGCGGTGCCGGCGCTCGCGCTCCGCCATGAGGAGGTAGGCGGTGAGGGAGAGCGCGCCACCGAACGCCGCCGTGACGCCCACCGTGCTGAAGGCGACGCCGGCCCACAGCTCCACGACGAGCGCGAGCCCGGTCAGACACATCGCAACAGCGACCCAGATTCGCCTCCGGACGTGCTCCTTGTAGACGAATCGTGCAAAGAGCGCGACGAAGAGCGGCGCCGTGAACTCGATGAGGAGCGCGACGCCGACGGGCAGGTTCTCGATCGCGACGAAATAGAGCCACTGCACGAGCGCGATCCCGACGAGGCCGAACGCGACGAGGAAGAGAAGCTCGCGGCGACCGACGCGCAGCCGCTCCGGCGCAAAGACGAGCAGGAACGCGAGGAAGAGAACGGCCGCGCACGTGTTGCGGATCTGCGCGAGCTCGAGCGACGAGAGGCCCGAGCCGAGCACGACCTTCGAGACGCTCCCGTTGACCGCGAACAGCGTCGCCGCTGAAGCCACCATGATGTAGCCGAGCCGCGTCTTGTCGTCCGGTCGGCCCTCGGGGAGCAGCGTGGGGGCGTCGACCATGAGAGCGCGCAGGCTATCCGCCTACAGCGTGTCGTCCGCAGGAGCAGGACTCGCTCGCGCGAGCCCCACTCCGCGAGAATCCCTGAAGCAGCCGCTTCGCGGCTGTTCGCGGCGACGCTCCTTACACTGTCTCGTCCGCAGGAGCGGATCTCGCTCGCGCGAGCCCCGCTCCGCGAGAATCCCTGAAGCAGCCGCTTCGCGGCTGTTCGCGGCGACGCTCCTTACACTGTCTCGTCCGCAGGAGCGGATCTCGCTCGCGCGAGCCCCGCTCCGCGAGAATCCCTGAAGCAGCCGCTCCGCGGCTGTTCGCGGCGACGCTCCTTACACTGTGGCACTCGGGGCGTAGCTCAGCCTGGTAGAGCGCTCGCTTTGGGAGCGAGAGGCCGACAGTTCAAGTCTGTCCGCCCCGACTGGTGTCACGGCTGATCGCCATTGCGGCTGTCCTCGTTGCGGCTGGTGTCAGTGTCTCGTCGGCGAGCACAACGCCCGCATCGTTCCGTTCCGCGATCGAGCGGATCGACGCGACACAGGCGAAGCGGATGACCGGCGTGTCCTGGCGCAAGGGCTGCCCGGTGGCACTTCGTGACCTGCGGCTGCTGACGCTCTCGCACTGGGGCTTCAACGGGCGTGTTCGAACGGGTCGGTTGATCGTTCACCGCGATGTCGCCCGCGAGCTGGTGCAGGTGTATCGCGACCTGTATGCAGCCCGTTTTCCGATCCGTCGTATGGTTCCCGTCGACGCCTACGGAGGCAGTGACTTTCGCTCGATCGAGGCCGACAACACGTCGGCGTTCAATTGCCGCTTCGTCGACGGGACGTCGCGCTGGTCGAACCACGCGTACGGCCGTGCGATCGACGTGAACCCGATCGAGAACCCTTATGTGTCCGGCGGGAGGACCTCACATGCCGCAAGTCGCCCGTACGTCGATCGCTCGAAGCGCCCGGGAATGGCGTACGAGGGTGGTGCCCTCGTACGCGCATTCGACCGGATCGGCTGGGGCTGGGGAGGCCGTTGGACGTCCGTCAAGGACTACCAGCACTTCTCGGAGAGCGGGAACTAGGGCTCGAGGCCCCCACGAGCCACCTCGAGCTGCGGGTCCGGCTCCGGCTGGCGCAGCACGACGAACGCCCAGATCGCCGCTCCGAGCACGGCGCCCGCGAGCGGGCCGACGACGTAGATCCAGACGTCGCTCCACTCCTGGTTCCAGAGCACGGGGTCGAGGGAGCGAGCCGGATTGAACGACCCACCAGACGCAGGACCGACGGTCACCGCGGCTGTGAAGATGAAGAGTCCGATGAGAAACGGCGCCATGACGCCGTTCCACGCAGCCCGCTCGTCGGTCGCGACCGTGAGGATGACCATGAGGAAGAGCGCCGTGGCGATGATCTCGAGGACGAGCGCGGCCCAGGTGTCGATGCCGCTCCCCGGCTGCGTGTGCAGCGCATCCGTGACCTCGGTCGAGTAGACGATGCCCATGACGACGACGGCGCCGAAGCCGCCAACGAGCTGCGCGATCCAGTACGGCACGACATCGCGCGGGTTGAAGCGTCCCGCAATCGCCAGCCCGGCGCTCACGGCGGGGTTGAAGTGCCCGCCCGAGATGTGCCCGAACGCGGTGATCGCCAGGGCGACTCCGAACCCGAATCCGGCCGCGACCCCGAGCGGCGTGATCGCGTCCGCGCCGATGTCCACGACCACCGCGATTCCGCTGAAGCCGAGGAAGAAGAAGAGAAACGTGCCGAGCGCTTCGGCAGCGAGCCGTACCCCGAGCGGCTGATCCATCGTCCGACCTCCCGTTTTCCGTTTGGGTCCGCGGTTCTGCAACCGGAGGCGGATTCCTTTGCTGTCCAAGCTCCCGATCGACGCACGAGCGGGCGAGGGTTTCGCTCTGAGGCTGACTTTGGATCAATCGACATCGTCACCACCTTTGCGTGCGAGGTCGAGGCAACAGGGTCGGAGGAGATCTGTGTGATGAACGCTGACGGATCAGATGTCCGTGTTCTGACCGACTACCAGGCGGGAATCGGCGGCACGGGCTCACCCAGTTGGGCGCCGGCTTGTGGAGGACTGGAATAGTTGCGCGAAGTGCCTACGATCTCTCGGCTCGCATGTGTCGCGCTCGCCGCTGGAGTGCTTGCGCTACACGCCGAAGCGGGCTCGCAAGCGGCCACCTCCACTCCCGCGCTCGCGTTCTCTCGCGGTGGCGATCTCTACTCGATCGCACTCGACGGGTCGCGGACCGTTCGGCTGACGAACACGCCGGTGTGGGACGAGAGCTCGCCTGCGCCCTCGCCGGACGGACGTTCGCTCGCGTACGCCCGCGGCACCTACGGCTCAGCGGTCTGGGTCATGGATCTGGGCCACCGCGAACGCCGCTATCGACTGACGGCCGGGTACGACTACGGCCCCGCCTGGACTCGAGATGGACGATGGATCTACTTCAGTCGCCTCCTCTCCCAAGATGACGAAGGGCCGAACCACTCGTTTCACGAGGAGTGTGGGTCGATCTTCCGCGTGCGTCCTCACGGCCGCGAACGCGCTGAGCTCCTGACGAACCCACCGGCGGAAGACTCCTTTCGCTCGCACTTCTCGCCGGCGGTGTCACCTGATGGAGCAAGGATCGCGTTCACCGATGCGAGCCAGTGCTCGGGAGGAACGGCGTCGTTCGCGCTTCGTGTCGTCGACACCTACGGACACGTGACGCGTGACCTCGCACGTCTCGTTGGCAATCGCGGTGAGCCTTATTACGGGTCGCCGGATTGGTCACCCGACGGCGAGCGCTTGGCTTTCGTCGACGGATCCGCGCTGGCCGTTGTAAACCGTGACGGCAGCGGTCGTCGCCGGCTGACGCCTCCCCGCCTAAAGCTCGACTTCCTCGGCGACCACGGCCCGGCCTGGTCGCCCGACGGGATGTGGATCGCGTTCACGACAGCGAGCGACGGCTACGACCTCTACGTCGTCCGTCCGGACGGAAGCGGGCTGCGCCGCCTGACTCGGACGAAGGCGGGGGAGCAGGAGCCAGCGTGGCTGACCCGGTTGCCTAACGGCTAACCGGCGAGAAGAAGAAGAGAGAGCGGGCGACCGGGCTCGAACCGGTGACATCCAGCTTGGAAGGCTGGCGCTCTACCAACTGAGCTACGCCCGCGTCCGACTAGCGTAGCGCCGTGGATCCGTACGCGTGGTCGTGGAACACGGAGGTGCTCGTCGTCCTCGGCCTGACCGCTGCGTACCTGCTCGCGCTGCGCAGATACCCGGCCTCCGGATGGCGCATCGCCTGCTTCCTCGCCGCGATGGCGCTGTTGCTCCTGGTCACCGTGACGCCCATCCACACGCTCGGGATGCACTTTCTGCTGACCGTGCATCTGCTCCAGAACGTCGTACTCGCCGAGTGGGCGCCGCTCCTCGTCGCGCTCGGGATTCCGCCCGCGCTCGCCGCGGTGATCGTGCGACCGCGGGCGATCCGTGGGCTCACGCATCCCGCCGTCGCGCTTCCCCTCTGGCTCGCGAACTACATGGTCTGGCACTTGCCCTGGCTGTACGACGCGGCGCTCCGGAATCCGAACACGCTCCTTCACCTCGAGCACGCGATGTACTTCGCGACCGGGCTCGCGATGTGGTGGTCCGTCGTGCAGGACGAGCCGCACCGCCTCGGCTCCGGCACGCGCGCGGGCTACGTCTTCGCAGCGTTCGTGCTCGGGAGCCCGGTCGGGCTCGTCATGGCGCTCGTTCCCGAGCCGATCTACGACTTCTACGTCGAGGCCCACCACCGCGTGTGGGGACTCGATCCGCTCGAGGATCAGCAGCTCGCGGGGATGCTCATGGCGATCGAGCAGGCCGTCGTGTTCTTCGCGGTGTTCGCCTACTGGTTCTTCCGCTTCCTCTCCGAGGAGGAGCGGCGCGAGGACTTTGACCACCCGGCTGCGCGCGCGTAGGGTCGAGCGGATGCGTCGCTTCGCCGTCCTCGTTGCCGCGGCGACGCTCGTGCTCGCGGTTGCGTCGGCCGACGCCGCAAGTCCTGGATTTCGCTACGGCGTCGCGGCGGGCGAGATCACGTCGACGTCGGCGGTGCTGTGGACAAGGGCTCCGTCGCCCGGGCGGATCCTGCTCGCCGTAGCGAAGGAAGACGGACATGGCGGCGAGAGCCTGCTCTGGCTCCGCGCAGAACGTGGACGTGACCTCACAGTCCAAGTGGGGGTGCGCAAACTCGAGCCTGCCACGGCCTATGTCTACTCGTTTGCGCAGGGCCGGTCGACGAGTGCTCGTGGCTCGTTCACTACGGCTCCGCGCGTTACCTCGGCCGAGTCGGTCCGTTTCTCGATCAGTGGCGACGCTGATGCGACGGTGGGCCCGAATGGAACACCGGCGTTCAACAACTTCGGCGTGTACGCGCGCATGGCTGCGGAGGGCAACGACTTCAACATCAACCTCGGCGACACGATCTACTCGGACAGTGAAGTCGCGAACGCGCCGATCGCACGCACGAGGGCCGAGAAGTGGCGGAAGTACAAGCTCGGGCTCGCCCTCCCGGCTGTACAGAGGCTGCGCGCGTCGACCGGCCTGTACAGCCACTGGGACGATCACGAGTTCGTCAACGACTTCTCGAGACCCGAGCACGGCGAAGCGATCTACCGCGGCGGGCGTGCAGGCGTTCCGGGACTATTCGCCGGTTACGTATTCGCCGGCGACGGGGCTCTACCGGACGTTCCGCTGGGGGAAGCACCTCGAGCTCTTCTTCCTCGACGAGCGCTCGTTCCGCAGCGGGAAGGCCACGCAGGCGTGCAACGGCGATCTCGCCCCGACCGCTCCGCAGGCTGTTCGCGACGCGTTCGCCTCGCTCGCCCCACCGCTCCGCAACCCGGTTTCGCCCGCCTGCCTCGCCGCGCTCGAGGATCCGTCCCGGACGATGCTCGGCGTTCGTCAGCGGGTCGAGCTGCGCAGCGCGCTCCGACGGTCGACCGCGACGTGGAAGGTGATCGTCAACGAGGTACCGATCCAGCAGTACTACGCACTCCCCTACGACCGTTGGGAGGGGTACGCGGCCGAGCGGGAGCAGCTCTTGCAGTTCCTTCGTGACGTGAAGAACGTCGTGTTCCTCACGACCGACTCGCATGGGAATCTCGTCAACGAGGTGCGCTCGAGGTCGCTGAGTCCGACGCCGGAGAGCTACGGCATCTGGGAGGTCGTCACGGGCCCGGTCGCGACGAACACGTTCTCGAAGGAGATCGACGACTTCCTCGGACAGAGGGGCTCGGGAACCGCGATCGGGGCGCTCTTCTTCAAGCCGGCGCCGCCGAACGGGCTGGGCATGCGCTGCGCCGCGCTCGACACCTACAGCTATGCGCAGGTGAGCGTGACAGCCGGACGCTTCACGGTCGCCACGAAGGACGCGAAGGGGCAGCCCGTGCGCGAGGCGACGGGATACGCGTGCCCCCCGCTGGTGCTCGAAGCCCGGTAGTGCAGATCGGCCAGCCGGCCGACTACCCTCCCGGGCGGGCGCCCGTAGCTCAGTGGACAGAGCGGCGGACTTCTAATCCGCGGGTCGCAGGTTCGAATCCTGCCGGGCGCATGGAAATCCCTGCAAATCGCCCTATTCCGTGCGACTCCTTGAGACACTGACGGGCGGAAAGCTGCCAGGGAGGATTTCTATCCGAGTTCGGCTGCCTTCTTGTCGCGAGGCCGCGCCCGCCTGGTGCCGTCCGCCTTGCGGCAGACGAGGAGCGCCTCGATGTAGTCCCAGCGATAGCGGTCGGGGGCATCGGCGACGCGCTCCTCGAGCGCTTCGAGGAAAGCGGCGAGGAGACCGGGCGCGCGGTCCTCGCCCTCGCGAGCGAAGGCGCGCAGGAGCAGCGGCCCGCCCCATGCGGTGACGCTCCGGACGTAGCCGCGCGCGAAGACGGCGGGATCGTCGTGCCAGTAGGGATTGTCGAGACGGAAGAGCTCGGCGCTCTCGAGTTGTAGGCCCGCCGCCCGGCCGCCGCTCCCGTCGAAGGGGGCTCGGATCTCGTCGAGCGTGCGCATCCACACGGGAACGACGACCGCGGCTACGGTCTCGGGGCCGATGCGGCCCGCGCGGCGCCAGTCGGCGAGTACCCGGTTCATATCCCCGATGATCTCCACGTACAGCCCCGTTCTCTCGGGGCACGGAGCGGGGGACGCCGGGAGCGCGGCGATGAATCGGCCATCCGGCGCGAGCTCCATCGTGCGCATCTCGAGCAGCTGCTCCCACTGCCGCGCGGCGGCTACGCGCCAAGCACGCCGCTCGCCCTCGTCCAGGTGGTCAGGGTAGCCCGGAAAGACGGAGCCGGTCGAGGCCAGACCCGCTGCACCGGCGATCCAGTGCATCGCTGTCCCGGTGACCGCGACGTGCACGCTGTCCGATGGCAGGCAAGGCGCCTGCTGGAGGGGGATGCCCGCCATACTGATCACTGTTGCGGGGGGTGGGCTGTGCTCGACGGCTCGGCGACACGCCTCGCCGTGGGCCTCCGGCGAGGTGAAGTGGGTCCCCGAACCGGTATCGGCGACCCCTGGGCCGGCGTCGCCGGCCGCCGGGATGACGACGACCCCTGGCTCGCCCGCCGCCTTGCCGAACGCGTGCTGCAGGTGGTCGGCGGCGACGCCCCACGCGTTCGTCGGCAGATCTACGAGCGAGTAGATCAGCGGCCGTCCAGCGCGCTCCCGCACGAGCTCGCGGATCAGGCAGTGGGAATTCACCCCGTCGGCGGCGCCGAGATCGACCACGCGGAGCACCGGCTCGTCTGCAAAAAGCCGCGCCGCGGCCAGCACGGCCGGGTGGGTCGCCTCGAAGGCCGCGCGCTGCGAGAGCGCGGATCGCGCGTAGTCGTCCGCCATGCTCGAGAACTCGGGGCGATCTGACGGCGTGGCACGCATCAGCGATTGTGGTTGACGACCTCGACGTTGAGCCCGCCGGGGTCGAGGACGAACGCGCCGTAGTAACCCGGGTGGTACACGGGACGCTCGCCGGGCGCGCCGTTGTCCTCGTATCCGGCGGCGAGCGCGGCGGCGTGGAAGGCCCGCACGGTGGCGTCGTCGTGGGCGGAGAACGCGATGTGGACGTGCTCCGTGAGCGGCCGCTCGTCGTCGATCAGCGAGAAGCTGTAGTCCGTGCCGGTGAACCGCACGCGGCCGGGCTCGTCGGCGCCCAGGCGGATCCCGGCGTGCGGCGCGATCGTCGCGTAGAAGCGCTTGGACGCCTCGAGGTCGCCCACGCGGATCCACAGGTGGTCGATGCGGCCCGGCGGCACCGGGCTCGACCGCTCGAAGTGCACCGCCTCGGCGCTGTTGCCGTCGGGGTCGAGCAGGAATCCCCCGTAGTAGTCGGATCCGTAGATCGTGCGTGGCCCGGGCGCCCCGTCGTCGCGGAACCCGGCGTCGATCACCCGCCTGCCAGAAGGCGTCCACGGCCTCGCGGGTCGGCGCGCGGAAGCCGACGTGCAGGCCGTGGGACACGGGGTGCTCTCGATCCGTGGGCACGATGCCCCAGTCCTCCCACTCGACGATCTCGGCGTCCGCGTGGCCGGGCTCGACGCCCAGCACGGAGAGCACGGTGCGGTAGAAGCGCTCGGACGCGGCCAGGTCTGAGACTGCGATCTCGACGTGGTCGAACACGAGCCGAGGCTACCGTTGCGGGCTACCGCAGCTGCAACCGGTGGGGGTGGAGGTTGGGGCTGCGGACTTCATCAGCGTGCCGATTCGACGGCACGCGCTGGTTGCCGCGTAGCCCTCGACCCCATCAGTGGACGAAGAA
This sequence comes from uncultured Gaiellaceae bacterium, assembly GCA_963783705.1. Taxonomy (GTDB): domain Bacteria; phylum Actinomycetota; class Thermoleophilia; order Gaiellales; family Gaiellaceae; genus GMQP-bins7. Next base: position 489,141 of record CAWAOK010000003.1, read on the forward strand.
CCTGCTCGTCTTCGCCGGAGTCGTCTTTGCCGTCCAGATCGATGATCCGGCCAAATGGCTGCAGGCGACCGCGTGTTTTGTCGCGTATTGCGCAGCGTCGAGTGCGGCCTACCTCTTCAACGATCCGCGACCGCGACGCCGATCGGGCGCATCCGGTGAAGCGCCTGCGTCCGATTGCGAGCTGTGAGCTCTCCGTTCGCACGGCCTCGTGGATGGCGGTCGGGATTCGAGCCGGCGGTGCTGAAGAGGATGACGCGGACGTCGTTCGCGACCCGGCTAGTCGGGCGCTCGCGCAATGGATCGACGTCTACGCCGTTCGGGTTGATCCGGAGACATTCTCCGCGATCGATCTCGTGCGGTAGCGGAAACGAGGCCACGGGCGCGTCCCTTAGAAGGCCCGAGCGGAACGGTTCGCCGGAGTAGAGGGAACGAAGGTCTTCGGGAAGAACTGGGAGAAGGACCTCCTCGACGCAGGCGTGCTCCGCTCGGGCCCTCAGTGTATGCCCTTTTCCCTCTGATCTGAAGCTGCTGCGATGGACTTAGGTCAGCGGAGAAGCGGAAGGTAATCCGCTTCAAGGCCGTCTGCAGTCAGAGGCAAGTGGGCGAAGGTACACCACTGCCTGTCTCTCCCTCAGTGACCGGGCGAATTCTTCACATCTCCGATCTCCACGTAGACGCAGCACCTGGTCCGAACCACCCACGGCGTTGCGCGAACGCCTCGAGCGCGCTCGCCTCGTCCCGCTCGACCGTCTCGCATCGAGACTCGAAGGCGTCCAGGCCGCTCTCTGCGGACGGTCGCTCTTCACCACCATCTCGCTGCACCGCCCTGGCGAGCTGCGCACAAACGTCCCCTGTGCCAAGGGTGACCTGGTGCCGCAGAAAACTGCGTCCGCCGGCGTCGAGCTCGTTATGAGCGGCCATGTGCACCAGAGTCCGCCGAGCGCCGAGAGTTCGAAGTGGTCGGGCACGAACACGGTAGCTCGATTGTTCTCTGGCCACCTCCGCCGGCTTCAGTCGGCCGACAAGCCGCCGCCGTGGAGAGGCGCTCGGGTTCAACACCTACGAAACGGACCCGGAGACGATCTCGGTCGTCACGTGGTGCTGCTCCGGCAGCGCGTTCGCCGAGGTCGGCCTGCGGACATTCGGCGACGTTAGGCGCGCTCGCTCGACTCCGGAGCGGAGGCGTCCGCCGAGAACGGGGCGTTGAGCCAATTCGAGCGTACTTTCGGCGCTGCCACTCGTTCCAGGGATCGTGGCTTGTGACGAACTCGACGATCTCCCGTCTGTCGCCAAGAAGGGAGACGCCACAATGCTTCGCAGCAACGTACTCGCAATGTTTCTCATCACAGGAATGATTGCAGCCGCTACCCCTGCTCTCGCCGATCAAGGCGGGAACGGCAACGGGCGCGGCGGAAACGATGGCACACCCACCGCCGAGCCGACTCCGACCGCCGAGCCGACTCCGACCGCCGAGCCGACTCCGACCGCCGAGCCGACTCCGACCGCCGAGCCGACAGCAGCCGGCCCGACCGTCGAGAAGGGCGGCGGAAACGCCAATGGCAAGGGAAACGGCAACGGCTCGGGTGGGAGCGCCACCTCGAGCATCGAGCTCGCGACGGTCAATGACGTCGCCCGCAGCGCGGCGGCGACGCCGAGCTACGGGGATCGTCTGACGTTCGCGACCTCCGTCGAGCCGCTGGCCGGCTGGGAGCACCCGATGGTCGCAGTGACCTGCTACCAGGACGTGAACGGGGACGGCACGGTCGACATGAACATGCTCGGTCCCGACATCGTGTTCGGGCTGCTCGCCGAGCCGGACGCGACATTCGAGCTCGCGGGCTCGTCCAGGTGGGCGGATCGGGGCGGGGACGCGCTCTGCCGCGCCGACCTCGACGCCTACGGCTGGAAGGGCGGGCAGCAGTCGATCCGCGTCCTTGCGCAGACGGGAGACTGGACCGTCACGGGCTAGGCGAGTTTCCTAGTCCACGTCGAGTCTTCAGAAGGGCCCGGTCTGACGATCGGGCCCTTTTTCTTCCTGCACGTCTGGGCAATTGCCCGCGCGCGCTCTACGATCGGAGAGGTGAGTGTCGAGGCGGGGGCGAGATTGGTGGACGTGCCGGTGCGGCGCCGGACGCCCGCGGCCGCGTTCGCGGCCCTTCGCCCGCATCAGTGGACGAAGAACCTCCTCGTCTTCGCTGGCATCCTGTTCGCCGCCCAGCTCGGCGACCCTGTCCGCTGGATCGAGGCGATTGCGTGCTTCGCCGCCTACTGCGCAGCGTCGAGCGCCGGATACCTCGTCAACGATCTCAGTGATCGAGAGGCGGATCGCGCCCATCCGGTCAAACGGCACCGGCCGATCGCCAGCGGGCAGCTCTCGCCCCGGATCGCACTCTGGCTTTCGGTCGGCTTGTTCGGCGTCGCGTTCGTCATCGCTGTGCCCCTTGGGCCGGAATCGGTGGGCCTGCTCGCGGCGTTCGTCGCGGTGCAGCTCGCGTACACGGCCTCGCTCAAACACGTCGTCCTGATCGACGTCTTCGCGATTGCCGGCCTGTTCGTCGTGCGCGCCGCCGCCGGGGCGGTCGCCGTGGACGTGCCCATCTCGCCCTGGCTCCTCCTCTGCACGGGGCTGCTCGCGCTCTTCCTCGCGCTCGGGAAGCGGCGGGCGGAGCTCGTCCTCGTCGAGCTCCGCGAGACGCAGGGGCGGAGGGTGCTCGACGGCTACTCGCTCGCGGCGATCGACCAGTTCGTCACCATCGTCGCCGCGGCGGCGATCGTCGCCTACGCCCTGTACACATTCACGGCGGGCGAGTCGCGGGCGCTCATGATCACGATCCCGTACGTCGTCTACGCGGTCTTCCGTTACCTCCTGATACTTCAGCGACGCGAAGGGGGCGAGGAACCGGATCAGGTGCTAGTGACGGACGTGCCGATCCTGCTCGCGGTCGCGGGGTGGGCTGTCACCTGCGCCGTCATCCTGATCGTCCAGTACTGAGATCAGCCGTCGCCGGCGCCTCGCGGGAGCGGGCGGCGAGCCCGATACGCGATCCGCAGTACGTCGAGCGCCATGGCCGTCGACGATGTCACCACGCCGACGCGTGTGTCGGGATGGTCGATCCAGTGGACGGGCACCTCGGTCACGGGCAGCCCCAGGCGGCGCGCGGTCACCAGCACCTCGACGTCGAAGGCGAAGCCTTCCACGCGCTGGAGCTCGAAGACGCGCCGCGTCTGTTCGTGGCGGAACAGCTTGAAGCCGCACTGCGTGTCGCGCCACGGCACGCGAGTGACCAGGCGAACGCCCAGGTTGAACGCCTTCCCCATGAGCTCGCGGTGCGCTGGCTGGTGGACGAGGATCTTGGACTCCCTGAGGCCACGTGACGCAATCGCGATGTCGGCGCCGGCTTCGAGTGCCTGTGCGAGCAGAGCGACGTCAGCGAGCGGCGTCGACAGGTCGACGTCCGTCATCAGGGCCAGCTGCGAGCTCGCCGCGAGCATCCCTTCACGAACTGCTGCCCCCTTTCCCCGATTCCGCTCGAAGCGAAGGGTCCTGACGTGAGGTTCGGACGCTGCAAAGGCGTCGAGCAGCGTCGCCGTGCCGTCCGTCGAGCCGTCGTCGACGAGCAGCACCTCCGCCAGCTCGAGACCCGCATTCGAGACGATGGCGCCAGCGTCCGTCCGCAGGTTCTCGAGGAGCGCCGGCAAGCGGCGCTCCTCGTTGAAGACGGGGACGACGATGGAGAGCGTCTGCGTGGTCATTGCCTCAGGAGCCGAGGGCGCACGAGCCTAGCACCCTTGAATTCGGTCGACGAGCAGCGAAAGTGTTGAAGTGCCGTTCTCTGCTCGGCTACCTTCGACGCGGCGTGGGAGATGCGGATGACCTGTTGCGGGGCAGCGCCGAGGGCAGGCTCGTGAGCGACGAGCCGTTCTCCTCACCGGTCGTAGGGCGTGCGTGGCGTCCCCGCTGGGTCTGGATCGGGCTCGCGCTCCTCGTCGTGGCGCTTCCGCTCGTCGTCGCGCGAGTCGGCACGTCGAAGCTCACGCTTCCGGCGGACGTGCTCGAGGAGCAGCGTGCCAACGGCACGTGGCGGGACATGTTCGACCTGGACGGCTTCTCCGCCTCCATCCCGCTCCCGCTCTGGGTGCTGGCGCTCGTCGGCACCGGGCTGCTCGGCTTCCCCTACGTCTGGCTCGTCGCGAGGGCGCTGCCCGATCGGGGTTATGCGCTCTCGCGGGTCGTCGGACTCCTGCTCGTCACCTGGACCGTCTGGTGGATCGGGAGTCTCCGACTGCTCGCCTTCACGCGCTGGGCCATCGCGACGGCAATCGCTCTGGTGGCGGTGGGATCGGTCGCCATCGCGGTTCGCAAGCGCCACGAGCTCGCGGCCTGGCTACGCGCGTCGTGGCGACTCGTCCTCGTCGGGGAGGCGGTGTTCTGGTCGTTCTTCGCCGTCTCGCTCTTCGTTCGCTGGTCGAATCCCGACCTCTGGCATCCGACGCGAGGCGGCGAGAAGCCGATGGACCTCTCGTACTTGAACGCCGTCACGAAGTCGAGCTTCTTCCCCCCGTACGACCCGTGGTTCGCCGACGGTCAGCTCAACTACTACTACTACGGGTTCGTCCAGGTCGCGGGGCTGGCGAAGCTCACCGCCATCCCTCCGGCGACGGCGTACAACCTGGCCGTGCCGACGCTGGCGGGGCTACTCGCTGCGGCGGCATTCTGCGCCACCCTGGGGCTGGCGTCGTGGGGTCGAGGACGCCTCGGGAAGCCCGTCGTCTTCGCGGTCCTCGGCGCGGTCTTCGTCACCGCTCTCGGGAACCTCGGTGAGCTCCGCGTCCTTCGGCTCTGGCTCGAAGGCGAGGTGGCGAACGACTGGTGGTTCTGGAACGCCACGCGTGTCATCGCACCGGGTGAGGGGGAGCCCGGGCCGATCACCGAGTTCCCTGCGTTCACCTTCATCTACGGCGACCTTCACGCTCATGCGATGGCGCTTCCGCTCGCCGGTCTCGCGCTTGCGTTGACCGTCGCGGTGGTGCGGGAGAGCGGTGGCCCACGTGCGCTCGCGCCCCTTCTCGGCCTCCTCGGCGTGACGCTCGGGGCCCTCTGGGTCACGAACACCTGGGATCTCCCTACCTACGGCGCGCTTGCGGCCTGTGGCGTGGGCATCGCAGCGCTCCGACTCGAGCGCACGCGGCGCACGCTGCTCTTCGCCGTGCTCGGCATCGGAGGGCTTGCCGCGGTCGCCTATCTCGCATTCCTCCCGTTCCATTTGCACTACGAGGCGGTGTTCCAGGGGTTCCAGCGATGGGAGGGGCGGCAGACGCGATTGTTCGACTACGTCACCGTCAACGGGTTCTTCCTCTTCACCATCGTCTCGGCACTCGTCGCGCAACTCGCGTTTGCCCTCGACCTCGGCGGTGTGCCGCGGACGTACCGCAGTGCGCTCCGCAACTGGGATCGCCATCGCCGCTTCCGCGAGCTCCGGACCGCCCTCGTCTCACGGGGGCGTGGCGTATCGGGTCGGGATGTGGGCGGTGCCGGCGGCGCTCGTCGTCGCGGCCGGCTGCGCAGTCGTCGGGCTCTGGCCCGAGGCGCTCGCAGTCGTGGTCGCCCTTCTCGCCATGGCCTGCTGGCCGGTGCGAACGACGGGCGACGTGACGGCGAGCGAGCAGGCGCTCCGCCGACTGCTCGTCGTCCTCGTGGTGGTCGGGCTGGCGCTGACGATGTTCGTCGAGTTCTACGTCGCGCGGAACGTCGACATCGGACGCACGAACACCGTCTTCAAGCACTACCTGCAGGTGTGGGTGATGTGGGCGGTCGCGGCAGCGGTCTCCGTCGGAATCGTGTACGAGCGCCTGCCGTCTCTACCCAGGTGGATACGCGAGGTGTGGCGGGTCGCGTTCGTTCTGCTGTTCGTCAGTGCCCTGCTCTACCCGGTGCTCGCGGCGCGCGCGAAGATCCAGGATCGCTTCGACACCTCGGTCGGGCGCACGCTCGACGGCACGGCGTTCATGGCCAAGGCGGTGTTCAGCGACAAGGCGCAGGCGATTCCCTTTGCCGACGACCGCGACGCGATCCGCTGGATGCACGAGAACGTCGAGGGGTCGCCGGTCGTGGCCGAGGCCAACACGACGCCCACGCTCTACGGCTGGCAGGGGCGCTACTCGTGGTTCACCGGCAATCCGACCATCGTCGGCTGGGACTTCCACCAGCGCCAGCAGCGACCGCCGCAGAGCGAGGAGGTGCAGGCGCGGGTCGCCGACGTGCAGAAGGCATACAGGACGAAGAGATCCCGCGGTCGCGCACCGGATCCTCGCGGCCTACGGCGCCTCGTACGTCGTGGTCGGCGCGCTGGAGCGCGCGTACTTCCCCGAAGGCATCGCGAAGTGGGAGGAGGGCGAAGGGCGCTACTGGACGCTCGCGTACGCGAACCCGGGCGTCCGCATCTACCGCCTTCGGCGTCGGAGGACGCCTCGGCCCCATCGGGCTGATCCAGCCGGTAGACGACCGTCGCGCCCGACCTGAAGGCGGGGGACCCGACGCTCGAACTTCGCGAGCGCCGCCGCCGGGTAGTCGCTCCGCTCGAGATCGCCGACGAAGACGTACTCGACGCCATAGCGTCGAGGAGCTCGCGCGCGACGTCGGGATTCTCGGTGGAGTAGATCTGCTGCACGTCGCCGAACGCGCGAGCCGGGGTCGTGGCCCCACTGCACCTCGTGGCCGGCCCAGCCCATGACGGCGGGCAGGCCCGTGAACGTCGAGACACACGCGCGCGTCCTTCGGGGTCGAAGTCCTTCCCGACTGTCTCGAGCAGCGTCGGCGAGCCGTCGACCGAGCGCGCAGCCAGTGGATCGCGGCCGCGTCGTCCGGCGCTGCGCTGCTCGAGCCAGCGCATGCCGTCGAGCGTCGGGCTTGCGTCGAAACGACCCGACTTCGAGTACGACGCGGCGATGGGGTAGACGAGGGCGAGAGCGACGAGCACCGCGAGCCCCGCGAGCCAGACGGCCCGCGCGCGGCGTCCGAGCCAGCGTGCGCTCCAGTACACGCCGACCCCGGCGACGATCGAAAGCAGGAACCACGCCTGGTAGCCCGTCTTGAAGACGGTGTTGAAGCGGAAGCTGTCGGTGCCGTCGAACGCGTCGCGCAGGTAGACGACCTCGCCGCTCGCGAGCAGAGCCAACGCCACCGCGGTGAGCAGCCAGAGCACGCGATAGGGCTGCGTGAGCCTTCCGGTCGCGAGCGTGACGAACGCGGCTGCCGCGGCCACGAGGAGCGCGACCGTCAGCCCGGAGAGCCGCGACGGAGCGAGCAGCACGAGGCAGAACAGGAGGACGGAGCCAGCCCACACCGCGTGCTTGCGCGAGATCCGAAAGCGACTCGCGAAGAGCGCGAGCACGACCCACAGCGCGAGGCCGTAGATGTAGACGTAGTCGCGCACGAAGCGGCTGAACTCGACGTGCTCCTCGATGCGCCCGATGCTCGTCGTCGGGGGGTCGAAGTCGAGCCAGAACGGGAGGAAGAGGAGGAGCGAGGCGCCGATCCAGGCGCCTGCCCACGCGAGCGCGCGCCGCCAGCGTCCCGGCCGCGCGAGCGCCCACAGCGCCAGCGCGCCCACCCCGATCAGGCACGCCGTCGGGAAGTCGAAGCTGTTCGTCGCGTACAGCGAGCCGAGCACAAGTGCGGCGAGCCCGAGCTCGACGGCCGGCCGCCGCCACGGGCCGGCGCGTGCGACGGTCGGAGGGCCGGACAGCGCGAGCTGGATCGCGTAGGCGACGGAGACGAGTGCGAACGGTGTGACCATCACGTGTGCGTGCAGGTCGGCGAGGAGGAAGCTGAAGTACGGGAACTCGTTGGCGGTTCCCTCGATGACGCGCGAGGGCGCCCACCAGTCGTAGGTCTCGATTCGGCTCATCAGCCCACCCGAGTCCCGCAGGAGCTGGACGCCTCCCGCGATGTTCCCGAGCACGGTCGCGAACGCGGCGGCGGTGAGTCCGACGAGAACGGGGGCGCGCCGCGGTGCGTCCCCGCTCCGCTGCGCGGCTTCGTAGAGCGTCGCCGCGACACCGAAGACGGCAGTCGTGACGAGTGCGAAGAAGAGCGCAACTGCCGAGGTTGAAGCCGACCGCAGGATCGACGCCGGTCAGGCGGACGAGGAAGGCGACGAGGTAGTGGCCGAAGTAGTAGTAGTTGACCTCGGTGCCGGACTGCCAGGGGTCGGGCGGCGGGAACGACTCGGCCCGGTTGACGGCGTTGACGATCGCCATGTCCATCGGCTTCTCCGTCTGCCAGACGTCGGGCGAGAAGCTCCGCATGAGCGCCCAGCCGAAGAAGGCGGCGGTGAAGAGCGCCTCGCCCGCGAGCCAGATCGAGCGTCCGCTCGACGCCGGGCCGAGCCGGCCGAGCCGCGTAGCGACGCAGGATCACGGCTGCGACCACGAGCACCGCGACCGAGCCGATCGCGCCGGGGAGGCCGTACGGGACGACGCCCAGGCTCGCGAGGAGCCAGATCGGGAAGGCGGCGACGAGGATCCCGAGGGGCCGCGCGAAGACGAGGCCGCGGCTCGGGAGCCGGCCGAAGAGCGCCTCGGCGAGCGGGAGCGCGGCCCAGCCGAGCCCCAGGACGAGGAGCCAGAAGACGAGTGCGTCGATCACGGCGCGCTCAGCACGCGCGGGCGGCGGGCATCAGGGGCTCCACAGCTCCTCCGGGCGCCCCGTGACGAGGAACTGCGCCGCGTCGATGCCCATCTTCGCGGCGTGGTCCATGTTCCCGATCTCGTAGCGCCACGAGCCGAAGCGCCCGCGCGAGTAGACGTCGCGCTCCATGAGCCACGGCTGCACGATCCGCAGGGCATCGTCGCGGTCGCGCGTGGGGATCGGGTACGCGTACTCGATGTCGATGGTGTGCAGCGACGCGATCGGCACGTCCTCCTCGATGAGGCCGGTCGACACGAGCGCGTCGACGACGGAGCGCTCGAGCCCCTCGCGCTCGCGCGGCAGGCGCTCGGAGTGGGAGATCTCGGCCATGTACGACGAGTACCGGGACGTGTCGCTGCCCGGGACGTTCGCGGCCGCGTACTTGGCGAAGTTCGTCACCCGGTAGAACGGCACCTCCGGATCGGCGAAGTAGAGCCAGGAGCGGTCGTCCGCGAGCGCACGCTCGACGCCGACGCCGACGATCCAGACGCTGTTGTGCTCGAGTGCGGCCGCCGCCTCGCGAACCTCGTCCGGGCAGTCGTCGATCGCCGCGACGAGGAGGTCGAGCGGCATCGTCGACACGAGCGCGCCGTACTCCGCGGTCGCGCCGTCGGCGAACCGGAGCACGCGGCGCTCGGTGTCGAGCGAGACGAGCTCGGCCGCGTAGCGCACGTGCTCGCCGAGCCCGGCCGCCACGCGCCGGTAGATCTCGCCCGTGCCGCCGGACCGGGGGAAGCGGAACGTGTTGTTCGGCCCCCAGCCGACGTCGTCGAGCCCGAGGAGGATGTTCCTGCAGCGCGCGGCGGTGGTCGACGACGCTCACGCGCTCGGCGATCCACGTCGCGGACATGTGCTCCGGCTCGACCGCCCAGACCTTCGTGTTGTACGGGCGCATGAAGCGATCCGTGATGCCCTCGCCGAACGTCCCTCTCATCCAGGTCGCGAAGTCGGCGTCCGCGTCGCCGTTCGTGCCCGGCGCCTCGATGAGGCCGAGGAGGCACTCGTAGGCGTCCTCGGGAGCCAGGTAGCGGAGGTTGTTCTGGAACGGGTACGGGACCCAGCGGCCGTCGAGCCGGACGTACGACGAGCGCTCGTGCTCGTGGACGTCCTCGCCGAGCGCCTCCTCGAGCAGGCGGTCGAACTCGCCGAAGTGGCTGAAGACGACGTGCCCGCCCTCGTCCCAGGTGAATCCGGCCGGATCGACGTGCGACGACGCGTGCCCGCCCGCGTGGTCGGAGGCCTCGTACAGAGCCCAGTCGTCGTGCCCGAGCAGGGCGAGCTCGCGCCCGCAGGCGAGCCCGCAGGGCCCGGCGCCGACGATGGCGACGTGTGGTGGCCGCAGGCTCGGCATCGCGCGTCTGATCTTAGGGCGAAAAATCGCATGTGCCCGTGGCACGAGAAACTTGACTTTGTGCCCCGTATGGGGGACAGTGCCCTCTAATCGGGGAAGTGAAGGGGGTTGGCAATGCGGCGTGACGGCCTACTGATCGTTCTGTTGGGCTCTTTGGTGGTTCTGGTGCTGGCCTTTTCGGGCTTCGCCGGCAAGTCTGCAACGCGGCACCACCTGAAGGCGACGGGAGTGTCAACCTGGACCAGTGCGCGAACTGCGACGCCACTGTGAATGGCAGAACGGCAACCTGAACGGCAACAACTCGGCGTACGCCGAGGGTGACGTCGTGCCGTTCCGCCTCGCGATCGAGGGCCTGGCCGCTGGACTGCACACGATCCACATCAACTACGACTTCACCGCAGGCGGGCACGAGGCGTACGACTTCCTCGCGACCTACAACGCAACCGAGTCGGTCGACCTGTGCGCGGCGGGCGGCGGCGGCCGTATTCGTCGCTCTGTCCGGAGACCCTCGCGAGCGGCGGACCGATCACCGCTCAACTTCCCGACGGACGGTTCGCCGTGCCGGATGCGAACGACTCGCTGGTGTCCGGCGCCTACGACACGGCTGTCGCGCGACGCTGACTTCTGGGGCGGCGACGATCACGAGCATCACCTTCGGACTGATCTCGCGAGCGACTACGGCCATGAGGCGAACAGCACGGCGGTCGATCTGACCGTCACTTTCACCTGACCACGTCGCGCGGGCGGCGCTGTGCTGTTCGCGTGGGGCGGCCACCTCGGCATCGTCCACGTACTGGATCGAGGGCACGAGCCCCGACGGGGCCGGACAGGTGAGCGGTGCGCCGTGGCACATGCGCACGCTGAACCTCGACGGCGGCGGCGCGGCGAACCAGGACCGCAGCATCCAGCCGAGCGCATTGCAGGCCCCGACCAGCACTCCGACGCCGACGGCGACCAATACACCCACGAACACGCCGACGGCGACTCCGACCGATACGCCAACGCCGACGCCGACCAACACGCCGACGGCGACGCCGACCGACACGCCGACGAACACCCCGACGGCGACGCCGACCGATACGGCAACGCCGACGCCGACCAACACGCCGACGGCGACGCCGACCGATACGCCGACGAACACCCCGACGGCGACTCCGACCGATACGGCAACGCCGACGCCGACCAACACGCCGACGGCGACGCCGACGAACACGCCGACGAACACGCCGACCAACACGCCGACGAACACGCCGACGAACACGCCGACGCCGACGCCGACGCCGATCCCCGCGTGCACGCCCGGCTTCTGGAAGAACCACACCGAGGACTGGGTTACGTACACGCCAGGACAGACTGTCCTGAGCGTGTTCATCGGTGCCCTCGGCTACCCGGCGAACATCTCCAACGCGACGCTTCTTCAGGCGCTGTCGTTCGGCGGTGGCTCAAACAGCAAGAACGGTGCGGCGAAGATCCTGATCCGGTCGGCTGTGGCAGCGCTGCTGAATGCGGCACTGGACAACGGCTATCCGCTGACGGAAGCGCAGATCACGATCGCGGTGAACAACGCCTTGCTCAGCGGAGATCGCTCTGCCATGGTGTCGCTCGCCTCGAAGCTCGACGGCTACAACAACAACTTCTCCGGCTGCCACGACTGACGGCGGCCGCTGAGGACTGCGGGCGCGAGAGGGGTCATGCCTCTCGCGCCCGTGTCAGGCCTGGTCGAGTGGCGCTCCGGGGCGCGATGATGCGATGACGATGGATGCGGAGGCTGCGGAGCATCCGGCTCTCTCGGTGGTCGTGCCGGTCTACAACGAGGCGGCCACGATCGAGCGGCTCGTCGACGAGCTCGGCGACGAGCTCCTGCCGCTCGTGGAGAGCCTCGAGGTGATCGTCGTCGACGACGCCTCGACCGACGAGACCCCGCGAATCCTCGAGCGTCTCGCACGCGATCGTCCCTGGCTCGACGTGCGACGGCCCGACCGGAATGCCGGCCACGGGCCCTCCGTCATGCGCGGCCTCGCCCTTGCGCGGGCGGAGTGGGTGTTCCAGATCGACTCCGACGGGCAGTTCCTCGTCGCCGACTTCGCGAAGCTGTGGGAGGTTCGCGATGCGTGCGATCTCGTTCTCGGCGTAAGAGCGAGCCGAAACGATCCTCCGCATCGTCTCGTCCTCTCGCGCGCCGTGCGGATCGTGACGTCCGTCCTGGCCGGGCGACGGGTGCGCGACGTGAACACGCCGTTCAGGCTTCTCCGACGCTCCGTCTTCCACGACCTCCAGGCCGTCCTGGAGCCTGAGACGCTCGCCCCGAACATCCTGATCGCGCTCGGCGCCCACGTCCGGGGCTGGAGAGTCGTCGATGTGCCGGTGACCCACCTCGCCCGCGAGGGCGGCGTGTCGACGCTCCGCGAGTTTCGCCTGGTCAAGTTCAGTCTCCGGGGCCTGCTGCAGCTCGTCGCGTTCCGGTACGGGCTTGCGCGCGCACCGGCGCGCGTCGCCGACGAGCCCGTGACCTCGGGGGGATGAGGGCGCTCCGATCATCGGTCTCGGGGCAGGTCGAGGTCTCGTTCGGCAGCGAGCGGCTCACGCGCACCCGGGCGTGGGCGGCGACCTGGTGGCGAGAGGCGATTCCATTCGCGACGCTGACCGTGGTCGCGCTCGGTCTGCGTCTCATCGGGCTAGGCGACAAGCCGTTCCATCATGACGAGAGCCTCCATGCCTGGTTCTCGTGGCGCCTGTCCTCGGGCGAGGGGTACTCGTACGATCCCGTCTACCACGGGCCGGTGCAGTTCCTGCTCATCGGGCTGTCGCAGTTCCTGCTCGGCGCGGGCGACTTCGTCTCGCGGATCCCGCCCGCGCTCATGGGGACGATCGCCGTGTTCCTGCCGTTCTTCCTCCGCAAGCAGCTCGGGACGGTTGCGGCGCTGACGGCGTCACTCGCGCTCTGCCTGGGGCCGAGCTACCTCTACTTCTCGCGCTTCCTGCGCGAGGACATCTACGTGGCGTGCGTGACGCTCGCGCTGATCGTCGTCGTCGTCCGCTTCTTCGACGAGCCGCGACGCTGGCAGCCCGCCGCGTTCCTCGGCCTGCTCGCGCTCAGCTTCGCGACGAAGGAGACGACGTACATCACGGTCTTCGTGTTCGGACTCTTCCTTTTCGGGGCACTGGCCGTCCAGGGCGTCCAGGCGCGACGTGCGGGCCGGTCCGTGCGCGGGATCGCCCTCGTCCGGAGCGGCGTCTCACTCGGTCGGGACGCGTGGGCGTGGGGGGTGGCGACGTTCCTCGTCGTCTTCACGCTCCTGTACACGACGTTCCTGACGAATCCGCAGGGCCTCCAGGACGGGCTCTGGGGGAGCATCGACTACTGGCTCGGCCAGCAGGACGTCGGCCGGGGTGGGAGCCCGTGGTTCTTCTACCTCGCCCTCATTCCGGCGTACGAGTGGCCGGTCGTCATCCTCGGCCTCGTCGGGATCGTCGTCTCGCTCGCGGCGCCCGAGCATGACGAGGGCGTTCATCGTCTGGATGTTCGTGTGCAGCCTCGCCGTCTACTCGTGGGCGTCGGAGCGCATGCCGTGGCTCATCCTGCACCCGCTGCTCCCGCTCATCCTGCTCGCGGGCATCGGCGCGCAGGCGCTCTGGATGGCGCGGGCGCGCGTGTCTGCGAAGATCGCGCTGGGCGTGGTCGCGATCGCTGCGGTCGGCGCGCTGTACTCGTCGATCCAGCTCTCCTACTTCCGCTCGGCGGATCCGCGCGAACTGCTCGTGCAGGTTCAGAGCTCCGACGACGTCCCCGGCATCCGGGACGAGTTCATCTCGCTGCAGAACTCGATGACCCGCAGGACGGGGGAGCAGGTCGTCTTCCAGGTGGACAGCTGGGGCGGTACGGGCTGGCCTTGGAGCTGGTACCTGCGCGATCAGCCGCTCGGCTACTACGACATGTCGAACGTCGAGGCGGTGCCGCGCGATGCTCCGGCGCTGCTCGTCGCCGACCCGAACCACGGGGCGATGGCTCCGCTGTACGAGGACTACGAGAAGCGGGTTCCGACTACGGGTGTGGTGGGTTCCCGACTGGGGCGCGGCGAGCCCAGCAGACTGGCTGCGGTGGGCGTTCACGCGCGAGCCGTGGAGCCCGACGGCGACGATGGACGAGTGGCTCTACCTGCGGCCGGACGTGGCCGAGCTCGCGGGAGAGGCCGGGTAGAGCGGCCCGACGTGGTCGCGGCGGGTTGCTCGGCGAGCGAGTTCGAGTGCCACTCCTCGAGCTGAAACCGACGCGCGAGCCGACCCGCGTCGCGGTTGTCGGACTCGCGGGCATCGTCCTCTTCGTCCTCGCAGGTCGCGACCTGCAGAATCAGGAGCTGCGCCTCGTGACTGCGAGCGCGCTTCTCCTCGGCGCGTTCGCCTGGGCGGTGGCCGCGGCGACGGTGGGCGTGCGGGCGGCGGAGCCGCCGCCGGCGATCTCGCACAGCGTTCGGATCCCGCTGCTCGTGACGGCGGTCGTGCTGACGGCGGGCACATGGCTCTCGTCCGGCACCGGCTCGTACACGAACACGAATCTCGCGTTCTGGCCGGCCGCTATCGCAGCGTGGCTCCTCGCCTGGTGGCCCCAAGGCCGGCGCGTGAAGGTCCCGTCGCTCTCAAGGTCAGACGTCGCAACGCTCGTCGCACTCGGCACCGTCGTCTGCGTCGCGTCCTTCTTCCGCTTCCACCAGCTGTCGGCCGTCCCCGGAGAGCCGACGAGCGATCACGCGGAGAAGTTGCTCGACGTCCGAGACGTCTTGAACGGCGAGCATCCGATCTTCTTTACCCGGAACACGGGCCGGGAGCCAGCCCAGTTCTACGCCACCGCTGCGCTGATCAGATTGTTCGGGCAGCCGCTCTCCTGGGAGACGCTGAAGCTCGGCACCGCCTTGGTCGGGGTGCTCGCGGGGTCGCGATCTTCCTCCTCGGGCGGGAGCTGGGAGGGCGCTCGGTCGGCCTGACGGCGTCTACATTCGCGGCCGTATCGCATTGGCCGGTCGGTGTCGATCGCATCGGCCTCCGCTTCTCGTACGCGATCCTGGCGTCGGCGCTGACTCTTTGGCTCCTGATGCGGTACCTGCGCACCGGCGACCGCAGGGACGCGCTCGTCTGCGGGCTCGCAATCGCCTTCGGTCTGCACGGGTACTCGCCGTTTCGAGTCGTCCTGCTCGCCGCCGGGCTCGTGTTCGCCGCGGCCGTCGTGCGCGCGGGCCAGTCGGGAGCCCGGCGGAGCGCGCTGGCGGATGCCGGCCTGGCCTACACGACGGCATTCGTTGCGTCGATTCCGCTCGTCCACTACGCGGTGCAGCGCCCGGATCTCGCGCTGATGCGGCAGTCGAGTCGCCTCGACGCCTCGCTCGGCCTCGGCGGCTCGCTTTCGACTATTGGCGACAATCTCACCGGTGCGCTGCTGGCGTTCAACTGGCAAGGCGGCAAGATCTGGTCCGTTGCGGTCGTACAGGAGCCGTTCCTCGATCTCGTCACGGGCGCCACGCTGCTTTCCGGAGTGGTCGTGCTGGCGACGATCGCGACATTGCGGGGGTCCATCCTCGCGGGCCTGGTGCTGCTTCTCGTGCCCGTGCTAACGCTCGGTTCGGCGCTCAACCTCGCATTCCCCGACGAGAATCCGGCGGCCAACCGGATGGGCGTCTCCGCGCCGCTGGTCTTCGCCCTTGCGGCCGCGCCGGTCGGCGTGCTGTGGCACGCGCTCGGGATGACCGCCTGGTCTGCCGGAGCCCGTCGTCCTCGCCTGGTGCTCGCCGCACTCGGCGTCGCGCTCCTCGTTTCGTTACTCGCTGGAGTCGTCACGACGAACTACCGGACGCATTTCCGCGACTACCGCAACGGGTACAGCCTGAACGCCGAACACACGAGCGAGGTGGTGCGGGCGCTCGAGGCGGAGGGCGTCCCTAGTCGGCGCGTCTTCTTGGCGTCTTTCCCACACTCGCTCGACGCACGAAACCTCGCCTTCGAGCTCGGCGATCCCGATTGGTACGTCGAGCACAACATCGAGCCCGGTGTGCCGATTCCTCCGCCGGTCGGCGACGGTAGAGTCGTGTACGTCCTCGCGGGCGAGAACCGGGCCAGCCGCGGTGCGCTGGCACGTCGCTTCCCCGCCGGCCGCTACGTCGCGGTTCGCGTCCGTCCCGGCCCAGGACTTCGGCCTGTACGTCGTGGAAGCCGCGCACTAGGCGCGGCGTGGCGGAGCGGGCTCCGGCCGAGCGCCGCACGGACCGCCTGCGGAGCGGCACGGCACGGCTGCGATCCGCGCGATCGCGCAGGCTAGTCGAGAAACTTGATCTCGCGTATGTGCACGTGCGCCGGTTCGAGCAGGCCCGGGTCCCGCACGCGGATCTCGATCGTCCCGGCCCGTATCGGTCGTCCGAATGCCACTGCCAGCTCCGGATCCCGGTTCTCGCGGGGATGCATCGCAGTGAACATGCTCTCGCTCTTCGCTCCGACCGGACGACGGAAACGCGCAGCCCCACGTGGCTCATTCCCGTCTCGACTGAGATCCCGCGCATTGTCCGGCCGCGGGGGAACGTGAGCCGCACGACAGCCGGGTCCGCTTCGAACGTCCGCACCAGAGTGCGGACATCTCCGCGAAGGCGCTCTTGATCTCGCCGATGTCGAACAGTGAGTGGGTCATGTCGACCCAGGAGCCGTCGAGCCGGACCCTGGTGTGCCGCGGCTTCGAGCGCTCGCGCCGCTCGGCGGCGAAGATTGCGTCTGCCTGCGGGGAGTAGCGGAGACGGACGAAGTAGAAGCCGGGCGTCCGTCGGGGTACGGAAGCGTTCTCTCGACGCGTACGTCTGTGAATCGAGGGTCGCGGAGTGCCTGTCCATACTCCCCCTGGGTCATCACGAACACGTTGTTCTCGTCGAGCGGCAGGCGCTCGAGCTGGTGGCCGACGATGCTCCCGAGCCGTACACGATCCTCATCGCCGAGAAAGAAGCGAACGAGGACGTCGGTGCCGTTCGCCCACGTCGGAGTAAGCGTGATCCGTGCCGCGGGCGTGGGCGTCGAGATATTCGCGGGTCGCACTCGTCACCTGTCTTCCTCCGTACTGCAGCCGTAGAGACCGTAGTCCCGGTACCACGTGGGACCATTGACGACGGCGTCTCGCACCATGGCCATGCTGACGCCGGCCAGGACGATGAACAGAGCCGTGGCCAGGTACGCGTAGCGGATCCTGCCGGCAAGCGCAGTGAGCAGCGTCGTCACGCCGAGCGCGGTGAGCAGTGCGGCCGGCACGACGAACACGAGGTCGCGGGTGACGGCCGTCTCAACAAGCGCGCCACCGAGCGGGCACGCGAGCGTCGCGAGCAGGAGGCCGCGATGGGCTCGCGAGCGGAGCTTCCGCAAGCAGACGAGCACTCCGAAGACGGCGAACGGCACCGTTACGGCGAGAATGTGGCCCCACCCCTGCATCTGATGACGGTCGAGATCGCGAGTGTTGTCCGCGGTGTACCAGAACCGCGGGCTGAGCCCGTACGTGTACTCGCGGAAGAACTGGCCGAGCTTCTCTCCAAGCGTCAAGTCCGCTACCCAGTACGAGCCGAGCGTGCGGAGATGGGCAGAGATCTCCTCGGCGTGAGCCGCGTAGAAGCGTGCGTACGGCACGAAGAGCAGTGCGAGGAACGCGATCCCGCCCATGAGGAGTCTCGGGTTCCTTCGGAACAACTGCACGTCGGAGACCGCCAGAGCGACGAGTGAGGCCGCGACGACGATCTGCGTGGCGGCGTACGCGTAGAAGGCGAGCGCAGCGAAGAGGAGCGCCGGAAAGAGGTTCCGCGGCCCGGAACGCTCGATCCGGAAGTAGAAGTAGAGAAACCACGCGTAGAACGACGTGGCGAGTACGGTCTCGAATGCGGTTCTCGAATGGAGGAACCACGCAGGCGTGGCAGCCAGCAGGAGTGTTCCCACCCACCAGAACCGTACGCGGAACGCGTCCCGCAGCGTAAGTCCGACCGCAACAGATCCGGAGAGCGCGACGAGCACCGAAGTTGCACGCGTCGCGAATTCGGAGAGCCCAAAAAGGTGGACCGGGACAACCTGGAGATAGACGCTCACGCTCAGGTTGAGGTATCGCCCGTTCGGGAAGTAGGTAGGGAGGCGCTCGCCAAGCGAGTTGCGAAATCCGTTCTCCAGGAGGTCCGCTGCGGACAGCGCCTGCACCGCCTCGTCCGTGAAGAAGTAGATCGGGAAGCGTTCGAGGCCGTACAGGCGCGTACCGAGGAAGACAGCGATCGTCGCTGCGAAGAGGAGCCCGTCGACGGTCAGACGGTGCCGCAGATGACGAGAGGTACGCGTCCGTACATTGTCCTACACGGGCTCCAATCTCGCCTCGCCGGGCGAAAGCTCTTTCCTCAGGCGCAGTACGGCTTGACAGGCTGCGGGCAGAGAGCCGCCTTGAAGGTCTCCACCGGAGCGGGCTGTCACGCCGGAAGATGTTCACGGGCGGGTGGTCGTAGACCCAGAAGATCTCCTCCGCGCGAAGGTCTTCGATCTCGATTCCTGCGAGCTCGGGGTACGACGTGAAGGAGGCGACTCGCGTGAAGCCGAGCCGCTCGGCGAACAGCTCGTCGTAGAACCTGGGCATCAGTGGAAACAGGTCCGGATTCGGCCGATCGTGTTCCATGCGCGCGGCGAGCTGACGACGTAGTAGTCCGCACGTGAGAGAGCGTCGTACAGATCGCCTAGCTTCCTTTCGTCGTCAGGGTTGAAGACCGTGACCTCGACCCCCGAAAGCCGCCGACAGCTCGTGCCTCCGCTTTCGAGGTGCCCCAGCGGCCTCCGACCGGCAGCGCGTCGTCCCAGTGCTCGTTGGCGACGGACGACCCCGGCGGCACGTTCGAGGCGATCCAGTCGGACGCCGCGATGCGTGTGTTCGGCTGGGTGTAGATGTGGTCGAACGCGATCGCGTACAGCGCCGTCAACCCGACGACGACCCCGGCGGCCGCGATGCCGAGCTCGCGACTGCGGCCGGCAACGGCCGTCACGGCGATCGCCGCCGCGACCGCGAGCAACGGGATCATCGGCAGGAGGTAGCGCCCACTGTGGACGAAGGGCGTGCCGAAGTACAGGAACACCGTGGCCACGTAGCTCACGAGCATCAGCTGCGAGGTCGCGCCCACCAGCGTGCCTGGGTCGACGAGGCCGCGCTCGCGCCACCACGCGCGCAGTCCACGCACCAGCTGGACGCACAGAACGCCGAGGCCGGCGAGCGCCGCGATCGCCAGCGGTATGCCGAGCTGCCAGAGCGCGAGGTTCTCGAGCGGGCTCCAGACGGAGAGGACAGCTGCCACTGGTACGAGGGCGGGAACGCCGAGGGCCCGGCGACGGCGCGCGCCTGGTTCTCGACGGCGTTGCGAAACGACTCGTTCGCGGAGACGTCGAGCCAGCTCGAGTGCGCGAACGTGTACGGCGAGACGACGCGGAAGGCCACGTAAGCGCTCACGAGGACGACGCCCGTGTCGGCGAGCAGACGGAGAACCGCTGCCCGGGCGCTCGCCCAAAGGTGCACGAGCAAGGCTCTCCCGATGAGGGCGAGGCCAACCGGGACGACGACGAGCGCGCCGCTGACCTTGCAGGCGACGGTGAGTCCGAGTGCCCCTCCGACGAGGAGCAGCGTTGGTGAGGGGCTCTTCGAAGCTGCATCGACGCCCGTGCGCAGGCTCCGCAGCGCCAGGAAGAACGTGAGCGTCGCGAAGAAGACGACCCAGACGTCAGTCGTGAAGAAGTGAGCGTGCTGAATCGCAGTCACCGTGAACGCGTACAGCACCGCCGCGAGCAGACCTCCCAGGAGCGCCCACCTCCGCCCGAGATCGGCGAGTAGCAGTCGGGCGATGAGGAAGACGAGGACGACAGTGAGCGTGTCGAGGAGTGCTGCCAGCCGCCGGCCGACGAGGTTGAGCTCGCCGTAGCCCTCCTGGCCGAGCACCGTCGCCACGAGCTTCGTGGCGACGAGCGGCAGCGTCCCGTAGAGGTAGTCGACCCCTTGCTCGGTGTTGTAGGGCGAGAGGGGGGAGCGGGAGACGTCCAGGTACTCGCCGATGCTCGACGGCCAGTCGATGTTGTCCGCAACGGTGCTGATGTAGCGCTCGTCGGGATGCAGATGGGCACCGTCGTCCCAGTTCGTGCCGATCAGCCGCAACGTAGCGCCGGCGACGAGGATCAACGCGAACGCCGCGATGAGCGCGCGGCGATGCGTGATGTGCCGGCGGATTCGTTCTCGCGTTGCGGCAGGGCGCGTCGGGCGAGTTCCCAGGAAGCTGCTCGACACCGTCGTAGCTTAGGCACTGTTCGGCGGTTGGCCTTGTGCGCTCACCCAGATCAGAGAGGCTTCGACGATGACGGCGAGCACCGACGGGCCTGACCGGCCTCCCGACTCGACACGGTTTCTCGTGACCGGCGGCGCCGGGTTCGTCGGCTGCAACCTGGCCGATCGCCTGCTGCAGGACGGTCGCGACGTCGTGGTGCTGGACAACTTCTCGACCGGGCACCCGGCTGAACCTCGAGTGGCTGCAGGAGCGTCATGGCGACGAGCGGATGGCGACGGTCGAAGGCGACGTGCGCGACGCTGGGTTCATCGGGAGAGCCGTGGCCGAGGCCGAGGTCGTGTTTCACCTCGCCGGCCAGACTGCAGTCACGACGTCCATCGTCGATCCGCGAGGCGATCACGACGGGAACATCATGGGAACGCTGAACGTGCTCGAAGCGGCTCGCGCGTGCGCGACGCCGCCCGTCGTCGTGTACGCGTCCACGAACAAGGTGTACGGCGACCTCGAGGATCAGGCCATCGTCGAGGAGAGCACACGGTACGTGCTCCGGGGCTCCCGCACGGGATCTCCGAGACGACAGCCCTTGGGTTCACGTCGCCGTATGCCTGCTCGAAGGGAGCGGCCGACCAGTATGTGCTCGCATATGCCGCCACATACGGGGTTCCCGGTGTCGTCCTCCGTCAGAGCTGCATCTACGGCCCGCGGCAGATGGGCGTCGAGGATCAGGGCTGGGCGGCCTGGCTCGCGCTCGCCGGTGCGCTCGGCCGCTCCGCGACGATCTACGGCAACGGCAAGCAGGTGCGCGATCTTCTCTACGTCGACGACCTCGCGGACGCGTACCTCGGCGCGGTCTCGCATATCTCGGCGACGAGTGGCCGGGCGTACAACATCGGCGGTGGGCCGGAGTTCGCCGTGAGCATCTGGCAGGAGTTCGCCGAACTGCTCGTCGAGCTCGGTCACTCGCCTCCCAGCGTCGATTTCGGGCCGGCACGGATCGGCGACCAGCGTGTCTACATCAGCGACACGCGGCGCGCGGCCGCGGACTTCGGCTGGGCGCCGACGGTCCCCCCGAGAGTCGGGCTCGCGCGCATGGCAGATTGGATCGTGTCGGCAGCGCCGGCGCTGGATTCGCTGCTCGCTCCTCGCTGACCGTGCGCATCCTCCTCGCGCTCACGTACTACCGTCCCCATCTGAGCGGGCTGACGCTCTACGTCGAGCGACTCGCCACGGCGCTCGTCGCGCGAGGTCACGACGTGACCGTGCTCGCGTCCCAGCACGACCCGTCGCTTCCGCGTGAGGCCGTCGAAGACGGCGTTCGCATCGTGCGCGTGCCTGTCACCTTCCGGGTCGGGAAGGGGCCTGTGATGGCATCGCACGGTCGTTTCGCAACGCGGCTCCTGCGCTCCCACGAGGTCGTCTCGATCCACCTCCCGCAGCTCGAGGCCGCGAGCCTCGCGCTGCAGGCCTGGGCGCTTCGACGCCCGGCTCTGCTCACGTACCACTGCGATCTTCTGCTCCCGCCTGGTCTCGTGAACCGCGCCGCCGACCGCGTCGTCGCCGGCTCAAACTTCGCAGCGGCTGCGCTCGCGACACAGATCATCGCGTACACCACCGACTACGCGGAGAGCGTCCCGCTGCTGCGCCGCTTCCGCGAGAAGCTCGAGATCGTTCCCCCGCCAGTTGTGATGGCGCAGCCTGACGAGCTCGGCGTCGAGGAGTTCCGCCGCCGGCACGTGCTCGTGCGTCCCGACGGGACGCTGCGCCCAGTGATCGGCATGGCGGCGCGACTCGCGACCGAGAAGGGCGTCGATGTGCTGCTCTCGGCGCTACCGAGCCTCCAGCGCCGGTTTCCGGATCTCCACGTGCTGTTCGCTGGCCCGTACGTGGGGATCGCCGGTGAGGAGGCGTACCGCGCCCGGCTCGCTCCTGCGATCGAGGCGCTGGGTGACAGCTGGAGCTTCCTCGGGCCGCTCGACCCGGCGGCCGAGATGCCGTCGTTCCTCGCCGCGCTCGATTGTCTCGTCGTGCCGAGCATCAACTCCACCGAGTCCTTCGGGCTCGTTCAGGTGGAGGCGATGCTGTGCGGAACGCCGGTCGTCGCGAGCGCGCTGCCGGGAGTTCGCGAGGTCGTTCGCATGACCGCCATGGGCGAGATCGCCGCTGTCGGCGATGCGGCCGCGCTCGCCGACGGCATCAGGCGTGTTCTCGAGGCGCCAGAGCGGTACTGGCGTCCGCGTTCCGAGATCGAGACGATGTTCGACCTCGAAACGACGGTCGAGCGCTACGAGGAGCTCTTCGCGCGGTCTCTTCGCAGGGCGTTTCGTGGTGGCCGGACGAGCCCAAAGCGGACATGAGCGCGCTTCGCGGTCTCCCGGCGAGGTTCTCCTACCGTCTTGTCTCGCGAGCGCCGAGCGGTGCGGTAGGGCGCGCGCGCACCGGCCGGATCGCTCCACTACTCGAGCTCGGCTTCGCGGCCGCCGGAGCGCCGTTGTACGGGGTCCGTCGTACCCATCGCCGGCGGTCCGGCCGCCGGCCTGCGGGTCCTCGCCGAGCGACGATCGCTCGCGTGGATCTCTGGGGGCGTCGAGACCGACGTTCAGGCTGTGCTCACCGCCCGGCTGCGGCCTGGGGGGGTCTTCCTGGACGTCGGTTCGAGCGTCGGGTTCTTCGCGCTCCTCGGGGCGAGACTGGTCGGAGCGAGCGGGGTGGTCGTCGCGTTCGAGCCGCAGCCACGTGCAGCTGCGTCTGTCCGACGGAACGCCGAGCTCAACGGGTTCGACAACGTTGAGGTCGTGGAGTCGGCCGTCAGCTCCGGCGTGGGGGAGGTTCTGTTCGAGGACGTCGGCAAGGCGACGGCCCATATCGCCCACGGACGGCCAAGCAGCGGAGGGCATCGCGTGAGCGCGACGTCCCTCGACGCGTTCCTGTCCGCCCGGGACGAGCTACGACCAGATCTCGTCAAGATCGACGTCGAAGGCCACGAGCACGATGTCCTCCTGGGCATGAGGACGACGCTGCGGGAGCTCAAGCCCGCACTGGTGATCGAGTGCCACGACCGTCCGGGAGAGCTCGTCGACCTGCTCGAGGCCGCGGGCTACTCCATCTCGGTACTCGGATCCGATGCACCCGTGCGCGACGCGCCCGCCTCGGCGCACGTTCTCGCGTTCCCGTGACGAGGACTATGCGGTGGCTTCGACGAGGTAGCGGTACGCGAACCACCTGAGCCCGGGAAGGTCGCCTAGCGAGTCGTGCCTGTTGCAAAGCGCCACCGTCCTGCCGAAGAGCGGTCGCGGGAGCAGGCCGATCCCCGTAACGCGCACGTCTGCGAATCCGTGCCGCTCGAAGGCGCGGCGAAGATGGACGAGGTTGCAGGTCACGATTCGTCTCTCGATACGCAGGTCGTGCTGAAGCGCGAGATAGACGTACCAGGCCGGATTGAACGCCCCAGGCTCGGAGAAGATTGCCTTTCCCCCTGGTCGGAGGGCGGCGCGGATGCGCGGCAGGTAGTCGTTCATCTTGATGTGATGGAGCACGTCGGCCCCGACGACAGCGTGGTGTCGGCGCGCGGCCGGCAGTGTCGCCGCCGTCGCGATCGTGGACAGGCCGACGTCCCGGGCGAGTGCACGCAGGGTGGCCAACGATCGCCGGCTCACGTCCACCGCAGTCACCGAGTAGCCGGCTCGAGCCAGGGCGATGGACAGCCGCCCGGTACCCGCCCCGAAGTCGATTACGGGACCTTCGATCGCAGCCGCCGACAGCCGATCGAGCAATCGCTGTATCTCGCACGCGGTGTGCACGGGCGGATTCAGCGTGGCGGCCGGGTCGTACTGGTTTCTCGCGAGGTCGAAGTACCGCTGTTGCTCGGCGGCGTCGTCCGAGAGCTCCGTCGGGTACCCGCGCAATCCTTCGGGATGCTCGTCTGGTGAGGGAACCATGTTGGACGCCATGACGGTCGTGTCAGGGCTCGAGCGCAGGATCCGGGCGCGACAGGTGCGTGGCCGACGTGCGTCGACTACGGCGGATCACCATTATCGCGAGGGCGACTACGAAGAGCGGCAGGACGTTCAGGAGGTGGAGGATGAGCGCGTACGAGAGCGCCTCCGAGTCGGCCACGCCGTAGGCCGACAGGACGACGACCGTCGCGCCCTCGAAGACCCCGAGCGCCGCTGGGGAGGAGGGCAGGATCATGGCGAGGCCGATCCCGATCACGACGAGTACTCCTGCGAGCGGCGACAGCCCGAGGTGGCTGGCCTGCATCACGCACCAGAACCCGATACCGAGCACGATCCACGAGAGCGTCGTCCAGGCGAAGCTGACGACGGCGACCCGGGCGCTCAGGAGCCCGGCCAGCCCACGGATGAAGTGCGCCGGTGCGCGGTCGACGCTCTCGTTCGACACGAAGGGGAGCCACTTCAGCGGCCTGACGAGGAGCCGGATCGCGCGATCGCCGAAGACGAGCACGACCGACGCGACGACGGCGAGTCCGAGGAGGAGCGCGAGTCCGATGAGACCGGCGCCCTGGAGCCAGGTCACCTGCGGGAGCCAGGGGAGCATCACGAAGAGCAGGAAGACCAGCGAGAGGACGTCCTCCGCCCGCGCCACGAACACCGTCGCCGTTCCCTCGGCCAGTGGGGTCGTCGCGCGCTTGTTGAGCGCGACGATCGAGATGGCATCTCCTGCCCTGACGGGCAGGACCGCATTCGCGAAGTAGCCGACGAACTGGGCGCCCACGACCGGGCGGAGCGGCGGTCTCGAGGCACGCGAGAAGAGCGACTGCCAGCGCACGGCACGGATGAAAAAGGCGAGAACGAGCAGCGCCAGAGCGGGGACGAGCCACGCATAGTTCGTCGCTCGCAGCGCATCGAGCGTCTGCTCGAGATCCGCATCGCGGACCGCGATGTACGCAAAGACTGCGCTGACCAGCAGACCCACCACGATGAGCAGCGTTCGAATCGCGGACATGCGTCGGTCACGCACTCCCTTCAACCAAGCACTCCCCTCACCGCTCAGTTCGGTCGCCAGGTACGTACTACGGTGGCCAAACCAGTCTTTACCAGCGACTTTGCGGCTCGCTCGGAACGCGGGCGGTGGCGAGCGCAGGATGACGTAACTTCCGGGGCAACCTCAAAGTTCGAGAATTGGATCGCCTTTTTCACCAAGGGCGCTGAAAAGCGAAAGCAGCGCGGGTCCCAAGGGTGCGCACGTCTTCCGCGATCCCAACGATGAGAACCGGGACTGGACGATCTACGACTGGGATGAGGAGGGCTGGCAGAGCTTCATCTCCGACCCCGAGGTCGCGGCGATCTTCAAGAAGGAGGTCTCCAAAGTCGGCCCCAGGCGGCGGAACTCGCCCCGCGAGCACGACGCCCAGCGCGAACTCCGAATTCGAACCCGCTATAAGCGCCGGGCTGCGGACAGTACGCGGCAAGGTCCGGCCCGACATGCAGCCGCGGGTTCGGACGAGAGCGTGGTCACTCCTGCGGTGCGTCGTTTGCTCGAGAGCCGCCCGGCTCGGTGCCGCGTCGTAGGACGAGTCGCGATTTCAGGCAGAAGCGTGATGCGCGCTCCTGACCTGAGATTAAACGTCGACGCAAAGCGGTCGGCCGCATCCTCCGCGACGAGCATGTCGACGTCCAGCCGTCGTGCGGCGATTAGGCGCGCGGCGAGAAATGTGATAAAAGCAACGAGCACAGCTACTCAGCTGGTGGGTGATCGCCTGGCCGTCCGACCTCTGCGGGTTTCGCGGATGGCCCTGCTCCCGACTGAGAACCTAATCAAGAACCACCGAGGTCGGGGAAACGGGGGAACGGTCATGGAGATCAACGATTGCCGCAAGGCGGGTTCGGCGTGGCGCAGCCGGGTCGTATACATGGTGGCGGCTGTGGCCGCTATCTCGGCACTTATCGGGCTGCCGCTGGGAACTGCCGCGCCCGGCGATGCCGCGCTCGATCTCGGTAGCTCGGGTGCGTATGTGACGTTCGGCGACCCGGCGAAGCTCGATCTCGCTCAGTTCACAATCGAGACCTGGTTCAAGCGGACGGGACGGGCATTGCCAACACCACGGGTACCGGCGGGATCACGATATGTGCCGCTGCTGACCCACGGCGCCGCCCAGGCCGAGGGCTCGAATGTCGACGCCAACTGGATCCTTGGAATCAACACGCGACTGCAACGTGATCGCGGCCGATTTCGAAGCCGTGGACGACCCGGCCCCGACTGGACAGAACGTTCCGATAAGCGGCACGACCGCCATCACCATCAACGTGTGGCATCATGCTGCCGCCACCTTCGAGGGCCGCACCTGGGCCTGTACCTCGACGGAAACCTCGAGGCGACACGACGCCGTGGTTGCACCCGTGCTCCGACTCCATCCAGCGTGCCGCGCTGGGCACGATGATCCAGTCGACCGACCTCGGCCCGACGTCGGTCGCTTCCAGGGCGTCCTCGACGAGGCCCGCGTCTGGGGTCGCGCCCGCACCGGACCCGAGATCCTCGCTTCGAAGAATGCGGAGCTGACGTCGGGCAGCGGACTCGTCGCGCGCTGGGGGCTCAACGAAGGCTCGGGCACGAGCGTCGGTGACAGCATCGCCACCGCCGCGAACGGCACGGTCACCGGCAGCGGGTACTCGTGGGTTGTGCCGCCGCCCGACCGTGCCCGGCCGCACCCACGATCGGAACAGCCACTGCCGGGGACGCGTCGGCGCCGTCACCTGGTCGGCGCCGGCCTCCAACGGTGGCAGCGCCATCACGGGCTACGTGGTGACCCCCTACATCGGCGCCAGCGCCCAGACCACGACCACGGTCGGCAACGTCACCTCGACCTCGATTACGGGCCTCACCAACGGCACCGCCTACACCTTCCGGGTGGCCGCGATCAACGCGGTCGGCACCGGCGCCCAGTCGGCCGACTCCAACGCCGTTACGCCGGTCGCCGGCGACGCGGCGCTCGATCTCGGTAGCTCGGGTGCATACGTGACGTTCGGCGACCCGGCAAAGCTCGATCTCGCGCAGTTCACGATCGAGACCTGGTTCAAGCGGACAGGGACCGGCGTTGCGAGCACCACCGGTACCGGAGGGATCGCGAACATGGTGCCGCTCCTGACCCACGGCGCGCCGAGGACGAGGCTCGAACATCGACGCCAACTGGATCCTTGGCATCAAGACGACGGGCAACGTGATCGCGGCCGATTTCGAAGCCATCGACGACCCGGCCCCGACCGGTCAGAACAATCCGATCAGCGGCACGACCGCCATCACCGACAACGTGTGGCACCACGCCGCCGCCACCTTCGATGGGGCCACCTGGTCGGTCTACCTCGACGGCAACCTCGAGGCGAGCACGCAACCCAGGCGTGCACCCGCGCTCCGACTCCATCCAGCGTGTCGCGCTGGGCGCGATGATCCCGTCGACCGGAACTGCCCAACCGCCGGTCGCTTCCAGGGCGTCCTCGACGAGGCCCGCGTCTGGAGTCAGCGCCCGCACCGGCCCCGAGATCCTCGCCTCGAAGAACTCGGAGCTGACGTCGGGCACCGGGCTGGTCGCGCGCTGGGGCCTCAACGAAGGCTCGGGCACGAGCGTCGGTGACAGCATCGCCACCGCCGCGAACGGCACGGTCACCGGCAGCGGGTACTCGTGGGTCGCCGGCTTCGTGCCGCCCGCACCTGGCAACACGGCGCCGCGTCGCGCCGACCCTCAACGCGCCCGCCAACGCGGCAACCGGGGTCAGCACGTCCCCGACGCTGAATGTCGGCGTCTCCGATCCCGACGCCGACGCATTGACGGTCACCTACTTCGGTCGCCCGTTCGCGAGTGGCAACTACGTCCAGATCGCACAGCACAGCGGCGTCGCCTCGGGCACCAGCGACACCGCCTCGTGGTCGAATCTCGGCGCCGGCCAGACCTTCCAGTGGCGCGTCACCGTCAGCGACGGCTCGCTCACGACGACCGGCCCGACCTGGACGTTCCACACCGTCCCGAGCGCCGATCCGGTGTTCGTCGGAGCCGGCGACATCGCCGACTGCACGCGAACCCAGGACGAGGCGACGGCCGCGGTGATCGGTGCCGTCGACGGCACCGTCTGGACAGCCGGCGACAACGTGTACCCGACGGGTATGGCCACGTACTTCACCAACTGCTACGAGCCGAGCTGGGGCGGCGCGATCAAGGCGCGTACCCGCCCGGTGCCGGGCAACCACGACTGGGGCACGGACAGCGGCCCGGAGAACCTCGACGGCTACTTCGGCTACTACGGAGCCAACGCGACCGATGCGGCGGCACGAGCTACTACAGCTACGACATCCCGGACAGCAACTGGCACGTCGTCAACCTCGACAGCGAGTGCCAGCTCGTGCCCGGTGGCGTGCCCCTGGCTCTGGCTGTACCGCCGAATCAGCCCAGGAGCGTCTGGCTGGAGGCCGATCTCGCCGCCAACAGTGGCGAGAACGTGATCGCGATCTGGCACAAGCCGCGCTACAGCTCGGGCGTCACGAACTATCAGGCGCTCCAGCCGTTCTGGGACGACCTGTACGCGGCCGGGGTCGACATTCTCCTCGTCGGGCACGACCACATCTACGAGCGGTTCGCCCCGATCAAGTCGGGCGCGACGCTGTCGAGCCAGCCTGTCGCCGACCCCACGTTCGGCATCCGGCAGTTCACGGTGGGTACCGGCGGTGCCGCGCGCCAGAGCTGCCCGGGACGGTGCTCGCGACCAGCCAGGCCTGCAACGACGACGCTACGGCGTGATGAAGCTCACCCTCCACGCCAGCACCTACGACTGGGTCTTCCTGCCGGTCGCCGGCAGCACCTTCACCGACTCCGGCACCGGCACCGTCCACGGCGCACCCGCGCCACCGGCGACCGTGCCCGGCGCTCCCACGATCGGAACCGCGACCGCCGGCAACGCTCAGGCAACGGTCAATTGGACGGCTCCTGCCTCCAACGGCGGCAGCGCGATCACGGGCTACGTCGTGACGCCGTACATCGGCGCCACCGCCCAGACGACGACCACGGTCGGCAACGTCACCTCGACCGTGATCAGCGGGCTCACGAACGGAACCACCTACACCTTCCGGGTGGCAGCGATCAACGCCGTCGGCACGGGTAACCAGTCGGGAAACTCGAACGCGGTCACGCCGGTAGCTCCGGCGACCGTGCCCGGCGCTCCGACGATCGGCACGGCCACCGCCGGTAACGCTCAGGCCACCGTCACCTGGACCGCTCCTGCCTCGAACGGCGGCGCCACCATCACGGGCTACGAGGTGACGCCCTACATCGGCACCACCGGCCAGAGCCCGAGCCACGGTCGGCAACGTCACCTCGACCGTGATCAGCGGGCTCACGAACGGCACCGCCTACACCTTCCGGGTGGCGGCGATCAACTCCGTCGGCACCGGTAACCAGTCGGCCAACTCGAATGCGGTCACGCCGATCGCTCCGAACAGCGCGCCCTCCGCGCCGACCCTCAATGCGCCCGCCAACGCGGGAACCGGGGTCGAGTACGTCCCCGACGCTCGACGTCGGAGTCAGCGATCCCGACGCGAATCCGCTGACGGTCACGTACTTCGGCCGCCCGTTCGCCAGCGGCAACTACGTCCAGATCGCCCAGCACACCGGCGTCACCTCAGGTACCAGCGACACCGCCTCGTGGTCGGATCTGGGCGCCGGTCAGACCTTCCAGTGGTACGTCACCGTCAGCGACGGCTCGCTCACGACGACCGGCCCGACCTGGACGTTCCACACCGTCGCGAGCGCCGATCCGGTGTTCGTCGGGTCCGGTGACATCGCGTCGTGCTCCGTCACCGGGGACACGGCCACCGGCGAGATCATCCGCGAGATCGACGGCACGATCTTCACGACCGGCGACAACGTCTATCCGAATGGCACCGCCGCCGAGTTCGCGACGTGCTACGCGCCCACGCCGTGGGGCGATGCGTCCGTCAAGTCCCGGACGCGGCCGGTCCCGGGCAACCACGACTGGGGTACCGGCAACACGAACAACCTCGACGGCTACTTCGGCTACTACGGAGCGAACGCGAACGCGGGCGGCACGAGCTACTACAGCTACGACATCCCGGACAGCAACTGGCACGTCGTCAACCTCGACAGCGAGTGCCAGCTCGTGCCCGGTGGCTGCGCGGCGGTGTCACTGCCCAGGAGCTCTGGCTCGAGGGCGACCTCGCCGCCAACAGCGGCGAGAACGTCATCGCCGTCTGGCACAAGCCGCGCTACAGCTCGGGCGCTACGAACTATCAGGCGCTCCAGCCGCTGTGGGACGATCTGTACGCGGCCGGGGTCGACATCCTGCTCGACGGCCACGACCACATCTACGAGCGGTTCGCTCCGATGAAGTCGGGTGCGACGCTGGCGAGCCCGCCGGTCGCCGATCCGACGTTCGGCATCCGGCAGTTCACCATCGGCACCGGCGGTGAGGCCCACCATGGCCTCGGCACAACCCTTCCCACGAGCGAGGTCCGCAACGACCAGACCTTCGGCATCTTGAAGCTCACGCTCCACGCCAGCACCTACGACTGGTCGTTCCTGCCGATCGCCGGCAGCACGTTCACCGACTCCGGCACCGGCACCGTCCACAGCGCTCCTACGACCGTGCCCGGCGCTCCCACGATCGGGACCGCGACCGCCGGCAACGCTCGGCGACCGTCACCTGGACGGCGCCTGCCTCCAACGGCGGCGCCGCGATCACCGGCTACGTGGTGACGCCCTACATCGGGGCGACCGCCCAGACCGCGACCACGGTCGGCAACGTGACCTCGACCACGATCGCGGGGCTCGTCAACGGCACGCGCCTACACCTTCAGGGTGGCCGCGATCAACTCGGTCGGCACGGGCACCCAGTCGGCCGACTCGAACGCCGTCACCCCGGTTGCCCCGGCGACCGTGCCCGGCGCTCCGACGATCGGGACCGCCACCGCCGGCAACGCCCGGCGACCGTCACCTGGACGGCCCCTGCCTCGAACGGGGGCGCCGCGATCACCGGCTACGTGGTGACGCCGTACATCGGCGCGACCGCCCAGCCGCGACCACGGTCGGCAACGTCACCTCGACCACGATCACGGGGCTCACGAACGGCACGCGCCTACACCTTCAGGGTCGCGGCGATCAACGCCGTCGGCACGGGCAACCAGTCGGCCGACTCGAACGCGGTCACCCCGGTTGCCCCGGCGACCGTGCCCGGCGCTCCCACGATCGGAACCGCGACCGCCGGCAACGCTCAGGCGACCGTCACCTGGACGGCTCCTGCCTCGAACGGCGGCGCCACGATCACCGGCTACGTGGTGACGCCGTACATCGGCGCCACCGCTCAGTCCGCGACCACGGTCGGCAACGTCACCTCGACCACGATCACGGGGCTCACGAACGGCACGCGCCTACACCTTCAGGGTGGCGGCGATCAACTCCGTCGGCACCGGCGACCAGTCGGCCGACTCGAACGCGGTCACCCCGGTTGCCCCGGCGACCGTGCCTGGCGCGCCCACGATCGGGACTGCGACGGCCGGCAACGCCCAGGCGACCGTCACCTGGACGGCGCCTGCCTCGAACGGCGGCGCCGCGATCACGGGCTACGTGGTGACGCCCTACATCGGCGCCACCGCCCAGGCCGCGACCACGGTCGGGAACGTCACCTCGACCACGATCACGGGGCTCACGAACGGCAGCGCCTACACCTTCAGGGTGGCGGCGGTCAACTCCGTCGGCACCGGCGAACCAGTCGGCCGACTCGAACGCCGTCACGCCGGTTGCCCCGGCGACCGTGCCCGGCGCGCCCACGATCGGGACTGCGACGGCCGGGAACGCTCAGGCGACCGTCACCTGGACGGCGCCTGCCTCGAACGGCGGCGGTGCGATCACGGGCTACGTGGTGACGCCGTACATCGGCGCGACCGCCCAGTCCACGACCACGGTCGGCAACGTCACCTCGACCACGATCACGGGGCTCACGAACGGCAGCGCCTACACCTTCAAGGTGGCGGCGATCAACTCCGTCGGCACCGGCAACCAGTCGGCCGACTCGAACGCCGTCACCCCGGTTGCCCCGGCGACCGTGCCCGGCGCTCCCACGATCGGAACCGCCACCGCCGGCAACGCCCAGGCGACCGTCACCTGGACGGCCCTGCCTCGAACGGCGGCGCCACCATCACCGGCTACGTGGTGACGCCCTACATCGGCACCACCGCCCAGTCCGCGACCACGGTCGGCAACGTCACCTCGACCACGATCACGGGGCTCACGAACGGCAGCGCCTACACCTTCCGGGTGGCGGCGATCAACTCCGTCGGCACGGGCAACCAGTCGGCCGGCTCGAACGCGGTGACGCCGACGAGCGATCGTCTTCCGCTCCTCGTCGGTCGGACAGACGAGGGGGAACAAGGGCGCGACGACACTTGTGCTCGCCAGACCGGCCGGGGCTGTGGCGGCGACGTGCTCATCGCGTCGATCGACCTTCCGGTACCGCAAACGTCGTCCCGCCTGCCGGCTGGACGCTGGTCGAGGCCAAGCGCACCGCAGGATCCGGCAGTAGCGCGCTGCAGAAGTC
Organism: uncultured Gaiellaceae bacterium; assembly: GCA_963783705.1. Taxonomy (GTDB): domain Bacteria; phylum Actinomycetota; class Thermoleophilia; order Gaiellales; family Gaiellaceae; genus GMQP-bins7. The sequence continues at coordinate 522,033 of CAWAOK010000003.1, forward strand.
GACGTACTGGCATGTCGTCGCCGCTGGCGATCCGGCTCTGTACTCGTGGTCGTTCTTGAGTGTCTCAACCGCGGCAGGATCCCTCGTCGCGTATGGCGGGGTCGATACGACATCGCGGTCGCGGCGGTGGCCAGCCAGGCAAACGGCTCGTCTGCAGCGGTCGCAGCGCCGAGCGTGAATGCCGACGCCGGCTCGAGGCTCGTCGGCTTCTTCACGACCGCCACGAATGCAACGTTCACGCCACCCACCGGGATGGCCGAACGCTGCGAGATCAATGCCAACTCGGGTTCGGTCAAGCTCGCATCCGAGGCGGCGGACAGCACGGTCGCCGCAACCGGCGTGACGGGCGTGAGGACGGCAACGGCCTCCAGGCCCGCAATCTCCGTCGGGCAGCTCATCGTGCTGCGCCCTCTCCCGTAACGATCCTGCGAGAGGAGAGGGCTCGCGATCCGAGCCCCTCCTCTTCAGTGGCTGAGCGACGCTGTGGGAGATGCCGCCCGAACCTGCAGCTCGAGCTGGACGCTAG
>CAWAOK010000004.1:0-53606 GCA_963783705.1 uncultured Gaiellaceae bacterium
GGCCCGCCTGGACTCGAACCAGGGACCAACCGATTATGAGTCGGCTGCTCTAACCAGCTGAGCTACGGGCCCGCGTGGCTGAGCGTAACCGACGGTTCCGGCGAGCCCACTGCTCGCGCGGCTGACAGAATGTCGGCGTGGTCAAGACGTTCCAGCTCGAGCACCAACTGCGCACCGCGGGCGGACTGACCGTCACCGACATCACCGAGGACGTGCGGGAGGCGGTTCGCCAGAGCGGCATCGTCGACGGCATCTGCTCGGTCTACTCGCCACACACGACCTGCTCGGTCCGCGTGAACGAGTGGGAGCGCGGATTTCTCGAGGACTTCGCGGTTCTCCTCAAGCGCCTCGTTCCCACCGAGCACTACTACGCGCACGACGACTGGGACCGGCGCACCGAGAACGTGTGCGAGGAGGACATGGAGGTCGGCAACGGCCACTCGCACTGCATGTCGATGCTGCTCGGGCCGGCCGGCGAGTCCATCCCCGTGCGTGACGGGGAGCTGTGCCTCGGCCAGTGGCAGCGCGTACTCTTTCTCGAGCTCGACCGCGAGCGCGACCGGCGCTGGCTCGTACAAGTCGTAGGGGTCTGACCCAGGGTCTGACCCCAGGGTCTGACCCCGGTTCGAGGGCGAGATATATCTCGCCCCTACGACGTTACTCCGGCGTGACGTAGGCGGCCGTCAGGCCGCCGTCCACCACGAAGGCGGCTCCGTTCACGAAGGACGACTCGTCGCTTGCCAGGAAGAGCGCCGCGTTGACGATCTCGCGAGGCTTGCCGAGACGACCTGTGGGCCAGTGCACCTGACGACGCGCGAAGGCAGCCGGGTCGTCGCCGAAGATCGCGAGGAGGAGCGGCGTCTCCACCGGGCCCGGGCACAGCGCGTTCACGCGCACGCCTTGCCTCGCGAACTGCACGCCGAGCTCCTTCGACATCGCCAGGACGGCGCCTTTCGACGCCGTATACGAGATCTGCGAGGTCGCCGCACCGAGGATGGCGACGAATGACGCGACGTTGATCACCGAGCCCCCGCCCCGGTCGAGCAGGTACGGGATTCCGTGCTTGCAGCAGAGGAAGACGCCCTTCGAGTTGACGTCCTGCACGCGCTGCCACGCTTCGACGTTCGTGTCGAGCACCGAGGCGTCGTCGCCGGGCGAGATGCCGGCGTTGTTGTAGAGGACGTCGATCCCGCCGAAGCGCTCGGCGGTGGCGGCGCACATGGCGCTGACGCCGTCCTCGTCGGCCACGTTCACCGCGAATGCAAAAGCGTCGCCCTCGCAGAGCGAGACCGTCTCCTCCGCGAGCGCAAGGTCGAGGTCGGCCACGCAGACCTTTGCTCCCTCGGCCGTGAACACGATCGCCGCCTCGCGACCCATGCCGCCGCCTGCGCCCGTGATGACGCACACCTTCCCGTCGAGTCTTCCCATTCCTCAGACCTCCGTCGAGATGAACACGCTCTTGATCTCCGAGTAGCCGTCGAGCGCGTGCATCCCGAGCTCGCGGCCGAACCCCGACTGCTTGAACCCGCCGAACGGCGTCTGCACCCGCACGGACGCGTTCGCGTTCACCGAGAGCACCCCGGCCTCGGTCGCGCGCGCGACGCGTAACGCCCGCGCGCCGTCGCGGGTCCAGATCGAGCCCGAGAGCCCGTACGGCGTGTCGTTCGAGATGCGGATCGCGTCCGCCTCGTCCTCGAACGGGATCACCGCTGCTACAGGTCCGAAGACCTCCTCCCGCGCGATGCGATCGTCATTCGACGCCTCGACGAGCGTGCACGGATACCAGTACCCCGGCCCGTCGGGAACCTCGCCGCGGAACGTGGGGTCGCCATCGACGAAGGAGGCGACCGTCTCCCGGTGAGTCGCGGACACGAGCGGTCCCATCTCGGTCGACTCATCCGCCGGATCTCCCACCCTGACTTTGCTGGTGGCCTCGACCAGCAGATCCAGGAATCTGTCGTAGACAGATTCCTGGACGAGGATGCGCGAACGCGCGCAGCAGTCCTGGCCGGCGTTGTCGAAGACCGAGTAGGGCGCCGCGGCTGCCGCCTTCTCGAGATCCGCATCCTCGAAGATCACGTTTGCCGACTTCCCGCCGAGCTCGAGCGTCACGCGCTTGATCGTGCCCGCCGCTCCCTGCATGACTAGACGTCCGACCTCTGTCGATCCCGTGAACGCGATCTTTGCGACGTCGGGATGCTCGATCAGACGCTGCCCGGCGACCGAGCCCTTGCCGACGAGCACGTTCACGACCCCCTCCGGGATGCCAGCCTCGAGGGCCAGCTCCCCGAGTCGCATCGCGGTCAGTGGCGTGAGCTCCGCGGGCTTCAGAACGACGGTGTTCCCGCACGCGAGAGCCGGCCCGAGCTTCCAGCTGGCGATGTTCGCAGGGAAGTTCCACGGGACGATGAGGCCCACGACTCCGAGCGGCTCGCGGAACGTGGCCGCAACCCCGCCTGCCACCGGGATCGTCTCACCTCCGTGCTTGTCGACCGCGCCCGCGTAGAAGTGGAAGACCTGCGCGACCATCCCGATCTCGCCTCTCGCGCTCGCGATCGGCTTGCCCACGTTTTGCGACTCGGTGTGCGCGAGCTCCTCGACGTTCTCCTCGACGAGCGTGGCGAGCCCGCGCAGCAACCGCCCACGATCGGCCGGCGCGACCGAGCGCCAGGCCGGATACGCCTCCTTCGCCCGCGCAACGGCGGCGTCCGTCTCCTCCACGCCTGCCTGCTCGAGCTCGGCGATCGGCTCCTCGGTCGCCGGGTTGAGAACCGTCAGCGTCACGAACGGAACGCTAGTAGGTGCGGTTCTGGCGCAGTCGCCAGGTTCCGTAGACGATCCAGGCGAAGACCGGCACGACGAGCAGCGCGAGGATCCAGAGCGCCTTCCCGGCGCCCGATAGCGCGGTAGGCGGCTGCCGGAGCACGTCCACGATGAACGCGGCGGACAGCGCCAGGTAGATGAAGAAGAACGCGAAGTACACAAAACCTCCCGGGTCGACGGAGCGAGCGCGAGCTTACTTCGGGCGAGATATATCTCGCCCCTACACCGTCCGGCTGGAGCGAAACTCGCGTGCCTGCTCGACGAGCGCCTCGAAGAGCGCTGCGTCCTCCCCCGCCTCCGGGTGCCACTGGACGCCAACTGCGAACCGGAGCGACGGATCCTCGACGGCCTCGAGCGTCCCATCCTCGGCCCACGCAGTTTCGACGAGGCCGTCGCCGAGCCGACCGAGGCCCTGGTGGTGGTGCGACGTCACGTCGGACCCCTCTCCCACGATCGCGGCCAGGCGAGACCCGCCCTTCACCTCGACGGGATGCACCGCGAACTCACCGGGCACCTGCTTGTGGACGTCGTTCCCGACGGCTTCGGGCAGGTGTTGCACGAGATCGCCACCGCGGGCGACGTTCAGGAGCTGGAATCCTCGGCAGATCGCGAGCGTCGGCAGGTCGCGCTCGAGCGCGGCCTTCAGGAGCGCCAGCTCACCAACGTCACGACGCGTCTGCGGCGCGTCGGTCTCGGCGTGGGCATCCGCGCCGTAGCGCGCGGGATCGACGTCGGCGCCGCCCGAGAACACGATCCCGTCGAGCGTGTCAAGCGTCTGCTCGACGTCTTCCTCGGCCGGGGGGATGACGAGCGCGCGGCCTCCGGCTTTCTCGATCGCATCGACGTAGGCGAGCGGGACGAGCGCGGCCGGCAGGTGCCATACCCCCCAGCGGGCGTCCTGCGCGTACGAGGTGATCCCGATGACCGGTCTCACACGGACTCCGTCTCCACGATCCAGAGTGTGCCGTCTGCGCACGTCATCGCGTGGCCGCTGGCCGGTTCTCGGCTCACGCGACGGACGCGCACGGTTTCGCCGTCGATCTCCGCAAGGGCCCCACGATCGTCCGTGCCCGCGGAGAAGAAGCACCACGCGCGTACTTGACGCGCGATCTCGTCCACAGAGCGCGACCAGTCGATCCATGCGTACTCGGGCTCGAAGAGTCGGAAGTAGCTTGCCTCGCGTCCGTCCTGCGGTTCGCCGGCGTCGCCCCGCTCGACCCGCTCGAGAACACTGGGCAGGAGGTTGCCGACCGCGGTCGCGAGCTTGGGTGTCAGCTCCTCCCACCCGTGCTCGTCGCCCAGCGGCACCCGCTCCTGCGCGAGGATGTTCCCCGTGTCGAGTTCGGCGTCCATGTAATGGAAGGTGAAGCCGATCTCGTTCTCGCCGTTGCGAATCGCCCAGGCGACGGGGCTGGGGCCGCGGTAGCGGGGAAGGAGCGACGGATGCCCGTTGACGATGCCGTGACGAGGAACCGCGAGCGCGTCGGGCGGGATCTTCCACGGAAACCCGAGGCAGAGCGCAAGATCGGGGTCGAAGTGCCGAAGCAGCGGCGCGATTCTGTCCCGTGAGCCGGGCATGACGATGTCGGCCTCCGAGGGCGCGGCCCGAACGAGCTCGCCAAGCTCCGTGTAGCGCTCCGGATCGTGCCGAACGCACAGGAGCGCGACGGGCTCGTGGCCCTCTGCACGCAACATCGCCGAGAGACCCTCCACCGCGGGCGCGACCTCGGAGATGAGGACGACTCTCACCCGCGCTCGAACAATCGCATGCGCTCCCAGTCGGTGACGACCTTGTCGAAGAGCGCCTGCTCGGTGCGCGCGTAGTGCAGGTAGTGGTCGACGACCTGATCGCCGAACGCGCTGCGGGCCATCTCTCCCTCCTCCAGCGCAGCGATCGCCGCACGCAGGCTCGACGGGAACCGCTTCGCGTCGGACTCGTACGCGTTGCCCTCGAGGCCCGGTGGGAGCTCGAGCTCGTGCTCGATCCCGTGCAGCCCGGCGGCGATCATCGCCGCGAACGCGAGATACGGGTTCACGTCGCCGCCCGGAATGCGCGTCTCGACGCGCCGCGACGCTCCGTGGCCCACGAGGCGGAACCCGCAGGAGCGGTTGTCCTGTCCCCACGCAAGCGTCGTCGGCGCCCAGCTCCCCGCCGCGTAGCGCTTGTACGAGTTGATCGTCGGCGCGAGGAAGATCGCAAGCTCCTCGAAGCACGCGATCATCCCGGCGAGGAAGCGGTCGAAGAGCACCTGATCGTCGCGGAAGGCTGGCTCGCGGTCGCGAAAGAGCGACGCGTGGATGTGGCATGAGTTGCCGATCCACGACTCGAACGGCTTCGCCATGAACGTGATCGAGCAGCCGTTCAGGTTCGCGATCTCCTTGGCGCCGTTCTTGTAGATCACGTGGTTGTCCGCCATCGTCAGCGCGTCGGCGAAACGGAAGTTGATCTCGTGCTGCCCGGGCCACGCCTCGCCCTTGGACGTCTCCACCTTGATCCCGGCGGCGTGCATGCCGTTGCGAATCTGACGGATGAGATCCTCGTCGTAGGTCGTCGCGAGCACGTGGTAGTCGAGGATGTACGGGACCGACGGCGTGAGGTCTTCGTAGCGCTGCGCCCACGCTTCCTCGTAGGTCTCGCGCAGGAGATAGAACTCGAGCTCCGAGCCCGTCATCGGCGTGAAGCCGAGCGTTGCCGCGCGATCCATCTGGGCTCTCAGCACCTGTCGCGGCGAGGGCTGCACAGGTGTCTCGTCGTGCCAAAGGACGTCACAGAGGACGAGTGCGGTGCCCTCGAGCCAAGGAATCCGGCGCAGCGTGCCGAGATCCGGCTTCATCGCGAAGTCGCCGTAGCCGCGCTCCCAGCTCGCGATCTCGTAGCCGGGAATCGTGTCCATCTCCATGTCCAGCGCGAGCAGGTAGTTGCAGCCTTCCACGGGATGCCCGTCGGCCATCTCGTCGCAGAAGAATTCCGCATGGAGCCGCTTGCCCATGAGCCGACCCTGCATGTCGGTGAACGCGACGACGACCGTGTCGATCGCGCCCGACTCGACCTCGGCCGTCAGGTCGTCGAGCGAAAGCATGGGTCGATCCTAGAGGCTTGATGCGGGTTAGACGTGCGTGCGGGGAGGGCATGCACCAAGCAGCGGCGGTGGCTCGATCGGCATGCAGGCTCGAAGCCTGGATGCCGATCGAGACGCCGGCGCTGCGCCGTGTGCAGGCCCCCCATCCGTGCGTGCGTCTAACCCGCATCAAGCCTCTCGTGCTCGGCCGGAGAGCTGGCGAACCACGGGAACAGCGGTCGAAGCGCCCCGTAGAGCGCCGTGTGACGCTCGTACAGCGCCGCGTAGATCTCGCTGCACTCGGGACGCGGCTGCAGTGGCTCCGAACGCGGGCTCGCCATCGCCCGAGCGGCCGACGGCACGTCGGGGTGGAGCCCGACGCCTGTCGCGGCCAGCATTGCGGCGCCTCGAGCCGTCGTCTCGACGTCGTCCGGCCGGGTGACCGGCAATCCGGTCACGTCCGCGCGAATCTGCCGCAGCAGGTTCCCGCGGGCTCCTCCCGCCACGCAGACGATCTCGACCGGCTCGTTTCCGGTCGCGCGTATTGCCTCGAGCACGTCACGCAGCGCAAACGCGTTGCCTTCGAGCAACGCCCGCGCCAGGTGCGCGCGACCGTGTGCGGCCGACAACCCGAACCATCCCGCGCGCGCCGAGGCATTCCATTCCGGCGTCATCGCACCTGCGAGAGCCGGCACCCAGAGCACACCTTCCGCGCCCGGCGGCACATCGCTCGCAAGAGCGTTGAGAAGCTCGTAGACATCCGCGCCCGTCGCCGCCGCCCTGGCCGCCTCCACCGAGCCCAGCTGATCTCGAAACCAGCGGTAGGCCCCTCCGGACAGCCAACCGGGGTTCTCGAGGAGCCAGCCGCCCGGAATCGCGTGCGGGTGAAGCTCCGTGATGCCGTTTGGGTCGAGCACGGGCTCGGGCACGACCGCGCACACCGGCTCGGCCGTTCCCATCACATCGCAGACGACGCCGGGCTCGATCACGCCGGCCCCCAGCGTGGCAGCCATGTCGTCGCCGCATCCGAGCACGACCTGGGTGGACGCATCCAGCCCTGCAGCGTCCCTGAGCCAGGGGGCGACCGGGCCCAACACCGCGTGGGACGGGTGGACGGGGGCAAGCGCTGCGCGATCGATCTCGAAGGCGTCGCATGCCTCCATTGACCAGTCGCCACTCCCGATGTCGAGGAGCATCGACGACGACGCGTTCGACGGATCGACCGCGACCTCTCCGGAAGCGTGCCAGGCGACGAACGACCCCGGCAGCAGAAACCAGCAGGCGCGACCGTGGTCGTCGGCGCGGTGGGCTCTGAGCCACGCGATCTTCGCCGCCACGTGACCGGCATCGAGGTTGCAGCCGCTCAGCTCGCGAAGGCGCACCGGATCGAGTCGCGTCGCGACCTGTTCACATTGAGCCCCGGCACGACGATCCATCCAGATCAAGGCAGTACCCAGTGGCTCGCCGGCGGCGTCAGCGGCCACGACTCCGTCCAGCTGCGAGCCGAACGACACCGCTCGCACGGCGGAGGAACCGACGCTCCTGCACACCTCGGCAAGTGACTGCGCCACGGCTCCGAGCCACTCGCGCGGATCCTGCTCGGCCCATCCGGGCTGCGGATAGGACAGCGTGTGAGGCATATAGGCCGTGGCGACGAGCTCGCCTTCTGGAGTGATCGCCTGCGCACACGTCCCCTGCGATCCGACATCCACGCCGACGACGAGCTCCCGAGTCACTCGACGTCCTCCGGATCGTCGCCCGGGCCACGCCGGTACACGGCGATCTCGAACGCCTCGGCCAGGTGATGCTCCTGTGAGACGAGGACGACGGTGCCGTCCGCGGTGCTGTCCAGCTGGAAGAGCGTCAAGAGCAGCGTCCCCTCGCCCACGCGTAGCCGCCTGGCCACCGTCCCCCGCGCAACGTCCGGTGTGATCCTGGCGACGCCGTGATGAACGGGCAATCCGCGCTCCGCGAGAGCCGTGTAGATCGAGCCTCCCTCCAGGTTGCGCATCTCCTCGAGCGCAACCACATCCTCCCTGCACCAGTCCGTCGAGTCGACCACGCGGCGAATCCCGGCGGTGCGGACACGACGAAGAGCACAGACAGGGGTCGCGGCGGCGACGCCGAGGGCGGCAGCAACGTCAGCTGGAGGGACCTCCGCGGCGCAAAGCTCGTCGACACTGCCCGGCTTCATCCCCGTCGCCGCGATCATCGAGGACACCGAGAAGTTGCGGCCGAGGTCGTTCCGCGCGACGGAGCGATCCGAGACGTACGTTCCCGACCCGTGGAGTCGGCGGATGAGCCCGTCCTCTTCGAGGAGTGCGATACCCGCACGGAGTGAGCTGCGCGAGACGCCGAGGCTCAGCGCGAGGTCGGGCTCGCTGGGCAGCCGGGCGCCCGGCTCGAGGCCCTCGGCGGCGATGCGCTCGCGAAGCGACGTGGCGATCGAATACCGCAGCGGACGGCGAGGCGGCGCGCTCAACGACGCACGCCTTCCCCGCAGATCCGGGATCGCGAAAACCCCTGAAGCGGCCGCCTGCGGCGGCCGGCGCCATCCCTGCTCACGGCTGTACGACGACCTTCAGCACCTCGCCGGCGCGAATCCGCGCGAACGCTCCGGGAGCTGCGTCCAGATCCACGACGTCGGTGACGACGCTCCGGATCCCCCCGATGTCGTCGGCCAGCATGTCGAGGGCCTGCACCTGGTCACGATGACGCGACGCATACGACCCGTGGACCTGCACCTCCAGGTAATGGAGGATGTTGGAGGGAAATCGCATATGGGTCGTCCCCTTGGGCAGACCGCCGAAGAAGAGCACCCTCGCGCGTGGCGCGGCCATCTCCATCGCCTGCTCCTGCGCGATGTCGCTGGAGCACGCGACGATGACGACATCCGCGCCGACGTCGTCCGTGGCGTCGCGCACGGCCTTGTTCCCCTCGACGGAGGACGTGTCGACGTAGCTCATGCGCTCGTCGCCGAGGATGTCTCGCGCGAGGTCGAGGCGGGGAGCCGCGGTCTCGAGCAGCATGACCTGACCGGCGCCCTCGAGACGGGCGACGGCGGCGTGCGCCGTGCCGACGGGCCCAGCGCCGATCACGACCACCGAGTCGTCGAGTGACACCGCGATGTCCTTGTGACCGCAGATCACGTCGGAGAGCGGGTCGGCGAACGTGGCGTGCACATCCGAGAGACCGTCGGGAATCCGAAAGAGGTTCTTCAGCGCGACCGGCGGAATCGCCACCAGCTCGGCGTACGCCCCCTGGTAGTCGAAGCCCATGAGACCGCCGTTCCCGCAGAGATGCTCGTTCCCCGAGCGGCAGAGGCGGCAGCGCCCGCACCACAGCGTCGAGATGCAATGGACGTGGTCGCCGATGGAAAGGCCGGACTGCGCGACTTCATCGGCAGCCTCCGAACCGATCTCGATCAACTCGCCGCTGATCTCGTGCCCCAGCACCCACGGCGCACTGATGCGCCTGTCGCCGTTGTAGAACGACCGCACGTCGGTGCCGCAGATGCCACAGGCGCTGACGCGCAGGAGCACGCCGCCTCGAGGGCACGCCGGCTCGGCGACTTCCCCGATGGACATCTCGCCCGGCCCGTCCCAGATCGCTGCTCGCACGTCGCCTCCCCCCTGCGTGTTCGGTCGAGGGCGTTAGACTAGCGAAGTTGTCAGACAACTTGGGAGGCACATGATCGAGTTCATCTTCATGCTGACGCGCGACGACAAGACGCTCGCCGACGCGCGCGGCGTCTATGCATCCATCGCAGGCAGTGGCGTGCGGCACGTCGGGTGCAAGGACGTCGGCCTCCCGGTCGCCGAGCTCAAAGGGTTGATGTCGGACATCAGGGCCAACGGGCACACGACCCATCTCGAGGTGGTGTCGGAGTCGGAGGAAGCGACGTTGGCGTCAGCACGCGCCGCCGCCGAGATCGGGCCGGACTACGTGATCGGCGGCACGCTGATCGAGCCGGTGCAGGAGATTCTCGAGGGCACCGGGATCAGATTCTTCCCCTATGTGGGACAGATCGTCGGGCATCCATGCCTCCTGCGGGGATCGATCGCGGAGATCGCCGAGGACGCGCGCCGCGCAGAGGCCCTTGGCGTCGACGGCATCAACCTGCTCGCCTACCGCTACGACGGCGACGTGAACGCTCTCGTCGAGGCCGTTGTCGAGGCGACGTCGCTCCCGGTGATCGCCGCCGGTTCGGTCGACTCGCCGGAGCGGATCCGCGCGCTCGCGCAGCGCGACGTCTGGGCGTTCACGATCGGCACGGCCGCCCTCGACGGAGTGCTCGTCGCGGGCGAGCCGCTCGAGGCGCAGCTTCGCTACGCACTCGACGCGGCCGAGGCCTGAAGAGAGGGCGCCCGCAAGCGGGCGCCCTCTCAGCGCTTCCTAGACCTCTCCCTCGTTGATGAACCGGCCCGCGGTCTCGTACTTGGCCGGATTGGCCGAGCGGAGATAGAGGGCGTACACCAGCGCCAGCACCGGGACGGCGACGCCGATGATCCCCAGCCAGGTGATGTCGATCTCGAACCCGCCCCAGTTTCCGATCTGGCCCAGCTCCTTCACGTAGAGCACGTCCCCTGCGGCCAGGGAGCTGAGGTACTTGTAACAGAGGTACAGAACCAGCACTTGAGCGAGGAATCCGATCCACGGCGCGACCGTGGTCTTCCACCAGTGCCGCTCGCTGGCCGGCTGCTGCCGGAAGTACGCCCAGACCGCCAGTGACGTCAGCGCCTGGACGAGGATGATCCAGATGACCCCCTGAACCGCGATCCAGTAGTACACGTCGAGCGCGGCCCGGTCGGCGAATCTGAACGCGATGACGATCGCGGCGGCAATGAGTGCCTGGACGAGGACGGCGACGTGCGGGGTCTTGTGCTTCGGGTGCGTGCGGCCGAGCACCTTGGGCAGTAGACCCTCGCGCCCAAGCGCGTAGGTGTAGCGCAGCCCGGCGTTGTTCAGGGCGGCAGCACAGGCAAACGCGCCGGTAATGATGAAGATCTCCATGCCCTCACCGAGCCAGGATCCGATCAACTGCTCGGCCGGGACGACGTTGAAGTTGAGATAGTCGATGGCCAGCTCGCCGCCGAAGACGGAGGTCGTCCCTGCGGTGAGCGCGTCGAAGGCCTCGTTACCGGGACCGTACGAACTGACGGATGCCCACGACGCGAGGGTGTAGAGGACGCCGACGAAGATGCAGGAGACGTAGACCGCGATCGGGATGATCCGATGCGGGTTCTTCGTCTCCTCGGCGTAGTTGGGCGCAGCCTCGAATCCCACCCACGACCAGAAGGCGATGAAGATGCCGAGGCCGAAGGCGATGCCCTGGAAGGCGTTCCACGGCAGCACGGGGTCGATCGAGACGCCGTCGTTGCCGCCCTGGCCGAAGATGCCGATCGTGAAGATGAGAATGATCGCGAGCTCGAACAGCAGTGCGACGCCGAGGATCTTGGCCGAGATGGGAATGTCGAAGTAGCCGAGAGCCGCGATGCCGGCGATGCCAAGCAAAGCGAACCAGACCCAGTTGATCGGCTGGCTGTCGGTCCAATCCGCAACCTTCGACTGTGCGAAGGCGGCGAATCCGCCGATCAGCGACGCACCGAAGAGCGTGTACGCAGCGGCGAGCGAGAAGCCGGACATCATCCCCAGCGTCCGACCAAGGCCGTGGCTGACGTACGTGAACATGCCACCTGCCGCGCGGAGCTTTCGCGCCATCTGCACGTAGCCGACCGAGAAGATGGTCAGGACGATCGTCGCGAAGAAGAAGGCGGCCGGCGCGTACTTCTCGTTCCCGGCGCCGACGACGAACGGGAAGTTGAACATGAACACGGCAAGCGGCGCGGAGCCGGTGACACAGAGAAAGAGCACCGAGACGAGGCCGATGGCGCCGGCATTCAGCTTCTGAACGTCCTCGCGGTCGCTGATGTCGACCGAGGTGACGGTGCCCTCGTGGTGCATATGGGGTGCCCCACCCCCACCTTCCGAAGTGCTCGACATGCAAACCTCCCAATCCGTTGACCGCCACCCGCTGGCGTTTCAGCGGGGTTAGCCCGTGAACGAGGGCGCGATCCTCCCAGATTGCCGAGGTGAAGTCCAGCCGCTATCCATGGACGAATACGGCGTCGGGTAGGAAGCAGCTGACGATCCAATTCGGCGCATCGACGACCTCGGTGATCTTCAGGTCGGCAGCGAGCGAGCACAGCACGTACGCGTCCTCGCGAGAGAGGCCGCGCCGGTCGACGAGGTGGTCGATCATCTCGCGAACGGCAGCGCGGGTCGCCCCCATCAGATCGTTCTCGACGCCGGTCGTCGCAAACCAACCCCCCGTGTCCACGCGAGGCGTGAGCGATCCCGGTGGCCGACGCAGCGCCGGCGAGCGCAGCTTCAGCTCGCGTTCGATCGAGACACGAAGCGTCGTACGCATCTGGCACTCGAGCCCGGACACGCAGACCTCCCCGTCACCCTGCGCCGCGTGCGCGTCTCCCAGCGAGAGCAGCCCACCCTCGACGCCCACCGGCAGGTACAGCGTCGAGCCGGCGGTCACGTGGCGGAGGTCGATGTTTCCACCGCCTGAGTGCGGTGGCGGTATCGGGACTTCGTGCATCCCCGCTTCGGGCACGCCGATCGTGCCGCAGAACGGCTCGATCGGGATGCGCACACCAGGCGCGAGCTCGGTGGTGTGACGGTCGGTGAGATCGAAGACCTTCAGGTAGGGCGCATCGAACTCGCCCGGCGGCAGCAACCCGAACCCCGGCAGGATCACCGCCCACCCCCACTCGGGCAGCTCGAAGCCGAGGAACTCGACGGCGAGCACGTCGCCCGGCTTCGCTCCCGCCACATGGATCGGGCCGGCGAGCGGGTAGATGGCGTCGAAGTCCAGCGCGAGGAGATCATCGTGCGTCGAGTCGCGCCCGATCTGCCCGCCGGCGAAGTCGTCCGTCTCGACCGCGATGACGTCGCCCACTTCCGCGTGCACGACGGGCTCGTTGTCCACGTCCCAGCGCCGGTGGGTGGGCATGGACCGCGTGATCACGTGCTCCGCCATCGGCGCGGGCGAGTATCTCAGCTGGCGACTTCGACGGCAGTCCCGAGCGATGACGCATCGCGGCCGCGAACTCGCGCGACGATCCGCACCCGGTCCGCGCGAAACAGGTCGCGCGAGTGCTCGAACGGCTGTCCTTCGGCCGTCCACGCCGTGCGCGCGATCGAGATCAGAGGCGTCCCCGGCCGCACCTCGAGCGAACGGGCGTCGGCTGCTGCGGCCCCGATCACCTCGATCCGCTCCTCCGCCTCCCCGACTCGCAGCCCGTACTCCTTTTCGAGCAGGTCGTAGATCGACCCGGAGAGCGACCGATCGAGGAGCCCTGGGAAGCGATCGGCCGGAAAGCGGGCCCGTTCGAGCGAGACGGGCTGATCGTCTGCGAGGCGCAAGCGGATGACCTCGAGCACGAGCTCGCCTTCGTCCAGGCCAAGGCCTGCTGCTGTATCCGTGTCAGCAGCGTGGGTGCTGGTGGAGAGCACGCGCGCGCCGGATGCAAAGCCCTGCCGGCGCAAGTAGGCGGGAAGTCCCGTGAGCCTCGAAAGGTCGCGTTCCACGCGCCGCTGGGAGACGAAGATCCCTCCGGAGCGGCCACGCACGCGGTGCACGGCGCCGGCCGTCTCCAACGCGTCGAGCGCGGCGCGCAACGTCGAGCGACTCACGCCGAGCCGAGCCGCGAGCTCCCGTTCGGCCCCCAACCGTTCTCCCGGCGCAGCCCGACCGCTCGAGATGTCGGCCAGCAGTCGATCGCGCAGCGCGGCAGCCGCGGGGCCGAGCGACGCCATGCCGGCCGACGCGGACACGCTAGGGGCTTGTCCGGAAAGTGGACACGGTGGAAGACACGCGGCAGGTGGTGCGAGGCAAGGACGCAGGGAGCCCCGATATGAGGCCATATCGGGGCGACCGAGGACGCCGCATCGCGCCGCCTGACGCCTGTATACCGCGCTGATTCACTTTCCGGACAGGCTCCTAAACCGCCTGGAGCGCAGCCAGGGACTCGGGAAGCGTCTGGCCTCCGTCCACGACGATGGTCTGGCCGGTGATGTAGCCGGCCTCGTCCGTCGCGAAGAACAGCGCGGCGGCACCGATCTCTTCGACCGTGCCGAGGCGAGCCAGTGGGATCGACGCGGTCATCTGCGAGAGGTACTCGTCCCCGAGCTCGTCGAGCCCCTCGGTGGCCACGTTCCCCGGCAGGACGGCGTTGATCGTGATGCCCTTCGGCGCGAGCTCGATGCAGGCCGTGCGGAGGAAGCCGAGCTGCGCAGCCTTCGTCGCGCCGTAGTGAGACCAGCCGGGGTACCCGGTGAGCGGGCCCGTGATGGAGCTCGTCAGGATGACGCGACCTCTCCCCGACCGCTCCAGGTACGGCAGACAGGCCTTGACGGTCAGCATGCAGCCCTTCACGTTCGTCGCGAAGATCGAGTCGATGTCCTCCTCGGTCATGTCGGCCAGCTTTACGTCCGGGAAGACGCCGGCGTTCGCGCAGACGACGTCGATCCCACCGAACCGCGCCGCTGTCTGCTCGGCCAGTTGCTCGCAGTCCGCCGCCTTCGCGACGTCGCCGCCGACGTAGGCCACGTCGCCGCCCCGACCGGAGAGGTCACGCACGGCCAGCTCGCCGGCGTCGGAGTCGCGGCCGTTGACGACGACGTTTGCGCCGGCGCTCGCGAACACCCCGGCGATGCCCTTTCCGATTCCCTTCGTGCCTCCGGTGACGAGCACCGTGCGACCGACGATGGGTGTGAACATCCTGGCCGTCCTTTCAATGGGTCGACAGGTACTGCTCGGCGAGTGTGCACGAGCCTTCGGTGAAGCCTGCGCCGAGCTCGGCGGCCTCCGTGGCGAACTGATGGTGCGAGCCGATCCAGGCGACGAGCAGAAGTCGCCGGAGCATCACGAACGTGTCCAGCTCGTCCTCGTCGGCTGCCTCGAGCGGGGCGACGGAGCGGTAGCCCTCGACCCACGCCGCCTTCAGCTCGGGCAACTGTGGGTGGTCCTCGAAGAACGACACCGTCGTCGCGAAGTCGTACATGAACCAGGAGAAGCCGCAGTCGTCGAAGTCGATCACGCGAACCCTGGAGCCTTCGACCAGCAGGTTGGCCAGGCGGATGTCGGCGTGCACCAGGCCGAATCGCTCGGAGTTCCGGCCGTACTCCTCGAGACGTCGGTGAATCGTGGCGTCGAGCCGACCGAGGACGTCGAGCTCCTCGGCGCCGATGCCGAGACCGTCCTGCCAGCGACCCCAGTGACCAGACGCGCCGAGGGTCGTGTCGTAGTCCCACGAGAAGCGCCGGAACGACGGCGGGCGCGGCCAGTGCCGGGCGTGGCCGTGCATCCGCGCCGACACCGCGCCGAGCGTGCGCAGCCCCCTCGTCAGCTCCGCGCCCTCGGGCTCCGGCATCTCGCCCGAAAGCCACTCGAACAGGACGGCGTTCCGTTCGCCGAGCTCGGGCGTCATAAGTTGCGTCACCCGCTGCCCGCCCGCGGACGCAACCACACGGGCGGTCTCGACCACGTCGTCCCGGCTCAGCGCGTCGATCCAGTCCAGCTCGGACTCAATCTCCGCTGCGGTGTGGTATCCGGGCCGATGGACGCGCAGTGCAAAGGTATGGCTCGTGGACGGCTCGTCGATGCGGTACGTCCAGTTCTCCGAGACGTTGATCAGCCGGACGGTCGAGTCCGGGTCGAGGCGATAGCGGTCGAGAGCACGTTCGGCCAGGCGGTCGAGGGCCGCCCGATCAGTGCTCACGCCCCTCCACCGACTCGAGCACCCGTGTGATCTCGTCGCGCGCGCGTTCGACGTCGTCCGTCTGTCCACTCAGGTAGATGCGCCCCGCGGCCCCGATCATCGACACTGCCACGAGGGTCGTCTCCGGGGCGACTCGCTCGGCGGAGTTCGCGGCCACCGCAGCGAAGAGCGCGGGCGTCACCTCGTAGACGAGGAGCGTCTCACCGGGGAGCACCATCGACGCATCCCGGTTGCGGTTGATGATCACCGCGTGCTGGTCTGTGATCTCCTCGATCACGTCGGCGTAGAGGATATTCGGACGGAGCGCGTCCGTCGGGGTGGCGCCGATCCCCTCGAGGATCGCCGCACCGGCGCGGTCGACGAGCTCCTGATCGGCGTGGTGGACCTCGAGCACGCCGAACTGCCGCTCCACGTAGAGGATCCCTGGCTCGATGTCGGGCACGGAGCGCAGCGCGAGGTCTGTGATCCGCTCGATCGCGAGCGCGGGAGCGACCTCGACGATAAGGGCGTTGTCGCCCTCGATCGGCGGATACCCCCGGGCTCGCGTCGGCGTTCCGAGGTACGCGGCGAACTGCCGTCCCAGATTCGAGATCGGCAGATACACGCGCAGCTGAACTGGCGTGTCCAGAGCAGGCATGCGGTGGTGCTAGCTCGCGATGTTGGCGAAGTGCTTCCCGAGCTCCGAGTGCGGCCGCGGGATGACGTGGACCGAGACGACCTCGCCAACCGAGGTCGCCGTTTCGGCGCCGGCCTCCGTCGCTGCCTTGACTGCGCCGACGTCTCCCTGGATCACGACCGCAACCAGGCCGTCACCGACCTCTTCGCGCGCCACGATCGTCACGTTCGCAGCCTTGACCATGGCGTCCGCCGCGGCCAACGCGGCCACGTAGCCCTTGGTCTCGATCATGCCGAGTGCGTTGTCTGCCATCTCTCTCTCCTAGCTCTCCCGCTCTCGAGCGGGGTCGTTTGCCGGCTCGTCGATCGAGCCGATGATGAGGGCGTCGATCGGCGGGTGCTCATCGCCGAACCAGCCCGATGCAACAGATCCGGTGGCGACGAGCACGAGCTCGCCGACGCCGCTGCCGAGGACATCGAATGCGACCAACCGGCCGCCGTTCTCGACCTCTACTTCGAGGAACGCTCCGTTGGGGATCTTCTCGACCCGCCTGGTTGCCCAGATCGAGCCGGTTACCGTGGCTCTCAGCATCGCTTCTCCTTCTGGATCTCGACTCCAAGGCTCCGAGCGCGGTCGCGCGCCATGGGCGTGAGCACCGCGCGAGGTGACAGCACCAGCCGCGCTCCCGCTTTGGCGGCATCCCTCACGGCGCGTTCCGTGACCGCGCCTGTCTCGATTCGTACCGTCGGCGGGGCGGACACGCCCGCGCCGGGGGCGACTGCTGCTCCGGCGAGCTGGAACCGCACCTCGCCGGACAGGATCGCCGCTCGAGTTCGCGGGTTCTCGAGGCGACGCGCGAGGGCGACGACGAAGGCCTGGAATTCGGCGTCGCTTCGAATGTCGACGCGCTCTATGGCAACACCGTCCGGAAGCGGTAGTGGGAGATCTCCCTCGACGCGCTCGGGCGGTTCCGGCTCACGCCAGCCGCTCGGACGGTGAACCGTCGCGACCGGAGGCGCCGGCACCTGAGGCGCGGAGTTCCCCTCGGTCACGCCGTCCGCCACCTCGGAATGCCCGTTTCCGTTCCCGTTCGGACGCGGAGTGGCAAGCGCCTCGTCGAGCAGACCCGGGAGCAATTCCGCGAGCGCCTCCCTGACGACATCGCGCACCTCGTCCTCTCCGCTTCTCATGCCGCCTCTCCCAGCGCGGCGCCTCCAAGCGCGCCGACCGCGGCCTCCGCGGCTGCGCGGACATCTGCCTCCACGCCCGTGAGGTACACGCGGCCCGTGGCGCCGATCATCCGGTAGTCGACGACCTTTATCCGCGCGGCCTTCTCGGCCTCGTTCGTCGCGAGGATCGCGTACGACGCCGGCTGCATCTCGAGAACGAACAGCGACTCGCCGGGAAGCGCCATCGACCCGAGCTTGTTGCGGTTGATCAGGAACGTGTGCTGGTGATCGAGCCGCGAGATCAGCTCGGAGGCGAGTATCTGCGGCCGCATCGCATCCTGCGGCGTCGCACCGAGCGCGTCGAGAACCGCGGCGCCCGCCGACCTCACCGCCTCCGTCGAGCGGGAGTGGAATTCCAGATAGCCGAACTGACGCTCGACCACGAGGATCCCGGCTTGCACCTCGGTCGACTTGAGAGCGATGTCCGTGAGGGGCTCGATGTCGAGCCCCGGTGCGACCTCGATGACCTGCGCCGCCGCGTTCGCGCGCGGCAGCCGACCACGGATCCATGTGCCCAGGTAGCACATCGTCTGTGGCTGGAGCTGGTCGATGAAGATGAATGACCTCAGCTCGGCCATCAGTGGCGCACCAGCTCTCGAAGCTCCTCGAGCACGACCCGCCGGATGTCCTCACGGGCACGCTGGACCTCGGCCGGCATCTCGGGTGCCGGGAGCGGCTCTGCGCGCAGGACGCAGTTCCAGGGCTGCAAGCCTTCGAAGTCGCCGAACGGTTCCGCGGAGTCGGATGCATAGGCGAGGCGCGTGAAGTTGACGAGGTGCCGCGGCTCGAGGTTCTCTCCGAGCGCCGACCGGCCGAAGAAACCGGTGCCGATGGTCATGGTCGGAGCGAGGTTCGTGCCGATCCCAGCCGAACCGGTGCTCGCGCCGACGTTGACCGAGACGCGCAGGACCTGCACGGCGGATCCATACGCCAGCACGGTTCGCGGATCCCTCGAGTGGATTGCCGCGGAGTGTCCGGCGCCCCCGATGCGCAGCACCGCTCGGGCGGCGTCGATGCCGCGCGGCACGTCTGCAACGCGCACGAGCCCGAGCACGGGAAAGAGCTTTTCGCGCGCGAGTGGCTCCTCGGGAACGACCAGGGAGAAGGGCGCAACGAGCACGCGCGTGTCGGGGGGCACGCGAATCCCCGCCTCTCGAGCCAACGTCTTGGCGTCCTTGCCCACCAGCTCGAGGCGCATGCGGCCCTCGGGGAAGAGTGCCGCGCGTACCGCGGTGACATCCTCCGGCGAAAGCACGACGCCGCGATTGCGGCCGAACTCCCTCTCGAGCGTATCGGCAGCTCGCTCGTCCACGATGACGCACGACTCGTTAGTGCAGAGGACGGAGTTGTCGAAGCTCTTGGAGTCCATCAGTCTCTTCGCGGCCGCCGCGAGATCGGCCGTCCGATCCACGAGCGCCGGCACGTTGCCCGGGCCCACACCCCAGGCCGGATTGCCCGAGCGATACGCCGCGCGAACAACGGCCGTGCCACCCGTCGCGACGATCACGTCGGTCGTCGAATCGCTCATCAGCGCTTCGATCAACGGAATCGTGGGCTCCTCGACCACTTGCACGCAGCCGTCGGGCGCGCCGGCTCCGACGGCCGCCCGGGCGAGCCGAGCGACGGCGTCCGTGGACACCTCTCGAGCAAGAGGGTGTGGGCTGACGACCACGGCGTTACGGGTCATCAGCGAGAGCAAGACCTTGAAGTAGACGGTCGCAATCGGGTTTGTCGAGGGAGTCAGTGCGAGCACGACTCCCGCGGGCCGCGGAACCTCGACGATGCGAGCCTCCGGATCGACCCGGGCGCTGACGAAGTCGCTGTCGCCCCACCAGTCCACCACGCCCTTCGAGCAGGCCTCGTTCTTGACCAGCTTGTGCTCGGCCACACCCATGCCCGTCTCCTCGACGGCCCACTCGGCATACCTTTTGGCGTTTCGGTACGCCTCGTCGGCGACGGCGTCGACGATTCGGCGCGTGCGGTCGAGATCGAACTCGGCGAACAGCGTGGCCGCCCAGTGCGCACGCTGGAGCATCATCCGCGCGCGCGGGACCCCCGCCGCCTCGGGCGCGAGGTCTCTCATCGGACACCCGCCAGTGAGCGCTCGCCACGCACCTCGCCGAGCGCAAGGCCAATCGCGGCTTCCGTCCGATCGAGCACCTCGTCCACGAGCTCGGGCCCGAGCAGAATGCCGGGCTTGAACTGCAGAACCCGTGGATCGAGCGTCGAGAAGATCGCCCAGACGCCGTTCTCGTAGAGGTGCTTCATGACGGACTTGGCGCCCTCGGGATGATCGAACTCGAGGCCCATCACGACGCCGTCCTGGCGGATCCCGACGAACCAGTCCGGGTAGAGCTCCTGGATCGCGTGGAGACCGCGACCGAAGCGATCTGCGATGTAGTGCACCATCGAGCGCACCTCTGGCCGCTCGCAGATCTCGAGGACCTTCAGCCCGACGATGCAGCCCAGCTCGGCGCCCCCACCCGTGGAGATGTGGCCGAACCCGTCCTGCTCGAGCCAGGCCGAGCACTCGTCGGAGACGACGACGCAGGCGATCGGGTACATGCCTCCCGTGATGCCCTTGCCGATGACCATGATGTCGGGCTCGACCCCGGCCTTGGCGATGCCCCACATCTCGCCGGTTCGCATAAGCCCGGTCTGCACCTCATCGGCGATGTAGAGCGCGCCGTAGCGCTCGCAGAGCTGCTTCACGCCCTGCAGGTAGCCGGGCTCGGGCAGCGGGAACCCGTACGTCGCCGGGATCGTCTCGATCAGAACCGCCGCACAGTCCTCGCCGCGCAGCGCATCCTCCATCTGCCCGAGGTCGTTGAAGGGCACGTGGGTGAACTCGTCCGGCCGGTCGGACAGAAAGAGCCGCGAGAAGCGATCGTCGCCGCTGGCCACCGCGAGCCCGGTGTGGCCGTGGTAGCCCTTCAGGATCGAGACGATCTTGCGCCGCTGCCGCGTGTGACGCGCCGTCTTGATCGCGATGTCCGTCGCCTCGCCTCCGCCCGCGCCATAGATCACGCGCCGCATGTTGGGAGGGCAGGACTTGACCAGGGCCTCGGCGAGAGCCGTTCGCGCCAGCGCCGGAAAGTGGTGATTGCCGATGTCGAAGCGCTGCATCGCCTGCTCGAGCGTCGCGATGAGCTCCGGATTGCGGTGGCCGAGGTTGTACGTGCCGCCGTTCAGGTGCAGGTCGACCAGCCGCCGCCCCGCCATGTCCCAGAAGAAGTAGCCCTCGCGCCGGTCGATGACGAGATCAACGCCCGCGTCCTGCCAGAAGTCGGTCTTGTCAGGGTTCCAGTACTCCCTCGAGCGATCGAGGAAGTCGTCTTTCGACTCGTATGAGAAGAACCCGTAGTCGTACATTGACCACGTTTGAGTATACCGAATAACAGACCAAATATAAACCAATTGTGAAAAGGAGTGGAGAGTTCTCGCGCTGTTACGGTGCCTCTATGGGCGCCTCCGTCGATACAGCGGTCATCGGAGCTGGCCTGGTCGGGCTGGCGACCGCGCACGCTCTGTGCCGCGACGGAGCGCGGACCGTCGCGTTGTTCGATCGCGGCATGCCGGGTGCCGGCGACTCCGGCCGCTCGTTCTCGATGGTGCGCCGCCATTACTCCAACGAGGTGACGGCGCGACTCGCCATGGCGGGGACGCGGACGATCATGCACTGGCACGACGAGGTCGGAGTCGCGGACGCCGGCTACGTGCGCTGCGGCTACCTGCTCACGGTGCCGCACGAGCTCGCCGACGCGTGCCGGGGCAACATCGCGATGCTGCAACGACTCGGCCTGGACACGCACTTCCTCGGGCCTCGCGAGGTCGCGGACGTGGAGCCCGAGCTCTCACTCGAAGGCGTCGCCGGGGCAGCCTATGAACCGGACGGCGGCTTCGCCGACGCGCAGAAGATGTGCCTCGGCTGGTTCGCGGCAGCGACAAGCCGAGGTCTCCGACACCAGCTCGGCAGGTCGGTGACGGCGATTCGCGTGGACGCGGGCCGCGCCGTCGGCCTCGAGACCGCGGAGGGCTTCGTTCCGACGGGTCAGATCGTCCTCGCGACGGGTGCATGGGCCAACGACCTGCTGCGACCGCTGGGCGTCGCGCAGCCCATCGAGCTTCGCCGTCTGCAGGTGCTCGTGGGCCGGACGGGGCCTGGCCGCGCGCTGCCGTCCGCGGTGTGCTCGGACGCGGTGACGAACGTCGTCGTCCGTCCCGATCGAGGACGTCAGTTCTGTGCGGTCGCGTACGCGGGCGAGGAGTCGCTCGCGCGTGCGGACGATTGCGACCATGGGCTCTCGGCCGGGTACGAGGAGGTTGTCCGCGACGGCCTGCGGACGCGATATCCGCGTCTGGCCGACTTCGAGCTCGTCCGCGGCTTCGCCGGGCCATACGACGCCACCCCGGACTGGAATCCGATCATCGGCCCCTGCCCTGGGATCGACGGCGTCTACCTCGCGGTGGGCTGGAGTGGCCACGGGTTCAAGCTCTCACCGGCCGTCGGCGAGGTCGTGGCCGCGGAAGTCACTGGCCGAACGTCGCCGATCGACGTCAGCCTACTGCGGCCGGAACGGTTTGCGCAGGGGCGACTGCTCGACCTCTCGTACGGGCCCGGCGCGCGGGCCTAACGCTCCATTACGGCTCGGTACGCGGCTCGGGCCGCGGCGTCGTCCGGGGCTGCCTCCGCGGCCGCCTCAGCGTCGCGAAGTCGCACATAGCGATCGACCTCCTCCGTGGCCCGTGCCTTCGTCCATCCCAGATAGGGCGCAATGAGCGGCGCTATCGTCGAGGCGGCGCCTCTGCCGCGATCGGCAGCCTCGATCGAGACGCGAGTGCGCCTCGAGAGGATGTCGTCGAGGTCGAGCGCGCCCTGGTGCGTGACCGCATGCACCGCCTCCGCAGCGATGTGCTGCACCGCACCGAGGATCGGATCCGCCAACGAGGGGTCAGCTCGAGCGATGGCGTGGATCTCGTCCGCGCACGCGCCATGACGTGCGTGAAGGGTGTCGCCGTCGTCTCGGCCCGGTGTGGCACCCAGCAAGGGAAGCCGAGCTGTCCCCGAGGGTTCGGCCCGGCCGAGGTCGCGCGCGGCGAGGTCGACCGCGTCGGCCGCCATGACGCGATAGGTCGTGTACTTCCCGCCGGCGATCGCGGTCAGCCCGGGCAACGGCGAGAACAGCCGGTGCACGCGCGAGAGACGCGTGGTGTCGACGGCTCCCTCGGACGCGACGAGAGGGCGCAATCCGGCGAACACCCCGACGATCTCCTCCACTGCCACTGGCCGTCGCAGCACGCTGTTCACCTTCGCCAGCACGTACTCGACATCCGAGCGGTTCGCGACGGGTGTGTCGACCTCGCCGTCCCACTCGGTATCGGTGTCGCCGAGGAGCCAGTGATCACGGCCCCAGGGGATGGCGTGGAAGATGCTCTTCTCGGTTCTCATGAAAAGACCCCACCGCATCGGGATCGACGAGCGGGGGACGACGAGGTGCACGCCCTTCGACGGCCGAAGCGCGCTCTGCCGCCGGCCCGTTGCACTCTCCAACATCCGATCGGTTGCAACGCCGACGGCCAGGATCGTGTGTCGCGCACGGATCTCGAGCGGGCGTCCGGCGACCGTGTCGTCGGCCCGCACGCCGGTCAGCCGACCGGCCTCGTCCAGGACGAAGCTCGTCGCAGGAACCCTGGTCGCGATCGACGCTCCCCGCGCGGCCGCCGTACGCGCCACGTAGACGACATACAGCGCGTCGTCTTCCTGGCTGTCGTGGAACCGCACCGCGCCGACCAGAGAGTCCGATCGAAGCGCCGGAGCCGACGCGAGCGCGGCACGGCGCGACATGTGTCGCGCGCGTGGGAGATCGCCACCGCCCCACGCGTCGTAGAGAAGCAGGCCCGCGCCCAGGTACGGACGCTCCCACCCTCTGTGCTTCAACGGAAACATGAACTCCACCGGTCGGACGAGGTGGGGCGCGATTCGGGTTCGAAGCAGACGACGCTCGCGCAGCGACTCCCGCACCAGCCTGAACTCCAGCATCTCCAGATAGCGCAGTCCGCCGTGAATGAGCTTGCTCGACCGACTCGAGGTGCCGACGGCGAGATCGTGCGCCTCGATCAGTCCAACGGAAAGGCCGCGCGACGCCGCGTCGAGCGCGATCCCGACGCCCGTTATCCCGCCTCCCACGACGAGAACGTCGAGTCTCTCACGCTCGAGCCTGCCGATCGCTTCCGCCCGTTCGCGCGGGCCGAGCGCCCCTTCGCTCACGGCTCCGACCGCATGTGGACCTCCAGAGCGTCTGTCCAGCGGGATCGCTCGAGCGCCCGTCCCTGCTCGTCGAGGCGATGTGGGGTCACTCTCCGCGCGATCGGCGGTGGCGCGACGTCGTCGTCGAGCGCACCCACAGCAGTGGCTGCCAGCGCAGCGGCGCCCCGGGCGGTCGCCTCTGGCTCGGAGGAGACCTCGAGCTCGAGGCCCGAGAGATCCGCGACAGCCTGAACCAGTCCCTCGTGGGCCGAGAGACCACCACCGACCCGGAGAACGTCTGCGGAGCCGCGTGCGTCGACGCTCTCCATCGCATCGACGATCTGATGTGCGACGCCCGCAACGCCGGCGAGGGCGAGATCGGCGGCCGTAGTGGTGCTACTCGCTCCCAGCACGCTGATGCGATCGACCGCGTGCCAGTGCGGAGTGCCGAGGCCCGCCGGTGCGGGAACGACCACCGGATGTGGCAGAGACCAGTCGGGTGCCCGACCCGAATCGGGGTCCGCGAAGCCCAACGCGGGAAGCATGCCCAGCGCGTTTCCGGCGTTGGAGCAGAAGGCCTCGAATGCGTATGTCGGGCCGGCGGCCCGCAGGTCCCACGCCGCCGTGGCCAGAACTCCGGGCGGAGGCTCGGGCCGCCGGGAGCCGACGTTGAGCCAGAGGAATGCTCCCGTCCCGAGCGTGAGCACGGCCATCCGCGGCGACGTGCAACCCTGGCCGTACAGCGCGGCCGGCTGATCCCCGAGGATCGCCGCCACGGGTGCCTGGAACCCCAGCAGCGCACTCGAGGTGCGGGCGCCGGGATCGTCGGACGGCCTGATCTCCGGCAGCAGCGCAGCGGGCACGTCGAACAGCTCGAGGAGCCCAGAGTCCCAGCGAAGCGTTCCCAGGTCGACGACCAGCGAACGGCAGGCGTTCGACGGCTCGGTGACGTGCGCCTCGCCTCCACTGAGGTGCCAGGTCAGCCAGCAGGCGATGTCGCCGAACAGGAGCTCGCCCGTCTCCGCACGTGCCCTGAGCGACTCATCGGCGGCGAAGAGCCACGCGAGCTTCGGAGCCGAGAACGTCGTGTCGAGTGCCAGCCCGGTGATCGCCGGGAGCGCGGCCCCTTCGGGGGACGCGCCGAGCGCAGCGCACAAGTCGGACGCGCGACGGTCTTGCCAGCTCACCACCGGACTTGCCGGACGCCCGCTCTCACGCTCCCAGAGCACGAACGACTCCATCTGGTTGGCGATG
This sequence comes from uncultured Gaiellaceae bacterium, assembly GCA_963783705.1. Taxonomy (GTDB): domain Bacteria; phylum Actinomycetota; class Thermoleophilia; order Gaiellales; family Gaiellaceae; genus GMQP-bins7. Next base: position 25,023 of record CAWAOK010000004.1, read on the forward strand.
CCGATGCAGGCGACATTGCCGTCGAGCCCGCCCACGACCTCGCGGATGGCGTCGATGGCTCCGGACAACAACGCATCGGGGTCGTGCTCGACCACGCCGGGCGACGGGCGCAGGGTCGCCACGGACCGGACGGCCGAGGCACGCTGCTGCAACCGGCAGTCGTACGCGACGCAGCGTGTGCTCGAGCTTCCTTGATCGAGAGCGAGAATCACGTCCCGCGACACGCGCCATGTCTACCAGAGCGGCCGGACTTGGATTTCTGGTCGACCTGCCCGCAAATTGCGAGAGATTTCGCCGCGGAACCCCCTTGTCAGGACATGTCCCATCTCCTAGATTCCGACTGCGCCGAGCACGGGGCGCCGGTAGGACGAAGCCCCCCGAGGAGCACTACGCGAAAGCGGAAGGTTCGTCGGGGAGGTGGACGAAAGCGTTCCCGGCTCGGCGAATCTTTGCGGCCGGGCCTGCGTGCCCGGCCATTTTTCTTCTCTCCTGACACTCGGATCACACGCCTGAAGGCGCAATTTGACCCTGTGCGAAAAGAAAAGACCGCAATTTGCGAGAAGTTGCGGAGCGCCGCCTTGACGGGCCCCGGCGCGAGCCCTAGTGTGCGCCATGCACCGAGTACGGAACGCCAGAGGTTGATGGCTCTCCGGTAGGCAATCGCTTCGGCGGCGGTCAGTCGGAAGGTCGGACGAAGGCGCCACCGGCTCGGTGCATTTTTTGTTGCCGTGATGCTCCCGGCTGCGGCATCTCTCTCGAAGCCACGCACCCGGGCCGCACGGCCGCGAACGAACCGCCCGTCCGAGGCACGGCAACCAAAGGGCGTCCTCGAGCCCGCGCGCCTTGCTCGCAATTTGCGCCGAATTTCGTCGAGGCGGCGCTTGACCGGTAGCGATCCGGTCCATAGAGTCCCCGATGCACCGAGAACGGAGTGTCTGAGGTTGATGGCTCTCCGAGTGGTTGTCGCTTCGGCGGTGGTCAGTCGGAAGGTCGGACGAGGACGCAACCGGCTCGGTGCATTTTCTTTGCCCGCGTATCCTCGCGATCGTGCGACGCCTCCTCGCCCTCGTCAGCGCGATCATCTTCGTCGACGCGCTCCTGTTCACGGCACTCACGCCGCTGATACCCCTGTACGCCGACGAGTACGACCTCTCCAAGGCCGGCGCGGGTCTGCTCGTCGGCGCATACGGCGCGGGTGCTCTCTTCGGGGGAATCCCGGGTGGCCTCGCCGCCTCGCGGTTCGGCCCGAAGCGCGCCGTGATCGGAGGGCTGATCCTGCTCTCCGCCTCGAGCTTCGCGTTCGCCGCGGCGGACAGCGCTGTCGCACTCGGTGGTGCGCGGTTCGTCCAGGGAGTAGCGAGCACGGCGACCTGGGCTGGAGCGCTCGCGTGGATCTCCGTCACCGCCCCCCGCGAACGGCGCGGCGAGGCGATCGGGACGGCGTTCGGCGCAGCGATCTTCGGCGCCGTCCTCGGTCCGGCGTTCGGTGGCGTTGCCGAGCTGGTCAGCGTGGACGTGGCGTTCACGACCATCGCCCTCGTGACACTCGCCTTCGCGGGACTGGCGTCGATCGCCCGCTCCGCGGAGCGCGAGACTGCGTCTCTGGCCGGGCTCCGGCGCGCATTGCGTGACGAGCGATTCCTCGGAGGCCTCTGGCTGAACATGCTTCCGGCGATGCTGTTCGGCCTACTCATCGTGCTCACCCCACTCGCGCTGGACGACGCCGGTTGGAGCACGTTCGCGATCGCCGCGGTCTTCTTCGGAGCAGGCCTCGTGGAGGTCGTACTCAATCCCCTCCTGGGGCGCTACAGCGACCGCGTGGGGCGGCTCCTGCCGATCCGTGCGGCGCTCGCGGCATCGGTGGTGGTCGCCCTCGCGCTCGCGGCAAGCTCCGAGGCGGCGATCATCGCGCTGCTCGTCTGCGCCGCCGGAATCAGCTTCGGGAGCCTCTACACGCCGAGCATGTCGTTGACATCGCATCGCGCGGAGACCGTCGGGCTGGCGCAGGGCCTGGCATTCGGTGTGATGAACACCGCGTGGGCGTTCGGCGAGCTTGTCGGCCCGTCGGCCGGGGGCGCGCTCGCGGACTCCGCGGGCGACGCGGTGCCGTATGTCGTCGGCGCCGTTCTCTGCGCGCTCACGCTCGCAGCGACGTACACCGTCGCGGGAAGGATGAGGCCGCATGCAGCGTGAGGACTGGGACCGCCGGTACGCCTCCGTCGAGAATCTCTGGGCCGTGAAGCCGAACCGATTCCTCGTCGGCGAAGTCCAAGACCTCCGTCCCGGCCGCGCGCTGGATCTCGCCTGCGGCGAAGGTCAGAACGCGATCTGGCTCGCGGCCCTCGGCTGGGACGTCGTCGGCGTCGACTTCTCCGAGGCGGCGATCGCAAAGGCCCGCGCGCGGGCCGGGCGCGAGCGGACGCACGTCGAGTTCGTGTGCTCCGATCTCCTCGCGTACGAGCCAGCGGCGGGCGCATTCGAACTCGTGGTGCTCCTCTACCTCCATGTCCCGGCGGCTGCGCGACGACAGGTGCTCGCGATGGCCGCCGCAGCGCTCGCGGACGGAGGCACCTTCGTTCTCGTCGGGCACGACCTCACGAACCTGACGGACGGCGTCGGCGGGCCGAGTGATGCCAGCCTCCTGTACACACCCGACGAGATCGCCGACGAGCTTGCCGGCCTCGAGATCGAGAAGGCGGTGCGCGTGCTTCGCGACGTCGACGGCGAGGAGCGCGACGCGATCGACGCGTTGGTCAGGGCGCGTCGGCCGCGGCCGAGCTGAGCGCGGCGGGGAACCGCTCGAAGATCCAGTCTGCGTCGAGCCGCTCGGAATAGCCGCCGTCGCTGGACGAGCTGGTCAGCCCACGTCTTCGATGATCTTGACGAGCTCGTCGAGCTGGTATCCCTGATGGCGCGCGAAATCGACGAGCTCCTTCGCCCGCGTGATGATCGCGCCGCGCTCGGGCGTGCCGGCGACCGAGATGCCGCGCCCACGCCGGAACTCCAACAGCCCTTCGTCGCGGAGCAGGCGTAGCGAACGGAGCACGGTGTTCGTATTGACGCCGAGGATGGCCGCAAGGTCCTTCGCGGGTGGAAGGCGCTCACCGGGCTTCGCCTCGCCGTCTGCGATCGCCCGCCGGATCTCGCCGGCGACCTGCTCGTAAAGCTGCGACGGAGCGTTTCGATCGACCTTGACAACTCTCATGGTGCTAGTAAATATAGCGTCATGTTGTGGGTGCCAGCGTGACGGTCACCATCCCTCCTCGTCCGCCCGAGATCGAGGACGAGCGCACGATCGAGGAGCGGGTCGCCGAGCTCGAGGCCCTGATCGAGGAGGCCCGCCAGCGGGCGCGCAGACGGCGTCGACGCGGCGGAGCGCTCGCGCTCGCGGTCGTGGTCGCCGCCGGCTCCGCCGCGTACGTGGGCGGCGAAGGGATCCGGGCCGGATCGACGCGCTCGGCAGACGGGGGCGCCGCGCCCGCGGCGGGCCTCGATCGCGAGCCCGGCCGTTGGAGCGTCGCCACCGGGCCGCCGGGATTCCCGGCGGGCATCGTCCTCGATCCCTCGACGCCCGGTGGGCTCTACCTCCATGCCGCCGGGCGCGTGTTCCGGAGCACGGACGGCGGTCGCAGTTGGAGATCGGGGCGGCCCGTCGCGTCCAGGATCGACGCGCTCGTAGTCGACCCGCGCCGTGGCTCGATCCTCTACGCCGGCACGGGCGACGGCGTGCTCAAGAGCACCGACGCCGGACGCACCTGGCGCCGGTCGGGACTTGCGCCGGCGGCGGGCAAGCTCCCGCACACCCGCGCGGAGGGGTGGGTGTACTCGATCGCGATCGACCCGGCGAGCAGCAGGATTGTCTATGCCAGCAATCGTTCGGCCCTATACCGCTCGCGGGACGGCGGCGCAACGTGGCACCTCCTGCGGCAGGGCGCCGGTGTACATACTGCTGGCCCGGGGATCTTGTACGCCACGATCGGGCGCAGGGGATCGAGTCTCGACGCCATCGCGCGGAGCACAGACGGGGGCGCGACGTGGCAGCGCGTGCTCGACGGGAACTGGTCGCTCACGGTCGATCCGACCCGCGCGGGGACGGTCTGGGCGGTCGGTGAGCGCGGGCTGCGTGTGACGCGTGACGGCGGCGCCACGTGGCGCGTGGCAGGACTCCCGCCGGCACGCAATCTCGGGTCCGTGATCGTCGACCCCAGGCGCCCCGGCACGGCGTACGTCTCGGCGTGGAAGAAGGGCGCTTTCCGGACGTCCGATGGCGGGCGCACCTGGCGGCCCTTCGGAGTGGGCCTGACCGGGCTGCTGGCGATCGATCCGCGGGAGCCCGCGACGGTGTATGCGGAGGACGGTCTCGGTGTCGTCAGAACCACACACGCAGGCCGAACGTGGAGGCGCGCCGACAAGGGGATCGCCGCGTCGTCCCTCAACGCGGTCGCAACAGCTCCGAGCGACCCCGAGACGTTGTACGCCGGGTCTGGCTACGGGCTCAGCCGCAGCGACGACGGCGGCCGCTCCTGGAAGGGGCTCCGTACGGATGGCGTGTCGGCCATCGCCGTCGACCCACACGATAGCCGGCACGTGCTCGTCGGCGGTTTCGGCGGGATCGTCGCGTCTCGCGACGGCGGCGTCACCTGGACGAAGACCCGAAGGGGTGCGGCAGACGACGCGAGGGAGATCGTCTTCGACCCACTCGACCCGCGCAGGGTCTATGCAGTGTTGATGTCCTACGCCGACACGACCGGCGGGCCAGGCATGGTGCGGAGCACCGACGGAGGCGCGACGTGGCAACAAACCGCGTCCGGGTTCCTGCCATTCACGATCGCAGTCGACCACGCCCGGCCGGCGACCGTCTACGCCTGGGGTCTCGCCGCCGGGGGTGGCAGGGGCATCGCGCGTAGCGTTGACGGCGGCGCGTCCTGGGAGACCCTGCTCGACGTGCCCTTCGCGAGACAGGTCGACGTCCTGGTCGTCGACCCGTCCGACGCGAAGACGCTGTACGCGCTCACCAAGTACGCGCCCACCGACAACGGCCTGGCGAAGACGGTGGACGGCGGCGCGCACTGGAGGCGCCTCCCCGCCGATCGCCGCGTGCTCGGCGCCAACTTCATCGTCGACCCTCGCCGCGGCCAGACCCTGTACGCGGCGACCGACCGCGCCGGCGTGCTGCGCTCGACCGACGGCGGGGCATCCTGGCAGCCGTTCGGCAAAGGCCTGCCCACGCTCTCCGTCGAGGTGCTCACATTCGACGCGACGGGGACGACGCTCTACGCGGGCACGAACGGCGGCGGTGTCGTCTCGATGCGAGTCCGGTAGCTAGGCGCCGTGGAGCCTACTCGCGCGCTGCGCGTTCGTGCGGTCGTTGTTCTCGCGGCGATGCCGCTGTTGCTCGGCGCATGGACGCTGTCCTCGGAGAGCCACATGCCCTGGAACCTCAGAGGAAAGGCAGTCGTGAAGACGCCGGGAGGGGTGTCGCACGTCATCCGCTACAGCGTGTGCAACTTCGGACCGCACGCTGGCCGGTTGCGGTTTGGCGGCACGCCCGTCAACTCAGACTTGCCGTACATGTCCATCGTCGTGAGAGAGCTCAAGGGAGATCCCACCGTCCTCGACATCGAGGACGGTGTGCTGAGACTTGCCCCCGACTCCACCTTCGCCGTACTGGGTACGGCTCACGTTCAGGATGGCTCCGTCAGACGCGGCACGTTCGTTCTCTTTAGACACAAGGGCGGTGGCGTAACCGGCAAGGCGCGATACACCGGTTCCTGGAAGTGCGGCTGACGCTATAGCCGGAGCTACAGCTGCTCTTGAATGAGGGCGTGGGCGGGGGAATTTCACACCAAGCCTCTTGGTCAGGAAGAGATGAACCGCGCGAGCCACGAGCGTCTCGGAAGCGTCTCGTCCGGCGCCGCTTCGAGCTCGACCTCGGATACCTCCGGGTCCGGCTCCGGTACCCGCAGCAGCGCCTGCTCGCCCCGACGTTCGGCCAGCCGCTCGAAGTCGCCGCGGATCGCGGAGCGCATGTCGTCGAGCTGGCTCTCCTCGCGCACGGCGCGAGATTCCCGGTCGGACGAGAGAGTCCTGCGTCCTCTACCGCGGCGACGCGAACGTCGCCGTCCACACGACGGCATCGGCCCAGCCGAGCAGGCCGTTCGCGCGAACCGGGGCAACTCCGACGTGCCGGAAGCGGGCGCCTAGGATGTTGGCCCGGTGTGGCGGAGAGTGGAGCCAGGCATCGACGACGTGGCGCGGGGAGACCTGGCCCCAGGTTCCCGCGTAGAGGTTCTCCCCGAAGGTCGCGTACCGATACCCCGATGCGTTCACGCCCGAGGTGACCTGCGAACCGCACGGCGTGTGTGAGAACTGTCCGCATGACGCAACGCGCTGGCCTTTGAGCTCCGCGGCGCGCCGGAGGGCGGAGCGGGGCGCCAGGCGCGAGCGACGATCCTGCGCGCGAGCCCAGTTCACGAGGCACGCGACGGCGCGCACCTGGTCGACGGCCGGCGCCGACGCATCGTCGGCGGCGCGGCACGCGCCGGTCGGAGCGAGATACGCGTTCACGGAACGCCCGGCGCCGTCGGCTCTGCCGACGAGCAGGAACGCGAGAACCGACGCGACCACGAACAGGGACGCGAGGAGGCGAGACGGTGCTACCGCAGACGCAAACGTCACGGTTCCCACCGTGCACCACACCAAACGTGGATCCGTCCCCTGACCGGGTGAGTTGCCGTCCCCCGAGTCAGTGATCCTGCCCCTCGTCAGGGATCACTCGGAGAGCCTATCGTCTCCCCCGGGTGGTGCGTGCGCCAGGTGGCCGCCGCGAGCAGACCGAGCGCGAGCGTCGGAAGGACCGTCAGCGCACGGTAGAGAAGAGTGGCGGCCACGGCCTCCGTGCTTGAGGCGCCGAATGCGACAAGCGCGCTGGTGAGCCCGACCTCGACGATGCCCACGCCGGCCGGCGTGAGCGGCAGCGCGCCGAGTATCCGAACGAGCGCCCACGCCGCGAACGCCTCAGTGACCGTGACCTCCGCCTCCGACACACCGGTGACCCGGAGACACACGAGCAGCAGCACGAACACCGTGAGGTGCCCCGCGAGCGTTGCAACCGTGATGACGTGCCAGCGGCGGCGCAGAAGCCCGAGCGCCCTCGAGCGGAAGCGTGCAAACGACGCTCCACCCCACTGCACCGGCCCCCGGCGCACGATCCGCAGCACGCGGCTCGCGAGCCGGGCGGCGCCGTCGCCGATCCGCGACGCCCACTCGGCGCGCGAGAGAACGAGCGCGAACGCGGTGATCGCGACTACGAGGACGGCAACGCCGACGAGCGCGGCTGTCCGGAGCGCCGGGTGATCCTGATCCTGCGCCGTCAGGAGCGCCAGCGCGACGACAGGGAACGCGAGGTTCACGAGCTGGTTCCAGATACCGGCGATTGCGACCGCGAGAGCCACCGCCGCGGCGTCGTACTTCCACGAGCGGAGCATCGAGTACGACGCAGCCATTCCGACGGCCGCGCCCGCGGGCGAGACGATGGACAGAGCGGTCGACGCCTGCGTCATCGCGAGCGCCTCCCGGAAGCCGAGCCCGGGGAGCGCCGCCATCCACGGAGGCGGAAACGTCGCCAGGTTGAGCACGACTGCGCCGGCGAGGAGGCTCCAGTCCTGCCAGGTCAGGCTGCGGACGACGTCGAGCACGTCCCGGTAGTTCGCGAACTGCGGGAGGACGAAGACGAAAACGGCAACGACGACGGCGATGGAGCCCGCCCCGCCCAGGACCCGCTTGTGCAGCTTCGTCAGGCGCCGCCTGCCCGTCGGCGTGCCGTCCGACATCGGGGAGAACCTACCGTGGAACTGTCACCCAAGCCGGGAGGAGAACACCATGCACCGCGCACGACGCCCCTCGATCACTCCGGGAACCGGGATCGCGCTCGTCGCGCTCTTCTTCGCGCTCGGCGGCTCGGCGTTTGCCGTCGGAGAGCGGATCCAGGGCCCATCCGTCGCCCAACAGCGCTGCGCGGACGGCAGCATTCGCGGAATCGCGACCGTCACCGGCATCGCGAGCCAGGGCATCGCGAACGTCCCCGACAGGTTCACGAGCGCCGGCAACATCTTCTCTCGGAAGTTCAACTGCAAGGGGAAGGCGGTGCAGGTGCGCCGGGTCGAGGCGGGCGTCTTCGAGGTGCGGTTCGTCGGCATCTCGGGTGCAAGCGCAGTCGCAAGCGCGGTCTCCGACGACGCCTACGCCACCGTGAGAAACGGAGGAGGCGGGTCCTTCATCGTCACGATGCATCCGGCAGGCCGTGATGATCGCGCCGACCTCCCGTTCACGATCGTTGCGGCGTAGCTCGTCCGCTACGGAAAGCGTGGCGAGACGAACGCGGCGGCGGCACCCGCGACGAGCAGGAGGGCGCCCGCGATCGCGAGGAAGAGCCAGGTGATCTCACTCTCACCTGGCTCGCGCCCCAGTCGCGATCCGAGGTTGTCGTACGCTTTGTTGAGCGCGTCCGCAGTGCGGGCCTCCGAGAACTCGCCGCCGGTCACCTCGGCGATTGCGCGGAGCGTCTCGGGATCGGGAGGAACCGGGATGATCTGACCCGCGTCCTGCGTCGTTCCCCCGAACGGCCCGCGCTCGATGACACCACCCGGGGTTCCGAGAGCGATCGTGTAGACGGGGAAGCGCGCCTCCTTCGCCAGCGCAGCGCCTTCGAGCGGCTGGAGTACGCCGCGCGTCTGAGCACCGTCGGAGAGGAACAGGATCGACACCGGGCTCTGCTCCTCGTCCTCCGCGGAGTCCGTGGCCTGCGCGAGCGATCTCGTCGTGTTCGACGGCGCGGGTGCGGCAGTGGCTTCCTCTTCGGGAACGAGATCCGTCACCTGCCTGCCGAGCAGAACGGCGGTCTGGAGTGCGTCGCCGATCGCAGTGCCACCGAACACGAGGAACTCGTCGATGTCCGTGATCGCCGCCTCCACGAGCTCGTGATCGTCGGTCGGCGGCGTCGCGACCTGCGCCTCCCCCGCGAAGACGACGAGCCCGATCCTCAGGTCGTCCGGTGCGTCGTCGATGAACGAGCGAAGCGCTTCCTGAGCCGCACCGAGCCGCGTGGGCGCCACGTCCTTCGCCTGCATCGAGCGCGACGTGTCGACGACGAGGATCACGGTCGCCTTCTCACGCAGGAGCGTGCGCTCGACGTGCGGGCGGGCGAGGCCGATGACGAGGGCACCCAGGCCGAGCACCAGAATCGCAGCGGGGACGAATCGCACCCAAGAGCGCCCGGACACGACCGTCGCGAGCACATCGAGGTTCGTGAAGCGGACGGCGTAGCGTGCGCGCCGACGCTCCAGCCACAGCCAGAGCGCGACGAAGGCCGCGACGACGAGCAGGCCGAGCAGCATCCAGGGGCTCTGGAAGCTCATCGACTGGCCAGTCGATGAGCGTGGAGGGGTGTGGGGAACCGGGAGGTTCCCCACGTTCTCAGGAAGAAGGGGGCACGCGGGGGAAACACGGTTTCCCCCGCGACCGCGAACCGAAGGTGAGCGGTGCTCATGAGCTCCTCGAGCACAACGCGTGCACCTGGACGACCGCACGCACCCCGGCGAGCTCGGCATCGCCGCGCACGCGGACGACGACACTCTCGCCCCTGAGCTCCTGAGAGCCCGAAACACCCCCGACGAGGCTCGCACTGGGCGGCGTGCGCGTCTCGAATCCGAACGCGTGCGATCCGCCGAGGAGACGCTCGCGTGCGGCACAGCGCTGGGTGACGGTCAGCGCACCCGGGCGGACGCGGACGGTCTTCACACGGCGCGTGACCGGCCTACCGGGGCGGAGCTGGGAGACGGAGGTAGGGACGCGGGAACCGCCACCGGCCGACGGTATGCAGCCGATGAACGGCCGGAAGGTCGCAGCGGCGGCCGAGCGGCCGGCGTACGTTCCGAGGAACACCACCGAGCGCGAGGTCGTGATTCCCGGATTCACGGGGCTCCCGAGGGTTCCGATGAAGCCCACGTCGATGGCTCGAACGCTCAGCCGTGCGTCGAGACCGCCGACGACGTGGGCGCGCGGGCACGTGAGCTGGTACTCGACGCGCTGCCTCGGGATCGAGGCCGACGCAGGAACGACGACCCACGGCCCGGCAACGGGAACGCACACCATCAGTCCTTCGCACTCGTTCGCGCCTCCTGCCGGCGCGGCGACTGCGAGGGCAGCTCCCATGACGGCGAGCGCCCACATCGTTCGCACGGCCTTCACGGAACCCTCCGGAACAGTACGGCGGAGACCGTCGCGCCGGCGAGGAGAAGGGCGCCCGCGATCGCCGCGAAGACGTCGGTGATCTCGCGATCCTGCTCGCGGGAGCCGAGCCGGGACCCGAGGTCCTCGTACACCTTGCTCAGTCCCTGGGCGTCGGGTGCCGCGAAGTAGGCGCCGCCGGACGTGGCGGCGACCTGCTCGAGCGTCTCGGGATTCGGGGGCACCCGGATGATTCTGCGGTAACCACCCGTCAGCTCTTCCTCGACGACACCGTCGGGAGTGCCGACGAGCACCGTGTACACGGGGACGCCCTGCTGCTTCGCCTTGGCCGCCGCCTCTGCGGGCTCGACCTGACCGCCGTCGCGTGCGCCGTCGGAGAGGAGCACGATGGCACGCGGAGGAATCTCAGCACCTTCTTCCTGTGGCTGCCCGACGACGAGCGAGAGCGCAACCGCATCGCCGATCGCGGTCCCCTCACCCGGCGCGAGCGTGTCGAGGGCAGTCGTGACGAGCTCGCGATCCTCGGTCGGTGCGACCCCGACGACGGCGCGGGTCGCGAACGACACGACCCCCACGCGGAACTTCTCCGGAATCTCGTCGAGGAAGGTCTTCGCCGCGGTACGGGCCGCGTCCAGTCGGGTCGGCTCGACATCGGTCGCCTTCATGGATCGCGAGACATCCATCGCGAGGATCACCGTCGCCTCCTCGCGCGGCACGCTCACCGTCGCATGCGGGCGCGCGACGCCCACGATCAGGAAGGCGAGTGCGAAGAGCATGATCAGGGGGGCCAGATAGCGAAGACGACCGGGCTCGCGGTCGACCACGTTGGGGAGGAGGTCGGGGTTGCCGAACGCCGCCTGCGATGCCACGCGCCGGCGGTCCCGGTCGATGTACAGCGCGACGAGGACGGGAATCGCTGCAAGGGCGACGAGCGCGAGCGGCCAGGTGAAGCTCATCCGCGACTCCGCCGCAGGAACGCCACGAGCGGGCGCAGCCAGTCGCCGGACGTGGACAGGACGACGTGTCGGACGCCGACGGACGTGAACGAGCGAGCGACCTCGATTCGCTCGGCTGCGGCAGCGACCGCGAATCGCTCCCGCAGGCGACGGCTGCGCGTGTCGACCCGCAGCTGGCGTCCGGTCTCGGGATCCACGAGGTAGAGGAGCCCCACGTTCGTCAGCTCCTGCTCGCGCGGATCCCGGATCTCGACGGCGATCACGTCATGGTGCCCGGCGAGCTCGAGCAGCGGTCGTCGCCACTCCGCTCCGCCACGAAAGTCGGAGACGACCACGACCAAGGAGCGCTGCCGCGCGAGCGCGCCCGCGCGTGCGAGCGCGCCGGCCAGCGTGCTCGCACCAGGCCCGGCGGGCGGCGGCTCGCTCCGGAGCGCCGCAAGCAGGCCGACGAGCCCCACGCGGCCCTGGCGCGGCGGGATCGCGTACGCCTCCTCCCCGCCGAACGCGACCACGCCGAGGCGGTTCCCTCGCCGGGTCGCGAGGTGGCCGATGGCCACGGCGACTCCTTCGGCGACGTCCGTCTTGCGCCGTTCCGCGGTACCGAACTGCATGGATACGGACGTGTCGAGAACGAGCCACGTCACGAGCACGCGCTCTGCGAGGTCGACCCGGACGTGCGGCTCGCCGGTTCGCGCCGTCACGTTCCAGTCGATCCGGCGCACATCGTCGCCTGCGACGTACGGACGCATCATCGCGAGCTCGGAGCCCGTGCCCAAGAGGTTCGAGCGGAAGTCGCCGGCGAGGAGACCCTCGACCCGACGCCCGATCGAGACGTCGAGCGCCTTGAGGAGGCCCTCGGCCATGGGGCCGGGGCCCGGACGGGCCGGTGTCGGTCGTACGAGAAGCGCGCCGGCGTTCGCCATCGTTGCTACGCCGCGCTGACGCGCGCGAGGTCGAGCTGCGGCGTCGGCACCGTGGCGAGCACCTGGTCGAGGATCGAGTCCGGAGTCACCTCCTCCGCGAGCGCCTGGTACGACAGGACGAGCCGATGTCGCAACGCGTCGCGGGCGAGCGCCTGCAGGTCTTCGACGACGGCGTACTCGCGGCCGCGCACCAGGGCGAGTGCGCGAGCACCCTGAACGAGGCTGATCGGGCCGCGCGGGCTCGCGCCGTACGAGATGTACTGCGCGAGGTCGGGAAGCCCGTGCGCCTGAGGATCGCGGGTCGCCGTGGCGATGTCGACCGCGTAGCTCACGAGCGACGGGTCGACGTAGATGTCGAACACCGCACGCTGGAGCGCTGCGAGAGCCTCGAGCGAGAGCACCTGCTTGAGCTCCGGGTGTTCGACGAGCTGGCGCTGAACGACGGTCAGCTCCTCGTCGTGCTGCGGGTATCCGATCAGCACCTTCAGGAGGAAGCGGTCGATCTGAGCCTCGGGCAGCGGGTACGTCCCCTCTGACTCGATCGGGTTCTGCGTGGCCATGACGAGGAACGGCGAGGGCACGAGATGCGTCTCGTGGCCGATCGTCACCTGGCGCTCCTGCATGACCTCGAGCAGCGCGGACTGCACCTTAGCCGGCGCGCGGTTGATCTCGTCGGCCAGGAGGAAGTTGCAGAAGACGGGGCCGAGCTCGGTGTCGAACGTGCCCTCCTGTGGGCGGTAGATCCGCGTTCCGACGAGATCCGACGGCACGAGGTCGGGCGTGAACTGCACACGAGCGAACGAGCCGCCGAGCACGCCGGCCGTCGTCTTGATCGTCAGGGTCTTCGCCAGTCCGGGCACGCCCTCGATGAGGAGATGCCCCTGAGCGAGGAGGCACACGAGCACCCGCTCGAGCATCGCATCCTGGCCCGCGATGATCCGGCGGATCTCGAAGAGCGCCTGCTCGAGCTGCTCCTGGGCCTCGACTGGCGTTGGCTGCAACTGGTCGGACTTCTCGGTCATGCGGCGTCCCTTCTCTCGCGGCTCGAAGGTTCATACGAAAGCACGCGCACCCCCAGTTTGGGTAAACGGAGCGTGAAGCGCGTCGAGGGGAACCACTACGAGCGCTGGACGCCCATCGAGATTGAGCCCGTGTAGGACGTACCCCTCCTCACGAGCTTCAGCGTCGAGCGCTTTCCCCCGCTGCGATAGATGCTGTCGCCGGAGTTGCGCGGAGTGCGGTTCGGACGGCGGTTGTACGGGCTCCGCTTGTAGACGGCGTCCGTCACGGCGTCCGGGAAGTAGAGCTGTCCCGTGTGCACGACGTTCCCGCCGATGTGCACCATCGTGTGAATGTGCACGGTGCGGCCCGGGTACCAGCCCGGGTAGACGGTCCTGAATATGGCGAGACCCTTCGCGTCCGTGCGCTGGACACCGCGGAGGAAGCGCTCGTCCGCCCCGGCTCCGGTGGCCGAGTAGGTACCGGCAGCGTCGCAGTGCCAGATCTCGACCGCCGCGTTCTTCACGGGCTTGCACGTCGACGCGTCGACGACACCAAGGCGCAGCGTGAGCGCGACGCCGGGCCGGCCTTCCGTGACGTTGCGCCGCACGGCCGCATCGTCGACGTAGTACGGGCCCTCCGTCTGCTCGGGTGCGAGAACGCACGTGACAACGCCCGACGCAACGCCCGCGGGGCCTGCCCCTGCGCTTTCGGCGCCTCTCCAGCCGGCGACGCCTGCGGCGCCGGCGATGAGCCCGCCGAGCGACGCCAGCGATGCGCGACGCGAGATGCGCCTCTCGTCCACGTGTCGAGAGTAGCGACGGGTGCCTGAGAGCCGACTAAGAGCCGAGCGGCTCGACCGAGACGACCGCCTTCACGGTGTCGCGCACTCGGAATGCCGCGTGATATTCGCGCTCGTGCCTGTCCTCGACGAGCTCGACGTCATCGCCGAGGTCGATCGGGTGCCGATACTCGAGCCGGGCGCGATGCGGACGGCGAAGGTCGGGCTCGTACTCGGCGAGCCGCTGCTCGACCGCCGCCCAGTAGGCAGCGTTGTTGACGTGCCCCATGCGATCCACGTCGGTCGTGCGCAGGGGCCATTCGACGCGCGTCCCGTCCTCGGGGGCCGACAGCGTGAGCTTCGTCGACGTCGCGCGGCCCTGCGCCGCTTCGGCGTACGCCTCGAACCCCGTGCCGATACGGGCTGGGCGCCCGTCTGGGCCGAGGTGCACCCACGTGCTGTCGACCTCGGTCGCCCCACCGGCATCACCGACGAGCGACCAGCGACGTCCCGCTGCGAGCGACGAGAAGCTGCTACCCCAGGTCACGATGTCGACGACACCGTCGTCGAGGAACGGCACGAGCACGTCGAGCCGCACGGCCCGGAGCACCCACAGATGCTCGGGAGCACCCCAGCCCGTCTCGGAGGCGTCGTCGATCGCGGCGTCCTGGAGATAGCGGGCGACCGCGTCGAGGCGAAGACGTCCCGTCGCATCCGTGTCGGAGAGACGGATGCGATACGCGACGCAAAACGTCCTTCCGGACGGAGGCTTCGGGACGAGGGCTTCCACGGCCGGACACTACGGCAGCTCAGCGGCCGCCGGTCGCTGCGCCGTGACGCCCGCGCGCCCGCTAGCCTCGGGGTCGTGGGTTCGCTCGGAGATCTTGCCGCGCTGGAGCCGTTCCGCGTCTGGGACTGCGTCGTTGCACGCGCGGTCGAGGGCGAGCGCTGCAGCTTTGCAGTCGTCGAGCTCGAGCCCTTGTGCGTCGTTCCCGAGCACAGCCACGACAACGAGCAGCTCGGGATGGTGCTTCGCGGATCCGTGTCGTTCCGCATCGACGACGAGACACGCGACCTCGTAACCGGCGGCACCTGGCGCATCCCACCCAACGTCCCGCACGAGGTGCACACCGGCCCCGCTGGCGCGGTCGTGCTGGACGTCTTCGCGCCCGTGCGCGAGGACTGGGCGGCGCTCGAGCGGCTCGGCGCGCAGGCACCCCTCTGGCCATAGTCCGCGATGGCGACGTTCCATGTCGTTCTTCATCGCTCCGGGCCGAAGTGGGATCCGGCACGACCACTCGAGGAACAGAGCGGCTGGAGCGCTCATGCGGCATTCATGGACGGGTTGGTCGAGGACGGATTCGTGATCCTCGGCGGGCCACTCGCCGACGAGCACCGCGTCGTGCACGTGATCGAAGCGACGTCGGAGGACGCGATTCGCGCGCGACTCGCGCGGGATCCGTGGAGCGAGTCGCACCTTCGGATTGCGTCGATCGACGCGTGGACGATCCGTCTCGACGGCCGCTGATTCGCGAAGAGTCAGTGCCCCGTCGTCGAGAAGTGCATGTAGTCCTTCGTGTCCCCGGCCCAGGCGCCTCCCCAGCCCCACCCGATCGACGCGAAGGCGCGCACGACCGCAGGCGTGACCATCCCCTTGCGCAGGCGTGAGCGATCGACGTACGGACGGCTCCTCGGGTCGTATACCGCGCCGCACCCGACGTACGGGTTCTCGTTCGGATTGAGGTCGATCGCGTGCCCGTACGCGTGGTTCGACCAGTTTCCGCTGCCGCCGCCGCACGGGGACGGAACGGCGCGTCGGCAGTGGAAGGCGCCCGAGATGTCTCCGTCCGCCGGGCGCGCGCGCCTCGGGCCGTACATGTCGGCGAGCCGCAGGTGACGGATCGGGAACTCGAGCGCATGCAGCTTCTTGAACACCGTCGCGAGCTTGCGCGCCGAATCGCGGTTCACGACGAGCTGCCCAGTGTGCTCTTGCCCGTCGAAGCCCCAGTGCGTGACGGTCAGAAGACGGAGATCCGAAAGCGCTACCGGGCAGCCTGGCTGCCAGAACCGGCCGTCGAGGTTGCGCTCGAGTGGCTCCGGAAGCGGCTTGACCGACGACTCGTAGCCGTGGAGAGCCACGAGCGCAAGTGGCATGGCGAGGATGCGAAGCACGGCCACTCGATCAAGAGTGCCGTATCAGGCGGAGAGCGGGCTGTTCGACGCGTCGCTCGGAGAATGGCGAAGCCCGAGCCACCCTGAGCGCGACGTCCTTTCGACTGGCCCCCGCCGGCTAGCGTCTCTTGCGTGAGAGTCACGGCCGAGGCCGCACGGCGCTTTCTCGTCGCACGCCACGCGCTCGCGCCGGCGCGTTCGCTCGAGGGGGGAATCGACGCGGTGCTCGAGGTCTTCCGTCGACTCGGCTCCATCCAGTTCGATCCCCTGGCGGTTGCCGGTCGCACCCACGACCTCGTCCTGCACGCGCGCGTGGCCGATTACGACCCCGGCTGGTGCGACCTCCTCTACGAGCGCCGCGAGATCTTCGAGGCGCACAACAAAGGTCTCTCGCTCGTCCCGGCGGCGGACTATCCGTGGTTCCGCGGGACGTGGAGCCGTCACGCCGCGCGCGTTCTCGAGGAGAACGCGGACGTGGCCGCGCAGGTGCTCGGGCGCATCCGCGCCGAGGGAGCTCTGTCTGCGCTCGACTTCGAGCGCGAACGCGGGGCGACGACCGACTGGTTCGGAATCCCGACGAACACGGTGCGCGCCGTGCTCGAGGCGTGCACCGTTACCGGCGTGCTCGGTCTCGCGCGGCGCGAGGGCAACCGCCGGTACTACGACCTCCTCGAGCGCCTCCTGCCGGCCGACCTCGTCTCGCGCAGCGTCCCGCTCGAGGAGCAGCTTCGGCACAAGCTCCTCTCGCGCTACCGCGCGCACGGCCTCCTCGGTGTCGGCGGCGGCGGAGACGTCTTCGCCGGGATCGGCCCCGCGAAGCCGGATCCGCGAGTGCCGGGCTATCCGGGAAGGACGTCGCTGCGTGAGCAGCTGATCGCCGAGGGCGATCTCGTGCCGGTCGAGATCGAAGGGGTGCGTGGAAAGCGCTTCGCTCTCGCGGAGGAGGTCGCGCTACTCGAAGCGCCTCCGGAGTCGCCTGCCTCGGTCGCGTTTCTCCCCCCGTTCGATCCGCTGGTCTGGGACCGCGCGTTCCTCGGCTCGCTCTTCGCCTTCGACTACGTGTGGGAGCTCTTCACGCCGCCGGCCAAGCGGCGCTGGGGCTGGTACGTGCTGCCGATGCTGTTCGGCGACCGCCTCGTCGGCCGGATCGAGCCGCGCATCGACCGCGCGGGCAGCCGGGTGGAGGTGCTCGGTCTGTGGTGGGAGGACGGCTTCGAGCCGCGCCGCACCGAGGGCTTCGTCGACGCGATGCGCGACGCGCTCCACGCCTACCTGCGCTTCGGAGGCGCGACCCGTATCGAGTGGGCACAGGAGCTCGCGACGGAGAAGCGACTCTTCCGGACGCGCCCCTAGGGCCAGGCGTTCGAGGTCGGGTTCCGGTCGAGCGGTCCCCCGTTGCGGCACGCAGGGGTGCGAAACCGCGCCGGCAGCTGCGTGTGCGAAAGCTCCCAGGCATGGAGCGCGATCTCGGTCGCGAAGCCCGATCCCCAACCCGCTGCCTGGACGAGCGGGCGCACGTGCTGAACGGCATAGCACTCGACGTCGGCCTCGGACGTGGTGGGCGCCTTCACGTGCTCGGCCTGGTGGGTCAGCACGGCTAGGGCTTCCGCAAGCTCGAAGTTCCCGTAGCTCAGCGCGGTAGGCCGGATCCGTCGCAGGTAGCCGTCGAGCGCCGCGCACACCCCAGGGTCGAGATCGATGCGGTTGCTCGCCGTGTCGGCGATACCTTTCAAGGAGACCTCCTCGCCGCTGCGCACAAGCGCGTACTGCGGGGAGAACGACGCCCAGGCCTCCGGCTGCCAGCAGTAGACCTCTGGCCGCACCCCGACGCTCGAGCTCGCGATCTCGGAGAGGTCGGGCCGCGGACGCGGCGGCAGCCGATCGCCGTGCGCGACCAGTAGCGCCCTCACGACGTCCCATTCGGCGTTCCGCCAGCCGGCGCGAGACAGTGCCGCGCAGCCGCGCCGTGCTGCGGCCGACGCCGGTTCGAGGCGTTCGTTCGGAGGATCCCCGACCTCGTCGTCGTACGTCGACTGGCACGCGGCCCGCGACACGTCGGCGCCCGCGTCCAGCGATCCTCCTATCCCATCTGACCAGGCCGCATACCTGCCGAGCCAATCGAGCTCCGTGGGTTGCTCCCACGGGCTCCAGGCAAAGAGCCCAATCACGCTCGCGGTCACGGCAGCCGTGCCGAGAACTGCGATCAGCCCGCCCTTGAGGCTCGAGCCGCCCCAGTGCGAGTCGTCAGACAGCAGACTCCCTCGACCAGCCGCCGACGTTCACACGGCTTCTGACGCGCGACAGTGCCGGAAGTTGCCGACCGCAGTATGCATAATGCTGCTATGTATAGTGCTGCTACGTACTCTCGCGTTCAGGTCATCGACGCAGCGAACGGATGAAGTCATGGAGATCAACAAGGACTTGATAGCCGCTTCCTCGACCCCAGTTGTCCTGGCAATCCTGGCCGAGGAGGACAGCTACGGCTACGCGATCCTCCAGCGCGTTCGGGAGCTCTCCGAGGGGCGCATGGAGTGGACGGACGGGATGCTCTATCCCGTTCTCCATCGGCTGGAGCGGCTCGGCCACGTCGAGGCGCGGTGGGAAGTCGCGGAGAGCGGCCGGCGCCGCAAGTACTACGCGATCACCCCCCAGGGCCGGGCACAGCTCGCCGAGGAGCGCGAGCAATGGCAAGCTGTGGACGCGACGCTGCGGATCATCTGGCGCGCGCTCGTCCTGCCTTTCGCGGCAAGTCACCCGCCAGCAGGCGTGCCAATGCCGCAGGGAGCATGACGATCCCGGATCCAGGCCACGCGGCAGCACTCGAGGAGCAGATCGACCAGTGGCGGAGCTACCTCCGCCGCCGGCAGGCGATCCAGTCCGTCGACGTCGCGGAGTTGGAGGATCACCTGCGCGAGCAGGTCGCGATGCTGGTCGACGCCGGGCTCACGACCGACGAGGCGTTCCTCGTCGCGGTGAAGCGCATGGGCGACCTCGACGCGCTCTCACGGGAGTTCGCGCGCGAGCACTCGGACCGCCTCTGGAAGCAACTCGTGGTGTCACCCGCGGACACGGGGGCATCTCAGGAAGCAGCCCGAACCGACGCCATCGTCGCGTTCTGCCTGGCAGTCGCGGCGGCCTTGGCGGTCAAGGTGCCGGCGCTCTTCGGAATGGACATGGACGAGGACGCCGATTTCTACGCCCGCAACCTGAGCTTCTTCGTCCTGCCGCTGCTCACCGGCTACTTCGTCTGGAAACGTCGAGTGAGCCTCTCGACGGTCCGTTGGCTGGCGGTCGCGTTCGTCGCTGCAGCCGTGTTCGCCAACGTCTATCCGTTCGATGCGGAGAGCTCCACCGAGGCGCTTACGGCACTCCACCTGCCGATCGCGCTGTGGCTGGTCGTGGGCGTCGCCTACACGGGCGGTCGCTGGGACCAAGTCGAGGGCCGGATGGACTTCATCCGCTTCTCGGGGGAGTTGCTCATCTACTACGTGCTGATCGCCCTCGGCGGGGGCGTTCTCACCGCGTTCATGGTGGCCATGTTCGAGAGCATCGGGATCGACGCTGAGCCGTTCATCGGGTCATGGCTGCTCCCTTGCGGAGCGGCCGGGGCGGTCGTGGTCGCAGCGTGGCTTGTCGAAGCGAAGCAGAGCGTGATCGAGAACATGGCGCCCGTGCTCACCCGCCTCTTCACGCCTCTGTTCGCTGCCGTTCTCGTGACGTTCCTCGGCGCCGTGCTGTGGACCGGTGCCGGAGTCGACTTCGAGCGCGATCTTCTCATCACCTTCAACCTGCTCTTGGTAGTCGTCCTCGGCCTGCTGCTGTACTCCCTCTCCGCCAGGGATCCCCGATCGCCTCGGGGTGCCTTCGACGTGATGCAGGTCGTACTGGTCGTCACTGCGCTGTTGGCCGACGCGGTGGCGCTCTGGGCCATCGGTGCTCGGATCACCGAGTTCGGATTCACGCCGAACCGCGTCGCGGCGCTCGGTGCGAACGTGATTCTCCTGGTCAACCTGGCCTGGTCGGCCGTGCTCTACATCCAGTTTCTGAGAGCGCGTGGATCGGTGACTGCCCTCGACAGCTGGCAGACGCACTACCTGCCGGTGTATGCGGTGTGGTCGGCGATCGTGGTGATCGTGTTTCCGCCGGTGTTCGGCTACGCCTGAAGAGCCCTGACAAAGCGAAAGCCCCGTAGCAACGGGGCTTTCGCCATGACGAAGAGATAGTTCAGCGTCGGTGCTACGCGTTCTTCTTCTCCGCGTTCCTCCCGTGCACGACGTACTTGACGCACTGACCCTGGTTCTTGAACGTCGGGTTCGTGAACGTCTTCCAGCCGCCCTTCTTGCATGGGCGGGCGAAGTCGGCCTTGCCCGGTGCGAGCTTCTGCAGCTTGCCGTTGACCATGATCTTCGTGAGATCAGCGGTGCCCTGAACATCGATGAGCACGCTCACGAACTCGATCGTGCCGGTTGGCGTCGGAACCTGCTGGCCGGCTGCCGCGAGCGTCGCGGCCGTGAACGTGTAGGTCACGGTCCCGTTCGCATTCGTCGTCGGCGTCACGTTGTTGCAGCCGAGGAAGAAGAAACCGGTCGTCGTGTCGACGTTGAAGCGTGGCGAGCCACCCTGGCACTGTGTCGCGCTCGCCAGTGTGAACGACGCCGACTGGAACGTCTGGCCGCGGACCTTCGTGATCTCCGCGCCCGCCGCCGCGTTCGCGGCACAGTTCTTCTCGAGGTGCAAGGTCTTCGACTTCTTGATGAACGTCGCCTCGACGCAACCCGTGTTGTCCGGGTCATACACGCCCGGAACCACCGCGGCAGATGCCGAGACGGTAAAGGCGAGGACTGTCGCGAGTACGCCCATGATCAGGAGCTTCTTCATCTGTTGTTTCCCCCTTAGGTATTGGTTCTACAGACGGACCTTTCTCCGTCGACTCCCGGTCGCACACATCTGTGAGCAAGGCTTTACGAGGCGCTTACGACTTCTCCCCCGTCCGGGGGAGCCTTCACGGGACGCGTCGGCTGTCTCTTGCGCAAAAGGGTGAGCAGCGCCAGCCTCGTCCCCGCGAGATACTTCCTGCCAGAACGAGTTCGTCATCGACGAGGAGGTGGAGGTGCCCATCACGGGCTCCGATCGAGAATTCGCAGTCGTAGGGCGCGGCACCGTCTTCGACGGCATCGCGTACTGGGTGACCCTCGCAGGCATCTACCTGATGGTCGGCGGGCTGATGTTCTACTCCGGAAAGGGCAAGCTCTTCGACAACAACGGGGACGCTCCGCAAGGGATCAAGGATCAGTTCAAGGGCACATTCCTCGACACGTTCCCAGGTGTCGATACTGCGTGGTTCGTTCTAGGCATCCTCGAGTTCGGCGTGTTCGTTCTGCTGCTCGCGAGCCTGATCCGCCTCGAGTTCCTCCCGCACCGCGACAAGTCGGTCCTGCAAGTGGTTCTTGCACTCGCGCTCCTGACGTTTGCTTGTCTGGCGTTCGGGCAGACTGCGACGAACCAGTTCTCCGGAACTGCCGAGCTCTACACGTACTTCGGCTCCACAGCGGTCATTCTGATCCTGGTCAGCCTCATGCCTCCGAACCGTCCCGACAGGTGGCTTGGAGGTATGAGCCGAGGGGGCAACTCGGACGCATAGGAGCAGCCACCACCCGTACTCGCGCGCGCCTTCGAGGCGTCCGCGAACGCGAGGTCGCCTTTCGTCAGAGCAGTGGGGAGATGGTTGCGAGTGCACGCGCCTTTATTCGCTCGCGTGTACCCACGAGTGCCCGTCCCGGCCTCGAGACGACCTCGGCGGGCGCTGAGAATCGCTCGTCGAACTGCTTCGCCAAACTGGGGAAGCGGACGAGCACGTTGACCTCGAAGAAGCGCTTGAGACTCCATGCTTCGAGATTGCACGTGCCGACGAGAACGTCTTCGCCGTCGCGGACGAATGCCTTCGCATGGAGCATGGTTGGGTATTCGAGGATCCGAACGCCGGCTTGGAGCAGAGCCCCGTGGTGATGGTGCTGCGCATCTGCGCACGCCCAGTTGTTCGCATTTGCCGGTACGAAGAGTCGCACTCGAACACCGCGTCGTGCGGCGTCCGCGATCCGCTGGATCATCCGCCTATCCGTGACGTAGGGGTTCACGACGTCGAGGCTCTCATGCGCACCGTCCAAAAGGTCGGCAATCGCGCTGGTGATCGGCCGATGTCGGCCCGGTGCGTTGTGCAAGACGGTCGCGGGCACCGAGGTCGGTGTTTTCTCGTGCGCCGGGAAGAGAAGGTCGAGATCGTCCGCGGGCAGCACGCCGCCCAGCCAGCGGAACGTCGCGATGAACACAAGCTGCAGCTGCGAGACGACCGGCCCGGAGACTCGGAGGAAGAGATCATGAAAGCGCCCGTCGTGGAAGTGATCCTCGATTCCCGCACCGCCGACCCAGCCGACGCGGCCGTCGACGACGACGAGCTTGCGATGGTCGATGCGTCCGAGCCTGTCGAAGTTCCACCGAGTGGGGCCGCCGGCCGCGACGGGCTGGGCGGAAGCGCGCAGCTGCGTCGCGCGCACCACCCGGACGTCGATGCCGGCTGCCAGGAGCCGATCGTAGAACGCGCGGCTACCTCGGTCAGGATCCGAGCCCTGACGATCCACGACAACTCGGACCGGAACTCCGTCCGATGCTTTCGAGCTCAGCACCTCCGCGAACTCATCGCCGATCGAGCCGGGTCGGAATCCGAACTGGTTGATGTGGATCGACGACCTCGCCGACGAGATGTCGTGCAGCATCGCTGGATAGAAGTTCCGGCCCTCGACGTGAACCTCCGCCGACGCGGCGACGCTTTCTTCGAAGACGAGCCTCAGATCACTCAGTCGCACAGGCGCGCGCAGCAGCTGGCGGGCGCGTTCACGGTCGGAAGCCTCCACGCCTTGAGGCTAACGCGCGCGCTAGTGCCGGTGGCAGCGGAGGGATGCCGACTGACCGGAGCCGGACGCTACCGTTTGCGCCGTGTCCCGAAATGACGAGCTCGAGCGCTACCGAACCGCACTCCGACGGCAGCTCAACACCGAGTTCGTCGAGCGCTGGGGAGCCTGTGAGCACGGCCACGTTCTGACGGATCTGAACCGAGACAAGCTGGGACGCTGCTGGTGCTGCACACGCGCACACGAGCGAGCATTCGCAACTCCGGAACGCTCCTCGTCACATACGCGCGTACGTACTCGAGAGGCGCGACGGACCTTGGCCAATGCGGGGAATCCGAGCAGGAGCGGTACCTAGCCGAAGCGGCGCCTCAGCGTTCGACCCCGTATCCCTGCGAGGCCGAGTACTCCGCGACGACTCGCTTCGGCACGCACATCGCCCAGGCACCCTCGACGAGGTCACGCATCTCGTCGGCGTCGATGGCGGCTAGTCGCACGTGCACCCAGTTGAAGCGCATGTCCGACTCGCTCGGCAACGAGAACTTGTGCGGCTCGGACTCGACGAGCGCGTCGCGCAACTCC
The DNA here is from genome assembly GCA_963783705.1 of uncultured Gaiellaceae bacterium. Lineage (GTDB taxonomy): Bacteria > Actinomycetota > Thermoleophilia > Gaiellales > Gaiellaceae > GMQP-bins7. Next base: position 48,586 of record CAWAOK010000004.1, read on the forward strand.
TTCGGAAAGCCGAAGCCCATCGTCTCCCCGTCGGTGGAGAAGGCCAGGTAGACGATCTGGCCGACTCTGAACTTCACGCGCCCGCGCACGACCGCCTCGTAGCTGCGCGGAAGGCCCAGTGCGAGCGGGCGCACGTCGTCGAGCGTCACAGGCACGTCTCTACCGCTTCTGACCTTTCGGCTGCAGGAGTCGTTCGCGATGGAGCAACTCCCGCACCTCCTCGAGATCATCGGGCAAGAGCGTCAACTCCACAGCCCCATGTACTCGCGGACGATCGAGCCGTTGATCCACGGGATCACAAGGGGGCCGCATCCATCGCTCGTCGAAGACGTGCTCATAGAGAGAAACTCCAGCCGCGTTCTGCATATCGTCGTCCGTCTGCTCGCGCGCCCAGGACGCGAAGCCGTAGATCCTCTTCGACGGGCCCTCATCCGCGCCACGATGGCGCGTCCTCGAGCATCGACAGGAACTCGGAGAACAAGATGTAGATGGAGAAGATTGCGTCCTCGTCCTTCAACTCATCGCGAAGCTCAGGAGACGATGCGATCGCTCGTGCGCACCAGTCGTCACCGGTTCCCGACACGGAGCCCATTATCGGACAACGCTCCGCCTCCCAGAGAGTTCGCCGGAAGACCTTGCGACCGTCTTGCACCCATCGCACAATGCAGGGGGTCGTCATGAAGGTTCTCGATCGAGCGCAGAGTCGGATACCGCAGCCGTGGCGGACGAGCGTCGACTGGTTCATCACCATTGCGGTCGCGATTGCCGTCATCCTCGCGTTCCAGGCGGAAGTGGCCAAGCCGTACCGCATCCCCTCGCCGTCGATGGAGCCGACGCTCCACTGCGCCAAACCCGTCGCCAACTGCGAAGGACGCTTCAGCGACCGCGTGATCGCAAACCGACTCGCGTACAGATTCCGCGACCCCGAGCGCGGAGACATCGTCGTGTTCAAAGCACCTGCAACCGCTGATCGATGTGGACTGAGCGACGGGGGCTCCGCCTTCGTCAAGCGAATCATCGGACTCCCTGGCGAGGTCGTGTCGGAACGCGCGGGGGTCATCCACATCAACGGCGACCGCCTCGTCGAGCCCTACATCGCTCCCTCTCGGCGGGGACACCAGAACCGCAAGTGGCCGCGCGTCGCACCAGACCACTACTTCGTCCTCGGCGACAACCGTACGCAGTCCTGCGACTCTCGAAAGTGGGGCACCGTGCCGCGCCACGACCTGGTGGGCCCGGTGACGCTCACGTACTGGCCGCCCAGGCGCTTGTCGTTCCGCTAGCTCCGGGTTTGACGGAGCCTGGTATGGAGGCGGCGGGAATCGAACCCGCGTCCGCGGTCGCACCGAACAGAGCGTCTACGAGCGTAGTTCGCGCTTCCTCTCACTCGGCGGTCGGTTCGCGAACGACCCTCCGCCGAGCCAGCCATCCTGACGTGTCGCGCTCCGGGCGATTGGCTCTCCCTCGGCGCCTAGCCCGATTGTTGGCGCCGAACTCCGGGTCTCGGGCCCAACCCGGGTCGACGTCGCCTTACCTAGCTAGAAGCTAGGCGGCGAGTGCGAGTTCGTTCTTGTTCGCACTTGCTTTGGTGCCGGTTGATTTACGAGGCCAACCGGCGACCTCGGCTCGCAGCTCTGCCGGAGAACCGACCACGTCGAGACCTGGTCGCCCCCGTATGTGTGTTAAGGGAACGAGCATAGCTGCCGATAAGCCTCTCGGCCCGACTGCGGCAGAGGTGGGTCTTGGGCCGGTGTTTAGCTCAACCGAGGCGAAAGGACACGCACGTGGCGTTGATGATGGAGGAGAAGTACGACGACCTCGCGGTCCTGCGAGAGCGGGCCAAGGCGGAGGTGTCGAAGGTCGTCATCGGCCAGGATCGTACGGTCGAGCTCCTGCTCATCGCGGCCGTCGCGCACGGGCACGTCCTGATCGAGGGTCCGCCGGGCAGCGCGAAGACCCTTCTTGCGCGCGCAACTGCGCACATGCTCGGAGCCTCCTTCAAGCGCATCCAGTTCACGCCGGACACGACGCCGACCGAGCTGAACGGCCAGAACGTCATCCGCGCCGGAGAGCACCTCTTCATGCCCGGAGCTGTCTTTACGAACGTCCTCCTCGCAGACGAGATCAACCGCACACCGCCCCGCACGCAGGCCGCTCTCTTCGAGCCGATGGGCGAGCGCCAGGTCACGGTCGACGGAAAGGCGCACAAGCTGCCCGACCCGTTCCTCGTGATCGCGACACAGAACCCGCACGAGCACGAAGGCGTCTTCCCTCTCCCCGAAGGGCAGCTCGACCGCTTCCTGTTCAAGATCGAGCTCGAGTACGCCGACGCCGAGGCCGAGCTCATGATGCTGAACCTCCCGCACAAGGGCATCGCGCCCGACATGCTCGGCGAGGTTCGCCCATTGCTCGGCGTGGTCGGCCTCGACAAGGCGCGGCAGGAGCTCGAGCACACGGACGTCCCCGAGTCTGTCGGCCGGTACATCGTCGGCGTCGGACGGCGGACGCGTGAGCTTCCGGGCGTCGAGCTCGGCGTCAGCTCTCGCGCCATGATTCACCTGGTGATGGCCTCCAAGGCGAACGCGCGCCTAAACGGCCGAGAGACGGTCACGATCGAGGACGTCCGCGAGATGGCTCCCTACGTTCTCCGGCATCGCATCTCGGTGCAGCCAGGCATGAGCGTGGACACGGTTCTTCTGGACGCCATGTCCAGCGTTCCGACCGCCGTGCCTCCGCCCGTGTCGCCTGTTTCCTAGCGCGTCTTCCCAGAGCCGGTGGGTCGCGCATCCCTCGCCCGAGGGGTTGACTCCCCCTTTTGGTGGCCGGATAGTTCGAGGGAGGCACTGGCTGGGAGCCGGATTGGGAGCCTCGTTCGGACCGCGCTACGATCTGGCGGCCGGGCAATCGAGCCGAACGAGGGAGGGACTGCATCGTGTCATTGCTGGTGGAGGCGCCGTACGAGAGCCTCATCGAGTTGCGCGAGCGTGCAAAGACCGAGATCGCGAAGGTCGTGATCGGCCAGGAGCGCGCCGTCGAGCTGCTGCTCGTCGCAGCGCTCGCACGCGGGCACGTGTTGCTCGAGGGGCCACCGGGGAGCGCGAAGACGCTGCTCGCACGCGCGACGGCCCACATGCTCGGCGCCAAGTTCAAGCGCATCCAGTTCACGCCGGACACGACGCCGGCCGAGCTCACCGGGATCAACGCGATCCGGATGGGCGAGCAGGTGTTCTTCCCGGGGTCCGTGTTCACGAACGTGCTGCTCGCGGACGAGATCAACCGCACGCCTCCGCGCACGCAGGCCGCGTTGCTCGAGGCGATGCAGGAGCGGCAGGTGACCGTCGAGGGCAAGGCCCACAAGCTTCCCGACCCGTTCCTCGTGATCGCGACACAGAACCCGTACGAGCATCGCGACGTGTTCGAGCTTCCCGAATCGCAGCTCGACCGGTTCCTGTTCAAGGTCCTGCTCGACTACGCGGACGAGCAGAGCGAGTTCGAGATGCTCGACCTTCCGCACAAGGGCATCGCGCCGGACATGCTCGGCGAGGTTCGGCCGCTGCTCGGCGTCGTCGGGCTCGACAAGGCGCGCGACGAGCTCGACACCACGGAGCTCCCCGAGCACGTCGGGCGGTACATGGTCTCGATTGCGCGGGCAACGCGCGATATTGCCGGCGTCGACCTCGGTGTGAGCTCGCGCGGCGTGATCCATCTCGCGAGCGCCGCCCGCGCAAACGCACGGCTGAGCGGCCGCGACGAGGTCACAATCGAGGACGTCCGCGAGATGGCGCCGTACGTGCTGCGCCACCGGCTCATTCTCGAAGAGGGCCTGAGCCCGGACGACGTCCTGCGCACGGTGCTCGAGCAGGTTCCGGTGCCCGAGCGCGTCTACTCGCTTCGGTAGGGGCCAGATGTATCCGGCCCCCTACACCTGATTGCCTTGGGGCCGGATGTATCCGGCCCCTACGACGTTGCGACTACCGCGCGGCGGCCTCCTCGAGCGCGCGACGCGTGAGGACACGGACCAGGTGGCGGCGGAAGTCGGCGCTCGCCGCGTGATCTGACGACGGCTCCGTCCCTTCGGCCGCGAGCGCCGCTGCGTCCTCGATCGAGGAGCCTCCCGCGAGCGCACCCTCGGACGCACTCGCCCGGAGGGGAGTCGCGCCCATGTTCGTGAGCGCGATGGTCGTCGACAGCTCACCGTTCGCGCGCGTCACGGCCGCAACGGCGACCGTTGCCCAGTCCTGGGCTCGCCGGTTCATCTTCGTGTACGACCAGCCGACCGAGCCGAGCTTCGGAACGCGAATCTCCACGAGCACTTCGTCAGGAGCGAGCGCCGTCTGGAAGACGCCCGTGAAGAACTCGGCTGCCGGGATGACGCGCTCACCGCCCGACCCACGGGCGACGAGCTCGCCGTCGAGCGCGAGAATCACGGTCGGCAGATCGGACGCCGGATCTCCGTGCGCGATCGAGCCGCCGATCGTGCCGCGGTGTCGCACCTGCGGATCGCCGACCTGCGCCGCCGTGTGGGACACGATCGGGCAGTGCTCGTGAAGAGCCGACGCCTCGGCAACGTCGCAGTGGCGCGTCAGCGCACCGATCGCGATGCGGTCATCCTGCTCGCGAACGTATGAGAGATCCGTCAAGCGGCTCACATCGACGAGCAACGCGGGCCGCGCGATACGGAGCTTCATGGCGGGCAGGAGCGAGTGTCCACCCGCCAGGAGCTTCGCGTCTTCGTGCTCGCCGAGCAGGGCGATCGCGTGGTCGACGTTCTCCGCGACCTCGTAGTCGAACGCAGCGGAAATCACGATCTCACCTCCTCGATCGCCGTCCAAACTCTCTCCGGCGTGGCCGGAAGCGGCATGTCCGTGACCCCCAGATGCGATAGCGCGTCCACGACGGCGTTGATGACGGCCGGGGCGGCGGCGATCGTGCCCGTCTCCCCCACGCCCTTCACACCGAGCGGGTTGTCGGCCGCCGTCTCGGTCCGATCCGTCTCGAACGACGGCAGCTCCACCGCCGTC
>CAWAOK010000005.1:0-9280 GCA_963783705.1 uncultured Gaiellaceae bacterium
GGTGGTGAGCCAGTTCACGAACCCATCGACACTCGGCGGCTTGACGAGCGCGTGTCGTACCGAGCCCGATCGGCTCGCGGCGTCGTTGACGCCGATGAGCAGGGTCCCGCCCTCCGTGTTGAGGAAGCCCGCGACGGTCTTGACGACCGCATCCTCCATCCGCTTGTCCTTGCGCCCGTCACGCAGGTTCCAGCGCGCCGTCGACTTGAACTCGACCTCGTGCGTCTCGTCGCCCCGGATGAGCTCGTGGGTGGGCACGGCGAAGAACGCCTTCTTGCCGCGTAGTTGCTCAGCCACCTGTTCGGCGAACCTCGCATCCCTCTTGATCCGCTCCAGAACCGCCTGCGTCACCTCGTCGATGTCGATCGCGCCGGCCGACGCGGGCACGGCCCTCGGCGGTGCGCGAGCCGCACCGCGGTCCGGCGCCTGCGCTGCGGCGTGTCGTACACGCTCTGCCCGTCGTCGTAGAAGCTCGCGAAGATGTGATCGAACACCGCGTCGGTCTTGCGTCGCCACGTCGCGGGGTCGTACGCCTCCGGCAGTTCCTCCAGCACGTCCTGAACGAGCCCGCGGGCGGCCGCGACGCGTCTCGGCCTTCCTGCGCCAGTCGAGCACGAGCCGCTCGGTGATGTGCTCCATGAGCTTCTTGGCGATGGCTTTCACCTCGCCGCGTTGCTCCTCCGTCGAGGGCGGGATCGGGCTGGGTGAGCAGGTCGAAGATCGCCAGCTCGGACTCGGATAGACCCTCTCGCGCGGTCCGCTGCTCGTCCTCGGACAGCTGCTTGGACAGCGACTGCAGACGGCGCAGCATCTCATCGACGTTGAGGCTGCCGGCGTTGTACTCGTCGATGAGCTCGCGCAGCCGCGTCGACGAGATCCAGCCGCGAGGGATTTCGGCGTGCGCTCGCCGCGATCCGGTCGCCGACCTCCTTGGCGAGCCGCTGCGCCGCCGAGCGCTTGCGGCCCGCCAGCCGCGCGGCCAGCGCCTCGAAGTCGATCGTGTTGAGGTCGATGAGCCCGTCGGCGTCGGTGCCGTCCGCCGCCGCGCGGATGACGTACTCCTCGGCTCCCACCGAGCGATCGAGCAGCGCGCTCACCGGACCCGAGATCGAGGAGAGGTCCGCCGGCTCGTCGAGCGAGCGGATCCGCTCCGCGAGATTGCGAGCGACGCCGACGAGGCGTGCCTGCGGTTGCGCGGCCGGATCGGGCAAGATCGCCGAGAAGAGCCGCCGGACGCGGTCTGACCGTTCGAGGTAGGCGCGTCGCGTCACGGCGTCGACGAGCAGCGCTTCCATCGACGCGTCGCGCAGAGCGATGAACTCGAAGCCGTCGGCCCGGGCCAGCGCCTCGAGATCGACGTCCCATCGATCTGCGAACTCGACGAGGTCGGCGATCTCCTCTTCGAGGTCGGAGACCAGGGCGGATTTGTCACGAATGATGTCCGAGCGATCGGTGCCCGTCGCCCCTGCGGCATAGATGGCCAGCGCCGCTTCCAGGTGACGGAACACGCCGACGTAGTCGACGATCAGCCCGTTCTCCTTCTCTGGGAAGACGCGGTTGGCGCGCGCGATCGTCTGCATCAGCGTGTGGTTGCGCATCGGACGGTCGAGGTAGATCGTCGAGCAGGACGGCACGTCGAAGCCGGTCATCCACATCGCGCACACGAAGACGAGGCGAAAGCGGATCGGCGGGATCCTTGAAGCGCTCGTCGAGGTCCTCGTCGAGCATCCGCCGGCGGTGCGGCCTGATGTCGAGGCCGAGCTCGGCCAGGTCGTCGATCTCGTTCTGCGACTGCGACACGACCACGGCCATGTCGGTCTCGCGCATGAACGCGATCTGCTCGTCGATCCCCGCGCGCTCCAGCGGCGGGAGCTTCTCGGCGCGCTGCTCGAGCTCGGCGAGATGCAGTCGCCCACTCGCGTGCGACGGCGTCGTACATCCGGATCGCGGTGGCCTTGTCGATAGCAACGCACATCGCCTTGCCGAGGAAGCCGCGTCCGACGAAGTGGCGCACGAGGTCGGCGGCGATGCGCTGCAGCCGCGCCGGACGGGTGATGAGCTGGTACTCGGTCGCAAAGCGCCGCGACAGCGCCTGCTCCTGACGCTCGTCGAGCTCGGCCTGCTCGAGGATGTCCGACAGCTCCTCGTCGAAGCGCTCGTTCGTGATCTGCAGCTCGGGGATGCGGTTCTCGTAGAACAGCGGGACCGTCGCGCCGTCCTCGATCGAGTCGCGGAAGTTGTACGTCGAGACGTAGTCGCCGAACACCTCGCGCGTGCGCTGCGCCTCGCCGGCAATGAGCGGCGTTCCCGTGAAGCCGAGGAAGCTTGCGTTCGGCAGGGTCGCGCGCATGTTCAGCGCCAGCGTCGAGTACTGGCTGCGATGCGCCTCGTCGGTGATCACGACGACGTCCTCGCGGCTGGAGCACACCGGCATGTCCTCGCCCTGCGCCGGGCGAAACTTGTGGATGAGCGAGAAGACGTAGCGATGGTCCTCGCCGAGAAGCTGGCGCAGGTGTGCCGAGGAGGTCGCCTGCACGTGCCCCTCGACCGCGCCCGCATCCTTGAACTCGCCGTAGAGCTGGTCGTCGAGCTCCGCGCGGTCGGTGACCATGACGAACGTCCAGTTGCCGGGTTCGCGGCGCAGCACCTTCTGCGTGAAGAACAGCATCGAGAGGCTCTTGCCGGAGCCCTGCGTGTGCCAGAACACGCCGAGCCGGCCCTCGCGCGTGCGCTCGTCGCGCAGCGCGCGCATGGCCGCATTGACGCCCAGGACCTGGTGGTTCTGCGCGAGCAGCTTCTGCAGGCCGCCGGGACGCTCGAGGTACGCGACGAAGTTCTCGACCACGTCGAGCAGTCGCCGCGGTTCGCCCAGGCCGCGGATGGCCGTCTCCAGCGACACGACGCCTCGTTCGTTCTCGTCCGCGACGCGCTTCCACTCGCCGAAGCGCTCCCAGGACGCGAACGTCGAGCCGACCTTCGTCTCCGATCCGTTGGAGAGGATCACCAGCGCATTCGGCGTGAACAGCTGCGGGATCGTGTCGCGGTAGTCGCGCAGGTTCTGGGTGAACGCGTTGTGCAGCGAGCGGTGCGACGCCTTGAGCTCGAACAGGACGAGCGGGATGCCGTTGACGAAGCAGACGATGTCGCAGCGGCGGGTGTGCAGCGGCCCGACGACCCAGAACTGGTTGACGGCGAGGAAGTCGTTGTTGGCCGTCGCCGTCCAGTCGATGAAGCGGACGGTTTCGGTCGTGCGATCCCCCTCACCGTCGACGTAGGTGACCTTCGCGCCGTCGCGCAGCAGCTTCCAGAACGCCCGGTTTGCCCGGACGCGATCCATCGCGGTGCGATCGGCCGTGAGCTGCTCGACCGCGGCGTCGAGCGCAGCGGCCGGAAGTTTGGGGTTGAGCTCAGCGAGCTTCGGCCGCAGCCGGTGGCGCAGGACGACGTCGGAGCGATCATCACGGCCGGGAGCCCCGCTCGTGACCGCGGCCGCCCCGTACTGCTCGGTGTAGGCGTCGACGATCTCAAAGCCGAGCTCCCCGAGCAGCTCGAGTGTCGGCCGCTCGACGAGCTGCTGCTCGGAGAAGCCGGCCGGAGTCATGCGGCGTCGAGTGTGAGCAGTTCGCCGAGGTCGATGTCGGAGATGCCGAGCCGGCCGGTGATGAGGCGCGGGAGGACGAGGTCGCGGGTGGCGGCGAGCCTGCGACTTAGCGCAGCGAGTTCAAACACCTCGTCGAGCATCGGCCCGGCTACTTCCTCGAAGGATTGGGCAACGCTCTGCACCGGCTCTGCAAGAAGGAGAGTGTCGAACGAGCCGGTAGCGACCCGCTGGCGCCCTGACGAGCCGCTCATGCTCTTGATGGCGTGTCCACGGACGGCGTCGCTTCTCGCGGCGCAGTAGACGAACGCCGGCCCAACTCGCCGTGCCCGCAGCACGATGAACTCGGTCGATCCAACCCCTACCTCGCCAGGCTCGAGATACTTGACGAGGGCGGTCTTCCCATTCTCGAGGCAAGGCGTGATGCGGGCAAACAAGACATCGTCGCGCTGGAACCTGGCGCCGGTCGGGCGCGCCGTCGCATTTGACGGAAAGACTGCCGAAATTCGCTCATCGACGTCGCCCATCGTCACCTTTGAGAATGTCGCTTGCGCAGAACGGATCTTCGGGTTGACGGCGAAGATCTCGGACGCACGGTGGATCGTCCAGCCGACGGGGGCGGCGAGCCGTTTGTCCCCGACCGGTGGCCAGGAAACCGAAAGCGCTCGAACCACTCGCGATAGATCGATCGGGCACGCTCTTCGAGTATCTCGATCCGGCGGTCGTTGATGTCGATGAGCTCGTCTAACGCAGCAAGTGCCGAAGCACGCCGACGCTGCTCAGCGATACCCGGAACGTCGGGGACCACAAGAGTTCGAATGTCAGCCATGTTGAGGTGAGGAACGGTGGCACCGGTCGCCATCTCGTGCATCCGCGCCTGCATTTCGGGCGACGCGAGTCGATACAGCAAAAACCGGCTGTCCACGACCTCGGGGCGCGGCCGCAGCAGGACCGTCCGCTGCCCGAGGACAGGAAGGACATTGGGCGGGACTCGACATATACCGCCAACCGGTGCCTCTCGAGCGAGAATTAGATCGCCGGAGCATGGGCGCGCTCGCCTGGTCCATAGGGCGTACGTCTGGGCATTTACGCGCTGGGCGCTCTTGAAATCTCCGCGCCCCGGGGCGAGGTTGTTCGTCCGCATCAACGGGTGAAGACCGTCGGGATCCTTCGGAGCTGTCTTGTGCTCCGAATCGATGATCAGCGAGCAGAGCTGGTCCAGGCATTGAACGCTCATCGCAATGTGCCCTTGGGACGATCCTGCGCGACCACGGCCATGAGCTGCCGCGCCACATACCGCCGCTGCCCCCGCGCCCCCGCCTCGCCTGCCTCCAGCACCCCAAGCCCCTCCAGCTGCCGCAGCAGCCGCAGCGAAGTCGGCCGGCTCACCCCGAGCTTGCGTTCGACGAGACGGGTGGTCACCAGGGGGTTCTCGCAGATGAGGTCCACGAGCGCCAATCCGAACGCGCTGCTGATGGACGCGGCCGCCTGCCGGTAGGTCTCCCGAAGCTCCACGATGCGCTGCGCCCGCACCACTGCGTCGGCGGCCTGAGTCTCGACGGCCTCCAGGAAGAGGTCGATCCACGCCACCACATCGCCTCGCGCGCTCACGGCGTCCAGCGCTCGGTAGTAGCGCTGGCGCTCGCGGTCCAGGTATGCGCTCAGGTACAGCAGCGGCGCGGTCAACCGCCCGCGAACGATGAGGAAATACACGATCATGAGCCGCCCCAGTCGGCCATTGCCGTCGAGGAACGGGTGGATGCGCTCGAACTGGGCATGCAGCAACGCGTTCTGGACGAGCAGCGGCATCTCGGGCTCCTCGTTGGCGAACCGCTCCCAATCGGTCAGCAGATCCGCCAGCTCTCCCGCCGGAGGTGGTACGAAGCGTGCCGTCTCGATCGTTGAGCCCGGTTCGCCAATCCAGTTCTGCGTCGTGCGCAGCTCGCCGGGCGCACGCTCGCGATCACGAGTGCCCGCCATCAGACGGCGGTGCATCTCGCGCAGCAACCTCGTGCTGATCGGGAGTGCGTCGCGCTGCTCCAGGCCCCACCGCATTGCGTCGACGTAGCCCAGAACCTCCTCGACGTCCGCATTCGGCGCAGCCCCGGCGTCGACGTCGTAGATCTCGGCGATCGAGGCCTGAGTCCCCTCGATCCGCGTCGACGAAATAGCCTCACGCAGCAGGTATGGGCGAGTGAGCAGATACGGGTCCGGGAGCAGCCGGCCGATCCCGTCGAGCCGTCCGAGCGAGGCTTCCGCCTCGCCGAGCAGCCGAACGGTCCGTGCGGGGAGCTCGATGGTTCGCGGCATCGGCGACGGGAAGTACGCCGTATAGCCGTGACGCCCCGGCGTGCGCCGCGCCTCTCCACACGAGGTGGCGGGGTAGTCAGAGAACTCCATTAGAAGGGACGATACGTCTATAACGTCAAGGCAGCAATGCGTTAGAGACGTGCGGCGACTGTCAAGCCCGCGTAACGGTCACTTTTGGAGGAGCTGCGTCAGCACGCGGTCCACGCGCGCTTCGAGCTTCGCCGCGCGCGCCGCGAGCTCGCGTAGCTCCAGGTGCGCTGCGGCGAGCTTCTCCTCGAAGACCTCGTCGTCGAGATCCTCGACCTCGGTGCCGACGTAGCGGCCCGGGTTCAGGCTCCATCCCTGCGCCTCGATCTCCCCGATCGTGGCCACGCGGCAGACGCCGGTCACGTCGCGGTATGTCCCATCCGGAAACCGCTCGGAGAAGCGGCCGTTGGCGCCGAGCGCGAACTCCGGCTCGTCACCGCGGTACAGCCGGACGATGTTCGCGAGGTACTCGAGCTGCTCGTCGGTGAAGTCGCGGTGAGCACGGTCGATCTGACGGAACTCCTGACGGGCGTCGATGAACAGCACCTTGCCCGCTCGATCGGTGCCCGCCTTCCCGCGATCGAGGAACCACAGCGTCACGGGCAACGTGACGGTGTAGAAGAAGTTCGGGCCGATCGCGACCATGACGTCCACGATCCCGCTCTCGATCAACTTGCGCCGGATCGCCGCCTCGCTATGGCGGGCATCGGAGGCGGAGTTGGCCATCACGAATCCCGCGCGTCCCCGCTCGTTGAGCGCCGTCGCGAAGATCTGGATCCAGACGTAGTTGCCGTTGTCGGCCTTCGGGATGTCGGGGACGCGCGCGTCATCCTCGAGCTTCGCCTTGTCGATCCGATCGACGTTGAAGGGCGGATTCGCCATGACGAAGTCGAAGCGGCCGACGCTGTCGTGGCGGTCGTCGTAATAGCTGTTGCCCTCGGCGATGGCGCCCGAGAGGCCGTGGATCGCGAGGTTCATTTTCGCCAGGCGGACCGTCTCGGCGGCCTTCTCCTGCCCGTAGACCGACAGCTCGTCGCTCGCCGAGTGACGGTGACGCTCGACGAAGTGGGCCGAGTGCACGAACATCCCGCCCGAGCCACACGCCGGATCGAAGATCCGCCCGTGGAACGGCTCGATGACCTCGACGATGAGCCGGACGATCGACGGGGGCGTGAAGAACTCGCCGGCGCCCTGTCCCTCCGCAACCGCGAACTTCGCGAGGAAGTACTCGTAGATGAGGCCGAAGGCGTCGCCCTCGAGGTCCTTCGTGTAGCCATTGATGTGGCGCAGCAGCGAAGCGAGGGTGGAGTTGTCGATCGACGCGTACGACTTCGGGAGCACGCCTGAGAGGTGCGGGTTGTCCGCCTCGACGGCGCGCATGGCGTCATTGATCGCCCTGCCGAGATCCGCGCTCTCGGGCAGGGACAACAGATGGCTGAAGCGGGCGTTGTCGGTCAGGTAGATGACACGTTCGGCGTGGTAGTCCGATGTGCCGACGCTCCGCCTCGCCGAGGCCTTGGCCTCGATCCGTTCGCGCGCCGCGGTGAACTTCGTATCGGCGAAGCGGAGGAAGATCAGGCCGAGGACCGGGCTGCCGTACTCAGAGGCCTTCAGCGCGGAGTTCGCCCGCAGCTCGTCCGCGGCGTCCCACAGACTACGCTCGAGATCCGCGAGATCAGGAGCCACAGGATCCTGTGACTTGCAACCTTCTGGCCATCACGAGCCGCGACTCTACTTCCACTCGGCCCGCAGGCGCGTCGCCGCTACTCGTCCTCGACGAACTCCAGATCGCTTCGAGCGTGACATCGTAGCCCAGCGTGTCGCCGCCGGTCGGAAGCTCCTCCTGCCAGTCAGGCCGAAGTCGCGGCGGTCGACGACGGCCGTCAGCTCAATGCCGACGCGGTTCTCCGGGCTCAGCAGGCCGGGGCCCGGCAGGCCGATGCGGCCAATTGCCTCGACGGGCTGCGTGTGGCCGTGGATCGTCAGGTCGCCGGTGACGGCGATCGCGCGCGACTCGTCGCCGCGGAACTCCGACACGACCCAGCGCACGTCGGGAAAGCGGGCCGCGTCGAGGAACTCGTCCGACAGCATCCGCTCGCGGATGACCGGGTTGTTAGGTCCAGGCTCTTGACGGGACGACGGCTCGAGCGTGCCCGCGCCGGCGTCGAGCGTCGCGTCGATCTCGGCGAAGCCCGCGCGGTAGTCGCGCAGACCGAGATGGCGCACCTTGAAGGTCACCGACGAGAAGAAGCGGTCGGCATGCCGATGCCACCGGAGAGGTGCTGGGCGAGAAGCTCGCGGGCGGGTCGGTCTCGGCGGACACAGGCGGAGCGTAGTGCGTCGCCGCAAGTGGGGTCGCCCGCCCGTCGGGGGGGGGGGGGTGAGCGCCTACGCGCGAGAACGTCGATGGCGCGGCGTTTGGGGCACGCTACCCCGTCGGCCACGCCCGCGAGGACTCCAAGGAGACGACCGACATGACCACCGCCCGCAGCGCCGCCTGTCCGGCAGGCGCAAGTACACGATCCTGGCGCTGCTCGCAGGCGCATTGCTCGCGGGAGCGATCACCGGCGACGAGCGCCGGGCGAGGCCGCGACGGGATCGAAGGCGAGCGGCGCGCTGAAGCTCGTCGTCGAGTCGACCGGCGACTCCGACGCGCGCCACGACCTCGCGCCGGCCGGCAGATCCCGCCGGCGATCAGGTCATGTACTCCGATCCGGTCTTCGCGTCGAACAACCGCACTCGCCGCGGGCCGGCGATGTTCCACAACACGTTTCAGCAGGACCAGGGCGGTCTCGTCGCGGGCGCGCTGCGCCTCGCCGACGGCACGATCACGCTCGCGGGCGCGCGGGTCAACGGTGCCGGCAGCCTTGCGGTCACCGGTGGCACCGGCGCCTACGCCGGCGCGAGCGGCACCTACAGCGAGAAGACGCAGGCCGCTGCAGGTCCTCGGCGAGGACGGCCCCAGCCGCCATCGCGTGACGATCAGGTTCAGCGACTGACCGTCAGCCCCGCGGCGAGACGCGATTCGACGGGCCTGCGTGGCACCTATTCCCCGCATATAGGCGGAAAAAGCGCCACGCGTCCACGCTCCGCGCGCTCGCCAGCGCGCAGCGGAGCACCGAATGGCACCTCGGTCCCGCATAACGGGACCGAGGTGCCACACCGCTCGCGCAGCACCCCACCACCCAAAGCGCATGTCATCGCGTGACGACTGAGCGAGATATCGGGGATGCATGAGTGGTCCGGCGAGCAGGGGACAGTCGCCAGCACGGACCCTGTCGTCGGGCCGCTCAGCGCCCCAGCTGCGTTGCGCGAGCAGGGGACAGTGCGCCAGCACGGACCCTG
>CAWAOK010000006.1:0-572956 GCA_963783705.1 uncultured Gaiellaceae bacterium
TCGGGTGCGATCACGCGAATCTTGGATTCGGGAATTCCGAGCACGAGCTGCAGTGCGAAGCGCAGGATGTGCGGCGTCTGCGTGGCCGACCACAAGGTGACGTCGCCCGTTGGCCCGACCTGCGCGAGCACCCCTCTCGGCTCGATGGCGTTCGGGATGAGACGCGGCTGCACGTAACGCCGCGTGACGACGACGTCGGCCGCGTCGATCGCCGCCTGCACGTCGTTCGTCTCGAGCTTCCATACGTAGCACTCGTTCGTTCCAAGGTCGGAATGGACGAGCGGAGCACCGTCCTCGAGCGCCCTCTCGACGTTGGCGATCGACGGCAAGGGCTCGTAGTCGACCTCCACCAGCTCGGCTGCGTCCTTGGCGAGCGCCCGGCTCTCGGCGACGACAACCGCGACGCCGTCGCCCTGGTACCGGGTCTCGTCGATCGCGAGCGGATAGTGCGTCGGCATCTTGATGTCCTCGGTGACCGGCCAGGCGCACGGCAGGCCGCCCTTCCACTCGTCGGCGAGGTCGGCACCCGAGAACGCCGCGACGACGCCCTCGGCTGCGCGCGCGGCGTCGAGGTCGACGCCGTTGATCCGAGCACGCGGATACGGGCTGCGAACGACGGCCATGTAGACCATGCCGGGAAGGGTGAGGTTGTCGACGAAGGTTCCGCGTCCGCGCAGGAGCGAGGCGTCCTCCTTGCGCTTGACCGACGTTCCCATCACCCTGGGTGTCGTCTCCAGCGCCGTCATGACGCCACCCCCGCTGCCGACGCGACTGCCTGGACGATGTTGTGGTACCCGGTACAGCGGCAGAGGTTGCCCTCGAGGCCCTCGCGAATCGCCGTTTCGTCGGTCGCGCCACCACTCTCGATGAGGCTCACTGCTGCGAGGACCATCCCCGGCGTGCAGAAGCCGCACTGGAGCGCGTGGTGATCGTGGAACGCCTGCTGCACCGGATGCAGCTCGCCGTTTCGCGCCAACCCTTCGATGGTGGTGATCTCCATCCCGTCGGCCTGGACTCCGAGCATCGTGCAGGACTTCACGGACTCGCCGTTCACGAGCACGGTGCACGCTCCGCACGAGGAGGTGTCACACCCTACGTTCGTCCCGGTGAGCCCGAGACGCTCGCGGAGCACGTAGACCAGAAGCTCACGCGGCTCGACCTCGACGTCGTGCCGCACGCCGTTGACGCTCAACGCGACCCGTCGCATCGGACTCTCCCTTCGCCTCGCAGGTCACGCGAGCGTAGTACGGCGACACAGGTTCCGCCACTGTGCCGTCCGCTAGCCAAGACTCTCCGAATGCTCTAGCGTGAAAGGGTCGAGAGAGGGGGATGCGAGATGCGCATCGAGTCGTCCGTCACAGCGATCTCCTGGATACCGTCGGATGCGATCGAGGGCATGCCCAAGCTTCCGTTCGAGCTCGGCGTGGCACGCTACGACGCACCGCCGCCCGATCTTCTCGAGGAAGGCGACCTGGAGCGCTTGCGTGCCGAGGATCGCTTTCGCGAGGCCAATCGCCTCGCCGCCTGGATCGAGATGGAAGACGGGCAGGTCATCGGTCACGGGTACGAAGGCACGGGGCTCGTCGGGTCGTCGACGTTCAGCCTCGGGAGCAAGGACATCACGATTCCGGGAGTCGCATTCGAGGTGCTGCGCGACGAGCCAGAGGTGCTGGAGAACAGTGTGCGCTTCGTGCAGACGGTTGGCGGCCGTGCCGGGTTTCCTGCTCCGCGTAAAGTCGTCGGGAGGCCCTTCGTCCGGATCGAGTCGGCGACCGCCTGGACGACGCTCGCGCTGACGATCCACACCGACGGCTCCTCGGAGCGCGAGCTCATCGGAGCGAGCACGTTTCCGAGACACTGGGTCTACGACGCGGACGGCAACCTGGACGCGAAATCCGGGACGATCGACTTCAAGGCCTGGTACCGGGAGGCGCAAGGCGAGCGCACGCCGTGGGGCGACGAGGAGTCCGAGGCCTTCGTCACGGCCGCCGAGAGCGCGCTCGAGCGAGAGATCTCGCGCGAGCTGATGGCGGGCAAGCTGATCTCGGAGCGGCGCACCCTCGAGCCGGACGAGACACTCGTCGAGCAGGGGGCGCCAGGCGACGAGCTCTACCTCGTCCTTGACGGCGTGCTCGTCGTCGACATCGAAGGCGAGGAGGTCGCCGAGATCGGGCCTGGCGCTATCGTCGGCGAGAAGGCGCTCCTCGAGGGCGGAACGCGGACAGCGACGATCCGCGCGCGGACGCGCTCCCGCGTCGCGGTGATCCCCGGAGAGCTGATCGACCGACAGAAGCTCGAGGGCCTGGCGGCAACGCGTCGGGCATAGAGCTGGCGCGCGGCGCGCGACTAGCGGCGGCCCTTGAGCGCGCGATCGATGTCGCGCTGGGCGTCGCGCTCGGCGACGACGCGCCGCTTGTCGAAGCGCTCGCGGCCCCGTGCGAGCGCGATCTCGACCTTCACGCGCCCGTCCTTGAAGTACATCCGCATCGGGACGAGCGTGAGCCCTTTCTCGCGCACCTTGCCGTAGAGCGAGTCGATCTCGCCGCGGTGGAGGAGGAGCTTGCGGTCGCGGTCCGGCTGATGGCCTGTCGGCCCGCCTTGCGCGTATTCCGAGATCGATGCGCCGATGAGCCACGCCTCCCCGTCACGCACGTCCGCGTACGCCTGCCCGATCTGGACAAGGCCGTCCCGCGCCGACTTCACCTCCGTCCCGGTGAGGACCACGCCGGCCTCGACGCGCTCGATGAGCTCGTAGTCGCGCCGCGCGCGGCGGTTGTCCGCGATCAGCTTCTCTCCGGTCGGCTTGGCCACCGCGGGAGTGTAGGGACGGCCGCCCGCCGTAGGGGCGAGATACATCTCGCCCCGCCCTACACCTCCGGTAACGCCGAGGCGAAGCGGCGCGCGATCTCCTTGAGCATCGCCAGCGCGACGGTCGGCTCGGACTCGACGAGCGCTATTGCATCATCGCGCGGAACCGCGAGGCAGCGCATCTCGGTCGCGGCACGCACGCGCGCGATACGCGTGCCGCCGGGCGCCAGCAACGTGAGCTCGCCGAAGAACGCGCCCGGACCGAGGTCGACCGACCCTCCGCGCCATTCGACCTTCGCCGTGCCGTCCATGATCACGAACATCCCCGAGCCCGGATCGCCCTCGAGCGCGACCACCTGACCCGCCGCGCAGGTCATCTCGCCGGCCCTCGCGGCCACGCGCTCCAGGCCCGCGTCGCTCGCGTTGGCGAAGAGCGGGATGGAGCGAAGCTCGTCCGGAGTCACGGCGAGTTCATATCACGCACGCGACGTGATCCCGGCGCAGCGGTCGCAGAGTGGAAACCACGGGGCGCACGAGCGCCCACACGAACGGCACCGGCCGATCGTGGGCGACTCGACCTCGACCCGCAGCCGGGCGACCACGCGCTGGGCTGCTGCCTCCTCGAGCGCCGCCGCCCGCTCACTGGTGACGCCTCCGACATCGGCGTACTGAAGCGCGAACCAGCGCAGGATGCTCGCCTCGCGCCCCGCCCGCTCGGCATCCTCGAGCGACGCGCCACGAAGTCGGGCCGCGTCGAGGAGGAACATGAGCTGCGGGCGGGCGATGCGATCGCCGGTGATCGCGAGGGCGAGCGTCGCGAGCAGCTCGACGTTGTCCTCGTCGACTGGTGCGTTCACCAGCTTCCAGGTGTCCGCGAGCGGCAGACGCCTGCCACGCTCCGCGAGGCGCCGCTGGACTGCCTGAAGGCGCAGACGGAGCGGCTGCAACGACTCGACGGCGAGCCAGCTCTCGGATGCCCACTCGCGGAGCGCAACCCTATGCCAGGCGACGAGCGCAGCGTCCAGGCGCAGCGGGTCGTCGGCTCCGAGGTCGGCGAGCTGCGGTCGAATCCGGGCCTCGTCTACCGCGCGATAGCCGAGGTGGCCGCCGGGCAGGGGGACGTGCGGCTCGAGCGCCGACTCCACGAGCTCCGGGTTCGCAACTCCCCAGCCGAGCCCGGCGAGCACGCCGACGTGTCCTCGCTCGACGAGGCCGAAGCGGCCGGCTCGCCCCGCGATCTGCGCGAGCTCCCATGGCAGGAGGTCGCGACGCTCCTCCCCGTCGAACTTCGTCGTCTCCGCGAAGAGGAGCGTCTCGCAAGGGAGGTTGACGCCGTGCCCGAGAACGTCGGTCGCAACGCAGATCTCGGCTGCACCGGAGACGAAGCGCTCGATCTCCTCGCGCCGCGACGACAGCGGCATCGCGCCGTAGAGCACCGCGACCTTGCCGGGATGAAGACGGTTGACCTCGCCCGCGAGCGCGAGCACGGCGCGTCGGCTGAACGCGACCACGACCGTTCCGGGCGTGAGTGAGCGGAGCGTCCGTGCCCCGACGAACTCGAGCGGAAGCTTTCGCTCGAAGATCTTGAGCTCGTGCTCGGGGAACGCCCGATCGACCAGCGGGAGCGCGTCGAGCGCGCCGAGAAGGAGGATCTCGCGGTACTCGCCTGCGAGCAGGAGCCGCGTCCACGCCGAGCCACGCTCCGTGTCGTCGGCCCACTGCACCTCGTCGAGGACGAGGAGCTCGCCCGCGAGCGGCGCCATCTCCACGGTCGAGCAGATGACCGGCGCGCGCTCGTTGACGCGCTCCTCGCCGGTGACGAGACCGACGTTCTCGGGGCCGATCCACTCGCCGAGGCGGCGATGTGCCTCCTGCGCGAGCATCCGCAGAGGCCCCGCGTACACGCCTGAGCCCTTGTCCGCCAGCTCGCGCAACGCCGCGTACGTCTTGCCCGAGTTCGTTGGCCCGAGGTGAGCGACGACCCGCTCCGGCTCGAAGCGACGAGACGGCAACGAGACCGAGACGCTGCGCTCCGCCTGCCGTACTGCCTGTGCGGGGCTACGCCGCCGCGCGCGATCCGAGCGGCTCGGCCGCTTCTGCCTGCCTCGAGGTGGACGTCTGGAACGCACCGACGCACGCTACCGTCCGTCGCCTGGCGAGCTCAGGCCAGGAAACGCTCGATCTCGCCGAGCACGGCGTCTGGCTCGTCGAGCCAGGGGAGATGCCCGGCGCCCGGAATCCGAACGATCCGAACGCTCGGGTTTCTCGCAGCGATCGCCTCCCATGCAGCCGCGACCTTCGAGGTGACGAACGCGTCGCGATCGCCATAGAGGAACAGCGTCGGAACGCTCAGTGCCTGCCAGCGCTCACCGAGCATGAGCTCACGACGGACTCCTCGTGGTCCGACGACACAGCGAACGAGACTCAGCGCGCTGTCGCGATTCCGGCGCATGTGCTCGACGTCGACGTCCAGTAACTCGTCTGCAAGGCGTTCGGGATGCGCGACGAGCGCTTCGCCCCAGAACTTGCGGTTCCCCTCACGCGACGGCCTTCCGAGTACGACTCGTCCGATGGGCTTCCCGACGATCGGGAGGCCGAGGACGCGGAGCGGCAGCGGCGCCTGTCGGGTCACGCCGGGAGGATGTCCGGCCAACACGAGTCCGCCGACGCGATTCGGATGCTCGAGGGCAAACGCCACTGACCAGAGCCCTCCGATGGAGTTCGCCACGAGGTCCGCGGCGGGTATCTCGAGCGCGTCGAGAACGCCGCCGAGGAAGAGGCTCGCGTGCCGCACGAGATCGACGCCGTCGTAATCGAAGGGATCCGCCAACCCATGGCCCGGCCGGTCGACCGCGAGCACGCGCCGGCCGCGGGCGGCCAGGGCCGTCATGATCGGGACCCATTCGTAGGCGCCGTCTCCACCACCGTGGACGAGCAACAGCGGCCGTCCCTCGCCGAGCTCGAGCACCTGCGTCTCGCCTCCCGACCACCTCACTCGACGCACGCGAGTCTCGGGCGCGAAGCGCGCGAGCAATGCGGCCTGTGCCTCCTCGAGCGGTCGATCGAGATCGTTCGTCACGACGAGCGATCCTACGACGAGAGAGAGCTCGGTTCAGAATGAACACCCGTCGCCGGGGTGCGCTGGACGGTGCGAGGCAAGGACGCAGGGAGTGCCCATATCAAGCTGATATGGGCGCGACTGAGGACGCCGCATCGCGCCGTCCAGCGCGGCCCGGTGACATGGCTGCTCATTCTGAAACCGGGCTCTTAGACGCGCAGGAAGCGGCGAAGCGTCAAGCCCGAGCCGAGCGCGCCGATCGCGAGACCGCCCGCGATCAGGATCAACGCCGTCCAGGCGAACGCGAGCGCCTGCACGTCGGGGTCGTTCTGGATGGTGAGGATCTGCGGAATAGCGACCTCGCGGCTCAGGAAGAGCAGCACGACCGCCGCGACCGACCCGGCGAGGCCGGTCAGGAGCCCCTCGAGCATGAAAGGCCCGCGCACGTACCAGTTGGAAGCGCCGACGAGCTTCATCACCTCGATCTCGCGCCGACGCGAGTGCACCGACAGCCGGATCGTGTTCGCGATGAGAATCGTCGAGGCCGCGAGGAGCACGAACACGGCGATGAGGAAGACGATCTGGATCGCACGTGCTACCTGGAGGATGCGCTCCGAGACTTCCTTGCCGTAGCGAACCTCGTCGACCGCGACGAGCTTCGAGCGCTGCACCCTCACCGCGATCGCCTCGGTGTCTTCCCCGCGCTTCGGCACGACGTCGAACGAGGCGGGCAGCGGGTTCGTGGGAAGGTCGGCCGTGAGCTCGGGGCTGCGCTTGCGCATGATCGCGAGCGCCTTGTCCTTCGAGATGAACTTGACGCCACCGGGCCGCACACGGTCGTCGGACTCGAGGAGGACGCGGAGCTGGTTGATCTGCTTCGTCGTCGCCTCGTCCGCGACGAAGACGTGCACCGCGAGCTCGCGCTTCTTGTCGTCCGACCACGAGACGAGCCACGTGCCGAGCCCGATGAAGATGCCGATGAGGAACATCCCGATGAGCACGGACAGCGCCGAAGCCACTGTCGTAGAGACGTTCGCGCCGATGGAGCGAAGTGCCTCGGCAAACACGGTGCGAAAGCGTGTCATTCCTCGGAGTAACCGCCGCGCCGCTCGTCACGGACGAGCTTGCCCTGCTCCAGCGCGATGACGCGCTTGCGCATCTTGTCGACCATCTCGCGGTCGTGCGTGACCATGAGGATCGTGGTGCCGGTCCTGTTGATGCGGTAGAGGAGCTGCATGATCCCGACCGACGTGTCGGGGTCGAGGTTTCCGGTCGGCTCGTCGCAGACGAGCAGCGGCGGATGGTTGACCATCGCCCGTCGCGATCGAGACGCGTTGCTGCTCGCCGCCCGAGAGCTCCTCCGGACGCGAGCCCATCTTGTGAGCGAGCCCGACGAGGTCCATGACCTCGGGCACCTTCTTGCGGATCTGACGCATTCGACTGCCCCTGCACGCGCAGCGCGTAGCCGATGTTCTCGGCGGCGGTGCGGTTCGGGAGGAGCTTGAAGTCCTGGAAGACACAGCCGAGGTTGCGGCGGAGGAGCGGCACCTTCGAGCGCTTGAGGCGCCCGAGGTCGCGTCCACCGACGATGATGCGACCGTCGGTCGGCTCGACCTCCTTCAAGAGAAGCCGGATGAGGGTCGACTTGCCCGAGCCCGACGCTCCGACGACGAACACGAACTCACCCTTGTCGATGACGAACGAGACGCCGTCGAGTGCTCTCACGTTGTTCGTCTCGTAGATCTTCTTGACGTCCTCGAACACGATCATCGCCGCGCCGGTCGACCCCTCGCGGGCCGGCTGCAACTCGACGTTGGTATGTGGTTCGGCGAGGGCCGTCATCTGTGTCTCCGAGAAGTCATCCGGCACCGGGTATCACGCTGACGCAGCCGCGCGGGCTGCTCCGGCTCGTTTGGAAGGCTGGAGTGTAGCCGACGATTTTGCTGGCGCAGACCGGAATCCGCGAGCGCGAATTCCGTTCGCGCAGATCCCTGAAGCCGTCCGCTTCGCGGCCTGGTGTGGTCGATCCACATCAGCGTCTAGACCACCTGGCCCGCGGCCTTCGCGAGGAGGTAGGCGTGGATGAACCCGTCGATTCCGCCGTCGAGGACGGACTGGGTGTTCCCCACTTCGAAGTCGGTGCGGTGATCCTTGACCAGCTGGTACGGGTGCAGCACGTAGGAGCGGATTTGACTCCCGAAGCCGATGTCCTGCGCAGCGCCGCGTTCCTTTGCGAGCTCCGCCTCGCGCTTCTCCTCCTCTAGCTCTGCGAGTCGCGAGCGGAGGATGCGCATCGCGGTGGCCTTGTTCGAGGTCTGCGAGCGCTCGTTCTGGCACTGGACGACGATGCCGGTCGGAAGGTGCGTGATGCGCACGGCCGAGTCCGTCTTGTTGACGTGCTGGCCGCCCGCGCCGCTCGAGCGGTACGTGTCGATGCGGAGATCGGCCTCGTCGACCTCGATCGGGGCGTCGTCCGGAAGCAGCGGTGCGACGACGATCTGGGCGAACGCGGTGTGCCGGCGATGAGCCGAGTCGAAGGGCGACTGGCGAACCAGGCGGTGAACGCCGCGCTCGGCTCTGAGCGTGCCGTACGCATTCTCACCCTTGACCGTGACCGTGGCCGACTTGAGGCCCGCCTCCTCGCCCGGGCTCGCCTCGATCGTCTCGGTCTGGAAGCCTCGATCGGCAGCCCAGCGTAGGTACAGGCGCAGGAGCATGTCGGCCCAGTCCTGGGCGTCCGTCCCACCCGTGCCCGCGTGGATCTCGAGGACCGCGTCGCCCGCGTCGTACTGGCCGTCGAAGAGCGCGTCCTCCTGCAGCCGGCCGAGCTCGCCTTCGAGCGACGCGACGAGCTGCGCGATCTCGTCCTTGTCCTCGCCGAGCGAGAGCAGCTCCTTCGCGTCTGCGGACTCACCCTGGAGCCGCTCGTAGCGCTCGAGCTTGCGCGTGATGCGCGAGTGCTCCGTGGAGATGCGGGCCGCGCCCGCCTGATCGTCCCAGAACCCGGGAACCCCCATCGCCTCCTCGAGCTCGGCCCGTCTCGCGGTTATGCGATCGGGGTCAAAGGTAATCACGGACCCAGGCGAGCTGGGCCCCGATCTCCTCCAGGCGCTCGTCGAGCGGCTTGCCGTCGGCCTCGGCCACCCGTCGATGGTAACCGCAGCGGGTGTCGTCAGTCTCCGGTGCCCGTCGTTACCGACGCGGGGTGAGAATCCGTCGACTTAGGGTATGGCTCATCGTGGGAATGCGTGCGGCAGCGAGATATGCGAGGCGGACGTACTCGGTGGAGGCCGAGCTCGCGTTCGTCGCCCTCGTGCTGCTCGCCTGGCACGCGATTCGCATTCCGATCGAAGGCGACGTCACGACCTCGCTCGCCCATGCAGACGACGTGCTGGGTCTCGAACGGGCGCTGTCGCTGGACGTGGAGCACGCTGTCATCGGTCGCCTCGAGGCCGCGAGTGTCACCCCTGCGCTCACGTGGCTCTACACGAACATCCACCTCCCGGTGCTGTTCGGATTCGTCGCAGCCGCGCGGCTGCTCGCGCCGGCGCGATACCCGGTCGTGCGGACGACGTTCGCCCTGGCGTTCGTTCCGGCCGCTCTGATCATCTGGCTCTATCCGCTCGCTCCGCCGCACTGGCTGCCGGAGTTCGGGTTCGGCGCGTCACCGACCGACGCCGAGCTGACGAACACGACCGGAGCCCTGTTCCACAACACGACGGCCGCGGCGGCGAGCCAGCACTTCGGCTTCTCCGTCCTCGTCGCCGCGACCGCGATCTGGCTCTTCCCCCGCTCCCGCGTCGCATGGGCGACAGTCGCGTATCCCGTTCTCGTCTTCCTCGTCATCGTCGGAACCGGGAACCACTACGTCGTCGACTGCATCGTGGGCGTCCTGACTCTCGCTGTCGCCGCCGTGGTCGCGTGGGTGGTTCATCGACCGGCGCAGCTCGCACCTGCACGCGCGCAGACCGGAGTCGCGAGCATCGCGCTTGGCTACGGCTTGATCACGTGGGGCTTCGTCTCGCTCGATCTGACGTCACCCCGTAGCTGGGACAACGCGATCTACGCCCTGGTACTCGTCGCCGGCGTGGCGGCGGTCATCGCACCACGACTTGCGGACGAGGAGCTCGTCACCGACACACGCTGAGCGCCTGCGGCATGCGCCGAGGCGCTACGCGCCGTGGCAGCGCTTGTACTTCTTGCCGCTCCCGCACCAGCACGGGTCGTTGCGGCCGATGTCCTTGTGCTCGTTCACGGCCTGCGGCTGCGCGAACGAGCCGGACTGCGCCGCGCCGGGAGGCTCCGCGAGCGCGGTCGCAGCTCCACCGGCCGCAGCGATGACCTCGGCGCCCGCCGACGTCTCGTGCTCGTAGTGGAGCGAGCTCTCGCGGGCCTGCATCGGCTCGAGCGCGGGCTCCTCGACCTGAACGGAGACGTGGAAGAGCGAGAAGACCACTTCCTCGCGGATGGTCTGGCTGAGCTCCTCGAACAGGATGTGGCCCTCGCCGCGGTACTCGACGAGCGGATCCTTCTGGGCGAACGCGCGGAGGTGGACGCCCTCACGGAGGTAGTCCATGGCCTCGAGGTGCTCGCGCCACCGCCCGTCGACGGTCTGGAGGATGATGTAGCGCTCGACCTCGCGCGCGAGCTCCGAACCGAGGGCATCCTCGCGCTCGTCGTAGGTCTCGAGCGCGTCGTCGACGAACTCCTCGACGAGCGCATCGCGACTCGTCACGTCGAGCTCCTCGCGCAGCTCGTCGACCGTGATGTCCGTGCCGTACAGGGACTGCATGCTCGTCACGAGCCCGTCGAGATCCCAGTCCTCGGGGAACTCGGAGTCGGTTGCCTGCGCGACGCCCGCCTCGACGACCTCGCGAATCCACTCGCGCACGTCCTCGGAGAGATCCTCGCCCTCGAGCACGCGCCGGCGCTGCTCGTAGATGACCATCCGCTGCGTGTTCATGACGTCGTCGTACTTGAGGACGTTCTTGCGTGCGACGAAGTTCTGCTCCTCGACCTTCTTCTGGGCGTTCTCGATCTGCTTCGAGAGGATCGACGCCTCCATCGGCTGGTCGTCCGGGATCTTGAAGCGGTTCATGATGTTGTAGATCCGGTCGCCGGCGAACAGACGTACCAGGTCGTCCTGGCCCGAGAGGTAGAACCGCGTCTCGCCGGGGTCGCCCTGACGTCCCGAGCGGCCGCGGAGCTGGTTGTCGATGCGGCGTGACTCGTGTCTCTCCGTCCCGAGCACGTAGAGGCCTCCGAGGTCGACCACGCCCTCGCCGAGCTTGATGTCGACGCCGCGGCCGGCCATGTTCGTCGCGATCGTGACCGAGCCAGGCTGCCCCGCATCCTTGATGATCTCGCTCTCGCGCTCGTGCTCCTTGGCATTCAGCACGTTGTGCGGGATGCCCTTGCGCTTGAGCATCTCGGAGAGGAATTCGGAGGTCTCGACCGCAATCGTGCCGACGAGGACGGGTTGCCCTGCCTCGTGGCGCTCGACGATGTCGTCGAGCACCGACCCGAACTTCGCCTCGGGAGTCTTGAAGATGTAGTCGTTCTCGTCGAGGCGGGCGACGGGCTGGTTCGTCGGGATCTCGACGACGTGCAGGTCGTAGATCTCGACGAACTCCTTCTCCTCGGTCTTCGCGGTACCCGTCATGCCCGCGAGCCGCTCGTACAGGCGGAAGTAGTTCTGCAGCGTGATCGAGGCGAGCGTGACGTTCTCCTCGCGGATGCGCATGCCCTCCTTCGCCTCGATCGCCTGGTGCAGGCCCTCGCTCCAGCGACGCCCTTCCATGATCCGGCCCGTGAACTCGTCGACGATCTTGACCTCGCCCTCCTGCACGACGTAGTCGACGTCGCGCTTGTACAGCGACTGCGCCTTCAGCGCCTGCATGAGGTGGTTGACGAGGATGACGTTCTTCGGGTCGTAGAGGTTGTCGAGGCCGAGCGCGCGCTCGACCTTCTCGATCGTCGCCTGCGCGGGTGAGACGGTCTTGAACTTCTCGTCGTAGAGGAAGTCCGCGCCGGAGAGCTCTGTCTCGTCGAGGCCCTTCGCCGTCTTGCGCGTCGCCGGTGCGCCGTCGAGGTCCTTGGCGACGCGGGCGAACTGGTAGTAGGTCTCCGCCGCGGTCTCCGGCTCGCCGGAGATGATGAGCGGCGTCCGCGCCTCGTCGACGAGGATAGAGTCGACCTCGTCCACGATCGCGTACGAATGGCTGCGCTGGACGACGCCCTCGATCGAGACGGCCATGTTGTCGCGCAGGTAGTCGAAGCCGAACTCGGAGTTCGTGCCGTACACGACGTCGCATGCGTACGCCTCGCGTCGCTGCGCGAACGGCATGAGGTTCTGGATGATGCCGACGGAGCTGCCGAGCAGCTCGTACACGGGTCTCGTCCACTCGGCGTCGCGCTTCGCCAGGTAATCGTTCACGGTCACGAGATGGACTCCCTGTCCGGCGAGACCGTTCAGGTACAGCGCCTGCACGGCGGTGAACGTCTTCCCCTCGCCCGTCTTCTGCTCGGCGATGTCGCCCTCGTGGAGGACGATCCCGCCCATGAGCTGAACGTCGAAGAGCCGCACGCCGATCGTCCGCCTGAAAGCCTCACGCACAGCGGCGTACGCCTCGAAGATGAGATCCTCGAGCGACTCCCCGTTCTCGAGGCGCTGCTTGAACTCCGCGGTCTTCCCGCGAAGGTCGTCGTCGGTCAGCTTCTCGAAGTCGGGCTCGAGCGTGCCGATGTACGCGGCCTGCTCGGCGAGGCGCTTGACACGGCGCCCTTCGCCCATGCGCAGGACGCGCTCGAACTTCCCGAAGGACTCGGTTGCCACGGGTCTAGGGTACCGGCTCGTCCCGGCGATCGAGCCGCGCGCAGAGGTCACAAGACCGACACCGCGCGTTCACCAGAGCGTCACACGTACGTCGTTAGCGTCCGGGCCGATGGACGCCGCAGAGCTCGAGACGATCCCGCTCTTCGCGGACCTGACGCTCGATCAGCGTGCGTCCGTCGCAGGCGCGTGCGACACGCTCGCGGTCGACGAAGGCACCGTCCTCGTGCGGGCAGGGGACTTCGGGCACGCGGTGTTCGCGATCAGGTCGGGCACTGCGGATGTCGTGCACGACGGAGTGGTGATCAACACGCTCGGCCCGGGCGACTACTTCGGCGAGATCGCCGTGATGTCCGGCGGCAGGCGCTCGGCCTCGGTGGTGGCGACCAGCGCGCTGACGCTGGTCACGATCTTCAATCGCGAGATCTGGCGGCTCGAGCGAGAGGCGCCGGAGGTCGCGGCGGCGCTTCGCGACACGATCGCGACCCGCATCGACGCCGACGCCGACGCCGCGCACCAGCCAGACCCCTAGAGACGCAGGATCGAGAGCTCCCAGAGATCGTCGCGCACGCGATGGGCGTGGGCGGCGTAGGCGCCTCGCACGCGCGCAGCCGCGATCCGCTCGAGCGCAGACGCCTGCCCCGGCTCGGCGGGGAGGTTGTCGATCGTCAGCGCGAGCTCCGATCCGTTCCAGGTGAGCTCGAGCTCGGCTCCCCGTGGATCCGGATCCAGTCGCTCCACTTCGATCCCCACGGCGCCGACGGCCCACAGCTCGGGCCGGCGCACGGCGAGCGCGCGGTACGGCGGCGCGATGCTCTCGCCTAGCGCAGCTGCGAAGAACGCCGGGTCGGCGGCTCCGTCGGACTCGAGCACGAACGTCCCGTCCGGCAGCGCGACGAACCCCATCTCCTCGCCGGAAGCCCCTTCACCCTGGACGGTGGCGACGGCGTCCCATTCGCGCTGTCGCTGGAGACCCGTGATGCCTGCGGCCAGCCACTCGCGGGCCGGGTCGAGCGGCAAACTACGCTGCCGCTTCTTCGCCCGTCGGATCAGTGTCGCGCTTGCGCTGCGCGGCCCGACGCGGCTCGAGCACCCGCTTGTCGCGGTAGCGCTCGATCTGGCGCTCGAGCTTGGCCACGATCAGGTCGACGGCAGCCTCGTACGAGGTCGCCGCTTCGCGGGCAACGAGGTTCGGGCCCTTCATGAAGACCACGGCCTCCGCAACGTGGTCGTCGTGGATCGACGGGTTGCGCTCGCGTGAGAAGGTCACTTCCACCGCCGTCCCCTCGTAGAGGCGCCGCGAGAGCTTCGCGAAGCGCTTCTCCGTGTAAGCGTGTACGGAGTCCGGAACGGAGGAGTGCTGGGCCTTGACCTGGAGCTGCATTGCAAGGCTCCTTTCGTGATCGTGGCGATGACGACCGTCTCAATCTAACGAACCGCTCTCGCGAACGTGACTACCCGAACGCGCCGGGCTCCAACCCGTCGGCACGCACTGGCGCAGGCGTCCGCAGTCGCGCCGGAGGTGTAGACGTCGTCGACGACGCAGACGTGCGCCGGAACGGCGTCGTGCGCGACGACGCTGCCGCGGACGTTCTTGCGTCGTGCCACGAGCGACAGTCCGCGCTGGCGCGGGAGGGCGCGGCTCCGCTCGAGCACCTCGAGCGTTTCGAGACCCCAGATCCTCCCCAGCTCGTTCGCCAGCGCGCGGGACGGCACGTCTCCCCGGCGCCACGCACGCTCAGGATCTCCAGGCACGGCGAGGAGCGCTTCGACGTTCGGTCTCGGGACGATCTCGGCGACGAGAGCTGCCGCCTCGCGTGCAAGGCGTCTCCGGCCGCGCTCCTTCCACGAGCGGACGAACCTCCTCGCCTGGCCGTCGTAGACGATCGCCGAGCGCGCCTCCGCGAAGGCAAGTCTCCTCCCCGCGCACTCGGCACAGCGGCGGACGGGCCACGGGCCGGGCGAGCCGCAACGCTCGCAGAGCGGAGGCACGAGTCTGAGGAACGACCCTCGGCAGCGCTCGCAGAGGGCCTGTCCAGGCGCCGCGCAGATCGCGCAGCGTTCAGGGAGGACGAGGTCGAGCGCCCGCATGCTCGAACGCTACGAGTCACTCCGTCACGACTCCGTGCCGGATTCGCGTCAGATCGGCGCGGTGACGAGCTCGCGGAGGTCGCCCTCCGCCCGCTCGAGGTCTGCCGGAGTCTTGATCGGCCGGAAGCGTCCGCGCGATCCCCGGCGCGGCACCTCGAGGTACTGGGTGGGGACGAACGCCGAGACCTCGTGGTACAGCCGCTCGAGCTGAACCGCCGCGCGGCCCTCGACGTCCTTCAACACGTAGAGCCAGGACAGGTCATAGTCGGCGTCGAGCGCGTCGAGATCGAACAGGGCCGTGTTCGTGTTGAACACCGGTACGAGCTCCTGATCGAACCCGCCCGGGAAACGCGGGCCCTCGACGAGCTGCAGCTTCCCGTCGACGCGGACGGGCGCACCGCCCATGTCGCCCTCCTTGCGCGCGACCTCGCAGGTCAGCGGCCGCCCCGAAGCGAGATGCGCGCCGACGACGACGGGATCCACGCGCGCGCCGAGGTTGTCGACGTTCGAGACCGTCACGACGCGCACACCGCGGTTACGCAGCGCTGTGAGCGTGCCCGAGCTCTGCAACGCCTCGAACAGGTCACCGTGGCCCGGCGCATAGAGCGACGGACGACCGTCATCGTCGCGGAAGAGGTTGCCGGCCTCGTCGAGCCGCAGCGACACGAACTGGTTGAAGACGAGAGGATCGCCGAGGCCACGTTCGGCGACGTGCTCGCGAATCGCCGCATCCGTGGCGAAGCTCGTCATGAGCGCGACCGGCACGCTCACCCCCACCTCACGCTCGAGCGCCGCGGTCTGCACGAGCTTGGCTTCGAGGAAGCTCATGCCGTCGACGGCCACGAGCACCGCTTTCACGACGCCGCCGAAGCGCGTGGCCATTCCTCCGGCGAGCACCACCTGGGCGATCTCCCCCCGGCGCAGTGCGTCGAGGCCTGCCTCCCGGACGACGTCGTAGCCGGGCTCGCCGGGGGCCGGCAGCCGAGCCACGTCCCCTTCTCCGGGAGGCTCGATCGAGCCGCGGATCAGATTCGACTCGGGCGACAGCTCGCCGGCCGCCACGCGAGCCCGGAGCGACTCGAAGAGCTTCTCGTCGAAGCCGTAGCGCTCGAGGAGAACGGCCGTCTCGCGATCGACGTCCATCAGCGAGCTCGCACAGGCGTCGGGAGCGACGCGCCATACGGTGCACGATGGACGCCGGCCTCGGTCACGATCGCTCCGACGAGCGCGGCGGGCGTCACGTCGAAGGCCGGATTCCTCGCGGGGAAGCGCGTCGACACCTCTGCCGGATCGCGCTCCTCGATCGGAATGTCCGCACCGGTCGCCGCACTCGGATCGAGCGTCGAGGTCGGCGCGACCACGTAGAGCGGGATGGCGTGATGGCTCGCTGCGACCGCGAGTCCGTAGGTACCCACCTTGTTGGCAACGTCGCCGTTCGCCGCGATCCGGTCGGCGCCGGTGAGCACGGCGTCGACCTCTCCCGCCGCCATCAGCGACGCCGCTGCTCCGTCGACGATCACGGAGAACGGGATACCCAGCGCGTCGAGCTCCCAAGCCGTGAGGCGCGCGCCCTGGAGCAGCGGTCGCGTCTCGTCGACCCAGACGTGCTCGACGAGCCCTCGCTCCCAGGCGGCGCGCACGGCGCCGAGGGCCGATCCATAGCCGCCCGTCGCCAGGCCGCCCGTGTTGCAGTGCGTCAGGAGTCGCGCGCCCGGCGACACGAGCGCGGCGGCGTGCTGCCCCATCCGTCGACAGCGCTCGACCTCCTCCTCGTGCAGCGCTCGCGCGCGCTCGGGGGTCGGATCGTCACGGATCTCGTCGAGCGCCCAGCGTAGGTTCACGGCAGTCGGGCGCGACGACGCGAGCAGCTCGTACGCGGCGTCGAGGTCCTCCTCGCGCGCCGCCGCGAGCGCGAGACCGTAGGCCGCCGCCACGCCGATCGCCGGGGCACCGCGGATGGCGAGGGTGCGAATCGCGTCGGCGACCTCCGACGCGGAGCCGCAGCGCAGCTCGACGTCCTCATCCGGAAGTCGTCGCTGATCCAGCAGGACCACCGCATCGGTCTCGAGACGAACGATGCGCTCGGGCGTCAGGTCGGGCATCTACTGGCCTAGCGGTCGTCGTAGACGCGGATCGTGCCGGTGTAGCAGGCCACCCATACGCGTTTGGTCGGCCGGTCGTACGCGATGCCGATGGGGTGGTAGCAGGCGTCGATCGTCTGCAGCGGCTTCATGTCGGACGTGCGAAGCTTCGTCACCGTCCCGCTCTCGTAGTTCACGACGTAGAGAGCCCGGCCGTCCTCCGCGAGGGCGAGGCTGCGCGGCGCGCTCCCGGTCGCGACCTTCGTGCGCACCGACCCGGTGCTGAGATCGAGCTTCGCGACGCGGCCCTCCGCGTTCAGCGAGACGAAGATGTACCGATCCGACGGATGGAACTCGGCGGCGCGCGGCCCCGCACCCACCGGGAACGACGAGGTCCTCCAGGTCTCGAGGTCGACGCGCACGAGCTCGTTACCGCCCATCACGGCGACGTACGCGGCGTTCGCCTTCGGAGAGACCGCGATCCCGCGCGGATACGCGCCGATCGCGATGCGCTTGACCTCGCGCCCCTTCCGGGTGGAGATCACGCTCAGATCCCACGTGCACCAGTTCGAGACGAGGACGTAGCGGCTGTCGGGTGTGACCGCCACGACCTTGGGCACGGCCCCGACCTTGTACGCCTCGTCGATCTTCAGGCGCTCCATGTCGATTCGGTAGACGAAGCTGTCGTGGTAGCCGGACGCGGGCGTGCAGCTGTCGCTCCCCTCCGCCCCGAAACGCTGCCCGTACATCGAGTAGTTCGACACGTACGCGTAGCGGCCGTCGGGTGAGAACGCCGCCTCCACCGGGGCGCCGCGGCTCGTTCCCGGGTAGCTGGGATAGCCGAGCGACCGGAGGTTCACGGCGTCCGAGATCGTCCGCACGAGCTTCAGCGTGCGCGCGTCATACACCGTCACCGAGTGCCGGTACATCATGTTCTGCGCGGTTACGTAGCCGGCGCCGGACGAGGCCACCGACTTCGGGGAGATGTTCCCGCTGATGACCGCCCGGAGCTTCAGCCGCGCCTTGTCGGACGGCCGAGCCTTCACCTCGGCAACCGGCGTCGGCTTCGCGACGACGGTCGGGCCGGCTACCGGCTCGACCGCGGCCTCGACCGCCTGCGCGCCGCCGGGGCCGTGGGAGAACGCCGCAAAGGCGACGGCAGCGGCGACTGCGAGCGTGACGAGCGCCGCGACGAGCCGACGCCGACGAACGGCGCGGCGCCGTCGCGCGCGGCGTTCGAGGTGCGGGTCGTGAACGTCGGACATCGCGAGGCGAAGAGTACGAGCTACGCACTCATTCGACGATCGCGAGGATGCGTCCTGCGACGCTCGACCAGCTCCAGCGCTCGACGACCGCCCTGCGCGCGGCGATACGAAGCGCCTCGCGCTCGTCGCCTCGGAGTGCGAGCACCTCGTCGAGGCGTTGGCGCAACGCGGCAGCGTCGCCGCTCGGGAAGCTCGCGAGCCCCTGGCGTCCCGGCGGATACTCCTCTTCGAGACCGCGGGCGACCTCGGCCAGACCCGAGTGGTCGGCGACGACGGGCGGGCAGCCTGTCGCGGCCGCCTCCGCCGCGACCATCCCGAACGCCTCGGGAAAGATCGACGGAACGACGGCCACATCTGCGAGGGCGAGCAGATGCACGAGGTGCCGGTGCTCGAGCGGCCCTGTGAAGAGGACGTCGAGACCGGCGGCCTGCTTCTCCAGCTCGTCACGGTAGTCGCCGAAGCCGACGATCACGGCACAGGCGTCCAGGCCGCGCAACGCTTCGAGCAGGACCTGGACGCCCTTGTTCTCGATGAGCTTTCCGTAGTAGACGACGGTCGGCCGGTCGCCGGCGAGAAACGCGGCCAGGCGCAGCGCATTCCCCTCGTCCGGAAGTCGCTCGTTCGCGTTGCCCGTGTTCGGCGGATCGAGTCGTGACTCCGCGAGAAGCGCCGCCAGAGCCTCCGTCCTCGGTGCGGGTCGCCACAGCTCCACGTCGACGCCGGGTGGGATCTCCTGCACGCGATCCACCGTCCCGCAGACCTCGCGCACGACGGTGCGGATGTGCTCAGAGCCGACGACGGTCGCCGCGGCGCCCGCGAGCACCTGGCCGCCCCACGCCGACAGCTCAGCGTTTCCGCGCATCGAGTACTCGAGCTCCGACCCGTGTGCCTTCACGACATATGGCGCGGAGCTCGCAGCCCCGACCGCGCCGCCGAGAAGGACGTGGTTGACGTAGAGGAGATCGGCCGCACCGTGCTCGCGAATCGCCGAGGCATTCGCCTCGACCCACGCTGCGAGCTCCTCGTGCGTGCACTCCTGAAGGCGTTTGACCTCGTAACCCTCGTAGTGGTCGAGCACGAACGTTGGGAGCAGGCCGCCGACGTCCGGTCGCACGGCGGTCGCCCCCCCGAGGTCGTACAGCTCCGGCCGGGCCTCCTGGGAGAACACGGTGACGTCGTGCCCGCCGCGGCTCCACTCGCGCGCGAGCTGCCGGGTATAGACGTTCGACCCCGTGCCACCCAGGAGGTAGCCGTGCCAGATGAAGATCCGCTGTAGGGGCGATGCTTGCGTCGCCCTACGTCCCTTCGTCCCACGAAGCGAGGTAGAGGGCCTGCTCCTCCGTGAGCACGTCGATCTCGATTCCCATCGTCGCGAGCTTCAGCCGCGCGATCTCCTCGTCGATGTCCTTCGGCACGTCGTACACGCGCCGCTCGAGCGTCGCGGCGTTCCGGAT
Organism: uncultured Gaiellaceae bacterium; assembly: GCA_963783705.1. Lineage (GTDB taxonomy): Bacteria > Actinomycetota > Thermoleophilia > Gaiellales > Gaiellaceae > GMQP-bins7. Next base: position 19,590 of record CAWAOK010000006.1, read on the forward strand.
GACCCACTCCGCCGCGAGCGCCTGGTTCGCGAAGGACATGTCCATGACGAGCGCCGGGTGCCCTTCGGCGGCGGCGAGGTTGACCAGCCGCCCCTCGCCGATCAGGTAGATGCGCCGGCCGTCCGCCATCGTGAACTCGTCGACGAGGGCGCGCGCCTCACGCGTCTCGACGGCGAGGTCGCGCAGCGCGCCGATCTCGATCTCGACGTTGAAGTGCCCGGTGTTCGAGAGGATCGCGCCGTCCTTCATCCGCTCCATGTGCGCGCGGGTGATGACGTTCTTGTCGCCCGTCGCGGTGCAGAACAGGTCGCCGACCGCAGACGCCGCGTCCATGGTGAGCACCTCGTAGCCGTCCATCGTCGCTTCGAGCGCACGCATCGGATCGACTTCGGTGACGATGACGTGCGCGCCCATGCCGCGAGCGCGCATCGCGACACCCCGACCCGTCCAACCGTAGCCCGCGACGACGAAGCGCTTGCCCGCGAGCAGGACGTTCGTCGCGCGGATGATCCCGTCGATCGTGGACTGGCCGGTGCCGTAGCGGTTGTCGAAGAGGTGCTTCGTGCGCGCCTCGTTGACCGCGATCACCGGGAAGCCGAGCTTGCCGTCGCGCTCGAGCGCCTTGAGGCGGATGACGCCCGTGGTCGTCTCCTCGGTGCCGGCGATGACGTCGCCGAGCTGCTCGCGACGCGCCGAGTGGAGGACGCCGATCACGTCGGCGCCGTCGTCCATCGTCAGATGGGGGCGATGGTCGACCGCGGCCTCGATGTGGCGGTAGTAGGTGTCGTTGTCCTCGCCCTTGATCGCGAACACGCCGACGCCGTACTCCTCGACGAGTGCCGCCGCGACGTCATCCTGCGTCGAGAGGGGGTTGGACGCGCAGAGCACGACGTCCGCGCCGCCGTCCTTCAGCGTGCGGGCGAGGTTCGCCGTCTCGGTCGTCACGTGCAGACACGCGGAGATGCGGTGCCCGGTAAGCGGCTGCTCGCGCTCGAAGCGCTCGCGGATCGCCGCGAGCACCGGCATCTGCCGGTCGGCCCAGGCGATCCGGCGCACGCCTTCCGCGGCGAGTGCCAGATCCTTTACGTCGTATCGCAGTGTGGTTGCCATCGATCCTCTCTTCGGTGGGTTGCGATGTCAGACGCCCACGGGTGTCCGACACCGTCTCGGTTCATGCCGCGTCGCTTGCGAGCAGGCGCTCGTGCTTGCGCTGCTCCCACTCGACCCAGGCCGGGGAGATCTGTTCCGTGTCGGGCACGGTCGTGCCAGCGAGCCACGTCTCGACGGCGGCCCGAAGTGCCGGCTCACGCCGGAGACGCAGCGCGAACTCGAGCTCCTGCAGATCGACGCCGAAGCGCGTGCGCAGCTCGGCGAGCGCGTTCAACTGGTTGAGCTCGCGGATGCCGTAACGGCGATAGCCCGAGTCGCTCCGGGCCGGGACGACGAGGCCGTCCTGCTCCAGGTAGCGGAGCATGCGCGGCGACCATCCGGAGCGCCGGCTCGTCTCGCCGATCGTCATCCACGGCCGCTGCACGGGCAAACCCTATCAGAGTCGTGTCAAGGTTAGGGGGCGGACGTACCCTCGCGGCCGTAGCGGTCCTCGAGCCGCACGACGTCCGTCAAGTGGTTCGTGGAGACCTCGACGACGAGCGTGTCCTCGATCGCCGTGACGCGATGCACGGTGCGCGGCCTGAAGCGATAGGCGGCGCCGGACGCGATCTCGATTACCTCGAGCTCATCCCCCACCTCGCCGAGCTCGAGGCGCGCGCGACCTTCCTGGACGAGCCACGACTCGTCCTTCACCTCGTGGTACTGCAAGCTGAGCGACTCGCCCGCGCGGACGAAGAGGAGCTTGCCGACGTAATCCTCCGCCTCGGCCCAGACGAGCTCCCAGCCCCACGGTTTGTCGACCCGACGCGGCGAGGTCTCGTAGGCGCTCACGAGAATCGCAGCGCGTCGTCGGGAATGTGCTGGCCCGCGCCGATGCGAAGCCCGTGGTCGAGCACGTTCCGCTCGCCGACCTCGGCCCCCGGCCCGACGACCGTCAGGTTGTGGAGCTCGCAGCCGGCGCCGACGCGTGCGTCGTCGCCGACGATGGAGCCGACGACACTCGCCCGCGCTCCCACGCGCGTACGCGCGCCGACGACGGCGCTCTCGACGACGCAGCCCTCGGCGAGCCGCGCGCCGGCTCCGAGCACGGCGAGGCTCCCGAGGCGTGCACCTGCCTCCACCACTGCTCCCGGGCCCACGTACACGGGCGGAACGAGCTTCGCGCCGGGGTGCACCTCCGCGGTCTCGTCGACGAGCGTGAAGTCCGCACCGAGCTCGTCCCCCACCTGCGTCTGGAAGATCCGTTCGAGAACGTCGCGATGAGCCTGGAGATACGTCTCGGGCGTCCCGACGTCGAGCCAGTAGCCCGGCAGCGCGATCCCGAACACCGAGCCCTCGGCTGCGAGGCGTGGGAAGACCTCGCGCTCGATCGACACGGCGCGTCCGGGCGCTACGTGCTCGAGCGTCTCCGGCTCGAGGACGTAGAGACCGGCGTTGATGAGATCCGTGTCGATCTCCTCGGGCCGCGGCTTCTCGAGGAAGGTCTCGACCCGTCCGTCGGATGAGGTGCGCACGAGGCCGTACCGGCTGGGGTCGGCGACCGGCGTCAGCAGGATCGTCGCCTTCGCGCCGGAGGAGCGGTGGAACGCCACGAGCTCGCCGAGGTCGGCCTCGCGCAGCGAGTCGCCGTTGAGCGCGAAGAAGCTTCCCTCGAGGTCGCGTCCGGCGAAGCGGATCGCGCCTCCGGTGCCGAGCGGCTCGTCCTCGACGGCGTACTCGAGAGACATGCTGCCGTGCTGGGTGCCGAAGCCGGCCTCGATCTGATCGGGCAGGTAGCCGGCAGAGATGATCCCGCGCTCGACGCCGTGTCGTGCGAGGTGCTCGAACGTGTACGCGAGCAACGGCCGGTCGACGAGCGGGAGCATGTCCTTGCGGGTCCGGTCGGTGAGAGGTCGAAGCCTCGTGCCCTGACCGCCCACGAGGATGACCGCAGGCAGCGTCATGCGATCGGGCGGCCGATACCCTCGTAGACGAAGCCGAGCGCGCGCATCTCCTCGGGGTCGAGCAGGTTGCGCCCGTCGACGATCACGTCTCCCGCCATGCGGCTTCGCGCGGCCGCCCAGTCGAGCTCCCGCAACTCGGGCCATTCGGTCACGACGACGGCGGCGTCGGCGCCGTCGAGCGCCTCGAGCGCGCTCTCCGCGATCGCGACTCCGTGCAGGTGCGCCGCGCCGTCCGCGATTGGATCCCAGGCAGTCACTTCGGCGCCCTCCGAGAGGAGACGCCCGGCGAGCACGAGGCTCGGCGCCTCACGCATGTCGTCGGTTCCCGGCTTGAAGGCGAGCCCGAGGAGCGCGATCCTCTTGCCCCGCAGCGGCCCGAGGCGGCGCTCGAGCTTTCCGATGACGCGCCTCTTCTGGAGCTCGTTGACCTCGATGACGGCATTGAGCAGCTGGAAGTTGTAACCCGAGTTCGCTGCGAGCTGCTTGAGCGCGAGCGAGTCTTTCGGGAAGCAAGAGCCGCCGAAGCCGATCCCCGCCCGTAGGAACGACGGGCCGATGCGACGGTCGAGGCCGACAGCCTCGGCGACGGCGACCACATCCGCGCCCGTCGCCTCGCAGACGTTGGCGATCTCGTTGATGAAGCTCACGCGCGTCATGAGCGCCGCATTCGAGGCGAGCTTCACCATCTCGGCCGACGCGACGTCGGTGCGAACGATCTGCGCGTCGATCCCGTCATGGAGCTTGGCAACGAGGTCGGCGTCCACCTCGTCGAATGCTCCGATCACGATCCGATCGGGGTGCAGGAAATCCCGCACGGCCGTTCCCTCGGCCGTGAACTCCGGATTCGACGCGTACCCCACGTTGCCGAGGCCACGGTCGTCGAGGCGATGGCGAACCGCACGCCCGGTGCCCACCGGCACCGTGCTCTTCACGGCCAGCACGACCCGTCGGTCGACCTTCGGGAGCTCGTCGACCACCGTCCAGACGTCGGAGAGATCTGCATCGCCCGAGTACGTGGGCGGCGTTCCGACAGCGATGTAGACGACGTCGGCGCCGTCGACCGCCTCCGCGACCTCGGTCGTGAACGTCAATCTCTCGCGGTTGCCCGCGAGGAGCTCGTCGAGTCCCGGCTCGTGGATCGGGACGACGCCCGCGCGCAACGCGTCGACCTTCGCCTCGACGACATCGCGGACGACGACGTCATGCCCGAGCTCCGCAAAGCAGGCGCCGGTGACGAGGCCGACGTACCCCGCGCCGAAGACCGCGACCTTCATCGACTAGGTCCTCTTCACGGAGCCGAGGGGCTTGAGGCCCTTGGCGATGGCGAGCATCGTCTCGTTCGACAGCCGGTCGAGCAGCGTGTTCACGACCCAGTAGTCGGCTTTCGGCGTGTTGAGGACGACCATGTGCAGCTTCGAGCCGTTGTAGTAGAGGTCGTAGACACGGCCCTTGATCCGGCGCGTCAGGCTCCTGTCGGCGAGTGCGGGCGCGTCGTCCCAGCTCGTCATCTGAACGCCCCAGTACTCGTTCGACCCCATGCGGTAGACGAGCCGCACGGCCTTGTGCTTCTCGCCGGGATCGATCCAGTACAGACGTGCCGGCATCGTCGAGTCCGTCCACGAGCTCCGCTCGATGATGGTGGGAACCATGAGCGGGAAGGCGACGCGCGCGCGGCGCTCACGCAGCTCGTCGATCGCCGCGTTCGGCGCGTAGACGACGTTCGGGCGCTCGCGCTTCGGCGTCTGGTCGATCGGCGCCGACGCGAGGCTGCCGTGGAACGTCTGACCGACGATGACGGTCAGCATCGCGCCGTTCGCAAGGGGCGAGATGGCACGCGGGAGCGGCTCGAGCTCCGCCGACGCAAAGAGGTTCGCCACCTTCTTGCCGGCCTCGCGCGAGCCCTTGCGCCGGGCGTCGAAGTAGACCTTCGTGCGGAAGTACTCCCAGCTCGGCGCGTTCGCGGGAAGCCCATCGAGCACCTGATACGAGCGCTGGCCGAGGAGATAGCCCGCGGTCGATGCCGACCCGGCGACCCCGTTTCCGTTCAGCACGGTGATCGTCGTAGCGCGGGGCGCCGGCGCTCGCGTCTTCGTCTTCTCACCGAGCGCGACGGCCGTCGCCTTCTCCGACGACTCGACGTCCGGGTGCGTGAACGTGCTGATCGCACGCGTGATGTTCTCGGAGTCGGTCGTGAGGTCCGACACGCCCTCGAGTCCCTCGATCCGCGTCTGGAAGACTCTCCCGCGCGGCAGCCCGTAGGCGAAAAGCGCGTACGACAGCACCGTGCGCCCGTCGACGTCGACCCCTCCGCCCTGCGCGACCTCGACGTTGTTCGTGATCGCGTTGACGACCTTCGGCAGCGCGATCGGCGCGAAGCTCTCCTGGATCTGGCCCTTGAACGCCTTGACGAACTGCTGCTGGCGCGCGACCCGGTAGAGGTCGGAGTCCGTGTGGCGATAGCGGACGTAGTCGAGCGTCTGTCGGCCGGTCAGCTGCTGGTAGCCCGGCCGAAGGTTGATCTTGGCGTAGCACGACACGCAGGACCCTCCGCGGTCGTTGAAGTACCGGCGGTCGACGTCGACCCAGGCACCGTCCAGGCGATCGACGATCTGCCTGAAGCCACGGAAGTTGACCGTGATCAGGTAGTTGACCTGGACGCCCGTGAGTGCGCGCACGGTCTGGAGCGATCCCTGCGGGCCACACGTCGCGTACGCGGCGTTGATCTTGTCGAAGAAGGGCGTGCGTCCGGGGCAGCGAATCTCCACGCGCATGTCGCGCGGGAACGAGAGGAGTGAGATCGAGTCCGTAGACGGATCGGCGCGTACGAGCATCAGCGTGTCCGAGCGGCCACCTTTCCCCTCGCCCTTGCGGGCGTCGTAGCCGATCACGAGCGCGACGGCGGGCTGCCCGGGGAGTGAGACGGCGAGCTCCCGGGCGGCCTTGCGCACCTCCGGCGTGTTCGCCGCCACCGCCGCGATCGATTCGTGGAAGTAGAGGTACGCGCCGCCCGCGGCTCCCGACGCGACGACGAGACATGCGATCCCCAGCCACATCGCGACGCGTCCGATCAGCCCCGCGCGCGAGCGGCCCGACGGCTCCGGCTGCCGGTAGACCGTCATGGGCGAGGACGTCCCGGGCGGAAACACGGCCTTCGCGCCGCCGTTCGGCGCGGCTCCGCGCCCCAGGCCTCGTTTCAGGGTGGTTCGCATGCAGAAAGTCCGAATGAGTACGACGAGCGCCCCGGCGGGCGCCCGACGGCGGAGGATAGCTCAGCGACAGGCCGTGCTTCTCCCCTCGGGCGCCGTTTCCCTACGAAGCTGCGCGAACCCTTAACGTGCCGAGGCGACCGAGATGTCCGCCAGCGCATCGCCCAGCACGTCGATCTCCTCCGGCGTGCCGACCGTGATGCGAAGAGCGTCCGGCGCACCGAAGGCGCCCATCGGCCGCACGATGACCCCACGGCGGAGCAACGCTTCGTTGGCGGCAGCCGCGTCGCCGACGCGGACGAAGACGAAGTTCGCGACTGCAGGGCCGGCCGGCTCCAGGCCCTGCGCGCGCACGACCTCCTGGAGGAGGCTCAGCGCGTGCCGGTTCGATGTCCGTCGGCGATCGAGCTCCTCGGGCGCCAAGAGGCTCGCGAGCGCAGCCTCCTGGCCGACGGAGGTTACGTCGAAAGCGCGGCGCACCTTGCCGATGGCCGCGATCACCTCGTCGGGCCCGACGCCGTAGCCGACCCGCAGGCCGGCCAGACCGTAGATCTTGGAGAAGGTCCGCAGAACGAGCACGCGCTGTCCCGCTGCGAGGTACTCGGCGACCGCATCCGGGTGGCCCGGCTCGTCCACGTACTCGAAGTAGGCCTGGTCGAGCACCGTGAGAACGTGCGCCGGGACGCGCTCGAAGTACGCGTCGAGCTCCGCTCGCTCGTTCGTCGTCCCGGTCGGATTGTTCGGCGCCGCGATGAAGACGAGCTTCGTCCGAGGCGTGATCGCCGCGAGTAGCGCGACCAGGTCGATGCGCTCGTCGACGAGGGGGACGCGAACGGGGACGGCGGCGAGCTTGAGCGGATCGAGCACGTAGCTCGGAAACGACGGCCAGCCCGTGACCACCTCGTCGCCCGGGTCCAGCGTCGCCTGACAGACGTAGCCGACCACTGCGTCGGCGCCGGCGCAGACCGTCACCTGCTCGAGGCGAACGCCATGGCGCTCCGCGAGGGCGTTGCGCAGACGCCAGGCGCCTCCGTCCGGGTAGCGGTTGAGATCGAGCGCGGCGCGAGCGATGGCCTCCTGCGCCTCGGCGAACGGCCCGTACGGCCCCTCGTTCGAGGCGAGCTTGACCACGCGCTCGAGACCGAGCTCGCGTTGCACCTCTTCGACCGGCTTCCCCGGCTCGTACGGAACGAGCCCCGCGAGCGCGGGACGGATCAGCGACGTGTCGTCGCCTCCCCGCCGTTCACTCACGTGGCGGGAACGGGCTCCGGCGCGGTCACGTACTCGCCGACGATCTCGCTCTCGCTCTCGAATCCGAGGCCCTCGTCGGTGTCCCCGTGCCGGCGCCGAAGCGCGATGGCGAGGAGGCCGGCGAGGATCCCTGCCGAGATGAGGCCGAGGCCGACGTACGTGGCGATCCGCAATCCACTCCGGCGAGGACGGCGCTTCTTGTCGATCGCGCGGTGCACCGCCTTGAGCGTGAGGTAGCCGACGGCCGCGTTTCTTCTGTTGTAGATGCTCATGGCCCCAGGGTAACGCAGACCGACCGCGCAAGACCGGAATCCGCTCGCGCGGATTCCGGTCGCGCCGAAAATCCCTGAAGGCGTCCGCTTCGCGGCCGCGGTGTTCGTGGTCTCCCCATCGCGTTCGCTGCCTACTTGCGGCGAGGAGGCAAGTGGATCGGGCGGCCGAGCGCGACGAGGCCGGCCTCCTTGAGACCCTCGGAGAGCGTCGGGATGCGGCGCCATGCCGTCCGCCACCGTCTCGATCGTCGCCTCGGCATCGAGTGCGACGACGGCAGCCTCGATCAGATCCGTCGCATGCGGCCCCACGATCACGACACCCAGGAGCTCGCCGTAGCTCGTCTCGTGGATCGTCTTCACCCAGCCCGCGGTCTCGCCCGTCATCACGGCGCGCGCGTTCGCAACCCACGGGAACCGCCCGACTGCGATCGCCTCGGCTCCGTACTGCTCGGTTGCCTGCGTCTCGGTGAGGCCGACACCCGCGATCTCGGGGTCGGTGTAGATGGGTCGCGGCACCGCGCCGTCCGGCATCTCGGCCGCGTGGCCCGTCGCGTTCTCCGCGGCGATCTCGCCCTCGCGGAACGCGGTATGAGCGAGCTGCCAGTAGCCGGCGACATCGCCTGCGGCGTAGATGTGCTCGACAGAGGTACGGCGCTGCCCGTCCGTCCCGACGCCTGTGCGTGGATCGAACGTGACACCTGCAGCCTCGAGGCCGATGCCCTCGACGACCGGCGCGCGGCCGACCGAGACGAGCATGAGGTCGCACTCGGTCGTCTCCCCGTCACCGAAGTGCACGGTCAGCGCACTCCCGGTGTCCTCGACCTTCGTGCACTGCTTGCCGAGATGAACGACGATCCCGCGCCGCGCGAACGATTTGCGCAGCTCGCTCGTCGCGTCCGAGTCTTCCTGCGGGATCAGCGTGTCGAGCATCTCGATCATCGTGACCTCCGTGCCGAAGCGCTCGAAGATCGACGCGAACTCGCAGCCGATGATCCCTCCTCCGAGCACGACGAGCCGCTTGGGCACTTCCGTCTGCGCCAGAAGCCCGGTCGAGTCGACGCACCGTGGCGAGTCGAGCCCCGGGATCGGCGGCATGATGGGCGACGAGCCGGTCGCGACGATCGCGCTCTTGAAGCTCAGGCCGATCTCGCCCTTGTCGAACGCGAAGGAGCGCGTGTCCTCGAAGCGAGCGTTCCCCTGGAACCACGTCACGTTGTTCGCCTTGAACAGGGAGGCGACGCCGCCGGTCATCTGTTTGACGACGGCGGCCTTCCACTCGTTCGCGGCTGCGAAGTCGAGCTGCGGCTCGCCGGTGACGACGCCGAGCTTCGGGCTGATGTCCCGCGCTGCGTGGAGCGCGTGCGCGGTCGAGACCCACGCCTTCGTCGGAATGCAGCCGACGCGCAAGCACGTCCCGCCGAGCTCCGCCTCCTTCTCGACGCACGCCACACGGGCGCCGAGCTGCGCTGCCCGGATCGCCGCCGTATAGCCCGCAGGGCCGCCACCGAGGACGGCGAGGTCGAACTCCATGCGCGCGATCCTAGCGGTGCCTAGAGGTCTCGACGCATGGTGACGCTGTAGTCGTCGCCGTCTCCGGCGGTCGCGAACCCGTGCTGCTCGTAGAAGGAGACGAGAGCCGGGTTCTCCCGCTCGACGCTGAGGCTGAGCGCGCCGTAGCCGTCGGTGCGGGCGCGCTCGCAGAGCGCCTCGAGCAGCGCTTCCCCGATCCCGCGCCCGCGCCTGCTCGGCACGACTGCGATCGCGAGCTCGGGCGTCTCCTCGTCGACGAACCCGTAGCCCGGCACCTCGCGCCGGAACAGCCGGTACCACGCCGCGCCGACCGGGAATCCGTCGTCCACAGCGATCAGAACGGTGTCGCCGAGCCTCCCCCAGCCCTTGACGTACCGCGCCGCAGGCCCCGGCCCGTCACCGGGATTGCGCTCGCGCCAGTAGTACGCGTGGTGGAGCATGTCGCGGAGGAACCTGACGTCCTGCCGCCCACCCCGCCGGATGACCATGGACGACAGCTTAGGGAGTACGACGAAGCGCTGGATTCCGCGCGTCGATGAACGCACGCGCCGCGACCAGCGCGTCACGGTTATTCGCCCATTCCAGGAGCTCGAGCGCTTCGGTGAACGAACACCACCTGAAGTCGTCGTGCTTGGCGGGAGCAAGTGTGGGATCGACGCCGACGGGCACCTCCGCGACGTACACCTCCTCCGGGACAACCTCGATGTGTGGCCCATAGATGCGCTCCCAGCGATCGCTGTCGGGATCCTCTTCACGGCGGAGCTCGTAACGAAAGCCGACGGCTTCAATTCCGACCGCGACGGAGAACCCTGTCTCCTCCAGTACCTCGCGGATAGCCCCTTCGACGTCGCTCTCCTCCCACTCGGGTGCACCACTGACGCCCTGCCAGAAGCCACCCCATTGCTCGGTTCGCTTGAGGAGTAGGAACTCGAGCACCGCCGATGGACGAAAGAGGTAGACGAGGACCTGGCGAGGAACGCGCAGCGAGCCGCCCGCCCTTAGAGGGCGAGAGCCGGCGACTCGACGAACGCCTTCACGTCGCGCAGGAACTCGGCGCCCTCGGAGCCGTCGATCGCACGGTGGTCGCATGTCAGCGTCATCGTCAGCGTCGGAACGATCGCGAACTCACCGTCGATCGCCGCAGGGCGATCCGCGATCGATCCCACCGCGAGGATCGCGACCTGGGGCGGGTTGAGGACGGCGACGAACTGCTCGATGCCGTACATGCCGAGGTTCGAGATCGTGAACGTCCCGCCCTCGAGGTCGGCCAGCTTCAGCTTTCCGTCGCGCGCCCTGGACACAACGTCGGCGCGATCCGCGGCGATCTCGAGCACCGACTTGCGATGCGCGTCCCGGATGACCGGGACGACGAGCCCACTCGGCGCCGCGACGGCGATGCCGACGTTCGCCGCGGAGAAGCGGTGGATCTTCCCGTCGACGAAGTTCGCGTTGATCGGAGCGTGGCGGACGAGTGCCGAGGCGACGAGTCGCGTGAGCACGTCGGACACCGTCGGCTTCGTCTCGCCTTCGCGCAGCAGCTCGACCATGCGCTCGCGCGTCGCGACGAGCTCGGTCGCATCCGCGGTGACGGTGAGCTGGAAGACCGGCGCCGCCCACGCCTCGGTCAGCCGGCGGGCGATCGTCTGGCGTGTCTTCGTCAGCTCGACGACCTCGTACTCGGAGGCCGTTGCCGGGACGCCTGGCGCGACTGCGGGCCGCACCTCCGCCTTCTCGACGTCCTCGGCGATCACACGGCCCTCAGGCCCGGTGCCAGTGATCTGCGCGAGGTCGACGCCGCGCTCGCGTGCAATGCGGCGGGCGAGCGGGCTCGCTTTCACGCGCTCGCCGTCGGCGCGAGAGGCCACCGCCTCGGGTTCCGCGCGCGCCGCCGGCGCCGACTCGCCTTGTGACTCAGCGTCAGACGACTCCTGCGTCGCCGGTTCGGTCGTCTCGGCGGGCTCGTCCGCGGCCTGTTCGGCGGACTCCACCTCCGGGGCGGCCCCCGGCTGCTCCGGAGTCTCGGTCGCGGGTGCGTCGCCGTTGTCGCTGGGAGCGGCGAGCAGCCCGGAGACGTCCTCGCCCTGCGCGCCGATGATCCCGACCGTCGTTCCGACGTCGACCTCGCCGTCGGCGACGACGATCTTGAGGAGGACGCCTTCGGAGTCCGCCTCGACCTCCTGCGTGACCTTGTCCGTGTCGAGCTCGAAGAGCGGCTCGCCCTTGGCGATCGCCTCGCCTTCGGTCTTGAGCCAGCGGACGATCGTCCCCGACTCCATCCCCTGGCCCAGACGCGGGAGCTTGACCTCGGTCGCCATCGCTACGCCCTAGCGACCGTCCGGCGGATCGCGGCGAGAACGTCGTCGGCGTGCGGGACGGCCCACTGCTCCATGCCGGGTGCGAACGCAAGCGGTGCGAAGGCCGCGCCCACGCGCTCGATGGGCGCGTCGAGCCAGTCGAACGCCCCGTGCTGAATCACCGCCGTGAGCTCCGCGCCGAAGCCACCACGCGTCACGGCCTCGTGGGCCGTGACACAGCGAGTGGTCTTGCGCACCGAGCCGACGATGGCCTCCTCGTCGAGCGGCAGAAGCGTGCGCGGGTCGACGACCTCCACCGAGATTCCGTCCTTCTCCGCCTCGTCGGCCGCCTGCAGCGACTCGTGGACGAGCCGCCCGGTCGCGACGACCGTGACGTCCGTGCCCTCACGATGGATGCGCGCCTTGCCGAGCGGGATCGGCTCGAGCTCGTCCGGCACCTCGCCCTTGATCGGATAGAGCGTCCGGTGCTCGAAGAAGACCACAGGGTTGTCGTCGTAGATCGCCGACCAGAGGAGACCGCGAACGTCTTCCGGCGTCGACGCGAAGACGACCTTGAGCCCGGGCACGTGGACGAACCACGCCTCGAGCTGCTGCGCGTGCTGCGCTCCCGGAGACCAGCCCGCCCCACCCTGCGTCCGGATCGTGAGCGGCACCTTCACCTGGCCGCCGGACATCGTCCGGTGCTTTGCGGCCTGGTTCACGAGCTGCTCCATCGAGATCGTGAGGAAGTCCTCGTACATGATCTCGACGATCGGGCGCATGCCCTGGATCGCGGCGCCGATGCCGCTGCCGACGATCGCCATCTCGGAGATCGGCGTGTTGCGAACGCGGCCGGGGCCGAACTCGTCGAGCAGGCCCTGCGTGACCGCCATGGAGCCGCCCATCTCGGCGATGTCCTCGCCCATGATGAAGACGCTCTCGTCCTCGCGAAGCGCCTTGCCGAGCGTCTCGCGCACGGCCTCGCGGTAGGTCAGCTCAGGCATACACGTACTTGAGCGCGTCCTCGGGATTCGGATCCGTGCCGGCCTTGGCGAACTCGACGGAGGCCTCGACCTCGGCCGTCACCTCGGCGTCGATCGTCGCGAACTCGTCGTCGCCCATGTCGAGCCGGGCGCCGAGCAGGCGGATCGGATCCTTTGTCTCGCGCTCCTCCTTCAACACTTCCTTGTCGCGATAGACCTGCGGATCGCCGACGAAGTGCCCGGTGAGCCGGTGCGTGCGGAGATGGAGCAGAACCGGTCCTTTCCCGGAGAGCGCGTGGTCGCGAGCGGCGAGCGTTGCGAGGTACACCGCCTCGACGTCCTGCCCGTCGGCCTCGATGAGCTTCATGCCGTAGGCGAGCGCACGCTTGCCGAGGTCGTCCACGGGGAGTGGGAGGTGCTGGGTCGACGGGGTCGACTCAGCCCAGCCGTTGTTCTCGAGGACGAAGATCGCGGGCACCTTCCAGAGCTGCCCAAGGTTCAGTGACTCGTGGAACGCACCCGTGTTGGTCGCGCCGTCGCCGAAGAACGCGACCGCGACGCGCTTCTCGCCACGCATCTGGAAGGCGAGCGCCGCGCCGACGATCCCGGGAAGCCCGCCGCCGACGACCGCGTTCGCGCCGAGGTTCCCGACCTCGATGTCGTACAGGTGCATCGAGCCGCCGTAACCCTTGCTGCAGCCTTCGACCTTCCCGTACAGCTCGGCCATGATCCGCTCGATCGGGGTTCCCTTGGCGATCGCGTGGCCGTGGGCGCGATGCGTCGAGGCCATGACGTCCTCGCGCTCGAGCGCAGCGCAGACACCTGTCGCGATCGCCTCCTGGCCGATCGCGACGTGGAGGAAACCCGGTAGCTCTCCCGCGCGGAAGCGATCCTCGACCTTCTCCTCGAACCGGCGGATCAGCAGCATCTCCCGGAAGAAGCCACGAAGGACTTCTTCGGAGACGCCTCGCCCTCCGGACTCCGCTCGCTCTTCGACGGTCGCCATGGACCGGCCATTATGCTGATCGGCCGATGCGAGCTGCCGAGGCGTGGACGCAGATCGAGGCGACACTCGACCCCGACTGGGTCGAGGCTCGACTGTCGTTCAGCCCGGAGGGGGCCTCGTCGGACGCCGCCGCTGCCCTCGGGCCGCTGCAACCCGTACGCGTCGGGGACGAGCTCTTCTTCCACGTCACCCGCTCGGACGGCGGCGCAGAGCGCGCCCGCAACACGCTCCGCCATCTCGACCGCAGGCGTGTGTGGGGCACGCTCGCGCTGATCGACGTCGCTTCCGCAACCAGGCCCGAACCGCCCTCAGCGCCCGTCGCGTCGGCGCCCTCCCTCGCGGAGGCGTGGGACGCGGAGCTCGCGAAGCTCCCGCCCGACTGGAGCGACGTCCTCTGCGAGCTCGAGCTCGACTCGACCGACCATGTCCCGCGCGCCGCGCTCCACGGCGCTCCGCTGAATCCGACACGAGTGCCGGCGGCGACGGCGCTGCGGTTCCGCGCCTCGGGCAAGCGGGGCTACGGGGTCTCGCCGCAGATGGCGCGCCGGTGCTTCGAGCGCATGGACGCGGAGAACATCACGGGTCGGATCACGGTTCTGAATGCGCTCTCGGACACCGAGAACGCGGACACCCAAGGACCCGTCTGGCGCGTCGCCGGGCGCTCCGTGTGAATCTTGCGCAAGACCGGAAATCCGTTCGTGCGGAGTTTCCGGTCGCGCCCAAAAATCCCTGAAGGCGTCCGCTTCGCGGCCGCGGGCGCATCGTCGACTCAGCGCTACTGAACGATCTTCGCGGAGCCTTTCATCTGTGCTGCGTGCGGGTCGCAGAGGAAGCGGAGCGTCCCTGTCCGCGCAAGCTTCACCTTCCAGGTCTGCGAGCCCGTGAACGTGAGCGGCTTCGTCGCTCGGTTGTAGCCCGGGCCGACGAGGTGCGCGTTGTGGATGCGGGAGCGGTCGCGGACGACGACCGTGTACGTACCGGTCTTCAGCGACCTGAAGGCCCTTCCCGCCGCGGATCTCAGCGTGATCGTGAATCCCGGGCCCGACGTGAGCCGCAGCTTCGAAGCCGGTGTGACCGGTTTCACCGCAGGCGGTGATGGCGGCGGCGGAGGTAGCGGCGGCGCGTTCCCGACGCGGAGCGACCCGCTCATCGCCGTCGCGTGCGGATCGCACTGGTACAGGTAGGTGCCGTCCGTCAGGGCGACCGTCCACGTCACCGTGCCGGTTCCTTCGACCTCCGTCGCCTGGTTCACGCCCGGTCCGGTCAGACGGAAGTTGTGCTCCGCGGACAGATCGTTGACCTCGATCTCGTAGGTGCCGGGATCGAGCTGCGTCACGAGCGCTCCCGATGCGCTGCGCAGACTGATCGTGAACCCCGGACCGACCGTTGCGACAAGCCTCGTGCTCTGCTCGGGTTGCGCCAGGGTCCCGGCTGACGCGAACGACGCGACCACGACCAAGGCGATGACCGAAACGACGAGCCTCCTCATTGCTCGTCTCTACGTGCGCTCGCGGCCGATCGGATTGCTTACGCGCGCAACTCGGCGCCGAACAGCTCGGCCAGCGCAGTAACGACGCGCTCGCGCACCTCCGTCGCCTCCTCCTCGGTCAGCGTGCGATCGGGCGACTGGAACGCGAGATGGATCGCGACGGACTTGCGCCCTTCCCCCACCTGGTCGCCGCGGTAGACGTCGAAGACGCGCGCCTCGCGCAGAAGCTCGCCTGCGGCTTGATGAGCAGCGTCGATGAGCGCGCCGACCTCGACGTCCTCGTCGACTGCAACTGCGATGTCCTGCAGGGTCGCCGGGTACGTGATGACGTCCTCGTAGACGACGCGCTCGGGAACGGACGCGAAGAGCGTCGCGAGGTCGAGCTCGAACGCTCCCCAGGTCCCCTCGAGCAGCGTCGGATGGAGCTCGCCGAGCCACCCCGCCTCCGTCCGGGCAGCCTTGCCAGGGTGGAGCAGCGCGTGCGAGCCGCGTTGCACGCGCAGCCCCAGGCCGAGCGCGCCGTACAGCGTCTCGAGCACGCCCTTCGCGACTCCGTAGCCGCCCGTCACGACGCCGGCGACACGCCAGTGCTCGTCGGGCAGCTGCTCGCCCGAGGCCATGTACACACGAGCGATCTCGAAGAGCGCGACCTCGCCTGCGCCGGCGTCGATGCCTGTCCGCGCCGCCTCGACGAGGCCAGGAACGATCGTCGTCCGCAGGATCGCCTGATCCGACGTCATCGGATTCGGGAGCCGGATCGCCTCGGGGCTCGGATCCGTGGCGACGAGGCTCCAGGTGTACGCCTCGGAGAGACCCGCACCGACGAGCGTGTCCTCGACGACCCGCCGCAGACGCTGCTCCTTCGTAAGCCGTCCACGGACGTGGCGCCGAAGCGGCATCGTGAGCGGAAGCCGATCGAGGAGCGGCCGCGCCACCTCCTCGATCAGATCGGCCTCCCGCGTCACGTCGCGCGCCCGCCACGTCGGGACTGTGACGTCCCAGTCGTCGGCGACGTCGAAGCCGAATCTGCGAAGCGTCGCGCGTTGCTCGTCCGGCGGGACGTCGAGGCCGATCAGGCGCGACGCGCGCTCCGGGCGGAGGCGAACGACGGGGCGCTCCGGCAGCCCGTCGTGAACATCGGCGTGCCCCGTCAGGCGCGCTCCGGTCAGATCCACGAGCAGGCGGCTCGCGAGCACCGCTGCGTTCTCCGCGAGATACGGGTCGACGCCTTTCTCCCAGCGGTTCGAGCCGGCGGTGCGGAGTGCGAGCCGCTCGGAGGTGCGGAGGATGCCGAGCGGCTCGAAGTTCGCTGCCTCGAGGAGCACCTCAGTCGTCTCGTCGGTGACCTCGCTGTCGGCGCCTCCCATGATCGCGGCCAGCGCGACCGCCTTCTCGCCGTCCGTGATGAGGAGATCGTCGGTCTCGAGCCGTCGCGCCGTCCCGTCGAGCGTGCGCAGCTCCTCCCCGGCGCGCGCACGACGAACGACGATGCGTCCGCCGGCGAGCTTCGTCCGGTCGAAGGCGTGCAACGGGCTTCCCCACACGTGCATGACGTAGTTCGTCACGTCGACGACATTCGAGATCGAGCGCATCTCGGCGAGGAAGAGGCGCGAGCGCAGCCACTGCGGCGACGGGCCGATCGCGACGTCGCGAAAGACGCGGCCGATGTAGCGCGGGCAGCCGTCGAAGTCCTCGATCGCGACGTCGACTGTCTCCGCGTCGACGACGGTCGGATCCTCCGGGACGGGAGGATGAAACTCGCCACCGAGGAGCGCCGCGATCTCGCGTGCGATCCCGACCATCGACAGCAGGTCGACGCGGTTCACCGTCGGCGTCACATCGAGCACCTGGTCGCGAATCGGGAGCACTTCGAGGAGCGGCGTTCCGGGCTCGGGGCCGCCGGCGAGAACCATGATCCCTGCGTGGTCGTCTCCGAGACCGATCTCGTCCTCGGCCAGGATCATCCCGCGCGATGCCTGCCCGCGAAGCTCGCGCTCGTCGAGTGGCTGGTCGAAGATCGGCAGGAACGCACCCGGCAGCGCCACCGCGACGGTCGCGCCCGCCTCGAAGTTCCACGCGCCGCACACGATCTGGCGCGCATCCCCCTCCCCCACATCTACCTGGCAGAGGCGCAGCCGGTCGGCGTTCGGATGCGCGTCGACAGCGAGCACGCGGCCGACGAGGAAACGACCGAGGTTGCCGTCGAGATCCGGAACGCCGACATCACTGAGCGCGTCCACCTGGACCGCCGAGGTGAAGAGCCTGTCCGCAATCGCCTCAGCACTCGCCTCGACGGTGACGTATTCGCGAAGCCACGAGAGCGGAGCACGCATCAGAACTGCTCCAGCAGGCGAGGGTCGTTACGCCAGAGCTCGCGGAGGTCCGGAATCCCGTGACGGAGAACGGCGATGCGCTCGAGCCCCCACCCGAACGCGAAGCCGGTGTACCGCTCGGGGTCGTAGCCGACGAACTCGAAGAGGTTCGGGTCGACCATCCCGGATCCGCCGACCTCGATCCAGCCGGAGTGCCGGCACACCGGGCAACCCGAACCGTCGCAGATGTGACACGAGACGAGCGCCTCGACGGACGGCTCCGTGAACGGGAAGTGATGCGTGACGAATTTGCTCCGGCGCGACTCGCCGAAAAGCGCCTTGAGGAGGTAGTCCAGCGTTCCCTCGAGATCCGAGAGCGTGATGCCCTCGTCCACGGCGAGGCACTCGACCTGATGGAAGGTCGGCGTATGGGTCGCGTCGGGCGTGTCGCGCCGATAGACGCGACCGAGCGACACGATGTACACGGGCGGCTCCTGCGCCTCCATCGTCCTGATCTGCGACGGCGACGTCTCCGTGCGAAGCACGGTCTCGTCGTCCAGGAACAGCGTCTGCAGCGGCGACCGCGTCGGATGCCCGGGCGGGAAGTTGAGCGCGTCGAAGTTGTAGCGAGTCGTCTCGACCTCGCGGCCGTCGACCACCGTGTACCCGAGGCCGAGGAAGATGTCCTCGACCTCGCGCCGGATCTGCGTGATCAGATGGAGATGCCCGCGCCGGATCGGCGTCCCAGGCATCGTCACGTCGACCCGCTCCTCGGTCAGGCGGCGATCGAGCTCGGCCCGCTCGAGGCCCCCTGCACGTGCGTCGATCGCGCTCTCGAGCCGCTCGCGAAGCGCGTTCAGCGCCATCCCGGTCTCACGGTCGCGCACCTCGCGGAGCGCCAGCTTGAGCTCGCTCTTGCGGCCGAGGAACTCCACACGCGCGTTCTCGATCTCGTCCACCGACGTGGCCGCCTCGACAGCTGCGAGCGCGGCGTTCTCGAGTGCCTGGGCGTCCACGGGAGCGCCGAGGTTACCAACGTGCCTCCGCCTGCTTGAATCGGGCGGATGAGCGGCTACGAGGGCTTCGCTCCGGTCTACGACGCGTGGGCCGCGGGCATGACGGAGGACATCGACTTCTACGTCGAGCTTGCACGCGACGCCGACGGTCCGGTCGTCGAGCTCGCGGCCGGAACGGGCCGCATCTCGATCCCGATCGTCGAGCGCACAGGGAAGAGGGTGATCGGAATCGACCTCTCTCCCGCGATGCTGGCGCGCGCTCGCGAGCACGCCGCCGAGGCCGGCGTCGAGCTCGAGCTGCACCAGGCCGACATGCGCGACCTGGATCTCGTCGAGGCGAGCGACCTTGTCATCTGCCCGTATCGCGCAATGCTCCATCTCCCGACGTGGACGGACCGACGCCGCGTGTTCGAGCGAGTTGCTCGCGCGCTAAGGCCCGGCGGCCGCTTCGCCTGGAACGCATTCGTGTTCGACCACCGTTACGCCATGCAGTACGACGGCAAGTGGAACGACAAGCCGCAGCGACATCTCACCGAGTACGCGCCTGGCGACAGCCGCGTCGACATCACGCTCGAGGACGGACCGACGCTGTCGCTCTGGTGGGTCGCGCGCTCCGAGTGGGAAGGCCTCCTCGACGTCGCTGGCCTCGAGACGGAGAAGCTGTACGGCTGGTTCGATCGCAGGCCGTTCGACGATTCGAGCCGCGAGTTCGTCTGGGTGGCGAGGAAGCCTTGAAGGCCCTCTACGACGAGATCGCGGCAATCTACGACCCCTGGAGTCGCTCCGTCACGGAAGACGTCGGCTTCTACGTCGACGAGGCTCTCGCGTCCGGCGGCCCCGTTGTCGAACTGGCGGTCGGAACCGGCCGCATCGCAGTGCCGATCGCCCGCGCAGGCGTCGACGTGATCGGCGTGGACACGTCGCCAGCGATGCTCGCCGTGGCGCGGGCGGCCGCCGACGGCGCCGGCGTCTCGGGCCGCGTCGACCTCCGCCTCGGAGACCTGCGCGAGCCGCCGGTGGACGAGCGCGTGCCGCTCGTTATCTGCCCGTTCCGCTCGCTCCTGCACATGGAGACGGAAGACGAGAAGCTCCGCGCCTTGCGCGCGGCGCGTGCCCTGCTCGCTCCCGACGGAAGGTTCGTCTTCGACGTCTTCTCGCCGAGCCGTGAAGACATCGAGGAGACGGACGGACTCTGGCTCGAGCGCGAGCCGGGCATCTTCGAGCGGGCCGACTGGCACCTGAGCTCGCGAACCCTCGAGCTCTCGATCCGCTACGACAGCTCCGTGACGTCGTTCGGCCTGCACTGGCTCTCCCTGACGGAGTGGCTGCAGCTGCTCGAGCGCGCGGGTCTCGCCGTGGACGCGGTCTACGGCTGGTTCGACCGCCGCCCGCACGACGGCGAGGAGGACATGGTCTTCGTCACGCACGTCATCTAGAGTCCGTCGTCCGTGATCTGGCTTCTCGTCATCGTCGGGATCGTCGTCGTCCTCGCGCTGCTGCTCGTCGCCCTGTACAACCGGCTCGTCCAGCAGCGAAACCGCGTCGACAACGCCTGGGCGCAGATCGAGGTTCAGCTCAAGCGGCGCTGGGATCTGATCCCGAACCTCGTGGAAAGCGTGAAGGGCTACGCAGCGCACGAGCGCGGGACGTTCGAGGCCGTCACCGAGGCTCGCGCGCGCGCTCAGAACGCGACGACGCCCGCAGAGGCCGGAGCGGCCGAGGGGATCCTCGGCGCCGCGCTCGGTCGGCTGTTCGCGGTCGCCGAGGCGTACCCCGAGCTCCAGGCCGACGAGAACTTCCGGCAGCTCCAGACCGAGCTTGCCGAGACGGAGAACAAGGTCGCCGTCAGCCGTCAGGTCTACAACGACACGGTGCTCACGTACAACAACACGGTGCAGACATTCCCAGGCCTCGTGGTCGCCGGTCCCTTCGGCTTCTCGATCCGCGAGTTCTTCGAAGTCGAGGACGAAGCACAACGCGACGTTCCGGCCGTCGCCTTCTAGCGCTCGCGGCCCTCGCCGCGGCGTCGTCTCTCGCACTCGCAGGCGCGGCGTACGCCGACAGCTTCTCGCTGCTTCAAGCCGACGTCGCGGTCGACGTCCAGACCGACGGCTCGCTCGGCGTGAGCGAGCGGCTCGAGGTCGGCTTCTCGGGCGACTTCTTCTTCGGCTACCGCGACATCCCGCTCCGCGCGGGCGAGTCGCTCGTGAACCCATCGGTCGCGGAGCGTGGTGTCGCGTTCGCGCGCGGCAACCAGACCAGCCTCGAGCCGGGCCGGCCCGGGACGTTCGGGGTCGAGCGGCGCGGCGACACCGCGCGCATCGTCTGGTACTTCAACGCCCGCGACCAGACGCGGGCGTTCACCGTCTCGTACACCCTTCGCGGGGTCGCGGTCGCGTACGACGATGTCGTCGACGTCAATCTGAAGGTCTGGGGCGACCAGTGGGAGCAGTCGCTCTTCCGCCTCGTGGCCATCGAGACCGCGCCGGGGAAGATCTTCCGCGCCTGGGCCAAGCCCGTGTGGGTGCGCGGCGACGTCGAGCTCGTCGGCACCCGGGCCACGCTGCGCGCGGTCAACGTCCCGGCCGAGCAGTTCGTCGAGCTGCGCACGCTCATACCGCGCACGGCGTTTTCGTCGACCACCGGAATGCGGGTCGAGAGAGGGAAGGCGTTCGACCGGATCGTCGCCGAGGAGCTCGCGGACGCCGAGCGCTACCAGACCGATCGTGACCGTATCGACGCGCTGAAGGCTCATCCGATCCGAACCGGCCTCGTCGCACTCGGGCTCGCGACGATCCCCGCGCTTATCCTCATCTGGCTCGTCTTCTGGTTCCTCGGACGCGAGCGGCGCACGGGCTACGACCGCGAGTACGAACAGGAGCCACCAACCGACACCGAGCCCGCCCTCGTTCCGACGCTGTTGCGCCAGGGCGGCGATGCGGGCTCGTACGAGTTCACAGCAACGCTCTTCGATTTGGTTCGGCGCGGCGTGTACAAGGCGGTCCCGACGACGACGGAGAAGTCGATCTGGGGCGGGCTGCGCAGCGAGACGATCTCCGACCTCGAGATCTCGGCCGGGGAGGATGGCGAGCTACGCGCGTGGGAGCGTGATGTGGCCAACGTCGTCGACGGCGTGCTCGACGGAGGCAGCGAGCGGCTCTCGCGCTTCCGCGACGAGATCGAGGACGAGCGCGAATCGATGCACGGCCGCTTCACCGCGTTCAAGAACGCCGTATCCGCCGAGACCGAGCGCCTCTCGTGGTTCCGATCGACGGGAGCGATTCCGCTCGTGCTCGGAGTCCTCCTCTTCGCCGTCGCAGGCGGTCTGCTCGTGTTCCTCGGCGTGCGTGACTGGCGACCCGTGTACCCGCGTTACTCGGACGTCCTCCTCGTCGGTCTCGGTGCGTGTCTCATCGCGAGTGCCGCGCTCTGCCTCGGCACGCTCGTGTTCAATCGCCGCGCGTGGCGCCGTCGCACGCGCGCCGGTCAGGAGGAGGCGGAGCGCTGGGAGGCCTTCCGCCGCTACCTCTCCGACTTTCCGCGCCTGCAGGAGGCGCCACCGGCGACGCTCGAGCTCTGGGAGCGCTACCTCGTGTACGGCATCGCATTCGGGATCGCGGAGCGCGTGCTCCAGGGCGCGCAGCTCCACATGCCGGAAGCGCTGGCGACCTCGAGCTCGATCTACTGGATCTCGCCGCATGGCGACCTCGGCTCGGGCGCGTCGAGCCTCTCGATCGGCGACCTCGCGTCCGGCTTCGGAGACGCGCTCGCGCCGCCCAACTCGGGTGGAGGAGGAAGTGGCGGCGGCTTCTCGGGCGGCGGTGGAGGCGGCGGTGGGGGCGGTGGAGGCGGCTTTGGCTAGAGCGGCCACGTCCTAAAGAGCCATCTGGTGCCGCGCGGGGGAACGTGGCACCCTGAAGCGCGGAATCCGGACGCCGCGATCGACGCGAAGCGCTTCGCACCGGCGGCGAATCCGAGGCTCATTGGCACCGCGCCCGGTGGATCCCCCGTTCGGGGGTGTCCAGACCCCATCGCGGGCGGACAACTGCGAAAGACCTAGGCACCCATCCGAAAGGACTTGCGGCTGTGTTCACCAAGGGAAATACGCGCTATCTCGTCGTCTCGCTGACGGCACTCGCCGGCCTCCTCGCCTCACTCGGCGGGAGCTGGTTCGACGGCAGCTAGACGAAACGACTCGAAGACGAGACGTCGTCTCCTTCCACCGCGCGTGGCGGGAGACTTCGTCGTGTCACAACTCCGTCCACGCCTCCTCTCGGAGCGCCACCGCCGCGCGCCGATACAGGCTCGCGGCAGCCGCGTCACTCCCGCGCAGGCTCTCCACATCGCCTCGCGCCATCCACGCGTAGCTGCGATGCCCGATTGAGGACGCCCTCCCGAATGTCTCCTCCGCCGCACCGATCCAGCGCTCGGCCGCCTCCAGCTCTCCGCGAGCCGAGTACGTACGACCAAGTATGAGCTGCGCCATGCCGATCTCCTGAAGGTGGTCGATTCGCCCATCGAGCAACTCGAGCGCTTTGCGTGCGTGACTCGCTGCCCCGTCGACGTCGCCGCTGTCGATCCGGATCCCGGCCAGCGACGAGCAGACGTAGCCCGCTTCGATGTCGAGGTCGAGCTCGACGAACAACCCGAACGCCTCTTCGAGAAGCGCGATGGCGTGCTCAGAGTCTCCGAGAAGATGGCTCAGGCCAGCGAGGTTGTTCAGCAGACGAGCAACTGTCGCTCGATCGCCGAGGTCTTCGAAGAGCTCCCGCGATCGCTCCGCCTGAGTCCGCGCGAGGATCCACCGCCCTTCCCGCTGAGCGACGAGCGACGCCTGGAAGAGCGCATCAGCGATCCGGCGTGTGTCCGAGCACGCCTCGGCCAGCTCGAGCGCTCGCTCGACGTCGTCCTCGGCGGCCACCCAGTCGCGGTTTCGCCGGTGACAGCGCGCACGCCAGTGGAAGACGTCGGAGCGCAGGCGATCGCCGGGCAGGTCGGAGCCCTCCGCCAGCACGAGCGCCTGATCGAAGAGGACGATCGCCTCGGTGATGCTCGATTCCGAGTAGCGGACGACGCCGACTCGGAACACGACCTCCGCCCGGTCGACGTCACTGAACGCGGCCCCCACGGCCAGCGCTGCCGCTTGCTCCAGGAGCGTCATCGCCTCTGCCAGCTCGCCGAGACGGATGTGAGCCCACGCCTCGCCCTGGAGCAGCCGCAGCCTGAACGTGGGTGGAGCTCCGGCGTCGACCCGCTCGCGAACGCCCCGAAATGCCCGGAGCGCGTCGGCATAGCGCGCCTCCTCGAGCATCCGTTCTGCATCGACCAGCGTGGCCTCGAGCCGTGCAGCGTCGGCCCGCGTGAGGCCGTGCTCGAGGAACTCGCGATCGGTGGCGAGGCGCTCGGCGAGCCACTCCAGCGTCTCCTCGGTCGGTCGCGTCTTGCCTCGCTCGATCTGGCTGACGTACTCCTTCGAGAATCGACCCGCGGCGAGCTCTTCCTGGCTCAGCCCAGCCGACCGCCGCAGCGACCGCAGTCGCTCACCCATGGTCTGGACGCCACGTTCGTCTGGCCGTTCCCAGTCAGCCACCTCGGAATGGTCGCACGCTCAGCGAGCGCCGTCACCTTCCAGGGCGGCGAGAGAGCTCGTATAGGGCGATCGCTCCGGCCGCGGCGACGTTGAGCGACTCGGCCTCACCCGGCAGCGGCACGGTCACGTTGTACGAGTCAGTCGCAACGGCCGACGGCAGTCCTTCGCGCTCCGAGCCGAGGTAAAGCGTCAGCGGCGTGTCGAGCGGTGCCTCGGCGAGCGGCTCGCCTCCGTGCGCGACGAGCGCGATCCCGCGCACAGGAAGCTCGTCCCACGGGACGAGCGGGACGCGGAAGATCGCTCCGGCGGTCGCACGCAGGGCGCGAGGTCCGGTCGGATCCGCGCACTCCGCAGACAGCGACAGGCCGGCTCCGAACGCATCCGCCGTGCGCATGAGCGTTCCGACGTTCCCCGGATCGGCGACGCGCCAGAGGGCGAGCACGACGTCGCGCGAGCCCCCGGGGAGGTCGGCGTGCCGATAGACCCCGATCACACGCGGCGCGTGGCCGAGCGTCGAGATCTCCCCGAGCAGCTCAGGGACGACGTTTTCGCCGGCAACGAGCAGCTCGACCGGATCGATGCCCGCACTCGCCGCAGCCTCGGCGAGGTCTTCGCCCTCGGCGGCGAACAGCCCGGTCTCCACACGATGCTTACGCGCAGCGAGGAGCTTCCGGACGAGCCGGAGCTTCTCGTTCTGACGCGACTCGATCAGGCGGCTAGGCCGCTTTGGCGTCGGCTTCGAGCGCAGCCTTCGCGCGCTCGGCGACGGCTGCGAACGCCTTCGGGTCGCTCACCGCGATGTCGGCGAGCGACTTGCGATCGAGCTCGATTCCGGCCTTCTTCACGCCGTCCATGAACCGGTTGTACGAGAGATCGTGCTCGCGCGCGGCCGCGTTGATGCGCATGATCCAGAGCGACCGAAACGTGCGCTTCCGGTTCTTGCGATCACGGTAGGCGTAGACGAGCGAGTGCTCGACCTGCTCCTTCGCGAAGCGGTAGCTCGACTTCTTGCGACCGTAGTAGCCCTTCGCCTGGTCGAGGACCTTCGCGCGCTTCTTGCGCGCGTGGACGGCTCTCTTGACGCGTGGCATTCTCAGCCTCCTCGGAGGAGCTTCGTGACACTCTTGACGTCGCTCTTCGCGACGTCCTCCATCTTCCGGAAGCCGCGCCTACGCTTCGACGACTTCTTCTCGAGGTTGTGGCTCCTCATCCCGTGCCTGCGCAGGAGCTTCCCCGTCCCCGTCACCTTGAAGCGCTTCTTCGCGCCCTTCCCCGTCTTCATCTTTGGCATCCGTCTTCACTCCCGCATTCTTGGTCGGCGCGAGAACCATGACCATGTTGCGACCGTCGAGGAGAGGCTGCTGCTCGATCGAGCCGAGCTCCTTGACGTCCTCGGCGAGCCTCATCAGGAGATCCCGACCACGATCCGGGTGGAGCGTCTCGCGCCCCCGGAACATGATCGTGACCTTGACCTTGGCTCGCTGGCCGAGAAAGCGCACGACGTGCCCCTTCTTGGTCTCGTAGTCATGAATCCCGATCTTCGGTCTGAGCTTGATCTCCTTGATCTGAATCTGGAGCTGATGCTTCCGGGCCTGTTTGGCGCGCTGCTCCTGCTCGTAGCGGTACTTCGAGTAGTCCATCACCCGCGCGACGGGCGGATCTGCTCCGGCCGCGACCTCGACGAGGTCGAGGCCCTTGCCGAACGCGTACTCCAGCGCTTCCTTCGTCGGGAGGATCCCGACCTGCCCGCCCACCTCGTCGACCAGGCGAACGCGCTGCGCACGTATTTCCTCGTTGATCCGCTCGTCACGCTTGCGCGGGACGTTCCGGTCGAGATCCGGCCGGCGGCGGCGAGGTCTCAAAGGCCCTTCATCAAGCTCTCAGCTTCCTCCTTGTCAACGACACGAACCGCTGCAGGCAGCGGCTCGTCACCTCGTCCAACCGGCTCGGTTGAACCTCCGCGAGTCAAGCCCGGGAGGTGAGGAAGCGATGAGCTCCTGCTTGCAGAGCGGGGATCGTACCACCTACGCGGGATCCGCCTCCGCCGCGAGCTCGCCAAAACGTGCCCGCAGCGCGTCGAGCGAGAACGTCGATTGCTCGCCCCCACGCTCGCGCACCGCGAGCGCGTCGTCGGACTCGCGGTCGCCGTACACGATCACGAACGGCACCTTTTCGATCTCTGCGTCGCGGATCCGCTTGCCGAGCGTGTCGTCGCGGTCGTCGACCTCGACGCGGTAGCCCTCGCCGGCGAGGGTGCTGCGAATGGCTCCCGCCGCCTCGCGGTGTCCCTCTCCGACCGGGATCACGCGCACCTGCACGGGAGCGAGCCAGAACGGGAAGGCGCCCGCGTAGTGCTCGACGAGGATCCCGATGAACCGCTCGAAAGAGCCGTACAGAGCCCGGTGGATCACGATCGGCATGTGCTCGCGGTTGTCCGAGCCCATGTACGTCAGACCGAAGCGAGCCGGCATCTGCATGTCGTACTGGATCGTTCCCATCTGCCAGCTTCGGCCGAGGACGTCCGTCATATGCAGGTCGATCTTCGGGCCGTAGAAGGTGCCCTCGCCGGGAGAGACGACGTAGTCCAGTCCGTGGCGCTTCAGCGCAGCCTCGAGTGAGCCCTCGGCGTGATCCCACTGCTCGTCCGTGCCGAGGCGATTGTCCGGCCTCGTGGAGAGCTCCGCGTGCGGCGTCATGCCGAAAAGCGAGTAGAGATACGTGACGAAGTCGATGACCCCGTCCACCTCGGCCGGAACCTGCTCCTCCGTGCAGAAGATGTGCGAGTCGTCCTGCGTGACGTACCGCACGCGCGTGAGGCCGTGCAGCGTCCCCGCGAGCTCGTTGCGGTGGAGCGGCGCCGCCTCCGCGTAGCGAAGCGGAAGATCGCGGTAGCTGCGCAGCTGGGAGCCGAAGAGAAGCATGTGTCCCGGGCAGTTCATGGGCTTCATCCCGTACGTCTGGTCGTCGGTGTCGCCGGGAATGAGGAACATGTTCTCCCTGAACTTCTCCCAGTGGCCCGACGTGATCCAGAGCGCCTTGTCGTAGATCAGCGGCGTCTTCACCTCGAGGTAGCCGCGGCGCGCGTTCTCGCGGCGCCGGATCGCCTCGAGCTGGTTGTAGACCACCATCCCTTTCGGGTGCCAGAGCGGCGAGCCCGGCGAGTGCTCGTCGAAGTGGAAGAGGTCGAGCTGAAGCCCGAGCCGGCGATGGTCGCGGGCGCGCGCCTGCTCGAGGCGCTCGAGGTGCGCCTCGAGGTCGGCCTGCGAGAAGAACGCGGTGCCGTAGATCCTCGTCAGCTGGGTGTTCTTCTCGTCCCCCCGCCAGTAGGCGCCGGCGAGGGTCGTCAGCTTGACCGCCTTGATCGGCGCCGCGTCCTGAAGGTGCGGGCCACGGCAGAGATCGGTGAACTCGCCCTGCGTGTACAGCGAGATGTCTCCTTCGGCACCCCGCGCAAGCTCGACCTTGTACGGCTGTGACTCCGCCTCGAAGCGCTTGATCGCCTCGTCGAGCGGGAGCTCCTCGCGCGTCCACGCGCGTCCCTCGACGATCTCACGGCGGATCTCCTCCTCGATCGCCTCCAGGTCGCCCTCGGAGATGGGCTCGGAGAACTCGAAGTCGTAGTAGAAGCCGTCCGCGATCGGCGGACCGATCGCGATCTTCACGCCGGGATGGAGCCGCATCACGGCCTCGGCCAGCAGATGTGCGGTCGAATGCCGGAGCACCGACAGGGCGTCCGCGTCCTGCGTGTCGCGCGTCGTGAGAAAGTGCACCGACTCGCCGTCTGAGAGCGGAAGGCGCAGGTCGCGCGTCGCTCCGTTCACGCGCGCGAGCACGGCCTGCTCGGCCAGCTTCGGCCCGATCGCGCGCGCGGCGTCGAGGCCGGTGGCGCCGTCGGAGAGCTCTAGCTCGGAGGAGTCGGGGAGGACGATCTTCATCGCGACGCTGAGGATAGTCCGGCCTCGGGGATACTTGGGGAAGGATGCGCACCGGCACCTGGGTCGCCGTCGCAGCTGCACCGCTCCTCCTTCTCGTCGTGCTGCTCGCGCGCCCGGCGATCGACGGGGACTGGGAGAACCACCCAGCGCACTTCTGGCTCGTCCTCGGCGCGGCGCTCGTGGCGACGGCGCTCGGGTTCAGCGTCACGACGGCTGCTCGCCGCAGACGCGATGCACGCCTCTTCCTGATCTCGCTCGCGTTCGTCGCGAGCGCGGCGTTCCTCGGGCTCCACGCGCTCGCCACCCCGGGGGTGCTGCTCGGCCCCAACGCCGGCTTCGAGCTGGCGACGCCGGTCGGATTGCTCCTCGCTGCGCTCTTCGCGGCCGCGGCCTCGCTCGAGCTCCGCAGCGAGCGGGCCGAGGCCGTTCTGCGGCTGGCGCCTGCCCTGCTGCTCACGCTCGGGGCGATCGTAGTCGGGTGGGCGTCGATCTCGCTCGCAGAGCTGCCTCCTCTCGACGATCCCCTCGCGGCCGAGGAGCTCGACGGCTGGCAGCTCATCCTCGCGGCCGTCGGAGTCGCGCTCTTCGGAATCGCGGCGTTCGGCTTCCTCCGTCTCCATCGCAGGCGCCAGGAACGCTTCGTCCTCGCGTGCGCGCTCGCGTTCGTGCTTCTCGCGGAGGCGATGGTCGTCATCGCCTGGGCGCGCAACTGGCAGGTCTCGTGGTGGGAGTGGCACGTGCTCATGCTCGCGTCGTTCCTGCTTATCGCGTTCGTCGCGCGGGCCGAGTGGCACGAGGAGCGCTTCAGCGCCCTCTACCTGGACGAGACGCTCGCGAGCGCGCGCGAGGTCAGCGTCATCCTTGCCGACCTGGCCGGCTACACCGAGTTCACGGAGCGGCATGCCGCCGACGACGTGGCTGCGATGCTCAACGCGTACTACGGGCGGATCATCCCGCTCATGGAGCGTGCCGGAGGCGAGGTGCACCAGATCGTGGGCGACGAGCTGATGGTGATCTTCGGCAAGGACGCAAGCGTCAGCGACCACGCGTTCCGGGCGGCGCGGGCGGCGCTCGTGCTCCAGCGCGTCGCTCAGCGCACAGCGGCCGAGCACGACGACTGGCCTGCGTTCCGCGTGGGCGTCTCGAGCGGCGAGGTGCATGCCGGCCTCGTCGGCGCCACGACCGGCCATCGCAAGCACGGCGTCGTCGGCGACGTCGTGAACCTCGCGGCGCGGCTGCAGGCGTCGGCGCCTGTGGGCGGCGTCCTGATCGGCGAGTCGACATTCCGCGAGCTCGGGGGGCGCGCGATCGTCGAGCCGATGGCTCCGATGCGGCTAAAGGGAATCCGGGATCCGGTCAACGCGTACCTCATCCACCGGTTGACGACGCCGGTGGACGACCTGTCCTAGGGCGACGCACGATCCTTCTCGGTGCCCGGGCCCAGAGCGAGCTCGAGCTCCAGCTCGTCCAGAGCGTCCCGAAGGATCGCGATGCGCTCGGCGACGGGAGCATGGGCCTGCGGATCGATGGGCGACGGACGCGTCACGCCGTATCGCTCGCGGAGAGCCTGCCTGCGGGTGATCTCACGTGCCTCCTCCATCGAGTTCAAGACGACGCCGATGAGCACGTTCAACACGATGAACGCCGCAACGAGGATGAAGCTGACGAAGTACACCCACGCCCACGGCTCGATGTCCATGGCCTCGTCCATGTAGACGGGGAAGTTCTCGAGTGTGAGCATCACGAACAGCGTGAGCATCGCGCGGCCGATATTCCCCCACTCCTCTGGAAGCTCGTCGCCGAACCAGATCCAGCCGACCATTCCGTAGACGAAGAGGATCATCGCCGTCACGGCGCCGATCGACGCGAGCGGCGGCACGCTCTTCCACACGCCGAGCAAGAGCACGCGCAGGTCGGGCAGCAGCCGCACGATGCGCACGACGCGAAGCAGCCGCAGCAGACGCAGCAGGGTCGAGTTCTCGCGGATACCGGGGACGAACACCGCCAGGATCACGACGAAGTCGAAGACATTCCAGCCGTTACGGAAGAACGCGAGCGGACGTGGCCAGTACGACGCCATCCGGACGAGGAGCTCGACGACGAAGATCCCGAGGCAGACACCGTTGATCACGAACAGCCAGTCGCCCCACCGGTCGACGACGCCCTCGTACGTCTGAAGCCCGAGCACGGCCGCGTTCACCGCGATCGTGGTGACGACGATCGCGGTGAAGGCCGGCGAGTCGACGACTCGGGCGAGAGCGTTCCGCTCGGACACGGGTCGTCCATTGTGTCTGCGACGTCGGCGCGCACACGCCGCGGCCGTTCACCGCGACTCTCGTGACGCGGCCGCACGTAGGGGCGAGATATATCTCGCCCCTACAACCTTCTTCGCGGCCGTTCGCCGCGACTCTCCTTACACTCCGCTTTCCGCAGGAGCGGCGTCCGCTCGCGCGAACACCGCTCCGCCAGAGATCCCTGAAGCGGCCGCATTCGCGGCCGTTCGCCGCGACTCTCCTTACACTCCGCTTTCCGCAGGAGCGGCGTCCGCTCGCGCGAACACCGCTCCGCCAGATCCCTGAAGCGGCCGCATTCGCGGCCGTTCGCCGCGACTCTCCTTACACTCCGCTTCATGACCGAGTCCGGCGCCGTCGAGCCGACCGGGCGGCTCGCGCGCCTGGCGCGCGGCCCGCTCGACCAGCTGGGCGGGGTCATGCGCGGCATCGTGCGAGCGCTCCCACGCGCGGTGGAGGACATGTTCACGGATCGCTGCACGCAGTATGCGGCGGCGATCGCGTACCGCGTCCTCTTCTCGCTCTTCCCCCTCACGATCGCGCTCGTCTCGATCTTCGGCCTCGTGCTCCAGGACGACGAGCTGCGCCAGTCGGTCATCGACGAGCTGATCGCGTTCCTCCCGGTCTCCGAGTCGGGTCAGGGCGACATCCAGCAGTCGATCGAGGAGATCGCGACGCCGCTCTCCGCGATCGGGCTGATCTCCCTCGTCGCCTTGCTCTGGGGCGCGTCGGGGATGATGGCGTCGATCCGACTCGGCCTGGAGGCCGCACTCAAAGTCGATCGTGGCCGCCCGGCCGCCCGAGCGAAGCTCGTCGACTTCGTCCTCATCGCGGCCGCGGGTGTCCTGGTCCTTGTCATCGTCGGCCTGTCGGCCTTCGGTGCGTTCTTCAGCAAGCTGGTCAGCCGCTTCACCGAGTGGGCCGACATCGCCACTCCGTCGGGCCTCCTGATCGACGACGCGATCCAGCTCGTCGCGATCGGGGTCACCGTGCTCCTTCTCTACCGCTTCGTGCCGGCACGCAAGCTTCGCCGGCGCGGCGCCATCGCCGGCGCTGTCCTCACCGCGGTCGGGATCTGGGGAGCGACGAAGGTCCTCGCCGTCGTCTTTGCGGACTTCTCGCGCTACAACGTCATCTACGGCTCACTGGCGGGCGTTACTACCTTTCTCTTCTTCGTCTACGTCGTGGCGTGGATCCTGCTTCTCGGCGCCGAGTTCGCGTACGCGTGGTCGCAGCCGCCCGGACCACCAGGACCGCCGCTGCGCGCGCAACTCCTCGGCGTCGTAACCGGCCTCTTCATCCACCCCCGCGAGGAGGAGGACGAGGAACGGCCTACCGAAGAACAGGCTCGTCGACCGTGAGCGTCTTCGCGTCGGCGTCGAGCGTGCACGTGACGCCGAGCGGAAGGGCAGCGAGGTGCTTCGTGTGCCCGAGCGGCAGCCCGTAGATCGCGGGAACGCCGAGCGGCTCGAGCCGCTCCTCGAGGACGTCCTCGATCGTCCGCGAGCGGGCCCAGTCCGACACAGGTCGAAGATCGCCGTAGTCGGATTTCTCCATCTGCCCGACCACCACGCCCGCGACCTGCTCGAGCTTCCCCGCATGCGCGAGCTGAACGAGCTGGCCGTCGAGGTAGTACGGAGGCGTGTGGGTGTCCTCGAAGAAGAGGATCGCGCCGTCGAGCTCGATCTCCCACGGCGTGCCCATCGTCTGCATGAGGAGCCAGAGGCAGCCGCCCACCAGCGGCGCGGTGACCCGTCCCCCGTGGAGCGTTCGCACCCACGGATCGTCGGGATCGTGCGGCACTTCCCCCACGCCGCCCGTGCGCAGCACGTCGAGGAGGCGGTCTTTCGTGAACGTCGTCGTGTCGACGCTGCCCACTCCCATCAGGCCGTTCCCGTAGATCGTCGCCACGCCGGCGCGCTGGCGGATCGCGATGTGAAGCGCCGTGAGATCGGAGTAGCCGACGAGCGGCTTCGGGTTCTCGCCGATGAGGTCGAAGTCGAGGAACGGAATGGTTTGGGCCGAGCCGAATCCACCCTGCAGCGCCTGGACGACGTCGACCTCCGGATCGGCGAAGAGCACGTTCAGGTCCTCGCCGCGTCTGCGAGCATCGCCGGCGACGTAGTCGTCGCGATCCCAGACCCCCTCGGCGAGCTTGACGCGGTAGCCGCGCGCCTCCCACCACTCGACGCCGCGAAGGACATCGGAGCGGCTGTCGTACGGGCTCGCGGCTGCGGCCACGCCGATCGTCCCGCCGTCGGGAAGCGGCCGGCCGAACCGTGTCGCCGCGATCACTTGCAGATCCGGACGGCCTGGCTCGCCTCGGCCTCGCGCCCACGAACGTCCGAGGCGACTGCCGTCAGCGTGTGCGCACCCTTGCGCTTGGAGCCGGTCCGCCACGTCATCTCGTACAGACCCGCGACGTTCTTGCGGACGCGCCCGATCTGCCTATTCCCGTCGAAGAACCCGACGGACGAGATCTGGACGTTGTCGTTCGCCACGACGAGCAGCTTCTGGCGCGCCGCGACGCACCTCCCCTTCTCGGGCGTGATCCACGTGATCGTCGGGCGATTGACCGCCTCTGCACGCAGCCCCTGGAAGCGCGTGTTCGGAAGCGGGCTGTCGGAGTCCGTGTTGATGTTCTTCGACTCCTGGAAGTCGGACGCGACGACCTGCATGAACTGCGTCTCGGCCTCGAGCGGAAGGGCCTCGCGCGGCACGGAGAACGCGGCGATACCCGTTGCCGGGTCGAAGAGCGTGGCGCCGACCGCCGTACGCCGCGACGAGGGACCGAAGAAGAGCTGGAGCGCCAGCGGATCGACGCCGGACTTCGCGTCGGTGATCTTCGCGACGACGGTCGGGCGGCCGCTCGAGAGCGTTCGCGTGATGATGCGCACCGTCGGCGGCCGCACGTCGTTCACCCACGAGCGCAGCGTGTAGCGACCGGCGAGCGGCCTTCCGTTGAACAGATCGCGGCCGGAGTCGACCGAGACGTAGTAACGACCAGGTGGCAGGAACACGCCGCCCGCCGTCCCGATGGAATAGAGGAAGTCCGGGAGCTGGCCGTTCACGTTCACCGGGATACCTGCGTAGCCGAGAACGTCGTTCTCGTCAAGCGAGCCCATGAACCACGGATGGATCGGCTGGTTCGAGCTCAGGAGCGCGATGATCGAGGCGTTCAGCTTCGGTGTCGGCTTGACCACGACGACACCGGCGTTCACCGCCTGTCGCGTGATGTCCAGCGAGTAGATCTTCTCCTTGCCGTCGTCGTTCACGGACGGGTCGACGCCGAAGATCCCGAGGATCGAGAACGGAGAGGTCGGCCAGCGGTAGACGCTCGCGCGATCCTCGCCCGATCGCGTGTCCCCGGACTGAATCGGCTTGAGCGGGGTGACCGGCGCTCCCGTAAGCGACGAGCGGGAGACAGAGAACGCGTACGGGATGCGCCTCGTATCGCTGCCTCTCCGCAGGACGACGAACCCGAAGTTGTCGCCTTGCACGGCCCCGGCCGAAGCGCGCGCCACGACCTGCATGATCGCGGATCCGCCCGGCCCGATCGTGACCGGAGCGGCCTCGACGGTCGCCCCTGCCGATGCGTCCTGCGGCCGAACGTCGGCTGTCCACGTTCCGGCCCCGTCTCCCGCGTCGGAGATCGTCACGGGAATCGTCTTCGAGTTCGCCCCTCCCCCGGCCACGAGATAGCCGAACGACAGCGACTGCGGCTCCGAGAAGATCAGCGGCCTGTCGGCCGACGGCACGCTCACGAGCCCCGCGCCCTGGATGATGACCGACGCCTCCCGCGTGAGCGCCGTGTCGGCGAATGCCGGGCCGGCAGTCGACATGAGCGCGGACTTCATCTGCTGCGGCGTCCACGACGGATGGCGCTGCGTCAGAATCGCCGCCGCACCGGCGACGTGCGGAGCCGAGAAGCTCGTCCCGTCCAGCACGGCGTAGTCGTCGCCCGCGAACTCGGGCAGCGTCGAGGAGAGGATCTGCGCGCCCGGAGCGGTCACGTCGGGTTTGAGGGCATGTCCGAACGGCGTGAGACCGCCGGCGGAGAAGCTCGTCGGCACTCCGGCCCACGTCGTCGGCACCTCCAGCGTCTCACGCGTGAAGCGGACGGTCACGGAGCCGCCGCGGCCGGCTGCAGCCGCGCGGATTCGCGCGCCGTCGAGATCCGAGATCGTGCCACCCGGGAGCCCGGAGAAGAACGCGAACGTCGGGTCTCCGGGGCGGTTCTCGGCCACGACCATTCCGGTCGCACCAGCCGCGTTCGCCCGCGACGACTTTTCGCTGTACGGGCAGCCGCCGCGAACCACGAGCGCGATCGCGCCACGGAGCGATCCCGCCGGAGCGGCGTCGCAGAGCTGACGATCCACACCACTGATCGACCCGACGTCGACGAGCCGCTGATCCGTCGCGATCCAGGACGGCGGGATGCTTTCCGCAGGCCCGAACGCCACGCGCCCGAGGCCCCCTGGAGCCAGTACGGTGATCGACGGCCCGAAGACGTGCGCGTTCGCCACCGCGCCGACGCTGATCGCATCGGGAGCCGTCGCGGGTGAGCCGGCCGTCCCGAGGCCGAAGAAGTCACGATCGTTGCCGGACGAGATGATCGGCACGACGCCCGCGCGAACGACGTTCGCGACCGCCTCGATGAGCACGTCGGTTCGTGGATCGGCCTGCGGGCCGCCTCCCGAGAAGTTGATGATGTCCATACCGTCGCGTACAGCCGCTTCGAAGGCGGCGACGATCTCGGGGCTGTTGGCCGAGCAGCAGCCGCCGAGCGGCGCGGGTGCCGGGAGATTGAAGACGCGGTAGTTGCCGATGTGAGCGCGTGGCGCGACGCCCTCGAGGTCGTCCACGGCCGGATGGCAGCCTCCGGACGACTCGACGCAGACCCCGGTGCGTCCCGCTTCGACATCCGTCTTGACCCCTGCGATCACGCCAGAGACATGGGTCCCGTGGAAGGACTGGTCGCGGTCGAGCGGCGCACCCGATGCGCCGGGCCCGGCAAATCCGCGCGACACGATGACCTTCGCCGTCGTCGGCCCCGATGCAGCCTTCGGAAATCCCGCCGGATACGAGAAGCCGGTGGGATCGAGGAACGGATGCGCGATGTCGACGCCGTCGTCGACGACCGCCACCTTGACACCCTGTCCACGCGCACCCGTCAGACCGGAGAAGGCGGTCGCGCCGAGGATGGCCGGCCCACGATTCAGGTTGAGGCGATACGTGTAGCTCGGGTAGACGCGGTCGACGGCATTCGCCTCGAGGAGCTCGGGCAGCCGCGCGTACGGCACGCTCACGGCGAAGCCGTTCACGAGCACCTGATAGCGCCGGCTGACGGTCGCCTCCGGAATCTCCTCGCGGAGACTCGCGATCGCCTTCGTCTGGGCAGACTCGAGCCTGCCGAGGTACGTGCGCGAGAACGACGAGGACAGGTTGAGCTTGGCGTCCTGCCCGAAGCCGGGAAGCCGGCGCGCGAACGACGCCGCGGCAAGCGGCGGATCGTCGAGCGTGACGATGACGCGCACGCGGTTGTCCGCGTTCTTCGCGATCCCGGAGAATTCGGGCGCAGGCCGTACCTTCGCCATCGCGCGCTCGATGACGTCCCGCGGCGTGCGGTCGAGCGAACCGGACGCCGTCTGGGTGATGGCGACAGCAGCGAGGAGGGAGGCGAGGAGCGCTAGACGACGCACAGGCGGCGGTTGCCTAGCGAACCTTCGCCGAGTAGGCCTGAGAGGCCCTCAACCCTTCGAACACAACCGCCACGGATCCGCGGAAGGTCTTGCCCTTTGCAGTCACCGGAAGGTTCCACGTGCAGGTCGCAGCCCCACCTTGCACCCGCTGGACCTGCGCCCTGAGCCTCGCGTTCCCGACGCGCGCGAGGCAGGCCACCCGCCCGTTCTGGACGACCGCGTTCGTGTCCGAGCGTGCCGCGACGAGCCTGAGCGTGAAGGACCGCCCTGCAATGGGGTTCTTCGGCGTCGCCTTGAGGCTGCGCACGACCAGCGTCGGCGGCGTGATCTTGACCTCGTACTGGTACAGGCCCGCATCCGCCGCAGGCGCGACGTCGGCGACTGCGTTCGTGAAGTCCACGTCACCCGTCGCCGGATCGATCGCGACGCCCGAGATGGCGATGACTGCGAACCCGAACTTCTTGGTGTTGCCGAGCTCCGCTGCGCTCATGGTGAGCGTGAGGCCGTTCTGGTAGCTGAAGATCAGCGAGGTCGCCGGAGGATCCCCGGCCCGGCGCGTGAACCCGCTGCCGTCCCAGCGGAAGAGCGCCGCCTCGCCGCCGAAGAGCTGGATGACGTAGTCGGCCCCGAGTGAATCGGGATCGCCCGTCGTCGCGTTCGCGTCAGTGTCGACGAAGACGAGGAACAGCAGATCCTGGCCCAGCTGCGGTCGGTTCGGGACTGCGATGCGGAACTGGATGACACCCGCGTCGGAATTCGAGACCGTGATCGTGGTGATATCGGGCGCCGCAGGGTTCTCGCCCGACGAGTCCTGGTAGGTCGTGCTGTTCGTCGCGGTCGCCTCCGGAGCTGCCGGCGACGAGAACGCCCCCGACGCAACCGTCGGGAGAGCAACGACGGCGACCAGGATCGCGACGAGAAGTCCAGGGCGTGTGGGCGGCCGCACGACGCGCGTCAGCGTAGACGCGGCTCGCGCACTCCGCAACTTCTTCGCAAGCCCGGAACCTCGCTAGCGCGAGCTTCCGGGCGCGAGGATCCCTGAAGCGCGGACGCTTCGAGCCCGCGATCGCATCCCTAGGCGAACGTGATCACGCTGCGGATGCCGTCTTGCGCCTCCATCAGCTCGAATCCGCGGTTGACCTCGTCGAGCGTGAGCCGGTGGCTCAGGAGGGACTCGACGTCGATCTCGCCCGCGAGCCAGCGGTCGACGAGCTGCGGCACCTGCGTTCGGCCCTTCACGCCTCCGAACGACGAGCCGGTGACACGGCGGCCGGTGATGAGGAAGCGCGGGACGATGTCGAGCGTCTCGCCCTTGCCCGCGACGCCGACCATGGTCGCGAGCCCCCACGCCTCCCGCGCAGCCTCGACGGCCTGGCGCATGACGTGCACGTTTCCGGTCGCCTCGAACGTGTAGTCGGCGCCGAACCCGTCCGTTTCGGCGCGGATCCAGTCGACGGTGTCCTCGGCCGCGACGCGGGTGTCCGTCGCGCCGTGGTGATGTGCGCTCTCGAGTCTCCCCTTCGCGAGATCGACCGCGATGATCCGCCCGGCTCCGGCAAGGCGGCAGCCGATGACGGCGCCGAGCCCGACGAGCCCACAGCCGAAGACGACGCACGTCGAGCCGGCCTGGACGTCGGCCGTGTAGAGCGCGGCGCCGATCCCCGTCGCGAGCCCGCACGCGAACGGCGCACAGCCCTCGAGCGACGCCTCCGGGGAGACCTTCGCGAGCGCGATCTCCGGCATCACCGTGCACTCGGCGAAGGTCGACGTACCCATGAAGTGCCGCATCGGCTCGCCGTCGCGGGACAGCCGCGTCGTCCCGTCCGGGAGATACCCCTGCCCCTGCATGTCGCGGATCGCGATGCAGCGGTTCGTCCGCCCACTGCGACAGTGAACGCACTCGCCGCACTCGGGCGCGAAGAGCGTTATGACGTGGTCGCCCGGCGAGACGAGTGTGACCCCCGACCCGACGCGCTCGACGACGCCGGCTCCCTCGTGCCCGAGCACGCACGGCGCGTACCCGGTCGGGTCGGCGCCCGACGCCGTGTAGAGATCGGTGTGACACACCCCGCACGCCGCGAGCCGTACGAGCACCTCCCCGTCCCCGGGCTCGGCGAGATCGACCTCCTGAACGACGAGAGGCTGTCCGAACTCCTCGAGCACTGCGGCGCGGATCTTCACGGCCAGCAGGCTAACCGTACGAGCCCTCGCCGGGAGGCCGGGAAAGTATTCCGCTACCGCGATCCGCTCGGCGGCGGTATCCCGAGGTCGGAGCAGATCTTCCGGCAAGTCGATGATCGATCTCGCGATGGCGAGGAACCGCGCTCGATCGCTCGGGATCGAATCCCCAGAAGCTGTGATTACCGCCCTCTCGCAACAGCCGGGCGCCGTGAGCTCGAAGATGCCGCTCCAGGTCTCGACGCTTCACGCGCCGATGACGAGCTCGAGTGGCTCGCTATCGGCATCGACGTCGATCACCTGGTGCCCGCCGAGTCGGAGCTCGAGGATCCCGCGCAAGGCGTCGATGACGTTCGCCCTCGCCTCGTCGCGCGTGCGGCCCTGGCTGTGCACACCGGCGACCTCGGGGATCGAGGCGATGATCCAACCATCCTCACCGTCCTCGAACACGATCGTCATGCGCAGCGACTCGCTCACTTGACACAAGGTAACTGGCGCAGTCGAGGGATGCGGACGGCGCCAGCCGCAGCCGATAGCACCCGCATGATCTGGCCAGTTGCGGCACTGGCGGGGCTCTTCCTGTGCTTCGTCATCGTCTACGGCACGCGCCTGCAAGGGCGGGTCGAGCCGAGCCGAGACCTACGCGAGTAAGCGCCGGGCGTCGCTCGGAGATGCGCGATCCCGTCCCTGTGTCAGACGAGTCTCAAGAACTCTTCGCGACCGATCCCTGACGCTTGAACGATCGCGTTGATTCTCGGGCTCGGTGTCGACATGTGCGTCGATCTGGTCTCGCGACCGGATGCCTTCGCGCGACTGGCCGAAGCTCCGCGCCGGCTACCTCCTCGATGCCCTCGGTCGGCTCGATGCAAAGCCGACGCCGTTCGCAGCTCTG
This sequence comes from uncultured Gaiellaceae bacterium, assembly GCA_963783705.1. Lineage (GTDB taxonomy): Bacteria > Actinomycetota > Thermoleophilia > Gaiellales > Gaiellaceae > GMQP-bins7. Next base: position 58,590 of record CAWAOK010000006.1, read on the forward strand.
CCCACTTTCCTCGACTGGGTTGGGGGCGCCGAGCGCTCGAAGCAGCCGTCTGCCGGGCTCGGCGACGATCTTCGCCTCCGCAGCGAACACGTGATCGGATCGGGCCTCGACCTCGACGACGAGCTCATTCAGCTGTCGCCTTTACCAGCCGTGAGGGTGGCCGGCGTGCATTCGGCCGGATCGCGCGGCCGAGCAACCGACGATCCTGAGTATGCGACCGTTGCGTTCCACCCCCGGCAACGTCAGGCAGCTTTCTTCGATGTGTCCTTGCCCGTGCCCTCGCACTCCGGGCACTGGGTCACGATGCGCTCCCGTTGGGCGCGGGCGGGGACGTAGGACGATCCCTGGCACTCGGGGCACGCATCTTCCGCGAGGTCGTGCTGCCTTCGCCACGCGCTATACATCGAGCGCCTTCCAGCTGTCCTCGTTCGCTTCCTTGATCAGGAACGAGCTTGCGGTCGCCGTCGGCTCGGACGTTGGCTCCGTGCCTGCGATCATCGCGCGAATGTCATCGGCCGCTCGAAAGCGATCACCGACATCGCGGCCTTCTCCGCTCATGGTCCATTGAGCAATCAGCTTCGTCGTATTCATCCCAGTTGCGCCGCCCCGCGTGAGCGCGGCGACTTCTCCTCCCGTTTGCGTCCCAGCGTGTCCATCGAACGGTATCCCCCTGACGAGGCAGTGCAATCCCTCGAACGAGCCTTCTCAGTCGCACCCGCCCTCCGTCACCGTCGCGTAGGAGCGACCGACGATCTTTCTCGAGCACGTCGAGGTCGATCATCGAGAGGTCCTTTAGATAGACGCAGCTGACGCCGGCCTTGTGCGGCCCCAAGCGTTCGAGCAGGTCGGCATGGGCGCCGACCCCATCCGCGAGGTAGACGACGGTGGCGGCCTTGCGCGGCGAGAATCCCGCCGCGGCGGCATCGCCCTCTCGGCCGCTTCGTACTTGTAGTGGTAGTGGCCGAAGCCGACGATCGACGGTCCCCACATGCGTGCGGGCTGCCCGGTCGCACGCTTCATCAGCGCGAGGAGTGTCTCGGCGTCGCGGCGACGCACAGGATGCTCGACGCTCGCGATGAACTTGCCGACCGAGCCATCGCACGCCTTCACCGCGACGATCCTCCGTTCCCGGCGGTCGATCGGCAAGGCGTCTCCACGACACTAGTGTCGGCACGTGTCGCACGCACCGCAGTGTGAAGTGGGCGGTACTGGGCTCGAACCAGTGACCCCCAGCTTGTCGAGCTGGTGCTCTCCCAACTGAGCTAACCGCCCTCGGGGCGGCGATTGTAGCCGCTACTGCGCCGGCGGAGGATCGAGCTCGCGCGTGGCGATTCGGGTCACGATGCTCGAGACGATGACGGTCGCGAGCACGACGACGAGGGTCGCGCTCAGAAGGTTCTCGTCGAAGATCCCCGCTTCCGTGCCGATCGTGACGGCTGCCAGCGTCGCAGCTGCCTGCGCGACCGTGAGACCGAAGACGAGCTTGATCTCCGACCGTTCGAATCCCGAACGCCTTCCGCTGACGTACGCCGCGGTCGCCTTGCCCACGAGGACGATCGCCAACGACAGAGCCGCGATGGCGAGGACGGTGAGCTCCGTGAACTGCCTCGGGTCGAGCAGCATGCCGGTCGAGAGGAGGAAGAACGGCACGAGGAGCGCCGCCCCGATGAACTCGAAGTGCTCCTTGTCCTCCGCACGCGAGGACACGAGCCTGTTGAGCGCGAGCCCCGCGAAGAATGCGCCGACGATTCCCTCGAGTCCCATGCGATCTGCGAGGAGTGCGGCGGAGGTGAGCGCCGCGAGCAGGAAGAGGAATGTCGGCACCGGACCTCGGCCGAGATGAACGAGCGACCAGCGGCCGATCCGTGGCAGGAGGAACGCGCAGTAGAACGCGAGCACGGCGAGTCCGAGGAGCAGCTTCACGAGGATGACCGCTGAGCGTTCGTCGCTTTCGACCGAGCCCACGACGACCGCGAGGACGAAGAGCGCGAGCGTGTCGGTGATCACGGTGCCGCCGCTCGCCATGCCGACTGCGCGATGACGTGTCAGCTTGTGTTCCTGGACGATCGGATACGCGATCAGCGTGTGCGACGCCCACAGCGAGCCGTACAGCGCGGCGGTCGCCAGCCCGTAGCCGAACGGAAGCACGAGCAGGAGTCCGAGGACGAACGGCAGCGTGAAGGTGAGCGCGCCGAAGGTGAGGGCCGGTTTGCGGTTGCGCTGGAATTCGTCGAGATCGAGCTCGAGCCCGGCGAGAAACATGAGGAAGAGCAGTCCGAGCTCGCCGAGCGACTCGACGACGCCCTCGCGATGAATCCAGTCGAGGACGAACGGCCCCACGAGCATCCCGCCCAGCACGATCCCGACCAGACCCGGGAGCCGGAAGCGCTCGGCGACCACCGGCCCGGCGAGCAGGACGACGGCAGCCACGAAGAACGTCCATTCGGCGGACACCGGCGGGAACTCGACGGCGAGCGTCACGCCGCGAGTCTCCTACTCTCGTCGGACAACTTGCGTCCGCTTGCCTTCAGCCGACGAGCGGGTTCCGCGTGCGGAGTTGCGGGAAGCGGCCGAAGTCGCGATCCGCAGTCCACAGCTGGGAGAAGAACTCGAGTCGTCGGGGGTCAAAGTCTTGAATCGGCAGGTGTCAGGAGCCGCGACCATGACAGGTCGCCTCGCGGATCAGATTCCACCAGACATCTCGGAACTCGGGTTGGAGCCCGTGGCCGTCGACGCTTGCGTCTCGTAGCCGAAAGCGCGCGTGCCAATCATGGCGCCGCCGAGCGCTCACTCTGCGCAATCCCGACTCGAGGAGGTCGCGGACGATGGCCGGGATGTTGTTTGATCGTCGTCTTGCGCATGCGCAAGCTAGCCCGATCAGCACGCACTGCCAATGTCCCCGTCGAGACAGTCAGAAGATCTCGGGGCACCAGGGTGCGCGCTCGGCGGCGAACATCGCGTCCGCACGCGCGGCTGCCCCACGGCGAAGCTCTTCGACTCTCCCGCCCCTCACGAGCTCGGAGAACGAGAACGCTCCCAGGTACGCGCTGCCGAGCGCGCTCACGTCGAGGCGAAGCTGCGCACTGGACGTCGTACGCTTGGCTCGGCCGCGCGCGACACGCCAGCGGCCGGCGTTCCACGGGCAGAACTCGTCGATCACGTCGAAGACGACGGCGCCTTCCGACGCATACTCGCGCGCGGATAGGGCCTCGCCCACGTCGACGAGGCGCACCCAGAGGCCGTCGCTGATCCGGGGGCGCATCGCCCGCGGTGTCGCCAGGAGCCACCAGAGCGGGTGGTCGACCGGCAGCAGCGACACGGTGACTCTCGCCGCCCAGTCGATGTCGAGCAGGTAGCGCCAGATCTCGGCCGTCGGCCTCCCGTCGAGCGCGACGGCCTCGACGACCTGCAGCTCCGAGTCGGAGATCCCCTCGTCCCACTTCGGCTTGTGCCGGTAGATCGCATAGCCCTCCGCACGGCCGTTCTTCTCGAGGACGACGAAGCGCTTCGGCCCGCCACCCTCCCCTCCGCCGCCCGGGGGCTCGAAGAGGATGCGAAGCTCCCACCAGGTACGTGTGCGCGCGAGCATGCCCGGCGTCTTGGGGCGAACCCTGTCCCACACGCGCGGGAAGAGCTCGAGCGCCTCGTCGGCGTCGACGATGCGCAGCGTCCCTGCGCGCTCGAGGGGACGCGCGAACGCGGAGTGCTCCTTCGGGATCTTGACGTCCGCGGACTGCGACGCCATCCCGTAGCCGAAGCGCCCGTAGATCGTGTCCTCCGACGCCCACAGCAGCGCGACGGGCTCGCCGCGCGCGTGCACGTCGTCGAGCTGCGCGCGCATCATCGCGCGCAGCACGCCGCGCCGACGGTGCGTCGGAAATGTCCCGACGACGGTGATGCCCGCCGTAGGAACTACACCGCCGGGAACGGTCAGCTCGAACGGGAATGCACCGGCGCCGCCGACGATCGCTCCGTTCTCGCTCGCCGCGTGCATGCGCTCGATCGGCAGGTTCTTCGAGAAGCGCTCCATGCGCTCCTCGGTCGGCTCCATGCCGAAGTACTGGCCGATCGCGAAGACGGCCTGGCCGAACTCCTCGAGGTTCGTGCAGGGCTTGACCTTGAAGCTCAAACGATCTTCTCCAGGGGTGCGTACTCCACCATCAACCTCCGTTCAGTGCCGTCCGACGCGAAGCGAACCGTAACGACTCCACCGGGCTGGATTCCGGTGACGACGCCCTCACCGAGCGAGCCGTGCCGAACGGAGTCGCCGGTCGAGAGCGCGAGGCCCGGTCGCGGCTCGATCGCCGCTGCGGTCGGAGAGCCGTAGCCGCTCCATGACGATGGCCGCAGGCGCTCGCGCTCGACCTCCTGCGGCAGCTCGTCGAGGAAGCGCGAGGCGAGGTTGTACTCACGCCGGCCGAACAGCGTGCGCGCGAGCGTGTGGGTCAGTGTGAGCCGCTCCATCGCGCGCGTCATGCCGACGTAGCAGAGGCGCCGCTCCTCCTCGACGCCCTGCTCTTCGATCGAGCGCGAGTGCGGGAAGATCCCCTCCTCCATCCCGATCATGAAGACCGCGCGGAACTCGAGGCCCTTCGCGTTGTGGAGGGTCATCAGCGTGACGAGTCCGCGCTCGTCGCGAATCGTGTCCTGGTCGGAGACGAGCGAGATCTCCTGCAGGAACGTCGCGAGCGACGGCTCCTCGGCCTGCTGCCGGTACTCCAGCGCGACGCCGACGAGCTCCTGGAGGTTCTCGATCCGGCCGCGTGCCTCGATCGTGCGCTCGGCCTCGAGCGCGTCGAGCGTCCCCGACTTCTCGAGCACGCGCTCGAGCAGCTCGTCGACCGGGAGATCGGCCGCCAGCGCCATGAGCGACTCCATCGTCGCGTGAAAGCCGCGCGCCGCACGGGAAGCGGCAGCGGTGACGCCTGCTGCCTCGGGATCGGCCAGCGCCTGGAAGAGCGTACGCCCGGTGTTCTCCGCGTGCGCGACGAGGCGCTGCAGCGACGTGTCGCCGATGCCGCGGCGCGGGCGGTTCGCGATGCGCAGGAGTGAGGTCGCATCCTGCGGATTGACGAGGACGGCGAGGTACGCCGTCGCGTCGCGGATCTCTGCGCGCTCGTAGAAGCGCGGGCCGCCGATGACCTGGTACGGGACGTCCTGCCGCACGAGCACGTCCTCCAGCACTCTCGACTGCGCGTTCATCCGGTAGAAGACCGCGATCTCGCTCGCCGAGTAGCCGTTCGCGATGAGCGACGCGATCTCCGCAGCCACGAACCGCGCCTCCGCGTGCTCGTCCTCGACCTCGATCGCACGCACCGGGTCGCCCTCGCCGAGCTCGGAGAAGAGCCGCTTCGGCTTGCGCTCCGTGTTCTGCTCGATCAGGTCGTTCGCCGCTCGCAGGATCGTGTTCGTCGAGCGGTAGTTCTGCTCGAGCGTGACGACCTGCGTCCCTGGGAAGTCCTTCTCGAACTCGAGGATGTTGCGGATGTCCGCGGACCTGAAGCTGTAAATCGACTGATCCTGGTCGCCCACTGCACAGACATTTCCGTGCTCGCTGCCGAGGAGTTGCAAGAGTCGGTACTGCGCGTGATTCGTGTCCTGGTACTCGTCGACGAGGACGTACCGGAATGCCTTGCGCCAGCGCTCGAGCGCCTCCGGGAAGCGCTCGAAGACCTGCACCGTGAGCATGAGCATGTCGTCGAAGTCGACGGCGTTCGAGGCGTGGAGGCGGCGCTGGTACAGCTCGTACGTCTCGGCGACCGTCTGATCCCAGAAGGAGGCGACCCTGGCCGCGTACTCCTCGGGCGAGACGAGCTCGTTCTTCGCGCGCGAGATCTGCGCGTGGATGCCGCGCGGGGCGAACCGCTTCGGATCTTTCCCGAGCTCCTCGAGGCACGCCTTGACGAGTCGCACCTGATCCTGGTCGTCGTAGATCGTGAAGCTGGACGTGTAGCCAAGGCGCTGCGCCTCGCGCCGCAGCATCCGGCCGCAGGCGGCGTGGAAGGTGAGGATCCAGATCGCGCGCGCCGTCTGGCCGAGCATGCGCTCGAGCCGCTCGCGCATCTCACCAGCCGCCTTGTTGGTGAACGTGATGGCGAGGATCTCGTTCGGCTTCACCCCGCACGCGCGAATGAGATGAGCGACGCGGTAGGTGAGGACGCGCGTCTTTCCGGAGCCCGCGCCGGCGACGACGAGAAGCGGTCCCTCGGTCGCGAGAACGGCCTCCCGCTGGGCCTCGTTGAGGTCGGCGAGGTAGCTCTCGGGGGCCGCGACGCTCACCGGCCGATGCTAGCCGTCGGGGCGGGGGCCCTCGTACCGGCGCCGTGCCTCTACGATCGAGGGATGATCACGGCGGTTCACACGCTCATCTACTCGGACGACGCAGAGGCGACGAGAGCGTTCTTCCGCGACGTCCTCGGCTGGCCGAACGTGGAGCATCCGGAGTCGGCCCCGGGCTGGCTCATCTTCAAGACCGGCCCGAGCGAGCTAGGCGTGCATCCGACGTCCTACACCTGGGAGGGTGAGGATCATTCCCATCCACGTCAGCACACGGTCTCGCTCATGTGCGACGACATCGAGGCAACGAAGGCCGAGCTCGAGGCGAAAGGCGCGGAGTTCACCGGCTCGATCGAGGACATGGGCTTCGGGCTCGCCGCCATGCTGAGGGTGCCGGGCACCGACGACATCCTGGTCTACGAGCCGCGGCATCCCATCGCGCACAGCCTTTGACGAATCTTCAGTGGAGCGCGAGCCGGCGGCGACTCGAGAGCGTCCGCCACGTCGCAGCGCTGCAGATCACGACGATCGAGAGAGCGAGGGCGTTCGCGAGCGCGAGATTCGGCGTGCTGGGCGTATACGCCGTCCACCGCCAGAACAGGATGACGGACACCACGCTTGCGCCGGTGATGGCCGTCGCCGTCGCGACCATCGCAACCGACGCCGCACGAGCCCAGCGCGACCAGGCGAGGACGACGCCCGCCATGGCGAGGGCACCCGCGGCGAGCCAGAGCGCCAGCGTTAGCCGCTGGAGCGCGAGGAGCTCGGACGGCTTCTCGGCCCAGGGAGCCGGCGGCATGGTGTTCTCCGGCACGACGTAGAACGGGAACACGAAGAGCGCGACGGCTCCGACTGCGAGCAGCGCCGCGACGCGCGTCTCGCGAATCGCGAGCTCGCGGCCGAGGCGCGAGGCGACCTCGGCAGCCTCGCCGAACTCTGCGGTTGCGAGCATCTCTGCGTCGCCCGGCGACGCTCCTTCCGCACGATGTCGTGCAGCCGCATCGCGCAAGTGCTCGCGGACCTCGGCGAGAGCGCGCAGGCGCGCCGTGTACGGCAAGAGGCGCCGGACCTCGGTGAGATAGGAGTCGATCGTCACGCGAGCACCGCCTCCACCGCCTGCGAGAACGCACGCCAGTCCGTCCGCTGCCGCGCGAGCTCGGCGTGCCCACTGCGCGTGAGCCGGTAGACGCGCCGTCGACGACCGCCGACGGTCTCCCACGAGCTCGCGACGACCCGCCGCCGCTCGAGCCGGTACAGCGCCGGGTAGACCGTGCCCTCGGCGAGCTCGAACGCACCGCCGCTTCGCGCTTTCAATGCCTCGACGAGTCCGTACCCGTGTGCGTCGCCGTCCTCGAGCACGGCGAGGATGAGAAGGTCGACGTGGCCCTTTGGCTCGTCCATCGCTAGCAACTATACCTAGAACTTCTAAGTATGTCGAGCGCGGCGTCGCGGAACGATCGCGAGTCGGTCGCCGACGGGCACGACGTCGATCGCAGCGCCGTAGTGCTGGGCGATCGCGGCCTCGGTGAGGACGTCTGCGGGCGAGCCGTCCGCGACGACCCTGCCCGCGTCGAGCAGGAGCATGCGGTCGGCGTACTGCGCCGCGAGCGTCAGGTCGTGCATCGCGGCGACCAGCGTCAGCCCGGACTCCTCTCGGAGCCCGTCGAGCAGCTCGAGCGCCTGCTGCTGGTGCCCGATGTCCAGCGCTGCCGTGGGCTCGTCGAGAAGGACGATGCGTGCTTCCTGCGCCAGCGCGCGAGCGACCACCACGCGCTGCTTCTCCCCGCCCGACAGCGTCCCGAGGCGGCGCTGGACGAACGGAAGCAAATCGAGCCGTGCGAGCGAGCGAGCTGCTGCCTCACGATCCCGTGTGCCTTCCTTCGCGAGCGGACCGAGGTGCGGCGTCCGGCCGAGGAGCACGTACTCCGCGACCGTCATCCAGGGTGGCGTCGACGGCTCCTGCGGGACGACGGCGACGAGGCGTGCAAGCTCCGCGCGTGGGAGGTCGTCGACCGAACGGCCGGCGAGAGCGATCTCTCCCGTGAACGGGACGAGCCGCGCGATGGCGCGAAGGAGCGTCGTCTTGCCGGCGCCGTTCGGGCCGATGAGGCCGAGCCACTCGCCGCTCTCGACAACGGCGTCGACGCGGTTCACGACGGGCTTGCCCCCGAGCTCGACCGTCACCGCGCGCAACTCGATCACGCCACGCCTCCCCGCGTCGTTCGCAGCACGAGCGCGAAGAACGGCGCGCCGAAGAACGCGGTCACGACGCCGAGCGGGATCTCGGCGGGCGCGAGCGCCGTGCGCGCGACGACATCCGCGAGCACGAGGAAGCCCGCACCGACGACCACCGACAGCGGGATGAGCACGCGGTAACCGACGCCGGTGAGGAGCCGAATCGTGTGCGGGACGATGATCCCGACGAAGCCGATGAGCCCCGTGACGGCGACTGCGGCTGCCGTCCCCAGCGTCGCGGCGATCACGAGCGCGAGCCGGACGCGCTTGACGTCGATCCCGAGGCTCGCCGCCTCGTCGTCGCCGAGATTGAGCACGTCGACGACGCGCCGCAGCGCGAGGATCACGACCATCGCGACCGCGAGGTACGGGAGAATTAGCACGACGTCCGCCCAGCCCGTGCTCGGGATGTTGCCGAGGATCCACGAGTACACCTCCTGCAGCGTCTCGGAGTTCTGTTGCTGCACGAACGTCTGCCAGGCGGTGAAGAACGCCGTCACGGTCACGCCCGCGAGGATCAGGGTCGCGGCGTCGCGCTCCCGCCGTGCCGAGCGACCCACGGCGTACGTCAGCATCACCGCGATCGAGCCTCCGACGAACGCCGCAACCGGCAGGAGCCTTTGACCCCGCAGGCCGTCGGGCAGATACGCGATCGCGATCGTCGCGCCGAGCCCGGCTCCTGCTGCGACCCCGAGGAGGTACGGGTCCGCGAGCGGATTGCGGAAGACACCCTGATAGGTCGCTCCCGCGAGGGCGAGCATCGCGCCGACGAGCGCGGCGAGCACGACCCGCGGCACGCGGATCTCCCAGAGGATCGCCTCCTCTGTCGGCGAGAGCGACGTCGAGAAGCCAGGGACGTGAAAGCGGGCGGCCGTCGACTCGAGCACCGCGCCGACGCCGAGATCGACCGGCCCTGCGAGGACGCCGACGACGAGCGACACGAGCAGGAACGCCACGGCGGAGCACGCCCACAGCGGGCTCAGCCCGCGAGCCCGGACATCGGGAACAGAGTGCTCCGCCGCGACGCTCATCCGACCTACTGACGCAATCGAGCGAGCGCCGACGACATCGCGCGGTAGAAGTTCACGAGCCGCGGCCCCCAACGCGAGGCGATCGAGTCGTGGACGTGGACGATCGACCCCGTCCTCACCGCGCTGACACGGTCCCATCCCGGCCGAGCCGCGACGGTCGACGCCTTCTGACCGCAGCAAACGGTGTCGGCGAGCACGATCAGGTCGGGGCTCGCCGAGACGACGTACTCGGACGAGAGCTGCGGGTAACCGAAGCCCAGCGAGTCGGCCTCGTCCGCGATGTTGCGCAGGCCGAGCGATGTGTACACCTGGCCTATAAAGGTCTTGGACGTCGCCGAGTAAAGGGTGGGATCGAGCTCGTGGTAGACGGAGAGACCCTGTCTGCCCTTACGCGCGTCGGCGACGATCGTCCCGATCCTCTTCTTCATCGAGGCGATCAGCTTCCCGGCGCGCGCCTCGCGGCCGGTGACGAGCCCGAGCTGGCGGATCTGCTGGTACGCGCCCTTGAAGCTCTTGGCGCCGTTTTGGTGGAGGACGGTGATGCCGAGCCGCCCGAGCGCCCCCGAGAGGCCCTTCGGGTCGTACGCAATGACGACCAGGTCGGGTCGGTAGCCGGCGATCGCCTCGACGTTCGGCGTGAAGCCCGAGAGCGACGTCTGCGGCGCCGACTTCGGGTGGTCGGACTGGTCGTCGACCGCGACGACCTGCGAGCCGGCGCCGATTGCGAACAGCGTCTCGGTCGCCGTGGGCGACAGCGAGACGATGCGCGCAGGACGCTTGTAGACCGTGACCTTGCCGTTCGAGCCGATCACGGTGACCGGGAACGCGGCCGTGGCGGTCGATCCGCCGGACGCTCCGGCGACGGAGACGGCGAGCACGACCAGCGCCGATCCGGCGAGTAGGACGAGAGAGCGAAGCACCTGAATCCTCCCTTCCGCGAGGGGTTCCGGATATGAGGAGCGCGGCAGGTCTTCTGACTCGGGGCTCCCTCCCTCGCCGCCTTCCCGGCTCGTGCCAGTGGCTTCGTGGCGGAGGAGCAACTCCCCTCACAGCGGCGGGACCGTCCCGGATTCGCACCGGGTTCCCTCACCGTGCTCCTGATTGCGGGCGAGCCTATCATCGGACGGTCTGAAGGGCCGGACGCGCACGGTGTCAGACACCGTTTGTTGCCGAGCGAAAGCAGCGCCAACTTCGTGCCAATCCACCCACGTCGGATTCCAGCCGCCACCTCACGCAGCGAGCAGCGGGCATGTCCTGTGCGACGTGTTCGCCGTCCGCAGCCGCGCGCGCGGAAACGCGGTGTCTGACACCGAGTGTTGCGTTCCTTCGTCCGTTCTGGCTTCCGGTCGTCGCCTGGGCGGGGCTGATCTTCGCCTTCTCGTCGGTGCCCGATCTCGGAACCGGGCTCGGCGGCTGGGATCTCGTTCTGCGCAAGATCGCGCACGCGGCCGAGTACGCCGTCCTCGGTGCGCTTCTCGTCCGCGCGACCGGACGTGCGGGTGTCGCATTCGCGCTGGGAACCCTCTACGCGATCAGCGACGAGGTGCACCAGTCGTTCGTCCCCGGCCGGCTCGGCTCACCACTCGACGTTGCGATCGACGCTGTCGGCGTCGCCGCCGGGATCGTCCTCTGGCAGTCGATTCGGTCGCGTCGGCTCGCATGACGGAGCCGCGTGCGGTCGCCATCGAGCTCGACGCCCTCGGGGACACGCGTCCACTCTGGTCGGCGTGGCTCGCGTCGGCACGCACCGTCCTCGCCGTGGAGCCCGAGCACACTGCCGGAGGACCGGGCCGCGGCGGCAGCAGCGCTCGACGCGGCGGGAGCCGGGAACTGGCGCGTCCTCCTCGAGCGCTTCGCGGAGGATCACGCGCCGGCGTATCTCCGTCGCGATTCGGCAACGAGCGCGGCACTGAACTCACTCGCCAGCTCGGGAGTCCGGCTCGGTGTCTTCACCGACGCTCCGGAGCCTCTCGCGCGCGTTGCGCTCTCCCAGCTCGGCGCGACGCGGCGTGTCGCGACGCTCGAGACCGGAGCAGGAGCACTCGAACGGCTTCTCGCCGCGCTCGGTGGCGACGCCGAGGTCGTTCGCACGCGTGACGACCTCCTGCGCCGGACGTAGAATTCGGCGCGTGGAGCAGCGCGACGTCGGAGATCGCCAGCTCGATGCATTGCTCGAGCGTCTCGACCGGATCGCCGACGAGCTCGAGCGCCTGAACCGCACGACCGAGCGCCAGGACGGCTTCACGCTCGTCGCGCGCGAGCTGCACGAGCTGCAGGAGTCGCTGAACGCGCTCGCGTACGCGGCGCTCGGCCAGGCGCCGCCGCGCGTCCGACGCCGCGCGAGCTGAGCCGCTAGGAGAGGCGGAGCACCGAGCCTTCGTACGAGGTCGCGTACAGCTCGCCGGCGGCGTCCTCGCCGAACGAGCTCAGGCCGCCGGAGATCTTGAAACGCTCGACGCGCAGGCCCTGCGCCTCGCCTCCCGAGATCCGGAAGCTCCACACGGTGCCGGTGTAGAAGTCGCCGACGAAGTAGCGACCGCGCTCCGCGGGCCGCGCCTTGCCTCGATAGACATGGCCACCGGTGACGGAGCTGCCCTTGTTGCGCCCGTACTCGAAGACGGGAAACACGAGCTGACCCGGGCCTGCGGCCTTCTGCTCGAAGCGCCGTGAGCCCTCGAAGAGGTCCCAGCCGTAGTTCTCGAGTCCGGCACTACGCCGGGGCGTGAACGAGACCTCCTCGATCGCGCCCTGCCCCACGTCGCCGATGTAGAGATCGCCCGTGAGCCGGTCGAAGGAGTAGCGCCAAGGGTTGCGCAGCCCCAGCCCCACGATGTCCGGCGAGGATCCCGGCCGACTGACGTCGAGCCGCAGCATCTTCCCGAGCATGCTCCGCGTGTTCTGGGCGCGGTTCTCCGGGTCGCCGCCGGAGCCGCCGTCGCCCGTGCCGACGTAGAGGAACCCGTCCGGCCCGAACGCGAGGCCGCCGCCGTTGTGGTTCCCGTACGGCTGATCGATGAAGAGAAGCTGGCGCGCGCTCGAAGGGATCGCCCGCGTGCCGTTCGTCCTGTAGCGGACGATGCGCGTGTCGCCTTCCGTATCCGTGAAGTTCACGTAGATGAAGCGGTTCGTCGCGTACTTCGGGTCGAAGGCGAGCCCGAGAAATCCCTGCTCTCCACCGGCGGCCGTGCGCTCGCGGATGTCGAGGAAGAACCCGTCGCGCAGCGTGCCGCGCTCGATCACGCGAATCGTCCCGCGTTGCTCGACGACGTAGAGACGCCGCGCCTCGTTGCGCGGCGCAGTGACCTGCACCGGTGCGTCGAGCCCGCGCGCCACGACGACCGGCCTGAAGGCGCTCTCCGCAGCAGTCGCGGAGCCGGTCAGCGGTCACGACGAGCACACCGAGGAGCACGAGAACGCCGATCCGCACGAGAGCCAAGGTAGCCGAGGGTTGTATGCGCGGGACGCAGGAGTACGCTACGCGCTCGTGCGCGTCTTCCTCATCGGCGCCGGGCAGGTCGGAACGACGATCGTGGAGGCCCTCCACGAGGATCACGAGATCACCGTGCTCGACACGGAGGCCATCGCGTCTCCAGGCGCTGAGCGGGCCGGTTCGACATCGCGGTGTTCGAGGGCGACGGGACGAGCCGCAAGGATCTCGCGGCCGCGGGATGGCGCACGGCCGACCTCGTCATCGCGTGCACGTCGCGCGGACGAGGTCAACCTCGTCGCCGGCATGTTCGCCCGGCGCGAGGCCGAGCGCGCGACGACCGTGATCCGCACCTCGAGCATCGAGTACGTCGAGCTCTGGCGCGAGGGCCAGCTCGACGTCGACTTCGTCGTCTCGTCCGAGCTCGAGACCGCGTATGCGATCAGCCGCATCCTCGGCGTCCCGGCCGCCCGCCAGACTGATGTGTTCGCGGAGGGCCAGGTGCAGCTCGGCGAGTTCGACGTCGACGACGACGCGTCGGCGCACGTGCTCGGCGTTCCGCTCCGCGACGCCGAGATCCCCGAGGACTCCAAGGTCGCCGCGATCATCCGGGGCGACGAGACGATCCTTCCCGGAGGGGACGACGCGATCGCGACCGGGGACCGGATCGTCGTCATCGGCTCGCCGCGTGCTGCCAAGGCCTGGAGCGCGCTCCTGTGGCCCGCAGGCGGCACGGTCCGCGACGTCGTGATCTTCGGCGCCGGCCGCGTGGGCATCCGCCATCGCTCGTGTCCTGCTCTCCCAGGGACTGAGCGTGCGCATGATCGAGGCATCGCGCGAGCAGGCGCGTCGCGCCGCCGAGGCGCTGCCGAAGGCGCGCGTCTTCAACGCGACCGGGTTCGACGCCGACTTCCTCGAGCGCGAGCGCATCGGCCAGTCGCAGGCCGGGATCTTCGCGATGCGCGACGACGCGAAGAACCAGTACGCGGCCTCGCTCGCGCAGGTGCACGGGATCCCCTTCACCGTCGCGATCGCCCACGAAGCGGTGTCGGTGAGCGCGTTCGAGAGGTCCGGGATCGACGTCTCGATCAACCCGCGCGCGGTGACAGCCGAGGAGATCGTCCGGTTCGCGCACGACCCGCGCACGCAGCAGGTCGCGATGCTCGAAAACAACCGCTACGAGGTGCTCGACGTGACGACGCGCGAGTCGAGCCGCTACATCGGGATGGCGTTCCGCGACATGCCCGTACACGGCTCGATCATCGGCGCGCTCGTGCGGAACGGCACGGCGATCTTCCCGCACGGCGACGACGTCCTCCAGGCGGGCGACCGCGTGATCATCTTCACCGAGGCGGCGAACGCACCGTGGGTCGTCGAGGCGCTCTGAGTTGAGCCAAGGCCGCCGCGCGGATCGGCCGCCCACGGCGGTTCGCGATCGACGTTCCGGCCGTCGTCAACCTCGTCGGAACGCTCGGGAAGTACCTCGGACTCGCGGCGCTCTTCCCGATCCCGTTCGCGCTCGGCTACGGCGAGCCGGTCCTTCCGTTCGTCGTCGCCGGGGTCGTCACGAGCGGCGTCGGCTGCGTGCTCGAGCGCGCTGACGGCCGGCGCCGCCGGCGCGCGTCGGCGTTCGCGAGGGCTTCCTCGTCGTCGCGCTGACCTGGCTCATGGCGGCCGCGTTCGCCGCGATCCCGTACCTCTTCGAGGGCGGCGAGCAGCTCTCGAACCCGCTCGACGCCTACTTCGAGGGCATGTCCGGCTTCACGACGACGGGCGCGAGCGTCGTCACCGACTTCGACGAGATCAACCGCTCGCTCGGCATGTGGCGCCAGTTCACGCAGTGGCTCGGCGGCATGGGGATCATCGTGCTCGCGATCGCCGTGCTTCCGCGACTCCGGGTCGGCGGTCGGCAGCTGATGGAGTCCGAGCTCCCGGGCCCGGAGATCGCGGCGCTCGGCGAGCGGATCCGCTCGACCGCGCGCAAGCTGTGGTTCCTCTACGTCGGGCTGACGCTCGTCCAGGTGCTGCATGCTCTCGTCGCTCTGGGTGGTCGGCATCGACGACCTGATGACGCCGTACGAGGCGCTCGCGCACGCGTTCTCGACGATGCCGACCGGCGGCTTCTCGACGCAGCCCGACTCGGCCGCGGCCTTCTCGGCCGAGGCGCAGTGGATCCTCGCCGCTGTTCATGGCGCTCGCCGGGCGCGAACTTCGCGCTCATGTACCGCGCGTTCGTCCGCCGCCAGCCGCGCGCGCTCGCGCGCGACGAGGAGTTCCGGCTGTACGTCGTGCTCGTCGTGGGAGCAGCCGCAGCGCTCACGGCCATGCTCTGGGGGTACGGCATCGCCGAGGGCGAGGCCGCCGTTCGCGCACGGCCGCTTCCAGGCGGTCTCGATCATCACGACGACCGGAATGGCGAGCGCCGACTTCGCGCTCTGGCCGCCGCTGCTCCTTCTCGCGCTCTTCGCGCTCATGTTCGTCGGCGGCTCGGCGGGCTCCACCGGCGGCTCGATCAAGGTCGTGCGCCACCTCCTGCTCGGGCAAGGTGCTGCGCCGCGAGGTCGACCAGACGCTGAGCCCGGAGGTCGTCATGCCGATCCGGCTCAACGGCGTCGCCGGTCGACGAGCGGACGCTTCGCGCGATCGCCGCGTTCATCCTCCTCTACGTCGGCATCTGGGCCGTCGGCGCGTCGGTCATCGCCATCGACTCGGCGATCTCCGGCGTCGGCGTCGGCACGCTGGACGCGCTGGCGCGCGTCGGCGACGACGCTCGGCAACGTCGGCCCCGGGTTCGGCGTCGCCGGGCCCGTTCGGGTCGTTCGCCGCAGTTCGGCGACGTCTCGAAGATCACGATGATCGGGCTCATGTGGGTCGGACGGCTCGAGATCATCCCCGTCGTCGTCCTGCTCACGCGCCACTACTGGCGCTTGTAGGCGAGATACTCGCTCTAGCGAGCGCGCCGAGGAGCGCGCGGCGCAGATCTGCCGCCGCCGCCGTGGGAACGACCGCGAGCACCTGGTCGCCGGGCCGCATCACGGTCGACGGCTCGACGAGCTCCGAGCGGCCCTGGCGCCAGACGGAGATGAGCCGCGAGCCCGCCGGGAGCGAGAGCCCGCCGGCCTTCTTCCCCGCGACGGGCGAGCCGCCCTCGACCTGCACCTCGACGACGACGAGGCCCTCCTTCTGCAGCTCGAGCAGCCGCACGAGCCCGTGCTCGGGAACCTCGTGCTCGACGAGGCCGAGGATGCTCGTCGTCGCGCAGACGGTCTGCGTGATGCCGAGCAGGTCGAAGTGCTGCTGGTTGCGCGGGTCGTTCACGCGCGCGATCGCCTTCCGCACGCCGTAGGTCTCCTTCGCGATCTGCGAGATCACGAGGTTGTCCTCGTCGTCGCCCGTCACCGCGAGGAGCAGCTCGGGCGGCCGCGCGATGCCGGCGCGCTCGAGGACGGCGATCTCGGTCGCGTCGCCGCGGATCACGACCGGGCCGAACTCCTCCTCGAGCCGCGCGAACCGGTCCGGGACGCTGCTCGATCATCGTGACCTCGTGGCCGAGGTCGAGGAGCGAGCGCGTGACGTTCGAGCCGACCTTCCCCCCACCGGCGACGACGACGTACATCAGGCCGGCGTCTCGCTTCGGCGCCGCCGCACGCACGGTCTCGAGGAGCCCCGAGATCGCGGTCTGGGTCGGGCAGACGATGCTCATCCCGCGATCCGAGTAGAGCTTCGCGCGCGCGGGGTCGAGGATGCGGACGACGACGGTGCCGATGTCGTACCGCTGTCTGCAGGACCTGGCCGATCACGAGGTTCGTGTTGTCGCCGTTCGGTCGCGACGACGGCCGCGTCGGCCGTCGGCGATGCCGGCGCGCTCGAGGACGCGTGACGTCCA
Organism: uncultured Gaiellaceae bacterium; assembly: GCA_963783705.1. GTDB lineage: Bacteria > Actinomycetota > Thermoleophilia > Gaiellales > Gaiellaceae > GMQP-bins7. The sequence continues at coordinate 75,445 of CAWAOK010000006.1, forward strand.
TGCCGTGCCCGACGACGAAGCCGCCGCGCCAGCCCTGGCCGAGCCGCCCGAGCGCGTCCTCGCTCTCGTCGATCACGGTGACGTCCCAGCCGTCGGCGGCGAGACCCTTCGCGACCGAGGATCCGACGCGCCCACACCCGATCACGACGGCGTTCACGGCGCGCAGCCTACTCCTCGAACACTCCGTCGGGGAACGCCACCACGAGGACCTCGCACGGCGCGTTGCGGAGGACGAAGTCGACGGTCGGCGAGAAGAACCGCGACTGCCGACGCCACCGCGGCGACGAGCCGAGAACGATGAGGTCGGCGTCGCGGCGCTCGGCCTCCTCGACGATCGCGTGACCGATCGAGCGCGCGCGAACGACGTCCCCGTGCACGTCGACTCCGTAGTCGGCGCCGAGGGCGCGCGCCTCCTCGAGCGACGCATCGACCCGGGCTGCGACCTCGGGCGGGAGCTCGCCTTCGAGCGCGAACTTCCGCGGGACGCGAACGACCGTGATCGCCTCGATCGCCGAGCCGCGCTCCTTCGCCAGCGCGATCGCGGTCGCCACCATCTCCTCGCCGATGTCGCCGAGCTTCATGGGCACGAGAATGCGCTCGAACTCCGTGCTGCGACGGAAGCTCTCCGACCGGCGAGACCTGCTCGAAGAGTCCCCGCCGCCTCGTCCTGCGCACCGCGACGAAGACGGCGAGCCCGGCGAGGAGCCAGGCGGGACCGGCGTAGCGCGCGCCAGGGTGCGTGATCATCGCGAGCACGAAGATCGCGGCCGTGAGCGGAGCTCCGATGAGTGCCGCCACCGGAACCTGGTGCCCGCCGATCGAGACGTTCGGCCAGGCGCGGTACGGGCGCTCGAGATCGGGCTCGCGCATCCGCAGGCGAACGACGGCGAGCTGGGCAGCGGTGAAGGCGATGAGGACGCCGAACGAGTAGAGGCTCGCGAGGAAGGCGGGGTCGCCGCCCGCCGCGAGCTCCGTCAGCAGGATGAGCCCGATCGCGAGCACCGCCGCGATCGCGATCGCCTCGCTCGACACGACGGATCGGCGCTCGAGCCGCGCGAACTCCCGCGGCAGCGACCCGTGCTCGGCCAGCGAGTACGTCAGGCGCGTGATGCCCGAGAACGACGTCGTCGCGGCACCGACGAGGATCAACACGCCCGAGATCCCCACCGCGACCTCGAGCGCGTCCACGAGGAGCGCCGGGAGCGACCCGTCGAACGACGCCGCGATGCCGACGAGCGGCGCCTCCAGCCACTGCTCCCCGAGCGCGGTCTCGCCGTTCGACACGGGGTAGGCGGAGAGGCCGATCGCACCGATGAGCACGGTCACCACGACGACGAGCCCGATCGCGGAGAAGAGCGATCGCGGGAGCGTGCGACCCGGCTCGGTCGCCTCCTCTGCGAGGTTCGCGACCGTCTCGAGACCCGTGTACGCGAGCATCGCGAGAGGCAGCGCGAACGCGAGGTCGCTCCAGTCCTGGCCGCTCGCGAAGCCGAGCCCCTCGCCGAGCGTCTCCGGCGAGAGCAGGAGCGCGACCCCGAGCACGACGAGGAGGCCCTGCACGAGCAGGTCGAGCAGCGCGACGGCGAGCGAACCGAGGTGGAGACGCGTCCGCCGAGCGACCCGCACTCCTGCGATCGCGGCGATGAGCCCGCAGCCGACGACTGCATCCCACGGCGACTCGCGAAGCGATCGACTGGCCGACCGCGCCGGCGAGGTAGTGGGGCACGAAGAGCGCCGAGAGCGCCATGACGATGAGGAAGTCGAGGAAGAGCACCCAGCCCGTCACGAATCCGGCGAGGTCGTTGAACGCACGCCGCACGAAGGTCGCCGCTCCTCCGGTCTCCGGCAGGGCGGCGGTGCCCTCCGCGTACGAGAGCGAGACGAGGACGAACACCGCGCCGGCGACGAGGAGGACGAGCGGCGTGAACCCGAGCGCGGTCGCCGCGACGATCCCGAGCGCGATGTACAGCGACGAGGCGATCTCCCCGTACGCCACCGCGAAGAGCGACGGAGCGTCGAGGACGCGCTCGAAGCCACGGAGCTTCCGTGCCACTACCGGACCCTCTTGCGCTCGAGGGTGAAGCGCGCGACGCCGAGCGACGACGAACAGCGCTCCGAGCACGTAGCCGACGACGCCCCCGCCGGCCGAGGCCGTGCGCACCAGGAGCGCGACGCCGATCGCGACGAAGAGCGCGGCGAACACGAGCACGGCGACGCGAGTAGGGCTTCATGCGGCCTCCGCGCCGTGACGAGCACGCGGCAGCTCGCGTGCTTGAGCACGTAGTCGACCGTCTTGCCGAAGACCGCCGCCTGGCGCGCCGTGAGCTTCCGGCGTGGCGAGCCGAGGACGATGATCTCGGCGTTTCGGGCATCGGCCTCGGCGACGATCGCCGGTCCGGCGGCGTGCGCCCGCTCGAGGCGAGTGACTACACGTACGCCGTAGGAGTCGCCGATCGCGACCGCCTGGTCGAGCCTCGAGTTGGCGGCCGCCTCGAGCTCGGGAGAGCGATCCGTCAGCGCCTGGTCGAGCGGAACCTCGAGGACGTTCAGCGCGACGATCCGCGCGCGGCTGCTCTGCGGCGAGCCTGCACGCCATGTCCATCGCGGCCTCGGACGACTGCCCCACGATGACGGGGACGAGGAGGTTGCGGTACTCGAGCGCCAGCGCTGCCCCGAGCGCGGGCGGAGCCTTCTCGACCGCACGCAGCCCGACGTGCAGGAAACGGCGTCGATAGATCGTGTAGCCCACGAGTCCGGCGACCATCCAGCCGAGGCCCACCCAGCGCGTGAGCGGGTTCTGCACGACGAGCACGAGGAACGAGACCCCGGTCGCCAATCCTCCGAGAACCGCGAACAACGGCCAGGAAGTGGCGCCGATCCGGAGATTCGGTCTCGCGCGGTAGGGGATCTCCGCGTCGACCGCGTCCTGCATGCGCAGCCGGACGATCGAGGCGTGCGCGATCGTGAACGAGAGCGTCGCACCGAGCGAGTAGAGCGTGCCGACGAAGTTCACGTCGCCGGGGAGAATCACGAGGATCGGCGCGACACCGGCGAACAGGACGAGCGCCAGCCATGGCGTCTTGAAGCGCGGATGCAGCCGCCGCAGCACCTCTGGCAGTTGCCGGTAGGTCGCCATCGAGTACGTGATGCGCGAGGCGCCGATGACACCCGCGTTCGTGGCGATCACCAAGATCGTGGCCGCAAGGATGCCGACGTAGATCTCGGCTCCGTCGAGGAAGAGGCCCTCGAGCCCGATGTTCTCGACCACGCCGAGGATAGGGTCGTTCGCATAGCCGCCCTCCTCGGGAGGAAGCGCGAGCAACGTCGTGAGCTCGCCGTCGATCATCGTCACTGGAAGCGCCGAAAGCGCGACGAGCGGCAGCGTGAAGTAGATCGCGAACACCGCTCCCGCCACGAGCTTGTACGAGTTCGGCACGGTGCGCGCGGGATCGCGGGCCTCCTCGGCGAGATTGGAGACGGTCTCGACGCCCGTGTAGGCGAGCATCGCCACGGGAATCGCGATCGCGAGGTTCGACCACGTCGGCGCAACCCCCCAGTGCACGTTGTCGACGAGCACATCAGGGCTGAACACGAGCGCAAATCCGACGATCACGAGCAGGATTTGCGTCGCGAAGTCGACGACGGCCAGCGAGATCGAGAGCTTTGCTGCTTCCTGAACGCCGACGATGTTCAGCGTGACCAGGACGACGATGACCACGACACCGACGACGATGTCCCACGGGTTCGTGTTGAGCGGCTCCCAGAAGATCGAGAGGTAGTGCGGCACGAAGAACGCAGAGACCGCGACCGTGACCACATAGACGAGCATCTGTGCCCAGCCCGCGACGAAGCTCACGAGCTCGTCGAAGGCATGTCGAGAGAAGCTGGCAGATCCGCCCGCCTCGGGGAAGCGCGCGGTTCCTTCTGCGTACGTCGCTGCCGTCGCGGCGAAGACGATGCCTGCGACGACGAAGACGAGCGGCGTCAGCCCGAGCGCGTAGACGGCGGTAAGGCCGAGCGCGTAGTAGATCGAGGACCCGACGTTGCCGTACGCGGTGGCGAAGAGCGCCGGGGTGCCGAGCACCCGCTCCATCTCCACCTCACGCCTACGGCGGCGTCCGGGCACGGCGGCGAAGCCTACTCCCGTGAGAAGAGCGAGGGGCCGGCTTGCGCCGGCCCCTCGTCAACCCATCGCGCCGTCCCTAGGGAGTGACGCTCTGGACGACCACGTCGCCCGAACCGACGAGGACGTTCGTGTCGGTTCGCACCTCGACCGCGCCGAGCAGCACGCGGCCGACTGCCGGCACGGCGTTCGCCGTAACCGCTGCCGGGACCGTCCACGATGCGCCTGCCGGACGGAGGGCGTTGGCGTCGGTCACGCTGATCGAGCCGAACGCCGGATTGGCGAAGACGTCGACGTAGTTGTACGTCGTCGTGCCCGCCGGCACGGCGAACCCGTCGACGACGACGCGCCAGAGACCGGCGGCCGGGTTCGCGATCGTCACCGACTCCTCGGAGTCCCCGTCTGCATTCGACCCGGCGAGCACACAGGTGCCCGTCGTGCAGTTGTAGACGAAGAGGTCGAGGTCGGCCGCCGGATCGGACGTCCCGCCGATCGTTGCGCGGAGCGACGTCGAGCCAGCCGCGACGACCACGTCACGCGACTGCATCTCGAGGTTCGCGATCGACGGCGTCGCGCGAAGTGCGCTGCCGAGACCCGTCCCGACTGCTCGACCCGTGAACGCCCCGAACTGGTTCGTCAGCGTGTACGAGCGGGCAACCGGCACTCCGACCGTCGCCGACGCGATGATGTCCGGGTTCGGCGAGACGGTCGCACCGAGAAGCGTGGCGGTGAGGGTGAACGGTGCGGAGACCGCGTCGGAGTTGCGCCGCGCGTCGACCGTCACCTCCCACACGCCCGCGAACGGGTTCGAGACCGTCCGGCTCGTCGGGCTGCCGGTCGTGCATCCACCGGGCGCGCCGTTGTAGCAGTTCGACACCGCGTTCGACTCGATCGCGAGACCGTACGGATGCCAGCGGAGGAAGCGGATCGCGCCCGCTCCTGCCGCACCGCCGCCCGTCAGGTCCACCTTGAATGCCGGAGTGTTCGCCGGCACGCGGAAGAAGTACGTGCGGAACTGGCCCGGACCGAGCGTTCCTTGCACCTCCTGCGAGTATGTCGGCGCAGCGAACGCGTACGGTGCGACGACCGTGTTCATGGTCGAGTACTCGACGCCGGGAGAGCTCGGATCGTCGAGCTTGAGGATCGCCGAGTGCACACCCGCGCTTGCCGGGTTGACCGTCACCGGGAAGGTCACGGCCGAGCCCTTGGGCAGCGAGATCGTGCCGGCGGAGCTGAAGGCACCGCTCCCGACCCACGACACGTTGTAGGTCACGTTTCCACCGGGACCGTCCGACCGCGTGAAGGTGTACGCCCGCGTGTACGTCTGGCCGACGGTCACGCCCTCACGGTCGAAGATCCCCTGACCCCGACCCGGCGTTGCGAGGAAGCCGGAGAGGACGGTGTTCACGGGCACCGACGACGAGATGTCGACGGTCGTCGGGTTCTCTTGCAGAAGGTCCCAGGCCGCCTTGACGTTGATGAGCCCCATCCCCTGCTCGTAGGCCTGGTAGCGACCTGCGAGGAAGCGCGAGGTGGACAGGAACGCCTTGCGGATCTGCGCCGGCTGGTGCTGAGCACCGGTTGCCTTGGCGGCGCTAACAAGGAGCGCTGCGGCGCCGGCCGCCTGCGGGGAGGACATCGACGTGCCGTTGAAGAGCGCGTAGCCCACCGGGCAGACCTGCGCGAGGCATGCCTGCGCCTGCCACATTGGGATCGTCGAGATCGCAGCGCCCGGCGCGACGATTTCCGGATCGAAACCGCCGTCCTCGCGTGGCCCACGGGACGAGAAGTAGTGCAGGTTGTCCTCCTCGTACAGCTGCGCGCCGTAGTCGGCGAGGTACGTGTCGTCCGTGATGTACGCGCCGACGCTCAGGACGCCGTTGCAGATGCCCGGATCGCCCGCCGTGTTCAGGCCGGGCCCGTTGTTGCCGGCGGAGATGAACATCTGGACGTTGGACTGCTCGATCAGCCGCTCGTAGATCACGCACCGCGCGTTGTTGCCGTCGTTGAGCGCGGGCAGACCCCCGATCGACATGTTGATCACGTCGACGTTCGACTGCTTGGCCACGTAGATCATGCCCTCGGTCAGCGCGTGCGCCGTGCAGCCCGCGATGAACAGGCACGCTCGAGACGAGACGATTTTCGCGCCCGGAGCTGCACCGCTCATCTGACCGCCGAAGAGTGCGTTCGCGGCCGCGATGCCGGCGACGTGCGAGCCGTGCGCGCCGGAGATGATGCCGATGTTGACGTACTTGATGTCGCCTTCGGTCTGCACGACGAACGGCATGCGCTCCGCGACTGCGGTCGCCGGATTGTCTGTGCCGAAGTAGCCGACGTCGCGGTTGACCTTGTACTCGCGCATCGCCGTCTCGTCGGCGAAGGAGTTGTTCTGGTTCAGGTCGACCCAGACCTGATCGGTCGCCGTGTTCCAGAGAATCGCGAACACGTCGGTGGTGTCACCGTCTCGGTTCACGTTTCTGCCGACCTCGCCGCCGAGCCGCGGGTCGCCCTCGACGAAGACGCCGATGCGATACGTCCCTGCAGTCGGGGCGTCGTACAGCGTGCCGTTCCAGGTGAACGACGCTCCCGACACCTGCGCTTCCATGTTCACCCAGGTCGGGTCGTCGTCGGTGACGGGGTCGGTTCCCGTGACCCAGTCCACGATCTTCGGTTGGTCGTTGCTCGTCGTGACGAGGCTCGGGTGGTCGAGCGACACGCCCGAGTCGACGATGCCGATCGTGACGTTGCGGCCGTCCCAGGTCGGGTTGTCGTTCACGAACTTCGCCGCGCCCGTGTCCTGGGTCGGCATGTACGGGTTGACGCGCGGGGTCAGGGCGCCCGGTACGGGCTGGGGAAGAATGCCCACTACCCCTTCGGGCCGGGGGTCGGGAATCTCGACCGTCTCGTCGACGTCGAGCGCCTGGACGCTCGAGAGCTTGGCAGCCTCGGCGACCTTGTCGATCGCGATGCTCGCGCGGATGTAGCCGAGCGCGGCGTCGCGGTACTGGATCGTGGCTCCGAGTGCCTCGAGCTGGCGGATCGCGTCGTTCGCGGCGCCACCCTTCGCAGCGACGAGGATGATGACGGAGCTTTCGCCGGACGCTCGCGCTTCGGCGAGGAGCGCTCGGTCGTGCTTGCTGAGGTTCTTCCCGCCGCCGGTTCCACCGATGGCTGGAAGCGCGAATGTCGCGCATACGGCAACGAGGCCGAGCGCAACGAGCGCGACAACGTGGGTACGTCGCATCTGACTGTAGTCCCCCTTGGGAAAGTCGTGGCCCGACGGGCCGATTTGCTCTCTGACAGCGGTCGCATCCTATGTGCCGAATGTGGACCTCGCAATGGCTGTCCACCCGGTGTCATGTCACCGGCCAATGGCCGTCCTACGGCGAGGGCCGGCTCGCGCCGGCCCTCGCCTGTCGGTCGCACGGGAAGAACTACGACCGGAGGAGCAGCGCCTCCGTGTCCTTCGTCGCGCCTCCGCGGTTTCCGGCGCCGCGGTCGCCGTTCGTCACGAGCAGCAGCCCGAGCTCCGGCGTGTTGCCTGGGAACGCACCGAAGTCGTAGACCTCGAGCGCATCCGTGTCGTTCGTGTTGCCGGGAACATCAGTGGGTACGCCGCGGAAGCGCTCGCCGAGCGGCGTCACCGTGAGATTCTCGACGAGGTCGCCGGGACCTCCGTAGTAGAAGTCCTGAGCGAAGACCTCCATGTCGACATTCGTCGTCAGGAGATCTCCGGCGTCCATACCGATCTGCTCCGCACAGATGGTGAGGCCGGTCGTACCGGTGTTCATCGAATGCTCGGCGAAGAAGAACCCGGTCGTCGCTCCGGGACCGATCGGGTCGACCCACGTGAGCTGGCGTCCGTCGCTGAGGGCGCCGGAGAAGCTCACGTCGAAGTTGAACACGACGTAGTCGAAGGTCCCGTCTCCGTTCGTGTCCAGCGCGACGTTGTGCACGACCGGGACGAGATGCTCCTGCCGCTCGTGCGTGTTGATCGCGAAGACCCAGACGAACGATGGGCTCGCGGAGCAGAACCCGGCCGGAACCGGGAATGTGTTGATCCCCACCGCCCGGATGTCAGGAGTGGGCGACTGACCGCCGACCCGCCCCTCCGGGATGTTCGGGCTCGTGGCGATGAGCGCGTACGCGTCGTTTTGCGCGGTGCCCACGCCCTGGTTGTTCAGGCCGACCGTCTGGAACGCCGGGAACGCCGGCGGCACGAGCGTTGGCGTGCTCGGAACGACCTTCGCCGCCTTCCGCGGCAGCACGTGCCACGGAATGTTCAGCGTGTCCGACCCGTCCTCGAGCACGAGGTAGCCGTCGTACTCGTTGGTCGTCAATGCTGCGCCCGTCCCCGCCGTCGAGCCAGAGTTCATGAAGTTCCCGCGCAGCTTGGCGCCGTCGATGGTCAGCGTGACCTCGAACGTCGTGTCACGACCCTTGCCGGGCCGCACCGTGACGTCCGCGGGGGCGCTCACCGACACCGCGCCGTTCGTCACGTCATCCGCGAAGCGGAACGTCGGGGTCACCGTGTACGTTCGCGGCGCTCCACCCTCGTAGTTGCGGATTCGCACCGTCTTCTTGAGCGAAACGGTCCCGTCCGAGACGTCGACGAAACCGAAGCCGAGCGCACCGGTCGGCACGTCGCTGTCCCACGCAGCGACCGGGGCGTCGAGCGCCCGGTTCACACGAACCTCACCGCCACCGATGCGCGTGATCGGGGTCAGCGTCCCGAGCAGCGGATCGTTGATGATGTTCGTCTCCGAGTTGTTCATGAGCAGGGCCTTGACCTCGTTCGGCTTCAGGCCGAGCCCGAACGCGTTTCCGAGCGGCGGGCCCTTCTTCGTCGTCTTGACGCCGCCGAACCCCTGCAGCAGGAGAGCGGCGGAGCCCGTCACCATCGGAGCAGCGCCCGAGGTGCCGCCGAACGGCTCCGTTCCCGTCCCGGAGCCCGCCACGGCCGAGACGGACGCGCCAGGTGCACCGATCTCCGGCTTGATCCGCTGCGTGCTCTCGTGCTGCGGGCCTCGAGACGACGAGCCGACGATGCTGCCCCTGAGCGGGACGCCGACAGCCGGGTCGAAGCGAACCACCGTGTTCGGGAGCTGCGCCCGGATCCGGTTCGCAACGGACTGGCTCACCATGAAGCCCGGAATCCTGCTCGGGTCGCCGGTGCTGAAACCGCCCTCGAACGGATCGCCCGGAGCGATCAGCCCGATGATCCCGACCAATCCGTTGCCGTCGGCGATATTGCTGATCTTCTGAGAGAAACCGCACGTGCCACGATCCACGAGCACGATCCTTCCCGTCAACGAGCCGGCGGGGAACGAGGCGCATCCGTCGAGATTGCCGCCCGCGCCGTCGCCGTACTGCGCCGGGCCTTCGAGCGCACTGGTCAGGGGCTTCGACCAGGGCTGGAAGACCGCCGGGAAGCTTCCGGCGATGCTTGCCGGCGAGAGGATCTGCATGAGCGGCAGGAACGCGCTCGGAACCGCCGTCTGAGCGACCGAGAGCGCCGAGTCCGTCGCGCCCGGGGTTCCCGTCACGTACGGCTTGTCGGAGCTGTTCCCCGACGATGCGACCGTGAGGATGCCGACCTGGGTCGCGTTCTCGACGGCGAGTGACAGGTCGTCGTCGAACGGCTGACCGTAGGTCGAACCGAGCGACATGTTGATGAGGTGCATGCGGTCCGAGAAGCTGCCGTCACCGTTCGGGTCGACGGTCCACTCCATGCCCCGAATCAGCGAGAGACCCGAGCAGGAGGAGGTGCTGGTCGCACAGACCTTGACGCCGTACAGATCGACGCCTGGCGCAACGCCGCCCCTGCCGCCGATGATGTCTGCGACATGCGAGCCGTGTCCCACGCCGGCGTTCGCCGGGTTCAGGGCACCGTCGTCGAGCGGGTCGGGGTCCGGCGCCTCCGCGGGTGACCCCGTGCCGCCCGTCCAGGCGCTTCCGATGAAGTCGTAGCCACCCTTGACCTTCGCCGTCGGGAACGTGCCCGGCTCGATGATCGCCGGATTGTTCGCAGCGTAGGCTGCCGCGCCCGCGCCTCCGAAAGTCGTGTGTGTGTAGTCGATACCGCTGTCGAGGACAGCAACCTTGATGCCCTTCCCCGTGACACCCGCATCCTGGACGGCTTTCGCGCCGATGTACGGCACCGTCTCGGAGAGGTCGAGCTCGTAGTCACCGATCGGCGCGACGCGAAGGACTGCCGAGTCTGCGGCGATCTGCTCGAGCTTCGAGGCATCGACCTGGACGAACACGGCGTTCATCACCATCTGAACGCGCGCGAGCACACGAGCGCTCGAGTCGATGCTCTGTACGCGACTGAGAAAAGCCTCCTGCTGTGCGCGGGCCGCCGCACGTGCAGCGGACTCGCTCTTGCCCTTCGAGAACGCATCGGCGCCGGACTCGCCGGACAGGCGGATCACGACCCGACCTGCGGCCTGCGCAGCTGCGACAGGCGATGCGGCGGTAGTCGACTCCGGTGTCTGGAGCTTGAGGTCGGCGATGCTCGACGGCAGGTCCCGTCCGGCTGTGCGATCGACCCCGTCAACCGCCTGCGCCGATACCGCAGAGCCCACCGCCAGTGCGCCCACGACCGCGACCGTTCCGAGACCGAGCATGCGACCGAACGCACGCCGACCTCGCGTCAATCGAAATCTCATGTGTGCCTCTCCCCTTTCGATGTGAACGGCCCTCTATGAGGCCGGCCCCTGAAGCGTTCGCCATCCTATTCCTGACGAGAAACGCCTGCAACATGCGAAGGGCGGCTTAACGCCGCCCTTCGCCGTGTCATGTCAGACCGGTGCTACCCGTGGATCGAGACGAGCACCGGGATCATGAGGATCGCGACGATGTTCGCGATCTTGATCATCGGGTTGATCGCCGGGCCGGCGGTGTCCTTGTACGGATCTCCGACCGTGTCGCCCGTGATCGCAGCGGCGTGGGCGTCGGAGCCCTTGCCGCCGTAGAGCCCGTCCTCGATCGTCTTCTTCGCGTTGTCCCAGGCGCCGCCGCCGGAGGTCATCGAGATCGCGAGGAACAGGCCCGTGACGATCGTCCCGATGAGGAGCCCGCCGAGCATCTCGACCGAGATGATCCCGACGACGATCGGGATCAGCACCGGGATGAGCGCGGGAGCCATCATCTCCTTGATCGCCGAGCCCGTGACGATGCCGATCGCGTTCGAGTAGTCCGGGCGCGCGGTGTAGTCCATGATCCCGGGGTTCTCGCGGAACTGGCGGCGCACCTCCTCGACCACCTGGCCGCCGACGCGCCCGACCGCCTGCATCGCCATCGAGGCGAAGAGGAACGGCATGAGCCCGCCGATGAAGAGTCCGGCGATCACCCACGGGTCGTCGAGCGAGAACAGCGTGTCGAGCCCGTCCTCGCGCAGGCCGCGGCCGTACTCGTCGAACAGGATCAGGGCGGCGAGACCGGCCGAGCCGATCGCGTACCCCTTCGTCACGGCCTTCGTCGTGTTGCCGACCGCGTCGAGCGGGTCGGTGATCCCACGCACGGACTCGGGGAGATCGGCCATCTCCGCGATCCCGCCCGCGTTGTCCGTCACCGGGCCGTAGGCGTCGAGGGCGACGATGAGCCCGGCCATGGAGAGCTGTGCCATGACCGCGACGCCGATCCCGTACAGGCTCTCGCCGGCCGCGTAGTACGCGCCGACGACCCCGGCCGCGATGACGATCACGGGAAGTGCAGTCGCCTGCATCCCGACGGCGAGGCCCGAGATGATGTTCGTCGCGTGGCCGGTCTGCGACGCGCTCGCGATGTCCTTGACAGGCTTCCAGCGCGTGCCCGTGTAGTACTCGGTGATCGCGACGAGCAGGAACGTCACGGCGAGGCCGATGAGCGCGGCGCCGTAGAGGTTCCAGAAGCTGAACAGGTCGCTTTCGTACGCCATCGTGACCGGGATGAATCCGGCGGCCGAGAGAACGGTCGCGACGAAGACGCTGCGGTAGAGCGCGTTGATGATCGCGTTCTGGCCGCTCCCGACGCGCGTGAAGAACGTCCCGATCACCGACGAGAGGATCGAGATGGCGCCGAGCGCGAGCGGGTAGAGCCACAGGTCCTCCTGGCCGAAGCTGATTCCGAGCAGCATCACCGCGACGGCCGTGACGGCATACGTCTCGAACAGGTCGGCCGCCATGCCCGCACAGTCGCCGACGTTGTCACCCACGTTGTCCGCGATGACCGCCGGGTTGCGCGGATCGTCCTCCGGAATGCCCGCCTCGATCTTTCCGACCAGGTCGGCGCCGACATCCGCGGCCTTCGTGTAGATGCCGCCGCCCAACCGCGCGAAGACCGAGATGAGCGAGCCGCCGAACGCGAGCCCGATGAGATCGCGTACCGCTGACTCCGGGGAGTTCCCGATCCAGTCGGTCAGCACCCAGTAGTACCCGGCTACGCCGAGAAGGCCGAGCCCCACGACGAGCAGGCCCGTGACGGAGCCGGCGCGGAACGCAACCTTGAACGCTGGCTGCAGGCCTTCGCGCGCAGCCTCGGCCGTGCGGACGTTCGAGCGCACGGCGACGTTCATCCCGATGAAGCCGGCCAGTGCCGAGAACACGGCGCCGATCAGAAATCCGAATGCGGTGCCCCACCCGAGCTGGTTGTAGAACCCGAGCAGGAAGAACGGCACGACAGCGACGATCGCGATCGTCGTGTACTGCTTGCGCAGATACGCGGCCGCACCCTCCTGAATGGCGCGCCCGATCTCCTGCATCTTCTCGTTCCCGGCCGGCTGCTTGAGCAGCCACCAGGTGAGGTACAGCCCGTACAAGACCGCCACGGCCGCACACGCAAGCGCGAACCCGACGGCGTGATCTACGAAGAAGTCCATGGTCCTCCGGTTCTCCCGCTTCCTCGCCGAAAAGTCCGTCGCGTACGCGATTCGGACTTTTCGGCGCTACGCCCGTTACAAAGTGAACGCCGAGTCGCCCCGGCGCGGCCGATTATGTATCACAAGCGGCGATCGCGCCCTCGGCTCAACCAGCCCCGGCCTCACCGACGGCCGACGCGTACGCGAGCTGGAGGTTCGTGCGCGCCTGCTCGAGGTCGCGCACGATCGCGTCGTCCACGCCGCCTTCTCGCAGAACCGGCTCGAGCGCGCGCAGCGCCTCGATCGCGAGGCGTGCCTGCTCGAGATCCCGCGCCTCCGACGACACGCGACGGAACCCGATCGACGCGACCGCGGAGAGCGCGTTCAGGAGAATGTCGACAACGCCGACCTTGTCGAGCGCCTCGCGGAGCTCGCCCTCGCTCGGAAGCTGCGACTCCTCAGCCACCGATCGTCGCAGTCGCGCGCACCTGCTCGGCGTAGATCTCCTCGAGCGTCGCTCCGTCCTCGAAGCGCTCTATCTGGCGCTCCGCCGCATTCTGCTCGGGAACGGCGAGGTACGGCGCGGCGCCGATCTCCTCGGCAGCGGGCAGTACCCACTCCACGAGTTCCTCGAGCCGCTGCCTCGCGGGAATTGCCTCGCCGCGGGCGAAGTCGATGAGCTCGCCGGGAAGGCCCCAGCGGATCGCGCGCCAGAGGTTCTCCTCGATGAGCCGGTGCGGCAGTGGCTCGACCGGCGCGCCCTCGTCGTATGCGCGCGCGATCCGCACCGCCAGCGACGCCGCGAGCGCTGCCAGCGACTGTGCCTCTGCGAGCTCGGGCTGCCCGTCGCAGATGCGGAGCTCGACGGTCGGGAACGCGAGGTGCGGCCGCACGCTCCACCACAGCTGCGTGTGCTCGGTGATCGAACCCGTCTGATAGAGGAATCGCACGAAGCGCTCGTACTCCGCCCACGAGGAAAACGCGTCCGGAACACCACAGCGCGGGAAGAACCGTGTGAAGATCTGCGTCCGCGCCGAGTGGAGACCCGTGTTCACGTTCTCCACGAACGGCGAGCTCGCCGAGAGCGTGAGCAGCTCGGGGAGGAAGTTCCGGAGCCCGGCAACGACGGCGATCGCGCGATCGGTGCCGTTGATCGCGACGTGGACGTGCAGCCCGAAGGTGTTGTTGCGCCAGACGACGTAGCGCAGGAGCTCGTCGTTTCGCCGGTAGTGCGGCGTGTCGATGATGCGCTGGTTCTTCCAGTCCGCCCAGGGGTGCGTGCCGGTCGCACCGAGGAGAAGGTTCATCGGCTCGACGAGCCCCTGAAGTTGCGCGCGCCGCTCGGCCATCGCAGCGGGAACGTCGGCGAAGGTCTCCTGCTTGCCGGTTCGGACCTCCACCTCGGACGCGATCAGCTCGCCCACGAGGTGTTCCTCGAGCGCCGTTCCGCGCGCCGCCGCCTGGACGTCCTCGAAGCGGTTGGCGAGGTCGAGCGACTCGGGATCGACGATCGCGAACTCCTCCTCGACCGCCACCGTGAAATCCGTCGCCGACTCGAACTGCGCGCGCGCCTGCGCGATCAGCTCGTCCGGCGAGACGCGCTGTTCGTCTCCCATCGGCGCACTACAGTAGTTGAAGCATTGGCCTCGGCCGGTTCGATCGGCGGCCCGCCGCCGCACAGCCGCTACGCCAGGTGGAAGTACAGCGCGTAGAGCAGATCCCCGGCCGGGTTCGACGTGTGGACGTTGACGTCGGACGGCACGTCGAGGAGCGCCTCCGAGTAGTTGAAGATGATCTTCGCGCCGGCGTCGATGAGCGCATCGGCCGCGTCCTGGGCCGAGTCGGCGGGTACCGCGATGACGCCCACGATGATGTTGCGCTCCCGCGCGATCTCACCGATGTCGCCGATCGAGCTGATCGTGAGGTCGCCGACGCGCTGCCCGATCTTGTCGGGGTCGTTGTCGAGCACCGCGGCGACGGTGATGCCGTGCTCCGCGAATATCGGCGAGCTCGCGATCGCGCTTCCCAGCCGGCCGGCGCCGATGAGCGCGATGTTGTGCTGGCCCTGCGTCCGCAGGATCTGGCGGATCTCCTCGAGCAGCGCATCCGTGCGGTAGCCGACGCCACGCTTGCCGAACTTTCCGAACGCCGACAGGTCGCGACGAATCTGCGTCGCGTTGATGTTCGTGTACTCGGAGATCTCCTGCGACGAGATGCGCTCCTTGCCCATCTTGCGCGCCTGCGTCAGGACCTGGAGGTACCTGCTCAGTCGCGCGGCGACTCCCACGGTGAGGCGTTCGGTCACGTGTTCCCCCTGTCGAACGTTTGTGACAAAGCGTCACGATTCTGCCTGCGGTTCTCCGAGCTGCGCTCGGAGAACCGCTAGGAAGACCGCCGACGCGTCGGCGCAGCGCGTCGGAATCCACGAAGTACGTGAACGCGAGCTCGCCGTCGATCTCCACTACGGGGAGGAGCTCCCGGTAGCGCGCCTCCAGCTCCGCACGTCCTCCGACGTCGATCAGCTCGAGGTCGAAGGCGAGCTCGTCGTGCGCCTGGGAGACGACCTCGAGCGCACGGGCGCAGAGACTGCAGTCGGCGGCGTGGTAGACGACGACGCGGCTACGGATAGAGACCCCGCGTCGTGGTCGCCTCCGCGACGCGCTGGACTGCGATCCCGTACGAGGCCATGCGGAGGCTCGTCCCGTGGGTCTCTCGCGTGTGCCAGGCCTCTTCGAACGCGCGGGCACAGATGTCGTGGAGCTTCGCGTTCACCTCGTCCTCCCGCCAGAAGTACTCCTGGAGACCCTGCACCCACTCGAAGTACGAGACGACGACCCCGCCCGCGTTCGCGAGGATGTCGGGGAGGACGAGAACGCCGCGCTCCTCGAGGATCGCGTCGGCGCTCGGTGTCACGGGCCCGTTGGCCCCCTCGCAGATCACCGTCGCCTTCACGCGGTCGGCGTTCACCTCCGTGATCACCTGCTCGAGGGCGCACGGCGCGAGCACGTCACAGGGAAGCTCGACGAGCTCCTCGTTCGTCACTGCGTCCGCATTGGCGAGCCCGGCAAGCGCTCCGTGTTCCTGCTTGTGGGCGAGCGCGGAGGGTATGTCGAGCCCCGCCGCGTTGTACACGCCACCCTGCGAATCCGACGCGGCAACGACGTTCACACCCTGGGAGTGGAGCAGTCGCGCGAGGTTCGAGCCCACATTCCCGAAGCCCTGGATCGTGACGGAGTAGTCGCTCAGGCGCCGGCCCTGCTTCGTGGACAGGGCCTGGATGCAGTAGAGGCTGCCGCGGGCAGTCGCCTCCTCGCGACCGAGCGAGCCGCCGATCGAGAGCGGCTTGCCGGTGACGACGCCGAGCACGGAGTGCCCCTTGTTCATCGAGTAGGTGTCGAAGATCCACGCCATGATGCGGCCGTCCGTGCCGACGTCCGGCGCGGGGATGTCCCGCTCGGGACCGATGTCGTTGATGATCTCGCTCGTGAACCGCCGCGTCATCCGCTCGAGCTCGCCGGGCGACAGCGACTTCGGATTGCACACGACACCGCCCTTCGCGCCGCCGAACGGGAGACCCATGAGGGCGCACTTCCAGGTCATCCACATCGACAGCGCCTTCACCTCGTCGAGGGTGACGTCCTGGTGGTAGCGGATGCCTCCCTTGGACGGGCCCCGCGCGATGTTGTGCGTCACGCGGTAGCCCTGGTACACGTCGATCGAGCCGTCGTCCATCGAGACGGGGATCGAGACCTCGACCGCCTTCTTGCACTGCGAGAGGACGCGGATCAGGTTCGGATCGAGGGCGAAGATCTCGCCGACCCGACGGAGTTGCGATTTCGCCAGATCGAAGGGGTTCTCGCGGAGATGAGACTCCGCCTCGGCCGTTGACATCGAGTAGCGCCTCCCTCGCTCGACGGGACGGTCGCGAGTATACGACTGCTCAGCGCACGCGAAACACGATCGTGTCGGCCTGCCGACGAGTCCCGTCGCCCGGGTAGGCCACGACGCGGATCGTGAAGGCGCCACGCCGGAGACGGGTGCCGGTGGGACTGCGCCCCGTCAGCCCGAAGGTGTAGCGGCCGGGGAGAAGCTCGCGCCGGCGCGCGAGGAGCCCGATCCGGGTATCGCCGCGCCAGAGCTCGACCTCGAGCAGCTCGACGGCCCGCACCTGAGGATCCGGTGTCGCGGCGACCGAGCCGGCGACGAACGAGAGCGCCGCTGGCGTGGCGTCCGACACGCGCGTCCCGGTCTTCGCCAGCGCAAGCCCGGTGACGAGGTCGACACGCGGCGGCACGGCGACGGCCCACGGAACATGCACCTCGGGCGAGTCTCCGGCGCGCAGGACGAGCTCGCCCGTCGCCGCACCGGCCTCGTCGGAGAGCTGACCGGTGTCCGCACGGACGACGACCGTCGCCGTACGGCCCGGACGGATACGAACGCGCTGGGGATCGGTTGCGATCTCCACGCCCTTGGGTGCGATCGCTGTGTTTCCGACGGTGACTGAGAGCCGACGCGTCGAGACGTTCGTGATTCGCAGCGTGCGCTCGGCTCCGAAAGGCCCCGCGACCGCGCCGAACGACAGCAGCGCCGGCTCGGCCAGGAGCTCCTGCTGAACGGCGGCTCGGAGATCGACCAGACCTGCGCCCGAGGCCGTCGGGTCGAGGTCGGCGCGCTGCGCGGAGCCGACGAGGAGACCGTGCAGCGCGCGTGCCCCGAGCGACGGCCGCCCCTGCGCGAGCACCGCCGCCACACCCGTCGTCACCGCCGCTGCGGCACTCGTTCCACTGATCGTCCCGAACCGGACCTCCCCGTCGTCACCGCGCCCCGGCTCGGATGTCGGCACGGAGACCCCCGGCGCGGCGAGGTCGGGCTTGAGTGACCCGTCGAGGACGAGGCCGCGCGAGGAGAACGCCGCGATCGACCCTCCGGCCTCGCGGCTCGCGACCTCGACGTTGCCGATGGCGACCGTCACCGGGATCCCGGAGGCGAGCATCACCCGGATCTCCGCGACGATGCTCTCCGCGAGACCGACAACCGGCACGCCTGCCGGGACGTCGAGGCTGAAAGCGCCGGCCGGGAGCGCGCCGTCGACGAGCACCGAGAGCGCGCCGGCCGAAGTCGCTTCTTCCACGGTGTCGTCCGACAGCGCAGCGCGCGGCAGGAGCACCGAGCTCCCGGCGACCGAGCTCACGCCGTCTTCGGAGAAGAGACCCTTGATGCCGCGCGAGGCTGTCCGGCGGTCGACGAGGACGACATCCGCGGTCACGGTGTCCGTCGGAGCCCCGCCGAGCGGAACGTCGCCCTCGTACAGGACGCGAAGCCCGGCGCGAACGTACACGCGCACGGTCGGCGCGGCAACCCGCCCGTCGACGGCGCCCACGGTCACGGCGTCGAGCGCGCCGCCGGGCCCCGCGATACTCCCGTAGCCGGGCCCGGCGCGGCCGTCGTTTCCGGCGGGGACGATCGTCAGCATGTCGAGATCGGCGGCGCCCGCGATCGCTCGCGCGAGCGGGCCGTCGGCGAACGCCGCGTACGGCTCGACCATTCCGATGAGTGCGATCCGCGCGGCGTCGAGCACGTCGCCGTCGTCGTTGGGATCGACGGCCGCCTCGAGCCCGGCCAGGATCTGATCCGTGCGCGAGTAGACGCTGTACCCGCCCTCGGCGTTGGGCTGCCAGCCACCGACGCGCACCGGGAGGATCGACGCTCCCGGCGCGATCCCGTGCAGCCCGTCCGGGCCCTCGGTCCCGGCGATGATGCCGGCGAGCTCGGTCGCATGCCGCTCGGGCCGGCCCGGAATCGTCGGGTGCGGCTGGGCGATTCCGCCGCTTCCGGGATCGATCACGTCGACGCCCGAGAGGACGCGCCTGCGCAGGTAGGGATGCGACGGATCGACGCCGGTGTCGAGAAGCGCGATCGTCACGCCGGAGCCGTCGAGCCCCGCGATCTCGAGATCGGCAACCGCCGACGGCAACACGCCGCTCTCCGACTCGACATCCTGCGCGGGATAGGCGATGCGCACCGGATACACGCCGACGACCTCGCGGTCCCGATCGAGCAGCGCAGCGGACGTGGGATCGAGACGAGCCGCGAAGCCGTTGAGCACACGCGTATACCGGTACTCGGGAGCGATCCGCGCACCGACGGCGGCAAGCCTGGCGAGGAACTGCTCCTGCTGGGCGACGGCGGAGGCCGACCAGCCTCGCATCTCCTTCTCCGTCGCGCGTCCCCCGGCCACACGCACGCGCGCCGCAAGTGAGGGGGGCCGGAGCAGCACGACGTAGCGCTGTGCGGTCGAGACGGGAGCCCGTACCCCGAGGACGCCCTGCCAGCCCGCTTCGTCGACCGACTGCACGGGCCGCACCTGTGCGCTACCGCCCGCGACACCGAGCGCCAGCGCAAGGACCGCCGCACCGACGACCGGCAGGGACTTAGGAAATGGAGGCATACGCGTCGAGGTCACGGTAACGAGGGTATGGAAGCGGCTCGACGTACCGCGAGCATGAAGCGACCATTGCGGCGTTGTCCGTGCACAGCTCGAGCGGAGCGAACGCCGCGTCGGGAAGCGCCGCACGGAGCTCGGAGTTCGCGGCGACGCCGCCGACGACCGCGACGCGTTCGAAGCCGGTGCTGTCGGCCGCCTGGCGGAGGCGTTGCACGAGCGCACGCACGATCGCGCGCTGGTACGACGCGGCCAGGTCGGCACTCCGCGCAGCGAGCTCCTCGACGTCGAGTTCGCGAACCGCGTAGAGCAACGCGGTCTTGAGGCCGGAGAAGGAGAAGTCGAGGCCGGGAACGCGCGCCACCGGGAAGTCGAATGCCGTCGCGTCTCCGTGCTGTGCGAGCCGGTCGATAGCGGGACCGCCCGGATAACCCAGGCCGAGCAGACGCGCGCCCTTGTCGAACGCCTCCCCCGCCGCGTCGTCGAGCGTGGTGCCGAGGCGCTCCGATCGCCCGCGTTCGCGGACTGCGAGCAGCAGCGTGTGCCCCCCGCTCGCGAGGAGACACGTGAATGGCGGCTCGACCTGCGACGGCTCGAGGTAGAGCGACGCCACGTGCGCGTCAAGGTGATCCACCGGAACGAGGGGCAGCCCGCGCGCCCACGCAAGCGCCTTGGCGGTCGAGATGCCGACGAGGAGCGCGCCGACGAGCCCTGGCCCCTGCGTCACGGCGACCCGCTCGATCCGGTCGAGGGACACGCTCGCGGTGTGGAGAGCCTCACGCACGACTGGCGTCACCAGCTCGAGATGCCTCCGCGACGCGATCTCCGGCACCACGCCACCAAAGCGCGCATGAAGATCGGCCTGCGACGAGACGACGGACGAGAGCACCTGTCCGTCTTCCGTGACGACGGCCGCGGCCGTCTCGTCGCACGACGTCTCGATCCCGAGGATCACTCGCGCTCCCTTCGGGGGTGCGCTAGGGCTTCAACCATCACTGGCATCGCGCTTCCCAGCGCTTTCCGCGTCAGCGGAAAACGCTGGCTCGCGCCACATGATGAGCGCGTCCTCGCGGTTGTCCGTGTAGTAGCCGCGGCGAAGGCCGCGGGCCTCGAATCCGAGCTGCTCGTAGAGCCGGATGGCTCCCGTGTTGGAGACGCGCACCTCGAGCGTGTATCCGCGGCGTGGATCCGTCGAGGTCACGTCGAACAGACGCTCCAGGAGAGCCGATGCGATGCCGCGCCTGCGAAACGCATCCGCGACGGCGACGTTCATCACGTGCCAGGCGTCGACGTAGCGCGAGACGAAGGCGTAGCCGACAAGGATGCCGTCATCTCCGAACGCACCGAGTGCGAGGGAGCTCGGCTTCCGAAGCTCGGCGTCGAACATCGAGCGCGACCAGGGCGTCGGATACGCCTCGCGCTCGATCTCCTCGACGACGGCCAGGTCCGTCGATTCGAGCCTGCGCAGCTCGACGTTCACGTTCGGCGAAGCTCTGCGTCGGGCGCCCGGACGTAGATCGGCTCGATGCGCTCGACGTCGGCGTACTCGCCCGCAAGGGAGGCGTGGAGCCGCGCATGCGGCACATGTCGCGCGTCGTCGTCGGGAGGCACGACGGCACCGCGGCGCTCGAGCGTCGCCCGGAAGCGCACGGCCCCGCTGCCGATGCAAAGCCTCCCGGGATCCAGATCGAGATCGTCGGGAGAGACCGCACGTGGCCCTGGCACGAACACCTCCTGCCTGCGAGCGTCGATGACCGGAGTCGCGTCGGGGTGCCCGGCAGCGAGCGCGTCGAGCGTCGACACGCCGGCTCCCGGGATCTCGAGTGCAAGACCGAGCCCGCGCGCGAAGGCGAGACCCATCCGTGTGCTCGTGAAGCTCCCCGGCCCCGTGCCCACCACGAGCGCGTCGAGGTCGGCCGCCGACGTCCCCGCGCTCGCGAGCAGATCGTCGACGTCTCCGAGCAGCGCCCGCGCCGAGCCCGCGCGCTCGCCGAGCACGCGGCCGTCCAGGACGAGCGCGCTCGTCGCGACCTCGGTCGCGGTGTCGAAGGCGAGTACCAGCATCAGGAGATGGCTTGTAGCAGCGCGCTCTCGGGCGATGCGACGACGATGCGTCGCAGGTCGGCTCCTGCGTGCTCGAGCGAAACGGCGACCCGCGGAGAAGGAAGCGCGAGCGCTCCGGCCTCCGGCCACTCGACGAAGACGATTGCGTCGTCGAAGTACGGCTCGAGGTCGCCCCACTCCGCGGCAGAAACCTCCGCGAACCGGTAGAGGTCGAGGTGCGAGACGTCGGCACGTCCGGCGTAGCGGTGGCCGATCGTAAACGTCGGACTCGTCACCGGCGCGGTGACGCCGAGCGAGCGGCAGGCTCCCCGAACGAAGGTGGTTTTCCCGGCGCCGAGCTCGCCCGAGACGGTGACGACATCCCCTACCGTGAGGCGCTCGGCGAGGGCGGCCGCGATCCGCTCGGTCTCGCCCGCCGAGGCGCTGGCGAGCTCGATGTGCACGTCAGAACAGGCCGAGCTGGATCGACTCGGGGTCGGGCTCGAGCTCGACCGCGACCGGCTCACCGGGCTCGGGCAACTCGTCGACCGTACGCTCCAAAAGCGCCGGAATGCGCGAGAAGTCCTCCTCGAGCACCTTGAGCATCGACGGCGTGTAGAGGGCAGCCGCCGGGTGGTACAGCGGGTACAGGAGCACCGAGCGCGCGCCGAGGGTTACCTCCTGCTCGTAGCCGTGCACCTTCGTGATGCCCGCAGGCTTGCCCGAGAGGAGCTTCGTCGCGAAGTTCCCGAGGGTCGCGACGAGCTTCGGCTGGATCAGCTCGATCTGGCGGAAGAGGTGCGGCTCGCAGGAGGCGATCTCCTCCGGGAGCGGGTCGCGATTCCCGGGAGGTCGGCATTTGAGGACATTCGCGACGAAGACGTCCGCACGGGTCAGCTCGATGCCGGCGAGGAGCGTGTCGAGGAGCGTCCCAGCCTGGCCGACGAACGGGACGCCCTGCTGATCCTCGTGGAATCCCGGCGCCTCGCCGACGAACATGAGGTCGGCGATCGGGCTGCCCGAGCCGAAGACGACCTGCGTGCGGCCCTGCGCGAGCGCGCAGCGGGTGCAGCTCGCAGTCTCCTCGGCGTACGCTCGAAGTGCGGAGGCGCGCTCGACGGCGTCCATCGGGTGGTCAGTCTACGGAGTCGCCCGGATGCAGCTGCAAGGGTGTAGGGGCGAGATATATCTCGCCCCTACGAACACGCGAAGCTTGCTTCGCCTAGCCGCAGCCGCAGGAGCCGCCGCAGCAGCCGCCGCCACCGCCGGACGGGCCGCTGAAGACGGGCTTCGAGGCGGCACCGTGGACGGCGAAGCTCGAGAGCTGTTTCAGCACCTTCGCCGCGCCGCACTCGGGGCACGTCACGGCCTGCTCCGACGAGCGGACGAGCTCCTCGAAGTGCGACTCGCACTCCATGCAGGCGTACTCGTAGATCGGCACGGTCCGAGTGTACTGTCGCGTGCGGTGGAGGCGTGGACGGCACCGACCCTCGACGGACGCATCGTCCGCCTCGAGCCGCTTCGCGCCGAGCACGAGGAGGGACTCTGGATCGCGTCGCGCGATCCGCGGACGTGGCGCTGGCTCAGCGTCGTGCAACCGCAAACGCCTGAGGCGTGGCACGCATTCGTCGAGCAAGCGCGCTCTGCCGCAGATGCGGGTACGGAGATTCCGCTCGTCACCATCGCCGGCGACGACGTCGTCGGCTCGACGCGGTTCCTCGCACTGCGCCCCGAGCACAGGTCGGTCGAGATCGGCTGGACGTGGCTCCACCCCTCTGCGTGGGGCACAGGCGCCAACGTCGAGGCGAAGCTCCTTCAGATGCGGCACGCGTTCGATGTGTGGGGCTGTCGGCGCGTCGAGTGGAAGACCGACGCGCAGAACGAGCGCTCGTGCCGCGCCCTCGAGGCGCTCGGTGCCACGTTCGAGGGCGTTCACCGAAACCACATGCTCGTCCGCGAGGGCGAGAACCGCGACAGCGCGTGGTACAGCGTGATCGCCGAGGACTGGCCGGCGGTCCGGGCGCAGCTCGAAGCACGCCTTGCCGAGAAGTAGCCGCGCGAGGCACACTTCCTGTGCCCGGTATCCCGAACGGGAACTGGAGCAACCAAACGATGATCGAGAGCGTTCAGATCGTCGGCGCGCGCGGGCGCGTCGGCTCGGCGGTGTACGCGCGGCTCGCACAGCGAGGCGTCGTGCTCGACGCAGCGACCCCGGAGCTCGTGCTGCTGTGCGTGCCTGACCGTGTCATCGTGGAGGTCGCGGCCGCGACACCACGCGGCCCCTGGATTGCGCACGTCAGTGGCGCCACGCCGCTCGACGCCCTCGACCCACATGTACGTCGCTTCGGCCTGCACCCGCTGCAGTCGTTCTCCAAGGATCTGGGAGCCGAGCAGCTCGACGGCGTCTGGGGAGCGGTGACTGCCGAGTCGGAGGAAGCTCGTGCGGTCGGGCGCCTCCTCGCCGAGACCCTCGACCTGCGCGCATTCGACCTCGCCGACGACCGACGCGCTGCCTACCACGCGGGCGCCGCGATGGCATCGAACTACCTCGTCACCCTTCGAGCCGCGGCCAGGTCGCTGCTCGAGGCGGCGGGGACACCACCCGAGGCGCTCGATCCGCTGATCCGCGGAGTCATGGACTCGGGCTTCGAGCTCACCGGTCCGATCGCGCGTGGCGACTGGGAGACGGTCGAACGGCATCTCGCGGTGATCCGTGCCGAGCGGCCTGAGTTGGAGGAGCTCTATCTCGTCCTCGCGGCTGCGACCGCGCGCATCGCCGGGCACGATCCGGCGGAAGTCCCGGCATGAAGGTCTGTCGCACCATCGCCGAGCTGCGCGACGCCCTCGCGCCACGACGCTCGGGATCGATCGGGCTCGTGCCGACGATGGGATCGCTCCACGACGGTCATCTCGCACTCCTTCGCGCCGCGCGCGCGGAGAACGAGACCGTCGTCATGAGCCTGTTCGTGAACCCGGCGCAGTTCGCGGTGGCCGCCGATCTCGCCCGCTATCCCCGAGACGAGGCGCGAGATCTCGAGCTGGCTCGAGAGGCGGGAGCCGATCTCGTCTTCGCACCTTCGGCCGACGAGATGTACCCGCCCGACTTCCAGACCTGGGTCGACGTGACGGAGCTCGGCTCGATCCTGGAAGGGCGCTTCCGGCCTGGTCACATCCGTGGCGTCGCGACCATCGTTCTCAAGCTCTTCACGATCGTCCGTCCCACGCGGGCGTACTTCGGGCAGAAGGACGCGCAGCAGGTGGAGGTGATCCGAACGCTGATCCGCGACCTCGCGCTCGAGATCGAGCTCCGCGTCCTGCCGACCGTGCGCGACGCCGACGGCCTCGCGCTCTCGTCGCGAAACGCGCTCCTCTCCCCGCAGGAACGGGGCGCGGCTCTCACGCTCCCGCGCTCGCTCGCCACCCGAGATCGCGACACGGCCCTCGCGCGACTGCGTGAAACGAACGGCCTCGAGATCGACTACGTGGAGGTCGCCGACTTCGATCCGCCCGTCCTTGCCGGCGCCGTCCGCGTCGGCTCGACCCGCCTCATCGACAACGTCGTGCTGGAAGGAGACATCACGTGAGCATTCGCCCCCAGAAGCCCGCGCCGGCCACACCGGCCCCGGGCAAGCTCCCGATCACCGAGCTCGCCGAGATGAAGGCGCGGCAGCAGCCGATCGTCATGGTCACGGCGTACGATGCACCTGGCGGCCGACTCGCGGACGAAGCAGGCACCGACCTCGTGCTCGTCGGCGACTCCGCCGCGATGACCCTCCTCGGCCACGATTCGACCGTCCCCGCGACGATGGACGAGATGCTCGTGCTCACGCGCGCAGTCACGCGCGGGGCGAGCCGGCCGCTCGTGATCGCAGACATGCCTTTCGGCTCGTTCCAGGTCTCCGACGAGGACGCCGTTCGCAACGCGATCCGCTTCGTGAAGGAGGCCGGCGCGGATGCCGTGAAGCTCGAAGGTGCAGGCGCGACGCTCTCACGCGTCCGGGCCATCCTCGGCGCGGGCATTCCCGTGATGGGGCACATCGGGCTGACGCCGCAGTCGGCGACGATGCTCGGCGGGTACAGGGCGCAGGGGCGCTCCGCCGAGAAGGCGATCGCGCTGCTGCGCGACGCGCGCGCGCTCGAGGCCGCAGGGTGCTTCTCGCTCGTGCTCGAGGCCATTCCGGCTGCGGTCGCGGCCCGCATCACGCGTGAGCTCACGATCCCGACGATCGGCATCGGCGCCGGCGCAGATTGCGACGGGCAGGTGCTCGTGTGGCATGACCTCCTCGGGCTCTACGAGGGCCGCACCGCGCGCTTCGTCAAGCGCTACGCGGAGATCGGCGACACGATCCGCGAGGCGCTAACGGAGTACGCCGCCGACGTGCGCGAGCGCCGCTTCCCGGAGGAGCAGCACACGTACTCCATGCCGGCAGAGGAGCTGGCGCTGTTCGAGGCGACCGCCTCAGATCATCGCGAACACGCCGACGATCGCCGCTAGCAGCGCGACGGCTGCGACGAGCGAGACGGCGCTGCGAGCCCAGCTCCAGCCGTGCACGACCCGAACGCCGATCACGAGCAAGGCGAGCGACCACGCCGCGGCGCCGAGCTGAAGGCCGAGCAGGACGACCTCCCCCGCCCCCTCGTCAGCACCTCCGCCGCGAAAGGTGTCACCGCCATAGAGAGCGAGCCGTAACGGCAGCGTCACGAGCAACGACCCAGCCAGCGGCACGAGCGCGAAGCCGAACGTCTGTCGAGCGCGCCGAAAGTCGCCGAGGCTGCCGAGTAGCCGCACACCGAAGTACACGGCGAAGCCGATCAAGAAGTACCCGACCGAGCCGTAGATCCCACCCGCGATGAATGCCCAGATCGCGAGCAGGATCGCGTCGTACTCGGGGTTGTCGAGAAGGTCGGCCGCGGTCGGCGTCGCAAGGACGGCGGCCATACCCGCGAGCAGGATGATCGCGAGGAGCGGCTCGCCCCGCGCGGCGACGTCGTCCTCGTCGTCCTCGCGGAGCGCGAAGAACACGGAGCGCGGGCTCAGCAGCACGGCGGGAACGCGCAGCCACCACGCGCGCGAGGGGCTCAGGTCGCGGGCCACAGCCGTGTCCGACGTCACCTGGGGAGCGTAGCCACGCGTCGATCGCAGAGAACCTGCACGGGCGCGCCCTTGCTCGATCGCTCGACGCCGTTGCGTTACGTGCGAACCGAACGGCAGGCCTAGCCGATCAGCTCGACGTCGACGCCGTCCCAGGGCGTACGTCGCGAGCGCTCGCCGATCAAGTTCGACTAGGCAGCAGCGGCCGCGCGCTCCGCGAGCACGCCACGGAGGTACTGCCCGGTGGCCGACTCCTCGACCTCCGCGAGATCCTCCGGCGTCCCCGTCGCGATCACCTCGCCGCCCTCGTCACCGCCCTCGGGGCCGAGGTCGACGAGCCAGTCCGCCTGCTTGATCACGTCGAGGTTGTGCTCGATCACGAGCACCGTGTTGCCGTTGTCGACGAGCCTCTGCAGCACCTCGAGGAGCTTCTCGATGTCGGCGAAGTGGAGCCCCGTCGTCGGCTCGTCGAGGATGTAGAGCGTCTTTCCGGTCGCGACCTTCGAGAGCTCCGAGGCGAGCTTGACGCGCTGCGCCTCGCCTCCCGAGAGCGTCGTCGCCGGCTGGCCGAGCTTGACGTAGTCGAGGCCGACGTCGTGCAGCGTCTGCAGCCGGCGCCGGATCTTCGGGATCTTCGCGAAGAAGTCGAGCGCCTCCTCGACCGACATCTCGAGCACGTCCGCGATCGCCTTGCCCTTGAAGCGCACCTCGAGCGTCTCTTTGTTGTACCGCCGACCGTGGCACGTCTCGCACGGGACGTAGACGTCGGGCAGGAAGTGCATCTCGATCTTGATCGTCCCGTCGCCCTT
Source organism: uncultured Gaiellaceae bacterium (assembly GCA_963783705.1). GTDB lineage: Bacteria > Actinomycetota > Thermoleophilia > Gaiellales > Gaiellaceae > GMQP-bins7. The sequence goes on from CAWAOK010000006.1 coordinate 102,793, forward strand.
GCACGCCTCGCAGCGGCCACCGCGCACGTTGAACGAGAAGCGTCCCGGCTTGTACCCGCGGATCTTCGACTCCGGCGTCAGCGAGTAGAGCTCGCGCACGTGCGTGAAGAGATCGGTGTAGGTCGCCGGGTTGGAGCGCGGCGTGCGCCCGATCGGGCTCTGGTCGATGTCGATGACCTTGTCGAAGCAGTCGATCCCCTCCACGGACTCGTGGTCGCCTGGCTTCGTCCGCATCTTGTTGAGCCGATTAGCAAGCGCCTTGTAGAGAACCTCGTTCACGAGCGTGGACTTGCCGGAGCCCGACACGCCCGTGACGGCGATGAAGCGGCCGACCGGGAAGTCGACGTCGATCCCCTTCAGGTTGTGCATCGACGCGCCGCGGACGGAGAACCAGCCGCGCTCGTCGTCGTCGCGCCGCGGCGGGACGAGAATGCGGCGTTGGCCACTGAGGAACGCGCCCGTGACGGAGCCGGGCGTCTCGGCGATCGTCTCGGCGACGCCCTCGGCGACGATCTCTCCCCCGTGCTCACCGGCACCGGGCCCGAGATCGACCACCCAGTCGGACGCGCGCATCATCTGCTCGTCGTGCTCGACGACGAGCACGGTGTTACCCACGTCGCGGAGCTTCTCGAGGGTGTCGATGAGGCGGCCGTTGTCGCGCTGATGCAGGCCGATCGACGGCTCGTCGAGGATGTAGAGGACGCCGACGAGCTGCGAGCCGATCTGCGTGGCGAGCCGGAGGCGCTGCGCCTCGCCGCCCGAGAGCGACTTCGCCGCACGGTCGAGCTGGAGGTAGCCGACGCCGACGTTCTCGAGGAAGGTGAGCCGCTCGCGCACCTCCTTGAGGATGCGCCGCCCGATGAGCTCTTCGGTCTTCGTCAACCCGAGCTCGTCGACGAAGCGCAGCGCCCGCGTGATGGACATCTTCGTGAACCCGTGGATCGAGAGCTCGCCGATCGTGACCGCGAGCACCTCGGGCTTGAGGCGCGCCCCGTGGCATTCGGGACACGGCCGAAAGCTCATGTATTCCTCGATCCGGTCGCGCTGCTGTGACGAGTCGGTCTCGCGATAGCGTCGCTGCAGATTGTTCGCGAGTCCCTCGAATGCCATCGTGTACTGGCGCTTGCGGCCCATCCTGTTGCGGTACGTGACGAAGATGCGCTCGCCGCCCGTTCCCTCGAGGAACCTGTTCTGCTGCTCGGTGGTCAGCTCACGCCAGGGCACGTCGACCGGGATCTCGTAGCGCTCGGCGATCGCCTCGATCACGGAGTCGTAGAAGCTCTGACTCCCGATCGTCCATGGAACGAGCGCACCGTCCTCGATCGAGAGCGACGCGTCCGGTACGAGCAGGTCGGGGTCGATCTCGAGCTGTGCGCCGAGCCCCGTGCACCTGGGGCACGCCCCGTGCGGCGAGTTGAAGGAGAAGATCCGCGGCTCGAGCTCGGGCAGCGAGACGCCGTGCTCGGGGCATGCGAAGTTCTCGGAGAACGTCATGCCGTCGCCGTCCACGACGTCGATGGTTACGAGACCCTCGGCAAGCGAGGTGGCGGTCTCGACCGACTGCGTGAGCCGCTGGCGCAGCTCCGGCTTCATCACGAGCCGGTCGACGACGACCTCGATCGTGTGCTTGAACTTCTTGTCGAGGACGATGTCCTCCTCGAGCAGCCGCTGCTCGCCGTCGACCTTCACGCGCGTGAAGCCGTCGCGACGCAGCTCCTCGAGAACGTCCTTGAACTCGCCCTTGCGATCGCGCGCGACGGGGGCGTTGACCGTGAACCTCGTGCCCTCCTCGAGCCGCAGCACCTGCTCGACGATCTGATCGAGCGACTGCCCGGCAATCGGACGACCGCAGATCGGGCAGTGCGGCCGGCCGATGCGCGCGTAGAGCAGGCGCAGGTAGTCGTAGATCTCGGTGACCGTGCCGACCGTCGAGCGCGGGTTGCGCGAGGTGGTCTTCTGGTCGATCGAGATCGCCGGCGAGAGCCCGTCGATGGAGTCGACGTCGGGCTTCTCCATCATCTGCAGGAACTGCCGCGCATACGCGGAGAGCGACTCGACGTAGCGCCGCTGGCCCTCGGCGTAGATCGTGTCGAACGCGAGCGAGGACTTCCCCGAGCCGGACAGACCGGTGACGCAGACGAGCGCGTTCCGCGGGATGCGGACGGTGACGTTCTTCAGGTTGTGCTCGCGCGCTCCGTGGACGACCAATTCTTCAGCCAGCGACATAGGCACGCCATTCTACCGAGGCGAACAGACGTTCGATAGCGATTCTCGTGCCGACTTGCCATTCTCCTCACGTCAGCTACTTGGAGGTGGGAAATGGCAGATGCCGGACTCTTCGTCGGCTGGGGTGAGGTGGTACGAGGCCGCGAGGCCGAGGCCGTCGAGACCTTCAACTCGACGATGGAGTACTTCGGCGGGCTCCAGGCCGACGGGACGATCGAGAGCATCGAGCCCGTCTTCCTGGAGCCGCACGGCGGCGATCTCCAGGGCTTCTTCTTCCTCCGCGGCGAAGCAGAGAAGCTCGCGTCGCTGCGCGTGGACGACGAGTTCCAGGCGACGATCATCCGGGCCGGGCTCATCGTGGACAACGTCGGCGTCGTCGGCGCGAGCATGGGCGCGCGCCTCGAGCGACTCATGGGCGCGTACACGGAGCAGATCGCCGCATTCGCCTAACAATTCGCCGGTACAAGGGCGGCGTGCGTTTCGCGATGCGCGCCGCCCTCGTCTTCACGAGCCTGCTGCTCACCGGTTGCGGCTCCGACGTCGACGTCGAGCTCGTCTGGGGAGGGCCGCCGGACGCCGCACCGGGAGGCGCCGTCTCGACCGAGGGGTTCTCCGGCTTCCAGGAACAGGTCGACGAGGACTGGGAGCGTTCGCCCGCGATGGCGGCTGCGGTGTTCCTCCGCCTCGACGAACGCAAGGCCACGCAGACCACAATCGACGCGACTGCCGGCCCCGAGGGAGGAGGCGGCCAGACCGTTGTCGTCACGCTCGACGGCCTCGCCGACGACTCCGTCCGGGCCGAGCGGTGGACGCTCGGCTTCGAGGAAGCGGGCGACGGCAACTACGTTCTCACGGGCGCGCTTCGCGAGCTGCGTTGCCACGAAGGCCGCGGACACGAGGACTTCGCGGGCGAAGCCTGCGTCTGAGCGCACTCCGTCTAACTGTCGACCTTGCTTGGCGCCTCCGAGTCCGGCGGAACGAGGAGCCGCAGCGCACCTGGATCGACCCGTAGCTCGAGCGGCGACGCGAGGAGTGCGGGCTCACCGTCGACTGCTGCGTGCATGGGGTGTCCCGACTCGACCCGGAACCGCTGCGCGGTGCGCTCCGTCCAGTGGAGGCGGCGGACCCCACGGGCCGCGTACAGGGCCAGAAAGCCCCCGTCGAGCCGCTCCCGCGCACCGCGAGCAGTCAGCGCGTCGATGTACTCGTTGTTCGCGACGAGGACCACGCTGGCACGAATCGGCTGCCCGTCGACACGGAACCGTCGCGTCCACCGCAGATCCGTCCACACGGACGTCGCCAGTGCGCGGAGTCGCGCGAACGCCTCGTCGCGACGGCGACGCCGTTCACGTCTGTGGACGAGCCTGGCGTAGACGCCGAGCGAGACGTTGTTGAGGAAGATCCGGTCTTCGAACCGGCCGACGTCGACGCGGCGCTCCGTCCCACGGAAGGCCGCGACCGCACGGAGCGGATCGTCGGCGGGCAGACCGGCGTCGTTCGCGAAGTGGTTGCGCGTCCCCCACGGGACGCAGACGAACGGCAGGTCTCGCTCGATGGCGACCTGGGCGACCGCGCCCAGCGACCCGTCGCCGCCCGCCATGCCGAGGATGTCCGCCTGGGCCGAGCGCGCGAGCTCCACCAGATCCTCGCCGTCCGCGAGAACATGAACCGAGACACCGAGGTCACTCGCGACCGATGCGAGCTCGTCGACGGACGGGCTGTCCGCGCCCGAGCTCGGGTTCACGAAGAGCGTCCCCCGCAGCGCCTGCTCGCTCACGAGATGCTTGACCGGAAATTGACGCTTCGTCGGGGGCGGTCACGACCAAGCCGGGCGTCGCACGTACGCGTCGTGCAGGCTGAAGCCTGTACGACGCGCGCGGGTGGCGATCCGGCACCGTGTCGTGGCCGCCAGCCGGCCCGCGTGAATTTCCGGTCAAGCATCTAAACGCGACGGTAACGAGCCTCGGCGAAGCAGAAGAGCGCGTAGCAGATCAGGCCGCCCGCCACGATCGTGAGCAGCGTCGTGCCGTAGCTCGCCTGGATCACCTTGCGGAGCGCCCCGTCGAGCCCGATCGCTTCCTTGGGGTCGTGCTGGTAGGCGGCCTTCACGAGAAAGCCTCCGATGAGCCCGAAGACGACGAAGCGGGAGAGGAGGCCGAGCGAGCTCACACGCGGAAGCCACTCCCGCTCGACGGCGGACATCTCCCCCTCCTTCCAGTTCTCCTCGAACTTCTGGGTGAACGCCCGGTACGCGTTGAAGAGCGCCGCTCCGATGAACGCAAGCCCCACGAGCCCGATGAGCCAGCGACCGGCCGGATACTCGAGGACGCGGGCCGTGAGCGAGCGCTCCTCGACACCGCCGGCTCCGCCGCCGCCGGTTCCGTCGAGCAGCTGGATCGCGGCGACGGCCAGCGCGACGTAGATGACCGCGCGGCCGGCGTAGCCGGAACGTTTCGCGAGCGCCTTCGCGCCCGATCCTTCTCTGTCGCGGTCGAAGATCGCCTGCACGACTCGCCATGCCGCGTACGCGAGGAAGCCGAGCGCGAGCGCGACGAGAAGAGGCTTCCCGTAGCCACTCTCCTTCGCGAGCACCTCGAATGCACCCTCGCGGCTCGCAGCCTTCCCGGAGTCCGTGAGCGCCAGCGCTGCCGCGAGGACGCCCACGAGCCCGTACGAGAGACCCTTGGCGACGAGGCCGTAGCGCGCGAGGCCCTCGACCCACGTGCTGTCGGCGGCCTCGTGGGACGCCTGCTTGGCACTGCGCACCGGATGGTCGATACTCATCCATGCCAGGTACCCCGTAACGGGGCGAACGCAACGTCGGCCGCGGGAAAGCTTCGGGTCAGGCCTTGCGGGAGCGGCCGAACACGAGGCCACCGACCGTGAACCCGAGCCCGAAGGTGCCGAGCGCAAATGCGCCGACGGCGATCGTCTTGCGCCAGAGCGAGAGGCGCCGCCAGCGGCTGATCGCCTCCTCTTCCTCGTTCGAGAGGGGCTCCCCGCGTCGCTGCTTCGCGGCCGCACCACCGGCCCGAAGCCCGAGATAGATGTCGTCGAACAGCTCCGGCGACTCTTCGGCCACGTTCCGAGTGTATAGCCTGCCTCGGCGGTGACCGCCCGATTCCTCCACCTCTCCGACCTGCACATGGGCGGTCACTCGGAAGCATGGGAGCCACTCGACGCGCTGCGTGCGCTCATCGAGGACCTCGAGCCCGAGCTGCTCGTGGCCACGGGTGACCTCGCGCACCGAGGCCGAAGAGTCGAGCTCGAGATCGCTGCGAAGCTCCTGCGCGCGCTGAACCTGCCCCTCTTCGTCGTACCCGGCAACCACGACATTCCGTACACCCTCCCTGCACGATTCACGCGCACGTTCGACGAGTGGGAGCGTGTCTTCGGCCCGACCGAGCCGCTCCACGTCTCGGATCACATCGTCGTCGTCGGGCTCAACTCGGTTCGCGCGTGGCGCCAGCAAGGAGGTGCGGTCGACGACGACCGCCTCGCGCTCGGGACGCAGCGGCTTCAGGAAGGCCCGCCCGATGCCCTGCGCGTGGTCGCACTGCACCACCATCTGGCGGCGCCACCCTGGCGCGTCGCGCGCAAGCTGCCACTCAGCCGTCGCGACGACGTCCTGCGTGCTCTCGTCTCGGCCGGTGCCGAGCTCGTGATCGGCGGGCACGTCCATCAGGCCGGGGTCGCAGAGCGCCGCGAGTTCAAGGTTCTCGAAGAGGGACCGCGGCGCTCGCTCGTCCTCGCGACCTCCGCTGCGCTCGGTCGTCCGCGACCGGAGCGGAAGGAGGAAGCCCGCGGCCTCAACGTCTATGACGCGGACGCCGCCACCATCACGGTTAGGACCTTCTCCTGGGACGGGGCGGGATTCCTGCAGGTCGGCGAGCGCCACTTCTCGCGGCGCTGATGATCGATGCCACGAGATCGCCCGCTCCGGGGCGCGAGCTGGCCGCTCTGGGGCGCGACGGGAGAGCGGTGGTAAGGCCGACGCCTTGACATCGTTCTCCCGTCGCGAAGCGCACGCGCAGACTGAGGGCGTGAAGCGGCCTCAGTCTGGGCGGTAGCGGCCCGGACGCGCCAGCTCGCGCATCCGGACGCGCGAGATCGTGGCATCAATCATCTAGAGTCAGCCGCCGTGGAGCAGGCTCTCATCGAGCTCAAGGAACGCCTCGGCAAGCTCACAGATCTCCGCCGCACCCGGTCAGTGCTCGTCTGGGACATGACCGTGTGCATGCCTCCCGGTGGGGCCCCGACGCGTGCAGCACAGCTCGGGACGATCGAGGAGATCATCCACGCGCACGTCGTCGACGACCGCTTCGGCGAACTGTTCGAGGAGCTCGAGCCGTACGCCGCAGCGCTTCCCCACGACTCCGACGATGCGGCGCTCGTTCGCGTCGCGCGGCGTGACTGGAACCGCGCGCGCCGCGTGCCGACTGCGCTCGCAGTCGAGTTCGCGAAGGCGGCCGCCGAGTCGTACGAGGTGTGGGTGAAGGCGCGCGAGGATGCCGACTTCGCGGCGTTTCGGCCTTCGCTCGAGCGCATCGTCGACCTCCGGCGCCAGTACATCGAGTGCTTCGCGCCGTACGACGACGCGTACGACGTGCTCCTCGAGGACTACGAGTCGGGAATGCGCACCTCGGAGATCCGCGAGGCGTTCTCCGTGCTCACTCCGGCGCTGCGGGCGCTCGTCGCGGAGCACGCGACCGAGGAGGACGACCCGTTCATGCGCGGGCCGTTTCCGATTCCGGCACAGGAGGCGCTCTCGCGCGAGCTCGTCGAGGCGTTCGGCGCGACCTGGGATCAGTTCCGCCTGGACAAGACGGTGCACCCGTTCGAGATCACCTTCGGTCTCGGCGACATCCGCCTGACGAGCCGATACGCGGAGGACGACCTCCTCGCGCTCTTCACCGCCATGCACGAGACCGGGCACGGCATCTACGAGTGGGGTGTCAGCCCGACGCTCGAGCGAACGCCGCTGTGCTCAGGCGTCTCCTCGACGCTGCACGAGTCGCAGAGCCGGCTCTGGGAGAACGTCGTCGGTCGGTCGCTCCCGTTCTGGCGCTGGTTCTACCCACGCCTGCAGCAGACGTTCCCGGGCCCGCTCGGCGACGTCTCGCTCGACGACTTCCACCGGGCCGTCAACCGCGTGCGCCGCACGTTCGTCCGCGTCGATGCCGACGAGACGAGCTACGGGCTCCACGTCATCCTCCGCTTCGAGCTCGAGCAGGAGCTCATCTCGGGTCGGCTCTCCGTCGCCGATCTCCCGGACGCGTGGAACACGCGGTTCGAGGAGCTCATGGGGATCTCGGTGCCGAACGACGCGCTGGGCGTCCTCCAGGACGCGCACTGGTCGGACGGCAGCTTCGGGTACTTCCCGACGTACCTTCTGGGCACGGTTCTCTCTGTGCAGATCTGGGACGCAGTGAGCGACGCGATTCCCGAGGTAGAGGAGCAGATCGAGCGCGGCGAGTTCGCTCCCCTGCATGCCTGGCTCCGAGAGAACATCTACGCGCTCGGCCGCAAGCTCACGCCGGCGGAGACCGTCGAGCGCGCCGTCGGCGGACCGGTCGACCCTCAGCCCTACCTCGCCTACCTCCACGAGAAGCTCGAGACGCAGGCGCCCGCCTGACGGTGTCGGCGATGGCGCCGAGCACGTCGTCTCCGAACGCGTCGGGTAACGCGCTCAGACCGCGACGGCGAGATCGACCGGGCGCTCGCGCGCGAGCACCGTGGCAAGCGCCTCCACGCACGACGCGTAGTACAGCCTGTCCGCGCCGGCGCGGAGATGCTCGAGCGCTCGCTCGTGCGTCCACGCCGCTCGGTACACGCGCTCCGAGATGAGCGCGTCGTAGACGTCGCAAACGGCGAGGATGCCGACGTCCAGCGGGATCGGATCGCCTGCGACGGCGCGTGGATAGCCCGATCCGTCGAGCCGCTCGTGATGGCCGCGGACGAGCCGGTGCACCATGTCTGAGAAGCCGCCGAGCTCGCGCAGCAGCGCCACTCCCGTGTGCACGTGCCCGATCACCACGTGGTACTCCTCGTCGGTGAGCGGGCCGGGCTTCTTCAGGATGGCGTCCGGGACCGTCAGCTTCCCGATGTCGTGCAAGAGGCCGCCGATCGCGAGGTCGCGCAGCCGCTCGGGCGGGAGTCCGAGCTCGTCGCCGACCTGCGCGGCACGGAGAGCGACTCGACGGGTGTGCTCCTCCGTGTAGGCGTCCTTCGCGGCGAGCTCGACGAGCAACGCGCGAATGTGCGAGCCGAGGAACGCCTCGGCCTCGGCGACGAGGTCGGCGCCGCGAAGATCGCCGAGCAGCGGGCGCGAGCGTGCGACACCCCGGCGCAGGTCGTGGGCGACGGTGAAGCCCACCGCCGCGATTCCGATGATCTCGAAGGCATGACCGAGCCACCAACCGAGGTTCTGGAAGTCGAGCAGGAGAGCAGCCGGGAGCGCCGCGGCAAGCCAGACGATGCCGACGGCGACGAGCAGATCGGCCCTCCGCTGGGTGAGACGAAACGTGCGGAGCGCTCGCCAGAACAGGACTCCGTAGAAGACGAGGCCCGCTGCGAGGACGATCCAGGCCGCGGCGCTCCGGGGCTCCGGCACGGACGGAACGAGGCCGGGCTCGAGGATCGCTGCGCTGCCCAGCACGAAGATCGAGGCGACGGCGACGACGAGGAGCCAGAGCAGCGGGCGCACGGCGCCCGGTCTGCGCAACGCGGAGAGCGTGCCGAGCGCGAGGATCGCGCCGCCGACGGGCAGGGTCGCACCACCCGTGAATGCCGCGACGCCGACGTCGTCGACGAACACGTACGGCGTCGCCAGCCCGTGGAGGCACAGGAGCGCCGCCATCACGGAGAACGCGCTACCGACGAGAACGGCGTGGCCGTCGCGCTGACGTGCGCCGGCGACGGTCAGCGTGACCGCGGCCACGGTCGCTATCCCTGCGCCGAGGGCGACCCCTCCGAAGTGGATCCAGCCGTCGATCAGCACCTTGTCGCGACCGACGAAGTGCAGGAGCGCGGCAGGGACAACCGCTGCGAACGCGGCCAGCGCCAGCAACGGGACGCTGCGTCCTCCCATGAGAGTGCGTATCGGCACTCCTCGACCGGCCTTGAGCCTGAATCGCGTCCGCCGGACGTCTGCGCCGCAAAGCTTCCCTGCTTCCTAGCCTTCGACGCTCTCCGCGGCGAAGCAGGGGAAGGAGCCGAGATGTCGGCGCTTCCGCCGACGTTGCCCGACCTCTACGCCGCGGCCGCGCCGAAGCGCTTCTCTGCCCGAGCGCGCGCTCGCGCCGCCTCGACGTCGCGATCGCGCGGCGCAGCCGTCGTCACGAGGTCGGCGAGCAGATGCTGCGTCACGTGCGCGATCTCGTCGACCGCGCGGGCGAAGATCGCCTCGTTCGCCTTCGACGGCTTCGCGGCGCCGCTGACCTTGCGCACGTACTGCAGTGCGGCGGCGCGGACCTCCTCGTCCGTCGCAGGAGGCTCGAAGTTGTGGAGCGTCTTGATGTTCCGGCACATGTGCGTCCTCCCTACGTCGTCTGTACGAGAGCAGTCAACTCGCGGCGCAGCTCCTTGATCTCGTCGCGGAGCTTCGCGGCGTACTCGAACCGCAGCTCCTCCGCAGCGAGGTACATCTCCTCCTCGAGCGTGATGACGAGCTTCTCGAGCTCGTCGCCGGACATCCCCTCCACCTCGGACTTTCCGCGCCGGCGGCGTGAGGAAGGGACATGCGGCGACTCCAGCGACAGGAGCTCGGAGATATCGGAGACGCCCTTGACGATCGACTCGGGCGTGATGCCGTGCTCCTCGTTGTAGGCGACCTGGATCGCGCGGCGACGTGACGTCTCCTCCATCGCGCCGACGATCGCCTCGGTGCGCTTGTCCGCGTAGAGGATGACCTTGCCCGCCGTGTTGCGGGCGGCGCGGCCGGTCGTCTGGATGAGCGCCGTCTTGCCGCGCAGGAAGCCCTCCTTGTCGGCGTCGAGCACGGCGACGAGAGACACCTCGGGGAGATCGAGCCCCTCGCGCAGGAGGTTCACCCCGACGAGCACGTCGTAGTCGCCGAGCCGGAGCTCGCGGATGATCGCGATGCGGTCGAGCGTGTCGATCTCGGAGTGGAGGTAGCGCGCCCGGACGCCTGCCTCGAGCAGGTAGTCGGTGAGGTCCTCGGACATCTTCTTCGTCAGCGTCGTGACGAGCACGCGCTCGCCCGCCTCCTCGCGGTGGCGGATCTCGTTCAAGAGATCGTCGATCTGGTTCTTCGTGGGACGCAGCTCCATCTCCGGGTCGACGACGCCGGTCGGGCGGATGAGCTGCTCGGCGACGACCTTCGAGCGCGTGAGCTCGAACGCGCTCGGGGTCGCGGACACGAAGACGAGCTGATTGACCTTCCCGAGGAACTCGTCGAAGCGAAGCGGGCGGTTGTCGAGCGCCGACGGCAGCCGGAAGCCGAAGTCGATGAGCGTCTGCTTGCGCGAGCGGTCGCCCTCGTACATGCCGCCGAGCTGCGGCACCGTCTGGTGCGACTCGTCGACGAAGCACACGAAGTCGTCAGGGAAGTAGTCGATGAGGGTGAACGGATGCGAGCCGACCGGGCGGCCCTCGAGCGCGCGCGAGTAGTTCTCGATCCCATTGCAGAAGCCGAGCTCCTTCATCATCTCGAGGTCGTACTCGGTGCGCTGCCGGATGCGATGCGCCTCCAGCATCCGGCCCTCGTGCTCGAACTTCGCGACCTGCTGCTCGAGCTCTGCGCGCAGGTCGTCGACCGCACGCTCGATCGTCGGCTTGGAGGTGACGTACTCGGTCGCCGGCCAGATGACGAGGTTGTCGAGGTGCGAATAGACCTCCCCCGTGAGCGGATCGAAGTGCGTGATCTGCTCGACGTCGTCGCCGAAGAACGAGACGCGGTACGCGGTCTCGACGTTCGCGGGCTGGATCTCGACGATGTCGCCCTTCACCCGGAAGCGCCCGCGCCCGAGGACGGTGTCGTTGCGCACGTACTGGCTCTCGATCAGCTTGCGCAGCACCTCGTCGCGGTCGTGCGTCTCCCCCACCTCGAGCATGAGCACGCGCTCGCGCCACTCATCCGGCGAGCCGAGGCCGTAGATGCACGAGACGGACGCGACGACGACGACGTCGCGGCGGGTGAGGAGCGACGACGTGGCCGACAGCCGGAGCCGCGCGATGTCGTCGTTACGCGACGAGTCCTTCTCGATGTAGAGGTCGGCCTGCGGGATGTACGCCTCGGGCTGGAAGTAGTCGTAGTACGAGACGAAGTACTCGACGGCGTTCTCGGGGAAGAACTCGCGGAACTCGTTGCAGAGCTGCGCGGCGAGCGTCTTGTTGTGCGCGATGACGAGCGCCGGCCGTTGCAGCTTCTCGATCGTCCACGCCATCGTCGCCGTCTTGCCCGTTCCGGTGGCGCCGAGGATCGTCTGGAAGCGGTTGCCGGCCGTGACGGAGGCGGCGATCTCCTCGATCGCGCGCGGCTGGTCGCCGAGGGGCGCGTACAGGTCCGACGCCTTGAGTGGGCGCATCCGTCCAGCGTAGCGGCCGACCTGTCGCGTCTTGAACGCTTCTTGAGACACTGCCGAAATGCTGGGCCATCCGAGGACTCGAGGGTCGGCATGACGATCGAGCGTGGGACGGCGATGCGAACAGCTCTCGCGGTGGCGCTCCTCGCCATGCTCCTGCTGGGCGAGCCGGTCGCCAACAGCCGAGCGGCTCACAACCGGGCAGACGCCTTACCGAGCGCGAGGATCCTCTTCCAGAGGGGCAACGATCTCTGGGTGGCTAGGGCCGACGGGTCCCATGCGCGGCGCTTCGCAAAGCAAGCCGGGCAGGCTGCTGTCTCTCCCGACGCTCGACGGATCGCGTTCGTTCGTGCGCGGTCGATCTGGGTCATGAAGCGCGATGGATCGGGGCAAGAGCGCCTAACGCGCGGGCCTGAAGCGATCTCGCCGGCATGGTCGCCCGACGCAGAGACGATCTACTTCAGCCGCCGTTTCGAGGGCAAGGACAAGTACGGCGGATACGTCTTCGCGTTCTCGATCTACCGGATGGATCCCGACGGGGGTGCCGTGCGGCAGCTCACCCATCCGGAGCCCTGGGATCACGGAACCTGTGACTCCGCCCCCGCACCGTCGCCGGACGGCCGCATCATCGCCTACGAGTCGATCGGCGAGTGCGACCGTGGGTATGACGCCAGCATCGAGGCTGTCAACGGCTCCGGTCTCGAAGTGAGCCTGACCCCGTTCGCCGTCGGCGCGGGTTTCGATCCGGCCTGGAGCTCGGACGGTCGTCGGCTCGCGTTCGCATCCGTGTCCAGCTTGGACTTCGGTACCGGAACGGGCATCGGCGTTGCGGCGGCGGACGGTAAGAAGCCGCGCCGCCTCTACCGCGGAGGGCCCGCCTCGGGTCCGGCGTGGTCGCCCGACGGCCGGTGGCTCGCGTTCTCGACCGACGGCAACGTCTGGCTTGTGCGCTCCGACGGCTCGGGGCTCCGGCGCGTGCTCCGAACAGGCCTCTGGCGCAGCGATCCTGCGTGGCTCTCGGCCGCGCGCTGAGCGAGCCGGCGGGCGAAACACGGGGTTCCGGGTGTGCGCGGTCGGGCAACTCGAGCGCGGCTGCTCCCGTCGGTAGCTCAGTCGCCGAGGTAGAGCGCGCGCTCGTCCGACGTCAGCTCGCGTCCAGTCTTGGCGAGCTGGCGCTCCGCGAGCTCGACGAGCTCGTCGACCCCGCCGCAGAGCTCACAGCGGTAGGTGCGCACCGTGCCGTCGACACCGCCGGTAACGATTGTCCGCCCGGAGCGGTCGAACGCCACGGCCGTAACCGGCCCCTCATGTCCCTGGAGCCTGCGCAAGATGTCCCCCGACCGCGCGTCCCAGAGGCTCGCGCGGAGCGTCGCCGTCACGAGCCAGCGTCCGTCCGGGCTGAAGGCGGCGTCACGCACGGCGGTGTTGTGCTGGAGGGCGCGAACGACCTCGTGGCTCGAGAGCGACCAGATCCGGGCGACGTGGTCGAGGCTCGTCGTCGCGAGGAACGTCCCGAGCGGCGAGAAGTCGACGGAGGTCACGCGATCGCGGTGACCAGTCAGCATCGACGTCTCGCCGTCCTGTCGAACGACGACAACGCGCCCCCGCATCGTCGCGCTTTGTCCATTTGGGCCCGCGACCCGACGTGGACGGCGCTTCGGCGCCGGTTCCACCGCGAGCTCCTCCCCCGTAGTGAGATCGAGCACGTGCTCCCGGCCGTCGGTCGTCCACACCGTGACCATGTCGCCTACGGTCACATCCGTGACCGGCGCGTCGAGCTGCGCGAGCTTCTCGAGCTCGGGCTGGAACACCGCGTCCCAAACCCGGACCGAGCCGTCGGGGCTGGCAGTGACGATCGGGCTCTCGGCGGCGCCGCTGAACGCCGCCGACTTGACCCAGTTGCGATGCCCCGCGAGGACGAAGAGCTCGTCGCCGCTCTCGGCGTGGGAGACCCGCGCCGTGCCGTCTTTGCCGGTGGTCACGACGTGCTCCCCGTCGCTGCTGAACGAAATGCCGGTGAGCGCGTTCGTATGGCCGGTGAGAATCGAGCTCAGTCCCCAGTTTCGGGTCCCCCAGACGCGGCCGGTGCCGTCGGTGCTCGCGCTCGCGACGAACTCGCCGTCCGGACTAAAGGTGACCGCGACCGCGTTCCCGGCGTGCTCAGTCAGCGTATGGATGCGGCGGCCGCTCTGACCCGACCACACGCGGACGGTGTCATCGATGCCACCAGTTACCACGCGCCGGTTGTCGGGTGAGATGGCCGCCGAGCGAGCACCCGGGTGGGCGTAGGTGTGGAGTGTCCTTCCGCTCGCCACCTCGACGAGGCGGGCACCGGCCGGTTCGAGCACGACTGCGCGCGACCCATCCGGCGAGATCGCGCTACCCGTCGCGTCGGCGACACCCTCGACCGACTCGACACCATCGGCAGTGACGAGCCGAACACGGCCGTCGACTCCGGTGACGAGCGCCGTCGCGTCCTCGGCGAACGACGCGCCGCGCGCCTTGATTCCTGTGGGCGTCGTCGTCCCTGGCGCGCCCGACGTGAGATCGATCCGAACGACGTCCCCCTCGTCGGTGACGGCCACGACGACGTCGCTTCGCATCGTCGCCGCGAGCAGGGGAGCGCCGAGCTCGGAGACCGCCCGGACGCGCGACTGCAGTAAGGCGTCCCGCAGCGCGCGCTGCGAGCGCTCGCTCGGAACGACGCGCGCCGCCTCGAGAGCGAGCACAAGGCTGAGCTCGGGGTCGCGATCGAGCTCGGCGTCGGCATTCGCGACGAGCTCGTTCGCCGTCGCCTCGCGCGCCTGCTCGCGCGCTTCGGTTCGCTGAGACAGCGCATAGACGGTCACGGCTCCCATCACGGCGAGCACCACAGCTCCCGCGGCGATGATCGCCAGAAGCCAACGGTGGCGACGGTCCGAAGCCTCCTGTTGACGTTCGAGCTCGCGCTCCGCTTCGTAGCTCGCGCGCCAGGCGAGGACAGGCTGTGCGAGCACGTCGTGGAAGATCTCGTAGCGGACATCGCCGCCCTCCTCGAGCGAGCGCAGGATCCTCCGGTCGGCGAGCGTCGCGAGGACGGAATCGAGCTCGGCGACCGGCACGCCGCCGAAGTCGGCGAGGTCGGAGAGCTCGTGCGCGATCTTCGTTCCCGACGGCGTGACTAGGTGGTTGAAAAGGCGCGCGGCGATCTCCTTCTGCGCGGCCGAGAGGGCATCCATAGCGGTCTCGAAGTGCTCTTCCACGATGTGCTGCGCTCCGCCGAGCCGTTCGAGCGTCGCGACGCGGAGGACGTCCGAGCCCGCGTCCCGCTCTTCCTCCCAGAGGCGCTGCATGACGAGCTGGAGGTACGGAGCTTCGATGCGTGCCGAGTCGTCCGCGGCTTCGGGTTCGATCGTGCCCCGCCCGCCCAGAGCAGGCTCGATCTGACCGGTCCCGACCTCGTCCAGGACGCGCTCGATCAGCTCCGGTTGGACGGTCACATGGATCCCGGTGAGCTCGGCGAAGCGCTCGACAGGTCCGACGATCGCTGCCCGCCCCGCCTGCCGGTCGAGCCGGTCGAGCCGCAGTGTGTTCGCGAAGAGGCCCGGCACGCGACCCGTGAAGCGGTCGAGCTTCGCGAGCGAATCCTCGCGAAGGGAAACGAGCACGTTGATCCTGAGCGGCGCCGCGAGCGCTCCGGGAAGCGCCTCGGCGAACGATCCCGGCCCGCTGTCGTCGGCGTGGTAGAGGAAGTACTCCTCGGCCTGGTCGAGTACCACGTAGACGTCCCGATCGTGCTGGGCTCGCTCGAGTGCCTCGAGCGGCGTCGCACCGTTCGGAGCCGGGCCCCCCGCTTCGGCGATCGCGTCGGCGAGCGCGACGGACGGATCGTCGCTCCAGCGCGAGTGGACGACGACGAGCGGGCGCTCGGGAAGCGCACGAAGCGAGCGAGCGACCGCCGCGCCGAGCAGCGACGACTTCCCGACGCCACTCGGCCCGTACAGAACCGTGAGCCGCGACGCGATCAGGTTGGCGACGACGATCTCGCGCTCCCGCTCCCGCCCGAAGAACAGAAGCGCATCGAGCTCGGAGTCCTCGAACGCGTTGAGGCCCTTGAACGGCGACGAGGGAGCGTCCGTCACGCCGCCGACTCCAGCCGCCGCTCGAGGAGCTCGACGTACGACTCGGGCTCCACGTCGAGCGGCGTCACGTCGTAGCGGCGCCAGAACGCCTGGGCGAGCGGGCTGAGCGACCCCTGAACGGCCCACGAGCGATAGGCCACGGGCCGCTCGCCCCAGATGCGATTGAGGATCAGGCGCAGGTTCCAGTCGGCCATGTCGTACCCGAGGAAGAGGAAGTGGCTCCGACGGAGCCTCGCCGCGAGCGCGACCGGAACTACGGTCGTGAGCTCCGCGTGGCCGAGGTAGTCGATGTAGTCGTCCTCGGTGATGACGAAGCTCTCCCATTCGCGCTCGGGGAGCGGGTCGACGGCGCCGTGCAGCTTCAGCAGGATGGTGCGGCGTTCGAGGCTGAGCTCGGTCGCATATGTGTTCGGCACGTCGATCGGCCGCGGTGCCTCGCCGGGCGGTCGATGCCAGAAGCGGCCGCGATGCGCACCGGCCGCGACGTAGGAGACGATGTCGAGCTCCTCGCCGGCCTCCTCGAAGGCGCGCTCGAGCGCGAGGTCGTAGTTCGTCGTCACGATCAGCTGGTGCGGCGCGCCGCGCTCCCGGAGCAGCGTCGGGAGCCGTGCGAGAAAGCGATGGAGCGGACCCGGCTCGACAGCAGCCTCGAACCGGGTGTGCAGCTCGTCGTAGAGCGGGCCCGAGCCCTGCATCATCGCGACGTACTGCGACACGCGCGCGAGATCCACCGGCCGATCGTCCGGCACCGCGAACGCCTTCGCCAGGTGCTCGGCGAGAGCGCCCGCACCGTCGACGCCGATCACAGGAACAACGCGCCCGGCGAGCAGCGCCTTCACGATCTCCCCCTCCTCGTCGGACGGCACCGGATCGTCGGCGCTCGTCAGACCCGCCTCGTGGCGAAGGATCTCGGACTGCAACCGCTTGAGCTCGGGGCCGGGCTCGATCCCGAGCTCGTCGATGAATCGAGCTCGCGCGTCCTGGTAGACCTCGAGCGCCTCCGCCTGCCTGCCGGCGCGATACAGCGCGAGCATGAGCTGTCTCCGAAAGGTCTCCCGGAGCGGATGGGTGCCGACGAGCGCCTCGAGCTCGCCGATGACATCGCCGTGGCCGCCAAGGTCGAGGTCGGCATCGATGCGCTCTCCGTGAGCGATCAGGCGAAGCTCCTCGAGCCTGCGAATCTCGGCCTGCGCGAAGTCGTCGAACGCGAACTCCGCGAGAGCCGGCCCTCGCCAGAGCGCCAGCGCGGCGTGGAGGCGATCGCGCCGCTCGGCGGGAGGGAGTCGTCGTGCATCCACGATGGCGCTCTCGAAGAGGCACGCGTCGATCTGATCCGGCCCGACGTTGAGAACGTAGCCCGGCGCGCGGGTCGCGAGCACGTCCGAGCCGAGCGCGCGGCGCAAACGCCCGACGGAGTTCTGGAGCGACGCGGTCGCACTCTTCGGGGCATCCTCGCCCCACAGGAGATCGATGAGTCGATCGGTCGCGACGACGCGCCCGGCCTCGAGCACGAGGATGGCGAGAAGCCCGCGCTGCTTGGGACCGCCGAGCGCGACGTGCCCGGTCTCATCGGAGACCTCGAGCGGACCGAGTATCCGGAGTTCGAGCGTCACGAGCGACCTTAGATCGTCGGGCTGGGGCGTGTCCAGACCCAGCGCAAAGATCACTCGAACGCGCTCAAGGCACGCTCAAGGTCGTGGTTAGCGCGCTGTTAGCGGCCCGTTGCCGGCCGGTTGGAGGCCCCTCCGACCGTGCCGGTCATGACTACTGCACGCAAGACCTCAACCCGCGGCGCGCTCGCCGCCCTGTTCGTCGTCCCGCTGTTCGTCATCGCCGCGCTCGCTCTGGACTCCATTGCGCAGGCGAGCGCACCCGGAACGGGCTGCTCGGGCAGCTACGGCTGGCCCGTGCAGCCGTTCGACCGCGCCCATCCGATCCGTGGCGGCTTCGGCGACCCGCGCACCGTGTTCCAGGGCTCGCGGTCGGAAGAGACGATTCGCGAGGGTGACGGCGGCTTCTCGTTCCACCAGGGGCTGGACATCTCCGCCCCGGACGGCTCGCCTGTGTACGCCGTCGCATCCGGCACGGTCGTGCGGACGCGCGGCGGCCGCGTCACCGTGGAGTGCGGTAACGGTCGCACGTTCCAGTACTGGCACATCGAGCCCGCAGCGCGCGTCGGGCAGCGCGCGCTGGCAGGCAAGACACTGCTCGGCTTCGTCCAGCCCAAGCGCGAGCACGTGCATCTGACCCACCTCGAGGATGGGCGTGCGGTGAACCCGCTCGCGCCGAAGCGGCTCGCCGTACCGTGACGAGACGACGCCGGACGTCCTCGGCATCTCCGTTCGGCGCCAAGGAGAGCTCGTCACCTTCACAGCCGAGGCCATCGACACGCCCTCGCTGTCGGTTCCCGGCCAGTGGCACGGCTTTCCCATGAGCCCGGCGGTCGTTACGTGGCGAATCGAGGACACCGCCGCGCGCGTCGTCGTCGACACGCGCGTTGCGTGCGACGTCCGCCGAACGGTTCCGAAGAA
This sequence comes from uncultured Gaiellaceae bacterium, assembly GCA_963783705.1. Taxonomy (GTDB): domain Bacteria; phylum Actinomycetota; class Thermoleophilia; order Gaiellales; family Gaiellaceae; genus GMQP-bins7. The sequence continues at coordinate 121,216 of CAWAOK010000006.1, forward strand.
CGATCGCTTCTGGAACACGTTCGCGCGGCACGCATCAGAACTGGCCCGTCTTCGACGGCCGCAAGGAGCGCGGGATGACCGGTCGCTACGTCTTCAAGCTCTCGGCGCGCCCGTTCAACACCGGCACGCTGCGCGGCGGCCGCGCGACGGTAACCGCGATCGAGCGAACGAATCGCGTCGCGGCGAGCTTGTTGAGCTCTTGGCACAGGTACGGCTGAGCCCGGACACCGCGTAGGGGATTTCCCTACTCGCAGGCGCGCAAAAGATCGTGATTTCTCCGACGAGAAATCAGATCTATTCCGAGGTCACATGACCAGCGAACTTGGAGCATCTGGCGCATGGAAATCATGTGCCGGAATTACACGACGATTAGCCACCTGTTAGCCGCCTGTGGTTGGGCGGTTAGAGGTCGGATCGAGCGTGACACCGGTGCACACACGAATCCCGAGAGGAGGAAACGATGCGCCAGGTCACTTCACTGCACCGCACGCTCGTCGTGTTCGCAGTCGGTCTGCTCGCGCTCGCGGCACCGTTGCTCGCATATGCGGACGGCGGCCCCAAGGGCGGGTAGTGCCTCAAGCTCGTGTCAGATCGAAGGAGGCCCGCGCCGCGGGCCTCCTTCTTACGCTGGGACCTCCAGTTCGAGGACATCTCGAGCGTGGGACGCCCCAACGGAGTTCCCCTTGCGTTCGAAGAACTCGATTGCCTGCTCAATCGCGTGCTCCGCTTCACTGAAGAGCTCGGCCGTGCGCAACACATCGGCCAGGGCGAGGCGAGTGGCTGCGATCTGGTTCAGACCGTCCGTGCTGTTTGCGAGCCGCACGATCTCCTCCACGAGCTCGCGGGCGTCGTGGATCGCCCCCCTCTTTGCGAGGAGCTTCGCCTCGACCGGCCCCAGGATCAGCTGAGCGCTCTGATCATCGCTCGCCGCGTTCGCCCGCGATACCGCAGCCCACTCCTCCGCCTCGTCGAAGCGCTGCTGCCTGTACATCGTCTCGGCGAGTTTGGCCGCCCTGACAGCCAGGTGCGCGCGGTCATGAATGCGCTCGAGGTGCTCACACTGCTCGCGGAGCGTTCGCTCAGCGGCGCCAAGGTCGGCCGCGAGCAGCTCGACGTCAGCTCTTACGGTCCCGCAGTGGACCACCGCGGTGTCGGAGCCGAGCTCTTCGTAGATTCGTTCCGCTTCGGCGATGAGCGCGCGGGCTTGCGAGTAGCGGCCGACCTGAGCATGGAGGCCGCCGAGATACGGGATAATCGCTGCGCGGCCGACTAGCCCGATCGTCTCATCGTCGAGCAGCTCGATGCACCGCTCGATACCGGGCGAAACCGCCGTCGGCCCCCAGTAGATCGCTGCTGCGATCTGCCCGAGGCAGGTAGCTGGTGGGAATGAGGTGCGGCGGTAGTAGACGAGAGCGCGCTCCTCCGCTTGCTGCCAAGCAGCATGGTTCCCATGTATTCCGCCGCGCACGTAGCCGATCAGCAACCAAGCCCGGGCTAGCGATCTGTCGTCCCCGAGCGCCTCGAATGCGGGCACTGCGCCTTCGGCGACGGACAGCAAGTCTCGCGAAGCGCCTTCCGGTTCCGTCAGAAGTCGAACGTACGCGGCCTCGATGCGTGCGCGGAGCTCAACTCGCCTCAGTCCCGCAGCTTCCGCTCCCGCAATTGCCTCCAAGAAGCTCGCATTGCTCGCAGCAGTTCGTCCGGCGGAGTACTGCGCAATGCCGAGCTCGCACAGGAGCTCCTGACGCGCTTCGCCTGACGGCAGCAAGACAATTGCCCGGACGAGCAATCCCACGGTTGCGGACATATCGCCGCGCTTGAGTGCACGAAATCCAGCGGCACCGAGGCGACGCCCGGCGCCATTGGCGAGGCTCTCTACGCGCCTGATCGGACTCGCCCAGCTCCGTGCGTAGCCGGTAAGCCTGCTCGAGGTGGTAGCCGACGAACTCGTCGAGCTCGGGAAGATCCGGCGACTCCGTGTCGAGCCGGTCGGCGTAGCGCTCGTGCAGCTCCGCGCGAAGCCGCTTCGGTGCCGAGCGATAAACGGCTTCCTGCACGAGTACGTGCCGAAAGCCGAACAGCCCGTTCGCCGCGCGGACGGACGAATCCGCGGTCGGTGAGCGTACGCAGGTGCGATCCGCGGTCGGCGCCGCATCCGGATCGAGCAAGGCGACGACGTCTCCGGCAGTGAACTCCTTCCCGACGACGGCCCCGCGCTCGAGCACCGCCCGCTCGCCCGGCCCCAGCCGGTCGAGGCGAGCGGCGAGCAGCGCCTGGATCGTCTCCGGCAGCGCGCGCTCGGCGAGGCCACCTTCCAGCGCCAGCGCGAGGAGCTGCTCGAGGAAGAGGGGGTTGCCCTCCGCCGTCTCGGCGATCCGGGCAAGCTGATCCGACTCGAGCGTCGCCCCGCCGAGACCCTCCAGCAGCGCGTCCGTCTCATCACGCCGAGAGCGCGTCGAGCAGAACTCTGTCGACGTTCGGGCGTCCCTCCAGGAACGCGGGCCGCTCCTCGACGAGCTCCTCGCGCGCGAGGCAGACGACCGCGATCGGCCCCTCCCCCTTGTCCGCGAGGTGCTCGACGAGCTCGAGGAACGTCGGCTCCGCCCAATGAACGTCGTCGAAGACGAGGATCAGCGGCCGCTCGTGCGCGCTCGCCTCGCAGAACTGGCGGAAGAGCCAGGCGAGCTCGGGCGCCGGAGGAGGCGTCTCGGCGTCGAGCGCCGCGAGTACGGTGTCGCGCTCGGCGCTCGGGCCCGCGCGAGCCAGCACCTCCCGCAGCGGCCCGTACGTGATGCCCTCGCCGTACGAGAGACAGCGGCCCCAGAGCGTCGTGACGCCCTTCGCGCGCCGGGTCAGCTCGGCGGCGAGGCGCGACTTGCCGACCCCGGGCGAGCCTACGACGACCGCGACGCGCACCGCTCCACCTTCGCTGGAGCGCTTGAGCGTCCGTCGAAGCGCCGCGAGCTCGCGCTTGCGGCCGACGAGGCGCGCATCCTGCCGCTGCTCGAAGGCCGGCGCGATCGGGCTCAGCTGGAGTAGCCGATATGCGAGTACCGGCTCGCGCTTGCCCTTGATCGCGACCTCGCCCAGCGGATCCAGTACGGCGACGTGGTCGATCAGCCGCGCGGCGAGCGCGCCGACGACGATCTCGTCCGCACCGGCAGCCTGCTTCGAGCTTCGCGGCGATCCCGACCGCTTCGCCCGTAACGAGCCGCTGCCGCGCGTCAGTCGGGGTCGCGACGACCTCGCCGGACTCGATCCCGATCCGGATCTCGAGCCCCACCGCGTGCTGCTGCAGGAGCTGCTCGTTGAGCGCCGCGATCCCGACGCGGACGTCGAGCGCGGCGCGGGCGGCGCGCAGCGCGTCGTCCTCGTGCGAGACGGGGATGCCGAACGCGGCCATGACCGCGTCGCCCGCGTACTTCTCCACCGTGCCGCCGTGTCGGACGATCGCCGCCGAAACCGTCTCGAAGTAGCTCCGCAGGACGGTGCCGAGCGCCTCCGGATCGAGCGCCTCGGCGAGCGCCATCGACTCGACGACGTCGACGAAGAGGATCGTGACGAGCCGACGGAACTGCATCGCCGGCCGCGCGAGCGGAGTCTCTTCGAGAAGCAGCGACTCGTCCTGCCGCAGGATCGCGGCCTCGAGCTCGCGCAGCTCCGGGCCGGGGTCGATGCCGAGCTCCTCGACGAGCGTCTCGCGGGCGGCGCGGTAGGCGGCGAGCGCGTCCGCCTGCCGGCCGGAGCGGTAGAGCGCGAGCATGAGCTGAGCGCGCGGGCGCTCGCGGAGCGGCTGCGCCTGGACGAGCGCCTCGAGCTCGGAGACGAGCTCTGCATGCCGGCCGAGCGCGAGATCCGCCTCGATCCGCTCCTCGACGGCGACCGTGCGCAGCTCCTCGAGCCGCGCGATCTCGGTCTGCGCGAACGGCTCGTACAGGAAGTCCGCGAGCGCCGGGCCGCGCCAGAGGGCGAGCGCCTCGCGCAGCGCACCCTCGGCCGCTGTCGGATCTCCCCCTCCGAGCGCCCCGCGCCCCTCCTGGGTGAGACGCGCGAAGCGGTGGAGATCGACCCGCTCCGGAGCGAGCTCGAGCTCGTAGCCCGGCGCGCGCGTCGCGATCACGGAGCCGAGCGCCTTACGGAGCTGGGAGACGTAGACCTGGACGGCGTGCGCCGCCGTGTCGGGCTGCTCGCCCGGCCAGAGCGCCTCGACCAGCCGATCGACGGAGACGACCCGGCCGGGCTCGAGCGCGAGCACGGCGAGCAGCGTGCGCGGCTTCGGTCCTCCGAGAGCGACTGGCGTGCCATCGCGCTCCACCTCGATGGGGCCGAGGAGGCGTACTTCGAGCTCTGGGGTGCCTGCCCCGCTCGCTCCGTCCATTCGTCGTCCCCTCGTTCTCGTGTGCTCTCGCACTTTCTCACGGCTCCGCGCGGATTGCCATACCCCGCCTTGAGCCGATCTTGAGGGGCCACGCGCACCCTGCAGCCATGCGAAAGCCCCAACCAAGGAGGTTCCCATGGCTGCCCTCGTCGTCACCGTCTCGCCCGCGGACGGAGTGGGAGAGAGAGAAGGGCGTATCGGGATCTTCCCGGGCGGAGCGACGCCGACGATGTATCCCGCCGATACGCCGTTCTGGGTGGGCTACGGCTTCGCGGCCGACTCCGTGGGGGGAGCCGACCTCGATGACGACAGCACGCGGTTCGAGCTCGACGTGGACGGAGAGCCGGTCACGATGCTCACCGACGTGCTCGCAGATTCCGGCGGCCCCGTTCGGAAGACCAACATCGCGGAGTTTCCGGCCGGACTACCCGCCGGCTGGCACGACTTCAACGGGCGCTGGTACGACGGCGGGCGCCTGATCCTCTCGAGCCGCGCGGCGATCCAGTTCGTCGAACGCTGACGTAGCCGCGAGAACCTTGAGGGTTCGTTGAGAGCATTGCGACACGGTGCCTGTGTCAATCACATGAGGAGGCACCGATGTTCGGACTACGGAGGACTCTTTCGAGCGGCACGTTCGTCGGTGTCGCCTTGCTGGGACTGCTGATCGTGGCGTCCGCACCCGCGGCGTCGGCGCCTGGCTCCCCGTCGCGGTCGTTTCTGACCGGGAGCCATGCTCGGGGCCAGCCCGTGCCGACGCAGGAGTGGCTGCAGGCAGGCGCGTTCCCGCGCGGCACGTCGTCGCCGCTTCGTTCGTCTGCCTCTCTCGCTGAGGAGGTGCGCATCGTCGTCGAGGCGGCCGACCCGGCACGCGCACGCGCGGCTGTTCGTCGAGTAGGTGGCAGCGTCGAACGAACGGCCGGCGGGCTCGTGCAGGCTGTCGTCTCGACGGGCGCCGTCTCCACCCTCGAGGCCGACACGGGGATCGACCGCGTGCGCTCGCCGTACGCTCGAGTCGACCATGCCGTGTCGGGCGAAGCGGTCACGGCGACGCTCGCGGCCGCGTGGCACGGGAAGGGCTTCACCGGCAAGGGCGTGAAGGTAGCCGTCATCGACGGGGGCTTCCACGGTCTCGCCGAGCGCCAGGCCTCCGGCGATCTGCCGGCGAGCGTCGTGACGCAGGATCTCTGCCGCAGCGACGTCACGGCGGCCGAGGACCACGGCACGGCGGTTGCGGAGATCGTCCATGAGATGGCGCCCGACGCGCAGCTGTACCTCGTCTGCATCGAGACCGACGTCGACTTCGCGGCCGCCGTCGCGTACGCGAAGAGCCAGGGCGTCCACGTGATCAACCACTCGGCCGGCTGGGAGGGCCCGTTTCGTAACGACGGGAGCGGACCGTTCGGCGCGATCGTGGCCGATGCCCGCGCGAGTGGGATCCTCTGGGTCAACTCGGCCGGGAACGAGGGCGAGACGCACTGGATGGGCACGTACAACCCGAGCGGCAACGCGCACATGTGGACTCCGGACGGCGACGTCGGAAACACGTTCATCTGGCCCGACGACTCGGAGATCTGCGGGTTCCTGAAGTGGGACGAATGGCCCGCGGGCGTCTCCGACTTCGACCTCGGCCTGTTCCTCTCGGGCGCGAACGTCCTGCTCGCGAGCTCCGAGGAGGAGCAGGGAGAGGGCGGCGGCGAGCCGCCCTACGAAGAGGTCTGCGTCGGTCAGTCGAGCGGCCGGGACCTCACGGTCTTCTGGGCGATTCGCGGATACAGCGTGCGCTCGTCGCCGCGGATCGACCTCGTGAGCTGGAGCCCGCCGCTCGAGCACCGCGTCGCGGCTGGAAGCATCGCCTCACCCGCCTCGTCACCCGCCGCCTTCGCGGTCGGCGCGCTGTGCTGGGAGTCGCGGCAGCTCGAGCCCTATAGCTCGCAGGGCCCGACCATCGACGGACGCGTGAAGCCCGACATCGTCGGCCACGACAGCGTGTCGAGTGCGACCTACGGAGCGTTCAAAGGCTGTCCTTCCGGGTTCGCGGGAACCTCCGCCTCAGCGCCGGAGGTCGCCGGGGCGGCGGCCCTCGTCAAGCAGGCGTATCCGAAGTACGGCCCCGACCAACTCCGGGATCTGCTCATGCGCAGCGCCCGCGATCTCGGGACTCCGGGCCTCGACAACGTGTACGGGGCGGGCGAGCTCCAGCTCCCGACGCCGCCCGACGTCGTCGCACCGAGCGCGAAGGCGCTCGTCAGCTCGGGTCGACGCGGGAAGATGCTCAAGCTGCTCTCCTCGGTCTCGGACGACTCGGGCGAGGTGAGCGTCGTCGAGCAGGTCACGCTCGGCCGCAAGACCGTGGCGACGATCACGCGCGCCGGCTTCGTCTCCGCACAGGGCTCGAAGACGGTCGCGACGCTCTGGAAGGTGCCTGCACGGGCCGCGGGCCCGTACCAGCACTGCGTCCGCGTGAAGGATCGCGCGGGCAACTCGAGCCTGCTCAGCTGCGCGAAGCTCGTCATCAGGTAGCGATCGGGGGACGCGCGTGGCGGCCACGATGGCTCGCCACCCGCACGGGCCTTGAGCGTTTCTTGAGCGTCGTCTCGCACGGTTCCGACACCACAACGCGCCGCCCGCACGGCCGGCGCACGAAAGGGAGGTTCGGCAATGAACGGATTGAAGATGCGCCGCCCGAGCCCGGCACTGGTCGTGGCGACCGTCGCGCTCTTCGTCGCCCTCGGCGGAACCGCAGGTGCGGTCGTGACGCAGGCAGTGCCGCTCGCCAAGCGGGCGCTCGTCGCCGAGAACGCGAAGAAGCTCGGCGGCCAGACCGCTGCACAGGTCTCCGCGCAGGCCGTCAAGGCGGCGCAGGCCGCAGCGGCAGCTCCAGGCCCTGCCAGCACGGCGGCCGGCCTGGTGAGCACGAAGACGCAGTCGGCGTCCATCTCCGCCGACGACGCGCAGCTGTACAAGATCAGCTGCGACGCGGGTCAGAAGGTGATCGGCGGTGGATTCTCGTCCGACGGCCCGATCCAGGAGTTCGTCGAGTCCCGCCCCGAGAACGACACGACGTGGTCGATCGGGCTCATCAACTTCGACTCGAGCGCAGGGCACAGCATCACGCTCTACGCCGTCTGCCTCAAGTAGGGGAAGTCCATTGATCGCCGGCGCGCATATTCCGTCCAGCGCCGGCGTCGCTCTACGTCACGGCGAGCCCGGTCACGGGCTCGCCGTCGCTGTTCGGGCCGCCTACGCCCCGAGCTCGTCCGGGTACGCCTTGGCGTACACGCGCCTGACTCGCTCGACCTCGTCCACGTATGTTCGCGTCTCCCGGAACGCGATGCCGCTCCCTTCTGCGAGCCACCGATCGACATTGCCCGGGCCGGCGTGGTACGCGGCGAGCGCCAGCCGCGTGTCGCTGTCGTAGCGATCGCGGAGGTGATCGAGGTACCACGAGCCATAGCGCACGTTGATCTCCGGGTCCCGGAGGTCCGACACGACGAACTTCGCCCCGCCCGTGCGCAGCGCAATGCCCTTCGCGGTGTCCGGCAGGAGCTGCATGAGACCGACCGCGCCCGCCTCCGACTCGACGTCGGGGTCGAACCGGCTCTCCACGTAGATCACCGCGGCGAGAAGAGCCGGGTCGAGGTCGTAGTTTCGTGCGTGGGCACTGACGATGTGCTGGTACTCGAGCGGATAGCGGGCGCGGAGATACCAGTCGGGCTCGGCGTCGGCCACCCAGGCTGCGGCTCCCGCGACGAGCAACACAGCCAGAGCGGAAAGAGTGAATACGCGTATCAACGTGTAGAGGCGAGGCTTGCCTCGCCCTCGTCGTCAGGGGAGCATCGGTGGCGAGGCAAGCCTCGCCCTACGGCCTCGTATCGGAGGTGAGAGTAGCCAGCACCTCTGCCACCCACGCGTCGAGCTGGCCGGGCGTCCCGGTGTTGACGTACGTGAAGTCGGCGCGCTTCGCCTTCTCGCGATCGGGCAGCAGCCGTGCCTCGCGGTCGTCCGCGCGACCACGGCGCGCCTCGCGGAGCTTGGTCGGCGCCGTTATCACGACGACCTTGTCGAACCGCGTCTCCGCACCGACCTCGTACAGGAGCGGAACCTCCGTCACGCACACCTGTGGCGGGCTCGGAAGGGAAGCGAGCTGTTCGCGCCAGGTCATGTACTCGCGCGAGACGAGCGGGTGCAGCAACTTCTCCAGAAAGTCGAGCGCCTCCCGGTCTCGGAAGACCCGGAATGCGATGCGCTCCCGGTCGGGCGCGCCGTCGGCACCCAGGATCTCCTCACCGAGGCGCTCGACGAGGGCGCTCTTCACGTCCGGGTCGGTCGCGAGCAGGTGGTGGACGATCTCGTCGCTCGACACGGTGGCAGCGCCGTACCTGCGGAAAGACTCCAGTGCCGTCGACTTGCCGGCCCCGATCCCACCGGTGATCGCGACCGCGAGTGGTCGGGTCAAGGAGCGGGGCTAGTCGGAGTCGGTGCGCTCGGAACCGACCTCGAGCGCCGTGTCCTCGGTGGGCTCGCCAGCGTCCTCGGCCGCCATCTCCTCGGGCTCGACCTCGGCGACGACCTCCTCGGACGGCTCGGACGTCTCACTGGAGTCCTCCGCGGCCGTCTCCTCGAGCTCCGTCGCCTCCTCGAGCTCCACCGTCTCATCGAGCTTGACGGCGGCGACAACCTCGTCGGCGGTCTCCTCGGGCTGTTCCTCGGACTCCGTCTCCTCGCCTGCATCGACATCGAGCTCCGCGGCCGCCATCGTGGGGAAGGCCTCCTCGGAGAACCTCAGGTCGGGCATCGTGTGGACGGACTCGGCGCCGTCGGCGCGCGGGACGGGCTCGTCGCCCTCCTCGACGCGCTTGAGCGAGAGCGAGAGCCTGCGGCGCTCGCCGTCGATCTCGAGGATGCGCACGTTCACCGCGTCGCCCTGCGAGACGACCTCGCGCGGGTTCTCGACGTGGTGCGCGGCGAGCTCGGAGATGTGCACGAGGCCCTCGACTCCGGGAAGGATCTCGACGAAGGCGCCGAACGTGACGACCTTCGCCACTCGCCCCTCGACGACGTCCTCCTCGCGATAGCTCTCGACGACCTGCTGCCACGGGTCCGTCTGCGTCTGCTTGAGACCGAGCGAGATCCGCTGGCGGTCGCGGTCGATGTCGAGCACCTTCACGCTAACGGTCTGGCCGATGTCGAGCACCTCGGACGGGTGGTTCACGTGGCTCCACGAGAGCTCGGAGATGTGAATGAGGCCGTCCATGCCGTCGAGGTCGACGAAGGCGCCGAAGTCCACGATGTTCGAAATCTGGCCCTCGATGACGTCGCCCGGGCTCAGGCGGTCGAGGATCGCCTGGCGCATCTCCTTGCGCTCGTCCTCGAGGACGGCGCGACGGGAGAGGACGACGTTGTTGCGCGAGCGGTTGAGCTCGATGACCTTGCAGCGGAGCTCCTTGCCGAGAAACTCGTCGAGATCCTGGACGCGCCTGATGTCCACGAGGGAGGCGGGAAGGAAGCCGCGCACGCCGAGATCGAGGATGAGGCCGCCCTTGACGACCTCGATGACCTTCCCGTTGACGGGCTCGCCGGACTCGGCCGCGGCCTCGATGCGCTTCCACGCAAGCTCGAAGCGGGCGCGCTTCTTCGAGAGGATGAGGCGCCCCTCGGCGTCCTCCTTCGTGAGCACGAGCGCGTCGATCTCCTCGCCGACCGCCACCTCGTCGGCGGGATTGACCGAGCGCCGGATCGTCAGCTCGGCGACGGGGATCACGCCTTCCGACTTGTAGCCGATGTCGACGAGCACCTCGTCCTTGTCCACGCGGACGACCGTGCCGTGCACGACCTCGCCCTCGTTGATCTCCGGAAAGGCAGCGTCGTAGTCGGGGATGAGATCCCCGTCAGGGCCTGTGATCCAGACCCCTGCTTCGGCGGCAGCAGGCTTTTCGGCGATGTCGTTCGCCATCGGATCGAGGAGTATAGCTGGATGCGGCAAATTCGCTGCGCGAATGCCGCTAGAAATCCCCGCATGCGCATCACTCTCGTTCGGAGCGCGACCATCATCGTCGAGCTCGCCGGCAAGCGAATCCTCGTCGATCCGATGCTCGACGACGTCGGTGCGCGACCGCCGATCGAGCAAACCCGAAACCAGGTTGCGAACCCGACCGTGCCCTTGCCGTTCCCGGCCGACGAAGTCGTTCGCGTGTCGACGCGGTCATCGTCACGCATCGGCACCGCGACCACCTCGACGCCCGCGCCGAGGAGCTCCTGCCGCGCAACGTGCCGGTCTTCTGCCAGCCCGAGGACGAGGAGGCGCTACGCGAGCTCGGGCTCGACGCTCGCCCCGTGGCCGACGCGCTCGTCTGGGGCGGCCTGACGATCACGCGGACGCCCGCGCGTCACGGCAGCGGACGCATCGCGGAGCTGCTTGCGCCCGTGAGCGGATTCGTCCTGGGCGACCTCTACCTCGCCGGAGACACCGTCTGGTACGAGGAGGTCGAGCGGACGATCGAGCGGCATCGGCCGCGCGTCGCGGTCGTGAACGCCGGAGGCGCGGAGTTCGTCGAGGGTGGCCTCATCGTGATGGGCGCCGACGACGTGCGCGAGGTCGTGGCGCGCGTGCCGATCGTCGTCGCGGTGCACATGGAGGCGCTGAACCACTGCTTCCTCGAGCGCGCGTCACTCCGCAGCGCCGTTCCCGGCGTCCTCGTGCCCGAGAACGGCGAGACGTTGGAGGTGTAAAGGGCGAGATATATCTCGCCCCTACGACTTCGCCTCCGCCCAGTCGTCGCCGACGCCGATGTCGACCGCGAGCTCCGGATCCAGCGGATAGGCGCGGATCATCTCCTCGCGGACGAGCTCGCGCACCTTCGAGACCTCGGTCTCGGGCACGTCGAGCAGGAGCTCGTCGTGCACCTGCAGCACGAGGCGGGCGCCCCGTCCCTCCGCGCGCAGCCGCTCGTGGATCGCGACCATCGCGACCTTGATGATGTCGGCGTTCGAGCCCTGCATGACGAAGTTCACGGCGACACGCTCGCCGAACCCACGGGTCTGGCGGTTCATCGCACGGAGCTCCGGCACCGGCCGCCGTCTGCCGAGCAGGCTCGTCGCGTAGCCGTCCTCGGAGGCCTGCACGATCGTCCGCGCGATGAACGCCTGCACGAGCGGGAATCTGGCGAGGTACGTGTCGATGTACGCCTGCGCCTGATCTTTGGGGATGTCGAGGTTCTCCGAGAGCCCGAAGGCCGAGATGCCGTAGACGATGCCGAAGTTGATCATCTTCGCGACGTTTCGCTCGTCCTTCGTGAGCGTGGCCGGATCCTTCCCGAGCACCTCGGCCGCCGTCGCAGTGTGGATGTCCTCACCGCGCGCGAATGCCTCGCGCAGCTTGGGCTCGCCGGACACGTGCGCAAGGATGCGCAGCTCGATCTGCGAGTAGTCGGCGGAGAGCAGGCGTTGCCCGGGCTCGGCGACGAACGCGGAGCGGATCTCGCGACCGAGCTCCGTCCGGATCGGGATCGCCTGGAGGTTCGGGCTCGAGGTCGAGAGGCGTCCGGTCGCAGCGACCGCCTGGTTGATCGTCGTGTGCAGGCGGCCGTCGTCGCCGATGAGCGTCGGCAGCGGCCCGAGGTAGGTGTTCACGAGCTTCGTCAGCTCGCGCCACTCCTCGATCACGGGGACGATCTCGTGATCCGAGCGGATCGCGCGAAGGACCTTCGAGTCGGTCGAGTAGCCCGTCTTCCCCTTGCGACCGGGCGTGAGCTCGAGCTTCTCGAAGAGAATCCGCCCGAGCTGCTGCGGCGAGCCGATGACGAACTCCTCGCCCGCGAGGTCGTATGCGCGAGCCTCGAGCTCTTCGATGCGATCGCTGAGGCGCGCGGTGATCTCCCCCATGCGGTACGTGTCGATGCGGACGCCCGCGTCCTCCATCGCGCCGAGGACGACGGAGAGCGGCAGCTCGACGTCGCGGTACAGGCTCTCGGAGCCGCGCTCGGTCACCTTCGCGAGGAGCGGTCCGGCCAGGCGGCGCGCAGCCTCCGGCGTGCCGGACGAGCGCAGCCGTCTCCTCCTCGGCGGGCGGATCGGGCTCGAGCTCGACGCCGTACTCGGCCATCAGGTCGTCGAGGTCGTACTCGGCGCGGCCCGGATCGATCAGGTACGCGAGGATCATCGTGTCGTCCGCGGCCGGCTCGCCCAGCCGCAGCGCCTTCGCGTCGTGCGCCACGATTTCGAGGGCGCCTTGTGACACTCGGTCACCGAAGCGCGCGGAGACGATCACTTCGGTTTCGGTGGCATGCGCGACCCGCTCGGCATCGGCGGCGACGCCGACGCGACCGCGGATGCCCGTGAGCTCGCCTTCGCGCCAGCGCGCCTTCTCCGACTCGGTGGCCGGACGCTCGGCCGCTGGCAGCGCCTCGTCGAGCGTGTCGACGCGGCCGAGAAGCGCACGGAACTCGAACCGCCGGAAGATCTCCTTGAGCTCCGAACGGTCGGGGGGCTGCAGAACGAGCCCGGCAGGATCGACGCCGAGATCGAGGTCGCGCCGCATCGTCGCGAGAAGCTTCGAGGCTCGGGCCTGCTCCGCGTTCTCGGCGATCGCCTTCGACCGTGCGGGCGAGAGCTCCGCCGCGTGCTCGACGACGTCATCGAGCGAGCCGTACTGCGCGATGAGCTGCCCGGCTGTCTTGTCCCCGATGCCCGGGATGCCGGGGATGTTGTCGCTCGTGTCGCCCTTCAGGCCGATGAAGTCCGGGATCTGCAACGGGCGGATGCCGTAGCGCGCCTCGACGCGCTCCGGCGTGTACACCTGGACGTCCGCGACGCCCCGCGGCGTCATCATCAGGCAGACGTTCTCGGAGACGAGCTGGAACGCGTCGCGATCGGTGGAGACGACGCAGGTCTTGAGGCCCGCCTCGTCCGCACGTGTCGCAAGCGTCGCGATCACGTCGTCCGCCTCCCACCCCTCGAACTCGAGGTTCTCGTAGCCGAAAGCCTCGACGATCGGCCGGAAGTGCGGGAACTGCTCGCGCAGGAGATCCGGCATCGGGCGGCGGTCGGCCTTGTAGTCGGCGTCGATCTCCTTGCGGTGAACCGGACGCGTGTCCCATGCGACCGCAACGCCTCGCGGCCCGTAGTCCGAGAGCAGCTTGAAGAGCATGTTCGTGAATCCGAGGAGCGCGTTCGTCGGCTGTCCGTCGGTCGTCTGCAGCTCCTCCGGGAGCGCGAAGAACGCCCGGTACGCGAGGTTGTTGCCGTCGACGAGGAAGAGCTCGGAGTCGCGCGCAGGGCCGTCGTCGAGGATCAGCTCTTCCCCGGTCAAGGTCTTCGGACTCATGACACAACTCTAGTTTTCCGGCGCAGGTCGGAATCCGCGATCGCGGATCCCGACCGCACAGATCCCTGAAGCGGGCCGCTTTGCGGCCGATGTGAGTGTTGCCATCAGCTTGGATAGGCGCTATGGCCGGCGTCCCGCTCCTCTCGGGCTCGCGGATCGTCACCGTCCCGGTAGGCGCGGACGACGTGATCCTGCGCCCACCGCCGCCGCCGGCGCGCGTGGCCGACGTGGTAGCTGCCGTGCGGGACGCTCTCGCGTATCCGCTCGCCGGCGGATCGCTCGACGAGCTCGTCCGTCCGAGAGCTCGCGTCACCATCGTCGTCGAGCCTCCCGCGCTCCCACTGCCCGGCGCGCAGGTCGATCCACGCCCCGCTGCGCTCGCGACCGTTCTCGACGAGCTCGAGAGACTCCGCATCGCAGACGAGGACGTCACGCTGCTCGTCGCGGGCGGACTCGCACGCCGAAGCGGGAGGAAGGAGCTCGAGTGGCTTCTGCCGCCTCCCCAGGCACGTGCATTTCGCGGCCGCGTCGTCGTCCACGATGCCGCCTCAGCCGATCTCGTCGCGATCTCCGACGAGAGTCGGATCAACGCCGCCGTCGTCGATGCTGACGTCGTTCTGGTCGTCTCGTCCGCGGAGTCCGTCGTCCACGGCGGCCCGGGGGCGCTCCTCTCGGCTTGCGACGCGGCGACCGTTCGACGCGCGGCCGCGGCGCGCTCGCTCGTACAGGCCTCCGGCGAGCCGGCGTGGGGGCTGGCGCTCCGCGTCGAGGAGTCTGTCGCCTCACGAGTCCCGCTTCTCGGCGTCTCGCTCGTGCTCGACCACCCCCGACTCGCGGGCCGGTTCCGCGGCTACCCCCACGACCCGGCGGCCCTCGAGCACGTCGCCCGTTCTCCGTTCCGGCGTCTCTACTCGCTGCTGCCCGGCGGCGTGCGTCGCGGCATCCTGAGCGACCAGGCGCGCGACATCGCCACGACGGCCGCTTTCGGCGGCCTTCCGTCGGTCGCGCACGCAGAAGCGCTGGTCCGAGCAGTCGAGCTTCGCGCAACACGACTCGACGAGCCATTGGATGCGATGGTCGTAGGCGTCCCGTGGGCGGGTGCGCACTTCCCGCGCGAGCCGCTCAACCCGATCACCTCAGCCGCCGTCGTCCTCGGCCTCGCGCTGCGGCAGTGGCGCGACGCGTTCCCGATACGAGAAGGCGGAACGGTAGTCCTCGTCCACTCGCTCACGCGAGCGTTCGCCCACGCGACGCAAGATCCGTACCGCTCGCTCTTCGACGCCCTACGGACCGGCGACGCCGAGTTGCTCGCCGAGGCCGAGGCGTCCGCGGCGTCGGATCAACGCGCGCTCCGCGCCTATCGCGACGGACGTGCGTGCCACCCGTTGCTCCCCCATGCGGACTGGGCGGGCTGCCAGCCGGCGCTCACGCTGGTCGGGCGGGTCATCGTGGCGGGGAGCCGCGACGCGATCGCCGCACGCACGCTCGGATTCGTACCCAGCCATTCCGTTGCGAGCGCGCTCGAGATGACGCACGGCGTTGCGGGCGGTCGCGCACGCGTGGGCGTCCTGCTCGCGCCGCCGTACGCGCCAATGCTGGTAGGCGAGGGCGAGGGAAGCCTCGCTCCTACGACCCTCGAGCGCTATCGACCGTAGGGGCGACCCGTGGGTCGCCCTAGCCTTCGCCGAGGTAGGTCTTCCGGACCTGCTCGTTCGTCTTGAGCTCGGCGGCAGGGCCCTCGAGAGCGATGCGTCCGGTCTCCATCACGTAGCCGCGCTGGGCGACGTCGAGCGCCATCAGCGCGTTCTGCTCGACAAGAAGCACGGGCGTACCCTGATTGTTGACCTCGATCACCGTCTGGAAGATGCGCTCGACGAAGATGGGAGCGAGGCCCATCGAAGGCTCGTCGAGCAGAAGAAGTTTCGGACGCGCCATCAGCGCACGCCCGATCGCGCACATCTGTTGCTCGCCACCGGACATCGTTCCCGCCTTCTGCGTGCGGCGCTCCTTGAGCCTCGGGAAGAGGTCGAACACGCGCTCCATATCGGCAGCGAAATTCTCCTTGTCGTTTCGCTGAAACGCCCCCATCTCCAGGTTCTCCGTGACGCTCATACGCGGGAACAGGCGGCGGCCTTCGGGGCTCTGCGCGACGCCGCGCTGCACGATCGAATGAGGCGTGGCAGCCGTTATCTCGCTCCCCTGAAAGTGAATCGTCCCTTGCTTGGGACGGTTGAGGCCGTTGATGGCCCGGAGCGTCGTCGACTTCCCTGCACCGTTCGCTCCGATCAACGTGACGATCTCGCCTTCGCGAACCTCGAGGGAGATGCCCTTCACCGCGTGAATGGCGCCGTAGTAGACGTGGACGTCCCGCAGTTCGAGGACCTGCCCTCCCGAGCTCATGCCGTCGCCGCTTTCCCGAGGTACGCCTCGATCACCCTGGGGTTCGCTCTGATCTCGGCGGGACCGCCTTCGGCGATCACGGCGCCGTACTCGAGCACGGTGATCCTCTCTGAAACACCCATGACGACCTTCATGTCGTGCTCGATCAGGAGAACGGTGAGGTCCTTCTCGTCCCGAGCACGACGTACGAACGCGGTGAACTCCGCCGTCTCCTGGGGATTCATGCCGGCCGTCGGCTCGTCGAGAAGCAGGAGCTTCGGATCGGTCGCCAGCGCGCGGGCGACCTCGAGACGCCGCTGGTCGCCGTACGGAAGCGTCCCTGCATACGCTTCGTGCCGACGCTGCAGCCCGCAGTAGACGAGCAGCTCGCGAGCGCGCTCACGGGCCTCCGCCTCTTCGCGCTTCACCCGTGGCGTGCGAAGGATCGACCCGACGATCCCGCCTCGAAGCCGGCAATGCATGCCGACGAGCACGTTCTCGAGCGCCGTCATCTGAGCGAAGAGCCGGATGTTCTGAAACGTCCTCCCCACCCCGAGCTCGACGATCGCGTGGGGCGGCTTGCCCACGACCTCGGTGCCGTCGAACACGATCGACCCGGACGTGGGCTGGTACACCCCGGTGATCTGGTTGAAGAAGGTGGTCTTGCCTGCGCCGTTCGGGCCGATGAGAGCGACGATCGAGCCGCGAGGGATGATGAAGTCGACGTCGTCGGTCGCGACCAGGCCACCGAACTCCTTCCTCACCTTCTCCGCGACGAGGAGGTTGTCAGTTCCGGCCATCAGTCATCGGTCCTGTCGCGGTCCGTGAGCGTGCCCTCCAACCGAACGTCGTAGAACGGCGTGTCTTGGACGCCTTCTTCGATCTCGATCTTGTGCCGACGCTCGGGTATCAGGCCTGTCGGGCGGAAGAGCATCATCGTCACGATGATGACTCCGTAGATCCCGAACTGATACTGCGTCGGGTCGAAGTCGATGCCGCCCTCCTGGACCTTGGCACCGATGTTCGCGAGTCCCTCGATGTTCAGGTACCCGAGGATCAGCCCCGCGGTGACAACGCCCCAGATGCTCCCGATCCCACCGAGGATGACCATGCAGAGCAGGAAGATCGAGAAGTTGAAGTAGAAGTCCGACGGGTTCGCACCCAGCTTGAAGCTCGCGTAGAACGCCCCGGCGACCCCACCGAAGAACGCACCCATCGCATATGACCACGTCTTCGTCCGCATGAGCGGGACGCCCATGGCCGCAGCCGCGGTCTCGTCCTCGCGAATCGCGATCCACGCCCGGCCGAGCCGCGAGTCGCGTAGGCGGATGCAGCAGAAGACCGTGAACAGGACGAGCACCATCGCGGTCCAGTAGTAGTAGTTCGAGTCGAAGATCCAGCTTCGAAACCCGAGCGTGTCGATCGGGCTGATCCCGTTGACGCCGTTCGTGATGTTGATGCCCAGGCCCTGCTCGTCGCCGTTACGGACGACCTGCGGGATGATCTCTCCGAAACCGAGCGTGACGATCGCGAGGTAGTCGCCTCGCAGACGCAGCGTCGGCAGGCCGATCAGGATCCCGACGACCGTCGTGAAGACGCCCGCGGCGATGAGGACCAGCCACATGGAGATGTGGATCCCCTGAAGCCCCTCCCGCGCCGTGGAGAAGAGATGGAGGTTGAGGTCGTTGAACTGCTGGGACGCGAGCCAGCCCGCGGTGTACGCACCCGCCGCGTAGAACGCGACGTAGCCGAGATCCAGAAGCCCCGCGTAGCCGACGACGATGTTGAGCCCCAGCGCCATCATCGTGACGACGAGGATGTAGACCATCGAGCGGATCCCGGGGACGAAGTCTCCGATGAGTGGGATGTCCACGAGGTACTCGCGGATGAAGGGGTAGACGAGTCCGATCGCCACGAGCACGATCGCCGCGAGACGGCCCCGCTCGATCCGGCGCGGATCCAGCGTGGCGGCAATCGTGCTCATAGGGCAACCTTGGTTGCACTATTAGCGTGGAGGGGTGTAGGGAACCGGGAGGTTCCCCACGTTCTCGAAGAGAAGGGGGCACGCGGGGGAAACAGGGTTTCCCCCGCGACGACGAGCCGGAGGCGAGTGGTGCTCATGCCCCCTCCGGAGTCCGCTCGCCGAGCAGACCCTCCGGCCGGAAAACGAGCGTCGCAATGAGGATCCCGAACACGATCGTCCGCGTCCAGTCACCGCCGGGCGTGCCGTCGAGCCCCTCGTTGTACGCCTGGACGAGGCCGATCACCATCGCGCCGAGCACGGCCCCCGGCAGGTTGCCGATCCCGCCGAGCACCGCCGCGGTGAATGCGATCAGGCCGAGCTCGAAGCCGGTGTCGTAGCGCATGTTGAACTGGAGGAGATAGATGAGCCCCGCCGCGGCGGCGAGCGCGCCCGCCAGCATGAATGTCACCGAGATCGTCCTGCTGACGTCGATGCCGAGCATCGCGGCCGCGTCAGGATCCTGCGCCACCGCGCGCATCGACTTGCCCTGACGCGTGGACTGGACGAACCAGGTGAGCACGACCAGCAGCGGGATCACGACGGCGAAGACGGCGAGCTTGTTCCACTGGATCGCGACGCCTCCGATCTCGATCGCATCCGTCCGCGGGATGAAGTCCGGGATCGTATGGAAGCTGGGGCCGTAGACCGCGAGGCCGACGTTCTGGAGGATGAAGGACACCCCGACCGCCGTGATGAGCGGAGCAAGCCGCGGCGCCTTGCGGAGGGGCTTGTACGCCACGCGCTCGATCACGGCATTTACGAACGCGAAGCCCGGCATTATGACCACGAGCACGACGAGGAGGCCGGCGACGATCAGCGGGACGCTCGTGTCCGTGTCGAGACCGAGCCTCGTGATGATCGTGAACGCCGCGAGCCCGGCCAGGGCGAACACGTCTCCGTGCGCGAAGTTGATCAGCTGCAGGATCCCGTACACGAGCGTGTAGCCGAGAGCGATCAAGCCGTAGGTGGCGCCGACCGTGACACCGATGACCGACACGTCCAGGAACCGCTCGGGGTCCTGGACGAACTTGACGAGGAGCCAGAGAAGGAGCGCGCCGACCAGGAGGAGCCCTATCGCGTCGGTCACGCTCGAGGTGCGCACTCGGCGGAGCGCAGCAGTCGCCGTGCTCGACATCGGGGGTGACTCTAGAAGACGAAGTGGCGGAGATCAATGTCTCCGCCACTTCGCCGGTCGATCGGAGCTATCCGCCCTGTGCCGCCGTCACCGTCTCCGGCGTCGGCGAGAAGGACTCGATGCTCTCCATGACTTCCGTCGTCGCCTTGTACATCGTGAAGGCCACGACCGCCCCGGACGCCTCCACCGGGTCGCCGTTCTCGTTGAACGTGAATGATCCGATGATGCCGTCCGTGACGCTCGTTCCGAACAGCTCCTCGCGGATGCTCTCCCGCGAGCCGTCGGAGGCGGCGATCGCGTCGAGCAGGATCTCCGCCGACTGCCCGGCGTACAACGCGTACGCCTGCAGCGGCACGTCCTTGAGCGCGCCCGCCTTCAGCTGGGCGCTGAACTCCGCGGCCGCGGCCCCCGTGATCTTGTCGACCGGAGCGCCTGCGTTGGAGAAGAACCCGCCAGCTGCCGCCCCTCCCGACTCGTCGATCGACGCCTGGGTCTGGAACCCGTCGGGCGCGAACAACTTCACGGCGCCGTCGTTCGGTCCGAGCACCGCGACCTTGTCCTTGATCACCTGACCGCCGTTCTCGGAGATGAGTCCTCCGAGGAAGATCGCGTCGGCACCGGTGCCCTTGATCTTGTTCATCAGGGCCTCGTAGCTCGATGCCTTGGGATTCCAGGCCTCGTCGCCGACGATCTCGATCCCCACGGACTCCATTGCGCGCCTCGTTGTGCCGGCGACACCCTCGCCGTAGGACTCCTTGTCGTTCAGGATGTATGCCTTCGTGACGCCCTGATCCTTCGCGAACTCGGCGACGAAGGCACCCTGGTAGTCGTCCGAGGGTGCAACGCGCAGGTAGTTGCGGGTCGTGGTCGGGTAGTACTTGTCGGTCCCGTTCTCCTCACACGCACCCGCGAGGTTCACGGTGAGACACGGCCACGTGTTGGCCGCCGAGAACAGCGGAATGGCCTCTGGATTCGGCGTTCCGTCCTCGCCACCCTTCGCCTTGTTCAGGAGCGGGATGATGATCGCCGCGCACGGCGAGTTGTAGGTGCCCAGAACGGCGACCAGCGAGTCGTTCGTCGCGTACGCATTGCCGTTCTGCGAGCACTTGCCCGTGTCGTAGTTGGCCGCCTGCGCCGTCGAGTCGTCGCAGACCTGGTAGGCAACGTTGTAGTCGCCGGCCTTCCACTCCTTGTTGTCGAGCATCTGCTTGATGCCCGCGACCATCTGCTCAGTCACCGCGCTCGAGGGCCCCTGCATCGGCAGGTCGGACGCAATCAGCACATCCGGATCGCCTTCGCCCTCGTACTCGATGCCCGTGCACGACGATGACGGAAGCGCCACGACCTCTTCGGCGCTGTCGCTCCCTCCACAGCCGGCGGCCACGAGTGCCAGAGCGGCCACAAGAAGCCCGAGGACGACGAGCACACTCGTCTTCGAATTCACCTATCTCCTCCTCACGTCGATTCACCCGGAAGCGCCGAGAGTATCTGCCCTCAGGTCATCCTGCGCAACCGCAAGTGGCACCGCATGCCGGAGGTGGGGGTCGAACCCACACGTCCCGAAGGACACGGGATTTTGAGTCCCGCGCGTCTGCCAGTTCCGCCACTCCGGCCAACCCGACAGCGCGATCGTAGCGCTGGGCGCACGCTGTCTCCGAGGCCGGACGCGGGCTCTTCGGTGCTTGCGGTCAGGAAGGGGGGCGCGGAGGGAACGTCGCTTCCCGCCGCGCGACTATCCGAAGAATGCTCGTGCGACCTCGTACCACTCGTGCGGGACGGTCTTCACCTCGCCGGTCGCCTCCTCGAGCGAGACATCGACGATCGCGTCGCCCTGCAGGGCGGCCATGCGCCCGTAGCGACCCTCGTGCACGAGATCGGCCGCCCTCAGCCCGAACCGCGTCGCCAGGATGCGGTCGCGAGGCGTCGGCGTGCCACCGCGTTGAACGTGTCCGAGCACGGAGACGCGCGTCTCGAACCCCGTTCGCTGCTCGATCTCTCGAGCGAGCGCGCCGCCGACGCCACCGAGGACGGCATGGCCGAACTGGTCGGACGCCCGCGCATCGCCGGCGACGAGCCGCCGCTCGCCCGACTCGTACGCCAGCTCGTAGCCCTCGCTCACGACGACGATCGAGAAGTCCTTCCCGCCCTCGTGTCGCTTGACGAGCTCCTGACATGCTCGCTCGACGGTGATCGGCTGCTCGGGAATGAGGATCACGTCGGCGCCACCCGCGATCCCGCTCATGACCGCAATCCAGCCAGTGTGCCTGCCCATGACCTCGACGACCATCACGCGGTTGTGCGACTCCGCAGTCGTGTGGAGACGATCGATCGCCTCGGTCGCGATCGTCATCGCCGTGTCGAAACCGAACGTGTAGTCCGTACCCGAGAGGTCGTTGTCGATCGTCTTCGGGACGCCGACGACGGAGAAGTCGTGCTCGCGATGGAGGCGTGCCGCCACGCCGAGCGTGTCCTCGCCGCCGATCGCGACGAGCGCGTCGAACCGCTCGTCGCGGAAGTGGCGAAGAACCGCTTCGACGCCACCGTCGACCTGGTACGGATTCGTTCGGGTGGTACCGAGGACGGTGCCGCCCCGAGGAAGGATCCCGGACACCTCGCGTCGCCCGAGCGGCGTGAAGATACCCTCGGTCAGCCCTTTCCAGCCGTCGCGAACACCGATCATCTCATGTCCGCGATCGGTCGAGCGCCGGACAACGGCACGGATGACCGCGTTCAGTCCGGGACAGTCGCCGCCGCCCGTCAGGATCCCGATCCGCATCTCTCGCCCGGCCTGGTGGGAGGCGATCACGAAGTCGGTGGAAGGTCCGGTTGTCCCACAGGTGCCGACACTAACGGCTGCTCTCGGCAGATACCCTCTCCGCGTCGAAATCACCTGCCGTGCCCTGAACCGCAAAATTCCGCCGGTCGGCGACGGGAGACACGCACGGGAGACAAGGAGGAGAAACATGTCGAAGGGACTGTCCGCAGTGCTCGCCGTACTGGTGCTTGCACTGGCGCTCGGAGCGTCTTCCTGCGGCGGGAGCGACGAGAGTGCGAACGATCTGCTGGCGTCGATCGAGGACAAGGGTGTGCTCACTGTCTCGACCGACCCCGCGTACCCACCGCAGTCCGAGCTGAACGAGGAATCAGGCGAGTACGAGGGCTTCGACATCGACGTCGCCACCGAGATCGCGGAGCGGATGGGTGTCGACATCGCTTGGGAGGCGCCCGCCTGGGAAACGATCACCTCCGGGAGTTGGAACGGCCGCTGGGACATCTCGGTCGGCTCGATGACGATCACTCCCGAACGTGCCGAGGTGCTCCACTTCAGCCCGCCGTACTACTACACGCCTGCCGCGATGGCGGTGTACGAGGACAACTCGTCGATCACCGATGCGGCTGATCTCGACGGAAAGAAGGTCGGCGTTTGCGGCGGGTGCACATACGACCTCTACCTCCAGAACAAGCTTCAGATCGCGCAGGACGCATCTGGCGAGCCGGAGGACATCCCCTCTGCCATCACCGATCCCGACATCAAGACCTACGACACGGACACGACGGCGATCCAAGACCTCGCACTCGGCGACGGCCGACGGCTCGATGCCGTGATCTCCGCACTGCCGACCCTCGAGGGTGCGATCGAGGCCGGCACGCCGATCAAGATCGTGGGCAGCGATCTCTACTACGAGCCGCTGGCCGTCGCGGTGGATCGGAGCTCCGAGCTCGACGCGACCAGCCTCGTCGAGAAGATCTCGGAGATCGTCGACGAGATGAAAGAGGACGGGACGCTCGAGGAGCTGTCCGCGAAGTGGTACGACACGAACCTGACCGTCGCTCCGCGCCCGACGTCGTGAGCTGAGCGGCGTGGGCTCGTGACGACGAGCTACGGAGATGGCGGCGAGCATGTCTCGCCGCCATCTCCTTCCAGCCACCACAAGCTGAGCCGACGCGAGTCCCTCGAGCTCTATGCCGCGCGCGTTCCGTTCACGCTCAAGCTCGCTGCGGTCTGGGCGGTCATTCTCACGTTGCTCGTCGTACTCTTCGCGGCCGCGGGCTTCGACACGGCCTGGATGCGCGAGCACGCCGCATTTATCGCAAGGGGGATCACATGGACGATCATCATCGCCATCCTCTCGATCCTCCTGGCTTGCACGCTCGCGCTCCTGGGTGCTCTCGGACGGCTCAGCCGAAACGCGATCGCAGTCGGCGTCAGCGGCTTTTATACGTCGTTCTTTCGCGGCACACCGCTCATCGTTCAGCTCTTCCTGATCTATCTCGCGCTTCCCCAGATCGGAATCGCGCTCGGCGACCCCTGGGCGGATCTCCTGACCCTCGACGTCATCACGGCCGGGGTGCTGGCGCTCGGCCTCAACTATGGCGCGTACATGACCGAGATCTTCCGAGCGGGCATCCAATCCGTCGGCCATGGACAGTCGGAGGCTGCAGAGGCGCTGGGGATGACCTACGTGCGGAAGATGCAGCGCGTCATCCTGCCGCAGGCCTTGCGCGTCATCATCCCACCGACTGGCAATGAGTTCATCGCGATGATGAAGGACACAGCGCTCGTCAGCTTCCTGGGAACGAGCGTCGCGCAGATGGAGATCTTCCGGCGCGCGCAACTCGTCGGCAGGGCCGACTTTCGCAATCTCGAGGCGCTGATCATCGCGGCGCTCATCTACTGGGGGCTGACCACGATCTTCCAATACGTCCAGCTTCGGCTGGAGCGCCGCCTGAGCAAGGGGTACATACGCGGCACCGCCGGCGTAACGGGCGGGGATGCGCGCCGGAAGCCATGACCGTTGCGTCGGACAAGGCACTGAGGATCGCGGGGCTGTGGAAGTGGTTCGGAAACCACGACGTGCTGCGGGGCATCGACCTCGAGGTCGAGCACGGTGAGGTGGTCGTCGTCTTCGGCCGCTCGGGCTCGGGAAAGAGCACGCTTCTGCGTTGCATCAACTTCCTCGAGGAGCCCAGTGAGGGAACGATCGAGCTTGCGGGCATCCGCGTCGTGGGCGGTGGGCACCGAACGCGGGCGAAGCGTGAGCGCATACGGCAGCTCCGCATTCGGACGGGAATGGTGTTCCAGGACTTCAACCTCTTCCCCCACCGAACCGCGCTCGAGAACATCATCGAGGGGCCTGTCACCGTCCTGCACAAATCGCGGGCGGAGGCCGAGGCCACCGGACGCGAGCTCCTTCACGTCGTCGGACTTCCCGAGAAGGCCCAGCAGTACCCGATCCAGCTCTCGGGCGGCCAGCAGCAACGCATCGCGATCGCGCGAGCTCTCGCCATGAATCCGAAGGTCATCCTCTTCGACGAGCCGACCTCGGCCCTCGACCCGGAGCTCACCGGCGAGGTGCTCGCCGTCATGCAGCGCCTCGCGACCGACCTCCACATGACGATGATCGTCGTCACTCACGAGATGGGGTTCGCCCGCGAGGTTGCGTCGCGCATGGCATTCGTTCACGAGGGCCAGATCATCGAGCAAGGCCCACCGGCACAGGTCATCAACAACCCGCAGCGTGCGGAAACGAGCAGATTCCTCGAGGCCGTGCTGTAAGCGTCAGACCGCCCTAGGGTGGGTCTGGATCAACGTCGTGAGCGCGCTCGGCGAGACGAGCACCGCGTCCACGCCGGATCGCTCGAGCTCGGAGACGTCCTCCGGCGTCGCATCGTGGAGCTCGGCGATGGCGAGCTTGCCCGCGGGAACGTCGTGGAGCAGCTCGAGCAGGACCGTAAGCGGGTCGTCGTCGGCGTCCTCGGGGACGGACAGGAGAAAGACCTCCGGGTCGAAGTAGCGCAGCGAACGCTCGAGGTCGGCCGACTCCCATACACGCACCACACACTCGAGACCGAACGCATGCGCCTCGTCCCACATCGCGAGATCGGGCTTGATGACGACCGCGTCCGCGGCCGAGCCCTGGGCGTCGAACATCCGCCCCAGGTGGAGGAACGGAAGCGCCGACGAGACACGTACCGCGTTCGCGTTCGTGAGCGCCGCGAGCGCGTCAGCGCCCTGTTTCTCGGCGGAAAGCGCACTGGGCGAATCCGACACCTCGACGACGAACGAGATGCCGTCGCCCTCCGCGATCGCCTGGCTTAGCTTGGACACGGAAGGGGATCGTAGTCGGCGACGTGCAAACCGGGAGTGACACCGCACGTCTCAGCCAGACGATGCGTGTTCTCACTCTCGTCCTCGTCGGCGTGCTGGCCTCCGTCGCCGTCGCGAGCGCGCGAACGATCGAAGGCACGCCGGGAGACGATCGGCTCACGGGAACTCCACGGGCCGACGTCGTGCGAGGCCTCGGCGGACGCGACCTGCTGCGGTCGGGCAGCGGTGCGGACTTCCTGCAGGGCGGTCCGGCTCGCGACATGCACGACGCAGGTCCAGGCAACGATCTGATCGCCGCGTCCTACGACGGTGCACGTGACGCCGTGCGCTGCGGGACCGGCCTCGACGTCGTGAACGCCGACCTCCCCGACATCGTCGCGAGCGACTGCGAGCTCGTCGGACGGCGGCTCTCGCGTGACCCTTATCGAGGCGACGGCGCGCAGCACGAGACGGAGGTGGAGCCCGACAGTTTCACCTTCGGCCGAACGACGGTGGCGACGTTCCAGGTCGGTCGACGGTTCGACGGTGCGGCCTCGAACGTCGGGTTCTCGGTGACGACGAACGACGGCGCCTCCTGGCGAAGCGGACTCCTCCCCGGCCTCACCGTGGCGAGTCTCCCGCCGGGAACGAACGCGCGAGCGAGCGATCCCGTCGTCGCGTACGACGCCGCCCACGCGACGTGGCTCATCTCGACGCTGGCCGTCGAAGGCACGACGACGCGGCTCACGATCAACCGCGCGTCCGACGGCCTCGCCTGGGATAGCGCGCTCACGGCGCTCGAGGAGCGCGTTGCGGAAGGGATCGCATTCGACAAGAACTGGCTCGCGTGCGACAACGGCGCCTCGTCGCCTTTCTTCGGCCGCTGCTACCTCGTGTACACCCATTCCGCCGATCGCGACATGCTGGCGGTGACCTGGTCGGACGACGGTGGTCTCACGTGGTCCGCTCCGGTCGACCTCGGAGCGCGAGGCGGAGTCGGTGTCTTCCCTGCGATCCGCGCGAACGGCGATCTCGTCGTCGTCTACCTGTTGCAGGCCGGACAGTTCGCGATCGCAGCCTCACGTTCAGCGGACGGCGGCGCGACCTGGGGTGCGCCGGTGCGCCTCGCGCCGGTCGACGGAGGCTGCAGGATCCGTGACTTCCGCGCGTTCCCGCTGCCCTCGGCCGAGGTCGACGCGACGGGTCGGTTCTGGGCGACGTGGCACGACTGCGCGTCGCCCGGTGCGACGAGCAACGCGGTCTTCGTGGCCACCTCGGCAGACGGCGCACGGTGGAGCCCTCCCGTCGCGGTGACGCGGGGGCGCAACGCCGTTCTCCCGGCGATAGGGATCGACGTCGCGACAGGACGCGTCGCCATCGCCTACATGCGCTCGAGGGCCGCGGGCATCGACGTCGAGCTCACCGTCTCGCCCGGCGCTCCCGGCACCTGGGCGGTGCCCCGGCGACTGTCGGCCCAGTCGATGCCTCTGCAGTGGATGCCCGACACGACGTCGGGCCGCATGCTCGGCGACTACATCTCGGTGCACTACGCGCGTGGCAGGCCGCTCGTCGTCTGGGTGCTGGCGAACGAGCCGGTGGGTGCGAGCTTCCGCCAGGCGGTCTACGCGACGCTCGGCTGAGGCGATCTCAGCCCAGCCAGGTGACTCCGAAACGCTCCGACGCCGCGGCGTAGGCCTCCGGACCGAGCGATCCCTCAGTGTGGGCTCCCGCCAGCTCGCGAAAGAATCGTTCGAAGCCCCCCGGCGCCGTCAGAACGAGCTCTCGACCTTCGCCCGGAACCACGCGTCGCTGGGAATGCGGGATGCCACGCGGGGCGAAGACGATGTCTCCCGGCCCGACCGTGAACTCCTCCTCACCCACGCGGATGACGTGGTCGCCCTCGAGGATGTAGAAGAGCTCGTCCTCGTCGCGATGGACATGCAGCGGCGTGTCGGCAAGCGGAGGAACTTCCTCGAAGAGCGTGAAAGCGCCACCGCTCTCCTCGGACGACACGCGAACGAGGATCGTCAGCTCACCAAACACCAGACGCTCGCCTGCATCTCGCTCCAGCATGAACGCGGCCAATGGCTCTCGCACGTGCGCGATCGTAACGGTCGCCGCTGCGCTGCGGCTCGAGTCGGGTCAGAGGCCGATCGGGTGCCAGACGGTCTTCAGCTCGAGGAAGGCCGCGATCTCCCAGGGACTCTGCGCATCGACGCTCGAGCGGACGACGCGCTTGACGTTTTCCGCCGCCGTGCGCTCGAGCTCGGTCGTGTCGCCGGCGATGCCCGTGAGGTCGATCGCGTTGACGTCCATGTGCCCGGCCAACCACGGCGCAAGCTCGTCGGCGAAGCCGGTGAGGACGTTCACAGACCCGGGCGGGAAATCCGACGTGGCCAGCGCCTCGGACAGCTCGACCGCAGCCACCGGATGCTGATCCTGCGCGAGGATCACCACGGTGTTGCCGCCGACGAGCGCGGGGAGCAACCGCGAGACGATCCCGAGCAGCGGCGGCTCCGTGGGAGCCACGATCGCCACGACGCCGGTCGGCTCCGGGATCGTGAAGTCGAAGTACGGCCCTGCGACAGGGTTCGAGCTGCCGATGACCTGTGCGAGCTTGTCCGCCCAACCCGCGTACCAGACGGTGCGATCGATCGCCGCCTCGACCTCGTCGCGGCCCGTCGACGCGCTCTCGAGATCGGACGAGCGCGCTTCCATCATCTCGGCGAGCCGGTACAGGATCTGGCCGCGGTTGTACGCGGTCATGCCGGACCAGGCCGGAAGCGCGGCGCGGGCGGCACGCACGGCGTCGCGCACGTCCTTTCGTGACGCGCGGGCGACGTTGTGCCCGTCCGCGTCGAACGTCCTCCCCGACTCGGAGCGCGGGAACGCGCCGCCCACGTAGAGCTTGTACGTCTTCTTCACGGAAAGCCGGCTCATGGCCAGCACTCCGCGTGCGTGCTGTGGGCGAACGTGCGCTCACTCGGCTCGAAGCCGTGTGTCCCGTGTCGCGCATTCCGCAGTAGGCTCGACGCCGGGTGGAGGGTGGTCACACTCCCCACCCAGGGTGGGGAAGTGATGGTGGCGCGGCTCGTCGCGATCACTCGTCGAACCTCAGGTAGGGCTCGAGGCCATGGCGGCCGCCCTCGCGGCCGAAGCCCGACTCGCGGTAGCCGCCGAAGGGTGAGGTCGGATCGAAGCGGTTGAACGTGTTCGCCCAGACGACGCCGGCGCGCAGGCGCTCGACCATCCACAGGATCCGCGACCCCTTCTCGGTCCAGACCCCGGCGGACAGGCCGTACGGCGTGTTGTTCGCCTTCTCGACGGCCTCCTCAGGAGTCCGGAACGTGAGAACGGACAGCACGGGCCCGAAAATCTCCTCCTGCGCGATCCGGTAGCTCTGCGCGACGTTCGTGAAGAGCGTCGGCACGAACCAGTAGCCGCGCTCGGGCAGGTCGCACGACGGCTGGTAGATCTCGGCGCCCTCCGCCTCCCCGCTCGCGACGAGCTCGCGGATCTTCTCGAGCTGCGCCTTCGAGTTGATCGCGCCGACGTCGGTGTTCTTGTCCAGCGGATCGCCGACCCGCAAGGTCGACAGCCGGCGCTTGAGCTTCTCCAGCAGCGGCTCGTAGATCGACTCCTGCACGAGGAGCCGCGAGCCCGCGCAACACACGTGCCCCTGGTTGAAGTAGATCCCGTTGACGATGCCCTCGACCGCCTGGTCGAGCGCGGCGTCGTCGAACACGATATTCGCGGCCTTGCCGCCGAGCTCGAGCGTCATCCTCACGTCACGGCCGGCGAGCTCGCGCATGATCAGCTTCCCGACCTCGGTCGAGCCTGTGAAGGCGAGCTTGTCGATCCCCTCGTTGCGGACGAGATGCGCACCGGTCGACCCATCGCCGGTGACGAGGTTGACGACACCGGGCGGAAGTTCGGCCTGCCGGCAGATGTCCGCGAAGATCATCGCGCTCAACGGGGTCGTCTCGGCCGGTTTCAACACGACGGTGTTGCCGCACGCGAGCGCCGGCGCGATCTTCCACGAGAGCATGAGCAGCGGGAAGTTCCAGGGGATGATCTGCGCAGCTACACCGAGCGGTCGCGGCGTACGGTTCGGGAAGGCGTACTCGAGCTTGTCCGCCCACCCTGCGTAGTAGAAGAAGTGGGCCGCGGCGAGCGGGACGTCGACGTCGCGCGACTCGCGAATCGGCTTGCCGCCGTCGAGCGACTCCGCGACCGCGAGCTCCCGCGAGCGCTCCTGGATCAGGCGCGCGAGGCGGAAGAGGTACTTCGCGCGCTCCGCGGGCGCGAGCGCAGACCAGCCGTTCTCGAAGGCACCGCGCGCGGTGTCGACTGCGTGCGCGACGTCCTCCTCGCCCGCGAGCGCAACCTCGAACAGCGACTCCTCGGTCGACGGTGAGATCGACGGGAACCACTTACCCGTGCGCGGGTCGACCTCCTCCCCGCCCACGAATAGCCCGTACCGCTCGCGGATCTGGACGATGTCGCGCGCCTCGGGTGCCGGCGCGTACTCCCACTCGAAGGCGGCGGGAACGTTCGAGGCTCGCTTCTCGACCTGGGCCATCAGTCGATCGTGAAGTAATCGCCGGACTGATAGCGCCCCGTCTTCTCCTTGCGGAGCTGCATCAGCACGTCATTGAGGAGCGAGGACGCGCCGAAGCGGAAGAGATCGGGCGTCATCCACTGCGCCCCGAGCGTCTCGTACAGCGTCACGAGGTACTGGATCGCCTGCTTGGACGCACGGATACCGCCCGCGGGCTTGATGCCGACGATGTGCCCCGTCTCGGCGTACACGTCGCGGACGACCTCCATCATGCAGAGCGTCACCGGGAGCGTCGCGGCAGGGCTCACCTTGCCAGTCGACGTCTTGATGAAGTCGGCGCCGGCGGCGATCGCGATCAGCGACGCGCGGCGGACGTTGTCGTACGTCCCGAGCTCGCCCGTCTCGAGGATCACCTTCAGGTGCGCCTCGCCACAGACCTCCTTCACGCGCACGATCTCGTCGAAGACCTTCG
Source organism: uncultured Gaiellaceae bacterium (assembly GCA_963783705.1). Lineage (GTDB taxonomy): Bacteria > Actinomycetota > Thermoleophilia > Gaiellales > Gaiellaceae > GMQP-bins7. The sequence continues at coordinate 151,574 of CAWAOK010000006.1, forward strand.
CATACCGGCCCGAGAGGAACGCACCGCGGTCGATCACCATGTCGATCTCGTCGGCACCGAGTTCGACGACCGCGCGCGTTTCGGCGACTTTGAGCTCCGTCGGCGACTGGCCCGACGGGAACGCGGTCGCGACCGATGCCACCTTGACGCCGCTGCCCGCCAGACGCTCCTTCGCAACGCCGACGAGGCTCGGGTACAGGCACACGGCTGCGACCGAAGGTACGGACGGGTCGACGGGATCCGGCCGCATCGCCTTGGCGCACAGAGCCGCGACTTTGCCAGGCGTGTCCTGCCCCTCGAGCGTGGTCAGGTCCATCATCCGGATCGCAAGCTCGAGCGCCTGCACCTTCGACTCGCGCTTGATCGAACGCTTCGCGAGCGTCGCGGCGCGCTCCTCGAGCGCAACGGCGTCGACGGAGCCCACACGCGGAAGCCGCGGGCCGGACGGAAGCTCGAAGCCACCGACGAGCGCAGGAGCCTTGGCCACGCTGCGAGTGTAGTCCCGCGTGTCCTGCCCAGCGCGCGCGTCTTCTCAGAGGCCCATGCGCTCGAGCATCTTCGGGTCGCGACGCCACTTCGGGCGCACCTTGACCTGGAGCTCGAGAAAGACGGCATGCCCGACGAACGCCTCCACCTCCGGACGCGCGCGCGTGCCGATCTCACGGATCATCGCGCCCTTCTTGCCCACCAGGATTCCCTTCTGCGATTCCGTCTCCACGTAGATCACCGCGTGGAGCCGCCGATCCTCGACCTCGTCCACCTCGACCATGAGCGCGTGCGGTACTTCTTCGCGCGTGAGGTGGAGCGCCTTCTCGCGGATGACCTCCGAGATGCGCTCCTCGAGCGAGAGATCCGTCTTCTGCTCGTCCGGGAAGTACGCGGGGCCTTCGGGAAGCAGGAACACCAGATCGCTGCGAAGCTCGCCGACGCCCTCCTTCGTCTTCGCGCTCACGGGATGGAGCGCGTGGAAGTCGCCGAGCACGGCCGCCGCCTTCATCTGCATCGCGATGTGCGCGGGCTTCAGCCGGTCCACCTTGTTCAGCGCGATGATCACCGGCTTGCCGAGACCGAACACGCGGCGCGCGACGAAGCGGTCGCCTGCGCCGATGTGGGCGCGTGCATCGACGACGAGAAGCACAGCGTCTACGTCCTCGAACGACGCGTCGACGGTCTGCTGCATGCGCTGCGTGAGCGCGTCCATCGGGCGCTGGAAGCCCGGGAGGTCGACGAGCGCGAGCTGATAGTCGTCGCCGTGTGCCACGCCGAAGAGCCGACGGCGAGTCGTGTTCGGCACCTTCGACGTGATGGCGACCTTCTCGCCGCAAAGCGCGTTCACGAGCGTCGACTTGCCGACGTTCGGGCGACCGGCGACTGCCACGAAGCCACTTTTCACGGATACCTACTTCCGGGGCACCCCGGCCCACCACCCACTGCGAGCATATCGCCGGAATCCGTACCCATGGGACACGGGACAGCGCCGAAAGTGCACCGACCACTCCACCGTGCGTGCCTCACTCGAGATCGCCGCTGTCGAACGACTCGGGCAGGAGTTCGCTCGGCGTCAGCGTGAGGACGCGACCGCCGTTGCGGAAGACGACGCGGTCGACACCCATCTCGAGGAGCCACTGGCGGCAGCCGCCGCACGGCGACGCGGTGACTGCGGCGACAGCGAAGTCCCCCGGGCGGAAACCCTCGGCGACGGCACGCGAGAACGCCGTCCGTTCGGCGCAGACGCCCAGGGGATAGGAGGCATTCTCTACATTCACGCCCTCGATCACGCGCCCGTCCCGCGCCAGCACGGCACAACCGACGTTGAAGCTCGAGTACGGCGCGTACGCACGCGCGGCGGCCGCGTCGGCGAGAGCCAGCAGCTCCTGATCGGTCAACCGAACACCTGGAAGAGAAGAAGCGTGACGAGCGCACCGAGCAGGGCACCAGACGCCACTTCCGACGAGGAGTGCACTCCGGATTCCACACGAGTCTGGGCCACGAGCAAGGCCATGATGAACGTCACGGAGGAGATGAGGAATCGCTGCGACGAGTCCTCGAGGATGAGCGTCACCGCCATCCACCCCGCGAACGCGACGGCCGCGTGCCCGGACGGAAGCCCGCCGCGCAACGGGGTGCCGCGTCCGGTATACGCCTTGACGGCGATGACCAGGATCACCGTGACCGCGAGCGCGACGAGCGTCAGCTCGGCGGGCGCGTCGGAGAGTCGTGTCAGGAAGCGCGAGCTGCGCGTCGCGACCTCGCCGGAGAACACGAGGTAGCCGACGGCGACGGCGTTCAGCGCGGCGATGAGAACGGCGCCGGCGGCGATGTCCTTCGCGATCTTGGCCATCGGGTCGAACGAGGTCGATGCCACATCGACGGCAGCCTCGACCGCCGTGTTCACGAGCTCCGCGACGAGCACGAACGTGATGGCGAGCAGGAGCACGGCGAGCTCGAGCTTCGTCGCGCCGAACCCGATCGCCGCCACGAGAACGGCGACCGCGACGGCGAAGTGAATCCAGAGGTTCCGCTGCGTCCGCACGGCGTGGACGATCCCCTCCGCGGCGAAGTTGAAGCTCTGGAAGAGCGAGGTCGACGGCTGCCTGCTCATAGGGCAACCTTGGTTGCACTATGAGCGTGGAGGGGTGTGGGGAACCGGGAGGTTCCCCACGTTCTCCAAGAGAAGGGGGCACGCGGGGGAAACAGGGTTTCCCCCGCGACGACGAGCCGTAGGCGAGTGGTGCTCATTGCGTGACGTGCGCCCGCTCTCGCGCGGTCATCTCCTCACCGTGGTCGTAGCCGAGCAGGTGGAGGAGCCCATGCACGAGCGGCTCGCGCCAGCTTCCTCCGGCGACCTCGGGGCAGAGGACGACATCGCCCAGAGCGCGGGGCTCCCCGTCCGGAAGCTCGTCGCGGCCGTCGAGCGGAAACGAGAGGACGTCCGTCGTCTCGTCGATCCCGAGGTGCTCGCGCTTGAGCGTCCGCATCTCGTCGCTTCCGACCCACGCGATTCCGAGCTCGCCGTCGGTCACGCCCTCGGCCGTCACGACGCGGACGGCGAGCGCCTCCGCGGCGTCGCAATCGACCGATTCGCCGCTTCGGTTGTCGGTCTCGACCGTGATCACCGGCGGCGCGCCGTGCCGGTCTCCTCGGCGTGGCGCTTGTACGCCTCCACGATCCGCTGCACGAGCTTGTGCCGGACGACGTCCTCGTTGCCGAACTCGACGAACCCGATCCCGTCGATGCCGGCGAGGATGTCGCGCACCTGGATGAGGCCCGACGCCTGCTCGCGTGGCAGGTCGATCTGGGTGATGTCCCCCGTGACGACCATCCTCGAGCCGAAGCCGAGCCGCGTCAGGAACATCTGCATCTGCTCGGGCGTCGTGTTCTGTGCCTCGTCGAGGACGACGAAGGAGTCGTTGAGCGTGCGCCCGCGCATGAACGCGAGCGGCGCCACCTCGACGGTCCCGCGCTCCATGTACCCCGCAAGCCGTTCCGCGTCGAGCATGTCGTAGAGCGCGTCGTAGAGCGGACGCAGGTACGGATCGACCTTCGCGAGCATGTCTCCGGGCAGGAAGCCGAGCCGCTCGCCCGCCTCGACCGCGGGGCGCGTGAGGATCACGCGGCCGACCGCGCCCTCGGAGAGCGCCGAGACGGCGAGCGCCATCGCGAGGTAGGTCTTTCCGGTGCCGGCGGGGCCGATGCCGAACGTCACGGTCGAGCCGCGGATAGCGTCGACGTAGCGCTTCTGGTTCACCGTCTTCGGCGTGATGTTCTTGCCGCGGTGGTGCCAGACGACGTCGTCGAAGACCTCGCGCACGTCCTCGACCTGATCGAGCGCGGCGAGCACGGCGCCGACCGTGTCGGGCCCGATCTCGTGGCCGCCCTCCACCAGCTCGACGAGCTCCTCGACGACTGCGCGTGCGGCGACGACCTGCTCGTCGTCGCCCCCGAGCGTCAGGCGGTTGCCGCGCAGCGCGATGGTGCAGTGGAGCCGCTCGCGCAGCGCGTCGAGGACGCCGTCCTCCACCCCGGCTAGCTCGGCCGCAACCTCGTTCGAAACGTCGAGAACCTGCTGCATTCGACCTGAGTGTAGGGGCGAGATCTACCTCGCCCCGACGACCTTGGTCAGGCGAGCTTCTCCTTGACGAGCTGCGACACGGTCGAGCCGTCCGCACGCCCGGAGACCTGGTGCATGACGCCGGCCATCACCCGACCCATGTCCCGGATGCTCGTCGCCTCGACCTGGGAGATGACGTCGTCGATGATCTCCTCGATCTCCTCCTCCGACATCGGCTCGGGCATGAACTCCTCGAGGATCTCGAGCTCGTACTCCTCGTCCTCGGCCTGCTCCTCGCGACCCGCCGCGCGGAACGCTTCGGCCGCCTCGCCGCGCCGTTTGCGCTCTCGCTGGAGCACCTGTAGCTCCTCGTCGTCGGAGAGCGGGCGCTGCAGCTCCTTCTGCGCGCCTTGCAGTGCGTTCAAGACGAGGCTCAACGCGTCGCGCCGGTCCTCGTCGCGCGCAAGGCGCGCCTCCTTGAGCTCACTCTCGATGCGGGCGATGAGACTCAACCTGTCTCCAGCTCGACCGCGCGCGCCAGCTTGCCCGTGTCGAAGCGGCCACCGAGGACGTGCCAGTGGAGGTGAAAGACGGTCTGCCCGCCGCCCTCGCCGACGTTCACGAGCACCTTGTAGTCGTCGAGGCCCGCGGCGGACGCCGTGTCCGCGACGAAGCGCAGCATCCTGCCGGCTTCGTCGTCGGGGAACGCGTCGATGTCGCGGAACGTGTCGACGTGGCGAGCGGGCAGCACGAGCAGGTGCGTCTCCGCGATCGGGTTGATGTCGCGAATCGCGACGAACCCGTCGGCCGCGTGGACGTGCTCGCCCTCGGCGACGAGCCGGCAGAACAGGCAGCTCTCAGGCGGCGACGGCAAGGATGCCCTCCTCGGTGACTCCGACGGCGCGGGCACGAAGGAGTTGACCGACCTCGCCGTCGAGGAGCCACGGCGTGTAGTCGTCCCCGTACCCTCGACCCGGCCGGTCGACGAGAACGCGATCGGTCGAGCCCAGCCGCGACGTCCAGCGACGCGTCGACAGCTCGTCGGACAGCGCGCGCAGCCGCGCGCTCCGCTCCTTCTTCACCTCGAGCGGAACGGTGTCGGCGGCTGCCGTTGCGGTTCCCGGTCGCGGCGAGTACGGGAAAGCGTGGACGCGCGAGATGCCCGCCTCGCCGATCACCTCCAGCGTGCGCGTGAACGCCGCCTCGTCCTCGCCCGGGAAGCCGACAATGACGTCCGCGGTCAGGTTGAAGTCGTCCAGCGAGTCGAGCTTCGTGAGGTACTGCGCAGCGGAGTAGCGGCGGCCCATCGCGCGAAGAATGCCGTCATCGCCCGACTGCAGCGGGACGTGGAGGTGGCGTGACGCCGTCGGCGTCTCTCGCAGCGCAGCGACGAGATCGTCCGTGAGGTGATTCACCTCGATCGAGGAGAGACGCAAGCGCTCAACACCCTGAATCGAGCCGGCCTCACGTATGAGCCGCGGCAGCGCGTAGCCGGCGCTGCGGTCGCGGAAGCAGCCGAGGTTGACGCCGGTGAGTACGATCTCACGATGCGCCTGGCCGACACGGCGCGCGATCTCGGCCAGCACGGCTCCCGCCGAACGGCTACGCGTCGCTCCCCGGACGAGCGGGATGATGCAGAACGCGCACGAGAACGAGCAGCCGTCCTGGATCTTTACGAAGGCTCGCGTCCGGTCCAGCCCCGCGTCGGCCTGCACGCAGCCGATCGCGCCGACGTCACCTGCGACTGCGTCGGGCACGTCCTCGCTCGGCCTCGCGATGACCGAGACGTTCGGTGCTGCGTGCTCGAAGGCCGTGCGAAGGTTCGCAGCGCAGCCGGTGACGTACACCTGGCCGTGGGTCCGAGCCGCGCGAGAGACCGCCTGGCGCGACTTCGAGACGGCCTCGTGCGTGACGCAGCACGTGTTGACGACCGCGACGTCGCCCGCGGCCGCGACCTCGCGGTGGCCGTCGGCGAGGAGGCGCTCGCGCACGGCCTGCGCGTCGGCATACGACACCTTGCAGCCCAGGAAGCGCACGGAGAAGGTCGCCATCGAGGGCTAGCTTATGCCGTACTGGACAGGATGTCTGCGGCCCAGCCCTCGAGCTCGAGCCGGTCGACGCGTGTCCAGCCCGAGACGCCCGGGGTCTCGGACTCGAGGTAGCCGGACGTGACGGCGACGGGTGCGTCCAGTCGCCCGAGAACGAGCTCGACGACGGCGAGCTCGATGTTGGCGACCACGACGTCCGTGCGAGGCAGCTGGTCGCGCAGCACGTCGGCTGGGCGAACGTCGATGGCGACGCGATTCGCGTGTGCAGTCGACGCCGCAACCTCGACCGCGTCCGCGTCGAGGTCGACGGCGTATACGGGATCGAATCCGAGCCGAGCGGCGGCGATCGCGACGACTCCTGAACCGCAGCCGGCGTCGAGCAGGCTCCCGCGGCCGAGCCGCGCGAGCAGCTCGATGCAGGCCCGCGTGGTCGGGTGCGCCCCCGTGCCGAACGCCCGCCCGGGATCGACGACGACGGTGGGCTCACCGGACGGCGCAGGCGACCACGGCGGGCCGATCCAGAGCCCGCCGGCGCGCACCGGACGATGGAACTCCTTCCAGCGGTCTTCCCATCCCGCCGCGACGGGCTCGGAGCGGACATCCGCGAAGGCGTCGCGGACGACGATTTCGCCGGCGTCGTCGGTGAAGACGGCGAGCTCCACTCCCTCGCCGAAGGACTGCTCCTCGAGTCCGTCGGGAAACCGTTCGAGGAGCCACGCGGTCGCAACCTCGACGTCGCCGTGCGGAACCCGCAGCGCGACCCTGCGGAGCCCGCTCAGCGCAGCGCGCTCTTCAGGCGACTGAAAAAGCCCTCGTCCCCGTCGGACCTCGACGCATAGGCGTCGGGGCCGAGCGTTCGGTCGACATCTTCGAGCAGACGGCGCTGCTCGTCGTCGAGCTGCGTCGGAACCGCGACGTCCAGACGGACGAAGAGCGATCCGCGGCGCGACCCGCGCAGCGACGGCATTCCCTCGCCCGAGAGCACCCGCACCTCGCCGGGCTGCGTGCCGGGCGTCACCTCGACCTCGAGATCGCCCGTGAGCGACGCGACCGTCGCGGTCGTTCCCAGCGCAGCGTCCATCATGGTCAGGCGCACAGCGGTGTGCAGGTCGTCCCCGTCGCGCACGAAGCGAGGATCGGGTCGCACGCGCACGACGACGAACGCGTTCCCGCGCTCGTTGCTCCGGAACCCCGCGTGACCCTCGCCCCGCGCGCGAATCTGCTGCCCGTCGTGGATGCCTTTCGGGACATCGATCTCGAGCTGCGTCCTCGTGACGACCCGGCCCTCGCCATTGCAATCGGCGCATGGACGCTCGAGCACCTCGCCCGCGCCACCGCAGTCGGGGCAGGTTCGCTGCTGGACGAACTGCCCGAAGATGTTCTGCGAGACGGTGCGCACCGCTCCGGCGCCCGCACACGTGGGACATCTGCGCGTCGCCGTCTCGGGCTCGGCTCCCGTCGACTCACAGCGCCCACAGGGGAGGGCGACGTCGAGAGGGGCGACCACCGACGCTCCGGAGAACGCGTCCTCCAGCTCGATCTCGACGACGGCCTGCACGTCGCCGCCGCGCTGCGAGCGCTGCCGGCCCCCTGCGCCACCGAGCAGGTCCTCGCCGAAGAATGCGGCGAAGATGTCCGCGACGCTTCCGAAGTCGGAGAAGCCCTCGTAGCCACCGCGCTTGAGGCCCGACTTGCCATAGCGGTCGTAGAGCGCGCGGCGCTCAGGGTCGGAGAGCACCTCGTACGCCTCGGCGACGTCGCGGAAACGGCGCTCCGCGTCGGGCTCGCTCGACACGTCGGGATGAAGCTCACGCGCGAGCGCGCGGAAGGACTGCTTGATCTCGGCGTCGCTCGCGCCGCGCGGGACGCCGAGCAGCTCGTAGTAGTCCGCCTCCGTCAGAGCCATCGTCAGGCGTCTTCGTAGACGTCCTCGACGAAACGCGAGAGCTCGAACGCGGCCGCGCGCACCGTCCGGATCGCCTTCTCGTAGTCCATGCGCAAGGGGCCGACGAGACCCACGGCGCCGAGCGGGGTCGAGCGAATCCCGTAGGTCGCTCCGACGAGCGAGACCGCGTGAAGCTCGGCCCCGGCCACCGCCGGCCCGACGTGGACGACGGGACGCTGCGGCTCGAGCGCCTCCGACACCAGCGCGAGTACCGCGGCACGACGCTCGAGCAGCTCGACGAGGCGCATCGTCGCCTCGACCTCCTCGATCCGCGCGCCCTCGACGAGGCCGGCTGCGCCGCCGACGAAGACCTCGGGCCCCGACTCGCCACCCACGTCGAGGAGCGTCTGGCCGATGAGCGCGAGGAATGCGCGCTCGCGCGGAGCCAGCTCCGGAGCCTCGAGGCGGCGGCGTACCGCACTCGACCCGAGGCGCGTGCCCACGAGCTGATCCTCGAGGTAGGCACCCGCCCAGGCGACGAGTCCGGGATCGACCGGCTCGACGAGGCGGAACACCCGCTTCGTCACGCCACCGGTCGAGGTGATGACGACGACCATGACGCTCGTCGGCTGGAGCCTGAGCACCTCGATGTGACGGATCGAGGCGGTCTCGAGGGAGGGCGCCGAGACGAGCGCGAGGAGCCGGGTCGCATCGGAGAGCATCTCGGTCGTCGTGCGCAGCGCCTGCTCGATCTCGTCGCGCATCGTGCGCAGGTCGACGCCGAGCTCGTCCGGGCGGCCTTCGAGCCCGTCGACGAGCTCCTCGGCGTAGATCCGGTAGCCGCTCTCGGTCGGCGTCCGGCCTGCAGAGGTGTGTGGATGGGTCAGCAGACCGAGCGCCTCGAGCTCGGCGAGCTCTCCCCGCACGGTCGACGGCGAGACGCCGAGGCCCGAGCGCTCCACGAGCACGCGCGATCCGACCGGTTGGCCGGTGGCGACGTGCTCCTCGATGACGCGGCGCAGGATCTCGCGCTTCCGTGGGGTCAGCTGCATCCCGATTCCGATGGTAGCCGCGGGTCCCGCGGACACCAGGGCTTCACAGCGGGCGAAAACAGGCGCACAATGCGACTCGACGTCCGGGGGAGGACGAGTGATGGGGGAAAGGGGCAATGGGGGTTGCCGCCAGCCTGTGCGCGACGAGCGCGGTCAAGTCGTCGTGCTCTTCGCCCTGCTCCTCCCCACGCTCTTTGCGCTCGGCGCGATCGTCCTCTCGATCGGAAACTGGTACACGCACGCGCGCCACCTGCAGACGAAGGTCGACGCTGCGGCCTTCGCGGGAGGCGGCGTCTGGGGGTTCCCGTGCGGAGCCGACGTCGACTCCAACATCGAGGCGGAGGCGCGCACGTACGTCGGGGCCCACACGGCGGCCGACGGCGCGATCGTCGCGAGCCCCCACAATCCGCAGCTGGGCGGCGTCGGGGCAGATCAGATCTACACGAGCCTGAACCAGGCTTCGTGGTGGAACGGGAACTTCCCTGCGCCGGACTTCTCGGATCCTCTCGGACCGGTGTGCGAATCGAAAGTCCTGGACGTGAAGGCGACGGAAAAGGACACGCCGCTGCTGTGGCGGGTCCTTCCGCTCTTCCCGGACATCAAGCGCAAGGCGCGCGTGCAGATCGAAGAGGTTGCCGGACTCACAGGCTTGCTCCCGATCGCAGTGCGACTCCCTCAGCCGCTGTCGGCAGCCGTGATCTTCTACGACGAGGAGGGCACCTCGAAGCAGATCCTCGCCGTCGAGCCGCTCCAGCACATCTGCAGCAACGCCGACCCGACGTGCATCGTCGATGCGCCGCCCGGGCTCGGACAGTGGACGAGCGGTCCGTCGACCGCGAACCCCACAGGCTCGTGGGCGAGTTTCCACGTCAGACCGCAGACCGGCGTCGTCGTCGCGACGAGCGTTCGCCCGAGGTGCGGAGCGGGCACTCCGCCTGCCGGGCCGCCCTGCCTCGACACGGAGGCGCCCTGGATCGGCAAGTCCGTCGACGACTTCTGCCGGGACGCGGGAACGGCGGTGCAGTGCTTCGACGCCGACGGCAGCGGGAAGACGCAGACCGTCGCGTCCGGCGTCCATCTCATCCGAGGGCACGTGGAAGGCGACGTGGGCGGCGGCCCACCCGATCTCCGGAATGCGTGGCTGGAGAGCGCCGACTGCCCGGCCACCGGCTTCTTCAACTCGATCCCGGGCTCGTGCACCGTCCAACTGAGCGTCGTCGTCGACATCGGCTCGCTCGAGGAGGACGTCCCCGGCGATCCGGTCGAGCTCGTCGAAACCCGTATCGCCGACCACGTCGAGATGCGGTACTGCCAGGTGCGTACCGGCGAGTCCGCGGCCGACGTCTGCGTGACGCAGTTCGGCGTCGGTCAGGACATGGATTGCACGGGCGGCCCCGGTGACGTCACCTGCACGACGACGCTCGACACGAATCCGCTGATCGCTCTCGACTCGCGCGAGAACTCGTTCGCGGTCCAGGTACGGCTGCGCCGCACCAGCGTCCCCGGGCACCCGGAGTGCTCGAATGCCCCCGACGCCGAGTACGCGCCCGCATGCAGCTTCTTCTTCACCGGCTCGGGCTATGCAGGCGACAGCGTCCCGCCCACGGCCGCTCAGATCCTCGACTTCCCGGTCCAGCGCTCGTTCATGGGTCACCTCGAGCGAACCGGGCCGCTGAAGTGGCTCCGGCTGACGGTCGACAGGGACTGCGACCCGCTCACGCTCGACCTGCTCATAGGCCACGACCTCCTGACCGGCGAGGACGCCGCCAGCCAGCCGGCGGGCGCGTTGCGCTGCTACGCCCTCGACCTCGGGATGGCCGGAGGGCTCGCGCGCGACCAGGACGAGCCGCCGATCGCGTTCAATCTCGGCGACAACTCCAGCCAGCGCGCGTACGTCGACTGCGATCCGACGATCCCGAACATCAAGTCCGAGATCCTCACCGGCTGCCAGCAGCCTGCGTACGCGGCGAACAGGTTCGACACCGCGCCGCTGTGCCCGGGCAACGCGGGGTTCTTCGTCACCCCGAAGGCCGCGCCGTTCGACACCTGGCCGCCGTTTCGCTGCGTGCTCACGCAGACGGGGAACTCGAGCCAGGTCATCCAGGGCTTCAACGACCGGATCTTCGCGAAGACGAACAACCCGAAGTGCCCGGGCGACGACGCGTTCGGGTACGTGAAGGGTCGAAACTACTGGCACCGGCACAACAACGACTACACGGAAGAGACCTTCGCGTGGGACGGCACGGGCTCCGGTGCAGCCGGCGATCCGGACGGCGACCCCAAGGGGAACACGCTCCGCAGCGACGACCCGCGCCTCGTGACCCTGTTCTTCACGACCTACGACTCGTTCACGGACACCGGCAACGAGGTGTATCCGATCGTCGGCTTCGGCAACTTCTACGTGACCGGGTACGGAGAGACGATCAACGGATCCTGGAAGGGCGGGCGACCCGAGGATCCCTGTGACGAGGGGAACGGCACGTCGGTCGGCGCCGGGAACGATCCGCCACCGGACATCGACATGTCCCGCAATACGCGCTGGGTCTGGGGACACTTCGTGAAGGACGTCACTCCGGCGCCGTTCACGACGGGAGGCTCCGGCGTTCTCTGCAACCCGGAGGCGAGCTTCCAGCCCTGCGTCGCGGTGCTCGTCGAGTAGGCGCGGCCTTAGAGCCCGATTCAGAATGAGCAGCCATGTCGCCGGGCCGCGCTGGACGGCCCCGGCGACCGGTGTTCATTCTGAACCGGGCTCTTAGTCGGGGGCAAGCGCGAGGAGCTCGGCCGTGACGCCGCCGCCCAGGAAGCGGCCGCGACGGGTGAGGCGCAGCTCCTCGCCGCGTCCATTCGCGCCCAGCTCCACGAGGCCGAGCCCGACGAGGCGCGCCAGCGCGTCTCGATCGACGGCGTCGCCGACGTCGGCGAGCGCGACCGGCTCGTCCAGCCGGAGGCCGAGGAGCAGGAGCTCGCGCATGTGAGTCTCACGGTCGATCGGCTCCAGCTCGCGCGGCGGCGTCTCGCCCCGCTCGAGCGCCTCGACGTACCGGGGCAGGCTCGGCAGGTTGCGCCTGCGCTCGCCGGAAACCGTCGACACGGCGCCGATCCCGAGCCCGAGGTAGTCGCGCCCGCTCCAGTAGCCCAGGTTGTGGTGCGCGCGGAGGTCGCGCCCGCCCGCCCGCTCCCGATCGAGACAGAAGTTCGCCGTCTCGTACCAGCGGTAGCCCGCCGCCGTGAGCGTGTCGACGACCTGCTCGAAGTACCCCTCCATCGCGTCGGCCTGGCGCGCGAGCTCGTCGCCGTGGGTGAACGTGAAGCGCGTGCCCGGCTTCGCCTCGAGCTCGTAGCAGGAGAGATGCTGGGGCTCGAGTGCGAGAGCGTCCGCGAGGTCTTCGTCGAGGTCGGTGACCGTCTGGCCCGGTATGCCGTAGACGAGATCGAACGAGACGTTGTCGAAGCCGGCGTCACGCAGGAGGCGCACCGAGCGACGAACGTCGTCAGGCGAGGCCTGCCGCTCGAGAACGTCGAGCAGGTGGGGCCGGAAGCTCTGCACACCGAGCGATACGCGTGTCACGCCGTTCGCGCGGAGGAAGGCCGCAACCTCTGCGGTCACCGTCTCCGGGTTGGCCTCGGCCGTAACCTCCTCCGCCCGTGGAAGCGCCGCGAGCAGCCGCTCGAGCTCCGCGGGCTCGGTGAACGTCGGCGTCCCACCGCCGAGGAAGATCGTCTCGACGTCCCCCGCGAGCAGCGCCCGCTCCAGCTCGAGCTCCGCGAGGAGGGAGTCGACGTACGCCGCGTGCTGTCCGGACTTCCCGACGACCGTGACGAAGTCGCAGTAGCCACAGCGATGCGCGCAGAACGGCAGGTGCACGTAGAGATGCCGGACGTGGCTCATCACGAGCGCTTCCGTTCCGAGTCGAGATTCAGCACGGCGAGGAACGCCTCCTGCGGCACCTCCACCCCGCCGACCTGCTTCATGCGCTTCTTGCCCTTCTTCTGCTTCTCGAGCAGCTTGCGCTTGCGCGAGATGTCGCCGCCGTAGCACTTCGCGAGCACGTCCTTGCGGCGCGCTTTGATCGTCTCGCGGGCGATCACCCGGGAGCCGATCGCCGCCTGTATCGGAACGTCGATCATCTGCCGCGGGATCTCCGCACGCAGGCGCTCGACGAGCTGGCGACCGCGGTCGTAGGCGAAGTCGCGATGGATGATCAGCGAGAGTGCGTCGACCTGCTCGCCGCCGACGAGGATGTCGACGCGCGCGAGATCGCCCGGCTTGAAACCGGCGAGGTCGTAGTCGAAGCTCGCGTAGCCACGCGTCCGCGACTTCAGCTGGTCGTAGAAGTCGAGGACGATCTCGCCGAGGGGGAGCTCGTACACCAGCAGGACGCGGTTCTCGCTCAGGTACTCGAGATGGTCGAAGCTCCCGCGCTTCTCGTTCGCGAGCTCCATGACCGCGCCGACGTAGTCCTTCGGGACGATGACGGAGGCCTTCACGTACGGCTCCTCGACCTCCTCGAGCTCGCGCGGCATCTCGGCGGGGTTGTGCACCTCCAGCTGCTCGCCCGTCCGCGTGGTCGCGCGATAGGCGACGTTCGGCGCCGTTATGAGCAGGTCGAGGTCGAACTCGCGCTCCAGCCGCTCACGGACGATCTCCATGTGCAGAAGGCCGAGGAACCCGCAGCGGAAGCCGAACCCGAGCGCCTGCGACGTCTCCGGCTCGTAGGAGAGCGATCCGTCGTTCAGCTTGAGCCGCTCGAGCGCGTCGCGCAGCTCGGGGTAGTCGTCGGAGTCCGTCGGGAAGATCCCGGCGAAGACCATCGGCTTGACGTCCTGGTAGCCGGGGAGCGGCTCGGCGGCAGGCCGTCTGCGCGAGGTGAGCGTGTCGCCGACGCGCAGCCGCGAAACGTCCTTCAGCCCGGTGATGACGTATCCGACCTCGCCGGCCGACAGCGATGCGATCGGCTCGCGCGCAGGCGCCATGACGCCGATCTCCTCCGCGTCGAACTCCGTTCCCTGCGCCATCGCCCGCAGCGGCTCGCGGCTCGAGAACGTGCCGTCGACGACGCGGACGAAGGCGACGACCCCGCGGTACTGGTCGTACGACGAGTCGAAGACCAGAGCGCGCGCCGGCGCGTCGGGATCGCCCGTCGGCGCCGAGATCCGCTCGACGATCGCGTCGAGCACCTCGGGGACGCCGACGCCCGTCTTCGCGGAGATCCGCAGCACGCGCTCCGGCTCCTCGCCGAGCAGGTCGCCGAGCTCCTTCGCGGCGCCGTCGGGATCGGCCTGCGGGAGGTCGATCTTGTTCGCGGCCGGGACGACCTCGAGGCCGCCGTCTATAGCGAGATACGCATTGGCGAGTGTCTGCGCCTCGATCCCCTGCGCCGCGTCGACGACGAGCAGCGCGCCCTCGCACGCCTGCAGCGAGCGCGAGACCTCGTACGTGAAGTCCACGTGGCCCGGGGTGTCGATGAGGTTTAGCTGGTGGCCTTTCCAGCCGACGCGAACCGCCTGCGCCTTGATCGTGATGCCGCGCTCGCGCTCGAGCTCCATCGAGTCGAGGAGTTGCTCGCGCATCTCCCGCTTCGAGACGGCGCCGGTCAACTCGAGGATGCGGTCGGCAAGCGTCGACTTGCCGTGGTCGATGTGCGCGATGATCGCGAAGTTGCGAATGCGGTCTTGCTGCATGGGCTCAGGAGAGGCTAATGCCACCAGAGACAGCGGCCGCGAAGCGGACGCCTTCAGAGATTTTCGCGCGACCGGAATCTGCGCCAGCGGATTCCGATCTTGCGCACTAACGGGCTCGCAACAGTAGCAACGTCTCGAGCTCGCGCAGCCCGAGCGCCCGGGCGAGCCCCACGTACACGAGTCCGCCGACCACGAGCGCCGAGCCGAGCGACACGAGCTGCGCGAGCAGACCGCGGCCGAGCACCTCGTCGAGGCCGTACCAGGTCGCGAACGCAAGCCCTGCGGCGACGGCACCGGCCGCCGCGACTCGCGCAACCACACCGAGCGTGCCACCGACGTGCTCGAGCCCGATCCGCCGGCGCATCATCACGAGCAACACCCCGGCGGCGACGAGGTTCACCGTCGACGTCGAGAGCGGGATGCCCCAGATCCCGAGGCGGTAGAAGACCGTGTTGAGGACTGCGTTGAGCGCGACCGCGCCGAGCGCGATCCCGGTCGGCACCCAGTTCGACTGCACCGCGTAGAAGCTTCGGTTGAGGATCAGCATCCAGCCGTTGAAGACGAGCCCGAGCGAGAACGCCTGCAGGCACTGAGCGACGACCACGGTGTCGTCGGCGGTGAACTCGCCACGCTGGTAGACGAGGCGCACGATCGGCTCGGCGAGGACGATCGAGACCAGGCCGGCGGGCACGAGGAGGAAGGCGATCTGGCGCAACCCTTGGTCGAGCACCCGCCGGAGCCCCGCGACGTCGCTGCGCGCGGCGAAGCGCGCGAGCGTCGGGAAGAGCACCGTCGTGACGGCGACGGCGAAGATCCCCTGCGGGAGCATGTACAGGCGAAAGGCCTTGTCGATTGCGGCGGGGGCGAGCTCCGGGTCGAGCAGCCGCGAGGCGAACAGCGTGTCGACCAGGAAGTTCACGTTCACGAGGCCGATCGTCAGCGTCACCGGCAGCATCAGTACGAGCACGCGCTTGACGGCCGGGTCGCGCCAGTCGACGACCATCGTCAGCCGACCGTCGAGGCGACGCAGCCAGGGGATCGGTAGGAGCAGCTGGACGAGCGTGCCCACGACGACCACGCCGGCGTACAGGTAGAGCTCCGCGCTCTCGTCGTCCAGCTGCGGAACACCGAGCAGAAGCCCGACGATGATCACCGCGTTCCAGGCGACGGGCGCGAGCGCCGGCAGGGCGAAGTGGTGGTACGTGTTGAGAATCCCGACGACGATCCCGGAGAGGCCGAGCAGGACGACGATCGGGAACAGCACGCGGGAGAGGCCAACCGCGAGGTCGTAGTCGCCGCCGGGCTCGCCGAACGGGCGCATGAGGAGCGGCGCGAGCAGGATGAAGAGCGCGGTGACTCCACCCAGGACGAGCAGCGTGAGCCAGAAGAGCGTCGAGGCCACCCGCCACGCACGTTGGCGCTCGCCCTTCTCGAGCAGCTCGCTGAAGACCGGCACGAACGCACCCGAGAGCGCCGCGTCGGCGAGGAGCGCGCGAACGACGTTCGGAATCAGGATCGCGACCGTGAACGCGTTGATCAGGCCGGTGACGCCGAAGAAGTACGCGCTGACCATCTCGCGCACCAGCCCGAGCACGCGCGAGATCGCCGTGGCGAGCGAGAACACGGCAGTCGAGCGCGC
Source organism: uncultured Gaiellaceae bacterium (assembly GCA_963783705.1). Classification (GTDB taxonomy): domain Bacteria; phylum Actinomycetota; class Thermoleophilia; order Gaiellales; family Gaiellaceae; genus GMQP-bins7. Next base: position 167,931 of record CAWAOK010000006.1, read on the forward strand.
GATCCGGCGGCTGCTGTGATCCGCGCCGGAACGCTGCTCAGGTGGCGGTGTCGAGTCCATCGCGCGCTGCGATTCTCCCAGCGGGGTCTGCTACCATCGCCCGGCCCGCGCCAGCGGGCGTTCCTTTCAAATGGCGAACATCAAGCAACAGCGCAAGCGCGTCGGGATCCAGGAGCGGCAGCGGCTCGAGAATCTCCGCTACCGGTCGACGATCAAGACGCTGACGAAGCGCCTCGAGAGCGCCGTCTCGGACGGCGACGCGGAGCGGGCCTCGGCCGAGCATCGCGAGCTCGTGCGGACGATCGACCGCGCAGCGACGCGCGGCGCGCTGCACGCGAACACGGCCGCGCGCAAGAAGTCGCGTGCGGCGCGTCTCGTCGCCCGCGCCGCGTAGCGACCGGCGCGCGATACGGCTCGTCAGTAGCAGCGATCGCCCGCGGAGCGGGCGCTTCAGGGATGTTCGCGCGACTGGAAGCTCCGCGCTAGCGGACTTCCAGTCTTGCGCACCAAAGTCGCGAGCGTCCGCTGCACCTCGAGGTCGGGCGCGAGCTTGCTCTGACCCTTGAGCGCACCGTCGAGCTCGGCGAGCCGGAGAACCGCGTCGTCGAGCTCCTCGGACGAGAAGCCTTCAGCCTGACGGTAGAGCTTGCTCGCGTAGAACGGATTGAGCTTGAGCCGCGTCGCGGCCTCCTTCGAGCTGACACCTTCGGAGGCGAGGCGCTTCAGCGCGCGGAGCCGGGCGAGATGGGCGGCGAGCGAGCCGGCGAGGCGTGGCGCGACATCCCGCCGCGGCTTGGACTCGCGCTCGAAGAGCGTCTCGCTCACGGCGAGTGCGCGAGCGGAGTCGCGCACCGACCATGCCTCCGTGAGCTCGTAGATCGGAACGTCCGCATTCGGCGCCACGAGTGCCTCCACTTCCCGCTGGCCGATCGGCTCGTCCCCGGCCCAGGTCGCGATCTTGTCCACCTCGACCTTCAGCGCGCGCAGGTCGTCTCCCACGAGCTGGATGAGCGCGGCGACGGCATCGGGCTCCGCGCGGGCGCCTCGCTGACGGAACTGCTCGGCGACCCAGGCCTGGAGCTCTTTCTTGACGACGTCGAAGGCGAGCACCCGACCCGACTTCGCACATGCCTTCCACAGCGCAGAGCTCGCCTTCAGCTCGTCGGCCACGAGCGCGAGGACGGTGGTGGGCGCAGGACTCTCGAGGTAGGTGGTGACCGCCTCGACGTCTGCGGTCTTCCATCCTCCCTTGCGCCTTGCGTCGCCCTGCTTGCCGCCGTCGACCTCTGTGACGACGATAAGCCGGGCGTCGCCGAAGAGGCTTCCCACATTGCAGAGCCCGACAGCGTCGTCTCCCGAGGTATCGAGCGCAGAGACGTGCTCGATGGCTTCGGGCTCGAAGTGGCTGCGCAGGCGCGCGATCGCCGTGTCGACCTTCGGGCGGTCGCTCCCGGTGAGCAGGTAGACCGGCTTGTCGGGAGCGTCGGCCACGGTCGCCACCCTAGATGATCGACATCACGATCTATCGCTCGGTGCTCACGGTCAGGCGCGAGCCGTCCGACTCGACCACGACGCGTCCGTCCTCGTCGGTTCGGTAGATGGCCAGGCCCGGAGCGCTCTCCAGCGTCGCGACGGTCTCGGCCCGTGGATGTCCGTAGTCGTTTTCCCTGCCGCACGAGATGATCGCGACGCGAGGGCGGAGCTCCCGGAGCTCTCCTGCGAGCCCCGGGTCTTCGGAGCCGTGATGCGCGACCTTGAGGATCTCGACCTCCGGGAGGGCGAGCCGGGCGGTGACGACGGACTCGGCGTCGGCCGGGAGGAAGACGTCCGTCGTGTCGTAGGTGGCGAGCAGGACGACTGCGTTGAGGTTCGGGTCTTCGCTCGGCGTTCCCCCGTCGGCGGGCCACAGAGCCCGCAGCACGAGCCCACCGGTGCGGTAGGTCGCGCCCGCCCTGACGACGCGGACCTGAACGTCGTCGGCGTCTGCGGCGCGGAGCGCCTCCTCGTGCTCCGGTCCCGTCGCCGCGAGGTCGGGATCGAGCACCTGCCCCACGTGGAGCCGGCGAAGCACCTCCGCCGCTCCTCCCACGTGGTCGCGCTGCGGATGCGTGAGGACGAGAGCCGAGAGCGACCTGATGCCCATGGCGACGAGCTGCGCCGCAGCGTCTCCCTCCGGGGGGCCTTGATCCACCAGAACGCGCGCGCGGGGGGTCTCGAGCAGGACGGCGTCGCCCTGGCCGACGTCCAGGAACGTGACGCGAAGACCAGTCGGCGCCGTCCAGGCGGCCGGCGGGCGCGCGGTGAGCCACGCCGTCGACGTGACGAGCGCGACGGCTCCCAGGGCGAGCGGAACGACAACGCCGCCGCGGCGATGCAGCAGCCGGAAGCGGCGAACGAGTAACCACGCAGCCAGGCCGGCGGCGGCGAGCCCTGCGAGCGCCCTGGCGTCGACCTGCGCGCGGGGAAGGTCGGCGACGACCCGGGCGACCAGCTCGAGCCAGGCCGCGGCCCAGCCCGCCAGCGCAGCGAGACCGGCGGCCGCACCGGGCGACACTGGATCGACCACGGCCGCGAGAAGCCCGAGCCCGAGGACGAGCGGAGCAGCCAGGAACGCGACGACGTTCGCCGGCACCGTGTACAGCGGCGCCTCACCGAAGTGGACAAGCACGATCGGCGCCGTGACGACGCCGCACGCGAGCGCGACCGAGATCGCATCGGCAACCGCCGGAGGAATTGCGTAGCCGTCGAGACGACGTCGTACGCGCGGCACCGCAACGAAGATCGCAGCGACGGCCGCGAACGAGAGCTGGAATCCTGGCTCGAGGAGCGAGGTCGGCATCCAGGCCATGAGCACGAACGCTCCGAGCGCCAGGAAGTGCCACCGGTCGGCCGGCCTGGCGGCGAGCCACGCGAGCGACGCGAGCGCCCCGGCGACCCCGGCTCGCACGACCGAGGGCTGCCACCCGACTGCGAGCACGTACGCCCCGATGATGGCGAGGATCGAGACCTCCCGGACCCGACGCGGGAGCCGTAGCAACCAGCCGAGCGCGTAGATCCCTCCTGCGAGGAAGGCGACGTTCTGCCCGGAGACGGCCAGGAGGTGGTACAGGCCCGAAGCTCGGAAGTCGTCCCGGACGTCAGCAGGGAGGCCCTCGTCCTCTCCGAGGACGACCCCGAGCACCACCCCGCGGCGAGCGCCACTCGCTCCGCGCGTCACTGCACGCTCGATCCGATCCCGGAGGACGTCGCCGAAGCCGGCGATCCCACCGCGTCGCCCCGTCTCGCGCCAGCTCGACGCGTCGAGGACCACGTGGATTCCCTGGCGCGCGAGCCACGCTCGCTCGTCGAAGCCGTCCTCCTCCGGACGCGGCTCGGCGACCCGGACGGATGCCTCGAGAATGGCTCCCCGCGGAGGCGAGCGGCCTACCGGCAGGACGAGCAAGACGCGCTCGCGCAGCGCCTCGTGCCGGAAGGTGCGCGTCACGGCGATGACGCGCGTCCACCACGGAGACGAGCGAGCCGGCGCGACGGTGACGAGCTCCGCGACGCCCGTTGCGCCGACCTCGTCGGCGAGAACGCTCGCGCGAAGGGCATCCATCCGCAGCGAGCCCCACGAGAGTCCGAGAACCGCCAGGGCGGCGGCCAGAGCAACGACCCGGACGACTCCGCGCGTCAGCAGCACACCGGCGCACGCGATCACCGCAAGGACGAGGACCGCCCCGAACGGGATCGCGACCCAGATCGACGACGCGAGCCCGAGGCACGCGGCACCAACCAGCAGCGCGGGCCAATGAAGCGCCAAGGCGCTCCTCATGGAGTCACGAGGTCACGGAGCTGCTCGATCCGCGTCGGTCCGATGCCGGGCACCGCGTCCAGGTCGTCGACGGACGCGAACGGACCGTGCTCGGCGCGGTAGTCCACGATCTTCTGCGCGGTGATCGGCCCCACCCCTGGAAGCTCGTCGAGGTCGTCCACCGTGGCGGACGACAGGCTGACGGATGCCACGGCCGTTCCGTCTCCGGAACCGGAGGCGCCGGGTAACGCAGCCACGACTGCGGTTCTGCTCGGCACCAGTACCTGCACGCCGTCGACGAGCGGCGCCGCGAGGTTCAGCGCAGCGAGGTCGGCTCCGTGACGAGCGCCCCCGGCCCGACGGACGGCATCCGCGATTCGCGAGCCGTCGCGCAGCCGATAGAGGCCTGGTCGACGAACCTGCCCGACGACATGGACGACGAGAGCCGTGCGCGTCGGTGCCTCGGCGACCGGCTCGAGCGGAAGCGGCGCGACTTCTGTCTCACTCGCCGTCCCTGCCTGCGCGAGCCGCTGGCCGACGAGGATCAAGAGCACCAGCGCGAGAGAGAGGCCGACCAGGGCACTCGAACGCGAGATCTGCACCCCGCCATCGTGGCGGCGAATCCGTCACACGTGGTTCACGAGTCCGCGACGAGAGAGTGACGAGTCAGATCACGAAGTTGACGAGCTTCCCGGGCACGACCACGGTGCGGGCAGGCTCGCCGCCCGACAGGTGGTCGCGCACGCGCTCCGAGGCTCGCGCGAGCGCGACGAGCTCGTCCTCGGCGAGATCGGGAGACACCTGGAGACGATCGCGGATCTTCCCGTTCACCTGGACGACGACCTCGACGGTGTGGACCTGGAGCAGCGCCGGATCGGCGGCCGGCCACGGCGCCTCCCACAGCCGTTCGTGCCCGAGCTTCGCCCAGAGCTCCTCGGCGACATGCGGAGCGTACGGCTGCACCAGCGAGACGACGGATTCCGCCGCGAACCGCGAATCGGGCCCGGCCGGCTCGCGCGAGAGCTCGTTGACGAGCTCCATGACCGCCGCGATCGCCGTGTTGAAGGCGAAGCGCCGGCCGATGTCGTCCGTCACCTTCGCGATCGCCCAGTGGCTCTTGCGCGCGAGTACGCCGTCGGTCGGCTCGCTTGCGGGCGCGTTCTCGGCGACCTCGGAGACGACTCTCCAGAGGCGCCGGACGAAGCGCGACATCCCCTCGATGCTCGACTCCGTCCACTCCATGTCCTCGTTCGCGGGCCCGAGGAACATGATGTTCAGCCGGCAGGCATCCGCGCCGTAGCGCTCGAGAAAGGCGTCAGGCCCGACGACGTTGCCTGCCCGCTTGGACATCTTCGTCTTTCCGACCGTCACCCAGCCGTTGGAGAAGAACTGCGCGAAGGGCTCACGGAAGCCGAGCATTCCGAGGTCGTTCAGCACCTTGACCCAGAAGCGCGCGTAGATCATGTGCATCGTCGCGTGGTCGACGCCGCCGATGTAGAGGTCGACCGGGTTCCAGTAGTCGACGCTCGCACGGTCGAACGGAGCCGCGTCGTTGTGCGGATCGCAGTAGCGCAGGAAGTACCACGACGAGTCGACGAACGTGTCCATGGTCTCGGTCTCGCGCTTCGCCGCGCCACCGCAGCGCGGGCACGGCACGTTCACCCACTCCTCGGCCTGCGCGAGCGGCGGGAAGCCCTTCGGCTTGTAGTCCTCGATCTGCGGGAGCACGACGGGGAGCTCGTCCTCGGGCACGGGGACGATCCCGCATTCGTCGCAGTAGACGATGGGGATGGGACATCCCCAGTAGCGCTGCCGCGAGAAGCCCCAATCGCGTAGGCGGTAGTTGATCGTGACGCGCCCGCGACCTTGGCCCTCGAGCTTCTCGACGATGCGCCGGCCGCCCTCGGGCGCAGGCAGGTCGTCGAACTCGGCGGAGTTGACGAGGACCTCGCCCTCGGTGTGCTCGACGTAGACGGCGGTCTCGTCCACTCCGGAGTCCGCAGGCTTCACGACCTGCCGAATCGGAAGACCGAACGCCGTCGCGAAGTCGAAGTCGCGCTGGTCGTGTGCCGGGACGGCCATGATCGCGCCCGTTCCGTAGTCCCTCAGGACGTAGTCCGCGACGTAGATCGGCAGCCGCTCCCCGTTCACGGGGTTGAGCGCGTGCAGGCCGGTGAAGACGCCCGTCTTCTCGGTCGCGGCTGCGCGCTCCGCGGTCTTCTTCGCCCCGGCGCGCCGCACGTAGTCGCGAACCTCGTCGGAGTCGATTCGCGCGACCAGCTCGTGCTCGGGAGCGAGAACGAAGAACGTCGCGCCGTAGAGCGTGTCGGGACGTGTCGTGAAGACGGCGATGTCCTCGTCGAGCTCCTCGACCGCGAACAGGATCTCGGCGCCTTCCGAGCGTCCGATCCAGTTGCGCTGTCGGGCTTTGATCGACTCGGGCCACTCGACGGTCTCGAGATCGTCGAGGAGCACCTGCGCGTAGTCGGTGATGCGGAAGAACCACTGCTCCATGAGCCGCGACTCGACCTCCGCACCGCAGCGCTCGCACGTCCCGTCGGCCAGCACCTGCTCGTTTGCGAGCACCGTCTGGTCGTTCGGACACCACTTGACCGGCGCGCCAGCTCGGTACGCGAGCCCGCGTTCGAGGAACTTCAGGAACTGCCACTGCTGCCAGCGGTAGTAGGTCGGCTCGTGCGTGGAGAGCAGCCGCGACCAGTCGTAGGCCCACCCGACACGTCGGTAGGAGCGTGTGATGGTGGCGATGTTGCGCTCCGTGCTCACCCGTGGGTGGACGCCCTCCTTGATCGCGGCATTCTCGGAGGGCAGGCCGAACGAGTCGAATCCCTGTGGGTGGAGCACGTGCATGCCGTTGCGCGCGCGGAAGCGGGTGACGACTTCGCCGATCGTGTACACGAGCATGTGGCCCATGTGCAGCGTCCCGGAGGGGTACGGGAGCATCTCGAGGACGTAGCTCTTCGGACCGCGCTCCACGTTCGAGACGTGGAAGGCCTTCGCGTCCTCCCAGGCGCGCTGCCAGCGCTCCTCGATCGTCTTCGGGTCGTACGGCTCCATCGTCTCTCTCATTCGATTCGGAAAACAAAAAAGCCTCTCGTGCGAGAGGCTTGGAGGGATCGCCGCGGCGGCGCCGCGCTCGGTCCCTGGACTACGGAAGAAGCTGCTTCACGAGCCGAAAACGGTACCAGGCAAGATCTGCCGATGCTCGATCTCTTTCCGGGCTCCGCGCGAGTCGACGCCGGAGAGCTCTCGCTCGGCGGCGTTTCGACGAGCGACCTCACCGAGCGCTTCGGCACGCCGCTCGTCGTCTACTGCGACGAGACGATCCGACGACAGGCACGGGACCTGCGAGCGGCGGCGGGTGCTGACGGGCGAATCTTCTACGGCACGAAGGCGTTTCCGAACGTCGCGGTGCTGCAGCTGCTCCGCGACGAGGGAGTCGGTGCCGATGTGGCGTCGGCGGGCGAGCTCGCATTCGCGCGCTGCGCCGGCCTCACCGGAGACGAGCTCGTGGTGCACGGAAACAACAAGGACGACGTGCTGCTCGGCGGCGCGGCGGCGGAGGACGCTCCGGTCGTGCTCGACGCGCCGGACGAGGCTGCACTCGCAGCCGCCGCCGGTGTCCGGCGCGTCCTCCTCCGCGTCACCCTCGGTGTCGACGCCGACACGCACGAGGCGATCGTCACGGGACACCACGGCTCGAAATTCGGGCTGCCGCCCGACGAGGCGCGCGTCGCCGTCGCCGAGGCGCTCGCGGGCGGTCTCGACGTCCTCGGTCTCCACGTCCACGTCGGATCGCAGCTTCCGGACTTCACCGCCCAGGCAGAGACGATCCGGCGGCTCGCCGCGTTCGCTGCGACCTGCCGAGACGAGCTCGGCTGGGAGGCACGCGTCGCAGACCTCGGCGGCGGGTTCGGGATCCGTCACCACCCCGACGACGACGTCCCTGCTGCGGCGGACCTGGCGCTCGCGGCCGCCTCGACCGCGCGGGAGTCGTTCGGCGCAGCCGGTCTCCCCACGCCCGAGGTATGGCTCGAGCCGGGCCGCTGTCTCGTCGGCCGGGCAGGAGTCACGCTCTATCGCGTCGGCGCGATCAAGCGGCTCCCCCGGCGGACGTGGGTCGCGGTCGACGGCGGTATGTCCGACAACCCGCGGCCGCAGCTTTACGGCGCGCGCTACACGGCTATGAGCGCCGCGCGTGCCGACGAGGAGCCCGACGAGCTCGTCAGCGTTGCGGGCATGCACTGCGAGTCGGGCGACGTCCTGATCGACGACGTCGTGCTTCCCACGCCGCGGCGAGGCGACGTGCTCGCAGTGCCCGCGACGGGCGCCTACACGCTGGCGATGAGCTCGAACTACAACGGCGTCGGCCGACCGGCCGCCGTCCTCGTGCGCGACGGGGACGCCCGCCTGATCCGCCGCCGCGAGACGCTCGACGACCTGCTCTCCCTCGAGGGCCCTCGATGAGCGAGGAGTGGCGCTCGCGCATTCATGGCCTGCTCGTGCAGCCGCCGGATCGAGCTCTGCTGCTTCGATCCGAGCACGGATGGTCGCTGCCGCGGGCGGAGGTCGACTCCTTCTCGGACGGTGACGTCGGGGCCGCCCGACATGCTCTCGAGGGCCTCCTCGGCACTCCGGTCGCGATCCTTCGCTACGCCGGACGGCACGTCGACCGCGAGCAGAAGCTGCTGGAGCTCGTCTACGTCGTGGAGCCGCTGGACGCCGACCCGCAACTGCCCACGGGGGCCAAGTGGGTCGATCGCCGATCTCTCTCGAAGCTCTCTCTCGAACGCGAGGAGCAGCGGGTGATCCTCGAGCGCGTCCTCGAGGAATCGGCGACTGAGCGAGTTCCTGCGGAACGAGCACCCTGGGCACGTCCCGGGTGGCTCGCGGAGGCAACAGCATGGATCGACGAGTCGCTCGCCGCCATCGGCACACCCCGAACCGGACGAGTCGAGCAGATTCGGGCGTGGAGCCTCTCGAGCTTGCTTCGCGTCCCGACGGCCACTGGAAGCGTCTTCTTCAAGGCGACGGCCGATTCGCCGCTGTTCGTCGACGAGGGACGTGTCATGCGCGCATTGGCCGGGCTGTTTCCCGGCAACGTGCCGGCGCCGCTCGCCGTCGATTCCCCGCGCCGGTGGATGCTGCTTGCGGACCTCGGCGCGGAGCTCGGCTGGAACGCACCGGTCGAGGTACGAAAGGACGTGCTGCGCGTGTTCGCGGACATGCAGATCGAGTCCGCCCGGCACGCGGAGGAGCTGATCGCGCTCGGATGCGTCGACCGCCGTCTCGACGTACTCGCCGTCGAGGTGAAGGATCTGATTGCAGACGACGCCGCGCTCACCGAGCTCGACGCCGAGGAAGCGGCAGCGCTGTACACGATCGGCTCGACGATCGACGCCCGGTGCGCAGGCCTCGTCGCCTCGGGCCTGCCGAACACGGTGCTTCACGGCGACCTGCACCTGGGCAACGTCGCACGGGTGGACGACAGCTACGTCTTCTTCGACTGGACGGACGCGAGCGTCGGCCATCCGTTCTTCGATCTGATCGATGTCTTCCGCGAGGAGGACGAGGCCGTGCGCGACGCACTCCGCGACGTCTACCTCTCGGCCTGGGTCGGCGTCGCATCGCCCGACCGGCTCCTTGCCGCGTGGGACGTGGCGCAGACCCTCGCCTTCCTTCACCACGCTGTGAGCTACAGGCACATCGCGGCCAACGTCGAGCGCGGGAGCGGCCAGGAGCTCGCATGGGCGCTCCCCTCCTTTCTCCGCAAGGCAATCGCTGCCGAAGCGACGGCCGAGGGATAGGGAGCGCTCAGTGGAGGATCTCGACCACGTCGAGATCGGCGACGACGTGTGCCCGACCGACCCGCTGTCCGTCGAAGCGCGCTGACGGACCCCACAACCTCGCGGCCCGGAAGCTCGCGGCGAGCTCGTGGTGGATGCCGTCCGCGACATCCTCGATCGTCGCTCCGGGCGCGAGTGCGAGCGGCTCCTCGTCGACGGCCCCACCGTGGCGGAGATATACGCGGACGAGCCCGAGCAGCCCCCAGACCGACTCGCGAAAGCGCTCGAGGCTCTCCTCGTCGAGCACCGACACGGGGACGAGCTCGAGATCGTCGAACGCGGCCGCGAGCCGGTCGACGCGGGCCTCCTCCTCGTCCACCTTCGTCGCGGCAAGCAGAGCCGGCAGCGCGATTCCTGCCGCTGTGACCTCGCGCCGGAGCGCCGCCAGGACCTCGGGCGGAGCGGACGCCGCGTGGCAGTAGACCATCGCGTCGGCATTCCGGAGGACCCCGAGCAGCGCGCGGCCGCCGCCTCGATCCTCGGCGGCACCTTCGAGCAGGCCCGGAATCTCGACGAGCTGAACACGGACACCGCCGATCGCGGTCACCGCCGCAACTGGACGCGTCGTCGTGAACGCGTAGTCGCCGGTCTTGATCTGAATGTTCGAGAGCGCCTGCAGGAGCGACGACTTCCCGGCGTTCGGCGCGCCGACGAGCGCGACCTGCGCCGCGCCCTCGCGGCGAACGGCGATCGAGTCGCGGTGGATCGTCTTCGCGCGGACGCGCGTGGCGTCGATCTCGCTCACGAGCCACTTCCGGATGTCGGCGTACGGCCCGCTGCGGTAGTCGGGCAGCTCCTCGATCAGACCGCGCAGAACGCGAACGCGCTCTGTCCCTTCCTTCCCGACCAGACGGCGCTTGGCCACCTGGACGAACGTGCGATGCGGCATCGGCATCGCGCTCTCCTCTCCGTCGTGCAGGCAGACCGCAGGGAGCCCGTGGGCTCGGACGGCGCCCTGTCCTGCCGCTTCCCTGGACGCTCGAGCTGGAAGCGGCGGACTAGCCGGTCTTGTCGGAGATGGTCGAGCGCCAGGCGCTCTCGCGCGCCCGGCCGATGCCGTTGTTCATGGAGGCGAGCGTACCACCGTCCCCGGCCCGTACGGTGTCGCCGTGGACGCCGGCTTCTGCGACGACCTCGGAGCCGACGGCTTCGGCTGGATTACCGACGAGGCGATGACGCGCACATCGCACGCGCTCGCCACGGACGGGAAGGTCTGGCTCGTCGATCCGCTCGACCGGCCGGACGCGATCGAGCGGGCGCTGGCATTGGGCGAGCCGGCCGGTGTCATCCAACTCCTCGACCGCCACGACCGCGACTGCGCGGCGCTCGCCGAGCGGCTTTCCGTTCCACACGTCGTCGCGCCCGACGAGCTGCCCGAGACCCCGTTCACGTTCGTGCCGGTGATGCGCCGGAAGCGCTGGCGCGAGTCGGCTCTCTGGTGGCCGGAGGCACGGACGCTCGTCACCGCCGACGCGCTGGGGACGAACCGCTTCTACACCGCCGGGAAGGCGCCCGTCGCGGTGCACCTGCTCCTGCGTCTCAGGCCGCCACGGGCACTCGGCGCCTTCGAGCCCGAGCACCTTCTGGTCGGTCACGGCGAGGGAGTGCACGGCACGCAGACGCCGGTCGCAATCCGCAAAGCGCTGCGCACGAGCCGGCGCGGACTTCTTGGGGCTCTCGTGCGCCTACCGTTGTCCGGCCGCGGCGAGTAGACCGGGCCGCACGAGCCGCGGCGGCGCGACGAGCCCCGCATCCTTGACAGGTGGGTTGAGCGGCTCCGCGAGCGGCGCGGCGCCGAACGACGCACGCACGCGCTCCTCGGGCGCGTCGTCGTACAGCGTCGTGCGCTGCCTGGGACTGCGGCCTGCCGAGCGGATGAGCTCCTCCATCCGCTCAGGCGGCAGCTCCTGCCCGAACTCCGCGCCGGCCGAGCGCGAGATCGACTCGTTCATGAGCGTCCCGCCGAGGTCGTTCACTCCGGCCGCGAGCGCCTGCCGCGTCCCGCCCGGGCCGAGCTTGACCCACGACGCCTGGATGTTCGTGATGTCGGGATGCAGCGCGAGCCGCGCGACGGCATGGACGAGCAGCGTCTCGCGGAACGTGGGTCCGCGTCGCGCGCGACCCTGGAGGTAGATCGGCGCCTCCATCGGCACGAACGGGAGCGGGACGAGCTCGGTGAACCCGCCCGAGCGCCGCTGTTGCTCGCGTGCACGTAGTAAGTGCCGCGCCCACGAGCGCGGCGTGTCCACGTGCCCGAACATGAGCGTCACATTCGAGCGCAGCCCGACGCGGTGCGCCGCGTCGTGGACGGCGAGCCACTGCGCGGTCGTCACTTTGTCCGGGCAGATGATCCGGCGCACCTCGTCGTCCAGCACCTCGGCAGCGGTTCCGGGGAGCGAGCCGAGGCCCAGGTCGCGCAGATGCGCGAGGTAGTCGGCGAGCGAGAGACCCACCGTTGCTGCGCCCTGCCACACCTCGAGCGCCGAGAACGCATGCACGTGGATTCCGGGCACTGCATCGCGGATCGTGCGCACGACATCCGCGTAATACTCGCCCGTGAACGCCGGATGGATCCCGCCCTGGAGGCAGACCTCCGTCGCGCCGCGTTCCCATGCCTCCTGGGTACGGCGGACGATCTCCTCGCGCGGGACGAGGTACGGAGCCCCACGCAGGTTTGCCGCGAGCTTTCCCTTCGAGAACGCGCAGAAGCCGCAGCGGAAGTAGCAGACGTTCGTGTACTGGATGTTCCGCGTCACGACGTAGGTGACGTCGTCGCCGCAGACCTCACGCCGCAGTGCGTCGGCGGAGGCGCACACGCGAGCCGCATCCTCTCCGCGGGCTTCGAGCAGGCGGGTGATCTCGTCCTCGCCGAGCTCGTCGCCAATGAGCTCCAACGGAAGCGCGTCTCGTCGCACGACGAACGGGACCGAGACGGGGTCGCCGGGCGCCCACGCATCCTCGCGTGCGAGCCCGGTGGCATCGGAGGTGCGAAGAACGGCCGGCAACACCGTCGGGTCGAGCCAGCGTCCCGACAAGTACTCGGGATAGACGGGCAGCCTGGGCGCGAGCTCGAGCCCGCGCGAGCGCGTCGCCTCGGCGAGCCGCTCGAGCTCCGGCCACGGCGCCTCCGGGTTCACGTGGTCGATCGTCACGGGCGAGACGCCGCCCCAGTCGTCGATTCCGGCGTCGAGCAGACTCGGGAAGTCGTCGAAGGCGAGGTTCGGCGGCGCCTGCACGTGCCAAGCGGGGCCGAGCAGGATGCGCGCGACGGCGATCGTCCACAGGTGGTCGTCGAGGGAGGGCTCCTCGTGTACGGCCATCCGCGTGCCGGGCTTCGCGCGGAAGTTCTGGACGATGACCTCCTGGATGTGGCCGTGCTCGTCGGCGAGCGCCTTCAGCGCCAGCAGCGCGTCGATCCTCTCCTCCCGCGTCTCGCCGATCCCGATGAGGATCCCGCTCGTGAACGGGATGGCGAGCTCGCCCGCGAGCCGGATCGTCTCCAGACGGCGGGCAGGGACCTTGTCGGGCGACGCCCAGTGCGGGCCGCCCTTCGCGCCAAGCCGCACCGCCGTCGTCTCGAGCATGATCCCCATCGAGGCCGAGACCGGCCGGAGCGCCTCGAGCTCCGCGCGGCTCATGACACCGGGATTGAGGTGCGGCAGAAGACCGGTCTCCTCGAGCACGAGCCGCGCGCAGCGCTCGAGGTACTCGAGCGTGGACTCGCAGCCGAGTGCACGGAGCTCCTCCCGCGCGACCTTGTAACGCAGCTCCGGCTTGTCGCCGAGCGTGAAGAGCGCCTCGCGGCAGCCGGCAGCCGCGCCGGCGCGCGCGATTGCCAGCACCTCCTCCTCGGTCATGAATGCGCGCTCGCCGCGTCGCGGCGGCCGCGCGAAGGTGCAATAGCCGCACACGTCGCGACATAGCGTCGTCAGCGGGATGAAGACCTTCGGCGAGTAGGTGACGAGCGGCCCGGGACGCAGCCGCCGCGCCTCCACGAGCAGCTCCTCGAGCGGCGCGGCGAGAAGGTCGGCGGCGTTCACCATCCTGTTCGCGAGCATACGTCGAGAGACGGCGACGGCCCGCCGTACAGCGGGCCGTCGATCGCACGGCGCTCACCTGTTCTTGCGATTACGGCCGCAGATGGAACTCGAGCTTCGTCTTGTTCTCCGACAGATTCCGAACGTTGACGGAACCGCGCACGTCCGCATATTTGCCAGTGCCTCCGACGATCGGGAAGGTGAACCTCGAGGGGCCGTCAGGATTGACCTGCCCGTACCCCTGAACGAGCAGCGTGCCACCTCGCAGGTACATCTGCCCGACGAACAGCACCGTCGCCTTGTGCGTGAAGTCGGACCCGAAGCCCGTGATGAAGGTGTGCAGCACCCGGACGCGGCCGACCCGTGCCCCGTCCTGGTAGAGCGCGTTTTTCACCACGAACTGGTCGCCGCCTGTCGGCGGGCGATCGAACTCGAAGTCGCCAAGGGGCCGGTCGTTCTTCGGGATGTCGACCTCGATGAGACTGAACTTCTGCGGGCCGCTGGTCGCGGATGCCGACCACGCCCAGACGCCGACCACCAATACGACCAGTACGGGAACGAACACCTGCTTCTTCAGCCATGAGTGCCGCATCGAACCGCTCCTTTCCGTCGATGTCCGCAAGCGATGCCCACTGCCCCGAAGCTAGGGCGTAGGCGTGCGAGGCGCATCGACGCCAGCACCGGAGGTTTCTAGGTGCTGGTACCGAGATGCGCTACGCGGTCGACGCGCGCAGGTACGTCACGACCGCGAGGACGCGGCGGTGCGTGTCGCCGTCCTGGGGCAGGTCGAGCTTGCCCAGGATCGACCGCACGTGCGTCTCGACGGTCTTCTCGGTCAGCCAGAGCTCCTTCGCGATGCTCGCGTTCGTTCGGCCCTCGGCCACGAGACCGAGCACCTCGCGCTCGCGCGGGGTGAGCTCGCCGAGTGGATTGTCGTCGTGCCCCGGCGTCAAGAGCTGCTTGACGACCTCGGGGTCGAGCGCGGAGCCGCCGCGGCTGACACGGTCGACGGCGTCGAGGAACTCGCCGACGTCGAGGACACGATCCTTGAGCAGGTAGCCGAATCCGCCCTGCGACCCCACGAGATCGACCGCGAACCGGCTCTCGACGTGCTGGGAGAGAACGAGCACGCCGACGTCCGGGTGCAAGCGACGGATCTCGACAGCCGCGCGCATCCCCTCGTCCTCGTAGGTCGGTGGCATGCGCACATCGACGATCGCGAGATCGGGCTCGTGCTCGGCGACGACGGCCAGGAGCGCCTCGGCGTCGCCGACGCGCGCCTGAACCGTGTGACCGGCATCTTCGAGGAGGCCCGCGAGTCCCTCGCGAAGCAAAACCGCGTCCTCGGCGATCACGACTCGCACGGGAAGGCCACCTCGACTTTCGTACCGCCACCATTCGGGCTGACGATCTCGAACGTTCCTCCGTGCGCGGCGACGCGATCGCGGAGGCCGGCGAGGCCCGAGCCGCGCCGCACGACCGCGCCGCCGACGCCGTCGTCCGAGACGGTCACGAGGAGCGCGCCGTTGTCGCGGACGGCACGCACGGTCACTCTGGACGCCGAGCCGTGCTTCACGGCGTTCGTGATCGCCTCACATGCGACGAAGTACGCAGCCGCCTCGACGCTGGCGGCGACCCGGTCGGTGGACGCGTCGACGTCGAGAGGGATCGGCGTCGTCCGCGCGAGGTCGCGTAAGGCCGCAGCCAGCCCGTCGTCGAGTCGGGCAGGGCGAACGCCGGCCGCGATCTGACGAAGGTCCGAGATCGCAGCCCCGACCTCGCCGACCATCTGGTCGAGCGCAGGCGAGAGGATCCGCGCTTCTCGCGGGAGTGTCAGCTGGAGCCGCCGAAGCTGGATACCGAGCGAGACCAGCCGCTGCTGCGCGCCATCGTGGAGGTCGCGCTCGAGGCGGCGGCGCTCCTCGTAGCCGGCTTCGACGATGCGCGTCCGCGACGCCTCGACCTCGGCGAGCTGGATCCTGACCTCGACTCGCAGCCGTGCCATCTCGACCGAGAGTGCGGCCGCCGTGACGACGCCGTCGAGAAGGTCACGTCGCTCGAGCAAGGTCGGGTCGTGGAGCAGCATCGCCGTGCGCGCGTCGTGGCGTCGGATCTCATGCCGGGATCTCGCGTCGAGCGGAAGCTCGACGGCCTCGCCGGTAGCGTCGGCGTAGGCCTCCGTCTCCGGAAGCCAGAAGAACAGCGCGACGAGCGGGTCGCCGAGCGCGTCGGCGAGCACGGATCCGATCTGCTCCGGATCGCCGAGACCGTCGCGCACCTCGTCCTCGAAGGCGCGGACGCGACGCACACCGTCGTACCGTGACTTGCGGAAGCGTCGGTCGACGAGATCCTGGATGCCGTCTCGCGCAGGTCGGAACGCGAACGCGACGGCCAGCGTCGCGAGCGCGATGACCCATCCTTCATCGCCGCCCACAAGAACGCCGAGGCCCGTCGTGATCGTCGCGTACGCGACGAGCAGGATGGTCGTCAGCGACGCGTAGACGAGCGTCCGATTGACGAGTTGGTCGATGGCGTACAGCCGGTAGCGAACGACCGCGGTCCCGATCGCGGCGACCACCGCGCAGAGTGCCAGCATCAGCGCGATGAAGGTCACGTCGCCACCGCCTCCGAGCGCGACATTCGCCACGAAGTCGACGATGAGAACGAGCGGGACGAGCGCCGCACTCCAGACGAGCCAGCGCATCTGGAGCCGCTCGACGCCCGCCGACCGGCGATAGCGGGCGACGACCGCAACGACAGCCGCGAGCAGGCTCGCGAGAATCCCGAGATCGAACGGCAAGAGCGCCCAGTCGAGAGTGGCGTCGCCGAGCGCACTGTCGGCCATGGGGTTCGGGATCCCGGCGTTCGGCGGATCGAAGGGAAGTGGATCGAAGAGCCTCAGGGCACATGAGCCGACGAAGCTCACCGCGGCCGCCACGGCCACCCACCCCCAACGCCGTGAAAGTGGCCGCCCCTCCGGGAAGAGGAACGCGATCGCCACGGGCCATGCGACGAGCAGTGCCGGGATGGTCGCACGCTCGAGCTGGATCGACCAGCCCGCCCCGAGGACTTGCTCCGCGCTCAGCTCGAGGGCGGGCAGGAAGCCTCCGAGAAGCAGGATCCACGCAATCGGGTTACGTGGCGTCCGGTTCGCGATGAGCAGGCCCACGACCACTGGCGCGAGCAGGCCGAGGGCCAGGAACGGATAGATCCGCAGCGGAATCCAGTTCGCCTGCTCGGACGGGAGCAGCTCGAGCACCTGGAGTAGACCGACGGTCAGCGAGGCCACTGTCGCGACCGCAATGCTCCAGGCAGCGATGCGGAGACCGCCCATCCGCTGAATCTTTCGCCTACTGGCGCGAACTTGCAATACGTGCCAGCACCGAGATCGGATCGGGTCAGCGCATGCCGGACCGGCGCTGTATAGGCCGCGCTACGCGATCGCGCTGCTCGCCGCTAGTTCCGCTTCGAGGTCCAGAGCCCGCCGACCGGCACGAAGCGACCCTTCGTCCAGCGCTGGAGCTGTCCCTGCTGGATCGGGAAGTTGTCACCCTTGCCGGTCTTCACGACCACGCCGGGCAGCAGGAACGGGTTCTTCGCGCTCGAGATCGAGCGCGCTCGCGACATCAGCGCGGCGCGCGTCGGGTTCGCTCCCAGGCGACGGAAGAGCCCGGCCGTCTCGTAGGCGACGGCCATGCCGTAGACGTGGTAGACGTCGTTCGGGTTCGCGCCCTTCGCGTATTTCGCGAGCAGCGCGCGGTACTGCCTCATCCCCGCGTCCTTGTTCCAGCGCGGGTCGGTCGGGTCCTTGAGAACCGTCGTCGTGATAGACCCCTCGACGAGCTTGTTCTTCCCGCCCTCGGAGGCGAGCAGCATGATGTTCGAGGTGCCGGAGACCGCGTTGTTGACGACGAGCGGCTTCCACCCGAGCCGGTTCGCGAACACGTAGGCCTGGATCGCGAAGGTCGGGGTCGCGAAGATGCAGAAGACGTTCGCGCCCGACGCCTTGAGCTTCGCGACCTGCGAGCCGACGTCGGACGACCGCACCTCGTACGGCTCCGCAGCGACCACCCTCGAGCCGGAGCGACCGAGGCCGAGCTTGAGGCTCGCGAGCAGGTCCTTCCCGTAGTCGTCGTTCTGGAAGAGGACGGCGACCTTCGCCTTCTTCCGCGCCTTCGCGATGTACTGACCGTAGACGAGGCCCTCGGCGGCGTAGCTGGGCTGGAAGCCGATCGTCCAGGGGTACTTCGCGGCGTCGCGCCCCCAGGTCGTCGCGCCCGACGCGACGAAGAGCTGCGGCACTTTGACCTGGTTCAGGTAGTCGCGGACGGCGAGGTTCGCCTCCGTGCCGAGCGTGTTGTAGACCGCGAACACGCGATCCTGCTCGACGAGCCGACGCACCGCCTGTACCGTCGTCGCCGGGTTGTACGCGTCATCGACGATGCGGTAGTCGAACTTCCGCTTCGCGACCCCGCCGCCCGCGTTGACGAAGTCGAGATACGCCTTCGCACCACGCGCGACCGAGGCATAGGAGGCAGCCTGACCGGTGAGCGGCGACGTTCCGCCGACGACGATCGTGGTCGCGCTGATGCCCGGATCGGCAGCCGAGCCGGCGAACGCCGTCGGCAGAGCCAGGACGAGCGCCGCGCCAAGGGCGGCCACGAAAACCGTACGACGCGGAATCACTCCGGCCGAGAGTAGCGACGATTCGTGATCGCCTGCCCCACCCGGCGGAAGAGACCGCTCACGCCGTTCGGCAGCACGAACATCAGAAGGATGAGCACGACCCCGTAGACGATCGCCGCCCCGCCGGGCTTCTGCGTCTCCTCGATGATGCGATCCGGGAGGAGCGATCCGAGATCCTGGCCCTGTGCCCAGAGCTGGATGAACGCGACGAAGATCGCGCCGAACAGGAGGCCGGACAGGCCGCCGAGTCCGCCGATCACGATTCCCACGAGCAGGAAGATCGAGAGCGCGATCGGGAAGGTGTCCGGGTTGACGAACGCGCTCGCGATGGCGAAGAGCCCGCCTGCGACCCCCGCGTACGCCGCGCTGATCCCGAACGCGAGCGTCTTGTAGCGCGCGAGGCTCACGCCCGACGAGATCGCCGCCGTCTCCGAGTCGCGAACCGCGCGGAACGCGCGTCCCGTTCGGCCGCGCAGGATCAGCCAGGCGCCTGCGAACAGCACGAGCGCGATCGACCAGGCGAGGTAGTACATCCAGTCGTTCGCCGTGAACGTGAGCCCGAGGAGCTCGAAGGTGGCAGGTGCGGCCGGATCGGCGCCCGCGACCGC
Organism: uncultured Gaiellaceae bacterium; assembly: GCA_963783705.1. GTDB lineage: Bacteria > Actinomycetota > Thermoleophilia > Gaiellales > Gaiellaceae > GMQP-bins7. Next base: position 186,919 of record CAWAOK010000006.1, read on the forward strand.
ATTCGAGCCGGTCAGCTCCGGCAGGCCGAAGAGCTGGATCCCCTGGCCTCCTCCGGAGAACTCCTCGAAGCGCTTCACCGTCGACGGCATTGCGACGGCGATCGCGAACGTGGCGAGCGCAAGGTAGAGGCCGGACAGGCGGAGCGCGGGGAGCCCGAAGGCGAGCCCGGCGAGACCCGCAACGAGACCGGCGATCGGGAGCGTCCACACATCCTGCAGGCCCCCCGAGATCGGCCCGCCGAACTGCTCGTTCCCCGCCATCAGGATCGCCGTCGTGTAGCCGCCGATCGCCATGAACGCGCCGTGGCCGAGCGAGATCTGGCCCGTGTAGCCGGTGAGGATGTTCAGGCCGAGAAGCGCGATCAGGTAGATCGCGACGTACGAGTAGTCGCGCGCCTTGAAGTCGCTCACGAATGAGGGCAGGACGGCGACGAACACGACGAGTGCCGCGAAGGAGGCGAAGCCGACCATCCGTTTGGTTCGAGGCGTCATACGCGCTTCACCTCCGGCTTGCCGAAGAGCCCCTGCGGCCGAACCAGGAGCACGACGAGGATGATCAGCAGCGCCATCGGCAGCCGCAGTTCCTCCGTGAACCAGTCCAAGCCCCGGTACTGGCTCAGGAAGCTGAGCATGTTGAGGAGCACGCCGATGAGGAGCCCTCCGACGACGGCGCCGAGCGGCGAGTCGATGCCGCCGAGAACCGCTGCCGCGAAGGCGTAGATGAGCACTGCGGCCATCATGTTCGGATCGAGCCCCACGGTCGGCGCGGTGAGCATCCCGGCTACCGCACCGAGCAGCGCCGCGAGACCCCAGCCGAGCGCGAGCATCCACGTCACCCGCACGCCGACGAGCCGGGCCTCCTCCGGATTCACCGCCGCGGCGCGGAGCGCCAGACCGACCTTCGTGAACTGGAAGAGCACCCACAGCAGAAGGACGATTCCGAGGGCGACGGCGATCGTCCCGATGTCCTGCGCCGCGACGACGACGCCGCCGATGTCGTAGATCTCGGTTCCGAACGGGCTCTGCAGTTGCTGCGGCTCGCCGCTCCACTGCCAGACGATGAAGCCGTTGATCGCGACGAGCAGGCCGATCGTGACGATCACGATCCGCAGCACGCTGCCGCGCTCGACCGGGCGGACGATCACCCGGTGGATGGCGACCCCGCCGCCGAACGACGCGAGGAGCGTCACGACGAACGCCGGCCAGTAGCTCCAGCCGTGGTTGAACGTGAGCGTCCAGGCGATGTACGTCGAGAGCGTCGCCATCTCGCCCTGGGCGAAGTTGATGACTCCGGTCGAGCGGTGAATGATCACGAGCGCGAGCGCGAGGAGCGCGTAGATGCCGCCCGACGCGAGGCCGGAGACGACCTGCTGCATGAAGTCGGTGAAGGCGGCGGCGAGCATCAGTAGCCGAGGTAGCTCCGCCGAACGGACTCGTCGTCGCGAAGCTCGTCGCTCGTCCCGGCCAGCGCGACGCGGCCGACCTCGAGGACGTACGCACGCTGAGACGCTCTCAGCGCGATCCGCGCGTCCTGCTCGACGACGAGCACCGTGAGCCCCTCCTCCTCGTTGAGCTTGGCGACGATCCGGAAGAACTCGCGGACGATGAGCGGGGCCAGTCCGAGCGAAGGCTCGTCGAGGAGCATCAGGCGCGGACGGCTCATGAGCGCCCGGCCGAGCGCGAGCATCTGCTGCTCGCCGCCCGACAGCGTTCCGGCGCGCTGGCCGCCGCGCTCGGTCATCCAGGGGAAGTACTCGGCGATGCGCTCGATGTCCGCCTTCACGGAGCGGCTGCGGCTCGTGTATGCGCCGAGCTTGAGGTTCTCGGTCACTGTGAGGTCGACGAACGTGCCGCGTCCTTCGGGCACGTGGGCGATACCGGACTTCGCCGCCGACTCCGGCCCGCCCTTGAGCTGCTTCCCGTCGAGCTCGACTGCACCCGTCCGGGAGACCGTGCCCGAGATCGCTCGCAGCGTCGTCGTCTTGCCGGCCCCGTTCGCGCCGAGCACGGCGACGACCTCGCCCTCGCGCACGACGAGCGAGACGTCGTGCAGCGCCTGCACCGGCCCGTAGCGGGCGGCCACGGAGTCGAGCTCGAGCAGCGTCTTCATGCCTCGTCCTCGAGCCCGGTGTCAGACACCGGGTCGGAATTCGTGTCGGACACACGCGTGTTGGGGCCGGTGTCTGACACCGGCTTCACAGTCGCCGGCTCGTCGTGCTCGTCGTCCACCCCGAGGTACGCCTCGATCACGGCCGGATCCGCCTGCACCTCCGCGGGCGGGCCGCCCGAGATCTTCCGCCCGAAGCTGAGGACGTTCACGTCGTCGGAGATGCTCATCACGAGGTTCATGTGGTGCTCGACGAGAAGGACGGTGAGGTCGAAGTCGTCGCGGATCTTCCGGATGAAGGTGCCGAGCTCAGACACCTCCTCGTGATTGAGCCCGCCCGCAGGCTCGTCGAGGAGGAGGAGCCGCGGCTTCGCGACGAGCGCGCGCGCCAGCTCGACGCGCTTCTGGATGCCGTAGGGCAGCGCCGCAGCAGGGAACTGCGCGCGCTCGCGAAGACCGACGACGTCGAGGACCTCGAGTGCCTCGGCCTCGCCGACCCTCCGCCCGCGGCCGTGCGCGCCGACGAGCACGTTCTCGAGCACGGACATCGTCCGGAACAGCTGGAGGTTCTGGAACGTGCGCGCGATCCCCTTCCCCACGATCTTGTAGGCCGGCGCCTTGAGAATCGACGACCCGTCCAGCAGCACCTCGCCGGAGTCCGGCTTGTAGAGCCTCGTGATGACGTTGAACGCCGTCGTCTTGCCCGCGCCGTTGGGCCCGATCAGGCCGGAGATGTGCCCTTCCTCGACGTCGAACGACACGCCGTCGAGCGCGACGATTCCGCCGAAGCGCAGGGTGACGTCCCGTACCTCGAGGAGGGGCATCCGCATGAGACCCTAATCGTGCCTCGCACGAAATCGCAACGAACGGCGGCGCCGCTGCTTCGTCGTCGTCGACGCAATGGCGCCAACCGGCTACACGCTGGCCGTGAGGTGCAGCCTCCTCATTGCTGCCGCAGCCACACTCTTCTGCACGTCGGCTGGGCGTCGTCCGCTCCCGGCTGGTGAATCAAGACGCCAGGCGGAGTGACATGTTGCGGCGTTCCAAAACTCGGTCGTTTGGTGCGCATGACGCCGAGCAGCGGGTTCTGGGCGAGCGCGCGAAGCTTCTACACGTTCTGAGCCGCCCGCTAGGCAGGGGTGCGCCAGCGAACCCCGCGGAATCGCGCGAAGTCGGCGTCGTAGGACACGATCTCGCAGCCGTGCTCCAGGGCGAGCGCAGCCAGATGAGCGTCATTGACGAGATTGCCGGCGGTTCCCACGTCGGCGAGGAGACCGGCCAGAACATCCAGGTGCCTCGCGGTCGGCTCGATCAGGGTCGCGGCCGGCTGCGCGAGCCAGTGCTGAACGACACCGATCGCGTCGCCCGGCGCTAGAGGCCGGGCGAAGACGGCCTGATGTGACACGAGCCGAACGAATGCGAGAAGCGCGACCCACGAGAGGGCTACGGTCTCGCCGCCCGAGAGTGACTCGTCGAGCCATCGTCGAGCCTCGTCGTGCTGCGCCGATCGCTCGTTGACGGCGTAGATCAATACGTTCGCGTCGACGAGCTGCACGGCCTTACTTCCGGAGCGCGAGCTTGCGACGAAGCTCCTCGTCCTCGAGCTCGCCGGCAAGCTCGAGGGCCTTCTCGAGCGGCACGGACGGCTCGCCGAGATCGAACGTCGGTGTTGCCGGCGATGCGGTGTCCCGGCGCGGCGCGAGACCGCCTCGGATAGCGATGTTCACGGCTTCTTTGAAGCCGATTCCGCGTTCTCGCATGAGCTTCCGCACCAGCGCGTGCACGTCCGGATCGAGCGTAATCGTCGTTCTCATGCTGACATCATAGCATCAAGTTGGAGCACATCAGAGCATCACCCGGCCGACAGCCAGACGGCTAGGCGCGCAGGCTCGGGCTGGCGGCGCGGTCGCGGGGCGACCAGAGCTGCACGAGGGATCCCACCGGGACGCGGATCGTCACCGAGAGCGTGCCGCGAGCGTTGGTCACGCGCGTGCCGCCGAGCCAGCTCCAGCCGCTCGGACGAAGGATCCGGAGGCGATACGGCTGCGGTCCCGTGCGCGGCCGAATCTGCCCCCAGAGCCGAACGACCGCGCCGCTGCGGGACGTACGCACGAGCGGTAGACGGAATGCGTCGTACGCCGGCTTCTTGATGCCGTCGGCGGTCGTGAAACCACTCTGCCAGCCGTCGTCGGCCTCGTCGTCGCGGACGAGGAAGAAGATCAGCATGTCGACGAAGGGGGCGATCGCGACGCGCCGCGCAGCGCTCGCGACATACTCGGCCTGCTTCGTCGGGGACACCCCGAGGAAGCGATCGGGCGGATTCGTCTGGTACCCGTACTCGGTCAGCCAGATGCGCTTGCGTCCCAGGTGCCGGTGCACCAGCGCGACGAGGCGCTCGAGGTCGGCCATCGCAATGGTGGTGCAGTTGCGACAGGCCGGTGCCCACGGCGTCTCGAGCTGTGGGCGCCCAGGGTAGGGGTGGTGCGCGTACGCGTCGAGCTTCGGCCGGAGCGGTGCCATCGCCTTGATCCACGCGACCGGCGACACGCCACCCATGCCGGCGCGCGGAGCGGTCATCCCGCCACCGATGCGCGCCGCGCGGTTCACGGCGTGGATCTGCGCGTAGGCCGGGTTCAGGAGCTTCCGCACGTACGTCTCGGCCGAGGTGGGGCGCAACCACTGCGGCTTGTTCGGCTCGTTCCAGATCGTCCAGAGGCGGGCCCACGAGTACCGCGTCGCCGCCGCCCGCGCGAAATCGCCGAACAGCCGGCCGTCCGTGGGGGCCCAGTTCGGGGCGAGACCGCCGTTCGCCCACCCCGGGGTGCCGTACAGGGTGACGAGCGGCTGGATGCCGTGACGCCGAAGGCCTCGCAGCACCGCGTCGACGGAGCGCCAGTCGTAGGCAGGGTCGCCGTGGTCGCGGGCCGCGGTCGGCCGCTCACGTGCGACGAGATTCCAGCGGAGCGTGTACCGCACGACGTCGACGCCGAGCCGGTCGAGCTCGTCGAGCCGCGACTCGAGCGTCCCCGAGCCGTGCTCGAGCCACGCATCGTCCTGAACTCCGACAAGCGCACCGGAGGAAGGCGAGGCGGGCAGCGCGAACGTCAGCGCGCCGAGAACGACGAGAACGCACGCGAGCGCTCTCACGAGTCGGCCCTACGCGAGTTGAGTGCACGCGAGATGTCGTCCTTCGCGGTCGTATAGACGCGCACGTCCTCGGGCAGCTCGTCGATCGCGGCGAGGTAGCACGGACCCGGGTAGGTCCGATCGATCCTGCCGTCCGCCCAGTCGGTCAGCACGCTCTTCCCGCACGCCTGCTCGGCCTGCGGCTCGGCGCTCGAGCCGCAACCGGACAATGCGAGGAGCGTCGATCCGACGGCGAACGCTGTTCCGACTCGACAGCGCATCTGATCATGGTTCCTCGTGTTCGTGCTGCGAAAACACGCGGGCGGTAAGAGGTTTGTAAGAGCGCTGCCCGGGACAGCGGTGCTTCCCGCTCGGATGGGAGCGTCTAGGATCGCGCCCGATGGATCTGCGCGACACGCCGGACGAGGCTGCGTTCCGTGCCGAGCTTCGCTCGTGGCTCGAGGAGAACCTCACTGAGGATCTGCAGGGGCACCGCGGCGGCGCGACCCGCTTCGACGGGCCCGAGATGCGCGCCTGGAGCCGAGCGCTCTACGACGCCGGCTACGTCGGGCTCACCTGGCCCCAGGAGTACGGCGGCGGCGGCGCTCCGTACACGCACCAGGCGATCTTTCTCGAGGAGCTGGCGCGCGCCGAGGCGCCACCTCACATCGGGGTCATCGGCATCGGCATGGCCGGCCCGACGATCATCGCGCACGGCTCCGAGGAGCAGAAGGGGCGCTACCTCTCACCGCTCCTGTCGGCCGAGGAGATCTGGTGCCAGGGCTTCTCCGAGCCGGGTGCAGGGTCGGACCTCGCCGGCGTGCGCACCAGCGCGCGCCAGGACAACGGCGACTTCGTCGTCAACGGCCAGAAGGTCTGGTCGTCGTTCGCACACCTCGCGGACTTCTGCATCCTCCTCACGCGCTCCGATCCGGACTCCACGCGGCATGCCGGGCTCACCTACCTGATCGTGGATATGCACGCACCGGGCGTCGAGGTCCGCCCGCTCAGGCAGATCACCGGCGAGGCCGAGTTCAACGAGATCTTCTTCTCCGACGTGCGCGTGCCCGAGGGGAACCTCCTCGGAGAGGTCGGCGGCGGTTGGCAGGTTGCGATGACAACGCTCCTCCACGAGCGCGGCACGCTCGGCTTCGCGCTGCAGGCCGCGCTCGAGGTGCAGATTCGCAAGCTCGTTACCCTCGCGCGGGATCGGGGCGCCGACCCGCTGCAACGCGACCGCATCGCACGAGAATGGATCGAGATGCAGGGCGTGCGCTTCACGAACTACCGCTCGCTCTCCGCGCTCATGAAGACCGGCATGCCCGGACCCGAAGGGTCGATCTCCAAGCTCGTGTGGTCGGAGGCGAACCAGCGCGTGACGAAGCTCGCGCTCGAGATCCTCGGTCCGGACGCGGCGCTCGGAGAGGACAACGCGCCGTACGGCGGCTACTGGCAGTACCAACAGCTGCGCAGTCGCGGCAACACCATCGAGGCGGGCACGTCGGAGGTGCTCCGCAACATCGTCGCCGAGCGCGTGCTCGGCCTTCCCTACTCCCGCTGATGGATTTCACGTTCACACCTGAGCAGGAGGCGCTTCGCGAGCAGGCGCGCGCGTTCCTCGCCGCCACCCCCGAGCCGACCTGGGCGCAGCTGGCCGACCTCGGCTGGACGGGTGTCTCGATCGCGGAGGAGGACGGCGGCGCCGGACTGACCTTCCTCGAGGAGGCCGTCCTCTTCGAGGAGCTCGGACGCGCGCTCTATCGCGGGCCGTACTTCGCGACGATCGGACTGACACTTCCGGCGCTGCCCGCCGAGGACCGCGCCGCGGTCGCTGCGGGCGAGGCGAGCTGGACCCTCGCGTTCGGTCCGCTCGTGCCCGACCTCGACTCGGCCGAGCACGTCGCGATCGTCGGGGGTGACGGCATCTACGAGCTCGACGGCGGCGAGCGGGAGCTCCTCTCGACGACGGACGAGTCGCGGACGCTCGGCGTCGTGCGCGGCGGCGAGCCCGGGCGCCGCCTGGCCGACGCCGGTGTCCTGACGGAGATCGAGGCACGCTCGCAGACGGCGCTCGCGCTCGAGGCGTGCGGCCTCGCCCGGCTGGCGCTGGAGGACGCGCTCGAGTACGCGTCGTCGCGCGAGCAGTTCGGGAAGAAGATCGGCGTCTACCAGGCTGTCTCGCATCCGATCGCGGACGCGTACACGCGCGTCGAGCTCTCGCGCTCGCTCTCGCTGTGGGCCGCCTGGTGCGTCGCGACCGGCGACCCGCAGGCGTCGATCGCTGCGGCAGCCGCCAAGTCGTACGCCGGCGAGAGTGCGGTCATCGTGTGCGAGACGGCGATTCAGTCGCTCGGCGGCATCGGCTTCACCTGGGAGCATCGCCTGCACCGGCTGTACAAGCGCGCGCTCGGCATCGAGAGCTTCGGCGCGTCCGGGACGCGCCTGCGGGCGGAGATCGCCGCTTCGCTGATCGATGCAGACGATCGGGGGTCTGGCTTGAGCCAGGCCCCCACGGTTTCTCTCACCCAAGGAGGCTGACGTGGACGGCCTGATGATGGACTACCAGCTCAACGTGCCCGCGATCATGAAGCGCGCCGACGAGCTCTACGGCGACAACGAGATCGCGAGCCGCCTGCCCGACAAGAGCTGGCACACGTACACGTACGCCGACTTCGTCTCGCGCGCGAAGAAGCTCATCGTCGCGCTGCGCAAGCTCGGTCTCGAGGACGGCGACCGCGTCGGGACGTTCATGTGGAACCACTCGCAGCACCTCGAGGCCTACATGGGCGCGCCCGTCGGCGGCTTCGTGACACACACGCTGAACCTCCGACTCCACCCGGACGACAACGTCTACATCGCGACGCACGGCGGCGACCGCGTCATTCTCGTGGACAAGACGCTGTGGCCGCTCGCCGAGCAGTTCATCCCACGGTGCAGCTTCGAGCACGTCATCGCGGTCGGCGACGGGCCGACGCCCGACGGCGCGATCGACTACGAGGAGCTGCTGGCGGACGCGGACGAATCCGACTTCTCGTACCGCGACCTCCCGGAGAACACGGCCGCGGCGATGTGTTACACGAGCGGCACCACCGGCCGGCCGAAGGGCGTCCTCTACTCGCACCGCGCGATCGCGCTGCATGCCCTGACCGTGGTCGGATGCCTCGGCATCTATGCCGACGACGTGTGCCTCCCCGTCGTGCCGATGTTCCACGCGAACGCGTGGTGCTTCCCGTTCTCCTGCACGATGACCGGCGTCAAGCAGGTCTTCCCCGGCCCGCACATGGATCCGGCGACGCTGCTCGACGGCCTCGCCGAGCAGAAGGTCACGGTGACCGCCGGTGTTCCGACGATCTGGATGGGGATCCTCCAGGCGCTCGACGCCAACCCGGGCGGCTGGGATCTCTCCGCGATCCGCTTCATGACCGTCGGCGGCGCAGCGCCGCCCCGCGCGATGATCGAGGCGTTCTCGGAGCGGCACGGACTCCACGTCGTCCACGGCTGGGGCATGACCGAGATGAGCCCGGTCGGGACGCTCTCGGGCGCCCCTGGTCAGGAGTCGGGTCTCTCGCCGCAGGACGCGTACACGCGCCGCGCGAAGCAGGGCACTGCAATCCCGTTCTGCGAGATCCGCGCGAGCGGCGCCGACGGCCTGATTCCCTGGGACGGCGAGACGATGGGCGAGCTCGAGGTGCGCGGCCCGTCGATCTCGTCCGGCTACTACGAGTCGGACGAAGGCGCCGACCGCTGGACGGCAGACGGCTGGTTCAAGACCGGCGACATAGTGACGATCCACTCCGACGGCGTCGTCGAGGTGCAGGATCGCGCGAAGGACCTCGTGAAGTCGGGAGGCGAGTGGATCTCGACGGTGGCGCTCGAGAACGCGCTGATGGGACATCCCGCAGTTGCCGAGGCCGCCGTCATCGCAGTGCCCGACGAGAAGTGGTCGGAGCGGCCGCTCGCCGTCGTGGTATTCCGCGAGGGTCAGGAGGCGTCGCCGGACGACCTGCGCGAGTTCCTCGCGCCCGACTTCGCGAAGTGGTGGCTTCCTGATCGCTTCGAGGTCGTCGACGAGATCCCGAAGACCGCGGTCGGCAAGTTCCGCAAGACCGCGCTGCGCGAGCAGTTCGCACAGCAGCCGGCGGAGACTGCCTGACTCGTCGATGCGCTGGCCACGGCGCCGCGTGCGCGACGAGCACGCGAGGCAGGCGCGGAGACGCAACCTCGAAGGTGACCGAACCACCCTGGCCGGTCGTGTCCCACACGCCGCGCCTCGACGTCACCGAGGCGTCGCGCTGGAGCTCGCTCGCCGGCCGTGCGGTGACCGCGTGTCGCGTGATCTGGTGGTCCGTCGACGGCGCGCCGAAGTACCGTGATCCCCAGACAATTCGACTCGACTTCGACGGCGACCGAGTCCTCGTCACCGCGTACGAGTCCCCAGACGGCGTGACCGGCCGCGCTGGAGCCGACCACGTCACCGTATTCTTCGGCGACTCCTGGGAGCGCCGATCCGATCTCACCGCTGACATCCACGCATCTCTCGACTGAGGAGCCGCATGCCTGAGTTCATCTCGACCGAGCAGGACGGCGCCGTCGCCGTCGTCACGATCGACAATCCGCCGATGAACGCGCTCTCGGCGCCGCTTCTCGACGAGCTCGAGGCCGAGATCGACCGGCTCGACGCGGACGACGACGTGCGCGCGATCGTGCTCGTCGGTGCCGGCGAGCGCGCGTTCGTCGCCGGCGCTGACATCAAGGAGTTTCCGTCGCTGCGCGACGCGGCGGCCGACGCGAACGAGCGCGGCTCGGCGCGCGGGATCCAGAAGCTCGGGCACCGCATGGACGCGGCGCGCACGCCGTTCGTCGCGGCGATCCACGGTTTTTGCCTCGGCGGCGGGCTCGAGCTCTCGATGTGCTGCGACATCCGAGTCGTCTCCGACGACGCGCAGCTCGGGCAGCCGGAGATCAAGCTCGGCCTCATCCCCGGCGGCGGCGGCACGCAGCGATTGCCGCGGCTCGTCGGGATCGGGCGCGCGCAGTACCTCAACATGACCGGCGACTTCATCGACGCGGCGACCGCCTCGGACTGGGGTCTCGTCGAGAAGGTCGTGCCGCGCGCGGAGCTCCGGGACACGGCGCTCGGGATCGCGCGGACGATCGCCGCTCGCTCGCCCGTGTCCATCGGGATTCTTCGCGAGCTTGCCCGTACGACGCGCGACCTCCCGCTCGAGGAAGGCCTGCGACGCGAGGCCGACGGCTTCCGCCGCTGTCTCGAGTCGGAGGACGGCGCCGAGGGCGTCGCCGCGTTCATCGAGAAGCGCGAGCCCCAATTCACGGGCAGGTGACGCGCTTCACGTACCCCGTAGGGGCGAGATATATCTCGCCCCGGCGACCTCGCGCATGAGGGCCGCCGTCCTCCGAGGCGTCGGCGGGCCGGAGCAGCTCGTCGTCCAGGAGGTACCCGAACCCGAGCCCGCCGACGGCCAAGCGCTCGTGGAAGTACGGGCCGCAGGGATCAACTTCGCGGACATCCTCATCCGGCTCGGGATGTACCCGCAGATGCCGGAGCTGCCGGCCGTGCTGGGCTCCGAGATCGCCGGCGAGCTCGACGGCGCCCGCGTCATGGGCTTCGTTCGCAGCGAGGGCGGCGGGTACGCGGAGCGCGTGATCGTCGACCGACGCTGGCTCCTACCGCTGCCCGAGAACGCGAGCTTCGCAGAGGGCGCAGCCTTCCCGATGGCGTTCCTGACCGCGTGGATTCCGCTCTCGGAGCTCGTGCGGATCGCGTTCGGCGCGCGTGTGCTCGTGACGGCCGCGGCCGGTGCAGTGGGCACGGCCGCGGTGCAGATCGTCAGGGCGCTGAACGGCCACCCGGTCGCAGCGGTGGGAAGCACGGAGAAGCTCGAGCTCCCGCGCTCGCTCGGAGCGGTCGAGGCGGTCACGTACGACGGTATCGGCGAGCTCGACCCGGTCGACGTCGTGTTCGACCTCGTCGGCGGCGACGTCTTCACCGCGTCACTCGGCCTGCTGAAGCCCATGGGCACGGCCATCGCGGTCGGCTACGCGGGCGGCATGTGGCAGGAGGTGAATCCCGCGTGGCTCGTCGGTCGCAATATCGGGGTCCACGGCTTCTACCTCGGCCGCCTGATCGGCCGCGACCCGGAGCTCGTCGCGCGCGCCGCGAAGGACGTCCTCCGGCTCTGGGAGAGCGGCGCCGTACGGCCGATCGTCGGCGCCGAGCTCCCGCTCGACGATGCAGCCGAAGCACACCGGCTCGTCGAATCCCGCCAATCGACAGGAAAGGTCGTGCTCATCCCATGACGGCACTCGTGACCGGCTCGGCCGGAGGCATCGGCAAGGCGATCGTGACAAGGCTGCGGGCCGAGGGCTTCGAGGTGAAGGAGCTCGATCTCGTCTCCGGTTTCGACGTCACCGATCCGGAGGGCTGGGAGCACATCGGCTCGGTCGACCTCGCGTGCCTGAACGCAGGCGTCCTCACCGGGAGCGAGAACATCGCCGCCCTGACGGACGAGCAGTACCGTCGCGCACTCGGCGTGAACGTCGACGGCGTCGTCTACGGCGTCCGCAGGCTCGACCGCGTGATGCCGAAGGGCGGCACGATCATCGTGACCGCATCACTCGCAGGCCTCGTCGGCATCCCCGACGACCCGATCTACGGCCTCACGAAGCACGCCGTCGTCGGCTTCGTGCGCTCGGTCGCCCCGCAGCTCGCGGCGCGCGGAATCCGGATCCAGGCCGTCTGTCCCGGCTGGGCCGACACGGCACTGACCCCGCCCGCGTTCAAGCAGGATCTCGAGTCGCGGGGGTTCAAGCTGTTGACGACGGAGGCTGTCGCAGACGGCGTGTGGGCCGCCTTCAAGAGCGAGGGCTCGGGCGAGGCCTGGATCGTCCAGCCCGGCCGCGAGCCACTTCTGTACGAGTTCAAGGGCGTTCCCGGACCGAGGTAGACGTTCAGTGGCAGCTCGCCGAGCCGCTGTCGGTGAAGGAGCCTACTGCGGCGCGGAAGCGCCACTCGTAGGCGTTCGCGCCGAGCGTGAGCTCCAGCACGCCGAGAGTCGTCGCGTCACGAACTTCGCTGTTCGGGCTCGCGCCCCGGAACGACCGCAGACCCTTCCCCCCGGTTCCGACGACGATCTCGCGGATCCCACGCTCGAGATCGCGTCTCCCCGACGCGTCCTGGGGAGCGAAGCGCTCGTAGTCGTGGTCATGACCGACGAGAACGAGATCGGCGCCGGCGTCGACGAGCACCTGCCAGAAGGCGGTGTACGCCGCGTCGCTTCCGTGCCAGCCCGACGAGTAGCGTGGGTGGTGCCAGTAGGCGAGCGTACACCGTGTCGGATGAGCAGCGAGGTCGGCCCGCAGCCAGCGCTCCTGCGCCGACCCCTCGTCGCATCCACCCGCGGCCGAGCAGTTGGAGTTCAGGGCGACCACGTGCCAGTCGCCGATCTCGTAGCTGTAGTAGCCCTTCGCCGAATCGCCTGCCGCCCTGCCGAAGTACTCGAAGTACCCGGCGGCACCCGCCGTGCGGTACTCGTGGTTGCCGGGTACCGGTCTCGTGACCGATTTCAGTCGGCCCCACGAAGGGTCGTACGACGCCTCGAACGCGTCGCGTGTGCCGCGCTCGTACTGGATGTCCCCGAGCACGAGCACCGCCTCGTAGCCGGCGCCCACCAGAAGGTCAGAGGTCGCCCGCTGCCGACACGCGTCGACGCTTCCGGATCCTCCCGCGAAGTCCTGGTGTGCCGGATCGCAGGCGATGTCTCCCGCTGCGGCGACCTTCACGCCGACGACAGGTGATCCTGGGCCGGACGGCGTCACTGTCGACCGGTCGGCCGGCTCGGCGAGCACCACGGCGATCCCGAGAACAGCTGCCGCGCAGCTGACCGCCAGAGCCCGGAGAGGATGTGAGCGACTCATGTCCGCAGCCTGCCGCCGGTCCGATTCGACCCGCCCCACGGCCGCTCGGACCGTCGGTCGAGCTCACTCACGCACGACGGAGCCGGTACCAGTGCTCGTCGGGCCTGAGCAGCAGCTCGAGGATCTTCGGGGGACGGAAGCGCGAGGGCTCGACATGCGTGACCGACCATCCAGGGAAAGCGGCCTCGACGTCGGCGCGACTCGCCCCTCGGATCAACGGCCTCCTGCGTCGCGGCCAAACAAGCAGCAGCACGATCGCGTCTGCGGCGGCTACGGCATCGACCTCTCTGCCCATCGCCTCGCGCTGGCCAGCGTCGAGGCCATGGAATGTGCCGGTGTCGACGATCAACTGAAAGTCGCTGCCCACATCGGCCGGCCCCAGCGCGGTCACATCGCCATGAACGAGATCGACCTCGACGCCCTCGTTTCGGACGCGGTCGCGGGCCCGCTCCAGCGCCTTCTCGACGAGGTCGACCCCGGTGACCTGCCAGCCGCGCTTGGCCAGCTGCACGGCCCAGATACCGCTACCCGTGCCAAGGTCGAGAGCGCGCCCATACGGCGGCTCGCGTCCGGTCTCCTCGCGGGCCAACAACTCGGAGAACGTGTCGACGAACGGCTGGTCGCGCTCGGCGTCCTCCCAGGGATGAAAGCCGATGGCGTAGGCAAGGCGGTAGTTCATCCCGTCCTCACGTCACTCGAAGCGCCAGGGCTCGCCGGCGGCGAACGACTTCAGGATCCGCCGCGCCACGACCATGCGGTGCACCTCGTCCGGGCCGTCGTAGATCCGCGCTCCGCGGGCCATCGAGAGCATGCCTGCGAGCGGCGTCTCGTCCGTGAGCCCCCGCGCCCCGTGCGTCTGCACGGCGCGGTCGATGACGTCGTGCAGGACGCGCGCCGCGTAGAACTTGATGAGCGAGACCTCGACGCGCGCCTCGTCGCCCTGGTCGATCTTGTGCGCGGCGTCGAGCGTCATCAGGCGACACGCCTGGATCTCCGCGGCGGAGTCGGCGATCCAGTTCTGGACGGTCTGTTTCTCGGCGAGCGGGCCGCCGAACGACTCGCGCTCGAGCGCGTACGTGCACATGAGCTCGAACGCGCGCTGCATCTGGCCGAGCCAGCGCATGACGTGATGGATGCGGCCGGGACCGAGGCGCTTCTGCGCGATGCGGAAACCGTCTCCCTCCTCGCCGAGCGTGCTCTCGACCGGAGCGCGGACGCCCGTGTACCGCACCTCGCAGTGCGTCGTCCAGCCGCGGCCGCGATGACCCATCGTCGGGATGGCGCGCACGATGTCCACGCCGGGCGTCTCGGCCGGCACGATGATCTGTGTGGCGCGTCGATGTGGGTCTGCATCGGGATCCGTGACCGCCATGACGACCCCGAACGCGGCTCCTTCGGCACCGGACGAGAACCACTTGTGGCCGTCGATCACCCACTCGTCGCCGTCGCGCACCGCCCGCGTCCGGAGCGTCGTGGGATCCGAGCCCGGCACCCCCGGCTCGGTCATCGAGAAGAACGACCGGATCTCGCCCGCGACGAGCGGCTGCAGCCAGCGCTCCTTCTGCTCGTCCGTGCCGAACAGCCAGAGGATCTCGGCATTGCCGGCGTCCGGCGCCTGGCAGCCGAAGACGAGCTGGCCCCACATGGAGCGGCCGATCTCCTCGTTGAGGTGGGCGTAGACGAGGAAGCTTCCGCTCGAGCCGCCGGCCTCGGGGGGCATGTGCGGCGCCCACAGGCCCTGCTCCTTCGCGAGCGCCCGCAGTCGCTTCACGAGCGCGTCGGCCTCCTCGTCCTCGCGGTCGAGCGCAGGCTCATTCGGGTAGACGTGCTCCCCCATGAAGGAGCGGTAGCGGGCACGGAGCTCGACGATCTCGTCGGTCGGGCGGAGGTCGGTGATGGTCATGGCGTTAGCATCGCACGAGGCAGATACCTATGCAGACACGAAAGACATCGTGAGGCTCGGCTTCTACATGGGATACGCGCCTCCGGGCACGAGCCCGCTCGAGCCGATCGCGCTCGCGCAGGAGGCCGAGCGCCTCGGCTACGACTCGGCGTGGGCCGCGGAGGCGTGGGGAACCGACTGCGTGACCGTCCTCTCGTGGCTCGGCGCGACGACGGAGACAATCAAGCTCGGCTCGGCGATCATGCAGATCCCCGGACGCACGCCTTCGAATACGGCGATGACCGCGGCGACGCTCGATCTGCTCTCGGGCGGGCGCTTCCTCCTCGGGCTCGGAACGTCCGGGCCCCAGGTGGTCGAAGGCTGGCACGGACAACCGTGGGGCAAGCCGCTCGAGAAGACGCGCGAGTACGTCGAGATCGTCCGGGCAGCGCTCCGCCGCGAGCTCCTCGAGCACCACGGGACGCATTACGACATCCCGGTGTCGAACGGGACGGGGCTCGGCAAGCCGCTGAAGCTCATGGCCCGTCCGCTCCGCGCGGATATCCCGATCTATCTCGCTGTGATGGGCCCGAAGGCCGTCGCGCAGGCATTCGAGATCGCCGACGGCTGGCTGCCGATCTTCTGGTCGCCGGAGAAGGCCCGCTCTGCGTTCGGCGACGTGATCGCGAACGCGCGTGAAGGCTTCGACATCGCTGCGACCGCGCCGGTCATACTCATCGACGACGTCGAGTCGGGCCGCGAGTTCCTCAAGCCCTACTACGCGCTGTACATCGGCGGCATGGGCGCGCGCGGGAAGAACTTCTACAACGACCTTGCCTGCCGCTACGGCTTCGAGGACGCCGCGCGCGAGATACAGGACCTCTACCTCGACGGGCACAAGCGCGACGCCGCCGCCGCGGTGCCGGATGCGTTCGTCGACGAGGTCGCGCTCGTCGGGCCGAAGGAGCGCCTTGCGGAGCGGATCGACGTGTGGCGCGAGTCGGGAGCAACGTCGCTTCTCGTCTCGACGCAGCAGCCCGAGGCGCTGCGGGCGCTGGCCGAGATCGCCCTGTAGGGGCGAGATATATCTCGCCCCTACGACGTCGGCTTCCAGGTGTACACGAACACAGGCTCGACAGTGAGGTCGAGCCTCTCCGCACCACTTCCGTCGGCTCCGATCGCCCACACCTCGATCGGCCCCGTCTCTCCGTGACGCGTGAACGTGAGCCGCCCGTCCGGAAGCCACGCCGGATGCGACTCCTCGAGCTCCGGAGTTCGCGTGAGGTTCCGCTGATTCGAACCGTCCGGCTCCATGACGAAGACGTCAGGACTCCCGTCGCGTTCCGACATGAACGCAATCGACCGCCCGTCGCGAGACCACGCCGGCCACTGATCGTGCGCGGAGTTGCGGGTGAGGTTGGCCTGCCGCGATCCGTCGGCTCGCATCGCGTAGATCTCGAACTGGCCGTCGCGATGCGATCCGAACGCCAGCCGCCGGCCGTCGGGAGACCAGGACGGATACTCGTCCAATCCCGCACGCCTCGTGAGATTGCGCCGGTGCGTCCCGTCGGGTCGCATGACCCAGACGTCCTCGCCGACACTCGAGAAGTACGCGATCCGCCGGCCGTCGGGAGACCAGGAGGGAGACCACTCGGCGACGCGAGGCGTGCGCGTCAGATTCCGCTTGCTGCGTCCCGTCCGCGCGCATGACCCAGATGTCGCCGACGTCGCTTCGCCGCGGGTTGACGCGATACGCGACGCTCCGACCGCCTGGCGACCACGACGGCGAGAACTCGTCTAGCTTCGTCGTGGTGAGGCGCCTGGGATCCGCCGCGCCGGATGGGAGCACATAGACGTCGAGGCTTCCGCCGCCGCCGTCGCTTGCGTATGCGAGCGCCGGCAGCTCGTTCGGATTCGCAGCCGCTGCGGAGGCGATTCCGAGCGCGACGATGATCACTGCGGGCCGGAGAAACATGAAGCGAGTACGTCTCGCGGGGCCGCGGGGTTCCCGAGCTGATAGGGGCGAGATATATCTCGCCCCTACGACGAGATCGCCTCGGCGGCAGCTTCTGCCAGGTACGGCACGCCCTCGCTCGAAGCGCGCAGCGCGCTCGTCCTCGGCGCCCAGCTCACCGCGCAGGTAGCGACCGTAGATCGCCTCACAGAACACCGCGGCCTTCCAGAGCGCCAGCCCCTCGAACCAGGCGAGCGGCTCGACGTCGCGGCCACTTCGAGCGACATAGCGCTCGACGAGATCCGCCTGTGACGGGAAGCCGGCGAGCGTGGTCACGAGCGAGGTGCCGAGCGGGCTCGGCGGACCGCCCGGCTCCGAGTACGTCGCGAGCAAGTACCCGACGTCCGCGCGCGGATCGCCGATCGTGCCCATCTCCCAGTCGAGGACGGCGAGGATGCGGGACGGATCGTCGCGGCCGACCATGGTGTTGCCGAGGCGGAAGTCGCCGTGGACGGCGGTCGGAGGGAGAGGATCGGGCACGTTGCCGGCAAGCCAAGCGGAGACCTCCTCGACATGCGCGACCTCGCGCGTCTTGTTGAGCTCCCAGAGCTGGGCGAAGCGCCGCACCTGGCGCTCGTTGTAGCTCCCCGGACGCCCGAACGCGGCGAGGCTCGGCGTGGCGACATCGGCCTCGTGGATCTCGACGAGCGCGTCCACGAGGTCGTCGCCCAACCCGCGCCGGGCGCTCTCGCTCTCGAGCCCGGACGGCGCGTCGTCCGCCGGGACGAGGCCGTCGATGTAGGTCATCACGTAGAACGGGACGCCGAGCAGGCTTTCGTCCTCGCAGACTGCGACGATCGTCGGCAGCCGGGCGAACCCCGCCTCGCGCAACGCGAGCTGCAGCTTCGCCTCCCGCACGACGTCGTGGGCCGACGGCGGCAGCGGCGGTCGCGGCGGCCGCCGGAGCACGAATGTCCCCGTCTCGCGCTCGAGCAGAAACGTGAAGTTCGAGCCCCCGCCCTCGCCGATCCGTCGGGCCTGCAGCTCCCCCGTTCCGAGCCCGTGCTCGTCGAGGAATGCACGCACCCGATCGAGGACGAGAAGCGGCGGCCTGGCGAGCACTTCGGCGTGGGATCCGGTCTCGACGATGTCGCCCGCCAGCACCGTGCGATCCTACGCCGATGCGCCGCCGCCTCTATCTCATGCGCCACGCCGAGGTCTCGTACTTCGGCGCGGACGGTGCGCCCGTCGACCCGCGCGAGGTCCCGCTGAACGAGGAGGGCGTCCGCCAGGCGACGGTGGTCGCCGGGGCGCTCGCCGGAATCGAGCTCGACCGCGTGCTGTGCAGCGGTCTCCCGCGCACGCTCGAGACCGCGTCGATCGTCGCGCCGGAAGCGGAGCCCGAGTCCTGGCCCGAGCTCCGCGAGATCCAGGGCGGCCGGCTCTCCGAGATCCCTGCCGACGCGCTCCAACACGAGTTCGTCCATGCCTTCCGTGGCGTGATTCCGAACGCGACGCGCTTCCTCCGCGGCGAGTCGATCGGCGAGCTCTTCGATCGCGTCATCCCTGCGGTCGAGCGCCTCGTCGCAGACGACGGCTGGGACACCGCGCTCGCCGTGCTCCACGGCGGTGTCAACCGCGCGATCCTCTCGTACGCGCTCACCGCCGAGCGCATGTTCCTCGGCCACTTCGAGCAGGCGCCCGCGTGCGTGAACGTGCTCGATCTCGGCGAGGGCGGCGAGTGGATCGTGCGCGCCGTCAACATCGCGCCGTACGACCTGCTCCACCTCGCGCACCGCTCCACGACGATGGAACGCTACTGGGAGCAATTCGTCGACAGAACGCAGTAGGGGCCGGATAAATCCGGCCCCTACCACCAGTCACACGCAGGGAGAAGCTTCTAGCGCGGACGACCCTCGATCAGCTTCCCGAATGGCAGAAAGACTCTCGTGGTCGCGTTGAACCGGTGTAGCTGCATCTGGCTGAGCACGAAGCGATCCGTTTTGCTCGTCTTCTGAATGATGCCGGGGAGCAGGAACTTGTTGGGGGCGTTCATGCTCAGCACCGCGCTCATCAGACTGGCGCGCGTCGGATTCTTGCCAGCCTTGTAGAGAGCCTGGACGAACGTCTCGGCCTTCGCGACGCCGTACATGACCTGGTAATCGTTCCCGTTCACACCTCCGCCGTACTTCGCGATGATCGTTCGGTACAGCTTCATCGCCGCGTCGTTGTTCCACCGCGGGTTCGTCGGGTCTTTGACGTAGTTGGCCGTGATCATCCCGTCCACGAATGCGGGCCCCGCCGCCGCGACCATGCCGTCGACCGCCGCCTTGACCGTCGCCACCGAGTTGAGGTAGATCTGGTCAGGGTCGAATCCGAGCGCCTTGGCCGTGGCGATCGTGCGCGCTGTCGGGTTCGGGAGTTGTAGAACGACGAGAACGGTCGCGCCGCTCGCACGAATGCGAATCATCTGCGAAGCGACCGACGTGGCGGTCAGCTCAACCGCTTCCCGAGCGACGACGTTCGCGTCGGCGTACGACTTCCCTAGCGCAGACAGCACGCCATACAGGTAGTCCTTGCCGTAGTCGTCGTTCTGGTAGACGATGGCGATCTTCTTGCCCCGCTGGTTCGCCTTCATGTGAAGGCCGAACAGGCGACCCTCGGCGATGTAGTCGGGCTGCCAGCCGATCGTCCACGGGTACTCCTTGGACTTCGTTGCGAACTCGGATGCGCCAGTGGACACGTACAACTGCGGAACCTTCTGCTGATTGAGATATGCCCGCGCGCCCTGCACAGGCTCTGTCCCCAACTGGCCGACAGTCGCGAGGACTTTGTCCTGCTCGACGAGCCGCCTCGAAAGCTGCGCGGTCGTCGCAGGATTGAAGGCGTCGTCGTAGTACTTCCAGATGATCTGCCGGCCGCCGACGCCGCGTTTGCCGTCAGGACCGCGGCGCGCGTTGACGTAGCTGAAGTAAGCCTTCATACCGAGCGGGATCGGCGCATACGACGCCGCCCCGCCGGTGAGCGGGAAGGTGCCGCCGATGGTGACCGTCCTTGCCGTGACGCCTGGTGTCTGGGCCGCGCCACCGAACGCGCCCGGCACCGTAAGCGCGAGCGCGGCTACCAGGCCGACCCCGCACACGATGAGCTTTCGCACCGATCTTCCTCCTTGTGGACCCTCCGAGTTCCTGCCTGTCAGCCGCGAGCGTACCGCGGGCACGCTCACGCCGCTACACGCTGAAACGTCTGTTACGCCCCGCGAGTTAGTGTCGATCCTTACAGACCGATGTCCGCTGCCGAGCGCTTCGGCCTCGTCGAGCTCGACCGCGAGCGCGTCGATCCCCGCTTCCCAGATCTTCGGATCCGTGAGATCGAGTCCGACCATCTCCGCGAGCTCGCCGGGCGGCTTCGACCCTCCCGCGCGCAACACGTCCAGGTACGGCTCGACCATCGAGTCGCCCTCGAGCTCGTACTTGCGGAAGATCGAGAGCGCGAAGAGGAACCCGTAGGCGTACGCGTAGACGTATCCGGGCGTGCCGATGAAGTGCGGGATGTAGCTCCACCACGTCCCGTAGCCGTCGACGTCGACGGAGTCGCCGAACATCGAGGTCTGCGATTCGAGCCAGAGCTCCTCGAAGCGCTCCGGCGAGAGCTCTCCCTCGTCGCGACGCGACGTGTGAACGACGTGTTCGAAGCGGTTCATCGCGACCTGGCGGAACACCGTCGCGATCGAGTCCTCGATCCGTCCGGCCAGCAGATTGAGCCGGCGGCGCGGATCCTGCTCGTCGGCGAGAAGCCGCTTGAACGTGAGCGCCTCGGCGAAGACCGACGCAGTCTCGGCCGTGGTCAGCGGCGTCGACGCGTTGAAGAGGCCGAGCGGCTCGGCGAGGTAGCCGTGCAGCCCGTGGCCGAGCTCGTGCGCCAGCGTGAGCACCGAGCGGCGATCGCCCGTGTAGTTCATGAAGACGTACGGATGGACGCCCGGCACGTTCGTCGCGCAGAAGGCGCCGGGCCGCTTGCCGTCGCGCGGCGGCGCGTCGATCCAGCTCTCGCGGAAGAAGCGCTCGACGATGTCGCCCGTCTCGGTCGAGAAGTCCGCGAACGCGTTCAACACGAGCTCGGAAGCGTCGGCCCAGCCCACGTGGGTCGGGTCGTCCGCGAGCGGCGCCATGCGGTCGTAGAACGAGAGCCGGTCGAGCCCGAGGAGGCGCGCCTTGAGCGTGTAGTAGCGCTGGACGACGTCGTAGCGATTCACGACCGCGTCGACGAGCGCCTGCACGGCCTCGTCGGTGGTGTCGTTCGAGAGGTTGCGCGCCGAGATCCAGGTCTCGTAGCCGCGGAGGCGGTCGTCGATCGACTTGTCGACGGCGATCGTGTTGAAGATGAAGGTGCGCGTGCGCAGGCCCGGATCGAGCGCGACCGTCACGGCCTCGGAGGCACGCCGCCGCTCGTCGCGATCCGCGGAGTAGAGCTTCGCCATCGCTTCCTCGAAGCCGATCTCGGTGCCGTCGAGGTCGACCTTGATCGCGCCGAGGAGCTCGTCGTACAGGCGGTCCCAGGCGCTGAACCCGGAGACCGACTTCTCCGTGAGGATCTTCTCCTCCGGCTCGGTGAGGATGTACGGCCTGAACTTCCGAACGGTCTGGAGCCAGTGGCGCCAGTGCTCGAGCTCGTCGCTCGCGATGAGCGCGTCGGCCTGGTCGTCCGTGAGCGCCGCGAGCTCGAGCCCGAAGAAGAGGAGCTGCGTGTCGATCGTCGCGCCCTTCTCCGTCAGGCGCGCCACGAGCGCGCCGCGCTGCGAGTCCGCCATGTCCGTCGAGAACCAGAGGTGCGCGTAGTAGATCGCGCGCGTGAACGTCGACTCGATCCGCTCGCGCTCCTCGATCGCGTCGCGCAGCTCGCCGGCGCTCAGCTCGGCGACGCGACCGTAGTAGCGCTCGCGGAACGCCGCCGCCGCGGATCTCAGTCTGCTCGACGTCCTGCTCGATGCGTGGGTCGTCGCCTGACTCGTAGAGGTCGGAGAGATCCCACGCGACATCTTCCGCACCGGTCAGCTCAGTAGTCGTCATGGGGCGGAACGCTACCCGAGGGCCGACGCCAGGCCGATCATCTCGTCGTCCTCGTGGTTCAGGTGCTGGAGGATAGACGCGCGACACGCCGATGTCGGCGAGCTCACGGAGACGCTCCGCGACCTCGTCCACCGTGCCGACGAGCCAGCGGTCGCGGCGCTCGACGATCAGCGCGCCCGGATCCGTGTCGTCGCCGCGAATCGCGAGGAACCAGGCCACGCGGTCGACGACGTCGGCGTGCGTCTCGCCGAGGTAGCAGGTCGTCATCACGGAATAGTCGAGGGTTGCGGGATCTCGCCCTGCCTCCGCGCAGGCGCGGTCGAGCGCGGCTTTGCGCTCGCGCAGCTCGTCGTTCGGCGCGCCGAGCGTGTTCACCTCGGTCGCATAGCGGGCCGCGAGCGCCGCGAACCGCGGCTTCGCCGTCCCGCCGAGAACGAGCGGCGGGTGCGGCTGCTGCACCGGGCGCGGAAGCGCCTGCTGGTCGCGCAGCGTGTACGCCGGGCCGTCGTGGTCGAAGCGCTCCTCCGTCCAGGAGCGGACGACGACCTCGACCTGCTCCGCGAACAGCTCGAAGCGCTGCTTCGCGTCGAGGAACGGGAAGCCGTGCGCTTGATGCTCCCGCTCGTACCAGCCCGAGCCCATCCCCACCTCGACGCGGCCGCCGGAGATGTGGTCGACCGTGACGGCCATCCGCGCGAGGACGCTCGGGTGCCGGAACGTCGCGGGCGAGACCATCGTGCCGAGCCGGATGCGGTCCGTGATCGCCGCGAGCCCGGCGAGCGTCGCCCACGCGTCGTGGGCGTCCGCGTCGGGCCGGATGATCGCGGTGTAGTGATCGGAGCGGAAGAGGCCCTCGAGCCCGTGCTCCTCGGTGAGGCGGGCGAGACGAACCCAGTCGTCCCAGGTGACGCCCTCCTGCCCTTCGATCATCAGGCAGATGCGCATCAGACCGCGACCTGCTCCGGCTCGGTGACGGGGGCGTGGCACGACGAAGCGCTCGCAAACGTAGACAGCGGGCTTTCCGTCGACGAGGCCCTTGCCGGCGAGGAGCGGCACCTCCTCGGACGGGCCGACGGCGACGACCGTCTGCGGCTGGAAGGGCGCGAGTGCGGCGCGTGCGACCGGCGAGCCCACGTCGCCGACGATCGCGAGCTCGCGCGGCGGGCTCAGCCAGAGGTCGATCCCGCACAGCATCCAGGCGAAGAAGCCGGGAGCACGGCGCAGCGCGGGCTCCGCGAGGCGGAAGACGGACACCGCTCTCCGCTCGAGCTCGTCGTCGCCCCAGATCCGCGCGAGGCGCAGGAGGACGTACGCGAGCATCGAGTTCCCCGACGGGATCGGCGTGTCCTGGAGGTCCTTCGTGCGCGCGACGCGCGCGTCGCCGTCGGCGGGCGAGAGGAAGAAGCCGCCGTGCTCGTCGTCCGCGAAGAGCTCGACGGCGAGGAGCGCGAGCCGCCGCGCCTCGAGCAGCCAGCGAAGCTCGCCCGTTGCGACATGCAGCTCGATCAGGCCGTGCGCGACGTTCGCGTAGTCGTCGAGAAAGCCGAAGCCGCTCGTCCGCCCGTCGCGGATCGAGCGGAGAAGCCGGCCGTCGTCCGCGCTCAGCGGGCCGAGGAGGAACGCGCCGAGCTCGCGCGCCGCCGCGAGCCAGTCGTCGCGCTCGAGCCGGGAGCCCGCCTCGGCGAGCGCCGCGAGCGCGAGGCCGTTCCACGAGGCGAGGGCCTTGTCGTCGCGGAACGGCTGCGGGCGCGTGTCGCGCTCGGCGAGAACGCGGCGCCGGAGCTCGAGCTCGACCTCGCCGCGCACGATCAGGCGTCCGTGCTCGAAGGGCTCGAGCACGTCCTTGCGGCAGGCCGACCGCAGCGGCCTCCTCGGGCGTCCACGTGTAGGTCAGCCCCTCGACGCCGTCCGTGTCGGCGTCGTGCGCCGACGCGAACGCGCCGCCCGGGAGCGCGAGCTCGCGCAGCATGTACCCGAGCGTCTCCTCCACGATCTCGCGGTAGCGCTCGCGCCCGGTGACGACCCAGGCATGCAGGTACGTCGAGGCGAGGACCGCGTTGTCGTAGAGCATCTTCTCGAAGTGCGGGACGAGCCAGCGGTCGTCCACCGAGTAGCGGTGGAAGCCGCCGCCGACGACGTCGTAGAAGCCGCCCGCCGCCATGCCGTCGAGCGTCGCCGTGACCATGGCGAGCGACTGCTCGTCGCCGCGGCGCAGGAGGAGCTCGAGCGTCGATGCCGCGGGGAACTTCGGCGCGCGACCGAAGCCGCCGAACGCCGGCTCGAAGGTCGCGGCGATCCCGCGCGCAGCCTCGGAGAGGAGCGACGACGCGAGCGGCTCTCGCGACGGCCCCGAGCCGCGCCGTCGAGCGCAGCGCGCCGTCGATCCGCGCTGCCTGCCGCTCGATGTCGTCGCGCCGCTCGCGCCACGTTTCGGCGACCGCGCGCAGGAGCTCGGGGAAGCTCGGGATCCCGTGCCGAGGCTCGGGCGGGAAGTAGGTGCCGGCGTAGAACGGCTTCGCGTCGGGCGTCATGAAGACCGTCGTCGGCCAGCCGCCCGACCCCGTCATCCCGACCGCCGCCTCCATCGTCACGGCATCGACGTCCGGGCGCTCCTCGCGATCGACCTTCACGTTCACGAAGAGCTCGTTCATGAGCGCCGCGGTCGTCTCCGACTCGAACGACTCGTGCGCCATCACGTGGCACCAGTGGCACGAGCTGTAGCCGACCGAGACGAGGAGCGGCTTGTCCTCGGCGCGGGCGCGCTCGAACGCCTCGTCGCCCCACTCGTACCAGTCGACCGGGTTCTCGGCGTGCTGGAGGAGGTACGGGGAGGTGGCGCCGGCGAGCCGGTTCATTTCGTGAGCGTACGTGCCAGGTTGCGTGCGTCCGGCCGGTGCGAGATGATCGCGCCCATGAAGAGAAACTTCACTTGGGCAGTGTTCGTCGGCGGCGTCATCGTCGTCCTCGGAGTCCTCCTGCAGTCGTTCACGATCGCGGCGTACGTCCGTAGCGGCGAGGAGGGTGCGCTCGACGCTCATGGCGGCGGGTCGCTCATCGTGCACATCGGTCAGCTCGCGATCGTGATCGGCGCGCTCGTGGCGTACTGGGGGAACTGGAGGCAGGTCGGCTTCGCCGTCGGCTTCCTGATCCTTGCGTTCGCGCAGCTCGGCTTCCTCGGTGACACGGAGAAGCAGGGCGACTGGATCAACGGCCTCCACGGCTTCCTCGCGCTGATCATCCTCATCGCCGGCCTCCTGTACGCGCAGAAGGCGTGGCGTGAGCTCAGGCCGACGGCGTCGCCCGGGCCTCCAGCGGCGTAGACGAGCACCGCGGCAGCTCGGCTGCCGCGCTTCAGGGGTCTGCGCGTCCGGGAACTCGCGCTAGCGAGTTCCCGGACTGCGCTGCCGGAAGTGCCTGACGAGCTCGACGACGAACCCCAGCGACAACGCAATTCCGAGTGCGAGGAGAACTCCCCACAGGGGGTTCTCCTCGAACGTCTTGCCGCCGAAGTAGCCGAGCAGCGCGCCGTACGTCGCCCCAGATGAGCCCCGCGACGACGTCGTAGACGATGAAGCGCCGCCACGGAAACGTCGGCAGGTAGCCGGCCGAGAAGGTGACTGCGGTTCGCCCGCCGGGGATGAAGCGGCCGAGGATGATGATGTAGGTGCCGCGCTCGTCGAGCGTGTGCTCCGCCCACTCGAGACGCTTGTGCGACTTCTCGCTCGAGAACCAGCGCTTGACCGTCTTCTCGCCGACGAAGTGCCCGATGAAGAACGAGATGTTGTCCCCGACGATCGCTCCGGCCGCGCCGGCGAGGATGACGAGCAGCAGGTTCAGGTCGCCGGTTGCCGCAAAGGTGCCGCCGATGACGAGCGTCGTCTCGCTCGGCACGAGCGGGAAGAACGCGTCGACGACCGCGACGCCGAAGATGACGAGATAGCTCCACCAGGCACCGGAGACCCACTCCGCGATCTGGTCGAAGTCGAGCCAGTCGGGCACGTGCGCATCCTCGCAGAGCACCGGTGTCTGACACCACGAGACGCCAAGAGCGCCGCAAACCCGCACGGCTCCTCGAAACACTGTTGCGTTCTTAACACTCGGTGTCAGACACCGCGACCGGCGATGATTCGCCGATGGCGCTCCGTCCTCTCGAAGGCATGCGCGTCGTCGACGTCACGACGTCGATCGCCGGGCCGTACTGCGCCGAGATTCTCGCTGCGCTCGGTGCCGACGTCGTAAAGGTCGAGCGGCCGGACACGGGTGACGACGGGCGCGCTTGGGGCCCACCGTTCTGGAACGGAGAGAGCGCGATGTTCCTCGCGGTCAACGCGGGGAAGCGCTCGCTCGCCGTGTCGCTGAGCGACGAGCGCGGTCGCGATGCCGTGCTGCGGCTCGTCGACCGGGCCGACGTGTTCCTCCAGAGCCTGCGTCCCGGCCTCGCGGAGCGCCTCGGTCTCGGCGTGGAGGCACTCCGAGGGAGAAATTCGCGGCTCGTCTACGGCTCGATCGGCGCGTACGGCCACGTCGGCCCGCTCTCCGAGGAGCCCGGCTACGACGCGCTCATGCAGGCGGCGGGCGGGCTCATCAGCATGACGGGCGAGCCCGGTCGGCCGGGCGTGCGGGTCGGCTCGTCCCTCATCGACATGGGTACGGGCATGTGGGCCGCGCTCGGGATCGTCTCGGCACTGCTCGAACGCGAGCGAACCGGTGAGGGAGCCGATTGTCGACACGTCGCTCTACGAGACGGCGCTCGGCTACATCGGCTACCACCTCGTCGGCTACCTGGCAGACGGCACCGTGCCGACCGGACAGGGAACGACGTTCCCCATGGTCGCGCCGTACCAGGTCTTCCCGACACGGGACGGCGAGCTCATGGTCGCGGCCGGCAACGATCGCCTCTTCGCAGCTCTCTGCGACGTCATCGCGCTGCCCGAGCTCGTGACCGACGAGCGCTTCCGGACGAATCCCGACCGCGTACGCAATCGCGAAGAGCTCGTCGCGCTCGTGTCGGCCCGCCTTCGCGAGCACGAAAGCGCGGACTGGCAGGAGCGCTTGACGGCTGTGGGCGTGCCGGCCGCCCGCGTCGCCGACGTCGCCGACGTCGCGGCTGCCGAGCAGACACACGCGCTCGGCATGCTCCAGCCGGTCGGCCAGCGAGGGGATCCCGGAGCTCCAGCTCCCCGCGCTTCCGTTCTCCTTCGACCGCGAGCGCGCGACGCATGCGTCCTCCCCGCCCGTCGTGGGCGAGCACACGGCCGAGGTTCTGGAAGAGGTCGGCTACTCGCCGGACGAGATCGCGGCGCTCGCGCGCGACGGCGTCATTCGTACGCGATAGCTTCGAGCGGATCGAGCTTCGCTGCGCGACGAGCAGGGAAGATCGCCGCGACGATCCCGACGACGATCGCCGCGATCATGAAGATGACGACCTGCGTCGTCGGGAACGAGAACGCGATGAAGTCGACGCGCCAGATGAGCAGCGCCGCGAGCACGATCCCGAGCACGATCCCGAGCGTCGCCCCGATGAGCGCTGTGATGATGCTCTCGTGGCGGATCATCCGGCGCACCTGCCGGCGGGTCATGCCGATCGCGCGGAGCATCCCGATCTCGCGCGTCCGCTCGAAGACGGTCAGGACGAGCGTGTTCACGATGCCGAACAGGCTCACGATGATCGAGAGCGCGAGCAGCACGTAGAGGATGTTCAGGATCGAGTTGAGCCCGGAGATCTGGTTGTCGATGAACGCCTGCCGGGTCTGGGCCTTGGCGTTCGGGAAGTCGGCGAGCGTCGCGTCGAGGGCAGCCTGGTTCTCGTCGGTCGCGCCGCCTTCCATCTTCAGGAAGGAGAAGAGATTCCGCGGGTTCGACACCTGTGCGTCCCAGGCAGCCGCGGAGATCGTCACCGGTGCGAAAGGAGATCCGCCGGTCGGCGGATCGAAGATGCCCTTGATCCGAAAGGTCTCGGTCTTGCCGTTCGGGAATGTGATCTCGACCTCCGAGCCCGAGATCAGCTCGTTGTCATCCGCGTAGTCCTCGATCGACGAACGCTCCGTCGTCGCCGAGCGCGGCGATGACCGCTTGCGACCCTTCCGTCCAGTCGATGTCGATGACCTCGGGCCATCCCAGGGTCGACGGCGGTGATGAAATCGACCTCACCGTTTCGAAGCGCCTCGCCCGTGCGCACGTTCCCGACGACGAGGACGCCGGGTGCATTTGCCGCCGCCTCGGCCGCGTCGATCGGGATCGGCGAGAAGTTGTTCTGCGCGGTGATCGCGAAGTCGCCGGTGAAGAGATCGTTGACCGCTTCGCGGAACGACGAGACGATCCCAGCGGCGAGCGTCGCGACAAGGGTGACGAGCGCGAGCCCGATCATCAGTGCCGCAGCCGTGGAGGCAGTCCGCTGCGGGTTTCGGCGTGCGTTGTCGCGGGCCAGGAACCCTGCAGCTCCTCCCATCCTCGTGGCCGGCCAGCCGAGTAGCTGCGCAAGTGGACGCACGAGGCGTGACGAGAAGAGCGCGACCCCGAGGAAGATGAGGAGCGCCCCGAGGCCCATCCAGATGAGGATCTGCGTCGTGTCGAGCCCGCTCCCGAACAGGCCGTACACGAGCGCGGCGAACCCGGCCCCCGTCATCAGCAGTGCGCCGATCCAGCGGAAGCGGGCGAATCGGCCCGGCGGAAGCGTCGACCCTTCCCGCACCGCCGCGATCGGCGGCACGCGGGTCGCACGAATCGCCGGGCGCAAGCTCGCGATCAGGGTGACGAGGATTCCCGCGAGGAGCGCGACGACCGCTGTCCGGGTCTCGAACACGAGCCCCGTGTTCGGGAGCGTGAAGCCGACCAGATCGAAGAGGCGGAAGAGACCTCGTGCAAGCAGCAGGCCGAGGAACAGACCGACGACGGAGGCCACGACGCCGACGACGAGAGACTCGACGAGGATCGAACCGAGAACCTGGCGGCGCGACGCTCCGAGCGTGCGCAGCGTCGCGAACTCACGCGTCCGCTGCGCGATCGTGATCGAGAGGGAGTTCGCGATGACGAACGAGCCCACGAAGAGCGCGATGCCGCCGAAGGCGAGGAGGAATCCCCGCAGGAACGTGATGAACTCGTTCGTGCCTTCTGCGTCGTCGTCCGCGACCTGCTGCCCGGTCCTGACCTGCGTGTCCGGCGGGAGGATCTCGTTGATCTGCTCGAGCAGCTCCTGCTGCGTCGTCGAGGGTCTTCGACGCGACGGCGATCTCGTCGAGCTGCCCTTCCTTTCGCAGCAGGCGCTGCGCGGTCGGCAGGTCGAATCCGGCGAGTGTCGCGCCGCCGATCGTCAGCCCGGACGAGAACTGCATGATCCCCGAGAGCTCCAGCCGCTGCACCGGGCCCTCCGCCTGGACGCCGATGGTCTCGCCGATCTCGAAGTCCTCCTTCGACGCGGTCTCCTTGTCCACGATGATCTGATTCGGCCCGGGCCACGAGCCCTCGACGAGCGTCAGCGGGTTGAAGGGCGAATCGGGATTCGAGATCGAGAATCCGAGGTTCGGCGCGCCTCCGTAGACGACCGCCTTCCCGTCGTCGCCGATGAGCTGCGTCGACTCCGAGTCGACGGCGCCCGCGGCCTGTAGAACTGCGGGAAGCGCTTGCACCGCGGGGAGCAGCGACTCGTCGAAGGTCGGCTCGGTGACTCCGCTCCCGTCCGACAGGTCGAACTTCGACTTCCCCGAGATGACGGCGTTCGAGCCGGCGCGGATGTCGTTGAAGATGCGTTCGAACGCCTGGTCGATCGAGTCGGTCAGGACGTACGTGCCGCTGATCATCGCCACGCCGAGGACGATCGCGACTGCGGTGAGCGCGGTGCGCAGCTTGCGGCTCAGGAGCCCCTTGATGGCGAAGCGGCCCACGGCGAAAGCCTACGGACTGCGGCTCGGGTCAGGGCGAGGCAAGCCTCGCCCCTACGAATATCGGCTGTGCCCTGGTCGTAGGGGCGCGGCTTGGCTCGCCCTCATTCGTACGCGATGGCTTTCAGCGGGTCGAGCTTCGCGGCGCGCCGCGCGGGCATGATCGCCGCGAGGATCCCGATGACGATCGCGACGATCGTGAGCACGATCAGCTGCGTCCACGGGATCGCGAAGCGGATGTTGAACTCGCTCAGTGCCCGGTTGACGAGCGCAGCGAGGAAGATCCCGAGCGGGAGTCCCAGGGCCGCACCGATGAGCGCGGTGATGATGCTCTCCTGCCGGATCATGCGGCGCACCTGCCGGCGCGTCATGCCGATGGCGCGCAGCATCCCGATCTCGCGTGTTCGCTCGTAGACCGACAGGACGAGCGTGTTGATCATCCCGAAGATGCTCACGAAGACGGCCAGCGTCAGCATCACGTACAGGAACGAGATGAACTCGTTGAAGTCGGCGTCCTCGCGCTCGATCCACTCCTCGCGCGTCTCGAGCTGCGTATCGGGGAAGCCGGCGATCGCCTGCTCCAACTGCGTGCGGTTCTCCTCATTCGGGTCGCCCGCGACGTTCGCCCACGTCCAGCGGTTGCGCGGGCGGTCGTAGAGCGAGTCGAAGAGCTGCGTCGAGACGTTGATGCTCTCGATCAGCGGATAGAACGGCGGCGGCTCGAACGTCCCGACGACCTCGACGGCGGCCGTCTCGTCCGCGGTCGAGCGGATGGTGACGGTATCGCCGACCGCGATGTCGTGATCGTCCGCGAAGTTCTCGGTCACGACGGCGTTCGTCGTACCGAGCGTGGCGAGGACGCTGTCGTCGCCGTCCTTCCAGATGAAGCGGTAGGCCTCCGTGATCGTGTCCGGCTCGATGCCGCCGACCTCGGCGGTGTCACCGTCGACCTGGCCGACATCGGAACGCACGCTAGTGACGACTTCGGGCACGGAGGACGCGGCCAGCGCATCACCGGCCGCAGCGACGAATGGCGTGTAGCCGTCCAGAGAGGTCACCACGTAGTCCGCGACGATCTGCTCCTCGATCGCCTCGCGGTTCGACGCCTTCATTCCGTTCGTGAGCGTGGCGATGAACGAGACGAGCGCGATGCCGATCATCAGTGCCGCCGCGGTGGCGGCGGTCCTGCCCGTGTTGCGAACCGCGTTACCGCTTGCCAGCCTTCCGGCGACGCCTCCGGCTCTCCGTGCGGGGAGACCGACGACCATCGCAATCGGTCGAACGAGCCGCGACGACAACATGGCGACGCCGAGGAAGAGCAGGAGGACGCCGGCAGCGATCGAGAGCAGACGGTCGGAGGTGCCGAGCTCATCGGTGAACATCGC
Source organism: uncultured Gaiellaceae bacterium (assembly GCA_963783705.1). GTDB lineage: Bacteria > Actinomycetota > Thermoleophilia > Gaiellales > Gaiellaceae > GMQP-bins7. Next base: position 218,254 of record CAWAOK010000006.1, read on the forward strand.
GCGCGCGAGGAGGGCGAGCGCTCCAACCACCAAGATGGCGGCGATCCAGGGCGTGTAGCGCGCGAAACGGGACTGCGGAAGCGTGGCGCCCTCACGCACCGCCGCGATCGGGGGCACACGAGTCGCGCGGATCGCAGGAAACAGCCCCGCAAGCAGGGTGATGCCAACACCGACGATCAACGAGACGACGACCGTCCGCGTCGCGAAGACACGATCCGCCGACGGAAGCTCGATGTCGAAGCTCCCGAACAGCGCCTTGATGCCCTCCGCCAGCAGCACGCCGAGCCCGAGACCGACGAGCGAAGCGACGAGCCCGATGACGAGTGACTCGAGGATCACGGATCCGAGCACCTGCCGCCGCGACGCTCCGATCGTCCGCAGTGTGGCGAACTCCCGCGTTCGCTGGGCGACGGTGATCGAGAACGTGTTGAAGATGACGAACGCACCGACGAAGAGGGCGATAGCGGCGAAGGCGAGCAGGAAGTACTGGAAGATCTTCGTGAACTCGTTCACCTCGTCGACCTGCTCCTCCGCCTCCGCCGTCGCGCTCACGACTTGCGCGGCTCCTGGGAGAGCCGGCGCGATCGCGGCAACGAGCTCGTCCTCGGAGATCCCTTCCTCGGCGGCCACCGAGATCGCGTCGTACTGCCCCTCGCGATCGAGCAACTCCTGGGCGGCGGGAATGGTGAAGACGGTGAAGCTCGCGTTCCCGAGGCTGTCGAGGCTGCCGTACTGGGCGACACCCACGATCTCGAACGCTCGCTTCGGCTGCAGCGTCGATATCTCGACGGTCTCCCCGACGGCGTAGTCCTGCTTGTCGGCGGTGCCCACGTCGATCACGACTTCGTCGGCCGCGGCGGGCCAGCGTCCCTCGAAGAGCTTCAAGGGGTTGAACTGCGTGTACGCCGGACTCGTGTCGATCCCGAAGCCGAACGTCGGTGCTCCTTCCGAGCTCACCGCCTCGCCCTCGGAGTTCAGGATCTTCGTGTTGTCCTCGTCGAGCACCGAGCCGGTCGCGAGCGCGACCCCGTCGACCCCGCGGACCGTCTCGAGCAGCGACGCGTCTACCGGCGGCGCAGGCGGCGCCTCGCCTTCGATCGAGATGTCGAGGCCCTTCCCCGAGACGACCGCGTCCGTTCCGGCGTACGACTCCGTGAAGAGCGTCGTGAAGGCGCTGTTGATCGTGTCCGTGAGGATGTAGGTGCCGCTGATCATCGCGACGCCTAGGACGATCGCGATGCCGGTGAGAACGGCGCGGAGCTTGCGCCCCGCGAGGCCGCGGAGAGAGACCTTGATCACGGGATCACGCGGCGGCGAGCTCGTCCATGACCGAGTGGATCGTGTGGGCGTCGCACTCGCCGAGCTCGCGGAAGATCGTGCCGTCCGCGAGGAAGAGCACGCGATGCGCGATCGCCGCCGCACGCGCGTCGTGCGTGACCATCACGATCGTCTGGCCGTACTCGTCGACGGAACGACGGAGCAGCTCGAGGATCTCGGCGCTCGTGGACGAGTCGAGGTTCCCCGTCGGCTCGTCGGCGAAGAGCACCGTCGGCTTCGAGATGAGCGCGCGTGCGATCGCGACCCGCTGTTGCTGTCCGCCCGAGAGCTCGGACGGCCGGTGGGAGAGCCGGTCTCCGAGTCCCACGTCCGAGACGACCTGATCGAACCAACCCTCCTCGGGCTTCTCGCCGGCGATCGTCAGCGGCAGGAGGATGTTCTCCTTCGCGTCGAGCATCGGGAGCAGGTTGAAGAACTGGAAGACGAACCCGATGTGCTCGCGCCGGAGCTTCGTCAGGTCGTTGTCGCCGAGCGTCGTGATCTCCGTTCCGGCAATGCCGACCGAGCCGGCCGTGGGCTTGTCGAGCCCGGCCAGGATGTGCATCAATGTCGACTTCCCGGAGCCCGACGGGCCCATGACTGCGGTCGCCTTCCCCGGCGCGATGTCCACGCTCACCCCGCGCAGCGCGTCGACCGCCGTATCGCCCTCTCCGTAGCGGCGAACGACATCGCGGGCGACGACGACCGCGCCATTCGCGACCTGGCTCTCGCTCATCTGCTCCCAGCTCCTCTCATCCCGTTGCGAGCGCCCAAGGCTACCGACCCGCTGCCTCTGCCTGCCTCAGTGCCGTCCTGCCCCTTCGAGCGGTTCAGTCTTTCCGACCTCGCGACCGATAATCCGTCTGGACGTGTCCACGCGAGTCGAGATCCGTCAGATCATGGAACAAGCCCGCGAGGGGACCGACGCGGTGCTCGAGCCGATCTCCGACGACGAGCTCGCGGCACAGATCTCACCGCTCGCGCCGCCGCTCGTGTGGAGCCTTGCGCACATCGCGCACTTCGAGGAGGTCTGGATCCTGCGCTACCTCGAGGGCACGCCTCCGACCCCGGACGTGCATCGGGACGTCTACGACGCGTTGCGACGCGCGCGGACGAACGGCTCGCGCCTTCCGACTCTCCGAGCCGAGCCCGTGCGCGCATACGCGATCGATGTGCGCGAGCGAGCGCTCGACCTCCTCGAGCACATCGACCTGGAAAGCCCGAACGCACTCGTTCGGCGCGGGTTCGCATTCGGGCTAGTCGTGCAGAACGAGCTCTCCTCGCAGGAGGCGATGCTCGAGGCGCTGCAGCTTCGCTCCGGGCGCTCGTATCCGGTTCCGACGTCGTCGAACCCGGATCGCGCTCCGTCCGGCCCCGACGAGATCGAGGTGGCCGGAGGGAGCTTCACGCTCGGCGCGGAGTTCGAGCCATGGGCGTACGACAACGAGCTCGAGGCGCACGAGACCGAGGTCCGGCCCTTCGTGATCGACCGTGCTCCCGTCACGAACGCCCAGTTCGCGGAGTTCGTCGACGGCCGCGGCTACCGCGCCGCCAAGCACTGGAGCGTCGCGGGGCTCGAGTGGCGCGACCGCGAGGGCGCCCGAGCGCCGCTCTACTGGGAGGGAGGTACCGACGGCTGGGAGCGCGTGCGCTTCGGTGTGCGCGAGCCCCTGCCACCGACCGAGCCGGTGCAGCACGTCTCCTTCTACGAGGCCGAGGCGTATGCCCACTGGGCCGGAAAGCGGCTCCCGACCGAGGTCGAGTGGGAACGCGCCGCCGCGTGGCACGAGCACGACGGCAAGTTCCGGTACCCGTGGGGTCAGGCGTGGATGGGCTTCGAGGCAAGCCTCGACCGGCGCCGATTCTCCCCGGCTCCGGTCGGCTCGTACGCCGGAGGCGTGAGCCCGGTCGGCTGCGTGCAGATGGCCGGAGACGTCTGGGAGTGGACGGCCTCCGCGTTCCGGCCGTATCCCGGCTTCGTGGCGTTCCCCGGTCCCGAGTGCTCCGAGGTGAACTTCGGCGACGACGTGCGCGTCCTTCGCGGCGGCTCCTGGGCGACGGACGGGCTCGTCGCCCGTGCCTCGCTGCGCCGTTGGGAGCACCCCGCGCGCCGCGAGATCTTCGCCGGCTTCCGCTGCGCGCGGGACGCTTAGTTCTTAGTCCGGCTCGACGAGCAGCGCGCGGATCTTCTCGGCTCCACCTGCGTCGAGCGCCGCCCGCATGGCCTCGTGCCCGGCGTCCGCCGCCCGGTCGAGAGCCGAGAACTCCCGCATCGCGACGTCCTGGACGTCCGGGGTCACGAGCAGGTCGGCGAGACGGCGATTTTGCTCGGCCCGCTCCACGCTCCCGAGGACGGTCGCGCGCGAGAGCGTCTCCATGATAGAGGGAAGCGGAGGCGCAACCCCATCCTCCGTCTCCTCGAGCCGCCGGATCACGTCGATCGCCACGATCGGTCCCTCGTCGTCGGCCGCCATCACGTCGACGGGGAGGTTGTTGAGCACGCCGCCGTCCACGAGCAGGCGCCCCGGGCGCGAGAGCGGTGGAACGAGCCCGGGAATCGACATGCTCGCGCCGACCGCCTCGAGCAGCAGCCCGCTGCGGTGGATGACCGTCCGGCTCGCGAGCAGATCCGCGCTCACGGTGAAGAGCGAGACCGGGAGCTCCTCCACGAGCATCTCCCCGAAGACACGCTCGAGCATTCGCCCGGCCTTCCTCGACCGGATGATCGAGACGCGTGGGAGTGTGTAGTCGTTGAACGGCGAGCGCCGGACGAACTCCTCGCGACACCGCGAGCGCATCTCGTCCGGAGCGAGCCCGCTCGCGTGCAGCGCGCCGATGAAGGCACCGATGCTGCACCCTCCGAGCCGGTCGATCTCGAGCCCGTCCTCGCGCATCGCCTCGAGCGCCCCGATGTGCGCGTAGCCGCGGGCGCCTCCACCGGAGAGCACGACGCCGAGAGCCCGCCCGACGAGGCGGCGTGCGACCCGGGCCACAGACGCTCCGCGGGCACCGCGTTCCAGGTGATGGTGCGCCCGGGGCTCGAGCTGCTCGATCAGGGAGACGAGTCCTGCGGTGGGCAGCGGCTCGACGACGACCAGGTCGGCTCCCGCCGGTGCGTTCGACGGATCCTCGGCTCCGGGCGCCGCGAGCACCACGTGCCGATCTGCCTGCCGTGAGCAGAAGGAGCTCCAGCCGGCATCCTCGCCGTCGTCCACCAGCAGGACGAGCGCATGCTCTCGCTCGGCACGATCGAGCGACGCCCCGTCGCCGTCGGCCGAGTCGTCGCCGGACAACGTCGCGACAGCTCCGAAGCGCCCGAGTGCGTCGCGGAGCTCCTGTGCGAGCTCGACGGCGGCGACGGCAGGCCCGAGCGCGCTGATCGAGATGACCGCGGGGCGAGGGGATGCCATGGAGAGACCCCCGCTCGCCTGCAACTGGAGCGCAAGGACTCGCGCCACCGCGACCGCGAGGCCGGGATCCCGGTCGAGGAGCCCGTGAAAGACGTCCGCGTCCAGCTCGAGCAGCTCGCCGTCCCGAACCGCCTGCACGGTCGCCGACCGCGGCGCCCCGGTCAGGAGCGCGAGCTCGCCGATCGCCGCGCCCGCGCCGAGCTCGCGGACGGTTCGCAGGCCGTCCTCCTGATCGACGAGAACTCGGAGCCTCCCGCTGCGCACGAGGAACATGCGATCCGCAGGATCTCCCTGCCGGATGACGATCTCACCCGCGCGCACCTCGACCGGCCGAAGGCACTGCGCGAGCTCCGTCAGCGTCTGCTCGTCCGCCCCTGACAGAAGCGGGATGCTGGACAGGAGCTCATGCTGCGCGCCGACTCGCGTCTGAACGCTCACGTCGTGCTCCCGCAGCGTTTCACGTCGCCCGTTAGCCGCCCTGCTCGGCGTCCGCGAGGAGGCGATCCGCCAGCGCCTGCATCACCTTGAGCTGCACTGCCGGATTCTCCTGGAGCACGTGTCGGAAGGCCGACTGCGTGAGGATGAAGCAGCGCAGCGGCGTGGACGCCGTGACGGTCGCCGTCCGCTTCGAGGTCTTGAGGAGCGCGATCTCGCCGACGAAGTCGCCGCCCGAGCGACTGGCCAGGCGCTTGCCGCCCTTCGTCACCTCGGCCGTCCCGTCGACGATCACGAAGAACTCGCGACCGACGCTCCCCTCGCGACACAGCACCGTCCCCGGCTCGACCTTGAGATCGTCCGTGACACGCGCGAGCTCAGCGAGCTCCTTCTTCGAGAGGCCCTCGAAGAGAGGCGCGCGCTTGAGCGCCTCGACCTTCACGTTCTGGCTGAACAGGCGCATGGCGCGAGTCTATTCCGGGAGACTTGCCGAATGGAAGCCGAGACGCGCTACGCGAGGAGCGGCGACCTGCGGATTGCGTACCAGGTGCACGGCGACGGCCCGATCGACCTCCTCTTCGCGCCCGGCTACCTCTCGCATCTCGAGCAGAACCAGTGGTGGCCCGCATACGCGAAGTTCTTCGAGCGGATGGCGTCGTTCTCTCGGCTCGTCGTCTTCGACCGGCGCGGCACGGGACTGTCGGATCGAATCCTGACCCTCGGCTCGTTCGAGGAGCTCATGGACGACATCGGCGTCGTGCTGGACGCAGTCGGATCGGAACGCGCTGCGCTGTTCGGCGGCGCCGAGGGCGGCCCCATGTGCGCGTTGTTCGCAGCCACCTTTCCCGAGCGCACGTCGGCCCTCGTGCTCGGCGCCTCCTACGCGCGGCGTGGGTGGGCGCAGGACTATCCATGGGGCCTCGACGAGGAGACGCAGCAGCGAATCCTCGACGGGTACGAGGAGCGGTGGGGACGGCCTGGCTTCGGCGCACGTGCGATCGCCCCCACCCTTGCTGACGACGAGCGCTTCCTCGTCTGGTACGCGCAAGCTCAGCGGTTCTCGGGCACGCCGGCGTCTGCGCGCGAATGGTTCCGCATCACGATGGAGATCGACGTCCGCGACGTGCTCCCGGCCATTCGCGTCCCGACGCTCGTGATCCACCGCACGGGAGATCGCGTCATCCCGATCGAATCGGGCCGCTACCTGGCACAGCACATCCCGAACGCGAAGCTGGCCGAGCTGCCCGGGCAGGATCACTTTCCGTTCGTCGGCGACATGGAGGGGAGCCTCGGCGAGATCGAGGAGTTCCTCACCGGCTCACGCCGCAACCGTGAGCCGGATCGCGTCCTCGCGACCGTGCTCTTCACGGACATCGTCGGGTCGACCGAGCGCGCGGCCGAGCTCGGCGACCGGCGGTGGACGGAGCTCCTCGCCGAGCACCACCGGATCGTGCGTGACGAGCTCGACCGCCATCGCGGAAAGGTCATCCGCATCGAAGGCGACGGAACGCTCTCGACGTTCGACGGGCCGGCGCGCGCGGTCAACTGCGCAGCAGTGATTCAGCGCGCGCTGGAACCGCTGGGACTCGAGATCAGAGCAGGCCTCCACACCGGCGAGATCGAGCTCGCGGCGACCGGAGTCGAGGGCATCGCCGTCCACATCGGCGCGCGCGTCGCGTCACTCGCCCAGCCCGGTGAGGTGCTCGTCTCGAGCACAGTGAAGGACCTCGTGGTCGGGTCCGGGATCGCATTTGCCGACCGCGGCCGACACGAGCTCAAGGGCGTGCCCGGCGAGTGGCAGCTCTACGCGGTGGAGTGCGCAGCGTCGGGTGCGTGAGCTTTCGCGACGTCGCCGATGATCCCGGCGAGCTCCTGCGGCCGCGACCACATCGGCCAGTGGCTCGTCGGCAGTTCGATCCAGGTCACGTCGCGCAGTTCGGACAGGCCGGCGATGAACGAGTAGCCCTCCTTCATGGCGTCCTTGTACTGGTCGGACGTGAATGCCGTGCACACGACCGTGCTCGGCACGTCGAGGCGCGCGTCGTTCGTGAACTCGTGCGCCTCGCGGAGCGCAGCGCCGGGTTGCGGGACGGCACGCTGACGGAACGTCTCCAGCTGTTCCTCCGTGAGCCCGTCGAGGTTCTCCGACTCCGCCAGCTCGTCCGGCGGAGGCAGCGGATGCTCGACGGCGTCGAACTCGGCATCGAGCGCGCCCTTCGCAGCCCCGGTGTCGACGTAGACCATCGCCGCGATCTGCTCCGGGATGCGGTCGGTCACCGCGTAGCCGGGAGCTCCGGCGCCACTGTGCACGGCGAGGACGACGGGAGCACCGGCCGAGCGGACGGCATCGCAGATCGCCTCGACGTGATCCGACATCGTGATCGCCGAGCGGTCGGCGTCCGCCGACTCGAGACCGGGAAGCGTTAGCGCGGTGACGTCGTGTCCGTCGGCCCGCAACGCCTCGGCGACCTCGTCCCACGCCCACGCTCCGAGCCAGAACCCGGGTACGAGGACGATCGGCGCGGAGCTCATTCCTCGACGCTACCCGACCTCATGGGGTTGCGGCCGCGAAGCGGACGCCTTCAGGGATCCTCGCGGTCGGAAACTCGCGAGTAGCGGGTTTCCGACCTGCGGAAATAGATCAGCGCATGAGCTCGACGGCTCCAGCGAGGACCTCGCCGAGGATGCCGGTGATCTCGTCGAACTCCGCCTGGCCGGCGACCAGCGGTGGGGAGATCTGGATCACCGGATCGCCGCGGTCGTCCGCGCGGCAGATCATCCCGGCGTCCCACAGGGCCGTCGAGAGGTAGCCGCGCAGGAGCTTCTCGCACTCCTCGTCGGAGAACGTCTCGCGCGTGTCCTTGTCCTTCACGAGCTCGATCGCCCAGAAGAACCCGGTGCCGCGCAGGTCGCCGACGATCGGAAGGTCGAGAAGCTGCGAGAGCGTCGAGCGGAACGCGTCCTCGTTCTCGCGCACGTGCTCGAGGATGCGCTCGCGCTTCATGATCTCGATGTTCTTGAGCGCGATCGCGCACATCACGGGGTGGCCGCCGAACGTGATGCCGTGCGAGAACATCGACGTCTCGCCCATGAACGCGTCCATCACCTTGTCCGTCGCCACGACCGCGCCAAGGGCGGCGTACGACGAAGAGAGCCCCTTCGCGTTCGTGGTGATGTCGGGGCGGATGTCGTAGCGCTCCGACGCGAACCAGTAGCCGACCCGTCCGAACGCGGTGATGACCTCGTCGGCCGAGAGCAGGATGTCGTAGCGGTCGCAGATCTCGCGGACGCCCTTCCAGTAGCCCTCGGGCGGAGTGAAGCAGCCGCCGGCGTTCTGTACGGGCTCCATGTGCACGAGACAGACCGTCTCGGGGCCCATGGAGAGGATCGCCTGCTCGAGCTCGTTGAGCAGGAATTGTGTGAACTCCGCCTCGGTCTCCTCCGGTGGACGGTGGTAGCGATTCGTGTTGGAGACGTGGCGCACCTCGGAGACGAGCGGCTCGAACGGCGCGCGCAGAGCGGGGATGCCGTTGATCGACAGCGCCCCCATAGTCGTGCCGTGGTACGCGATTTGGCGTGCGATCGCCTTGTACTTACGTGGTGGCGACGCAGCACTCGCGACGATCGCATCGTGGGCGTTCACGGCCTCCTGTGCACCGGCGCGGGCGCCGGGCGTGACGAGACCGCGAAGATGCTTCTCCCCGCGCGCTGCGTAGTACTGCCGCGCGAGCTTCCAGGCCGACTCGACCGCCTCGGAGCCGCCCGAGCAGAAGAAGACACGGTTCAAGTCTCCTGGCGCGAGCGATGCGACCTCGGCGGCGAGCTCGATCGCGCGCGGGTGCGCGTACGACCAGTTCGTGTAGAACGGCAGCTCGCGCATCTGCTCGAGTGCGGCCTGCCCGATCTCCTCTCCGAACGAGTAGCCGATGTTGACGGAGAAGAGCCCGGCGAGCGCGTCGATGTACCGTCGCCCGTTCGCGTCCTCGAGGTGGCAGCCGTCACCGCGCACGATGATCGGAACGTCGTCAACACCGAACCCACCCATGCGGGTGAAGTGCATCCAGAGGTGCTCCTTCGCCGCGCGCTGCAGCGAGGAGGCGTCGAGCGCGGTGGTCGCCATGCGGGCCTTAGGCTACATCGGCGCGTCGCGAATCGTGGGGTTCGCCGCTGCAGATGCAGTCACGGATAGGCGCGGGAGCGACGGCTCCAACCGGCTTGCTCGAGAGCCGCCTCGCGTGGTCTTCGGCGAGCGGGCTGGTTCTTATATTGAGACCGTGAGGAGGATCACCGCCACCGCCACCGCATGCGTCCTGGAACAACCGTGACGTCCCTGGCCCCGTGGCTCGTGTGCGCCCTGCTCGCATGGTTCATGTGGTGGTACTGGCAGCGGCAGAACCGGAAGTGACCGACCTGCGGACTGACGCTCTTCGTCCTCATTCAGCCTCTCGTTCGCTCCTTCAAGATCTTTCGAGCGTGGGAGCGCTCAAGGCGCGAGCGCCCGTCCATCCTTCCGACGCGGTCGTCACCCAGGAGTCGAGCGCTAGCGCGACGGCTTCAGCGAGCGTGCGCGACACCGCAGTGCGCCGCCGGCGGCGCACTGCCGCTCGATCGACTCGATGGCGGTCATGTGGCTCCTCGCGTTCGTTTTGCGCTGCGGTACTCGCGAAGGACGTTACCGAGCGCGAAGGCGATCGCCACGATGAAGATCGCGCTCGACACCACGTTCACCTGCGGCGGCACGGAGACGCGCGCGATTCCCCACACGAAGGTCGGATACGTTTGCGTCCCGCCCGCGACGAAGTACGTGATCACGAAGTCGTCGATCGAGAGCGCAAAGCCGAGCAGCGCCGCCGCGAGCATCGCCGGTGCAAGGAGTGGCAGCGTCACCTTGCGGAACGTCGTGACCTCATTCGCCCCGAGGTCCATCGCGGCCTCTTCGAGATGCCTGTCGAATCCGATGAGCCGAGCCTTCACCGTCACGACGATGAAGCTGACGATGAACATCACGTGGGCGATGAAGATGGCCCAGAAGCCGAGCTGGAAGACCGCCGTCGAATTGACGAACAGGGTCAACAGCGAGGCGCCGAGAACGATCTCGGGCGTCGACATCGGGAGGAAGACGAGGAGGTTCGTCGCACCACGCCCCACGAAGTGGTGGCGTACGATCGCCATGGCGATCAGCGTTCCGAGCGCCGTGGCTACGACAGTCGCGAGCAGTCCGACCTCGAGAGACGTGATGATTGCGTCCTGGATCCCGAGCACCGCGTTCCAGTTGACCCAGTTGTCGAACGTGAACTCCTCCCAGACGTAGTTGAAGCGACCCGCCGGCTTGTTGAACGAAAACAGGATCACGACCGCGATCGGAAGCATCAGGTAGCCGACGACGAGCAACGCGAAGACCGTTAGGGCGTGGCGCTTCGCAAACGCCCACAAACGTCTTCCCACCCCGAGCCGAGACCGTTCGGTCGTGGCCGCCAGGGTCGTCATCCGGTGAGCCTCTCCGAGCCCACGATCCGCGCGTACACGAGGAGCGTCACGAGGATCAGACCCATCAGGATGAATGACAGCGACGCGGCGCCCGGATAGTCGAGCGACTCCAGGAACTTCGCTTGGATGACATTCCCGATCATCGCCTGTTTCGGTGTCCCGAGCAGCGCCGCGTTGATGAAGTCCCCCGCGGCCGGGATGAATGTGAGGAGCGTCCCGGCCACGATCCCCGGCGCCGACAACGGAAGCGTGACGCGCAGAAACGTCTGGAACGACGACGCGTAGAGGTCCTTCGCGGCTTCGAGCAGGCGGGGGTCGATCTGCTCGAGCGAGACGTAGATCGGCAGCGCCATGAAGGGCAGGAAGTTGTAGGTGATCCCGGAGACGACGGCGAAGGTGGTCGCCAGCAACCGTCCGTCAGGTCCGAGGACGTGCAGGTCGCGGAGAAGCCCGACGACGGGGCCCTGGTCGGCGAGGATGTTGAGCCAAGCGAGCGTCCGCACGAGGTACGTGACGAAGAACGGGGCGACGATGAAGAGCAAGAACAGGTTCCTCCATGGCCCCGCCCGGAACGCGATCCAGTAGACGAGCGGATATGCGAGCAGCAAGCACGCGAGGGTCGCGATTCCCGCGTAGACGAACGAACGCACGAGTTGCTCCCGATAGTCCCGGATGCCGTCCGAGAAGTTCGAGAACTCCCAGGTGAACTCGAAGTCCGGGAAGACGCCGGACTGGAGCGACTGGTACCCGAGGAACCCAAGCGGGATCAGGAAGAAGATCGCTAGCCAGAGAATTCCGGGTGCGAGCAGGAGGTAAGGCGTGGCGCCCTTGTGGCGGTGGAAGAACGAGCCCATGTCCGACGGTTACTTGCCCTGGACCGCCAACCACCTCTTTTCGTACTCCGGGTTGGCGAACATCGTCGGGTCGTTCTGGTGCATCTGGGAGAGCATGTCCTCGGTCGGGAATGCGAGCGTGTTGGCAGCGGCGTCAGGGTTGAGGCTCGACGCCTCGTTCTTCACGCCCTTGACCGAGGAGATGTAGTTCGCCCCGAGGGAAAGCTCCGCGGCGATCTTCGGGTCATACACGAAGTTCATGTACGTCGACGCTGTCGGCACGCTGCCACCGAGCGGGATGAGCATGTTGTCGGTCCAGATGATCCCGCCCTTCTCGGCGATTCCCCATTTGATCTTCGGATCGCCGAGATTGAGAATGTCGCCGGACCACGCCATGCTTGCGGCGAGATCTCCCTTTGCGAGCGGTTGCGCGTAGTCATTGCCGTAGAACCGTCGGATCTGCCCCGCGTCCTGGGCTTTCTGGATCACGGCGAGCGCACGGTCGAACGACTCGTCCGTGACCTTCGCGGGGTCGTCGCCATTCTCGAGCATGACGAGACCGAGCGTGTCCCCCATAGAGTTCCAGACGCCCACCTTGCCCTTCAGCTTCGGATCCTCGAGGAGCTGCGTGACGGTAGTGACAGGCCCGCTCACGTCCTCGTTCCATGCGATCCCGTCCATTCCCGAGAACCAGGGGAGCGTGTACTCCCGGTTGGGATCGAACGGCGGGCCTGCCTGCGCGTCGATGAGGTTCGCGACGTTCGGGATGAGGCTCTTGTCGAGTTTCTGTGCCCAACCGTTGTCGATGTAGGTGCTTAGGAAGCGGTCGTTGTCGGTCGACACGATGATGTCGCGGTCGATCCCCTGCCCCGCGCGGAGCCGACCTTGGACGGTCGCGAAGTACTCGGAGTTCGAGATGACGTCCTCGAAGTAGTTGACCTTGATCTTCGTCGTCGCTGTGAACTGCTCGAGCGTCGTCGGTCCGGTCAGGCCCGCGGCTTTCCGCGTGTCCGGCGTGTCGATGTAGAGCTCCCAGTTCGAGAAGTTCAGGACATCCTTCAGCTCGCCGGCGTCGCCACCTCCGTCACCTCCGCCACACGCGGCGAGCAGTGACGGAAAGGCCAGCAGCGCTCCTCCCGCGGCACCGCGCCGCAGGAGCTCGTTGCGAGTCAGCCGTGGGTTCATGCGTGCTCCTCCTCGTTGATCGCGCCGTCTCGATCGACGACGAACGTCGATTCCGGCGCCCAGCTGAGGACGACGGTGGTTCCTGGTGCGGGCACGCGACCACCCGCGTCCATGTTCTGCGCGAACACGTGCACGGTGCCCGCGGCCGTGCGGACGACGACCTGCGTCGCCACGCCGATGTAGGCGGTCTCGGCGATCGTGCCGGGCAGCTCGTTGGCGCCGCCGCCTGCGCCGATCGTGATCTTCTCGGGACGCACTCCCGCGGCCACCTCGCCCGAGCGACCGTTCGTGCTGGCACGCACGAGGGTGCCGTCGTCGAGCCGGATCGCGTCGGAGCCCTCGACGGTTCCCTGGAGCAGGTTCGACGCGCCGAGGAATCCAGCGACGAACGCCGTCGCCGGCTGCTCGTAGAGGTCGGCCGGCGGCCCGAGCTGCTCGATCCTGCCCTGGTTCATGACGGCGATCGTGTCGGCCATCGTCATGGCCTCTTCCTGGTCGTGCGTGACATGGACGAACGTGATGCCGACCTCCTGCTGGATCCGCTTGAGCTCGAGCTGCATCTGCTTGCGCAGCTTGAGGTCGAGCGCGCCGAGGGGCTCGTCGAGCAGCAGTACGCGCGGGTGGTTGACGAGCGCGCGCCCCAGGGCGACGCGCTGTTGCTGGCCACCCGAGAGCTGCTTCGGCTTGCGCTTCGCGAACCCGCCGAGGCCGACGAGCTCGAGCATCTCGGCGACACGACCTCGGAGCTGATCCTTCGCGACGCCCTTGCGCTCGAGCCCGAACGCGACGTTGTCCTCGATGGACATATGCGGGAAGAGCGCGTAGCTCTGGAACACCGTGTTGACGTCGCGCTTGTAGGGAGGGAGACCCACGACGTCCTGGTCGCCCAGGAAGATCCGGCCCTCCGTCGGCTCCTCGAAGCCGCCGATCATGCGGAGGGTCGTCGTCTTTCCGCACCCGGACGGGCCGAGCATGGCGAAGAACGACCCGCGAGGGATCTCGACCGAGATGCCGTCGACGGCGACCGCGCCGTCGAAGCGCTTGACGACGTTCTCGAGGCGAACGTCGGCCGGCGCGGTGGAAGCGGCCTGGCTCGAGCCAGCTCCCTTCTCGCTGACGTCGCCGACGGTCATTCGGCCAGCTTCACCACGACATGCTTGACCCTGGTGTACTCCTCCATCGAGTAGATCGACATGTCCTTCCCGTAACCCGACTCCTTGAAGCCGCCGTGCGGCATCTCCGGTGAGAGCGGGAAGAGGTGCTCGTTGACCCAGACCGTGCCGAAGTCGAGCCGCGCAGCGACCTTCAGCGCCCGCCCGACGTTCTCCGAGAACACGGATGCCGCGAGGCCGTAGCGGACGTCGTTCGCCATCTCGATCGCGGCGTCGTCGGACTCGGCAGACTGCATGGTCACGACCGGCCCGAACACCTCGTTCTGGACGATCTCTGCGGACTGGTCGACGTCGGTCACGATCGTCGGCTTCACGAAGAAGCCGCGCTCGCCGGCCGACTCGCCGCCGGTGACGATCGTCGCCTTCGCATCCGTCGCGCGCTCGAGGAAGCCGAGGATACGCGCCTGCTGCTCGGCGGAGATGACGGGCCCCATGCCGATCTCGTCGTCCGTCGACGGGTCGCCGACGCTCATGGACTCGACCGCCTTCACGGTCTCGGAAACTACGTCGTCGTAGATCTTGCGGCTGACGAGGATGCGCGACGAGGCCGTGCAGTCCTGGCCGGAGTTGAAGTAGCCGCCGATCTTGATCGCCTCGGCGACGGTCGCCGGGTCGGCGTCGTCGAGCACGACCATGGGCGCCTTGCCGCCGAGCTCGAGGTGGACGCGCTTCACGGTGTCCGCGGCGTTCTTCGCGATGATCTTCCCGGTCGCCGTGTCGCCCGTGAGCGAGACGAGACGGACATGCGGGCTGCGCACGAGCGCATCACCGACGGGGATCCCGTCACCCGTAACCACCTGCAGGACGCCCGCCGGGATGACCTCCTGCGCGAGCTCGACGAAGCGGAGCATCGTGAGCGGCGTCTGCTCGGCCGGCTTGATGATCTGGACGTTTCCGGCGGCGAGCGCCGGCCCGATCTTCCAGATCGCCATGTACAGCGGGTAGTTCCACGGGCAGATGCCGGCGACGATCCCGAGCGGCTCGCGGCGGATCATCGACGTGTAGCCCTCGACGTACTCGCCTGCGGCCTTGCCTTCGAGGTTCCGGGCGGCGCCCGCGAAGAAGCGCAGGCAGTCCGACATCGCGCCGGGCTCGTCGACGGCGACCCACCACGGCTTGCCGACGTTCTGCGACTCGAGTCGCGCGAGCTCCTCGGCGTTCTCGTCGATGACGTCCGCGAGTGCCAGGAGGAGCTCCATGCGGTCCTTCGGCGTCTTGCGCTGCCACTCGTCCCAGGCCTTCGCCGCCGCGTCGACGGCCTGCTCGACGTCCTCGACCGTGCCTCGCGGAACCTCGGCGATCACCTCGCCGGTCGCGGGGTTGAGGACTTCCATCGTCTCGCCCGACGTCGAGTCCACGAACTCGCCGCCGACGAACATCTTCTGCTGGGTTACCGAAACGCTCATACGACCTCCGATCCGGGAATCTCCGTGGAGCGTATAGCCGCCGTAGGTGGCGCTACAACCGGGTCGTTCGTGTAGAACCCCGACGCCGTGCGGATCCTCGTCGTCGGAACAGGAGGTGTCGGCTCAGCCTTCGCCGAGATCGCCAAGCGCCGCTCGTTCTTCGAGAGCTGCGCGCTCGCCGACTACGACCCCGCGCGACCGGAGAGCGTCGTCGCGCGAGCTCGACGACGGCCGCTTCACCGCGCACGCGATCGACGCGTCGAGCAAGGACGCCGTCGTCGCGCTCATCCGCGAGACGCGCGCCGACGCCGTCCTGAACTCCGTCGACCCGCTCTTCAACGTCCCGATCTTCGACGCGTGCTTCGAGGCCGGCGCTGACATACCTCGACATGGCGATGACGCTCTCCGAGCCGCACCCGACGAACCCGTACGAGGAGGTCGGCGTCAAGCTCGGCGACTACCAGTTCGAGCGCGCAGCGGCCTGGGAGGAGAGAGGCCTGCTCGCGCTCGTCGGGATCGGGGTCGAGCCGGGCGCGGCAGACGTGTTCGCGCGCTACGCCGCGGACGAGCTCTTCTCCGAGATCGACGAGGTCGGGATCCGCGACGGCGCGAACCTCGTCGTCGAGGGCTACGACTTCGCGCCGACCTTCTCCATCTGGACGACGATCGAGGAGTGCCTGAACCCGCCCGTGATCTGGGAGAGCGACCGTGGGTGGTTCACGACGGCGCCGTTCTCCGAGCCCGAGGTCTTCGACTTCCCGGAGGGGATCGGGCCGGTCGAGTGCGTGAACGTCGAGCACGAGGAGGTCCTGCTGGTGCCGCGCTGGATCGACTGCAAGCGCGTGACCTTCAAGTACGGACTCGGCGACGAGTTCATCGAGGTGCTGAAGACGCTTCACAAGCTCGGGCTCGACTCGAAGGAGCGCATCCCGGTGAAGGGGGTCGACGTCGTGCCGCGCGACGTCGTCGCCGCCGCGCTCCCCGACCCGGCGACGCTCGGCGAGCGGATGACGGGGAAGACCTGCGCAGGCACGCTCGTCACCGGCCTCGGCAAGGACGGCCAGCCGCGGAAGACGTACCTCTACCACGTCGCCGACAACGAGACGACGATGCGCGAGTACGGCTCGCAGGCGGTCGTCTGGCAGACGGCGATCAACCCGGTGATCGCGCTCGAGCTCCTCGCGGGCGGCGACTGGAAGGGCGCGGGCGTCCTCGGCCCGGAGGCGTTCCCTGCCCAGCCGTTCCTGGACAAGCTCGCCGAGTACGGCGCCCCGCACGGCGTCCTCGAGCTAGAGCCGTAGCCGAGACACGCCTCCAACGGCCATCTGGTGCTCGGCGCTGATCCGCGCCACAGTTCAGGCGTGCTCGGGCGGCGACGCGAGAAGCAGAGACAACTCGAGGAGGTTCTCGAGGTGCTCCACGGAATCGGCATGATGCTCATGGACATCAGTGCCAGATTCGAGACCGTGGTCGACCTCATGAAAGGAGGCGACGATGAAGGAGAATCCGACGCCTAACGAGCGCGACTGGTACCTCCGTCTCCTGGCCGAGCCGGACGGCGCTCGCAACTTCATGGCAGACATCCTCGCGCGGGTCGAAGCTCGGCGCCTCGAGCGCGAGCAGTGGAACCGGCGCAGCTTCCTCCGCAGACTCTTCGCCCGCCAGCCGTAGCTCGTCCGCCGTCGATTACTTCCGTCCTCGTTCGTCGTCTAAGCGGTGATGCGATCTAGGATCGACACATGCCGGTCGTGAGGCTCAGGGCTCCGCTGTCGGAGCTCGCGGGAGGAAAGCGCGAGCTCGAGCTCGAGGGGACGACCGTCGCCGAGGTGCTGAAGGCGCTCGAGCGCGAGCATCCGGACACGCGAGGCTGGATCCTCGACGAGCGCGGAGCGATCCGCGAGCACATCAACGTCTTCGTGAACAAGGAGTACGGACGGGAGGACACCTCGGTCACGCCGAGCGACCGCCTCCACGTCATTCCCGCGATCTCAGGAGGGTGAGCCGTGACTGAGCTTCTGGTCGGAACGAAGAAGGGCCTGTTCGTGCTCGAGGGCGGACGGTGACGCCGTTCGAGGTCACCTCGCGGCATTTCGCCGGCGAGCCGGTCGAGTTCGCGACGCGCGACGCGCGGACCGGACGTACCTTCGCATGCGTGACCTCGGCGTTCTACGGGCCGAAGATCTTCTACACCGACGACCTCGCCGCCGAGTGGCAGCAGGCCGACGGCGTCGAGCTCCCGGAGGACGCCGAGAAGCCGCTCGAGCGACTCTGGACAGTCGTTCCCGCCGAGGACGACGGCCACCTCTACGCGGGCGGCGCGCCGGGGATCCTCTTCGAGAGCCACGACGGCGGCGCGAGCTGGGAGCTCAACAAGGCGTTCTGGGAGCAGCCGACGCGGCCCGACTGGAGCCCCGGCGCAGGCGGGATGTGCATGCACTCGATCGCGACCTGGCCAGGCGACCCGTCGCGCGTCGCGCTCGCGATCTCGGCCGTCGGCGTCTGGCTCACCGACGACGGCGGCGAGACGTGGCGCAACGGGAACAAGAACCTCTATCCGCGCTACATGCCCGAGGAGGCGCGCGAGGACACGATCACCTCTGCGTCCACAACATGCACCGCGCGCCGAAGCAGCCCGAGCGGCTCTTCATGCAGTTCCACGGAGGCGTCTACCGCTCCGACGACGCGGGCGAGACGTGGACGTCGATCGCCGACGGCCTCCCGTCCGACTTCGGGTTCCCGATGGTGGTCGACCCGGACGACCCGGACTCGCGCGTACGTCATCCCGCTCGTCGCGGACATGGACCGCACGACGCCCGACGGCAAGGTGCGCGTGTACGAGACGCGCGATGCGGGCGCGAGCTGGATCGAGCGCGGCGACGGCCTTCCGCATGACGACGCGTACCTGACGATCCTTCGGCAGGCGTTCTGCGGCGAGGGGTCGGGGCCGACGATGGGGCTCTACTTCGGCGCGACGTCGGGCGACGTGTTCGGATCGGGCGACGCCGGCAAGACGTGGTTCACCGCGGCGACGAACCTGCCGCCGGTGCACTCGGTCGCGGGCAGCCTAGAGGCCGCGCGACTCGATGAAGCTCGGGGAGATGCGCACCGACACGCGCGTCTCCCCCTCCCGGTGCGACATGTATCGCTCATGGCCGCGGTACTTCCGCGCGAGGCGGTCGATCTGCTCGTTCGCGCCCTCCTCGACGAGCGTCGCCGTGCCCGTGATCCCGAGCCAGCGGAGCTCGTCGCTCGGGATCGACGACGACGAGCGACACGCGCGGATCGGCCGCGAGGTACCGCGGCTTCGCCCGCGGCCACGCCGTGTTGACCGAGACACCGTCGTCGTCGACGTCGACCCACAGCGGGGTCGAGTGCGGCGAGCCGTCGGGCCGAAGCGTCGTCACGACGCCGATGTACGGGTTCTCGAGGAACGCCCGCTGCGCCGGCGTGAGCGCCTTCACGAGATGGCGACCATCCGGTCGATCGCGCCGCGCGCGCGCTCGGCGATCTCGTCGGGCACCGTGACCTCGTACTTCCAGTCGCGGAGCGAGTCGCGGAGCTTCGGCAGCGTGATCATCTTCATGTAGCGGCAGATCGCCTTCTCGGAGACCGCCTCGAAGCGCTTCTCGGGCGCCTCCTTGTTCAGCCGATGGATGATCCCGGTCTCGGTCGCGACGAGGAAGCGCTCCTTCGGCGACGACTTCGCGAAGTTGATCATCCCCTCGGTCGAGAGGATGTGCGTGTTCTCGTTGCCGAACGCCATGCACTGGCTCGCGCAGCCGCACTCGGGGTGGACGAGGAACTCGGCGTCGGGCGCCTCGGCCTGCCAGCGCGTGATGTCCTGCGGGCGGATCCCCGCGTGGACGTGGCACTCGCCCATCCAGATCCGCAGCTTGCGGCCCGTGACCTTCTCGAGCCAGAGGCCGAGGAACATGTCGGGGCAGAACAGGATCTCGGTGTCCTCCGGGATCGACTCGATGACGCCCTTCGCGTTGCCGGACGTGCAGCAGTAGTCGCTCTCGGCCTTCACCTCGGCGGTCGTGTTCACGTACGAGACGACGACCGCGCCGGGGTTCTCCGCCTTCCACGCGCGGAGCTGGTCGGCCGAGATCGACTCGGCGAGCGAGCAGCCGGCGTCGAGGTCGGGGATGAGCACGGTCTTCTGCGGGCTGAGGATCGCGGCGGTCTCGGCCATGAAGTGGACGCCGCAGAAGACGATCGCGTCGGCGTCCGTCGCGGCCGCCTCGCGCGAGAGCCCGAGCGAGTCGCCGACGTAGTCGGCGACGTCCTGCACCTCGGGCACCTGGTAGTTGTGGGCGAGGATCACCGCGCCGCGCTCGGTGGCGAGCGCGCGGATCTCCTCCTGCATCGTGGTGATCTCGTGCGGTGGTCATGTGAGCTCCAGTGAGACGTCGAGTGAGCGGGCGGAGTGCGTGAGCGCGCCGACGGAGATCTCGTCGACGCCGGTCTCCGCGATCGCGCGGATGGTGTCGAGCGTGACGCCGCCCGAGGCTTCGAGCCGGGCACGGCGTCGGCGAGCGCGACGGCCTCGCGCAGCTCGGTCGAGCGTCATGTTGTCGAGAAGGATCGCGTCGACGCCGGCGTCGAGCGCCTCGCCGACCTGCTCGAGCGTGTCGCACTCGACCTCGATCGGAAGGTCCGACGCAGCGCGGACGAGCTCGACGGCCGCCGCGATCGAGCCGGCGGCGCGCAGGTGGTTGTCCTTGATCAGCACCGCGTCGTCGAGACCGAAGCGGTGGTTGCGGCCGCCGCCGCTCGCGACCGCGTGCTTCTCGAGCGCGCGCAGCCCGGGAGTCGTCTTGCGCGTGTCGAGGACGGCCGCGCCGGTGCCCTCGACCGCATCGACGTAGCGACGCGTGAGCGTCGCGATGCCGGAGAGGCGACCGAGGAAGTTCAGCGCGACCCGCTCTCCGGTGAGGATCGCCCGCTGCGAGCCCGTGACGCGTGCGACGACGGCAGGCGGCTCGACGACGTCGCCGTCGCGCGCGAGCGCCTCGAAGCGGATGTCCGGGTCGAGCGCGCGGAACGTCGCCTCGGCCGCACGGAGCCCGCAGACGACGCCGTGCTCCTTCACGAGCAGCTCCGCCGTCCCGACGGCGTCGGCGGGCACCGTCGCCTCGGTGGTCACGTCGCCGGCGCCGATGTCCTCGGCGAGCGCCGAATGGACGATCCGCTCGAGCGTGTCGGTCGCTACCGCCATGTCTCGAGCACCGCGTCGGCGTCGGGGCGAAGGACGACGTGGCGCTCGAACTCCTCGCTCTCGGACGGGAAGTCCGCGCGGAAGTGCGAGCCGCGGCTCTCCTCGCGCGTGAGCGCGCTCCGCGCGACGAGGCGCGTGAGCACGTGCGGCGCGTCGAGCAGGCGCTCGAGCCCTTCGGCGTCGCGGATGAGCCCGCAGTCGCGCCAGAGCGACGCGCGCAGCTCCGGCGTCACGAGCTCCGGGGTCGGCGCGGCTGGGATGTCGGGGAGCCGCGACGGCAGGTCGGGCTCGGCGAGCGCGGCGAGCGCCGCGCGGCGGCCGAAGACGAGGCACTCGAGCAGCGAGTTCGACGCGAGCCGATTCGCGCCGTGCACGCCGGTCGCCGCGCACTCGCCCGCAGCGTAGAGACCGGGAAGCTCGCTGCGTCCGTCGAGATCGGTGAGCACGCCGCCGACCGTGTAGTGCGCCGCCGGTGCGACCGGGATCGGCGTCTGCGCCGGGTCGTAGCCCTCCTCGACGAGGCTCCCCATGAGCGACGGGAAGCGGCCGCGGTCGATCGCGCGGAGGTCGAGCAGCACCGTTCCCCGCGCGGCGATCTCGCGCGCGACGACGTCGCGCGGGGCGAGCTCGTCGGTGAAGCGGTTGCCCTGGTCGTCGAGCAGGACGGCGCCCTCGCCGCGCAGCGCCTCGGAGAGGAGGAGCGACGAGTCGACGAGCGTCGTCGGATGGAACTGGACGAACTCGAGGTCGGCGAGCGCCGCGCCCGCGCGGTACGCCGCCGCCATCCCCTCGCCGACCGCGCCCGCGGGATTCGTCGTCCGCTCCCAGAGCGCGGCGGCGCCGCCGGTCGAGAGGAGCGTCGCGCGCGCCGCGACCGCGCGCCGGTCGGTCACGACGCCGACGCAGCGCTCGTCGTCGCGCCAGACGGAGAGCATCCGCTCGCCCTCGGCCACGGTGATCCGCGGGTGCGCGAGGACGCGCTCCGCGAGCTTGCGCGCGACGCGGTCGCCCGTCGCCGCTCCGCCCGCGTGCACGACGCGACGGCGGCTGTGGCCGCCCTCGAGGCCGAGGCCCTCGTCGAACTCGACACCGAGCTCGACGAGATCGCGGATGCGCGCGGGCGCCTCCTCGGTCAGCACGGAGACGGCGCTCGGCCGACAGAGCCCGCGGCCCGTCCGGAGCGTGTCCTCCGCGTGGAGCGCCGGCTCGTCGTCCTCCCCCACCGCGGCCGCGATGCCGCCCTGGGCGAGGAGGCTCGTGGACGACGAGCAGCGGCCCCTTCGTGAGGACGAGGACGTCTCCCTCGGCCGCGGCACAGAGCGCGGCGAAGAGCCCTGCGACGCCTCCGCCGACGACGACGAGCGCCAACTCGGAGTCGTGGCCTGTATCTCGCGGTTCGCTCATGGTAGTTTTCGCCTCTGAGTCGATAACCTCGTGGCTGAGTCTAGCACCCCACCTCTCCGACCCCCGCGCACGTCGCGCTCGCGACGGTGTTCCAGGTGCGCGACGGCGCGCTCTGCGTTCTGCTCTGGGAGCGCGCGCGCGAGCCGTTCTCGGGCGCCTGGGCGCTGCCGGGTGGAACGCTCGTCGGCAGGCGAGACGCTCGAGGCGTCGATCCTCGCGGCACCTCGCGACGAAGGTCGACGTGCGCGAGGTCTCGCATCTCGAGCAGCTCGGGCACGTGGAGCGATCCCGGCGCGCCATCCCGAGCGCTGGGAGCTCGCGACCGCGTACCTCGGGCTCGTGCCGCTCGGCCTCGATCCGCGCATACCGTCCGACACCGCGTGGCAGCGCGTCGACGCGCTGCCCGCAGACGGCGTTCGACCACGGTGCGATCGTCCTCGCCGGCCGCGATCGCCTGCGCGGGAAGCTCTCGTACTCGAACATCGGGTTCGCGCTCGCGCCGGAGAGCGTTCACGCTCGCCGAGCTCCGCGACGTCTACGAGGCCGCGCTCGGCTACGAGGTCTCGTCGACGAACCTCAAGCGCGTGCTCGTCCGCCGCGGCGCGATCGAGTCGGTCGGCAGGCGCCGCGCGCACGGGCCTGCGGGCGGCCGACCGGCCGAGCTGTACCGCTTCCGCGACCGGCACGCTCGAGGTGACGGATCAGTTCGCGGTGCTCCGCCCGCCTCTCTGAAACACGAGCTCCGTGGACGAGTCGGCATCGAGTCTTGACAATCCAGTGCCAGGCACTGATCCACACGGCGGCGACGGGTCTGTGGGCACATCCGCGCTGAAATGTTGCAGCTGGGTGCCAGGCACTTTGTGACGCCTACGCCTCAAGACGAGTGCCCGTGCGGCCGATCAGGCGCCGTATGCGGCACTTTCGAACCTGGCTTCTCGTGATCGGCGTCGTGAGCCTCGTCGCAGAGGCAGCGGCGGCAGCGGCCGTGTTCTGGCACGGCGGCACGCCGCTTCGCCGCTCGTAGCGACTAGGCTGATCAGGCGAACGAGCGCGGTCACCGCGGCGGCGACGGCCATCGCGACGATGACGTGCGCGCGCAGCCAGATGGCGACGACCGCGGCGCCGACACCGACGACCCGCGCGTCGACCGTCGATCTCCTCGTCACCGCCGAACGTCTGCGTCACGACGAGCGCGATGAGCATGACCGGCGCCAGCAGGTCGACCACGGACTGGACGTGCGGCGGGAGCGAGCGACGGCCGATCAGCACCGGCCCAGCCGCCTTGAACGCGATGGTCGCCACGCCCACGACCGCGACGACGATCCACGCGCTGCTCATCGCCGGAGCCCGAGGAGGCAGGCTGCAGATGCGGCGATGATCGGGACGCCCGCTGGCGTGAACGGGATCAGCGCGAGCGTGATCACCGCGGCCAGCGCCGCCGCCTGTCGCGCGCGCGAGTCTCACGCAGGTACGGCACCGCCAGCGCCAGGAACAGCGCCGCGAACGCCGCGTCGAGACCGAGCGCGTTCGGATCCTCGAGGATCCCGCCGACCGCCGTGCCGGCCGCGGTGCTCCCGACCCAGAGCACGTAGAAGACGAGGCCCGACCCGACGAGGATCGGCCACTCGAACCGGCCGCGACGACCGGCGAGCGCCCAGGACTCGTCGACGATCGCCTGCGACTCGACCAGCCGCCGGAGCTTCCCGCCCGGGAAGATCGAGGCGACCGTCACGCTGATCGCGACGTAGCGCGCATTGAGGAAGATCGCCGCCAGGATCGCCGCCGCGATCGTCCCGCCCGCATCGAGCACCGAGATGCGAGGCGAACTGCGCGGCGCCCGCGAACGTCGTCGCCGACATGACGACCGCCGCGAACGCGCCGAAACCCGTCGCATCGGCGAGAACGCCGTACGAGAGTCCGAAGAGGATCGGGCTCGGCGCGAGCGGGAGCGCGGCGCGCATGCCGTCTCGGATGCGCGGCTGCAGGTCGCTGACGTCGCTCACGGATCAACCTTAGACAGCGGCCACGCGGCCTCCGGGTGCCAGAATCAGTGCGTGAAGGTCGTCGTCAGCGGCGCGTCAGGGCTGATCGGATCGGCGCTCGTCCCGGCGCTTCGTGCAGCCGGTCACGAAGTGATGCGTCTCGTGCGGCGCGAGGCGGCGCGGCGCGGACGAGGTCGCGCTGGGATCCCGCCGCCGGGTCGCTCGACGCGTCCGCCTGCTCGAGGGCGTCGACGCGATCGTGAACCTGAGCGGCGAGAACATCGGACAGCGCTGGACGGCGTCGCGGAAGCGCGAGATTCTCGAGTCTCGGCATCGGCCACGACGGGCCTCCTCGCACAGACGGCCGCGGAGCTCGATCCGCGCCCGTCGGTCTTCGTGTGCGCCGGCGGCGTCGGTATCTACGGCGATCGCGGCGACGAGATCGTGACGGAGGAGTCGACGCTCGGCACGGGGTTCGAGGCGGATGTCGTGCGCGCCTGGGAGGCTGCTGCCGAGCCGGCGCGCGAAGCCGGAATCCGCGTCGTCAACTTCCGCCAGGGGGTGGTGCTCGCGAAGGAAGGCGGTGCGCTCGCCCGGATGCTCCTGCCGTTCAAGCTCGGGCTCGGCGGCCGGGTCGGGCAGCGGCAAGCAGTGGTGGAGCTGGGTCGACGCATCGACGATCGTGACCGCGGCGTACGGCTTCGTTCTCGGCGAGCGACATCGATGGCGTCGTGAATCTCACGGCGCCGAATCCCGTGACGAGCGAGCAGTTCGCGGACGCGCTCGGCAAGGCGCTCGGACGCCCGACGATCCTCGCCGACGCCAGCGTTCGCGATTCGCGCCCTGTTCGGCGAGATGGGCGAGGACGTGCTCCTCCGCGGAAGGCGCGCGCTTCCCGCCCGCCTCGCTCGACGCGGGGTTCGAGTTCTCAGCGCCGACGATCGACATCGGTCTCGCTCGCGCCCTGAACTAAGCCGACGCCGAACCTGCGCGGTGACAATGGGCGCGTGCCGGACCTCGCAACCCTCGGCTGGGACGCCGCCTGGAGCGCAGCGTTCGAGCCGTACGCCGAACAGGGACTCACCCCTGGACGTGTCGCGGTGCAGCATCGCGGCGAGTACGACGTCCTGACGGCGTCTGGCGAGCAGCCGCAGCCGCATCACGAGCCGGCTCCGGCGCGACTCGGATCGAACCGAGCTTCCCGTCGTCGGTGACTGGGTCGCACTCGACTCCGCAGGGGCGATCGTCGACGTCGCTCCCACGGCGAACGACGATCTCGCGCCGCGCCGCACACGAGCCCGCATCGGGAGTCTCGCGGGAGCAGCTGATCGCTGCGAACGTCGACGTCGTGCTCGTCGTCCACGCGCTCGGCCAGGAGCTCGACCGCCGCCTCCTCGAGCGCTACCTCGCGCTCGCGGTGGAAAGCGGCGCGCGGCCGGTCGTGGTGCTCACGAAGGCCGACCTCGAGGACGATCCGGACGCGGTTGCGGCGGACGTCGCCGACATCGGAGGCGAGGTCCCGATCCACGTCGTGTCGACGCGGACCGGGATCGGGCTCGAGGCCATCGGAAGGCTCCTCGGCACGGTACCACGGGTGTGCTGCTCGGCCCGTCGGGAGTCGGCAAGTCGACGCTCGTCAACGCGCTCGTCGGCGACGAGTCGCGCCTCGCGACCGGCCGAGTCGGCGCCGACGGCGCCGGGCG
This sequence comes from uncultured Gaiellaceae bacterium, assembly GCA_963783705.1. Lineage (GTDB taxonomy): Bacteria > Actinomycetota > Thermoleophilia > Gaiellales > Gaiellaceae > GMQP-bins7. The sequence goes on from CAWAOK010000006.1 coordinate 243,809, forward strand.
GCATACGACGACACGGCGCGAGCTCGTCCTCCTCCCGAGCGGCGGCGTCATCATCGACAACCCGGGCATGCGCGAGGTGCATCTCTGGATCGGCGAGGAGGGCCTCTCCGACGCCTTCGACGACATCGCCGAGCTCGCTTCGTCGTGCCGGTTCTCCGACTGCCGGCACGAGACCGAGCCCGGCTGCGCCGTTCTCGCTGCAGTCGAGTCCGGAGAGCTGCCGCGCGAGCGCCTGGAGCGCTACCTCGCGCTCGAGCGCGAGGTAGCGGAGCTCGCCGAACGACTCGAGCGGCGCGAGCGCTCCCGCGCCCGGCGCAAGCCGGACGCGGGAGCGTCGTAGGGGAGATATATCTCGCCCCTACGGCGAGGCGACGTTCGCCGCGCCCGGCGTCTTCGTCTCCGTGAACGCCCAGTCGGAGGACGCGTTGTTCGTGTCCTGCTTGTCGGGAATGCGCGACAGAGACCCGTCGACCGTGTTCGAATCGACGACCGTTGCGGCGAGCGCAGTGCCCTCGACGAGGTTGTACGTCTGCCCGTCGATCGTCGCCGCGGTGATGTCGCCTTCGTACGAGAGCGCATCGAGGAGCGCCTTCGAGGACGTGTCGATGAGCGCGACGCCGTCGGGCGCGCCGTTCTGCGCCTCGATGTCGACCCGGAGGTACGCACCTGCGGCGAGCGAGCCCGTGAGCGCGACTCGCGCGTATTCTGTCCCGTCGCCCCCGTTCACGAGAACGAGCGCGATCCCGTCGAGCGTGGCAGCCGAGCTGCCCTTGTTCGCGACCTCTACGAAGCCGCCCGTGTCCGCTCCGACCTGGTCGTAGTCGATCTCGTTGATCACGAGCGTCGAGGTCGGCGGAGGGGCGGAGGCGGCGGAGGCGGCGGCGGAGTGCCACCGGCGAGGCAGCGAAGCTCGATCAGGTTCGCCGACGTCACGACGACGTCGAGCGTCCCCGCCGCGGCGTCGAAGCGCGTGCAGGCCGTCCCGTCGAGCGCTCCGAGGGACGCCGCTCCAGCCGGACCCTGCGGGCCGGCAGGACCCTGTGCTCCCGCGGCCCGGCAGGGCCGGCAGCACCGGCCGGCGACCGATCGGGCCGATCGGGCCGATCGGTCCCGCAGCGCCCGTGTCACCCTTCGGGCCCGGCTGGCCCGGCTGGCCCGGCTGGCCCGGCTGGCCCGGCTGCACCCTGCGCGCCCGCCGGCCCGGCCGGACCCTGCGGCCCCGCTGGGCCGCGCTCGTTCCACGTGACGACCCGCTCGTTCCTGCGGCAGTCGGACGCCTTCTGCACCACACGCAGGAACCCCTTGCCCGGCTTCTGGCACCCGACGATCACCCCGTCTGCCTGGGCGCCGGCTCCCGCGAGTGCGGTGGCGCTCGCGAAGGCGACCGCGGTCACGCCGGCGATGACGATTGCTCGTCCGTACACGTCTTGCTCCCTTCGTCGATGTCGCCGACCGTGGTATCCGCGCCAGGAGCGAACAGCCAGATGGCCGCACGGGACATGTGCCTCCGATTTCGCATGGTTGAGCGGAGATGTGGATAGTCCGGCACCGACTCGTGACGAGGGTTGGAGCGCATCAGCGAGAATCTGACTCCATGTCGTGGGAGCCCATCAGCCCGGAGCTCGCGCTCGTCGACCCGGATCTCGGCGCGCGCGCCAGAGCGGCCCTCGCCGATCCGGTTGCGGCCACCCGCGCGCAGCGGCCCATCCCGGCACCGCCCGAGGCAACCCGCCGGGAGCATCGTCCCTATCCGTTCTGGGCGCGCGTCACGGCGGCGCTCTGGCTCCTCGTCCTCGGGATCCTCATCGGCGGCGCGGCGATCCCGCACGCACAGGACACCCCGCGCGTCGTCCCGCAGGGCGAGGACGCGCGCTTCTGCAGGGTGCCGGGCGAGACGCCCGCCGCCCCTGCGCGACCCGGCCCATAGACGCGAGAGGCCGGGCACTGCCCGGCCTCTCGCTCGAAACGTGTGACGCCCGATCTAGACGCTGTCGCACCACGCGAACAGCTCGGGATTCGTGCGGTGGAGCGAGATGACCGTGCTCAGCTTGAGGAACGAGCCCTCCGGAAGAGCAACCCGGATGAACCCCGCACCGTTCAGACCGAGCGGCGCATAGTCCACCTCGCCGCGAGCCGCCTCGTCGATGAGTCCCAGCGAGACGAGCGTCCCGACCCCGGCGGCGATGCAGCGCCCACCCTTGCCCGGATCCGCCGGCTTTGCGGCCCACCCAATCGGTGCGACAGCGAGTGCGGCTGCAGCAGCGACCGCGGCGATGACTGCGATGCGCTTGAACATTCCCGTACCCCCTTCGTTATCGTCAACTACGAGACGCTCGGCGGAACGAGCACGGCGTTGATCGCGTGGATCACGCCGTTCGACGCCTTGACGTCGGCGACGATTACGCGCGACGAGCCGTTCAGATAGAGCTTTCCGCCCTTCAGCGAGAGCTTGATCTTCTCGCCCTGGACGGTCTTGACCGACGCCATCTTCTTGGCGGCGGCGACGGCCGCTCCGCTCGGAACGCGCGACGCGAGCACGTGGTACGTGAGCACCTTCGTGAGGAGCGCCTTGTCGGTCGCGACGGCGTCGTAGGTCTCGGGTGCGTTCTTCTGGAGGGATGCGAACGCGGCGTTGGTCGGCGCGAACACGGTGAACGGGCCCTTGCCGTTCAGCGTCTTCACGAGACCGGCCTGCTTGACGAGCGCGACGAGCGTCGAGAAGCGCTTGTCGCCGGCTGCGACCCCGACGATCGTGGCGCTCTGGGCGGACGGCTCGTTGGGAGCAGCCGTTGCACCGACGGCGATCGACGCGGTCGCGACCAGAGCGCCGATGAGAACTGCCATACGTACCTTCATGTGATGACCTCCCGGTCGGGATGAACGTTGACGGGGGTCTGTACGCACTCTCGACAAACTTGGATCAATCGGTCGACGAGTGATCGGGACGACCTGCCGGCTGCGTACAAGAAGCGATACGCGATGAGCCCGAGACCCGGTCCTGCCATCATCTCGCCGTGGGCGAGCCTGCCGACGATGCGATCCTCGTTCGACGAGTCGACGCCGGCGACGCCGACGCGCTCCGTCTCATGTACGAGCGGTACGGGGCGATCGTGTTCGGAATGACCTATCGCCTCCTTGGCGATCGCCAGGCAGCAGAGGAGTGCACGCAAGACGTCTTCGTCTCGCTCTGGCGCACCGCGCGGACCTACGATCCCGAGCGCGCGCGGGTCAGCACCTGGCTCTTCACGATCGCTCGCAACCGGGCCATCGACGCAACCCGACGCCGCGCCGCACGGCCCGTCGACCCGCACGAGAAGATCTGGGCGGCCGACGTGTCACCCGACACCGCGGACCTCGTCTCCGCCGCTGACGACGCTGCGCGCCTCGCCGCTGCCATGGCCGAGCTCCCGGACCCGCAACGGGAGGCACTCTCGCTCGCGTACTTCGACGGGCTCTCGCACTCCGAGATCGCCGAGCGCCTCCAGCTTCCCGTCGGAACCGTCAAGGGACGGATCCGGCTGGCACTCGACCGCCTCCGCGCGCTTGCTCCCACGTACGCACTCGAGGCGGAGACCGAGGCATGAGCGACGAACATCGCGAGCGTCTCGCCGGCGAGGCACTCGGTGCGCTCGACACATCGGAGTCGGCCGAGCTCGCCGCCGAGGTCGAGCGTGATCCTGCGCTTGCGGCGGAGCTCGACGACTATCGCGCCACCGTCGCGATGCTCGAGTCCACGGTCGCACGCGAGCGGCCGAGCCACGATCTGTTCGCGGGCATCCTGGCGGAGATCGAACCTGCGCCTGCCGCCACCACGCTCGAGCGAATCGACGCCAGCCGCTGGAGCTGGCGCCGCGCACTTCCCGCCTTCGCCGTCGGAGCGGCGGCCGCCGCAGCCGTCTTCGCCATCGCGCTCGCCCTCGGCTCGGGCAGCTCGCCCGGAGCTCCCGACGCCGTCGCCGAGGTGGCGGGAACGCCGAAGTTCGCGGGCGTGCACGGCGAGGCTCGCCTCTACGGCTCGACCCAGCCGGGCGGCGTCGTCAGGCTCGAGCTCGCCGAGGTGCCGGCGGCCCCGGAAGGCTCGCACTACGCGGTGTGGGTGCTCCGCCCCGCCGCGGGCGAGGCGATGGAGGCGGTCGGCGTCTTCGACGCGGGCGGCGCCGAGGTCGAGCTCGAGCTCGGGCTTCCCGGCGCCGGCGACTACGCGGCGGTCGACATCTCCGTCGAGCCGGACGCCGGCCCGCCGGAGCACTCGGGCACGAGCCTTGCCGGCGGGACGTTCGAGCGTCCGACGACGTAGAGGCGGCTACAATCGGGCACCCTAGGGGCTATAGCTCAGTTGGAAGAGCGCCTGGATCGCACCCAGGAGGTCAGGAGTTCGAGTCTCCTTAGCTCCATCTCGGAACCCGCTGGAAACGGCGGGTTTTGCTTGAGCGAGACAGACACTCGCAGACCGACGGCCGTTGTGGATCTCCCTCGCGCAAGGCGTGAACGGCGCGTGGCGTATTGCGATCTCCACGGCCTCGGCCTGATCTACCTCGCCGGCCTCGAGTTCGGCAGCCAAGGTCTCGTTTAGTTCCTCGCGAACGTCGTCGGTGGTGTCCCTGAACCACAGCCGACCCCCATGTAACTCCCGACGGCCGCTGCATCGACGACGAGGGCGATCAACGCGACGACGCGCATCACGCCGCCTCAAAGCCTCACCTTGAGCGTCCCTTGAGCGCCTTGTGGCCTACTTGGGCATCCAGCCGTCAGAGAGGAGAGAACGGATGAGAGATGGTAGTCGCATGAGCGTTCGACGTACTACTTCTGCCTGGGTCGCGGCGACGGCTGTTTCGGCCATCGCCGTGTCGGCCCTCTTGCCCTACGCGGCCACCGCCGCCGAGCGCCAGGAGGTCACCTTCCGTGTCTTCTTCTTCTTCCCAGGGCCGTCGGCCATCGAACCGACCGTCACGGAACTGAACGACAAGGTCGTTCGCGTGGAAGACGTGCACTACTTCGGCGTCGGTAGTGCTGAGTCACTGGGCGACGAGGCGGGAGCGCAGCTCTCCTGGATCGTGAACCGCGAGCAGATGAGGGGCACTGTCTCGGGGACAGTCAGCTTGGTGAGGTCGCTCACTGGGTTCACGTGGAAGGGAGCGCTACGCGGTCGGGTCACCCCTGAGGGCGCTGAAGGCGTCCTGCATCTGACCGAGGTCAGCACCGGACAGCGCTTCGCGGGAAGCTGGGCAGCACAGGGGTTCGTCGATCCGGCGTCTGACCCACATATGCTCGTACTGGTGGTGACAGGCACTCTGGCCAGCGACTAGCGCATCGTGGCGACCGGACGTGCGCCGTACAGTCGGAGGAATTCCTCGAGCCCCCAAGACGGACGGGGGGATAATGCGCGCGGATGTCGCGTGAGGAGTACTTGCTGGCCGACCAGCCCTCGGAGTTGGAGCGACTGCAGCTGCAGTCGCTCGTGTGGGAACCCAGTGGGCGTCAGCTCCTCACGAAGATCGGCGACGGCTCAGGTCTGCGCGCCCTGGACGTCGGCTGCGGAGCTCTCGGGTGGCTCCGGATTCTCAGCGAGTGGGTCGGCCCTTCTGGCCAGGTTGTGGGCGGCGACGTCGACGAGCGCCTGCTCGATGCCGCCCGTTCGTTTCTCGAGGCGGAAGCGATCGCCAACGTGGAGCTCGCTGTCGATGATCTCTTCGACAGCAAGCTCGAGCCCGAGTCGTTCGATCTCGTCCACGCCCGCTATGTGATCGCTCCCCTTGGCCGCGGCTCTGAGCAGGTGGCATCGCATCACCGGTTGGTCGGGCCCGGCGGCTTGCTTGTCCTGGAGGAGTGGGACTTGGGCTCGTGGCACTTCAACCCTCCTGCCCCGGCGGCCGAGCGGCTTATCCGATCGCTCTCGGAAGTCTTTGCCGCCCTGGGAGGTGAGGCGGGCCGCGGACTCCCGGGCCTGCTCCACGAAGTCGGCATCGAGGAGCCCGAGATAGACGCGCACGTCATCGCACTCAAACCGGGCCACCCGTACCTTCGCCTGCCGCTTCAGTTCAGCGTCGCGCTCGAGTCGCGGCTGCTCGAGAGGCTCGGCGAGGACGAGCTCACCACGCTACGCCGGGAGGCCGAGCGCGAGCTGGCCGAACCGGGCAGATGGGGCACCACGTTCACGGTCATCCAGTCCTGGGGCCGACGACCCTTTTGACGGAGGAGGCCATGGACCTCGACGAGCTGGTCTTCCATCCGTGGACGGTGCAGGGACGGCGCGACGTGCTGAACCTTGTTGGCGGCTCCGGGAGCTACGTCATCGATGCGGACGGCCGCCGCTATCTGGACTTCAGCTCGCAATTGGTCTTCACCAACCTCGGCCACCAGCATCCGCGGATTGTCGCCGCGATCAGACAGCAAGCCGACCAGCTCTGCACGATTGCACCCGGCCATGCATCCGATGTCCGCGGGGAAGCGGCGCGAATGATCGTGGAGGTCGCCCCGGATGGGCTCGGGCACGTGCTCTTCACGACGGGCGGAACGGAGGCCGTCGAGCATGCGGTGCGGATGGCCCGCGTGCACACCGGACGACCGAAGGTGCTCGCGACGTACCGCTCGTACCACGGCTCGACGACGACCTCGATCCACCTCACCGGCGACCCGCGACGCTGGCCCTCGGACACCGGTGCCGCCGGCGCCGTGCATTTCTTCGGCCCCTTCCTGTACTGCTCCGCGTTCGGATCGACCACGCCCGAGGAAGAGTGCGAGCGGGCGCTCGCGCACCTCGAGCAGGTAGTCCTTCTCGAAGGTCCGTCGACGATCGCCGCGCTGATCTTGGAACCGGTGACCGGCAGCTCGGGGGTCATCGTGCCGCCGACGGGCTATCTGCGCGGAGTCCGTGATCTCTGCACGCGCCATGGCATCGTCTTCATCGCCGACGAGGTGCTCGTCGGCTTCGGCCGCACCGGTGCCTGGTTCGCCGTCGACCACGACGGCGTGGCTCCGGACCTCCTGGTGTTCGCCAAAGGCGTCAACTCCGGCTATGTGCCACTGGGCGGCGTGCTGGTCGGAGATCTGGTCTACGAGACATTCACCCGGCGCCCGTATCCGGTGGGCCTTACGTACAGCGGGCATCCGCTCGCATGCGCAGCGGCTGTTGGCGCCATCCAAGCCATGCACGACGAGAGCACAGTCGCTGCAGCAGCGCGCCTCGGCACCGAGATCCTCGGCCCCGGGCTCGAGAAGCTTCGGGAGAATCACGACTCCGTAGGGGACGTTCGTGGGGTCGGCGGACTGTGGGCCGTCGAGCTGGTCCGCGACCGAGAGACCAAGGAGCCCCTCGTGCCGGTGGGCGCGACCGGCGAGGCAAACGCGCCCATGAACGCCTTTACCAAGGCGTGCCTCGGCCGAGGGTTGTTACCTCTGACTCTGGGCAACCGCATCCATGTCGCGCCACCGCTCAACGTCAGCGACAGCGATGCCTCGATCGGACTGGCCATCCTGGACGAGGCGCTGGCTGCTGTCGACACATTCCGAGGCTGAGCACACAGGGCTAGGCGTCGTCTCTGCTTGCAACCCCTGCCGTTCGGGCGTGAGTCGGGCACGAAGTGCTCTACCTTCCGTTGACCACGCTCCGTCTCAGATCGACTCGCGAAGGAATACTCGCCTGACCCCGCTCCCGTCGATACCCGCCGACCTCGTCACCCCGCTCGGGGCGTACCTCCGGTTGCGTGGCGAGCGCGGAGGGAGCTTCCTGCTCGAGTCGGTCGAGCGGGGACGGCTCGGGCGCAACTCGTTCGTCGGCTGGGGCTCGCGCGTCGTCTCGTTCGAGGAGGCCGAAGCGCTGGACGCCCCGGTCGTCGGCTATCTCTCATACGACTTCGCCGCGACCCTCGAGCCGACGGTGCCTCTGCCGCCAGACGGGCCCCCTCTGCCGGTGAGCCGATTCGTCGTCGTCGAGAGGCTCGTCCGCTTCGACCACGGTGCGGGTGTCGCCGAGGTGCTGGTCGGAGACGCGGACGAGATCGCCACGCAGCTCGAACGGCAGATCGAGGTCCCGCCGCGCTCGTCGTCTCCGGCGCCGGGCGAGCTCCAGCGCTTCCCGACGCAGGCCCGCTACGAGGAGATGGTGCGCAGGTGCAAGACGCACATCGAGGACGGCGACGCGTTCCAAATCGTGCCGTCGCAGCGCGCGACGCGGAGAACGCCGGCCGAGCCGCTCGAGCTGTACCGCGCGCTGCGGCGCGTCAACCCCTCGCCGTACCTCTTCCTCCTCGAGCTGGACGAGCTCGCGCTCGTGGGCTCGTCCCCCGAGCGGCTCGTGGCGTGCGAGGGCGGGCGCGCGAACGTGTCACCCATAGCGGGCACGACGGCAGCAGGCGAGGGTGACGTCGAGCGGCTCCTCGCCTCCGAGAAGGATCGCGCCGAGCACGTGATGCTCGTCGACCTCGGGCGCAACGACCTCTCGCGCGTGTGCCGGGCGGGCACCGTGCGCGTGGCCCGGTCGCTGGAGATCGAGCGCTTCTCGCACGTCTCGCATCTCGTCTCCGAGGTCGTCGGCGACCTGCGCGACGGCGTGTCGCCGTTCGACGTGCTCCGTGCCTGCTTCCCCGCGGGCACCGTCACTGGAGCGCCGAAAGTGCGCGCGATGCAGATCATCTCGGAGCTCGAGGGCTACCGCCGCGGCCCGTATGCCGGCGCAGTCGGCTACGTCCTTCCGGGCGGGACGATGGACACGTGCATCGCGCTGCGCACGATGGTGGTTGCGGACGGTGTCGCGCACCTCCAGGCGGGAGCGGGCGTGGTGGCAGACTCCGACCCGGAGGCCGAGCATCGCGAATGTCTGGCGAAGCTCGCCGCGCTCGAGGCCGCGATCGCGCTCGCCGAGGAGGAGCACGCGTGAAGCTCCTGATGATCGACAACTACGACTCCTTCACCTGGAACCTCGTGCACCTGTTCGAGGAGCTCGGTGCCGAGGTCGACGTCTTCCGCAACGACGCGATCACGGTCGGGGAGGCAGAGGCGCGCGCGCCCGACCGGCTCGTCATCTCGCCGGGGCCGGGACGTCCCGAGGATGCAGGAGTCTCCGTCGACCTCATCCGCGCGCTCGGCACTCACACCCCCACGCTCGGCGTCTGTCTCGGCCACCAGGCCATCGTCGAGGCGTTCGGGGGCCGGGTCGGACGAGCGCAGGCGCTTCTGCACGGGAAATCGAGCGTCGTCCGCCACGACGGCGAAGGGGTGTACGCGGGCTTGCCGGAGGAGATCGAGGCGGGTCGCTATCACTCGCTCGCGGCGCTCGACGTGCCCGACGAGCTCGTCGTCACCGCGCGGACGGAGGACGGCGAGGTCATGGGCGTCAGGCACCGCGTGCATCGGATCGAGGGCGTGCAGTTCCATCCCGAAAGCGTGCTCACGCCGTCCGGGCCGGAGCTCGCGGCCAACTTCCTTCGCTAAGAGCTCGGGTCGGATCGAGCTCCAAGGGCTACCGTCTCGCGATGGCGAGGACGCTCTTCGACCGGATCTGGGACAGCCACGTCGTCCAGGAGACTCCTGGCGAGCCCGCGCTCCTCTACGTCGACCTGCATCTGATCCACGAGGTGACGTCGCCGCAGGCGTTCGACGGGCTGCGGCTCGCCGGCCGCACGGTGCGCAGGCCCGACCTCTCGATCGCGACGATGGATCACAACGTCCCGACGCTCCCGGGGCCGATCACCGATCCGCTCGCGCGCGCGCAGCTCGAGGCGCTGCGCGCGAACTGCGAAGAGTTCGGCATCCCGCTGCACGCGACAGGAAGCGGCCGCGAGGGCATCGTCCACGTCATCGGCCCGGAGCTCGGTCTCTCGCAGCCGGGGCTGACGATCGTGTGCGGCGACAGCCACACCTCGACGCACGGGGCCTTCGGCGCGCTCGCGTTCGGGATCGGCACGACCGAGGTCGAGCACGTGCTCGCGACGCAGTGTCTGCCGCGGCTGCGTCCGCGGACAATGCGCATCCTCTACACGGGCGAGCTGCCGCTCGGGGTCACGCCGAAGGACGTCATCCTCGGCACGATCGGCCGGATCGGCGTCGGCGGCGCCGTCGGGCACGTCCTCGAGTACGCGGGAGCGCCGATTCGCGCGCTCTCGATGGAGGGGCGGCTGACCATCTGCAACATGTCGATCGAGGCGGGAGCGCGCGCGGGGATGATCGCGCCCGACGACACGACGTTCGCGTATCTCGAAGGGAGGCCGGCGGCTCCGACGGGCGCTGCCTGGGAGCGCGCCGTCGAGCGGTGGAGCGAGCTGCGCACGGACGACGACGCATCGTTCGACACGGAGCTCGAGATCGACGTCGCCGAGCTCGAGCCGCAGGTCACCTGGGGCACGAACCCGGCGATGGTCGCGCCGATCGGTGGCTCGGTGCCCGACCCCGCGACGATCGACGACCGTGACGAGCGTGCGGCCACTGAGCGCGCGCTCGCGTACATGGCGCTCGAGCCGGGAACGCCGCTGCAGGAGATCCACATCGACCGCGTCTTCATCGGGTCGTGCACCAACGCGCGGATCGAGGATCTGCGCGAGGCGGCGCTCGTCGTAGACGGGCGCCGGGTCTCGTCGAAGGTCAAGGCGATGGTCGTCCCCGGGTCGGCGACGGTGAAGCGGCAGGCGGAGGACGAGGGCCTCGATCGCGTGTTCGAGCGAGCGGGCTTCGAGTGGCGCAACGCGGGTTGCTCGATGTGCCTTGGGATGAACCCGGACATCCTCGCGCCGGGCGAGCGGTGCGCGTCGACCTCGAACCGGAACTTCGAGGGGCGGCAGGGCAGCGGCGGTCGCACGCACCTCGTCAGCCCGGCGATGGCCGCAGCTGCCGCGCTCGCCGGCCACTTCGTCGACGTTCGCAAGTCGGTGGCGTCGCGCGCATGAAGGCGTTTCGCTCGCTCACCGCGCGCGCGGTCGTCCTCGACCGGCCCGACGTCGACACCGACCAGATCATCCCGAAGCAGTTCCTCAAGCGCATCGAGCGCACGGGCTACGGCAAGTTCCTCTTCTTCGACTGGCGGCAGGACCCCGACTTCGAGCTGAACCGCCCGGGCTGCGACGACGCGAGAATCCTCGTCACGGGACCGAACTTCGGCTGCGGCTCGTCGCGCGAGCACGCTGCCTGGGCGCTCCAGGACTACGGCTTCGACGTCGTGATCGCGCCGTCGTTCGGCGACATCTTCTTCTCGAACGCCGTCCAGGTCGGGCTTGTGCCCGTCACCTTGCGCGCGGACGAGGTGAAGGCGCTCATGGCGGCGGTCGGCGAAGGCGCCGATCTCAGCGTCGACCTCGACGCCCGGACGATCGTCGATCCCGCGGGCAGCGTGGTTGCGTTCGAGATCGATCCCTTCGTGCGCACGTCGCTGCTCGAAGGGCTCGACGCAATCGGTCGCACGCTCCGGCACGAGACCGACATCGCCGCCTTCGAGGAGCGCTCGCCCTCGCCGGTGGCGACCACCGCGCTCTAGTCTCTGCCCACCTCGCGCTTCGAGAGGTCGAGCAGGTACGCGTACAGCTCGCGTAGCCCTTCAGCGGAGAGCGGGCCTGCGTTCGCGACGTCCAGCGCCTCGATGAGCTCGCGCTCGCGGTCACGGTCGACGAATGGGAGACCGGCGTCGGCCTTGTAGCTACGGATCTTCGCGACGAGCTCGATGCGTGCGTTGACGTCGGCGAGGATCGCGCGATCCACCGCCGCGATCTCCTCGCGAAGCTGGTGGACGGTCGGGTCGATTCGGGACTCGCTCATTCGCGCTCCTCCGCAGGGTACGAGCCGAACAGGCGGAGCTGCCGGGTGCTGGCGCGGATCTCCTGCAGGGTCTCGCGCACGATCGGGTCGAGCGGGTGCCCGGCGAGCACGGCGTCGAAGCGGTAGCGCCATGGCGTCTGCGGGATCGGGCGCGAGACGAGCTGCAGAAGGTCGATGCGGTGGCGGGCGAACGGCTCGATCGCACGATGCAGCGCCCCCGGCTGATGATCGGTCACGAACGAGAAGGCCGTTCGCCACGCCTTGCCATTCAGATCTAGGCGAACGAAGTTGCCGATGGAGACGAAGCGCGTGTACGCCTCCGGGTGGTCGCCGACGTCGTCCGCAATGACGGACAGACCGTGGAGCGACGCGGCGCGCTCGCTCGCGATCGCGGCTTCGGCCGGGTCGCCGTTCGCCGCGACCTGTGCCGCCGCGTCGCCCGTGGTGGGAGCGGCGATCGCAGTGGCCCACGGCATCGCCGCGAGCAGCTTTCGGCACTGGTCGAGTGCCACCGGGTGGGAGCGCACAACGCGGATCTCCTCGAGCGGGACGCTCTCGATCGCCACGAGAAAGTGACGGATGGAGAGGACGGTCTCGGCGGTGATCGCGAGCGGCGAGCCGTAGAGCAGGTCGTGCGTCTCGGCAACCGGCCCGGACAGCGAGCTCTCGATCGGCAGAACGCCGAAGGCGATCTCTCCGCTCACCGTCGCCTCGACGACCGCGTGGAACGTCGGCAAGGGCATGAGCTCTGCGTTGGGGAAGAGACGGTCGCAGGCTGCGGCGCTGTGCGCGCCGTCGCGGCCGGGGTAACCGACGCGCGTGATGGGATCGATAGACGGTGCGGAGCTGGGCATGGCAGGCTTCCTGGAGAGAGGTGGATCCGCCTTGTGAGGGCTAGCCGGCGGCGGCGGAGCGCGGATCGCCGACTAGCGCACGAAGGTGCGCGCGGCAAAGCCGAAGCGGAAGAAGATCTCGCCGGCGCGCGCCATAGGCGTCACAGGCTAGGGGCACCCGCCGGGGCCGTCAACACCCCAGGAGAGCGCGCCGACGACCGCATCCGCGAGCTCGGCGGTCGTCGCACTCCCGCCGAGGTCGGGAGTCGGGCGCTCACGGATGGCGAGGTCGACTGCCGCTTCCAGCGAACGGGCTTCGTCAAGGCGCCCGAAAGCGTGCTCGAGCATGAGCGCGGTCGATCGGAGCATCGCCGCCGGATTCGCGATGCCACGCCCGGCGATGTCCGGCGCCGAGCCGTGCACGGGCTCGAAGATCCCCGGCCCGTCGTCGCTCAGGCTCGCGGAGGGCGCGAGCCCGAGTCCGCCGGTCATGGCGGCGGCGAGGTCGGAGAGGATGTCTCCGAACATGTTCTCGGTGACGATGACGTCGAACTGGCCTGGATCAGACGCGAGCTGCATGGCCGCGTTGTCCACGAGCATGTCCTCGACGGCGACGTCCGGGTACTCCTGCGCCATCTCCGCGACCACGCGCCGCCACAGCCGCGACGTCTCGAGCACGTTCGCCTTGTCCACCGAGGTCAGGCGACCGCGTCGAGCGCGCGCGAGCTCGAACGCCCGGCGCGCCACGCGCTCCACCTGGGTCGGGTGGTACTCGCACGTGTCGAAGGCGGTCCCGTCCTCGCGGACACCCCGCGCTCCGAAGTAGAGCCCGCCGACGAGCTCGCGGACGATGAGGAGGTCGACGTCGCCCAGGCTGGCCGGTCGGAGATTCGCGTAGACGTCGAGCTCGGCGCGGAGCTGGAGCATCCCCTGCTCGGGTCGGACATCCGCGGCGTCGAACTCGGGATCGCCGATCGGCGCCTTGAGGACGGAGTCGGCGCTGCGGCAGGCCGCAAGCGTCTCCTCGGGAAGTGACGTCCCCGTCGCCCGGATGGCCGCGGCGCCGAAGAGGTGCTCCTCGAGCTCGAGATCAGGAGCGAGCACGCGCAGCACGCGCTGCGCGACCGCCATCACCTCGGGCCCGATGCCGTCGCCAGGCAGGCACACAACGCGCAAGCTGGTCTGCGAGCTGGCCACGGGGACGCCGACACTACTCGTTAGGCTCGGAGACGTGAGCACCACCGCGAGACGGAGCGTGGCCACCAGCCTGGAGCGCCTCGGCACCGAGACGGCGTTCAGCGTCCTCGCGCGCGCGAAGGCGCTCGAGCGCGAGGGACGCGACGTCATCCACCTCGAGATCGGCGAGCCGGACTTCCCGACGCCGCTCCACATCTGCGACGTCGCAGCCGAGGCGTTGCGTGCAGGCGAGACGCACTACTGCCCGTCCGCCGGGATCCCGGAGCTGCGTGAGGCGGCCGCCGAGTACCTCTCGGCCACCCGCGGAGTCGACATCGGCCCCGAGAACGTGCTCGTCGGAACGGGCGCGAAGCCGTTCCTCTTCTTCGGCATCCTCGCCACCTGCAACCCCGGCGACGAGGTCGTCTACCCGGACCCGGGCTTCCCCATCTACGAGTCGGCGATCCGCTGGGCCGGGGCGACGCCAGTCCCGGTAGCGCTCCTCGAGGAGCGCGACTTCACGTTCGCAGCGGAGGACCTTGCGGAGCGCCTCAGCGCGAGGACGAAGCTCGTCATCCTCAACTCACCACACAACCCGACCGGGGGAGCGCTGTCGCCCGAGGACGTCGCGAGCGCCGCGGAGCTGCTCGCCGGGACCGACGCCTGGGTGCTCTCCGACGAGGTGTACTCGCAGATGCTCTACGAGGGTGAGTTCGCGAGCATCGCGTCGCACCCGGGAATGCTCGAGCGGACGATCGTTCTCGACGGGCTCTCGAAGACCTACGCGATGACCGGCTGGCGCTGCGGGTTCGCCGCGGTGCCGGACGAGCTCGTGGACCCGCTCACGCGCTTCTTCGTGAACTCGACGTCGTGCGTGCCAGGCTTCGTCCAGCTCGCAGGCGTCGCCGCGCTACGCGGGCCGCAGGACGAGCCTCGCGCGATGGTGGAGGAGTTTCGCGCGCGGCGCTCGCACGTCGTCGACGGGCTGAACGAGCTCCCAGGGGTGACGTGCCGCATGCCGAAGGGCGCGTTCTACGCATTCCCCAACGTCGCGGACGTGCCGATCGGCGCGGACGAGCTCGCCTCGCGGCTGCTCGACGAAGCCGGGGTCGCGCTGCTTGCAGGAAGCGCATTCGGGACGGTCGGCAGGGACAACCTGCGCCTGAGCTACGCGAACTCCCGCGAGAACCTCTCCGCTGCGCTCGACCGCATGGGCGCGTTCCTCGAGAGCCTCTCGTGACGCTCGAGCTCGTCACCGCCGGCGAGTCGCACGGGCCTGCTCTCGTTGCGGTTCTCACCGGGCTCCCGGCCGGCCTCGAGCTCGACCGCTCGGCGATCGACCACGATCTCGCTCGCCGACGCGAGGGCTACGGGCGCAGCCCGCGGCAGAAGCTCGAGCAGGACGAGGTGGAGGTGCTCGCGGGCCTTCGGCACGGAAAGACGCTCGGAACGCCGCTGGCGCTGATGATCCGCAACCGCGACCACACGAACTGGACCTGGGGCATGAGCCCGTGGCCGCCCGAGGGCGAGCCGTCGGGGAAAGGCACCTCCGCCGTCCATCTGCCGCGCCCCGGCCACGCCGACCTGGCCGGCGTCCTCAAGTACGGCCACGACGACGTGCGGAACGCACTCGAGCGCGCGAGCGCGCGCCAAACAGCAGCCCATGTCGCTGCGGGTTCCGTCGCGAAGGCGCTGCTCGCAGCGATCGGAGTCGACGTCTCCGGCTCGGTGAGCGAGGTCGGTGGCGCAACGACCGAGGACGGGATGCGCGAGGCGACCGACGCCGCACGTGGCGACCGCGACACGCTCGGCGGCGTCGTCGAGGTGACGGCGAACGGGGTTCCGCCCGGGCTCGGCTCCTACGCGGAGAAGCGCGACCGGCTCGACGCGCGGCTGGCGGCGGCGCTCATGGGGATCCAGGCGGTCAAGGGCGTCGAAGTCGGTGACGGGTTCGACCTCGCTCGGCTGCGCGGCTCGGAGGCGCACGACGAGATCGAGCCAGGGCTGCAGCGCAGCACCAATCGCGCAGGCGGGCTCGAGGGCGGCATTTCGAACGGCGAGCCGATCGTCGTCCGGGCTGCGATGAAGCCCCTCCCCACGCTCATGCGTCCGCTCGCCTCAGTCGACCTCGTCACGGGAGAGCCCGGGCAGGCGCTCGTGGAGCGGAGCGACGTGCAGGCAGTCGAAGCGCTGGCGGTCGTGGCCGAGGCCGCGGTCGCGTGGGAGCTCGCCCGCGCCGCGCGCGAGAAGTACGGCGGCGACGCGCTCGTCGACTTCGTCTCGGCACACGGCGCGTACCTGGAGCGCATCCGCTGGCCGCGCTGAACGCGCTCTATCGCCACCTCGCGCTCGTCGGCTTCATGGGGGCGGGCAAGACGACCCTCGGGCCGGAGCTCGCGGCTCGGCTCGGCCGTGAGTTCGTCTCCGTCGACGAGGAGGTCGAGAGGCGGACGGGGAAAGCCGTCACTGAGCTCTTCTCCGAGCGCGGCGAGAGCGCCTTCCGCGCACTCGAGGCGGAGGCCGCGGCGGAGCTTCTCGGCCGGCGGACGCCAATGGTTCTCGAGCTCGGTGGCGGCGCTGTCGCGTCGGGCGCCACGCGAGCAGCTCTCTCTCAGCACGCGTTCGTGGTGCACCTCGAGACGTCGGCGGACGAGGCTTGGGAGCGCGTTCGGGAAAGCGACCGCCCCCTCGCACGCGATGCCGAGTCGTTCCGTTCGCTCTTCGACGAGAGGGCGCCGCTGTACGACGAGGCCGCGGACGGCACAGCACACGATGTGGACGGCGTCGTTCTCGCCGCCGCCGGGATCCACGTCGAGACAGGCGCTGCCGCGCATCTGTCCACGCTGATACCGGGCGGCAGCTCTATCGAGCTGGTGATCGACGCGACCGTGTCCTCGCTTCACGGCGAGAGCATCCGCGCCGCACTCGGTGATCGCCTCTCCGCCTGGCACGACATTCCCGCCGGTGAGGCCTCGAAGACGATCGCCCACGCGACGCGACTCTGGTCTGCCCTGCGCCTCGACCGCAGCGGGACAGTGGTCGCCGTGGGCGGCGGGACTGCGCTCGACCTCGCCGGCCTCACAGCCTCGACCTACCTTCGCGGCGTCGCCTGGGTTCCGGTGGCGACTACCCTCGTCGCGCAGGTCGACGCGGCGATCGGCGGGAAGACCGCAATCGACCTCCCCGAGGGGAAGAATCTCGTCGGCACGTTCCACTGGCCCGGCCGCGTGATCGTCGATCCCGGGCTCCTCGCGACGCTGCCCGAGGAGGAACATCGCAACGGGCTCGCCGAGGTCGTGAAAACGGGCCTACTCGCAGGCGAGCCGGTCTGGGAGCTGCCGACCGCGGAGCAGGTGCGCCGCTGCGCGGCGTTCAAGGCGGGCGTGTGCCTGCGCGATCCGCACGACCGCGGCGCGCGCGCGCAGCTCAACCTCGGCCACACGTTCGCGCACGCTCTCGAGGCTGCCTCGAACTACTCGCTCCCGCATGGGCGGGCGGTCGCGCTGGGCCTCCTCGCCGCCTGCCGGCTCTCCGGGCTCGAAGACGAGGTACGGCTCGTCGAGGAGCTCCTCAACCCTCGCCCAGCGACAGTCGACCGCGAGGTCGCCTGGGCGGCGCTTGCGCGGGACAAGAAGGCCGTTGCGGGACGCGTGCGTCTCGTGTTGCTCGACGCTCCCGGTGAGCCGCGGATCGGCGTCGAGGTAGATAACGCAGCCGTGCGCGCGGCGCTCGACGCGCTCATCGAGGAATGACATGACGGCGCTTCGACAGCAGATCGAAGCCGAGGCGGCCGCGGCGAACGCGGCGCTGGCGGCTCTTCGCGACGATGCAGTCTCCGAGGCGCTCGGGGTCGCGGCCCGCCTCGTCGGCGAGCGACGCTCTGAGATCCTCTCTGCGAACGTGGCCGACCACGAGGCTGCAGCTGGCGATCTCGACGAGGGGACACTCGACCGGCTGTGCCTCGACGACAACCGCGTCGACGCTCTCGCGCGCCAGGTCGCAGTCATGGCCGAGCTCCCGCCGCTCGAGCGCGAAGCGGACTCGTGGACGCTTCCGAACGGGCTGCGCGTGAGCGAGCGCCGGATCCCGATCGGCACCGTCGGAGCGAACTTCGAGGCGCGGCCCACCGTCGCGCTCGACGTCGCCGGCCAGCTGCTCAAGAGCCTGAACACGGCCGTGCTGCGAACGGGTGGCGCGGCACTCCGAACCGTGACCGTGCTCGTCGACGAGGTCCTCCGGCCCGCACTCGAGGACGCGGGCCTGCCGGCCGGCGCGGTCGGGCTCGTCCGCTCGGCCGATCGCGAGGGCGCTCGCGTCCTCGTGTCCCTTCCGCAACGGATCCCGCTCGTGATCATCCGGGGCAGCGGTGAGACGACGGCGTCCCTTGCGCGCCTCGCGGCCGAGAACGGCGTGAGGACGCTCGCGCACGCCGAGGGCGGCGGCGTGCTCTACGTCCACCGCTCCGCCGAGACGGAGAAGGCGCTCGCGCTCGTCGACGCGAGCCTGGATCGGCTCGGCGTGTGCAACCGGCTCAACCTGCTCCTCGTCGACCGCGACGCAGGCAGGCTCCTGTACGTGCTCCTCCGCGCGCTTGCCGCGCGTGGACTCGAGATACGCGGCGAAGTCGACGGCGCGCTCCCGCTCGATCGCAGGCTGGGCTACGAGTGGGCGAACGACGCCGAGCGGGTCTCGACAGTCACCGTCGCGCTGGTCGACGGCCTCGACGAAGCGGTGAGAGTCGCCAACGACGAGACCTCCGGGCTCGCCGCAGGCATCGTCGCCGAGGACGAGCACGCGGCGACGCGCTTCCTCGACGGCTACCGCGGCACCGCTGTGTACTGGCACGCGACCACACGCCACACGGACGGATTCGAGCTGACCGGCGCACCCGAGACCGGGATCAATGTCGACTGGGCGCCAGGGCCGCGTGGCCCGGTGACGTATCGAGATCTCTGGTTGCGCCAGTACCGCGTGCTCGGCGACGGCATGCAACGGCGATGACCGTCGTCGTCAAGCTCGGCACGAGCCTCGTCGCGACAGCGCACGGATCCGTCAGAGGCGTCGTGCTCGGCCGTCGCGCCCGGGAGATCGCTCGCGTCGTCCGTGGAGGCGAGCCCGTCGCGGTCGTCTCGTCGGGTGCGATCGCGCTGGGCCTTCCACAGCTGGGGCTCTACCGCCGCCCGCGATCGGTGCCGAAGCTCCAGGCCGCGTCGGCGCTCGGCCAGGGTCGCCTCCAACGCGCCTGGGAGCGCGCGCTCGCGCGCGAAGGCCTTCGCGCCGCACAGGTGCTGCTCACGGCCGGCGACCTGGCAGACCGCGCCGCCTACGTGAACGCGCGTCACGCGCTGCAGGCTCTCTTCACCGCGGGTGCGGTGCCCATCGTCAACGAGAACGACGCGACCGCGACCGACGAGATCACGTTCGGCGACAACGACGCGCTGGCGGCGCAGGTGGCGATCCTCGTCCGCGCGCGGCTCCTCGTGCTCCTCACCGAGGTCGCGGGCGTGTACACCCGTACTCCCGGCACGCCGGGAGCAGAGATCGTCGCCGATGGCGCGACCGCCGAAGTCGCGTTCGGCGAGCCGTCACACCGTGGTCGCGGAGGCATGCGCAGCAAGGTGCTCGCTGCGCGGATGGCCTCGGATGCAGGCATTCCCACGGTCATCGCCGGCGGCGCGTCGGAAGCCGTGCTCGAGCCGATCCTCGCCGGCGAGCGGCGAGGCACGCGCTTCGAAGGAGTCGAGCAGGAGCTCTCCGCGTACAAGCTCTGGCTCCGGTTCGGGAAGGCCGCGAAGGGTCGCCTCCGCGTCGACGAGGGCGCGCGACGAGCAGTCGCGGTCGCCGGTCGGAGCCTGCTGGCCGTGGGCGTCGTCGCGTGCGAGGGTCGCTTCGAGCCGGGTGACGTCGTCGAGCTCGTGCGTCCCGACGGATCCGTCTTCGCCAGAGGGATCGCAGCGGCCACGCCGGAGGACATCGCGTCGCGAGCACGCGGCCTCGAGGCCGTGCACCGCGACCGTCTCGTCGTCTACTGAACCGGTCGCGTGATGGCGCCCTCCGAAGCAGAGGAGACGAGCGCGGCGTACTTCGCGAAGACGCCGCTCGAGTAGCGCGGCTCGGGGGCCGTCCAGTCGTACATGCGTTCCGCGAGCTCGTCGTCGGAGAGCTCGACGCGAAGCTCGCGTGCCTCGACGTCGAGCACGATCGTGTCGCCGTCCCGGAGCGCCGCCAGCGGCCCCCCGCGCGCGGCCTCGGGCGACACGTGCCCGACCATGAATCCGTGCGTCGCACCCGAGAAGCGCCCGTCGGTGACGAGCGCGACCTCTTCGGAGAGACCCTCGCCGACGATCGCGCCGGTCACGTGCAGCATCTCGCGCATACCAGGCCCGCCCGCCGGCCCCTCGTACCGGATCACGACCACGTCGCCGGCAACCAGCTCGTGCGCCATCACGGCATCGAAGCACGCCTCTTCCGAGTCGAAGACGCGGGCCGGGCCGCGGTGGACGGTGCGGTCGTGCCCTGCGAGCTTGACGACGCAGCCCTCCGGTGCGAGGTTCCCGCGAAGCACCGCGATCCCTCCGCGCGACTTCAGCGGCGTGCCGATCGGCACAACGACGGTCTGGCCGGCCGTCTCCTCGACCGCGTCGGCGACCTCCGCGAGCGTGCGCCCGTCCACGGACGCGACGCCGGGGTGGACGAGCGCGCCGGCACGGAGCTCCCGCGCGACGAGACCGACGCCGCCCGCGCGGTAGACGTCGGTCGCGTGATACCGCCCCCAGGGCTTCATGTCGGCCACGATCGGGGTCTCCGCCGAGATGCGGTCGAAGTCGTCGATGCTGAAGTCGATGCCGAACTCGCGGGCGATAGCGACGAGATGTAGGACACCGTTCGTCGAGCCGCCCGTTCCCGCGATCGCGGCCGCGGCGTTCTCGACCGCCTGCTTCGTCACGACCTGAGACGGACGACGGTCGTTCCGCACGACGTCGACGGAAAGCCTGCCGATCTCGTACGCCGCCTCGGCCTTTGCGCCGTTCACCGCAGGGATCCCGTTCGCGCCCAGCGGTGTCAGGCCGAGGAAGTCGATCATCGTCGACATCGTGTTGGCGGTGAACTGGCCGCCGCACGCCCCCGCGGCGGGACAGGCGACCGACTCGAGCTCGTGCAGCTCCTCCGCGGTCATCTTTCCGACGGCGTACGCGCCGATCGCCTCGTAGACGTCGCCGATCGACACTTCGCGGCCGCGGTAGAGACCGGGCGCGATCGAGCCCGTGTAGAAGACGACGGCCGGGATGTCGAGGCGCGCGAGTGCCATGACGGCACCGGGTGTCGTCTTGTCGCAGGCGACGAGGCAGACGAGACCGTCGAAGAGGTGACCGCGCGCCACGAGCTCGATCGAGTCGGCGATCACCTCGCGTGAGACGAGGGACGCACGCATCCCGGACGTGCCCATCGAGACCCCGTCCGACACCGCGATCGTGTTGAACTCCATCGGCGTTGCGCCGGCGTCGCGGATGCCGCGTTTCACGTCGACCGCGAGGTCGCGCTGGTTGAGATTGCACGGCATCGTCTCGATCCACGTCGTGGCCACGCCGATGATGGGCTTGGCCAGGTCCGCGTCGGTGAAGCCCGTTCCCTTGAGCATCGCGCGTGCGCCCGCACGGTCGGGACCGTCGGTCAGGGCGGCGCTGATGCGCTTCGCAGGATCGGACGGAAGGCTGTAGGGATCGTTCGTCACAACGCGTGGGCTCCTTTCGGTGAGGCGGGAAGGGGAAGCACGTCGACATCCGGATAGCGACCGGCGAGCTCGGCAACGCACGTCTCGACCGCGTCGTCGCGGGCCCACACGATGACCGTCGGGCCCGAGCCCGAGATCGTCGCCCCGAGCGCTCCGGCCGGAAGGCCCGCGCGAACCTCGGCGAGCAACGGCGCATTCGCCAGCGCGATGCGGCTCGTGCAGGCGATCGTCGAGCGCCTCGGCAAACAGCTCGATCGAGCCGCTCGCGAGCGCCGCGCCGAGCAACGTCGCGCGTGCCGCCGTGTACGAGGCATCCGCGTGGAGCACGTGCTCGGGAAGCGCGGCACGCGCTGCTGCGGTGGAGACGGTGCCCCCGGGAACGAGGGCCACCGGAAGCGCCGGCGGGCGGTCCGCCACGCGCTCGACCCGCCCGCCCCACGTCAGGCAGACGCCGCCGGCCAGCGCGGCCGCGAGATTGTCGGGGTGCCCTTCCAGCTCGACACCCAGCGCCAGCAGCTCCTCCGCGTCCAGTGCGCGCCCGGTCACGGCGCTGGCCGCCACCAGCCCGAGCGCGATGACCGAGGCGCTCGAACCGAGGCCTCGCTCAAGGGGTATCCGGTCCGTGAACGCGAAGCTCCATCCGTCAGGCTCCGCGAGCAGGGAGAAGGCGCGTACGCCGAGGTGCTCCGGATCGGCGCCGCCGTGCCCTTCGCTCACCTCGAGCTCGTTCCACAGGTCGAGTGCGACCGCCACACAGTCGAACCCCGGCCCGAGGTTCGCCGTACTCGCGGGAGCGCGGACACGGAGCGTCAGGATGCCGCCTCGGCGATCGCGTCGGGATCGGCGTCGACGACGAGCGGTGGGGCGCTCCCGCGCGCGGCGGCCTCGGCGTCCTTGAGCCCGTGCCCGGTAAGGACGCACACGACGCGCGTGCCGCGCTCGACCCCCGCCTCGATGACCGCGGCCAGACCGGCCGCCGAGGACGGCTCGCAGAGAATTCCCTCCTCGTGCGCGAGGTCGCTCCACGCTCTGAGGATCACGTCGTCCGACAGGGAGACGATCTCGCCATCCGAGTCGCGCACCGCCGCAGCTGCTTTCTCCGCATGCGCCGGTTCGACGATTCGGATCGCGGATGCCATAGTCGTCGCGCGCTCGGCGGCCTCGCCGCCGAAGAGTCGCGGCCTGCCCGCGCCCGCCTCGTCGAACCCGAGCGCGTACGCGCGCGTGTTCCCACCGCCGCCATACGGGAGCGCGAGCACGTCGGGCGCACGCCCGAGCTCCTCGACGATCTCGAACGCCGCCGTCTTCTGCCCCTCGATGCGAAACGGGTTGAGCGAGTTGACCAGGACGTGTGTCCCGCGCTCGGCGAGCTCGCGCGCCGCTACCAGCGCGTCGTCGAAGCTTCCGCGGATCTGAACGACGCGCGCTCCGAGCGCGCCTGCCTGAGCGACCTTCGCGGCGGCGACCGCCCCGTGCGGCTGGAGCACGACGGCCCGCAAGCCTGCGCGCGCCGCGTACGCCGCCGCGGATGCAGCCGTATTCCCGGTCGAGGCGCAGATGACCGCGGACACGCCGGACTCGAGCGCCTTCGAGATCGCGACGGTCATGCCGCGATCCTTGAAACTCCCGGTCGGGTTCGCGCCCTCCCACTTCAGGTACAGCTCGATTCCCAGACGCTCCGACAGGCGTGGTGCTGGAAGGAGCGGCGTCGAGCCCTCCCCGAGCGACACGACCGGCGTCGACGCGTCGACGGGGAGCTGCTGCCGGTAGCGGTCGATCAACGAGGCCATGCCGTCTTCTAGCGCTTTCGCGTAGCGAAAGCGCTATGCCCAGCCGAGCTCGACGACGCCCCGGTCGGAGATCACGGGGAGCAGCGACGGCGCCGAGTGGATCGACGGGAGCTTGGCGATCTCCACGAGCGCGGCCTCGACCTGGCGTTGCGGCGCCTCGTGGAGCACGACGTGGAGCGCTGCACCCGCGCCGACCGGCACCTGCGTGAGCCGCGCGACCGAGACGCCGTGCGCCGCGAGCCGTTGGGCCACCTCGGCGAGAACGCCCGGACGATCGTCCACCTCGAGGTGGAGATAGAACGGGGAGCGGAGATCTCCGGGCGGCATGCGCTCGAGCGTTCGCCAGCACGGGTCATCGTGCAGGAAGCCAGTGCCCGTCGTCCCGATGATCGAGACGAGATCGGCGACGACGGCGGACGCGGTCTCGATCCCACCCGCGCCGGGTCCCTCGAGCGTGATCTCGCGAATGGCGTCGCCCTGGAGCATGACGCCGTTGAACGCCCCTTCGATCGCTGCCAGCGGGTGATGCCGGTCGACGAGCGCGGGCCGGACCCGCACGTCGACCTGGTCATCGATGAGCGTCGCGGCCCCCACGAGCCGTACGACCATCTCGAGCTCGCGAGCGGCCGCAGAAAGGCCCGGTGGGAGGTCCTCGAGCCCGCGGTGGTCCACGTCCGCGAACGTGACCCGCGAGCCGAATGCGATCGTCGCGAGGATCGCCATCTTCGCGGCCGCATCCGCGCCGGAGACGTCGTCCGAGGGATCGGCCTCCGCGAACCCTCGGCGCTGGGCCTCGGCGAGCGCGTCCGAGTACGACGCGCCCCGCTCCATCTCGGTGAGGATGAAGTTCGTCGTCCCGTTCACGATCCCGAGGACGCGGTGCACGTTCGTCGAGACGAGCGACTCGCGGAGAACCTTGATGACCGGGATCGCCCCGCACACGCTCGCCTCGAAGCGGAGCTGGACGCCTCCCGCGACGGCCGCCGCAAAGAGCTCGGATCCGCGCTGCGCGACCAGCTGCTTGTTTGCCGTCACGACGGGTTTGCCGGCAGCGAGCAACTCGAGGACGTGCGAGCCGGCAGGCTCGAGACCTCCCATCACCTCAGCGACGACGCCGATCGACGGGTCGTCGCGCACGGCGGCGAACTCGGCGGTCAGCACGCCTTCCCCTGGATCGAAGCTGCGCTCGCGCGCCGGATCGCGCACCAGCGCGCGGACGACGCGCAGCCGATGTCCGGTCGCACGCTCGATGTCGTCGGCGTTCTCGACGAGCAGTCGATCGACCGCCGCGCCGACCGTGCCGTAGCCGAGGAGGCCGACTCCGACCTCGACGGCTTCGTCAGGCAGCCGGCACCTCCGCACGCTCGCGGCGCATCAGCGCTCGCAGCTCCTTGCCGACGCGCTCGAGCTCCTGATCGCCCGCCTGCCGGCGAAGCTCGGCCAACCGTGGCTCGCCGGCGTCCATCTCCGCGATCCATTCCCGCGCGAACGTGCCGGACTGGATCTCGTCGAGGAGCACCTTCATCTGCTCGCGGACGAGCTCGTCGATGACGCGCGGGCCGCGAGTGAGATCTCCGAACTCGGCCGTGTCGGACACCGAGTAGCGCATACCCGAGAGACCGCCTTCCCAGATGAGGTCGACGATGAGCTTGAGCTCGTGGAGGCACTCGTAGTACGCGATCTCGGGCTGGTAGCCGGCCTCGACGAGCGTCTCGAAGCCGGCGCGGACGAGCTCCGTCACGCCGCCGCAGAGGACGGCCTGCTCGCCGAAGAGGTCGGTCTCGGTCTCCTCGGCGAAGGTCGTCTCGATCATCCCGGCGCGCGCCGCGCCGATTCCGACGCCATACGCGAGCGCGAGGTCGAATGCGCCGCCGCTCGCGTCCTGGGCGACCGCGACGATCGCGGGCGTCCCGAACCCCTCGGTGAAGAGCCGGCGCACGATGTGCCCCGGCCCCTTCGGCGCGACCATGATCACGTCGTGCCCGGCGGGAGGCGCGATCCGTCCGTAGTGGACGTTGAAGCCGTGGGCGAACAGGAGCACGGCATCCGGATCGAGGTTCGGCGCGACGTCGTCCTCGTAGACGCGCGGCTGTACCTGGTCGGGGAGCAGGAGCGACACGACCTGCGCGCCCCGCACCGCCTCGGCCACGGTGCCGACGGCGACGCCGGCCTCCTCGGCGGCCGCGCGCGACGGGCTCCCTTCGCGCAGCCCGACCTGGACCTCCACGCCCGAGTCGTGGAGGTTGAGAGCGTGGGCGTGGCCCTGGCTCCCGTAGCCGACGACGGCGACCTTGCCCGTGAGGAGGTCGAGGTTGCCTTCGCGGTGGATCGTGGCCATTGGGCTTCTCCTTCGGTTAGCGGAGGACGTGCTGCGGACGATGGTTCTTCGAGCCGTTGGACGCGCGGCCGAGGCCGATTCTCCCGGTTCGCACGAGCTCCTTCAGCCCGTGGGGGCGGACGAGCTCCTCGAACGAGTCGATCTCCTCGGGGTGGCCGACGATCTCGAACACGATCGCGTCGGCGCCGATGTCCGCAACGCGGGCGTTGAACGCCTGGGCCAGCGAGATGAGCTCGCCGCGCCTGGCGGCAGGCGCGGCGACCTTGAGGAGCGCGAGCTCGCGCTCCACGGCTTCGTCGGGCTCGAGCTCCGAGACCCGAAGGACGTTCACCAGCTTGTGCATCTGCTTCTCGATCTGCTCGAGCGGGTGCTGCTCGCAGTCGACGCGAAGAGTGATGCGCGACACGTCGTGCCGCTCGGTCGGCCCGACCGCCAGGCTCTCGATGTTGAAGCCACGCCGCGCGAACATGCTCGAGATGCGCATGAGCGCGCCCGGCTTGTTCTCGAGCAGGACGGACAGGGTGTGCCTCACGCGACCACCACCGGCTCGGGCTCCTCGTACTCGACGAGGTCGAGGGCGGCGGCACCGGCCGGGATCATCGGGAAGCAGTGCTCGCGCGCGTCGACCCGCGCGTCCACCACGGCCGTGCGCCCGCAGGACAGAGCCTCCTCGAGCGTCCCCTCGAGCTCGTCCTCGGTCTCGACCGTGAAGCCGACCGCACCGTACGCCTCCGCGAGCTTCGCGTAGTCGGGGACGTCGTGGGTCAGGTGCACATGCGAGAAGCGCTCGTCGAAGAACATGTCCTGCCACTGGCGGACCATCCCGAGGTGCCCGTTGTTGACGATGACGACGACGATCGGGAGATCCTCGAGAACCGACGTCGCGAGCTCCTGGCACGTCATCTGGAAGCAGCCGTCGCCGTCGACGCAGACGACCGTCGCCTCGGGCCGCGCGGCCTTCGCCCCGATCGCGGCGGGGACGCCGTATCCCATCGTGCCGAGCCCGCCCGAGGTGATGAACGAGCGCGGGCGGTCGCAGAGCAGGTATTGCATCGCCCACATCTGGTGCTGGCCCACGCCCGTCGTCCAGACCACGTCGTCGCCCGTCGTCAGCTCGTGCAGCGTCTCGAGCACGAGCTGCGGCTTCAGCACGTCTCCACTCGCTCCGTAGCGCAACGGGAACTCCTCACGCCAGGCGGTGAGCTGGCGCAGCCATGGCTCGGTCCGGCTGACTGCGGCGTCTCCGGATCCGTGGAGTGCGCGCAGCTCGTCCGCGAGGCCGGCGAGAACCTGCTTCAGGGGGCCGACCACGGGAATATCCGCCTGGCGGAGCTTCGAGATCTCCGCGGAGTCGATGTCGAGATGGATGACCGTCGCGCCGGGCGCGAACGCCGAGAGCTTGCCCGTGACGCGATCGTCGAAGCGAGCGCCGACGGCGACCAGGACATCACACTTGTTCATGGCCCAGTTCGACCACTTCGGCCCGTGCATCCCGGGCCAGCCGAAGTGGAGCTCGTGCGTCTCGGGGAACGAGCCCTTGCCCATCAACGTCGTGACGACCGGGAGCCGGCCGAGCGCGGCCAGCTCGCCCAGCTCGGCGCACGCGTCGGCGTTCAGCGTTCCTCCGCCCACGTAGAGCACCGGTCGCTCGGCGCGCGCGAGCACCTCGGCGGCGCGCTTGATCTGGCGGGCGTTCCCGCGCTGCGGTGGCTTCCAGCCGGGGAGATCCACCTCGTCGGGGTACTCGAACTCGAGTGCCGCCTCCTGCACGTCGCGCGGGATGTCGACGAGGACGGGCCCGCAGCGCCCGGTTCGCGCGACGTGGAAGGCCGCCCTCAACACGTGCGGCAGCTCCTCCACGTCCTGGACGAGCCACGAGTGCTTGACCACCGGGATGGTGATGCCGGTGATGTCGCACTCCTGGAACGCGTCCGTGCCGATGAGGTGCGAGCGCACCTGGCCCGTGATGCACACGAGCGGCGTCGAGTCCATCCAGGCGTCGGCGATGGGGGTCACGAGGTTCGTCGCGCCCGGCCCGGACGTGGCCACGGCGACGCCGACGCCTCCCGTGGCACGGGCGTAGCCCTCGGCCATGTGTCCTGCGCCCTGCTCGTGGCGGGCAAGCACGTGGCGTACGGTCGTCCCGCGGGCGAACGCGTCGTACAGCGGCAGGATCGCGCCGCCGGGAAGCCCGAAGGCGACGTCGACCCCCTCGGCCTCGAGCGAGCGCAGAACCGCATCGGCGCCATTGGGTTTCACGCAACCGCCTCGCGGTAGAACTCGGGGGTCGTCAACGAGCCGGCCAGGTGGGAGAGCACGACGTCGCTGAACTCCTGAGTGGTCGCGCCCATCCCGCTCGACACCATGTCCGGTGTGCGCCTGCCGTTGGCGCAAGCTTCGAGCACCGCGCCGGTGAGCGTCTCCGCGGCACGCCGCTCTCCGAGCCCCTCTCCGAGCAGGAGCGCGGCCGCGAGCAGCATCGACGCCGGGTTGGCGACGCCCTGACCCGCGATGTCCTCGGCCGCCCCGTGCGCGGGGAGGAACACGCTCGGACCCGAGCCCGCGAGGCGCCCGGACGCAACCAGGCGGGGCCGATGCCCGTGGGCGACAAGCGCGACGAGCGGCTCGGCGTACGGCGCCGGCGTGACGACGACGTCGAACGCTTCCGGCTCGAACGCGAGCCGCGAGACGGCGGTCTTCATCTGCTCGACGCCGACGAAGACGCCCGGGTTACGTGCCGCCTCGGCCTCCAGCTGCGTCGTCCACGCGACGTCGCCGCCGACGGACGTAACGCGACCGCGGCTCGAGCGCGCGACTTCGAATGCGCGGCGCAGCGCACTCGAGCTCGCGCTGGCGTCGAGCGGGCTCAGAACGGTGACGGTCTCGCGCGCGCCGTACGACACGCGATCAACGCGCACCTGGAGATCGAGCGCGGACTCGACTCCGGCGACCGCAGGCTCGTTTCCCGCCGCGACGAGGATCGCCTCCGCGTCCAGCGTGGCCCTCCGGGTCTCGCCGGGCAGTGCGTGGCCGGACTGCGTCAGCGCGGCGGCGCCGAAGGGCGGGTGGATCTCCGCGATCCGGAACCCGTGCAGGCGCGACACGCGGTCGAGTGCACGACTCGCCTGCGCCATGACCTCGGGCCCGATGCCATGCCCGGAGAGGCAGGCGACCGTGTAGGTCGTACGCGAGGTCATTGCCAGACGCCTGTCTGGCAATGGTGGAGGGGTGTGGGGAACCGGGAGGATCCCCACGCTCTCAGGAAGAAGGGGGCACGCCGGGGAAACATGGTTTCCCCCGCGACCGCGAGTCGGAGGCGAGCGGTCATGCCGCCGCCTCCGCGTGCCGGGTCGTGGTGAACGTCGGGATACTGCCGGGGTCCTTCACTTCTCTGCTCCTCCTGTCGGGCGGCCCTGAGGACGCACCAATCCTGTGCTTAGGTCGGCGTCTGCGCCTGCGCGGCGCGTGAGTCGCATCTCCCCTAGAAGGGGAGAATGAGGAGCTCGATGCCGATGCCGCGCGCGGATACGCCCACGCCAGTGGCGTCGGTGCATGTGGATACGAAGGCGCGACCGGTCATCGAAGCGCACAGTGTGCGGTCAGTGCACCGCCGTGTCAAGACGCGAACGGGTGGTTGCCTACGCGTCGAACGCCGCAGCGGCCGCATCGTGGGCCGCCCGAAGCGAGCGAGCGCGGTTCACCGCGTTCACCACGGCGCCCAGCGACGCGGTCACGATGGAGGAGTGGATCCCCACGCCCCACACGACCTCGCCGTCGACGTCGGCCTCGACGTACGCAGCCGCGGTCGCGTCCTCACCGCGACCCATCGCGTGCTCGTAGTAGTCCAGAACGTGCACCTCCGCGTCGAGCTCTCGTGAGAGCGCCGTCACGAGAGCGTCGATCGGTCCATTGCCCTCGCCCTCGACGATCCGTTCGTCTCCGGCCACCAGGAGCCTCGCAGCGATCCGGTCGATGCCGCCCTCGCTCGAGAGCGAGTGGCCGACGAGCTCGAACGGTTCCGCGTGGTCGAGGTACTGCTCGTGAAAAGTCTGGAGCAGCTCCTCGGGCGTGAGCTCGCCCCCACGAGCATCGACGATCGCCTGAACCTTCTGCGCAAAGTCGACCTGCAGCCCGCGCGGAAAGTCGAGGTGGTGCTCGACCTGCATGAGGTACGCCACCCCGCCCTTTCCGGATTGGGAGTTCACCCGGATGATCGCCTCGTACGTGCGGCCCACGTCCTTCGGGTCGATCGGCAGATATGGCACGTCCCAGACCTCCGAGCTCGACCGCTCCTGCGCGTGCATTCCCTTGTTGATCGCGTCCTGGTGCGACCCCGAGAACGCCGTGTATACGAGCTCGCCGACGTAGGGATGGCGCGGATGGACGGGCAGCTCGTTGCACTCCTCGACGATCGCCCGAGCCTCGTCGATCGACGAAAGGTCGAGCTTCGGGTCGACACCCTGCGTGAGGAGGTTGAGCGCGAGCGTGACGAGGTCGGCGTTGCCGGTCCGCTCGCCGTTGCCGAAGAGCGTCCCCTCCACGCGCTCCGCACCGGCCATGAGCCCGAGCTCGGCGGTGGCGACGGCCGTCCCGCGGTCGTTGTGCGGGTGCACGGAGAGGGTCGCCGCGTCGCGCTTCGAGAAGTGACGCCCGAACCACTCGATCCGGTCCGCGTAGACGTTCGGGGGGAACTGCTCGACGGTCGTCGGCAGGTTGACGATCATCTTCTCGTCGGGCGTCGGCCCCCACTCCTCGGCGACCGCCTCGCAGATCTCGAGGGCGTAGTCGAGCTCCGTGTGGTGGAAGCTCTCGGGCGAGTACTGGAACACGATCTCCCCGTCCGCAGCGGTCGCCAGCTCCCGGCAGAGCCGTGCGCCCCGGACAGCCAGCTCGGTGATGCCGGCGCGGTCGAGACGGAAGACGACGCGCCGCTGCGTGACCGACGTCGAGTTGTAGAGGTGCACGATCGCCCGCTTCGCGCCCGCGATGGCCTCGAAGCTGCGTTCGACGAGGTCTGGCCGCGCCTGCGTCAGAACGGCGATCGTCGTCTCGCTCGGAACGAGCTCCTCCTCGATCAGGAGCCGCACGAAGTCGAAGTCCGCCCTGGAGGCAGCCGGGAAGCCGACCTCGATCTCCGGAACTCCGAGCGCGAGCAACAGCGCGAAGAACCGTTGCTTGCGCGCGCTGTCCATCGGGTTGACGAGCGCCTGGTTGCCGTCCCGAAGGTCCGTCGAGCACCAGATCGGAGCCGCGTCGACGACACGGTCGGGCCACGTGCGATCGGGAAGATCGACGGTTGCGTACGGGCGGTACTTCCAGTGCGGCATGGACATCGAGCGGCGCTCCTTGGATTCGATGTGATGGCTCGGTTGTGGACGCACCGATAGTGCGAACGGAACGGTTATGTCGACGCGTCGCTTCCCCTACCGGGGAAGGAAGAACGCGAGGCAGGCCAGCACGCGACGACCAGAGAAAACTGCGGGGCCGGGGCTGGTCACGCAGCCACGATAGAGGATCGGTCGCGGAGTCGCCAGGTGCCCGGCGTTGCCGCCTTGTTCACGCGGAGCGAACCGTCTATCGTTCCGCCTTCATGTCGGGCGCCGTATCAGCCGGAATTGCTCTCGCAGCCGCGATCCGCACGATCGCGATTTTCGGCTTCGGCCCGACCAGCTAGCCGGCACCCACCTCCCGCCGCCGCCGGACTAGCTCAAAGAGATAGCCGGCGGGAGTCTTCGACCCTCCGAAGGAAAGGTGCTCGCCATCTCCGGCGACCGGCAGCGGCTTCTGCACGACCCACGACGAGAGCGCGATGCGTGCGGCATCGGGCTCGTCGCAGATGTCCACGGCCGTCCATCGCGCGACGTGCTCGACAGGGCGCTCGCCGGACTTGCAGCCGTTGGGCACCGCGGCGCGTGGGCCGCAGACGGCGTCACCGGTGACGGCGCAGGCGTGCTCCTCCCGCTGACGAACACGATGAGCGGCTGGCCCGACGCGGGGCTCGCGATGTGCTTCCTTCGCGAGGGCTGGCTACGTGCGCCGGTCGAGGACGCCTGCCGCGCCGAGGGCCTCGAGCCCGCTGGGTGGCGGACGGTGCCGACGCGCAACGAGGCGATCGGCGTCACCGCCCTCGCCTCGCTTCCGCGCATCGACCAGCTCGTGCTCGCTCCATCCGAGCACGCCGACGCCGAGCGACGCGCGTACCGAGCGCGACGACGGGCGGAGCGGGTCGCAGGCGTCTACATCGTCTCGTGCTCGTTCCGCACGGTGACCTACAAGGCGCTGTGCGCGGCAGGCCAGCTCGCGCACTTCTACCCGGACCTCGAGGATCCCGAGCTCGAAGTCCAGTTCGCGATCTTCCATCAGCGCTTTTCGACGAACACGGAGCCGAGCTGGGAGCGCGCGCAGCCCTTCCGGCTCCTCTGCCACAACGGCGAGATCAACACGATCGACGGCAACGTCGCGTGGATGGAGGCACGGCTTCGCTCACAGGAGGCAGAGCCCGGGCTCGTACCGGCGCTCGACAACGCCGGTTCGGACTCGGCGCTTCTCGACAACGCGCTCGACCTCGTCGTTCGCGCGCAGGCGAAGGACCTCGCCGAGGCCGTCTCGCTGCTCGTCCCGCCGGCGTGGCAGAACAATCCTCGACTCGATCCGGAGGTGCGCGACTTCCACCGCTATGGCGCGATGCTCAGCGAGCCGTGGGACGGTCCTGCCGCTCTCTGCTTCACGGACGGTGAGACGTGCGGCGCCGCGCTCGACCGCAACGGGCTTCGGCCGCTTCGCGTCGCCATCACCGACGACGGCCTCGTGACGGTCGCGTCCGAGGCGGGAGCGGTTCCGCTCCCGGACGGTGCGCGCGTGAAACGTGCACGGCTCGGGCCCGGCGGGATCCTCGTCGTCGATCCCGTGCGTGGTCTCCTGCTCGGCGACGAGCTGCGGCGCGAGCTGGCCCGACGGCGTCCGTACGGGCGGTGGGTGGCGTCGAGCATCGTCAACGCCGATGCCGGCGAGCCGAGCGCACCGCCCGAGGACGGATTGGACGCGCGTCACGTCCTCCACGGGTACACCCGCGAGGAGCTGAACACGATGCTCCGCCCGCTCGCGCAGACCGGCCACGATCCCGTCTCGTCGATGGGCGACGACGCGTCGATCGCGCCGCTGGCCGGACGCGCGCGCCCGTTCTCCACCTACCTCCGACAGCGCTTCGCGCAGGTGACGAACCCCGCGATCGACCACCTCCGCGAGCGCCTCGTCATGTCCGTGGCGACGCTGCTCGGCCCGCGCGTCGACGTGCTCGGCGCCGACGCCCCGCCGCCGCGGCTCACGGTACTCCCCGGGTTCCTCCTCTACCCATCCGGCCTCGAGTCGTCCTCTCCCCTTCGGCTCGATGCGACGTTCACGGGTGAGGAAGGGCTCGGGCGAGCCCTCGACCGGATCGTCGTCCTCGCGGAGTCCGCCGTCGCGGCGGGCGCCGAGCTCGTCTGCCTCTCGGACCGGAACGCAGGAGATGCGCGAGCCCCAGCGCCCGCGATCCTCGCTCTCTCGGCCGTGCACATGCGGCTGGTCGAAGCGGGCCTCCGCACACACTGCTCGCTCCTTGTGGAGTCGGACGAGCCGCGCGACACCCACTCGATCGCGTGCCTGCTCGGCTACGGCGCAGACGCGATCTGCCCGCGGCTCGCGCTCGAGACGGTCGCGCAGCTCGCCGCCAACGACCGCATCGGCGGCGACCGGCCGCCGCCCGACGAGGCGCAACGGCGCCTCCTCGCGGCGTTGGAGGAGGGCGTCCTCAAGGTCATGTCCAAGATGGGCATCGCCGACGTGGCCAGCTACCGCGGCGCCCGCCTGTTCGATGCGGTCGGCCTCGACCGCACGCTCTGCCGCGAGTACCTCGGCGGCACGCCCTCCGCGCTCGGCGGAGCGCGGCTCGACCGCTTCGAGCGGGAAGCCCTCGAGCGCCTCGACGCCTCGCGCGCGGAGAAGCCGCAGCTCGAGAACCCCGGCTACTTCAAGTACCGCAAGGGCGGCGAGGGACACGCGACGGACCCGGACGTCGTGGCCGCGCTGCAGGAGGCGATCGCGGGAGCACACGCGCTGCGTGCCGCCACCCGGGGAGATCGCTCGGATCTCTATGACCGCTTCGCAGAGCTGGTCAACGGTCGTGACCCCCTCGAGCCACGCGACCTGCTCGAGCTCGTGCCCGCCGGGCCCGCGGTCCCGCTCGACGAGGTCGAGCCGGCTCTCGCGATCGTGCGTCGCTTCTCGAGCGGAGCGATGTCGCACGGCGCGCTCTCCGCGGAAGCGCACGAGACCGTCGCGATCGCGCTCAACCGCCTCGGCGGACGCGCGAACTCGGGCGAGGGCGGCGAGAGCCCGGATCGCTTCGGGGACGAGCGCAACTCGAAGATCAAGCAGGTCGCGTCGGGACGGTTCGGCGTGAGCGCCGAGTACGCAGTCTCCGCCGAGGAGCTCCAGATCAAGATCGCGCAGGGATCGAAGCCCGGCGAGGGGGGCCAGATCCCGGCGCACAAGGTGACCGAGGAGATCGCCCGCCTGCGCAAGACGCGGCCCGGCGTCTCGCTCATCTCTCCTCCTCCGCACCACGACATCTACTCGATCGAGGACCTCGCCCAGCTCGTCTTCGACCTGCGCGAGGTGAACCCGGACGCGGCGATCTCCGTGAAGCTGGTCGCCGAGAGCGGCGTCGGGCTCGTCGCAGCCGGCGTGGCGAAGGCTCACGCCGACGTCATCCACATCGCCGGCGCGGACGGGGGCACCGGTGCCAGCCCGCTCGTCTCGATCAAGAGCGCCGGCGTCCCCTGGGAGCTCGGGCTGGCGGAGGCGCAGCAGGCGCTCGTCGCGAACCACCTGCGCAGCCGCGTGCGACTTCGCGCCGACGGCGGCTTCAAGACCGGGCGCGACGTCGTCGTGGCCGCGCTGCTCGGGGCCGACGAATACGCGTTCGGGACGTCTCTCCTCCTCGCGGAGGGCTGTCTCATGGTGCGCTCGTGCCACCTCGACAGCTGCCCCGTCGGGATTGCGACCCAGCGGCCCGAGCTGCGCGAGAAGTTCGGCGGGACGCCCGAGATGGTGCAGGCGTATCTCCTGTTCGTCGCCGAGGAGGTGCGCCGCCTGCTGGCGTCGCTCGGGCTCCGCTCGCTCGACGGCGCGGTCGGGCGCATCGAGTGTCTCGCGCAGCGGCGCACGGGCAACGTGGCCGTCGACTGCCTCGACCTCGCGCCACTGCTGGTCCGGAGTGCAGAAGGAACAGCACGTTTCACCGGAGCGCGACCCAGGGACGCGGGTGATCGGCTCGGCATCCTCCTCCATGCGCAGAGCCGCGCAGCGCTCGAGGGCGCGACGCTCATCGAGCCGCGCCACCAGATCACGAACGGCGACCGTGCAGTCGGTGCCCGGCTCGGCGGCGCAATCGCTCGAGTCGCAGGCTCGTCGCCGCCTCCGGGACGCGTGCGCGCGCGCTTCGAAGGCTCCGCCGGACAGAGCTTCGGCGCGTTCCTCACTGCGGGGGTCGAGCTCGACCTCGTGGGCGAGGCGAACGACGGTGTGGGCAAGGCGATGAGCGGCGGCCGGATCGTGATCTCCCCGCCAACAAACGACGCAGGCGACCCATGCCTTGTCGGCAACGCGGTGCTCTACGGCGCGACCGGCGGCCAGCTCTTCTGCGCGGGCTCCGCGGGCGAGCGCTTCGCCGTCCGAAACTCCGGTGCGGTTGCCGTCGTCGAAGGCGTCGGGGATCACGGCTGCGAGTACATGACCGCCGGCACCGTCGTCGTTCTCGGCGACGTGGGGCTCAACTTCGGCGCCGGCATGACCGGTGGAGAGGCCTACGTCTACGACCGCGACGGCACGCTCGACGAACGTCTCGGCGACGGGCTCGTGCTCGCCCACGACCCCGACCTACACCAGCTCGCGGAGCTCCACGACCTCGTCGAACGGCATCACCGCCATACGGACTCACCGCGAGCGGCCGCGCTCCTCGAGCGCTGGGACGACGAGGCGAGGAGCTTTCGTCGCGTCGCCCCCGCCGCAGACGCAGACGCTTCCGAGCTGCGCGACGACGTGGCTTCGGGCGCTACTCGTCGATGACGGGCGCGACGACCACCCCGTAGCCCTGCTCTTCGAGCAAGCGCGTCGCGAGCGCAGCGTCGCTCTCTCCCGCGACGAGGATCGTCAGCGTCCCGCCTCGATCCGGCGAGAGATGCTCCATCTCGAAGTCCTCCACGTTGATCCGCTCGGCGCCGAGCGCCTGGAAGACGCCCGCGAGGACGCCGGGGCGATCGGGGAGGTGCACGCGCATGCGCTGGAGCGCTCCCGGATCTTCGTACGCGGTCTCGAGCAGGCGTCGCCGGTTGCCGCTCGCCTCGCCGATCCAGCGGGCGAGGAAGCCCGCGTCACCGCTCGCCAGCGCGTCCTCGAGCTGCTCGACGCGGCGGCGGTGCTCGGCCAGCGAAGTCGCGAGCGCCTCACTGTTCTCGAGGAAGATGTCGACCCAGATGCGCGGGTTGGCGCCCGCGATGCGGGTCATGTCGCGAAGCGAGCCGCCCGCCGCCGCGAGAGGGTCGTGCCCGTCGACTCGCGACGAGCCCGCCTGATTCAGGAGGACGTTCGCGAGCGCGTGTGGAAGATGGCTCGTCACCGCGACGAGGCGATCGTGCGCCGACGGGTCGATCGCGAACGGCCGGGCACCGAGGCCGGCCACGAACGCGTGCACAGCCCGATAGCGCTCCGGGTCCGTCGTCGCGAGCGGCGCGAGAAACCACGTCGCGCCCTCGAACAGATCAGCGCTCGCCCGGGCCGGGCCGCGCGTCTCGGCGCCGCAGATCGGATGCCCGCCGACGAACCTCGAGTCGTCGCCCGCGGCGGCGCACACGGCACCCTTCGTCGAGCCGACATCCGTGACGGTGCACGCCGCCGGCGCGTGCGCGAGCACGTCCTGCACGACCGCCGGCAGCTCCGCGACCGGCACGGCCACAAGCGCGATGTCGGCGTCGACGAGTGACGCCGCAAGCGACGCTGCCGGCTCGACGGCTCCACGCTCCACGGCGGCGTCGAGCGTCGCCGGATCCTCGTCCCATCCCATGACGTCGATCCCGCTTCGCCGCGCAGCGAGTGCCGCGGAAGCGCCGATGAGGCCGGTACCGACGACCGCGAGCCGCACGTCTGCGTTAGGCCGTTCGCATGAGCTCGGCCACGCGGAAGGCGAGGTCGAGCGACTGACGCCCGTTCAGGCGCGGATCGCAGAGCGTCTCGTAGCG
The DNA here is from genome assembly GCA_963783705.1 of uncultured Gaiellaceae bacterium. Lineage (GTDB taxonomy): Bacteria > Actinomycetota > Thermoleophilia > Gaiellales > Gaiellaceae > GMQP-bins7. The sequence continues at coordinate 280,693 of CAWAOK010000006.1, forward strand.
GTGGTCGAGCTGCTCCTCGAGCAGTGCCTCGGAACCACCCAGGCACTCCGTGACGTCCTCTCCCGTGAACTCGAGGTGGACGCCGCCCGGCCAGGTCCCCGCCTCGCGGTGCGAGGAGAAGAACCCCTGGAGCTCCTCCATGATCGCGTCGAAGTGGCGCGTCTTTCGCCCGCTCGCAGTGCGGACGAGGTTCCCGTGCATCGGGTCGCACGCCCACACGACCGGGATCGCGGCCTCGCGCACGGCACGCAGGAGCGGCGGGAGCTTCTCTTGCACGTTCGCCGCACCCATCCGTGCGATGAACGTAAGCCTGCCCGGGACGCGATCGGGGTTGAGACGCTCCGCCAGCGCCACCGCGTCGTCGGGCGTCGCCGACGGCCCGAGCTTCACGCCGATCGGGTTGCGGACGCCGGAGAAGAACTCGACGTGCGCCCCACCCAGCCCGCGCGTGCGGTCGCCGATCCAGAGCATGTGCGCCGAGCAGTCGTACGGCTGCCCCGTAAGCGAGTCCGTGCGGGTGAGCGCCTCCTCGTACTCGAGGAGGAGTCCCTCGTGGCTCGTCCAGACGTCGACCTCGTGCAGAGTTCTCTCGGTGGTGAGGTCGATCCCGATCGCCTGCATGAAGCGCAGTGCGCGCTCGATCTCGTCCGCGAGCGCCTCGTAGCGCTGCCCGGCCGGCGAGCTCGCCACGAACTCGCGGTTCCACGTATGGACGTGCGTGAGGTCGGCGAACCCGCCCTTCGTGAACGCCCGCAGGAGGTTGAGGGTGGACGCGGCCTGGTAGTAGGCGTGGACGAGGCGCTCGGGGTCGGGGATGCGAGCCTCCGGCGTCGGCTCGTCGGAGTGGACGATGTGGCCGCGAAACGACGGCAGCTCGACTCCGTCGACGATCTCGGTCGCGCCGCTGCGAGGCTTCGCGAACTGACCGGCGATGCGGCCGACCCTCACGACCGGGAGCATCGCCCCGTACGCGAGCACCGCCGACATCTGCAGCAGTACTTTGAGCCGCTCGCGAATCGCCGGCGCGGACACGTCCCTGAAGGACTCAACGCAGTCACCGGCCTGGAGGAGGAACGCCCTACCCTCGCAGACCTCGCCGAGGGACGCCAGCAGCGCCCGCGCCTCGCCCGCGAAGACGAGCGGCGGGAGCGTTCCGAGGCGATCTCGTACTGCCGTGAGCGCAGCCTCGTCCGGCCACTCGGGTCGCTGGGCGGCAGGAAGGTCACGCCACGAGGACGGAGTCCACGTCGATTCGGTCGTCGCCATCATGGAACCGAGTGTAGACACGCGAATCGTGGCCGAACCGCAGCCGCGGAGCGTATGATTCCCGCGTCGTTCAGCGACCAGGCCGGAAGGGAGGCGTGATGCGCCAGGCGTTCAGATCCAGCGAAAAGGGATTCTCGACCTATTCGAAGGGTGTGAACCGTGGTGCGACGAACGCTGAACCTAGGAATCCTGGCGCATGTAGACGCCGGTAAGACGACACTCACAGAGCGGCTGCTGTACGCGGCCGGAGTCATCGACGAGATCGGCAGCGTCGATGCCGGGACGACGCAGACCGACTACCTGACGCTCGAGCGCCAGCGCGGAATCACCATCAGATCCGCAGTCGCGTCGTTCGCGATCGGCGACGTCACCGTCAACCTGATAGACACGCCTGGCCACCCCGACTTCATCGCCGAGGTCGAGCGGGTGCTGAGCGTGCTGGACGGAGCCGTCCTCGTGCTCTCGGCCGTCGAGGGAGTACAGGCACAGACGCGGTTGCTGCTGAGAGCGCTCGGGCGCTCTCAGGTCCCGACGCTGCTCTTCGTGAACAAGATCGACCGGCAGGGCGCGCGCCACGATGCCGTCTTGTTGGAGATCGCCGAGCGGCTGACACCCGCGATCGTCTCGCTCGGATCGGTCCGTGGGCTCGAAACGCGCGAGGCCGACTTCCTCCGGTGGGGCGAGGCGGACGAGCCGTTCGTCACCGCGCTCACCGCCGCGCTCGCCGAGCACGATGACACGATCCTGAGGGCGTACGTCGAGGACGACGCCGGGCTGTCGTACGTCCGTCTGCGCGCCGAGCTTGCCGCGCAGACCAGGCAAGGCGCGATCCATCCCGTGCTCTTCGGCTCGGCCCGAACAGGAGCTGGATTCGACGCGCTCATGGACGCGATCGTCGAGCTCCTCCCGACGGCAACCGGCGTTGCCGAGGGATCTGTCCACGGCCGCGTCTTCAAAATCGAGCGTGGCGCGAGAGGAGAGAAGGTCGCGTACGTCCGGATGTTCTCCGGGACCGTGCACGCCCGGGAACGTCTGCATGTCACCGACGGCGCGGACGAGAAGATCACGGCGATCAGCGTCTTCGCCGACGGCGTCGCCGAGCAACGAGCGTCGGTCTCTGCGGGGCAGATCGCAAAGCTCTGGGGCCTTGGCTCGATCCGGGTCGGCGACCCGGTGGGCGAAGGGCCGGCGCAGGCCGCACAGCACTTCGCTCCACCGACCCTCGAGACGGTCGTCGTCCCGCGGCGACGCGAGGACAGGGGGAGAATCCGCGTCGCGCTCGACCAGCTCGCCGAACAGGACCCGCTGATCGCAGTCCGGCAGGACGACGGTCGGCACGAGCTCTACGTCTCGCTCTACGGAGAAGTGCAGAAGGAGGTCATCCAGCAGACGCTCGCGCTCGAGTTCGACGTCGAGGTCGAGTTCCGGGAGACCACTCCGATCTGTGTCGAGCGCCCGGTCGGCAGCGGGCACGCGCTCGACCTCCTCGGAAAGAACGGCAACCCGTTTCTCGCAACCGTGGGCCTACGAGTCGATCCCGCTCCGATCGACTCGGGACTGGAGCTGAGGCTGGACCTCGACCTTCGCTCGATTCCGCTCTACGTCTACGGTTCCGTCGAGAGCTTCGAACGCGCGGTCGAGGCAATGGTGCGCGAGACCATGCAACAGGGTCTTCTCGGATGGCGAGTCATCGACTGCACGGTCACGATGACCGACTCCGGCTACGCAGCGCCGAGCACCACGGCAGGAGACTTCCGCAAGCTGATCCCGCTCGTCCTGATGGCCGCTCTCCGGCAGGCGGGAACCGAGGTCTGCGAGCCGATCCACCGCTTCCGGCTCGAAGGTCCGGCCGACGCGCTCGCGCCGGCCCTGCGCATCCTGGCTCAGCTGCGGGCGGATCCACTCCCGCCGACCCTGTCACGCGAGTCGTTCGTCGTGGAGGGTGCGATCCCGGCAGCCCGCATGCATCTCCTTCAGCAGGAGCTGCGTGGAGTGACCCACGGCGAAGGGCTCGTCGAGTTCAGGTTCGACCGGTACGAACCTGCCGTCGGCGATGCTCCGACCCGCCCGCGTTCTGACTACAACCCGCTGAACCGCGAGGAGTACCTGCTGCACCTCTCGCGGCGGATCGGCTGAAGGAGAGGCGGGCTAGCCGTCGCCGTGCTCGCGGCGGCGCCGCGAGACGTACCCGAGGCTGCCGGCTGCGAGCAGCACGACCGACATGCCGCCGAGAACGAGGAGCGGCAGCGGGAAGGCGGTCGACGCGGAAGAGTCGACCAGCGGAACATCGTCGGGCCCTGGAGCCTCGACCACGCTCGGCCCCTCGAGCCGCCGCTGCGGGACACGTTTGCCCGACACGTCCTGGAAGGCGCGCGAAATGACCTCCTCCGCATTCGTGTAGATGCGGATGTCCTCGGGAATCGCGTCGATCGCCGCCTCGTAGCAGGGAAGGTCGTAGATGCGGTCGATCCGGTCGTTGTCGAGCCAGTCGTCGAGGATCGTCTGGCTGCAGGGCGGCGCCGCTCCTGCGCTGCTCGAGACCGCGAGCGCGGTCACGAGCACCGCAAGGGCGACTGCGGCGCGGATGAGGGGAGGCGAAGTGCGTGTCACGCGCTGGTCGAGTCTCGAACGTCGAAGCAAGCGATGCGTGTGGGCTGCGTAATGATTCCGTGAGCGGCCACCGTGTCCTGCGGCTCGGCTCGTGTCCGATACGCCACGGCGACACGCGCTCGTCACACGGCAACCGCCTCGCGAAGGCGCGCCAGCTCCCCGTATCGCGACGCGATGTCGTCCCGCGGTGCGGCGAGCCGGAGGTCGCGGAGCACCTCGAGCGCGGCAAGGAGCACCGGAAGGGGCGGCCCGCTGGCCGTCACCTGCGCCAGGTCGCGCTCGTCGAGGGCGCTCGCCGGCTCTGCGATGAACCGCGCGACCAGCTGGTCGTGGTGCTGCGCGGCAACCCGCCCGTGTGCCTCGCAAACGCGGACGAACGCGCGGGCGTTGCGCTGGAACCACGGGTGGCCGCGGCTCTCGTCGATCGCGTCGACGAACTGGTCGAGGAAGCTCCGCCGGCGCATGCAGTCGCGCAGGCTGGCCTGATCCTCCGGCCGCATGAACAGCATCTTCTCGACGAGGAGCTGCGAGTAGTACGGGTCGTTCCCACGGCAGAGGCCGAGGAGCAAGTCGATCTCGTTGATGCCCGAGAAGTCGCCCGCGTTCGCGCCGCGGTACTCCTGGCGCCCGACGCGGTAGGGCTTGTAGTACGGCCGCACGCTGTAGAAGAAGCGGTCGACGTCGAGCTCGGTGAAGAGCACGTCGTTGAACGCGGCGATGTCCTCGAGCGCCCGGCGTGCGTCGTCGAAGAGCGTCTCCGCCACGGCGTGCGAAATGCCGATCCCGGCGATGCGCCTCAGCGCATCGGCAGCACGCATGTACCCGAAGATCCCGCGCGTGTTGTAGTCGAGGAAGAGGATCTCGTCGGGGAGCGAGGTGAAGCTCTTCTGGCGTCCGTCGCGAGCGAGGTTGTGCGTCGCCAGGTGGCTCGTCGCGAAGCGCGGCACGACGCCGACAGAAGCGCCGATGTGCAAGCCGAGCGCCGTCGCCTCCTCGTGCGGCGAGCGCTCCTCGCGCGCGGGATTCGTCAGCTCGTGGCGCCGGAGCGCGGCCATGTACAGGCCGAGGTCGCCGAGGACGTCGAAGGCCTGGTCGAAGCCCTCGTCGGTGTTGCCCTCGTCCGCGAGCGCGCGGACGAAGACGCGCCCCTCCTCGAGGATCTGCGTCTTGAGCTCGTCGCCGACGCCGTCGACGTTCGCGCGGTCCTCCTGCGCGAAGTACGTCTCCTCGAGCGCGGTGTTGAGCGCGACGAACGTGGAGCGGATCCACGCATCAAAGGCTTCCACGTTCTTGCTCATCCGGGCCTCGCGCCAGCCTACAACGACTCGCGGCGGATGCTGAGGCGGCTTAGTCTCTGTCGACGTGACTCCCTGGCTGCGTTTCACGGTGGCCGCAGCGCTCCTGGCATGCGCGGCGATCACCGCGAGCGCAAGCGGTGCCCCCGCCGCACCCGTCGCGAACGAGAAGACCTACGTCGACGAGCGCGGCGAGGATGTCGGCGCGCCGGACATCACGAGCGTCGTCGTCTCGAACGACGACTCAGGGCTGATCACGTTCAGGCTCCTCACGCCGAACCGCCGGCGGCTCACACAGGACATGCGGATCAGGATCTGGTTCACGGCTCGCGGGGCGCAGTATTTCCTGCTCGTGGACCCGTTCAAACAGCAACCCGTGACGGTTGCGCTCTACGGGTGCGAGCAGCAGCCATCGGGCCTGGTATGCGCCACACACCTTGCGCCGCCGGTGCCGTCACTTCGGTTCCGGTACGTCCGTGGAGCCCGCTTCACGTTCGACCTCTCCGAGCTGGGGATCGAGCCGGTTGCCGGAGCGCACACACCGATGAGGTTCTGGGCCAACATCTACTCGGGCGTCCGCTACAGCCCGTCAACCGGATACGACCTCACCCGGATTCGCGTCGACCGCGCTCCGTCTCGGCATCCTCGAACATTCAAATACGTCGCGACGTTCGGCTCAGGCTAGCTTCGGCCGACAAGCCGCCACGTCTCGACCTCGCCCTTGCCCTTCACGTCGACGAGGCCGAGCGACTCCGTGACGAAGTCGTCGCGGACGAGCTCCCAGGTCGAGCGCGTCATCTGGATCGCGTCGGGTTCCCCGTGCGACTCCATCCGGCTCGCCATGTTCACGGTGTCGCCCCACAGGTCGTAGAGGAAGCGTCGCCGGCCGATTACGCCGGCGACGACAGGGCCGGAGCTGATCCCGATGCGGAGCCGGAGGTCGTGTGCGTCGGGCTCCTGCAGGCACGTGTGCGCGCACTCCCGCATCTCGAGCGCGAGGCCGGCGAGCGCCTGCGCGTGATCCGTCCGGGCGCGGAACGCCGGCGGCGACCATGTAGGCATCGCCGATCGTCTTGATCTTCTCGACCTCGTAGCGGTCGACCAGATCGTCGAATGTCGTGAACAGCCGATCGAGGAGGCCAACGACCTCTCGCGCGTCGAGGCGGCTCGAGAGCGGCGTGAAGTCGACGACATCGGCGAACAGGATGCTCACCTCGTCGAAGTGGTCTGCGATCGAGCTCGAGTCGGATTGCAGTCGCTCGGCCACCTCGGCCGGGAGGACGTTGAGCAGGAGATCCTCGACGCGCGCCTGCGCGACGTCCCGTCCCCGCGCGAACGTCACGAGCAAGAGCATGGCAACGAGACGGCGACGATGTTGAGGATGTCGAACGTCCGGACGAACCCGTTCGGCAGGTCGGCGGCTTCGGGCCTGACGATCTCTGCGAGAACGAGCGAAAGCACGATCGTCGCTACGAAGGCCGCAAACCATGGCCAGGCACGCTCGGGGCGGCCGAAGGCGAATGCGCCGAGCGGCGCGAGGAACGACCACACGATCACCGAGCTCGATTCGTCCAGGCTCCCCAGCGTGACCACACCGACCGCCGGCGCAATGAGGATGAGGAGCAGTTGGGCCGTCCGCAGGAAGGCGAAGTTTCGGCTCCTGGCGAAGATCGCGAGGCTGACGATCGACCCTGCGACGTAGCCCCACGGCGAAAGCGCCACCGCGGGCTCGCCGAACGCGAAGTACAGACAGCCCCAGACGAATCCGATCGGGAGGATGACCAGGGCGATGCCGACGAGCAGTCGCTTCCGGACGCGCTCATCGGACGAGTCGGCCGGATCTGCGCCGATCCCGAGCGCGCGTTCTCGAAGCTCCTCCAGCCGCCCGGCGCTCATGACCGGCGAGCTATCGACCGCGCGCAACCTTGGACGTTTGCCGGTCGGCCCGCGCGGTCAGCATCCAGGAATGGCCAGCCGACTTCGCTCAGCGACAGCCGGTGCCGTAGCGGCAGCCGCCTGGGCGGCGCAGGAGCCACTCGACCAGCGCGTCCTCCGCTGCGACTACTCCGACGTCGCGGTGCTCGGCAAGGCCGTGACGCGCGGGCCGCGCTGGCGTGCGACGGGCCTCGCCATTCACATCGTCAACGGCGCGGCGTTCGGCCTCGTGTTCCACGAGGCCCGCGAGAGGCTGCCGGTCGGCCCGCGGAAGCTCGCGTTCGGGATGGCGATCGCGGAGCATCTCACGCTCTATCCGCTCTGCTTCTTCGTCGACCGCTACCACCCCGCCCGCAGTGAGCCGGGCGTCCCGCCGCTCCTCACGAATCGCCGGGCGTTCGCGCAGGCGACGTGGCGCCATGCGCTCTTCGGCGCGGTGCTCGGCCGCCTCGCCTAGCTCGACGACCACTTGTGGCGCGCCGCCGACTCGTGCATCCTGGAAGGCGGTCGTGCTGCGTCGGGCTGCGTTCCCGCTCTCGCTCGTGGCCGCGATAGCGGTCGCAGGGCTCGCCGCGGCCGCGCTCTCCGCGGCACCGACGGCGGTGACGACACCGTCACAGTTCTCGCCGAACTTCCCGAATGGCCCGTACTACTCCCTCGTGTGCAGCTTCAGCCATCGGAACAACGACGATCCCGTCGTGTTCCCGGGTCAGGCGGGCCGCTCGCACAACCACACGTACATCGGGAACCGATCGGTCGACGCCGAGTCGACGTCCGCCTCACTCGTCGGCGGCAGGACCAGCTGCGATTCCGAGAGCGACTCGTCGGCCTACTGGATGCCGACCCTGTTCGTTGGACAGAACGACATCGTGCCGTTCGCCGCGATCGTCTACTACGTGAATCGCTCGCGCGAGCGAATCTCCGCGCCACCGAAGGGGCTCATGATGATCGCGGGGAACGCCGACGCGCGAACCCGTCAACCAAAAGGGGTCGTCGCGTGGACGTGCGGAGCGGTCGGAGGCACGCCGCGCTCCGCCACCATCCCCGCCTGCAACGAAGACCAGATGCTCAAGCTCCAGGCAACGTTCCCGAACTGCTGGGACGGCCGCCGGGTCGACAGCGCGGATCACAAGCGGCATCTGAGGTACGCGAAGCAGGGCTTGTGCCCCTCGTCGCACCCGGTTGCGATGCCGCAGATCATCCTCATCGTGCTCTATCCGCCCGTGCCGCTCGGATCGCAGGTCGCGTCGGGTCGCTTCGGCGCGCACGCCGACTTCATGAACGGCTGGGATCAGGTCGAGCTCGAGCGCCTCGTCGCCGAGCGGAGCCTGCAGCGCTAGGTACCGTCCCGCGGGACGTGCCCGCGGACTCACTGAGCCAACTGGTTCGTCCCGCTGCCGGAGAGCCCGACGGGCTGCTGGTTCTCTTCCACGGGCGCGGCGCCGACGAGCACGATCTCTTTCCGCTCCTCGATCTGCTCGACCCCAGGCGACGAATGCTCGGCGTGACTCCACGCGGCCCACTGCATCTTCCGCCCGGAGGCGCGCACTGGTACGCGGTCAAGGAGATCGGCTACCCGGATCCCGACACGTTCACGGAGACGTTCGCCCTCGCAGCGAGCTGGCTCGACGACCTCGCCGACAAGGCCGGAGTCCCGCCCCAGCGGACGGTGCTCGGGGGCTTCTCGCAGGGAGCGGTGATGACCTATGCGCTCGGCCTCGGCGCAGGTCGGCCGCGGCCCGCCGGGCTCGTCGGGCTGTCGGGCTTCATTCCGAGTGTCCCGGGGTTCCAGATCGACCTCGAGCCCCCCCTCCCGCGCGTCGCCGTCGGGCACGGCGCCGTCGACCCCGTCATCTCCGTGGACTGGGGCCGTGACGCGCGAACTCGGCTCGAGAAGACGGGCGCGAACCTCACATACCACGAGTCCCCGAACATGGGGCACTCGATCGACCCCGCGTTCCTACGGACGCTGCCGGCATGGCTCGACGAGACGATGCGAGTCGCGGCATGAAGCTGCCGACCGGTGCGGAGATGCGGGTCACGGGCCCGGTCGGCGAGTGCGCCGTCGTCTGCGTGAACGGCGGTCAGTCGCGAGAGGTCGAGGGGACGTGGAGCGCGTCGATCGAATGGCTCGTGCAAACACTTGCGCCGCGCCTGCCAGGGCTCGGCTTCGCGGAGGTGCGTTACCGGGTGAAGTCGTGGCGGCGACTCGAGTCGTGCGTCGAGGACGCCCGTGCGGCCATCGACGAGATTGACTCGCCGCGCATCGTCCTCGTCGGGTTCTCGATGGGCGGAGCCGTCTCCGTCGCAGTCGCCAACGAGCCTGCCGTCGAGGAGGTCGTGGGCCTCGCACCGTGGATCCCGGATCAGCTCGACGTCAGCACGCTCCGCCGGAAGCGGCTCACGGTCTTCCACGGTGCGCTCGACCGCTGGCTGCCGGGAATCCCCGGCGTATCCGCGTCGCACTCGAAGAAGGGCTTCAACCGTGCGCGCGAGCGCGGCGCCGAAGGCAGCTACACCCTCATCCCAGGCGCCGTCCACGGCATCGCGCTGCGCTCGCCATGGGGAAAGCTCGTCACGCTGCCGAAGGCCGACCGCTGGGCCGAGCTCGTCGAGGAGGAGTTGCGGCGCTTCGTCAGCTCTCGGTCGGGAGCAGACGGCGCCGAGCCAGCTGGTCTCCCGACGGCGTCTTGACGTTCCGTACGAGCCGCGCGCGCTCCATCGTCCGGATCACCCACCACGAGACGTCGACCTGAAGTCGTCCGAGGCCGTGGCGCGCGGATGCAGGGAAGGCGTGGTGGTTGTTGTGCCAGCCCTCGCCGAACACGAGGAGCGCGACGACCCAGTTGTTCCGGGCCTCGTCGCGCGTGCGGTACTGCTGGCGGCCGAACATGTGGCAGATCGAGTTCACCGAGAAGGTCGCGTGCTGGTAGAGGAAGATCCGGAAGAGCCCTCCCCACACGAGCGCCTCGAGCCCGAGAGCCCATGAGCCGCCACCGACGAGGTACCCGATGAGGAACGGGATCCCGAGCGACAGCACCACCCACACCAGGTAGAGGCGGTCGAGCCACACGATCACGCGGTCCTCGTAGAGATCCTTCCCGTACACGCGTCCCTGCTCCATCCCCAGGTTCGAGAACATCCAGCCGACGTGCGCGTGCGAGAAGCCCCGCACGCGGCCCCAGAACCCGGCGCCGAAGCCGGCGTGCGGCGAATGCGGGTCGCCGGGCTGGTCGGAGAGCGCGTGGTGCTTCCGGTGATCGGTGACCCACTGGATGATCGGCCCCTGCATCGTCATGCAGCCGAGGATCCCGAGCGTGACCTTGACCGGCAGACGCGCCTCGAAGCCCTTGTGCGTGAAGTAACGGTGGAAGCCGATCGTCGTGCCGAACGCACACAGGACGTAGAGGCCCACGAGCAGCGCGACGTCGATCCACCGAAACGCGCGTCCCCACAGCATCACCATCGCGATCGCCGCACCCACGAGCGGGACGATCACCGCGAAGAGCATGACCACACGGCTGATGCGGCTCGTCCCCGGACGAACCGTTCCGATAGGCGCTGACGAACTCTGGGTACTCACGTGCGTGTGCTCATCGGTGATCGGATCTTCCTCGGCGCGCGAATAGGAGTTCGATGCGAGTAGCTGTCATAGGTGCAGGCGTGTCCGGGCTCGGCGCAGCGTACGTGCTGTCGCGCAGCGGCCAAGACGTGCACGTGTTCGAGCGAGATAGCCGGCTCGGTGGGCACGTAAACACCATCGTGCACGACGGGCTCGCTCTCGACACCGGATTCATCGTCTCGAACGCGCGGAACTACCCGCTGCTCACGCGCCTCTTCGCCGAGCTCGGCGTGACGTTTCAGCGCTCCGAGATGTCGTTCTCGGTGCGCTGCGAAGAATGCGGGCTCGAGTACGCGGGACGCAGGCCGTTCGCCCAGTGGCGGAACGCGTCGAACACGAGGTTCACGTCGCTCGTGTGGGAGATCGGACGCTGGCTGCGCACGGCACGCACGTCGATCGACAGCGGCGCCTACGACGACTCCTCGCTCGACGACTACCTCGCCGAGCGGCGCTACTCGCGCGCGTTCCGGCGCCACTTCATCGTGCCGCTCACGTCCGCTCTGTGGTCGGCCGCGCCGGCTCGCACGCTCGAGATCCCCGCCGCGTACGCGATCCGCTTTTTCGACCATCACGGGATGCTGGGGCTTCGGCGACATGAGTGGAGGACGGTCACGGGCGGGGCCCACACCTACGTGCGGGCACTGCGCGGATATTTGCGATTCGCCGACACGAGCCTGCCGGTTCGCGGCCTGCGCCGCGACGACGATGGCGTGCTCGTGCGCACGGACGACGACGTCGTGCACCGGTTCGATCGTGCGGTCGTCGCGACGCATGCCGACGAGGCGCTGGCGCTGCTCGAGGATCCGAGCGACGACGAGCGTGCCGTTCTCGGTGCGTTCGGGTACACGCAGAACGACGCCGTGCTGCACACGGACTCCTCGCTCCTCCCCCGCTCGCGCGCAGCCCACGCCTCGTGGAACTACCGCGTCGACGGCGCCGAGCGGCCGACGGTCACGTATTACCTGAACCGCCTGCAGCGGCTGGAGACCGCTGCGGACTACCTCGTGACGCTGAACCAGCCGATCGCCGACGAGCACGTCCTGCGGCGGTTCTCGTACACGCATCCGCGCTTCACGGTCGGCGCGATCCGGGCACAGCAGCGCCTCGGTGAGCTCTCTGGAACGCGGCACACCGAGTTTGCCGGTGCGTACTTCGGCAACGGATTCCACGAGGACGGCCTCGCGGCCGGCGTGCGCGCCGCGGCGGCCCTCGGAGCGCGCTGGTGAAGTCGGCGCTCTACGCAGGCTCGCTCGTCCACGTGCGCCACGAGCCGCGCCGCCACGCTTTCAGATATCCCGTCGCGTACTGGCTTCTCGACCTCGACGAGCTGCCGGAGATCGAGCGACGCCTACCGCTCGTCTCCGTCAACCGTCGTAACGTCCTCGAGCTCCGCGACAGCGACCACTTCGACGGCGACCTGCCGCTCAAGGAGGCTGTCCGCCGCTTCGCCGGCGATCCGGCGATCGAGCGCGTGCTCTGTCTCACGCAGCTCCGCGTGTTCGGCTACGTCTTCAACCCCGTCAGCTTCTACTGGTGCTACCGGGCCGATGGCGAGCTCGCCTGCATGATCGCCGAGCTGAACAACACGTTCGGCGAGCGCCTTCCGGAGCTCCTCCCCGGAAGCGCGCTGCGCTACGAGCACTCAAAGAGGCTGCACGTCTCGCCGTTCTTCGGCCTCGATCTGCAGTACCGCTATGCCTTCTCCGAGCCGGAGGACACGGTGTACGCCCGCATCGAGGTGCACAAGGACGGGAGCATGCCGCTCCATGCCGTGCTCGCGGGGCGGCGTCGCGAGCTGACGAACCGCGAGATCGCGCGCTTCCTCGTCCGCTACCCGATCATGCCGCTCCAGGTCACGACCCTGATCCACTGGAACGCGGCGAAGCTCTGGCTGAAGCGCGTGCCCTTCCACCACAAGCCTCCCTTCGAGCCGGGGAAGGGGTCGGTGCGGCAGTGACGACCGTCGACCGCGACCTCCCTCGTGGCACCGCGTCCGGGCCCTCGGCCGTCGCCCGAATCGCAAGGTCCGTACTCGAGCGCGTGCTGCCGGGCGTCCAGGACGGAACGCTGGTCCTGCGGCTGCCGAACGGATCCGAGCGACGCTACGGATCGGGCCCGGAGGCGCACATGCAGATCGACGACTGGCGCCTGCTCGACCGCATCGCGCGGAGCCCCAAGCTCGCGCTCGGCGAGTCCTACCAGGCAGGTGAATGGCGTTCGAGCAACCTCGTGCCACTCCTCGAGCTCCTCCTGTGCAACGCGGGCGCAGGCGCCGAACGGCACCCGGGGTGGCGTCGCTTCACGGAAGCGCGCCCGCGCATCAACCGCCGTACCGGACTGCTTGCGGCACGAAGGAACATCGAGGCCCACTACGACCTCGGCAACGACTTCTTCGCGCTCTTCCTCGACGAGACGATGACCTACTCGTGCGCGCTGTTCGAGCACGCGGGCGAGTCGCTGGCGGACGCGCAGCGACGCAAGCTGAGACGGGTCTGCGAGCAGCTCGAGCTCGGTGCCGACGACCACGTGCTCGAGATCGGCTGCGGCTGGGGCTCGTTCGCGCTGACCGCCGCCGGCGAGTTCGGTGCGCGCGTCACCGGCGTGACGATCTCGCCGGCCCAGGCGGCACTCGCGCGCGCGAGAATCGAGGAGGCGGGCCTCTCCGAACGGATCACGATCATCGAGCGTGACTTCCGCGAGCTCGACGGCAGCTTCACGAGGATCGCGTCGATCGAGATGCTCGAGGCGATCGGCGAGAAACTCTGGAAGCCGTTCTTCGCGGCCTGCGACCGGCTGCTCGCACCCGGCGGGCGCGCGTGCATCCAGACGATCCTCGTTCCCGACGAGCGCCTCTCGCGCTACCGGGCGAGCCCGGACTGGATCGAGCGCCACGTCTTCCCCGGCTGCCTCATTCCCTCGCGGGCGGCGATTCTGCGCGCGCTCGAGCCGACGACACTCGATGTCGCCGCCGACACCGAGATCGGGGGCAGCTACGGCGAGACGCTCGCCCGCTGGCGCGAGCGCTTTCACGCGAACCTTGCCGACGTGCGCGCGCTCGGCTACGACGAGCGCTTCGTGCGCACGTGGGACTTCTACCTCGCCTCGTGCGAGGCGCTCTTCCGAACCGGGCTGATGCGAGATGCCCAGCTGGTGCTCGCGCGATGAACACCGCTCGCCTCCGGCTCGCGGTCGCGGGGGAAACCATGTTTCCCCCGCGTGTCCCCTTCTTCTTGAGAGCGGGGGGAACCTTCCGGTTCCCCCCGCCCCTCCACGTTCATAGGGCAACCAAGGTTGCCCTATGAACGTCGTCGACGCGATCGTCGAACGTGGCGTCGTACCCGAGGCGGTCCTCCGGGCAGGCATCCGTGCGAACCTCTCCCGGCGACTCCGTGTCGAGTACCGCAAGAGTGCGGCCGAGCGCCGTGCGTACGTCGAGCAGCTCCGCCTCGCGCCGATCGCGCTGCAGCCGGGGAAGCCGAACGAGCAGCACTACGAGGAGCCACCGGCGTTCTTCGCGCTCGTCCTCGGCCCGCGCATGAAGTACAGCTCGTGCCTCTGGGAGGAGGGAACGACGACGCTCGCCGAGGCAGAGGAGGCGATGCTCGCGCTCACCTGCGAGCGGGCGGGCCTCGCGGACGGCATGGAGATCCTCGACCTCGGCTGCGGCTGGGGCTCGCTCACGCTGTACGCCGCCGAGCGCTATCCCGGTGCCCGCATCACCGCCGTGTCCAACTCGAGCGTCCAGCGCGAGTGGATCGAGCCGCAAGCTCCCGCCAACGTCTCGGTGATCACGGCCGACGCGAACGAGCTGAAGCTTCACGGCCGCTTCGATCGTGTCGTCTCGGTCGAGATGTTCGAGCACATGCGTAACTACGAGGCGCTCATGGCGAAGGTCGCTGCGCTACTCGAGCCCGACGGACGGCTTTTCGTCCACGTCTTCTGCCACCGCGAGCTCGCGTACCCGTACGTCGACGGCTGGATGGCGCGGAACTTCTTCACCGCCGGCCAGATGCCCTCGGCTGACCTCCTTCCCGAGTTCCAGCGTGACCTCGCGCTCGTCGAGCGCTGGCTCGTCTCGGGTGAGCACTACGCACGGACGTCCGAGGCGTGGCTCGAGCGCCTCGCCGAGAACGAGGAGGAGATCGAGCGACGCTTCGGCCGGGCGTTCCTCGAGCGCTGGCGCGTCTTCTTCCTCGCGTGCGCCGAGCTCTTCGGCTACCGCGACGGGACCGAATGGCTCGTCGCGCATTTCCTCTTCGCGCCGCGCTACTAGTGGGCGTGGAACTCGGCGAGAAGTTCGGCCTCGTCGTCGATCTCGCGCGACGTGACCCGATCGAGCCGCTCGAAGGATTCCCAGCGAAAGCGCCCGTCCACATAGCGCCAGGTGCCGGCAACCGAGCCGTCGACGAGGAACGTGCCGATCGACTGCGGCATCTTCGTGGAGAAGATCCGGGGCCGGTACTCCTCCGGAAGCACGCCGGCTCGCCGCGCATGGACGAGGAGCACCGCGTCCCAGGTCGGCAGGAAGCGCACCGGAACGGGGGTCTCAGGGTGCGGCAGCGGCGCGCGCGGTACGTCGAGCAGCTCTCCACCCCGCTCGTCACGAAACCGTCGCAGCGAGAGGCGCTCGAGCGCGGCCGCGAGGTCGCCGAGCCGCATGCCCGCCCACTGCGCGATGTCGCCGCGCGACGCGGGACCGAAGGCGCCGAGGTAGCGGCGCACGAGGTGCTCGACCGCGTCGTCCAGCTCGCCGTCCTCCGGTCCGACCCAGCGCTCGGCGGTCTGGAAGAGACTCGCCCGGCGCTTCTCCCACGTGCCCGACGGAGGCACCCGAACGAGCTCGAGCCAAGGCCCGACCGCTCCCCAGCTGCGACCGACGGCCCCGACGATTTCCTCGTGCAGGAGCGGGCCGTCCTCCGTGAGTACGCGGAGTGCGTCCGCCTGCCGTTCGAGGTCGCTCTCGTCGGGTCGTGGCTTGCGCGTGCGCAGCCACCAGTCGCGCTGTGACGCACGGATCGCGACCGCGAGCGGCCAGTAGTCAGGACGTGAGACGACGTGGATCGTCGAGCGCATGAGCGTCGCCTGCACGACGGAGCGCCGCTCGAGCGCGCGCGTCAGATCGTCGCGGCGGAAACCTTCCAGGCACGACCAGAGGCGGATGTATGCGTTCGGCGCGTACTGATCCTGAATGCCGCCGATCCGCTCCAGCGCCCGAGGAATGGGCATGCGAGCCCGCTCGAGCAGCAGCTGGCGCGCGAGCAGTGCGCGGTTCAGCTCGCGCTGCGAGAGAGTGCGCTCCGCCACCGGGCGACGGTACCCGACGGCCGTGCCAGCGACACGCCCTGCGCGGCTGCGATCCCACCCACGACGAGCGCTCCGCCGACAGCCAGCCACACGGTGACGGGCTCGTCGAGGAAGAGCGCGCCGAACGCAACGGCGAGCGGCGAGATCGCGTACGTGTACGAGACGGCCCGCGTGGGGCCGATGCCCTTGAGACCGACGTTCCAGAAGATGTAGCCGAGGAGCGTCGCGAGCACACCGAGGTAGAGGAGGAGCCCTGCCTCCGCCGCAGTCGCGTCCGCCACGGTATCGACCGTCGAGCTGCGCACGAGCGGGAGGAGTCCGACCATGCCGACGAGGCTCGTCGCGGCGGTGAGCGCAAGCAGGTCGTACCGCGAGAGGAGCGGTTTCAGGATCACGTTGTAGAGCGCAAACGCGAGCGGAGCACCGAGCACGATCAACGGCCCTTTCGCGTTGCCGAGCGAGAGCTCACGACCGGATCCGAGCGTGACCACGATCGCGACTCCTGCGAACGCGATGGCGAGCCCGACGACCCGCCTCGCGCTCAAGCGTTCGACGCCGAGCACGACCGCGAGAACCAACGTCATCCCAGGCGCGAGCGCGACGACGAGCGCCGCGATGCCGGAGGTCGTGTACCGCATGCCGACGTTCAGGAACAGGTGGTAGCCGACCACGATCAGGAGCCCTGCCGCCGCTACGCGCACGGCGTCGCTGCGCGTGAGCCCTGGAAGCCCGCGTGCGCGCCAGAGGACGTACGCGAACCCCGGCGCGGCGATGGCGTAGCGCAGGATCGCGATGTCACCTGCCGCCACTCCGTCGTCGAGGAGCGCCTTGATGACGGAGAACGAGCCGGCCCACACGACGACGACCGCGAGCAGCGAGAGGTGGGCTCGTGCATTCACCGTCTGGGACAACGCACGAGGAGGCTGCATCGTGAGGTCGTCAACGTCGGGACGCGCGCGATACTTCCTCCGTGTTCGAGAACCTGGGTGCGTTCCTTGCTGTGTCGCTCGTGGTCATCTGCACCCCTGGGCCCGACACGGCCCTGATCATCCGCAACACGCTCTCGGGAGGTCGCCGCGGAGGGCTCGCCACTGCGATCGGCATCACGGCCGGGATCGCAGTGTGGACGCTCGCCGCGAGCGCTGGCGTCGCGGCTCTGCTGAGCGCCTCGGAGCCGGTGTTCCGTGCTCTTCAGCTAGCCGGGGCCGCGTACCTCGTCTACCTCGGTGCCCAGTCGCTCGTCGCGGCGGTGTCGGGACGCCGACATGAGAGGGCCGGCGCGGGCGGCGGCCATACGCTCGCGCCGAGGCGCGCGTTCCGCCAGGGCTTGCTGAGCAACCTCGGCAACCCGAAGATCGCCGTCTTCTTCGTGAGTCTGCTGCCCCAGTTCGTCTCCGATGGGAGCGAGTCGCTCCTCGCGCTCGCCGTCCTCGGTCTCCTGTTCTCGCTGATGGGGCTCGCCTGGTTGACGCTGTACGCGTTGGTCGTCGCAAAGGCCGGGCAGCTCCTGCGAGGGCGCGTACGCCGTGCGCTCGACGCGGTCACCGGCACGGTGCTCGTCGCCTTCGGCATCCGGCTCGCGACGGAGCGGTAGCGGCGTGCTGGAGAGCCTCGTCGCTTTCGTCGCCGTCTCGGCGGTCGTCATCTGCACGCCGGGTCAGGACACGGCGCTCACGATTCGCAACACGCTCGCGGGAGGACGACGAAGCGGGATCGCGACCGCAGCAGGCGTCTCCCTCGGCCAGGCTGTCTGGACGGTTGCGGCGAGCGCGGGTGTCGTCGCGCTCCTGACTGCCTCGGAGCCGGTATTCAGGACGCTCAAGCTCGCCGGGGCTGCATACCTCGTCTACCTCGGCGGGCAGTCCCTGTGGGCGGCGATCTCACGTCGGAGGCCGCGCGAGCTTGCCGTAGACGCGAGTGTTCCGCTCTCGTCCGGGCGCGCGCTGAGACAGGGAGTCCTCTCGAACCTCGGGAACCCGAAGATGGCCGTTTTCTTCGCGAGCCTCCTGCCGCAGTTCGCGCCCGACGGCAAGGCATCGTTCGCCGTCCTCCTCGCGCTCGGCTTCCTCTTCTGCGCGATGACGTTCCTGTGGCTGACCGTGTACGCGGTCGCAGTGGCGCGCCTCGGCCGTCTGCTGACGGGCACCGTGGGTCGGGCGCTCGATGCGGTCACGGGCGTCGTGCTGATCGCGCTCGGGTTCCGGCTGGCAGCCGAGAAGCGCTAGCGAACCCGCGCGAAGCGGTGCACGGCCTCGAGGAGCTCCCGGCTCTTCGTCTCAGCCTCCGCGGCATCGCCGGACGCGAGCGCGTCGGCGACGCAGTGGTTCACGTGGCCGTCGAGAATCCGGAACGCGAGGCTCTCGAGCGCGGTGTTGACGGCCGCGATCTGCGTGAGCACGTCGATGCAGTAGCGATCGTCCTCCACCATCCGCTCGATCCCGCGGACCTGGCCCTCGATGCGGTGGAGACGCCGGACGAGCGCCTCCTTGTCGGCGGCATACCCGTGCGCGTGTGGCTGGGTCTCCGTCATGCGCGCACCTCCTCGCGGCTCGAGTGGAACCGGCGCAGGCGCAGCGAGTTGGTGACGACGAACACGCTCGAGAACGCCATAGCGGCCGCCGCGACGATCGGGTTCAGCAGCCCCGCCATGGCAAGAGGGATGGCCGCGACGTTGTAGGCGAACGCCCAGAAGAGGTTGCCCTTGATCGTTCCGAGCGTGCGGCGCGCCAACCGGATCGCGTCCGCGGCTGCACGCAGATCGCCGGAGACCAGCGTGATGTCGGACGCCTCGATCGCGACGTCCGTCCCGGTGCCGATCGCGAGCCCGAGGTCCGCCTGCGCCAGAGCTGGCGCGTCGTTGATGCCGTCACCGACCATCGCGACGACCTCGCCGGCGTCCTGGAGGCGACGAATTTCGGCGAGCTTGTCGTCCGGATACACCTCGGCGAGGACGCGCCCGATGCCGACCTCCGCTGCGACCCTCTCGGCCGTCTCGCGTTCGTCGCCGGTGAGCAGCACCGGGGTCAGATCGAGCGCCGCGAGCTGCTCGACCGCCTCACGGCTCGTGGGCTTCACGGTGTCGGTCACGGCCAGCGTCGCGCGCGCGACGCCGTCCCAGGCGACCGTGATCGCGCCGTCGCGACGCCCCACCTCGACCGCATGGCCCTCGACGGTTCCGACCACGCCGACACCCGGCACGTTCCGGAACTCCGTCACGGCCGGAAGCTCTCGAACTTCGCGCCGAGCCGCAGCGGCGACCGCCTGTGCGATCGGGTGCTCCGACGCCGCTTCCACGGCTCCCGCGTACCGCAGAACCTCGGCGCGACTTGCGCCGTCGAGGAGCGCAACATCGGCGAGCTCCATGCGACCCTGGGTGACGGTCCCGGTCTTGTCGAGGACGATCGTGGTGATGCGCTGGGTGCGCTCGAGGACCTCGGGACCCTTGATGAGGATGCCGAGCTGCGCGCCGCGGCCGCTACCGACCATGAGCGCGGTCGGCGTCGCGAGTCCGAGCGCGCAGGGGCACGCGATGATGAGCACGGCGACGGCCGCCGAGAAGGCGGCGGTCGGATCGCCCGTGATCACCAGCCAGCCGACGAGGGTGCCGAGAGAGAGCACGAGCACGATCGGGACGAAGACGCTCGAGACCCGGTCGACGAGACGCTGAATCGGCGCCTTGCCGGACTGGGCCTCCGCCACGAGCCGCGCGATCTGCGCGAGCGCCGTCTCTTCACCCACGCTCGTCGCACGCACGACGAGCCGACCGAACGTGTTGACGGTCGCGCCGGCCACCGAAGCGCCCGGCGCGACGTCCACGGGAACGGGCTCGCCCGTCAGCATCGACTGGTCAACCGCGGACTCGCCCTCGACCACGACGCCGTCCGTCGCGACCTTCTCGCCCGGACGGACGACGAACAGATCGCCGACGGCAAGCTCGCCGATCGGCACCGAGACTTCGACACGGTCCCGCAAGACGTTGGCCTCCTTCGCGCCGAGCTCGAGGAGTGCGCGGATGGCCGCGCCCGAACGGCGCCGCGCACGAGCCTCGAAGTAGCGGCCGAGCAGGATCAGCGTCGTGATGACCGCCGCAACCTCGAAGTAGATGTCCGCGTCGTCGACGGCGACGAGCGCCGCCACCGACCACCCCCAGGCGGCAAGCGTGCCGATGGAGATGAGCGTGTCCATCGTCGCCGCACCGTGCCGCGCGTTCAGGACGGCGGCGCGATGGAAGTCGAACCCGGCCCAGAACACGACGGGTGTCGCGAGCGCAAACGCGAGCCACTCCCAGCCCGCGAACTGCACCGGCATGACCATCGCGAGGACGACGAGCGGCGCAGTGAGCGCCGCCGCCACGATGAGCCGCCGTCGAGCCGCAGCGGCGCGATCCACCGTGACTCGCGCCTCGGCCGCCGGTATGGCGTGGTAGCCGGCCGACTCGACCGCCCCGAGCAGATCGGCGACGGTCACGCGCTCCGGATCGAATCGAACCGCAGCCTGCTCGGTCGCGTAGTTCACCGACGCGTCGACCCCGTCGAGCTTGTTGAGCTTGCGCTCGATCCGGTTCGCGCAGGCGGCGCAGGTCATCCCTTCGAGCGCGAGGTCGACGCTCGTGTCCGACTCGTGGGTCTCGACGGCGCTCATAGGGCAACCTTGGTTGCCCTATGAGCGTGGAGGGGTGTGGGGAAACGGGAGGTTCCCCACGTTCTCGAAGAGAAGGGGGCGCGCGGGGGAAACAGGGTTTCCTCCGCGACCACGAGCCGGAGGCGAGTGGTGCTCACGCGGCCTCGTACCCCGCTTCCGCGATCGCCGCGCGCACTGCGGCGTCGTCGAGGTCGCTGCCGCTCACGGTGACGATCTTCGTCTCGAGATCGACGACGACGTCGTCCACGCCCTCGACCTCGGACACCTCCTCCCGGATCGACGCCACGCAGTGGGCGCAGTGGATCGCGGGGACGGTGTACGTCGCTCTCTCGCTCATGTCGCTCCTCTCAGCGTTCGGGTTCGCCGAGACTATACCCCCTAAGGGTATGAGCGAAACGATCTAGCCGCGCTCGCGCAGTCGCCCGGCGGCGATCTCGACCGCCATCGTCTTCGAGGCGTCGCGATACCAGGACCCGTCCTCGAACTCGATCGCGGGCAGGTGGTGCTGGCCCGTGTGCTCGATGACCTCCTTGCGGCGCCCACGGGGGAACGTGGGCGCTTTCACGATCTCGTACTCGATCGACTGCTCGTCGAGCGCGCTCTGGACGATCCAGCACGGGTGGCTCCCCTTGTAGCCGACGAACCGGCAACGGTGGAGCCGGATCACGGTCAGAGCCCTTCGATGCGAGACGCGCCGACGATGGCCTCGGAGCCGTCGGCGAGACGGACGAGGGCCTTGCCCTTCCCGTCGTAGTCGGGCGACCAGACGACGATGGTCGCGGCGTCACCATGAACCGTGCAGGCACGCCCGTCCTCGCCGTCGAGGCCGCGCCAGAAGCGAACGAAGGGGTTCTCCTCCCACTCGCGCCCGATCGTCGTCTCCTCGGTGTGGCCGGGGAGCACGCGCGTGTCGTGCGGCAGCGTCATGAGCACGTCCATCACGGATCGCTTCATCTCGTCGGCCGGACCGCCTCCGACGGCGTCGCGGAACAGCGTGTCACCCGAGAAGCAGAGATCGCCGACGACGAACGAAACGCCGTCGTCCGAGTGCCCCGGCGTTGCCAGCGACTCGATCTGCAGGCCGCCCGTCTCGATCGCGCCCGACGTGATCTCGAGCGAGAAGCGCTCGACGAGCTCGTCGTTTCCGGCGACGTGGTCGGCATGCCCGTGCGTGATCATGAGATGCGTCGGTGTGACTCCCTCACGCTCTACCGCCGCGAGGAGGGGCTCCAGAGGAGCGCCGCTGTCGACGAACACCGCGGTTCCTCCCGGCTCGTCCGCGAGCAGGAACGCGTTCGAGAGCCAGGAGCCGTGCATGCTGCGCTCGACGATCATCCGTCGGATCCTACGCCAGATGACCGCCCGGCCTGAGAGAATCGCGCGGCCACCGCACTCGTACCGAGGGAGGAAGCATGAACGACATGTTCGGGCCCCGCGAGGTTCTCGAGGAGGCCGCAGATCGCTGGTGGATGTTTCTGCTCAGCGGAATCGCGTGGCTCGTGTTCGCGCTACTCGTCTTTCAGTGGGACTACACGACGGTCTACGCGATCTCGATCCTCTTCGGCATCGTCGCCGTGATCGCGGGAGTCAACGAGTTCTTCGCGATCTCGGTCTCGACGTCGGGCTGGAAGTGGATTCACGCCCTTCTCGGGATCCTTTTCATCCTCGTCGGGATCTGGGCACTCTGGAACCCGTACGAGAGCTTCGCAACCCTCGCCGCGCTCGTGGGCGTGTTCCTGCTGCTCAAGGGCGTCTTCGACATCACCGTCGCGTTCATCACCAAGGAGGAGTTCGAGCTGTGGTGGCTGCAGCTCGTGATCGGCCTCGTCGAGATCATGCTCGCCTTCTGGGTCGCGGGAAACTTCCGGCGGGAGGCGATCCTCATCGTGGTCTACGTCGGGATCATCGCGCTCGCACGCGGGATCAGCGAGATCTTCGTCGCATTCAAGCTCAAAGGGCTCCGGCGCAGGCTCGCCGCAGCCTGACGGTTCCGTGTTTCGGCCGTGCGGCGCCGGTGTAGGATCGCCCTGATGCGCCGCACGGTTCTCGTTCTCGTGCTCCTCGTCGCCGCACTTGGCGTCGTCGCAGCGGGTTGTGGCCAGGAGCAGGAGCAGACCGCGACTCCCGAGACCGTCGAGGGCGAGCTGACCACGGAGACGACGGAGACCGAGACGAGCGAGACCACCGAGACGGAGACCACCGAGACCGACGAGACCGAGACGACGGAGACGGAGACTGAGACGACTGTCACGACTCCGGTCGTCGAAGGCGACCCAGCCGCGGGCAAGCAGGTCTTCCTCGGCACATCGGCGTGCGGCAGCTGCCACACGCTCGCCGACGCGGGCTCGAATGGCCAGATCGGCCCGAACCTCGACGAGGCGCAGCCCGACTATGAGCTCGCGCTCGACCGAGTGACGAACGGGCAGGGCCAAATGCCGTCGTTCTCGAACTCGCTCAGCGAGCAGCAGATCGCCGACGTGTCCGCGTACGTCTCGTCTGTCGCCGGTTCGTAGGGCTCTTACACTCTCTTCCGTGATCGACCTCAAGGCCGCACGGGCCGACGCGGAGCATTGGCGCGCCCAGCTCGCCCGGAAGGGCGCCGCCGAAGAGTTCGACGCGCTCCTCGCCGCTGACGAGCGCTGGCGCGCGCTCATCCCGCGCGTCGACGAGCTCCGGGGACGGATGAAGCTCGAGGGCAAGCCGACTCCGGAGGAGCTGGAGGCGCTGCTCCCCGTCAAGGCCGAGCTCAAGGAGGCCGAGGAGGAGCTCGCCGAGGCCGAGGCGGACCGTGACGCCGCTCTCGCGCCGGTGCCCAACCCTCCGCACGACTCCGCGCCCGACGGCGACACCGAGGACGACGCGGAGGAGCTGCGCCGTGTCGGGGAACCCAACACGCTCGACGACGTGCGCGAGCACACGGACATCGGTCGTTTCGACATGGAGCGAGCTGCGCGTCTCTCGGGCGCGCGCTTCGGCTACGTGATCGGCGATGCCGCCCTCGTCGCGATGGCGCTCTACCAGTTCGCACTCGACCACCTGGCGCAGGCCGGCTTCACACCCGTGATTCCGCCCGTCCTCGTACGCGAGGAGGCGATGTACGGGACGGGATTCTTCCCCACCGAGCGCTCGAACATCTACTCCCTCGAGGCGGACGGCCTGTTCCTGACCGGAACGTCGGAGGTCGCGCTGGCCGCACTGCACATGGGCGAGAAGCTCGACTCGCTCCCGCTGCGCTACACGGGCTTCTCGACCTGCTTCCGCCGCGAGGCGGGCGCTGCCGGCAAGGACACGCGCGGCATGTTCCGCGTGCACCAGTTCAACAAGGTCGAGATGTTCGTCTTCGTCGAGCCGGAGACGTCCTGGGACGAGCACGAGCGCATGCTCGACCTCGAGGAGCGGTTCTTCCAGGCGCTGGAGCTCCCGTACCGGGTGATGAACGTCGCAGCGGGCGACCTCGGCGCGTCGGCGGCGAAGAAGTACGACATCGAGGCGTGGTTCCCCTTCCAGGAGCGCTATCGCGAGGTGACGTCCTGCTCGAACACGACCGACTTCCAGGCCCGGCGGCTCGGGATCCGCTACCGCGCCGACGGCGGCCTCGAGCACCCGCACACACTGAACGGGACGATGGTGACGGACCGAGCACTCCTCGCGATCCTGGAGAACCTGCAGGGCGGCGTGCCGGACGTGCTGACGCGCTACGGCGCCCCGGCCGACGTCCGCGCACCGTAGCCGTCGGTCAGAATGCGCTCCGGCGGGGTGCCGGAGCGGCCGAACGGGGCAGCCTTGAAAGCTGTTGGACGTGCAAGCGTCCCGTGGGTTCGAATCCCACCCCCGCCGTCGCGCAGGTTCGGCATTCCGCAGGACCGGAACGCCGAACCGCGGAAGATCCCTGAAGAGGGCCGCCCGCGGCCCAAGAGCCCTCTCCGGAAAGGCAGCTCACGAGCTTTGCCAGGTTCCACCACTCGCCACGTTTCGAAGGTTGTTCCACCAGGGCCGCCTCGCCGCGCGCAAGCCTCTAGAAGCGGAGCCCTTCGCCCTTCGCCATCACGACGACCGTGCGCCGGAGGAGCGTGAGATCCCTGTTGACCACGCGCCACGAACCCGAGGCCCTGCACGCCTCGATGTACGCGAGGTCGAGCACCGCGTACCCCGACGACTCCGTCACGCCCTTCTCCACCTGCGCCGGGCCGGTCCAGCCGGCGACGAACTCGTTGCGGTAGGTGAAGCCCTTCGCGACCTGGTCCGCGACCATCGGCGGTGGCCAGGGTCGTGGCCCGACGAGGCTCATGTCCCCACGGAAGACGTTCCAGATCTGTGGAAGCTCGTCCAGGTAGCGCGGCTTCAGGAGCCGACGACCCGCCCACGTCAGGTTCGCCTCGTCCGACTCGAGCATGCGGGCGTGCGAGTCTGCCGGATCGATGCGCGCGACGATCTCGCTCCGCAGCGTTCTGAACTTGAGGAGGTGGAACTCGCGGCCACGCGAGATCCTCGGCTCGCGATACAGCCAGGAGCCACGGTCGCGCGACCGGGCGAGCATGTCGAGTCCCATCGCTACGAAGAGGAAGGCGAAGAGCGGCGAGAGCACGACGAGCAGGGCCGCGGACAGCGCCTTGTCGAGGATCAGCTTCGGCATTGGATAGTTGGTCATCGAGTTCGATTCTCGTGCCCGCGTCGTTAGGGTGCCGCGATGACCGTCGGAGTCGAGCGCGCCGCGACAGACGTGATCCCCGCTTGAGCGAGATCGAAGCGGTCGTCTTCGACCTCGACGGCGTGCTCGTCGACTCCGAGCACCTCTGGGACGAGGTGCGCGAGGAGCTGGCAGGCGAGCGCGGCGGGCGCTGGCACGATCGCGCGCAGGTGGAGATGATGGGAATGAGCTCGCCGGAGTGGTCGCGCTATATGCACGACGTCATCGGGCTCCGCGAGTCGCCGGTGGAGATCTCGGACGAGGTCGTCGGACGACTCCTCGCCCGCTACGCGGTCGAACTGCCGCTGATCGACGATGCGGTCGACGCGGTGAGCCGCCTCGCGGCCTCGTTCCGGCTCGCCCTGGCTTCATCCTCCAATCGCAGGGTCATCGACACCGTTCTCGCGACCGCCGGGCTCGTGCCGTTCTTCGAGGCGACCGTCTCGTCGGAGGAGGTTGCGCACGGGAAGCCGGCGCCGGACGTCTTCCTCGAAGCGGCGCGTCTCCTCGACGTGCCGCCGGAACAGTGCGCCGCGATCGAGGACTCCGGGAATGGGCTGCGCGCTGCGCACGCGGCTGGAATGCGCGTCGTCGCCATCCCGAATCGGCGCTACCCGCCCGCGGAGCACGCGCTTGCCCTCGCGGACGTGCGGCTCCGCGCGCTCGGCGAGCTGACACGCGAGGTCGTGACGGGCTAAGGCGCGCGACCGACGAGAACGCAGGCGTTGTGCCCGCCGAGGCCCATCGCGTTGGAGAGCGCGACGTCGACCTGCACGCGGCGCGCCTCATTCGGCACGTAGTCGAGGTCGCACTCCGGATCGGGAGTGCGGTAGTTGATCGTCGGCGGCAGCACGCCCTCGTGGAGCGCACGGACGCACATCATCGCCTCGACCGCCCCGGCTGCCCCGAACAGGTGGCCGAGCACGGATTTCGTGGACGAGACGGCGAGCTCACGCGCGTGCGCGCCGAAAACCGCCTTGACGGCGTTCGTCTCGGCGAGGTCGCCCTGCGGCGTGGACGTCCCGTGCGCGTTGATGTAGCCGACCTGGTCCGGCTCGACGCCCGAGCGCGTGAGCGCCGAGCGCATCATCTCCGCGACGCCGACGGAGTCGGGATCGGGCTGCGCCATGTGGTGCGCGTCGTTCGAGGTCCCGTAGCCGAGCACCTCGGCGTAGATGCGCGCGCCGCGACCGGCCGCGCGCTCGTAGTCCTCGAGCAG
This sequence comes from uncultured Gaiellaceae bacterium, assembly GCA_963783705.1. Classification (GTDB taxonomy): domain Bacteria; phylum Actinomycetota; class Thermoleophilia; order Gaiellales; family Gaiellaceae; genus GMQP-bins7. The sequence goes on from CAWAOK010000006.1 coordinate 307,272, forward strand.
GAGCACGCACGCGCCCTCCCCCATCACGAACCCTGCACGCGTCGCGTCGAACGGGCGTGACGCGAGCGCCGGATCCTCCTCCTCGGCCACGAGCCCGCGCATCGCACAGAAGCCGGCGAGGATGACCGGGTGCATACAGGACTCCGTGCCGCCGGCAAGGACGACGTCGGCGTCGCCGCGGCGAATCGTCTCCGCGCCTTCGCCCACCGCGTGAGAGCCGGTCGCACACGCTGATACGGGCGCGTAGTTCGGGCCGCGAAGCCCGAGATCGATCGCAATCTGACCGCTTGCAGAGTCGACGAGGACGTTGGGGAGGAACCAGGGCGAGACGCGGCTGTGACCGCGCTCGCGAAGGACGTCGTTCTGCTCCATCACCCCGATGACGCCGCCGATCGCCGAGCCGACGAGGATGCCGGCGCGCGCCGGGTCGATGTCTCCGACGTCCGCGTCCGCCCACGCTTCGCGTGCGGCCGCGACGGCGAGCACGACGTTGCGCTCGAGGCGACGCGCGTCCTTCGGCCCGACGACTGACTCCGGCTCGAAGCCCTTCACCTCGGACGCGATCCGCACCGGGAACTCGCTCGCATCGAACGCACGGATCCAGTCCACCCCGCTCCGCCCGGCGACCGCGGCGTCCCACGTCGATCGCGCGTCGAGCCCGAGCGGGGTGACGGCTCCCAGTCCGGTGACGACGACGCGACGCACGAGAGGAAGAGCGTAGTAGCTTCAGACCATGGCCCGGTCTCGCATCGGCCCGCGCAAGCCCGTCGAGCGGCCGGACGACCTGCACGCGTCGATCCCGTTCCCGCCGATGGAGGCCGAGCTCGTGCGCGAGCTGCCGGACGGCGACGAGTGGCAGTACGAGCCGAAGTGGGACGGGTTCCGCGGGCTCCTCGAGAACGGTACCGGCGAGCTACGTCTCTGGTCGCGCAACGCACGCCCGCTGCTGCGCTACTTCCCCGAGCTGCGGCCGCTCGAGAAGCTGTTGCCGCCCATGTCGGCGCTCGACGGGGAGATCGTCATCGAGCGCGACGGCATCCTCGACTTCGACGCCATGCAGATGCGGCTCCATCCAGCTGAGAGCCGTATCAACCGGCTCGCAGGCGAGATCCCGGCACGTTTCATCGCTTTCGACGTTCTCGTTTGGAAGGGCGTCGAGGCCTGGCACGAGCCGCTCTCGAAGCGCCGGGCTCTCCTCGAGCGCAGCGCGAAGCGCTTCGAGCTCTCCCCCGCCTCACGCGATCGCGACGAAGCGCTCGGCTGGCTCGAGCGCTTCGAGGCGATCGGACTCGACGGTGTGATCGCAAAACGGCGCGACGTCGGATACCTGCCCGGTTCGCGTGACGGCGTCGTGAAGGTGAAGCCCGAGAAGACGGCCGACTGCGTGGTCGTCGGTGTGCGCTGGAAGTCGAAGCCCGACCGCATCGCCACGCTCCTGCTCGGTCTCTACCGCGACGACGGCGAGGTCGACTACGTCGGCTCGGCTGCGGTCGCGCCCGCGCGGCACGACGAGATCGCGACGCGCGTGCTCCCGCTGCTCGAGGACGCTCCGGAGCGCCGGTTCTCCGAGCCGAACCGCTGGGGCGGCGGCGAGCTCGAGGAGTCGCCGGTGCGGCCCGAGCTCGTGGTCGAGGTGCGCTACGACAAGGTGCAGTCGAACCGCTTCCGGCACGGCACGAAGCTCATCCGCTTCCGCGACGACAAGGACGCTGCGCAGTGCACATGGCACGAGCTGCGGCCGCCGGTGCGAGCCCGGGACTCGGTGGCGTCGTTACTCCGGTAGTCAGTTCGCGCCGAGAGGAGTAGGCTCATCGTGATGCGCGGTTTCCGCGTCGTTACGGTCGCCGTCGCTGCGACGCTCCTCCTCGCCGTCACATCGGCGTCAGCAGGCCCGCGAGGCCAGTGGACGCGGCTGCCCGGAACGGTCATCAATTTCGCGGAGCCCGGGCTCGCGCGCACGGCGGATGGCGTGCTGCACGTCGTCTACCAGAGACGCAACGGCACGAAGGAAGACCTGATCCACCTCGAAGTCAGCGCAGCCGGGAAGGTCGGCGCGGACGCCGTCGCCCTTGGCGGCTGGGAGGCGATGTCTCACCCGGACGTGCTTCGGATGCCGGACGGTTCGCTGCGCGCCTTCTTCGGCGGCATCCGCTCGACCAATACGGGCGAGACGAACAACTCGATGAACACCGCAACCGCCCCGGCGTCGGGAGCTCCGTGGACACTCAAGCTGGGGAAGGCGGCGCAGTCGACGTCCGCGTACGCGACCGGCGTTGCAGGAGCCGGCCTCGCAAAGGACGGCACACCGATCTCGGCCTGGTCGGGAACCCCGGGCCTCGGCTTCCATTACGGGATCGACCCGGCTGTCGCCGACGGGAGGATCCCGCAAACCGGCTGCTGCCTCAATAGACCCGAGATCGCCGTCGACGCGGCGAGCGGCCAGGCCTGGGTGGGTTTCTACTCGAACGAGGACGTAGGGGGCGGTCTCCATGTGAACGCAATCGGTCCGAGCGGGCCCCAGGGCGGACGGCGCCTCGCGCAGGGCTCGGTGGTCGGCAAGAGCTCGCTCTACCCCGGTAACCGCACGTCGCTCACGGGACGGATCGGCGCCGGGGGCGTCTACCTCTTCTACGGACAGGGCTACCCCACGTTCAAGTCGCTCGCGCTGTGGAAGGTCGACACGGCGAAGCCACGGCTGGTCTTCAAGGCAGACCGCAACGAGCACGCGAACGTCGCTGCGGCACCCGAAGGGCGTCTCTGGCTCATGTGGGAGCAGAACGGCACGATCTACGCCGCACGGACGAACCGCTCGGCATCCAGGCTCGGCGCGGTCAACGCGATCCGGCCCCCGACGGGGCGGCGATCTTCCGCTTGAACGGCGAGGGCTCGGCCGGACCGCTCGATCTGATTGCGAACATGCAAGGCCCCGGAGGGCAGGCGCTCTGGCACCAGCAGGTCTGGCCGAAGCTATCGCTGACCGGGTCGAGGTCGGACACGAGGATCGTCTTCCGCGTCACCGACGCGGGCGACCCCGTCGCGGGCGCCACCGTGAAGGCCGGCGGAAAGACGCTGAAGACGAATGCCAGCGGACGGACCACGCTGGTGCAAGCGCCCGCCGTCCGCGTTCGGGCGACGGCCTCGAAGCCCGCCTACGCGCCCGCGACTGCGAGCGTCCGCTAGGGCGCGTCGGTCTTCCGCGCGCGCGACGGCTGCACGCGTGGCGGCTCGCCGGGCATCTTCGGGAAGTTCGGCGGATACGGAGCCTCGCCGACGCCCTCCTGCTCCTCGCGCTCGACCCACTCGAGGAGGACGCGCAGATCGCACACGGCGTCGTCGATCCCTGCGTGCACGTCTCCTATCGCGGTGAACCGCGCCGGCATCGTCGTCATGGAGAAGTCCTCGGTCTCGACGTCCGGGAGCTCGTCCCAGGTGACGGGAGCGGAAACCGTCGCGTCGGGTCGCCCGCGCACCGAGTACGCCGACGCTACGGTGCGGTCGCGCGCGTTCTGGTTGTAGTCGATGAAGACGCGCTTGCCGCGCTCCTCCTTCCACCACGCGGTCGTCACCTTCTTCGGCAGCCGGCGCTCGACCTCGCGGGCGAACGCAAGCGCTGCGCGGCGGACGACCGGGAACTCCCAGTTCGGCTCGATCCGGCAGAAGACGTGGATGCCGCGGTTGCCCGAGGTCTTCGGCCAGCCCGTGAAGCCGATCTCCGCGAGCACCTCGCGGACGAGCGCAGCCACCGTCTTGCCGTCGCGAAACGTCGTCCCCGGCTGCGGATCGATGTCGATGCGCAGCTCGTCCGGGTGCTCCGTGTCGCGCCGCCGCGACGGCCACGGATGGAAGTCGACGACGGCGAGGTTCGCGGCCCAGATCACCTGCGCAAGCTCGGTGACGCAGAGCTCGTCTGCGTGCCGGCCCGAAGGGAAGGTGACGCGCGCGGCCTCGACCCACTCGGGCCGCTTCTCGGGGACGCGCTTCTGGTAGATCGCCTCGCCCGTGACGCCGTCCGGGAAGCGGCGTAGCTGCGTCGGGCGCTCGTACAGCGCCCGGACGATCCCCTCGCCGACCGCGATGTAGTACTCCGCGAGATCGCGCTTGGTCTTGCGCGCCTTCGCGAAGAGCACCTTGTCGGGGTTCGTCAGCTTGACGACCCGCTCCCCCACCTCGAGCTCGATGAAAGGACTCGGCATGAGGGCACGCTATCCAGAATGCAGTGGTACGCTCGCGCGGCTGGAGTCCCCCGTCTCGAGGAGTAACGATGCGTCTAGCGATCTTCGGTGTGGCCCTTACGTCTCTCGCCCTGGTCCTAGCGGCGACCGCGACCGGCAACCCGGCCGCTCCGTCCGCGATTCCCGGCTGCGCGAAGGCCAGCCTCAACCTCGTCGAAGAGGGGAAGCTCAGCCTCGCGACGGACAACCCGGCCTTCGACCCATGGTGGACCGGCGGCTCCAAGTCGAAGGACTGGGAGATCAACGACCCGACGACGGGCAAGGGCTACGAGTCCGCGGTCGCATACGGGATCGCCAAGCGGCTCGGCTTCACGAAGGCGCAGGTCACATGGGAGGCAGTGCCGTTCCTGAAGTCTTTCGCGCCCGGCAAGAAGTCGTTCGACTTCTACATCGCACAGGTCTCCAACAAGCCTGAGCGGCGCAAGGCCGTCACGTTCAGTACGTCCTACTACGTCGTGAACCAGGCAGTGGCAGCACTGAAGGCGAATCCGATCTCGAAGGTCCGCTCGCTGGCCGGTCTCAAGAAGTACCGCCTCGGAGCGTCGGTCGGGACGACGAGCTACGACTACATCGTGCGCTACATCAAGCCGGATCAGTCTCCGCGCGTGTACGACTCGGTCAACGACGTCGTGACGGCGGTCAAGACCAAGCAGATCGACGGGATGGTTCACGACTTCCCGAGCATGGGCTACGTCACGAACGTCCAGATCCCGGGCTCGACGGTCGTGGGCCGACTCCCGGCGCAGGGCGTCAAGGAGAACTTCGGCCTCGTCTTCCAGAAGGGCAACCCGCTCGTTCGCTGCATCAACAAGGCCGTGAACGCGATGCGCGCGGACGGCACGCTCAAGAAGCTCGAGGTGCGCTGGCTGGGGCGGACGGGTGCCCCGATCCTGAAGTAGCCCCGAGCTGAACGAGAATCGCGGCTCGAGGATCCTCGGCAGCCTGACGACGGGCGGCGGCGGCAGAAGCGTCGCCGTCGCCCTCGTCTCGACTGCGCTCTTCGTCGCGGTCATCGCGCTCGTCGTCGTCAACTCGTCCGGATGGGACGACGTCAAGCAGGCGTTCTTCGACCGCCAGGAGTTCGAGGAAGCCTTTCCCGACATCCTCTCGGCGTTCTGGATCAACGTGAAGATCTTCCTGATCGCCGAGGTGTTCATCCTCGTCTTCGCGCTCGCGATCGCCGTTCTCCGAGGCCTTCCCGGGCCGGTGTTCTTCCCGATCCGCGCGCTCGCGGTCGTGTACGTCGACCTCTTCCGGGGCGTCCCGACGATCCTGGTGATCTACATCCTCGGCTTCGGCATCCCTGCGCTCGCGCTGCCGGGAGTGCCGATCGACCCGCTCTTCTGGGGTGTCGTCTCACTCGTCCTCGTGTACTCGGCATACGTGTCCGAGGTGTACCGCGCCGGCATCGACTCGGTGCACCCGAGCCAGGCAGCCGCGGCGCGATCGCTCGGGCTGACCCACGGGCAGGCACTGCGATTCGTCGTCATTCCGCAGGCCGTGCGCCGCGTGATCCCACCGCTCCTGAACGACTTCATCGGCCTCCAGAAGGACACAGCGCTCGTGGGTCTACTCGGCGTCGTCGAGGCGTTCCGGCAGTCGCAGATCGAAGTCGCTGCGTCGTTCAACTACACGCCGTACATCGCGACGGCGATCATCTTCATCGCGCTCACGATCCCGATGGCGCGCTTCACCGACTGGCTCGTAACGCGCGACAAGCGACGTCAGCAGGGCGCGAGGCTCGTGTGACCGGCACTGCGCTCGCGATGCAGGATGTGCACAAGTCGTTCGGGTCGCTCGCGGTGCTGCGCGGCATCGACCTCGAGCTCGCCGAGCACGAGGTGGTCTGCCTCATCGGCGCGTCGGGCTCCGGGAAGTCAACGCTCCTGCGGTGCGTGAACCTGCTCGAGCCGATCGACAGCGGACGGATCGCCGTGCGCGGTGAGGAGGTCACGGCCCGGGGTGTCGACGTCAACGCCGTACGGCGCGGGATCGGGATCGTCTTCCAGTCGTTCAACCTCTTCCCGCACATGTCCGTCGTCGCGAACATCACGCTCGGGCCGCGAAAGGCGCTCGGACTGTCGAGCGCGGAGGCCGAGTCGCGAGCCGACGAGCTCCTCGCCCGCTTCGGTCTCGCCGACAAGCGCGAGGAGTATCCCGACAGACTGTCCGGCGGGCAGCAGCAGCGCGTCGCCATCGTGCGCGCCCTCGCGATGCAGCCGAACCTCATGCTGTTCGACGAGGTGACGAGCGCTCTCGACCCCGAGCTCGTCGCCGAGGTGCTCCAGGTCATCCGCGAGCTCGCCGGCGAAGGCATGACCATGCTCATCGCGACGCACGAGATGAGCTTCGCCCGCGACGTCGCCCACCGGGTGTGCTTCCTCGACGCCGGTGTGATCCTCGAGCAGGGCTCGCCGGCGGAGATCTTCGGCGCACCCCGCGAGCCGCGGACGCAGCAGTTCCTGCAGCGAATCGTCGAGGCCGGACGCCTTTAGATGCCAGATCAGAAATTCACGCGGGCCCGCTGGCGGCCACGACACGGCGCCGGATCGCCACCCGCGCGCGTTGTGCAGGCTTAAGCCTGCACAACACGTACGTGCGACGCCCGGCTTGGTCGTGACCGCCCCCGACGACGCGTCAATTTCCGATCTGGCCTCTAGGCGTACTCTTAGGCACGTGATCGAGGAGTCCAGGAGCATCGACGCCACACTCGAGCCGCTCGACGAGTTCGTCGTGATCCAGCCGGTGTCGGACGAGTCGGAGACGCGTGCCGGACTGATCCTCCCCGCGTCCGCGACCGAGACTGCGCCGTGCCGCACCGGGATCGTGACGGCAGTCGGCGCGGACGCGACCGGGGTCGAGGCCGGCGACAAGGTGCTCTTCCCCCGGCATGCCGGCTACGACGTGCGACTCGGTGGCCTCGAGGTCAAGGTGCTGAAGCGCGAGGACCTCATCGCGCGGATCCACGACTAGCCCGTCTAGGCTAGGTCCGTGCTCCTCGCGTACACGTTCGGGCAGGGCCTCGCCACTGCAGCCCTCCTCACGTTCATCTTCGTCTGGCTCCTCGTCGCCGTACGAGTGATCCGCCGAGACGACCTCGGCGTCCTGGGCAAGGTGCTCTGGATCGTGGCGATCCTCGTGATCCCGCTGATCGGGCTTCTCGCGTACTTCCTGTGGGACGCCTCGCGACCGCGAACGACGTAGCCCCTGGGGATCAGCTGCCGAGGTCGACGAGGTAGAGACGCGGCGATCCACCGAACGTGAAGAGGGTCATCGCAACGACGTCGTCCGCCACACGCTCGATGCCCGTGACACAGCCAGGGACGGACAGCATGCGTGTGACCGGTTGCGCCTCGCGGATGACGGCTGCCTCTCCAACGACGGCAAGCTCGACGGAATACACGTCGGAGCAGCTTCCGACGATGAGCCTGGGCTCACCCCCGAGGCGCACCCACTCGACACCCGCGGAACCGGCCGTCTCCAGCACCCACAAGGCTGGAGCCGTCCGCCGCGTGCGCGGACCGTACGTGCCGTCGTCGGGATAGCCGAAGTCGTCGCCGCGCCGTATCTGGAGCACCTCCTCGCGACGCCATCCTCCTCCCGTCGACCCGTCGTTGTCGACGCCGTACAGCCTTCCTGCATCGTCGAAAGCCAGGTCGTAGACGTTCCGAAGACCGGTTGCGACGACCTGTACGTCCCGACCGTCCGGCCGAAGCGAGAGAACCGTTCCCAACAGCTCGAAGTTCGGGCGTGCGCGTTCGGCAGCCGTCCGGTCCGTCTCGGCGAGCCTGTCCACGTTTCCGACGGTGACGTACACGCGGCCGTCTGGGCCCGTCTGCACTGCGTTCACACCGTGATCGGTGTTTGCGACGGGTAGGTCTTCGAGGAGCACTCGACGCCGGGCAAGGGTGCCGTCCGGACGAATGTCGAACGCGAGCAGCCGTCCGCGCGAGTCGCGAAGGATCTCGCGCTCACCGTCCTCGACCGAAGAGGCCCCTTCGACGTTCTCGCCCTTGCACGGGAACACCTGCCTGCAAGGCAGCGAACCCAGCTCGGCCACGATCAGCGTGTCGTCGACGATCGCGATGCCACGCGGGAGCGCCAGACCCTCGGCAACGGTGACGATCTCGAGTTCGCCACCGGAAGCCCTGGGAAGGATGAAACGCGCGATGGAGCCTCCTCCGAAGGAGACGTATCCGTCCGACTCGTTGCGCATCGCGAGATCCAGCGGCTGATCCTGAAGCACGAAATCCTCCACGATCGCGGCGCCGCCGATCGAGTCGATCAACGAGAGCTCGTAGGCAGAAGTCGTGCGTTCGTCGAGTCGCGCGAGGCCCGCCACGCCGACCCCACCGAGGAGCAGCAGCGTTACCGCCATCGAAAGATCCCGAGCGTGCGTGGGGCGCCCCGGCACCTGAGACACAGGGAGTTCCGAAACGCGCGTGACGAGAAAGTCCGCGACGGCTGCCCCGACGAAGACGATCGCTCCGGCGACACCGAGTGCGGCGGGGCGTTCGCCGAATCTGCTCACCGCGTACGGCGACTCGTCTCGGTACAGCCAGACAAGAAGAGAGCAGGCACTGGCCCCCACGACGAACGGCACGACGAGGGCTCCGAGCACTCGAGTTCCCTCCGACCTCCACAGGAAGGAGCCCACGACGAGTGCAAACGCAACCGCAAAGAGCTGCGCAAGCGCCCAGTCGAAACCAGTCAAGCCGGTGAGCGACGTCACAACGACGCCAGTCTCCCACGCGCACTCGTGAACGGAGGGGACACAGCTTCTTCTGGTATTTCATCTTCAGCCTGGTCTTCTTCCCTGCCGCGCTGATCGTCGCGTACATGGTCTCGGACAAGACCGCAGCAGCCGCGGCGTACTGAGTGACGCGACGGACGCAACGAACGCTTGGGACTGTGACGTGATCGCGCCCGTCGTCGTGAGCCTGCTGGCCGCCGTACTGCTCTACGCCGCTTCTGCGGCGCTTTTCGGTACATCAGCAGGCGTTGTGGCGATCATGCCCTTCGGAGCAATAGGATTCATCGGGTGGCTCACCACGCTCATCGTCTCTGCCCGCTAGCGATGACCTCTAGCGATGCAATAGCAGGGACAGGGGGCGATCGCGGATGCGCGTGATCGGCGCCCGCGTGCTCACGGTCCTGGCGATCCTGCTCGCGCTGGTGGGGATGGTCGCGTTCTATGTCGAGCACACGGCTCTCGACGAGGAGGGCTTCGAGACGATCTCGCGGAGCATGATCGAGAACGACGAGATCCGAACGCAGGTCGCAGCCAAGTCCGTCGACACGCTGTTCGAGAACGTCGACGTCGAGGCGGCGATCGCCGAGCGACTGCCCACCGCACAACAAGGACTCGCGCCCGTGCTCGCAGGTCTCGCCCGCTCGGGCGCAGATCGAGCAGCGGACGCCGCACTCGAGCGGCCGCGCGTGCAGAGCGTGTGGGTGGAGACGACGACCGCGACGCAGCGCCAGCTGGTGCGGTTGCTGGACGACGACACGACGTTCATCCAGACCGAAGGCGGCGCCGTCGTCCTCGACCTCAACCCGATCGTGATCGAGCTCGGTGACCAGGTGGCGGTGATCGGGCGCGTCGCCGAGAGGCTGCCCGAGTCCTCGGGGAAGATCGCGATCATCGAGAAGAGCCAGCTCGAGACTGCGCAGACGGCCACGAAGGCCCTCCGGGCCGTCGCGGACTGGATGTGGATCGTCGCGCTCGCCGTCGCGGCCCTCGCAGTCTGGCTCGCTCGCGGCCGTCGCCGACTGGAGCTCCGTGCCATTGCCCTTGGACTGCTCGTCGTCGGACTTCTGCTGCTGGCCGTCCGCCGCTTTGCCGGCAACTACCTGGTCGAGGAGCTCGTGAAGGACGATGCGGTCGAGCCGGCGGCGAACGAGGCTTGGGACATCCTGACCCAGGTCCTCGCCGATCGGGCGTGGGTGTGGATCATCCTGGGCGTAGTCACGCTGGTCGGAGTGTGGTTCGTCGGAGAGACCGGACGTGCCGCGCAGGCGCGTACCGCTGCGGCGCCTGTCCTGGCGAGCCGGCCGACGACGTACGCGATCGCCGCGGTTGCGTTGCTCGCCCTTGTCCTGGTCGCTCCGCAGATCGCCCGTGGGTGGTTCATGGCGGTCCTCCTGGTCGCGCTCATCGTCGCCGGCGTGGAGGTCGTCCGAAACACCGTCCTGCGGACGACGCCGCAGCCCGACTAAGAGGGCAGCGTGTCCGCGAGGCCGCGCGACGTCCCGGGAGCCGCCCCCGACAGCGCCCCGCCTCCTGCTCCGGGCATGCGCTGGGTTCCCGGAGGTACGTTCGCGATGGGCTCCGAGGACTTCTACCCCGAGGAGCAGCCCGTCGAGTCGGTCTCGGTCGACGGGCTCTGGATGGACGAGACCCCGGTCACGGTTGCGCAGTTTCGCCGGTTCGTCCGCGAGACGAAGTACGTGACGCTCGCCGAAAGACCGCTCGACCCGGGGGTTTATCCCGACGCCGATCCCGAGCTGCTCGTGCCCGGCTCCCTCGTCTTTCGCGCCTCTACGGGCCCGGTCGACCTGAGCGACCACCGCAACTGGTGGGACTACGTCCCTGGCGCGTACTGGAAGCGGCCGGGTGGAAAGGGAACGTCGGTCAACGGCCGCGACCAGCACCCGGTCGTGCACGTTGCCCACGAGGATGCGGAGGCCTACGCGTCCTGGGCGGGGAAGGAACTCCCGAGCGAAGCCGAGTGGGAGCACGCGGCGCGCGGCGGACTCGACGGTGCGGTGTTCGCCTGGGGGGACGAGCACTTCCCGGAAGGGAACGCGATGGCGAACACGTGGCAGGGCGAGTTCCCCTGGCAGAACCTGACGCTCGACGGCTATGCAGGAACGTCGCCCGTCGGCACGTTCGCGCCGAACGGATACGGCCTGCACGACATGACCGGGAACGTCTGGGAGTGGACGTCGGACTGGTTCGTGCAGCGCCACTCGGACGAGGTGGAGAGCCCATGCTGCGTGCCGCACAACCCACGGGTCTCGTCGCCCGAGGCTGTCCCCGGCGAGGCGCTCCCCCGCCGCGTGATCAAGGGCGGCTCACATCTGTGTGCGCCGAACTACTGCCTCCGTTACAGGCCGGCCGCGCGACAGGGCCAGGCAGTCGACTCGTCGACGACGCACCTTGGCTTCAGGTGCGTCGTGCGGTCCGTCAGCGCGTAACGCGAACGGGAGTCCGTCACGACGACTCCGGACTCCGTCTCGGCTGGAAGGGTGGCAAGCAGCTCGTCACCCAGTCGTACGCCGACGCGAAGGTCAAGGTCGCCGAGCAGACGGCCGAGCACGCGAGAAGAAGGCCGAGAAGAAGGCAGAGGGCGTGGAGTCCGGGCACCACAGCCTGTTCCACCGCCACCACAGCGACGCGATCACCGAAGATGCCTCGTCACCAGCGACCGAAAGAGGAGACCATGACGACTAGCGACCCCGAGCCGACGTACGGCCACTCCTGGCAGCCCGAGCGTCCGCGCCTGAAGCTGTTCCCGCTTCTCGTCTCGTGGTTCGCGACGGGCGTCGCATTGATGGTGGCCTCCTGGGCGCTGCCGGGCCTCGACATCACGCACTTCTGGGGCGCGCTCGTCGTCGCAGCGATCGTCGCCGTGCTGAACGCCGTCATCCCGCCCATCCTCGCCGCTCTGCGGTTGCCGCTCACGCTCGTCTTCGGCTTCCTGCTCGTGCTCATCGCGGACGCGCTCATACTCCAGATCGCCGGCGAGGTGGCCGACTCGTTCACCGTCGACAACTTCGGCTGGGCCCTCCTCGCCGCCTTCATCGTCGCCGCCGTGAGCCTCGTGCTCGCCGTGCTCCTCGGCTCGGACGACATGGGGTCGATCCGCACTTCGCGACGGATCGCCAAGCGCCAGGGCATCATCGCCTCGACGGACGTCCCGGGGATCATCTACCTCGAGATCGACGGTCTGGCGAAGCCCGTGCTCCAGCGCGCGATGCGCGACGGCAACGCACCGAACATGGCCCGCTGGGCGCGCGAGACGCACAAACTCGCCGAGTGGGAGACCGACCTTTCCTCGCAGACGGGGGCCAGCCAGGCGGGCATCCTCCTCGGATCCAACGAGGACATCTCCGCGTTCCGCTGGGTCGAGAAGGAGACTGCGACGATGATGACGTGCTCGGCGCCTCCGGACTGCGCAGAGCTCGAGCGTCGGCTTGGGACGGGCATCGGCCTTCTCACCGACGGAGGCGCGAGCCGTGGCAATCTCCTGTCGGGCGAGGCCGAGGACGTGATCCTCACCGTCAGCCGCATGGACGCAGAGAAGAAGGCCAACCCGGGCTACCGCGCGTTCTTCGCGAACGGCGACAACGCGACGCGCACACTCGTCCTCTTCGGCTGGGAGGTCATTCTCGAATGGACGGCCGCGCTGCGGGCAATTCGCCGCGACGTGCAGCCTCGCGGCCACCGTGGCGGGATCTACCCGCTGATGCGGGGAGCGCTGTGCGTCTTCGTGCGCGACCTGATCGTGTCGGGCGTGCTCACCGACATCATGCGCGGGCGCCCAGCTGTGTACGCGACGTTCTCGAGCTACGACGAGGTCGCGCATCACTCGGGGCTCGAACGCGCGGACACGCTCGAGGCGCTGCGCAAACTCGACGATCACTTCGGCCACATCGAGCTCGCGACCAAGTACGCGCCCCGGCCGTACGAGATCGTCGTCCTCTCCGACCACGGGCAGACCCAGGGTGCGACCTTCAAGCAGCGGAACGGATACGGCCTCGACGAGCTCGTCGATCGCTCGCTTGCACGCGGCGACGTCTCCGGCATCGCAGGTGGGGACGAGCAGCACTCGATGGTCAGCCTCGCACTCACCGAGGCGACGGGTACGACATCCGAGAAGAAGAAGAAGCCCAAGAACGACGTCTCCGATCGCGACGTCGTGGTGATGGGCTCTGGGAATCTCGGCCTCGTCTACCTGATGGAGGAGCGCCGCCGACTCACGATGGAGGAGATCGACGAGCGGCATCCGCAGCTCCTGCCCGCTCTCCGGGCACACCCCCACGTGGGCTGGCTGCTCGTTCGCTCGTCCGAGCACGGCGCTGTCGCGCTCGGTGCCAACGGCACCAACTACGTCGCGCAAGGCCGGGTCGAAGGCGAGGATCCGCTCGCGCACTTCTCGCCGCATGCGCCGAAGCACCTGCTCCGCACCGACGGCTTCGCGCACGTCGGCGACATCATGGTCGGGAGCTTCTACGACGCCGATCTCGACGAGGGCTGCGCCTTCGAGGAGTTGATCTCGTTCCACGGAGGCATCGGCGGCCTCCAGACGCGGCCGTTCATCCTCCACCCAGCTCACCTCGAGGTTCCGGAGGGCCCGATCCTCGGGGCAGCCAGCGTGCACGGGATCCTCGCCCAGTGGCGCCAGCAGCTCCAGGGCGGTCAAGGCGAGGGCGCGCAGAGCGAAGAGATACGAGTGGGCGAACCCGCCGGGCAGCCCGCGTAGCCATGACTCTCCGTTCCGACAGCGCGTCGTAGAGCTCGGCGGCGGCAATGAACCTCGTCTGGGCGTTCCTCATCACGGCCGCCGTGGCCGGTGTGGCGGTGGCGGCGCTGTTGCTCGTGCGCCGTCGAGCTCCCGAAGGCGGCTACTTCGAGGACGGAGATCGCGCCGCAGGTGTCTTCGGAGTGCTGGCGACCGGGTTCTCGGTGCTGCTCGGCTTCATCGTCTTTCTCGCGTTCGCGAGCTACGACCAGTCGCGGGTCGGAGCCGAGCAAGAAGCTCTGATCCTCGTGCAGCAAGTCGAGAACGCACAGTTCTTCCCCCGAACAGCCCGAAGTGACTTGACCTCCGAGCTCGTCTGCTACGGGCGTTCAGTGGTCAACGACGAGTGGGACCGGATGAACGCCGGCACGCAGGGCGACGCGATCAACCCGTGGGGAGTGAGGCTCTTTCGCACGCTTCAATCCACTCGGCCTCAGTCCGCGATCGAGCAATCCCACTACGACAAGTGGCTCGAGCAGACATCGGCGCGGGAGGAAGCGCGCCGGGATCGAGTCCATGGCGCGGCCGGCGTCATCCCGACCCCGCTCTGGATCGTGTTGTTCTTCATCGCGGGCGTCATCTTCGTCTTCATGCTCTTCTTCGCCGACCGCGCCGAGCGCGCCGTCGTCCAGGGCATGCTTATCGGCTCGACGATTTCGGTGATCACGGTGCTGCTCCTCTTGCTCAACGGGCTGAACTCGCCCTACCACGACGGCGTGGGCGGACTCCAACCGGTCGCCATGGAACGCTCGCTGCGAGTGATCGACGAAGCGCTGAGAGCCGTCGATGCCGAGGTGGAGCTCCCCTGCGACGCGGCCGGCGTCCCGGTGTCTCCGTGAACGCTGCGGGCGGTCGCGACCGAGTCGAGCTCGTCGCCACAGTGCTCCTCGCCGTGGCAACGGTGGCGACGGCCTGGAGCGGCTACCAGTCGACCAGATGGAACGGCGAGCAGGCGAAGGCGGGTGCACGCGCAAACGCGCTGCGGATCGAGTCCGCCAAGGAGGCGGGACTCGCGAATGCGCAGACGGTCGTCGACGTGTCCGTGTTCACGAACTGGGTGAATGCCTACGCCGAGGACAAGACGGAGCTTGCGGCCTTCTACTTCACGCGATTTCGCCCGGAGTTCAAACCGGCCGTCGACGCGTGGGTTGCGACCAGGCCGCTCAAGAATCCGAATGCTCCGCCGACGCCGTTCGCCATGCCGCAGTACAAGCTCGAGGCGCGCGAGGAATCAGAGCAGCTCAGCGCCGAAGCCGAGGTCTACGCCGCCGAGGCGCGGCGAGACATCCAGCGCGCGTCGAACTACGTGCTCGGCGTCGTTCTGTTCGCGTCGGCGCTCTTCTTCGCAGGTATGAGCACCAAGCTGGCCTCGCGGAGGCTGCGCGTCGTGATGCTCTCGATGGGCTGCGCGGTCTTCATCCTCACCGCCGTGTGGATCGCGACGTCGCCAGTCAGCGTCTCCGTTTAGCTTCGCGATCGGAGTTCGCCCGACACGGTCAGCTGGTAGAGATCGCGAGTGCGTGTTTCGGCCTATGGGCACTGCATCCGAGGGCGAGGGCACGCCACGAACGAATGGGCTGAGCCTACGGCGCGACGCTCAGCGTAACCCGCGACCCGTCCGACGAAGCGGGATTACGCCGGAGAAAACTCCGGCCGATACTCGGTGACGACGGATGGGCTGATCGGCCTTGTCACGCAGCGTCTAGAACAGACGGATCAAGACGTTGACGAGAATCGTAAGGAAGACCGACACCGCGAGTGAGAGTAGAAGGCAGCCGGGCGAGCAGCCGTATGCGCGCACCCGACTGCTGGCGCCGGTCGGAGCGCGAAGCGGATCACGTGGTTCCACTGGGCGCGCTCACCCGCTCGACCCACCCGCAAACGCCGCCGTGGCGTTTGCAGGTGGGTTCCGTCGGAATTGCACATCCTTGGCTCACTTCTCGTTAGCGTGGCGTGACCGAGGTTGCCGTGCCAGCCGTCGGCGCCTCTTTGGGCGAGAGTTCGCGAGCCTTTTCCTGCAGGCTCTCGGACAACTCCTCGCCCTCTTCGAGACCCCGTTCCTTCGCCGTCTCGATGGCGGTGGCGCCGGCTTCCTGCACGACGTCTTTCCCGCGCTCGAGAGCTTCCCGTCCCGCGTCCGCCGCCGTCGCTTTCACGTCGTCGGCCATCGGCCCGATCCGCTCGTCTTCCATGCGAGTGGAGGGCATGAGCAGGCCCGCAATGAAACCGACCGCTGCACCGCCGATTGCCAAGCCGACCGGGTTCGTTTCTGCCAGCCGCTTCATGCGATTCATGCTCTGACCGACCTCCGCACCGTCGGGTGTGATCTCGCCTGCCTTCGAGGCGACCCCGCTCACCGTCGAGACGACGGCGTCCTTCTTGTCTCCGATCCAGTCCTTGGTCCTGGTCGGGACGTCAGCCTTGTACGCGAGCGCGTCGGCGGTTTCGCTCAGCTGCTCGCGAGTCTGCCCGATCTCGCTCTTCAGCTGGTCTGATGTGTGAGCCATGCCACGTCCTCCTTCAGCGATTCGATTGTCTTTTCGGGCACAGGCGTGCCCACTTCCTGGATCTTGTTGCGGCCGTATAGCGCTAAAGGCACGGCTACGAGCGCCCATAGCGCGGCGACACACAGTGCGGCAGCCCAATTGGGCATGACGCCATCGAGTGCAAGGACGACGAACGCCGTGAACGTCCCCAGAGCCAGAAGCCCGGCGACTCCCGCCGCCGTGAGTACTGCGACGCCCGCACCGGCCTTCTTTCCCTTGTCGGCCAACTCTGCCTTCGCGAGCTCGAGGTTCTCGTTCAACTCGACCTTCACGAGCTCGATCTCCTGGTGAACCAGAGTGGTCGCCTGATGCGTGAGATCCTTGACCAGCTGGACGGTCGAGCGTTGACGCGCCACGTCACTGTCGACGATCGTCATCTAGGTATCCCCGCTGGTGAGGCTTCGCATCGAAGGCGAGTAGCCACTGCCGTTGCTGCGGGCACCTTCGTAGCGGCGGTTGCCCGAGGCCTTGACGAATCGTGAGGCGAGAAGTCCTGCGAGCGCGCCTACGCCCGCCGTGAGCCAAGGGCGCCTTCGGGCGAATCCCTCGATGTCGCCGAGGATCCGGTCGGCCTCCGCGGACTGGAGATAATCGCCAACATCGTCGGCGCGCCGAGCGACCTCCTGCACGATTCTCGCCGGGACATCGTTTCCTTCGCTGCGGAGCTGATTGGCGCCGGACTGAAGGGTTTTTCCGATCGACTGCAGCTGTTCGCCCGCCTGAGTGGAGCGCTGGCCGAGTTGCTCGCGGATCTGGAACATGGCATCCCCGCCCAGCTCGTTGGCCTTGGATGTGATCTGCTGTTGGGCAGTGGAGACGAGCTCCTCGCCCTTGTCCTTCACTTCTGCGGCAGCCCCGCTCGGGTTACTGCCACTCGTTTTAGTTGACATGCGCCTGCTCCTTTGGTCTGACGTCTTGGACGACCGGGGATCTTCCCGCGATGCCTGCGCGCCAAACCCCACGTGAAGGATGCGTTCTCGCGATTCTTGAGCTGGTCTTCGCCTCCGCGTACTGGTGTTCCAGGTCGGCGGCCGGCGAGACGAGGAGCTCGCACTCGATCGTCGACCCCGCGTCGATTTCCTCCGGGCGCTCGACGATCCGACGAACGTGCATTTAGAGCTTCTTGAGCACGTCCAAGTCCACGCACCAGAGTGCAGTTTGCGCTGCTCTGCTTTTCCATCCTGCGCGTGCTGTGGGGGGCGACCTGGTGTGGCGTACACCTGCGTGTCTGTGACCTCAGTGTTGGGTCGTGCCGGTCGGCAGAGGATCCAGTGCGACGGACGCTGCCCGAAGGCGATCCCCTGCCAGACAAGCCGCCCGTCGTTCATCGCAGAATGGAGCTGACGCGGACGTAAGGCATCTCCCCCGCGCGGTGTTTGTGCGTTGAAACCCTTGTCGTTTGGTTCTAGACGCCAGCGGGCAACAGGGCAGTCCATGAACCCGCGACTGCTCAGCATCTACCTGCAGGACCACCACGCTGCATCCGCCGGCGGCCTGGCGTTAGCGAGGAGGGCTCTTGGCCCGAGACATCCGCTCGCACAACAGATTGCTCGTGACAGAAACGCTCTCGAGAGCGTGATGCGGCAACTCTCCACATCGCCAAGCAGGATGAAGGTGGGGATGGTGCGCATGGCGGAGCGCGCAGGTCGGCTGAAGCTCAACGGCAAGCTCTTCGCGCGCTCCCCTCTTAGCAGCGTGGTCGAGCTCGAGACACTCGTCGTCGGTGTACGCGGCAAGGAAGCACTATGGACGGCGCTCAAACGAGCGGACGTGAGCCTCGAGGACATCGACCTCGAGGCACTTGTGGAATCCGCGAGAGCGCAAGGGGTCGAACTCGAGACGCTACGCCTGAACGCTGCGGCAGAGGCGTTCGCCCGCGGCGCGGCGCGAGTCAGGGACGACCAGGCAGTCGCGTGAACCGACGGTCGAAGACCATCGTTGTCGTCCTGGTCGGCCTTCTTCTGCTGGCCGGGTGCGGCGGCTCAAACAAGGGGGAGCCCACGGGCGTTCCCGGCGAGGTCAGCTTCGAACTCGACGAAGTAGGCGATGCCGGCGTTGCAGGTGTACGGGCAACCCTTACCTATGAAACGCCCGAGAAGACGAAGGTCAGGGTGGACGGCCTGGACGAAGGCGAACCCGCTGGCGGCGGCGCAAATCCGGTTCTTCTCCGTAGCGGGACGTGCGAGACGCCCAAGGACATCGTCTTCGAGCTGGAGGAGTTGATTGGTGCTGTCTCGGAGACGACGGTCGAGCTCGCGCTAACAGCTTTGCTCAACGGCGACTACAGCCTCCAAGTTGGTCTCCCGGATCGGCCAGACGACGTCGTCGCTTGCGGCGACGTACCACAGGAGATCGAGGAGTCGTGAAGCGGTTCGCCGGCGTCCCTTTGAAAGAACGACGTGGGGAGCGCCAACGGAGTGTCTTCGTGCGGACATATCGCCGTCGCAATCGGGTGATCGTCTGTGGCCATTCCGTCTATCTCGTGGCCAGCGGGGTGTGGCCAATTGTGCACCGGCGCAGCTTCGAGGCGGTGACAGGCCCGAAGACCGATTTCTGGCTCGTTCGAACCGTAGGCGGACTTGCGGCCGCGTGTGGCGCCGTCCTCGGGGCTTCTGTCGTTCGCGGCCGACCGTCGGGTGAGATCCAGCTTCTGGCGGCGGCTCAGGCGCTCGTCTTCGTCACAGCGGACATGTTCGCCGCCAGAACCCAGTCCCGCGTGTACCTGGCAGACGTCGTGCTGCAGGCAGCGTGCGTGCCAGCATGGTTCGTGCGCTGGACGCCCGCGAAGTGATCCAACAGTAGGAACGGTTCTCGTGAGCGAGCCCACAGGGTGTTCGCGCCGTGATGGCGTCGTAGCCATGCGTCTCGCCGCCGCGCTCCTCCCCGTCGCGCTAATGGCCGGTGGATGCTCGGGGCAGGACGCAGCACCGGGCGCGGGCGCCGACTCGCCGCTGCGCCTCGAGGCACGTCCTCGCGTGGGCGCGAAGCCATGCGCACCCGGTGAATATGAGCTCCGGGTCGCCGCCGGTCGCCGCGCGTTGATGCGCGTCACGCCGCCGGCGACCGCACGGCCGCGAGCTGTGCTCGTTGCGCTTCACGGCGCCGGGAGTGGGGGCGCACCCGGCGGCCTCCATGCGTTCCGCGGCGCCTGGACGGTTCCCGGGCTCGTGATCGTCGCTCCGGCTGCAACCGGTTCGGCATGGACGCTTGAGCCGACGGACGTGGGCTTCGTCGACCGCGCCTTGCAGCGTGCGTTCGCCCGCTGCCGGATCGATCAGCGCCGCGTCGCAGTCGGCGGCTTCTCCTCCGGGGCGGGCATGGCGCTGTGGCTGGGACTGTCCAACGGCGATCTCTTCCACGGCGTGATCGCCCTGTCAGGCGGTGGGGCGCTCCCGGACGCGCGGGTTGGCAAGCCAGCCGTCTTCGTCGCCCATGGGACGCTCGACGACGTCATCCCTGTCGAGCGCGGCGGCGACGCGGTCGTGCGAGAGCTCCGCGACAAGGGATACGACGTCACGTACCGCCGCTTCCCAGGAGGTCATCGCGTGCTCCCGCCGATCGCACGTGCGGCGGTCGCCTCGACGCTGATTGGGTAAACGGAGAACCGTGTTCGCGATGGTCTCTAGCCCGACGACGCGGTCTCGTCGTGCGGGGCGCCGACCGGCTTCGACTCAGGCGATCCCCGCTGCCGCAGATAGATCGTGAAGACCACCATCACACCGACCGCAAGGAACTCGGACTGCCAGTTCTGCAGCGTCTTCTCCCAGAAGTCGGGATCGAGGAGGTAGCGGCCCCAGGACACCGGATCGTCCGAGTGCTCACGCTGCTGGGTGTTGAACGTTCGCCAGCCGCCGAGCGACTGGGCGAACCACGAAGCCAGGAAAATCGCGGTCATCACCAGGAGCAGCGAGTTGGAATAGAGCGTCGTGCGAACTCCGCCGGTCTTCGCCCAGAGCGGCGAGCGTCGAATGGTGTGCGCCCCGAGCTTCTGCTGCTCGTCGGTCTCGAGCCCAACGTCTCCGAGCTTCTTTGACTCGTTGGAGCCCTTCTGAACCAGCCATATCGTCGCGCCGATGAAGACCGCGAACTGCAGGAACTCCGACTGCCAGTTCTCCATCACCGCGCCCCAGAACTCCGGGCTCGTGACGTACTGCCACCAGGAGACCGAGTCCGAGTCGTGCTGCGCGCGCTCGGCATTCTGCAGGTGCTGCCCCGCGAAGGATTGGGCGACGAGCGTGGAGGCAAACAGCGCGGCGAAAAAGAGCGCCAGCCCGTTCTCACGGAGGAACGACTTCATGCCACCGATGCGGCGATCCCGCAGATCAAGCCCAGGGCGACGATCCAGAGGTAAAGAGCGAAGACGCAGCGCATCGAGAAATTACGTTCCCGCCGGAATGCGCGGACAAACGGTGATCTTCGCCGCCTCATGCACGAACTGCGACGATCTTGCCTTGATGAGCGGTTTCCCGCAGGAGGCCGAAGCGCTGTTGTCGGTTGCACCCGACGACTTCGTGAGGGAGCGGAATGGGCTCGCTCGTGAGCTGCGCGATGCCGGCCGCAAGGGCGAGGCCGCGGCTGTCGCTGCTCTTCGCAAGCCGCCGCCGGTCGTGCTTGCCGCCAATCGTGCAGCGCGGAGTCGGCCGCAGGTGGCGAAGGACGCCGCACGCGCCGCGAAGCGGGTGCAGAAGACGCTCGGGCTCGATTCCGAAGCGCGGAAAGCGCTCGACGATGCCTTCAAGCTGTTGGAGGACGTCGCGCTGGCATTTCTCGGCGGAACCAAGAAACCGAGCGAGGCGACCCGTCGGCGGCTCCACGATCTGCTCCAGAATGTCGTAGCCGACGACGACGCACTCGCTGCCCTCATGCGCGGCGTGCTGACGGAAGAGCCGGAGCATGCCGGGTTCGCGGCGTACACGGGCGCCCACCTCGCGCCGCGCAAGGCGCCGGCCAAGAGCGAGACGCGTGCGCGGGAGGCTGCGGAGAAGAAGCGTCAAGAGCGAGAGCAAGCCCTCCACGATGAGGTCGCCGCGGCCGAAGAACGGCTCGCAGTGGCCGTCGACGCGGAGAAGAACGCCGTGCGCGTTCGGTCGAATGCGGAGCGTGAGCTCGAGTCAGCGCGCGAGCGCCTCGACCGATTCATGAAGTAGGTATCTACGTCCGCGAAGCGGCGCGCACATCGAGGAGCGAAGCGAGGAATCAACCGTCCCCAATCCGCGTTCTTCGGGTTCTTGCTGGCACCGCAGCAGCTTTCCTCGGCGACGCTTGGAGAAAGGGCCAGGCGGGTACGACAGCTTCCATGCCCCGCGCGATCTGGTCCGGAAGCATCGCCTTCGGGCTCGTCAACGCACCGGTGAAGATGTACAGCGCGATCGACGAGAACGACATCGAGCTTCATCTCGTCCACGAGAAGGATGGCTCGCCGATTGGCTACGAAAAGATCTGCAAGAAAGAGGGAAAGGCGGTGCCGGCCGACGAGATCGTGAAGGCATACCAGGTCTCGGACGGAGAACGAGTCTATCTCACCGACGACGACTTTCGCGCCGCCGAGGAGGAGGGCTACCGAACGATCGAGATCCTCGACTTCGTCCCGCACGAGGAGATCGATCCGATCGTGTTCCAGCGGACGTACTACCTCGGCCCGGCGGAAGGAGCCGAGAAGGTCTACGTCCTGCTCATGAAGGCAATGGAGCAGGCCGCACTCTCGGCCGTGGCGCGATATGTCTTTCACGACCGCCAGCAGCTCGGGGCGTTGCGCGTCCGGGAAGGCGTCATGACGCTCGAGAACATGTACTTCGCCGACGAGATACGCCCGACCGAGGGCATCGTCCCGGGACGGCGCCCCCGAGTGGACAAGCGTGAGCTCGAGATGGCCGGGACGTTGATTGAGCGCTTCACGACGTCATTCGACCACTCGCGCTACGAGGACGAGTACCGCAGCACGTCTAATGAAAGTCATCGAGCGAAAACGCAAAGGTGACGAGGTGAATGCGGCTCCGCCGGAGGAGCGTGAAGCGCCGTCGGACCTCCTGGCCGCGTTGCGAGAGAGCGTGGAGGCCGCAAGGAGCACCAGGCGCGCGAAGAACGGAAGCAAACCGGCGAAGCCGAAGCGTCGCACCTCGAAAGCACCGCCCAAGAGCGCGCGCAAGTGACGAAGGCCTACGGCGCGATTAGGCGATCAATCGATTCTCGGGGTCAAGCGCGCGGCCAGGGAGCCATGACGTGCCCATGACCGAGGCTGCGAGCGGCGTACCGGACGGATATCGCAGCGTCAACCCGTACCTGGTGGTCGATGACGTCGACCGCCTCGTCGCCTTTCTTCGCGATGCCTTTGGAGGCGTCGAGCGCGGTAGGCGCGAGATCTCAGCCGACGGCACTATCGGACATGCGGAGGTGCAGATAGGGGACTCCATCGTCATGCTGAGCGAGGCGACTTCGGCGTTCCCCTCTCGCCCCAGCGTGTGCTTCGTGTACGTGGCAGATGTGGACTCCGCCTTCCGGAAGGGACTCGCGGCGGGAGCGGAGTCCGTTCTCGAACCAAGCGAGCAGCCGTGGGGTGATCGGGTCGGAGGGTTCCACGATCTGTTCGACAATCGCTGGTGGGTTGCCACGAGAGGAGCGAAGGCGACGTAAGTGCGGGACGCTGCACGGGCGGCCGGGCCCCTGGGTCTGGTGCTCTTCAGCGCACGGTCGACCTCGGCGGTGTCATCCGCGTCGACCTGCCAAGGCCTAGCCGTTTGAAGCCAGGCTCGTCCGGGTAGTGCGGGCTGAATGGAAATCGGATACGCGCTTTCGAGCGAAGAGCATGCTCCTCTTGATCTGGTCCGCAACGCGACGCGCGCCGAGGAAGCCGGTTTCGCGTTCTCGCTGATCTCGGACCATTACCACCCGTGGATCGACCGCCAGGGCGAGAATCCGTTCGTTTGGAGCGTGATCGGAGCAATCGCGGCGTCAACTCGCTCGACCCGTCTCGGCACCGGAGTCACCTGTCCCCTCATCCGTATCCATCCAGCCATCGTCGCTCAGGCTGCGGCAACGGCCGCGGCGATGATGCCCGGTCGGTTCTTTCTTGGCGTCGGCACCGGCGAGAACCTCAACGAGCACATTCTGGGCGATCGCTGGCCGTCGACCAGGGAGCGCCGAGAAATGCTCGAGGAGGCGATCGACGTCATGCGCCTACTCTGGAAGGGTGACCTCTGCAGCTTTGAAGGCAAGCACTACCGCGTCGACAACGCGCGCCTCTACACGCTCCCCGATGAACCGATACCGGTCGTCGTTGCCGCCGGAGGCGTGGAAGCCGCGAAGCTGGCGGCGCGTGCGGGTGACGGCCTCGTTTCGACGGTCCCTGACGCCGAAATCAGCGCGAGCTATCGCGACGCAGGAGGCTCGGGCCCAGCCTATGGAATGTTGACCGTCTGCTGGGCGGCGAATGAAGGCGAAGCACGCGCGACCGCGCTCGAGTGGTGGCCGAACGGCGCTCTCAAGGGGCCCCTGGGCCAGGAACTTCCTCTCCCTAGCCACTTCGAGCAGGCTGCCGCGATGGTCGACGAGGAGTCAATCGCGGAGGCGATCATCTGTGGGCCCGACCCCAAAGCTCACCTATCCGCGATTCGGGAGTTTGCCGAGGCCGGCTTCGATCACGTGTACGTCCATCAGGTCGGGCCCGATCAGAACGGATTCATCGACTTCTACAAGCGCGAGGTGCTCGGCGAGGCCGGGCGTAGCAACGTGGCCACCTGAGACGGCATCCTGGGTGGGCACGCCGCCGAGGATCGGCTCGGCTCGCTGCGCGTTCGTGTATCGAGGGCACAAGATTCCGGCCCGCATAGGCCGCGCCTTGTTTGAACCACGAGACAGATCGCACGGTGCAACACCCGGACGTGCGACAGGAGCGCGTACTTCTTCGAGCTCCATGCGATGGTCACGCCTCATAGATCCCACGAGGGACGTTTCCCCGCGTAGCCGACATCTTCGAATGGACGGCAGTTCCGGATGGATGCCGTCGTCGCACCGCCTTTGCGCGCCGTCGCTACCGCGAGTTCGACGTTGCGCAGGCCCCGCGTCGAGTGGGCATCGGAGTTGAGGACGAGTTCGACGCCAGCGGCGAGTGCCTCGGCGACGTGGATCGACGAGAGGTCGAGTCGGTCCGGAAGGCCGTTCACCTCGAGTGCGACACCGGTTTCACGCGCCACCGCGTAGACCTCGTCGAGGTCGACGGCGTTCTCGGGACGGTGGTTGAGGATCCGCCCCGTGGGATGGCTCAGTGCCCGAACCGCTGGGTGGCGCATGGCCTCGGTCACGATTCGTGTGATCTCGGATCGAGAGCGCCGCTGGCCGGCGTGGAGGCTCAGCTGTACCCAGTCGAGCTCTGCGAGAACGTCGTCATCCACGTCGAGCTCGCCGTCCGCGCGAATGTCGCACTCGACTCCCCGGAGGACGCGGAAGGGCGCGAGGTCCGCGTTCACCTCTGCGATCTCCTCTCCCTGACGGCGCAGCGAGTCCGAGGTCAGGCCCGGGACGACCCGCACATTAGGCGTGTGATCGCAGATGGCCAAGTACTCATAGCCGCGGTTCCGGGCAGCGAGCGCCATCTCCCGAACCGACGCCCTACCGTCCGACCACGTCGTGTGGCAGTGGAGGTCGCCGCGAATGTGCCCGATCTCGACGAGGCCCTCGGGTGGCTGTGCGCCGGCTCGCTCACGCAGCTCGGGGGGGCAGAACCGCAGCCCGAGCAAATCGTAGAGGGACGGCTCGTCAGGTGCGTCCGGAAGCGGCTCGAGTGCCGCGACGTACTCGGCCGACCCAGTGGCACGGAGAAGCTCCGTGCCGAACGAGACCGAGCGGGCTACAACGAGCGTCACGAGCAAGCCCTCTACGGTGAGGCCAACGGCATCGCGCTCGCCACGCTCCATCACGGCGACGACGGCCGGAAGTGCCTCGAACTGGCGCAGCACCTCGTCAGGCTCGTCCGCTCGGCAGACGACCGCGAGCTCGCCGGAGAGCTCGCAGTAGCGACGGGGCGCGCCCGCAACGACCCCGCCGAGGGATGAGGCGATCGCCTCGGCCAGTGCGCGGCTGCGGTCGAGCGTGAGCGCACGCGACACGCCCAGCGTCTCGGCCATCGCCGCGCGAATCTTGGCTTCGGTCACCGGGCCGATACCAGTCGCCTCTTGTAGGCGCCCAGAGACAACAGCCTCCTGGAACTCTCTGATCGACGTGACGCCGAGGTGGCTCGCGATTGCGCGCATGCGCTTCGCGGTCAGGCCGAGAGCACGCCCGTACCCGACGAGCGCCGGATCCAACTCGCGCTCGAGCGCACGAAGCTCCGCGATCTCGCCCGTCTCGACGAGCTCTCGCAGCCGAGCCTCGATGCTTGGGCCGATCCCGCGCAGCTCGCGTACCCGGCCGTTGCGAACGAGGTCTGCGACCGAGGCGGGCGAGGCTCGCACGAGCTCGGAGGCGCGTGCATACGCGCGAACGGCGAACGGGCTTGTCTCCGCGAGCTCAAGCAGCGTGGCGAAGAGCGCCAGCTGGTCCGCGATCTCGTCGTTCGTCGGATCGGACCTCACGAGCCGGCTTCGCTGAGATCCACCTTCGGATGAGTATCACTCATCCCTTCCTTGTGCATCCGGTCGCGAACCATCGCGTTCGGACTCGTGAGCGCGCGGCTGAAGGCGTCTTCCGGCTCGGCCTCACTAACGCCCATCGTCTTGGGGAGCGTGAAGGCCCGCAACGCCGTAAGTGTCACGTCGCTGCCCGGACTCCGCCGGTCGTCAAGGTCGCCACCCACCGGGCGGGTTCTTTCGCGGCGGAATCCGGGCTTCGATCAGGTCGTTCGTGCCCGGCGACGCCGCTCAGCAAACGGCACCCATACTCCGCCGCAGCCGAGGACCAAGGCGCGGCGACGAGTCCGTGGAATCGCCGCCGAGGACGCCCTTCAGCTCGTCCATCGCTAAGCGAGCGCGTGTCTCCGAAGCACGAACGGGGGGGCCCCGCAGTGCCTAGGGAGAGTTGCCTGCTGGGGAACATCGTCCGCCGAGCGTTCGAGATCTCGGGATGCTCGCGCTCATCGAGCGCTTCCCAACGCGTGAAGACGCCCGTGCGGGATCTGAAGTAGTGGCGTCATTCGCGGCACTTTCTTGGGAGGTGCGACCGAGGCTTCGCGGGCCTAGCTCGAGCGGGGATCCGACTGCTCGCTCATCTCTGCGGCGACGCCGATCTTCTCCACGATCCAATAGCGCTCTTCGCGGCGGATGACGTGCTCAACGCTCAGGCTTACGTGTTCTTCCGCCGGGGCGACGAGGAAGTGCGTTGCGCCTGCCCGGATCACTTGGTACTCCTCCATGGACAGCTTCACGGGCTGCGCGCAGTTCTCGTCGAAGCATTCGCACAGCCACTCCGCAAGGCTCGGCTTGGTCAGCCGTCGGCGCTCTTCGACCTTTTCGTTGTACTCGCGGAGCGCAATCTCGTTCCTTGCGGCACGAGTTGCACTGACGTCATCGCTGTGATCCATGACCCTTCCGTCCTACGGCGACCGACCTCTACTCTTACGCCGCCGCGGCCTCCGCGTCAAGGCGCCGGCGAAGGTGACGGCGAGTCTGCTTGAGCGCGGGGTGCGCGTAGTCAGCAAGAGCAGCACCGGGGTGCAACCGAGTGACACCCCATGCTGCGCCATCGCGGTCGTAGGACACAACGAGCCCGACGTATGGGTGCTCGTTATCTTCGACCAAGGTGAGGGGGTCTACCTCGTGGTCGTCGGCCAGCCGCCCGTGATCGCGCCGGAGTCGAGGGGCGGCTCACCCGGCGCGGGCGTAATGCTCGGCTGTGGAGCGCGATCGACCTCTTCGTCACGGTCGTCGTCTGGCTTGACTTCAGGATCGTTCTCTTCGACCTGGTCGGTCATAGTCTCCGTTCCTGTTCCACAGCACCAAACTTTGAGGTGCGGGGCACGCAGATGCCTGGACCTCGCCGGTCGTCAAGGTCGCCACGACGGTAGGTCATGTGGTTCTTTCAAGAGAGCTACACGAACCCGTCGCGCACCCGCCACTCGCGCTCCACCTGCGGACTCCCGAAGCGTTGCGAGCGCATCGGTCGGGGCCGTCGAGCGCCCGGAGAATCGACTCGCGGCCCACGATCGACAGCGCGAGCATCTTCGTCCCGAGGTTGTAGGCGTTCACGACCCGCTCCGACGTCGAGCAAGCCACCGTACCCCCGCATGAGTCAGCGTCCGGGCGAACTGTCGCTGCTCTTCGTTTCTGGCGCCACCCGCAGTACAAGGTGGCCGTTTCGGAGCTTGTCGATCACCTTCCACGCTGTACCGCGGCGCCTGATCGTTGCGCCTATGGATGGAACCGGGCTGCTCGTCCCGACAACCTCGAAGTCGCCGCCTGGGTAGCGAACCACGTATCCCTCGCTCTGAGTCATGAAACCCGCATAGCCCAGTTGTCAGCCTTCGAAACCTAAGACGCCGGTCGCCGACACGCCTACTCGAACCCGCGCGTCCCCAAGCTGCTCGATGCGAAGGCGCTGGAGCCGGAGCTCGGCGTGAGCCCGCCAACGGGCCACGACGATCATGCGCCGGTTACGGTCGTCCTGCCGGACCTGTGCGCACGGGTGTTCACGAAGCGTTCGCGGGGACCCGGCGGGAGCATCGCGACGATGCCGAACCCGGCCGAGCGAGCGATCAAGCTCGCTCGGCCGAGCAGGGTTTACTCAGGCAGTCGCCTTCTGCGTAGCGCCCGCCTGGGCGAGACGCTTGCCGATTGTCTGCACCTTCTCGAGCGCGCTTCTCTCCTGCTCGAGATTCTTGCCGAGCAGTTCAACGATCTCGGTCTCGCCCATCGCCTCGGCCATCGTGACCAGGCCCTCGTAGGCGGCGATCTCGTAGTGCTCCGTGCGAGCCGCGGCGCCGGTCAGGAAGGAATCGAGAACCTCTTGCGACGGCGATTCGTTGGTCACGAACTCGTCATGCTCCTTTTTGATTCCATCGATGCCTGGGCACTTCTCAGCCTTCGGCTCCTCTCCAAGTACCTCGAACGCGGCTTCGATGTTCTTCACGTGCTGCCGTGTCTCCTCGAGATGCGACTCAAACCCGGAAGCGAGTTCCTGGTCTGAGGCCTCGTCCTGCAGCTTGGGGAGCGCCTTCACAAGCGTTCGCTCCGCATAGAGGATGTCGCCGAGCTCGTGCAGGAAGAGGTCGCGCGGTTCTTGCATTGTGGGCATGAAAGGTCTCCTTGGTAGTCGGGTTTCGGCTTCCGTGTCGAACGTCTGTGTGCGAGAAACGTTGCGGTGAGCGTGCACCCGCTCAGCGGTAGCGGCGGTCTAGATCCCGGATCTTTTAGTCGCGATCCCGATACGAGCTACCGCTCTTTGCAAGTCCACGACTGACGATGTAGCCGACAGCGACTGCGGCGGTGAGCGTCCATGCCAGCGGGGCATCGAAGTTACTGGCCTGCTGAGCCGCCACCAAGACAGCGACGATGACGCCGATCATGGCGTAGAACTCCGTCGTCAGGAACGACGGCTTCGTTTCGTTCGTCGTCGTGTGCTCGACCCTCGCTGTCGATCTCGAGTTGCGATCGACATCGTGTTCAGTCGTCAAGGACTGTGAGGACATTTCGGTCCCTCCTTCCGGTTGGGGATCGTTCTAATAGCCATCGAACGACAACCCCAAACCTCCGCAGCCCACGGATCTTTCCAGCTGGATTCGATCGCCTACTACCTGGTTTCAACCCCTCGGCGGCGGGTATCGAATCCTGGCCAGCGACCGAGGAGGAAGAACCATGATTCGCCGCATTGACAGGATCGCGACCGAGCTGCCGCCGCCCAGTGAGCCGGATCCAGCGGGTGCGCAGGCTGTCCAGGAACTAATGGGGGGCCGGTTCGGGGAGATGTCGACGTTCCTGAACTACACATTCCAGTCCTTCAATTTCCGTAACCGCCAGGGTGCACGTCCCTTCTACGACCTGATCGCCAACATTGCAGCCGAGGAGTTCGGGCACGTCGAACTCGTTGCGGCAACGATCAACACAATGCTGACTGGGGTCACGCGGACCAACAGAACCGGCACGCCCAAGGCGTCCCTCGCACCACTCAAGGGCGTCGGCAACCCGCACCACTTTCTCGCCGGAGGCCTGGGAGCTCTGCCCCAGAACTCGCAGGGCCGTCCCTGGAACGGCGACTACATCTTTTCTTCAGGAGACCTCGTCGAGGATCTGACCCACAACTTCTTTCTGGAAACCGGTGCCCGAAACGGGAAGCTCAAGGTCTGGGAGATGGTCGAGCATCCCGCGGCCAGAGCTCTCACCGGGTATCTGCTCGTTCGCGGAGGAGTGCATCAGGTCGCCTACGCGCGAGCGGTCGAACGGCTGACGGGCGCTGATCTCATGAAGCTCTTCCCGACTCCGAGAATTCCGACGGACAAGATTCCGGAGTGCAAGCCACACATCGCGCGAGGAGAGCACCTGCGCCTCTACCGCTTCTCCCCCAACGACTATCTCGAGCTGGCCGCCGTGTTCAACGGCCCTCATCCCGAGACCAAGGAAGAGCTCGTGGTGATCGACGACGCACCGGAGGGTGTGCCGGCGCACGACCTGCCCTCGCAGCCCGCTGTCTTCGCGCCCGACTACGCTCCCGAAGAGATCGCCGAGATCGCGGCCAAGCTTCGCGTCGCAGCGGGGCTGCCGAAGGAGCCGACCGGGGAAGTTGCCAACGGGAAGGCCTCGCGATCCAGGGCACGCAGCAAGCCTCGAGCCAGAGCGACCTCCAAAAAGTAGGGCCACCAGACGGGCGAGACCTGACCTGCGCAAGCAGTCGGGTCTCGCCTCGCGAGGGCGTCATAGAGGCCGCTTGCCAGAGGCGCTATACCGAGCGCCGGATGGGACGGGCGGGCCTCGCGCCGATCGGGACCGCCGAATCGCGGATCGGGCGCCCATGCCGCTCATCAACGACTCGAGGAGCGTCCGACGGGAGCATTCCGAATTGCGACGCCCCGGCAAACGGGTCGGCAGGATCGCCCCACTCGAGAGCCTCTTCGTAGCGGGCTTGTTCAGCCTCGGCAGCGCGACGCCGCCTCCGGGCTGCGCTCGACACCACGCTGAAGATGACAGCAAGGACGATGAGCAGTAGGAGCGTCAGCACAGGAGAGATCTACCCACCTGAAGCGTCCGCAACCGCAGAGCGACCCACGAGCAGACGAGGACGTCAACATCGACACACCGTGCCGTGTTGGGTCAGCGAAAGAAGAAGGAGCCCTGCCTTCGCGGGCAGGGCTCCTGGTCGTTCTACTTCTCTGCCTTACGGATTAGGTGCGGACAGCCCGGCTTCCGTTACCACGATCTACGACGACCCGGTAGATCGCGAGGAGGATGATCGAGCCGATGATGGCCGTCAGCCAGGTCGAGATATCGAAGAACTCGTCCATCGGATCCGCGCCGAAGAGGGCTCCGGCGAGAAACCCGCCGAGCAACGCGCCGACGATTCCGATGGCTGCCGTGACGATGTAACCGCCTGGGTCCCTTCCGGGCATGATCGCCTTCGCGATCAGGCCAGCGAGCAGACCGAGAATGATGAATGCGATGATGCCCATGACCGTCCTTTCATTTCGAGTGACGACCTGAATCTTCCCCCGGAAGAGGTCAGACGAAACGCGCCCCGAGAACTGTCTGTGCTTGGCGACAAGCCGCGGGTCTAGTCCGCGGGCCCGGAACGGCAATCGAGGCGACCTCTCGGACTGAATGACGCGCGAACGCGGCATGTACAGCACACGCGAGCTGCATCGCTAAGCAATACTCGCCCTCGACCTAAGTGACAGAACGTGCGACAGCGATTTCGAGGACCCCTTCCGACGTCGCGAGGGCGTGCCTGTCTGCTCATAAAGATCAGGATTGGGACCGCTTGCGAACGCTCTTCCATCCGCAGGCTCGCATCGGAACATTCGCCGGCGGAGGACGTCCGGAAGAATCCGAGAAAGCACTCACTCGGCTACGAGAGGCGCACCAGGATTTCATCTACCACGCCGACGTCACCACGATGGTCGAGCTCAGCGAGGAGGCGGTCGTACTCGATGGCCGCGTCCAGCACAGGGACGGGTACGGTATGGCCGACATCGAGCGGTGCTGGCTGTATGTCGTCCGAGACGGATTGCTTTATCGAAGCGCGGTCTACCGGTCGAGCATTGAGGCTCGAACCGAGTATGAGGTACGCGGGTCGACTCTCGGCGTCCCCGGTTGACGGGTTCTCGACGCGCGACTGAACGAATTTTCGTGGAGGGAGCGCCGAGCTGCGGGACGTCGCGAAGGTGACAGCGAGTCTGGCGGAGCGTCGCGGAGCAGCGAGCTAGGAGATTGCGAGCTCGACGTCAAGCGGCGACTTCGTTACCGCCAGGAGCGCGCCTAGCGCAGCACCAAGCCAATCACAAGAAGAACTGCGAACACGACCACTAGCGACCAAAGCCAAAACGATGTGGGTCTCCCCCGTCGCTTGCGGCCTGGTTCGAGAAGCCTCACCGCGTGTCAATACCCCGCTCCACCGTCGTCTACGCGTTGCAGCTCCTCGGCGCTCAGGCGACGGTCGCTCACGAGTCCTCGGTTCGTTTCGACGCGAGCGGGTCGGGGTACGTCGGACGCCATGGCGCCAGCACCCATCGGATCTGACGTCTCCGCAGGCACATACCGCTGCACGAACTGCGGCTACGACCTCGACACAAGCTCAGTGAAGTCGTTGCCGCCGTGCCCGAAGTGCCCTGGCCCCCAAGAGTGGGAAGTGATGTCTGGCGGCGACAGCAAGTCCGACCCGTACCCGGACAGCTCGTCTTAGGCAGCCGTTCGGTAGCGCAACAGCTTTCGGGGAGGGCCACGCGGGCACCGGTCTGGCCCGGCTCCTGACGGTGGCCCTCCTCCGAAGCTGATTCTCTCGCGAGAGGCTCATACGCAGACGGTCAGAGCCGGTGGTTTGCGCCTGCGAGAAGCGGGGATCTCCCAGGGAATGACGACAACTGTGATCCGGTTCCCGAACGGTGATATCGCGTACGACCTCACTCGGGACATCGTCCCTTCGGTGGGCGAAACCTTTCGCCGGAACGGCGTGCTCTGGCTGGTTACTCGGGCGACGCACGGGGTCGTCCACGTCGAGCCTGTCGAAGGCACCCCGATTTTGCTTCTTCGCTTCCCTGATGGCGACGTCGAGTATCGCTCGACTGGGAGCGTCCTCCCGGTCGGCGTCTTGGTACGCAGCCGCGGTGCTTTGTGGCGCGTCCGAGCGCACGAACACGGCGCCGTAATCCTTGCGGAGGCTTCGCTCGAAGACCAGGCCAGTCACGGCCCAGTGACTGCGCCGACCCCGATCGGCGACCGGCCTGTTCTGCTCGAGACGGTCCTCGAGATCTAGCGCTGGGACGAACGCACATCTTGGGCTGTTGGCCGTGCAGTTCGCCGGCGTGGCGCTCTCCGATGCCGACGTGCTCAAGCTCGCGGGGCTGCTGGGTGGTGGCTTCGTCGAAGTCCGCGAGCGCCTCGTGAACGCCTACAACCTCGAGACGAAGGTGCTCGCGCTGACAATCGTGGAGCGCGAGTCGATCCTCCGGGCTCTCGACGCTGCAGACCGATGCGTTGCCGATCTCCGCGGTGTGCTCCTGGCAGAGCATGTCGGACGCGAGAGCAGCGATCGACCTAGGAGGCTATGAGTGGGGGAGCCTGCCATGCGACTCGCGAGGGGCGACCACAGACGGCAGCTCCCCCGCTTGCCCCGGGACCGATCTGCGCGGCGTCGAGGCAAATGGTTCTACCTCGACTCGCTTGCCTCGAAACAAGGTGAGGAGGCGCTCGCTCAATCGTGCGAGGGATTGTCGTTTCGCCGTGAGTCGCTCGGGTACGGAAAGTTCTGGCGAACCTCGGGGGAAGGGCCACATTCCGGTGTCGGCAGGCCCGTGCTGGGAGCTGCTTGGCGGCGGTCGTCGCTTCCCCGAGGAGCCCACCGTCGTTGGAGCCCGTAGTGCCTAGTGATGAGAGCGCCGACGAGTTGATGGAGAAGGGCGTCACGCTTCTGAGGTTCATGCCGCGCAACCAACCGCGAGAGAGTCGAGAACCTACTTTCGCCGCACGACCCAGTGATGGGACGATGCGCTGATCGAGGCGGCTCTTGCACGGCCCGGGCGAGGTGTTGCAGCTAAATCCAGCGCTGACTACGGGCGATCGTGAGCACGATCACAGCGATGCCGAACATCGCGCCGATCACGGCCCAGAACATCCACGCCAGATCGAAGAGGCCGACCTTGAAGTTCATGCCCATGACCCCTGCGAGGACGGTCGAGGGCAGGAGAATCACCGTGACCAGTGTGAACACCTTCATGATGTCGTTCGTCCGCTGTCCGAGGCGGGCGACCAGGAGGTCGAACGAGCCACGGGTCGACTCCTTCGCTTCCCGCGCGGCATCAACTGCCTGAGCGACGCGCCTCTCGATGGCGTCAAACCGCGCCGCCGAGGCGTCGCTTGACAGTAGGTCGAGCTCGGGGTGAGCCAGGGCGACGATGACCTCGCGGTGTGGGGAGAGCGCACGTCGTAACGACCCGATGGAGCGACGGAGCTCGACGAGGCGCGCCAAGTCGTCAGAGACGCTCTTCGGGACGCTGGACATGATCTTCGCGTCCAGCTCCTCGAGTTCGGCCTCGATCGCGTCAAAGGCACGGAAGTAGCTGGTGACGACCCATTCGACGGCTGCGGCGACAAAGGAGGGTGAGTCGAGCGCACCGACCTCGCCTCCCCCTTCAGCACGCTCGCGGAACTCCTCGAGCACCTCGATCTCCGCTTCGTGAGCTGTCACGACCCAGTTCGCGCCGAGCACGCATTCGAGGGGACGTAGGACAGGTTCACCTCTCTCGCCACTGGCTGCGTACAGCGTCACATGCATGTGCTCGCCTGTATCCAGCAGCGAGGCCTGGTTCGGCTGCTCGAGCAATCTGCGTGCCTGCTCGTCGGCGAGGCCGAGGGCTTCCTGCACTGTTGCCACCTCCTCCTCGCTCGGGTCGCGCAGGGCAACCCAGACCATCGCATTTTCGTCGAGCCCCTCGAGTGCCCCTAGCAAATCGTCTTCTCGCCTGGACTCCTTTTCGTCGAACACGAAGACCGTAAGCATCTCCAACGGTTCCGGCGATTCAGGCGTTTCCCTGCCCACGCGACCTCAGATGGTGGCTTTCCTGCGCGGCGGAAGGTACTGGTTGTCGTGTGAGTGAGACAGTGACGGGTGTGGTTGTTCGGCGCCGCCGCTGTTGCGCAAGTCACGCAGGGGGCGAATGTTCGTGTGCGACGACCTTTCAGGCACAGGTGTGGTCGCCTCGAGACGCGCGCCAGATCAGAAAGACGTTCGGAACGCTCCGTGAGGCGACCGCGTCGAATGTTCCCTTTGGGTCGCATCGGGCGATCCGGCAGTAACAGAAGCGTTGAGAGGCCGAAACCCCTGCACATCGGGAACGTCGAACTCTCAACTAGACGGAGGGGCAGGGATTTGAACCCTGGAAGAGCTTGCACCCTTAACGGTTTTCAAGACAACTGGAATCCTGGGCAGGCCGATTCCCGCCACTGACTTGCGGGCATCGGCCCTCGCGTACGGAGGGGCAGGGATTTGAACCCTGGAAGAGCTTGCACCCTTAACGGTTTTCGAGACCGCCCCGTTCGACCGCTCCGGCACCCCTCCGTGGGGTGACAGGGTAGCCGCGTCCGGCGGCGACGCGGTTCCCTTCCGAGGGATCTCGGAGTATCCTCCGCCGACTGGGAGCTGGCGAGGGGGGAAAGGGGAAGGCGCGCGTGCGGCAGAGTCGCGGCCCGAATCGGGGTTTGGTGCGGCTCGCCGCCTCTGCGGCGCTGTTCGGCGCTGCCGCGTTGCTCGCGCCGAGCGCGGCGTCTCCGCCCGGTCCGTCGGCGGCGACGGCAGCGGTTCCGGCCGGCTTCGTCGAGACGACCGTCTTCACCGGATTGACCAACCCGACCGTGGTCCGTTTCGCGTCGGACGGGCGCGTCTTCGTCGCCGAGAAGAGCGGCCTCCTCAAGGTCTTCGACAACCTCTCCGATACGACCCCGACGGTCTTCGCCGACCTGCGGACGAACGTTCACAACTTCTGGGATCGCGGCCTGCTCGGAATGGCCCTTCATCCCGCGTTTCCCAGCACTCCGTATGTCTATGTGCTGTACACGTACGACCACGTCCTCGGCGATAGCGCGCCGGCCCCTCGCTGGGGGTCGCCGGGAGCCACGTCGGACGGATGTCCGAGCCCGCCCGGCGCGACCTCCGACGGGTGCGTTGTGTCGGGACGCCTCTCCCGGCTCCAGGCGTCCGGGAACACGATGACGGGGGCGGAGCAGGTTCTCGTCGAGGACTGGTGCCAGCAGTACCCGAGCCACTCCGTGGGCAGCGTCGAGTTCGGCTCGGACGGGGCGCTCTATGCGAGCGCCGGCGACGGGGCCAGCTTCAACTTCACCGACTGGGGCCAGGACGGGAGCCCGGTGAACCCTTGTGGGGACCCGCCGGGCGGTGTCGGTGCCACCCTCACGCCACCCACGGCAGCGGGCGGAGCGCTGCGAAGCCAGGATCTCCGAACACCGAGCGACCCCACGACCCTGGACGGCTCGGTCATCCGCGTCGATGCTGGCACGGGCGCAGGCCTCGCCTCGAATCCCCTCTTCGGCAGCTCGGACGCGAACGCTCGCCGGATCATCGCCGACGGGCTGCGGAATCCGTTCCGCTTCACGTTCCGGCCCGGCACGAGCGAGCTGTGGCTGGGCGACGTTGGCTGGGGAGAGTGGGAGGAGATCAACCGCATCGTCTCGCCGACTGACGCGGTCGTCGAGAACTTCGGCTGGCCATGCTACGAGGGGAATCCGCGGCAGGGGAGCTATGACGGCGCGAATCTGTCCATCTGCGAGAACCTCTACGCGGCGGGTAACGCCGACACGAAGCCGTACCACGCGTACCGCCACGCGGACAAGGTCGTGGTAGGCGAGACGTGTCCGACGGGCAGCTCGTCGATCGCGGGACTGGCGTTCGAGTTCGCGCCGCAGTCGTCGACGTTCCCCTCCGACTACCAGGGCGCCCTGTTCTTCGCCGACTACTCCCGCGATTGCATCTGGGCGATGCGCAAGTCGGGGAACCCGATCCCCTCACCGGGCCACATCGACACGTTCGTCGCCGGTGCGGCGAACCCGGTGAATCTCGAGTTCGGGCCCGACGGCAACCTGTACTACGTCGACTTCGACGGAGGCACGATCCGTCGAGTCGCCCCACAGGATCCGCAGCCCTCGGTGACCGGCAGGACGCCGGCGCCCGGAGCCACACTCGTACCGGTGAGCGTCTCGCCGACCGCGACGTTCTCGGAGGCGATGAATCCGGCCACGCTGACGACAAGCACGTTCACGCTCGTGCGCCAGGGCGAGACGGTGCCGGTTCCGGCGACCGTCTCGTACGCCAATCTCGTCGCGACGCTGAACCCGAGCTCGGACCTGCAGTCGGCGACGACGTACACCGCCACGTTGAAGGGCGGCCCCACCGGCGCGAAAGACCTCGCGGGGAATCCACTCGCCGCGGACGCCTCCTGGACCTTCTCGACCGCGTCCACCACGAACCAGCCGCCGACCCCCACGATCGTGGCACCGGCGACGACCTTTACGTGGAAGGTCGGAGACACGGTCTCGTTCTCGGGCACGGCGACCGACCCCGAGCAGGGAGCCCTGCCCGCCGCCGCGCTCTCGTGGAGGCTGTTGCTCCAGCACTGCCCGTCGAACTGCCACACGCACACGATTCAGACGTGGGGCGGGGTGGCCTCGGGATCCTTCGCCGCGCCGGATCACGAGTATCCGTCGTATCTCGACCTGGAGCTGACGGCGACGGATGCTGGTGGTGCAAGCGCGACGACGACACGCCGCCTCGATCCGCAGACGGTCACCCTCGACTTCGCGTCGTCACCAGCCGGCCTCCAGCTCGCCGTCAACGCCGCAGTGACGACGACGCCCTTCAGCCGCACGGTCATCCGCGGCTCGACGAATACGGTGAGCGCACCGTCCCCGCAGTCGCTCGCCGGCACGAGCTACGCCTTCGCCAGCTGGTCGGACGGAGGCGCACAGACGCACACGCTCACCGCCAACGCCTCTGCCAGCTATACCGCTACCTACACCTCACAGGGAGGCGGCTCGAGCTACAGCTCGACGGTGCTCGCCGACTCGCCCCTTGCCTACTGGCGACTCGGCGAGGCGAGCGGCAGCAATGCTGCCGACGCGAGCGGAAACGGCCGCTCGGGCTCGTACCTGAACACACCTTCCCTCGGACAGGTCGGAGCGCTCACGGGCGATGCGAACAGCGCCGTCGGCTTCAACGGATCCGACGAGTACGTGAACGTGCCCTACACGGCGGCCCTGAACCCGAGCCAGTTTACGGTCGAGGCGTGGGCGTATCCGACGGGCGGGCAGGGCACGTGGCGCTCGCTCGTGTCGAGCCGCGACTACGCACCCGGCGCGGCTCGTGGCTACATCCTGTACGCAGGCCCCGACAACCGCTGGCAGCTGTGGACGGGAAGCGGAGCCTGGAACACACTTCTCGGCCCGGCGATCGTTCTCAACCAGTGGACGCATCTCGTCGGCACCTACGACGGCTCCAGCGCTCGCCTGTATGTGAACGGGACGCTCGCCGCTTCCAGCACCGTCTCCTACGTGCAGAACGCCGCGCGCCCGCTGCGCATCGCGGCGGGCCGCTCCGAGACCACGCCGCCGAGCTACTTCCTGTCCGGCAGGGTTGACGAGGTGGCCGTCTACGGCAGCCCCCTCTCGCCGGCGCGCGTGCAGGCGCACTTCGCAGCGAGCTCGGGCGGCGGTGGCGGCAACCAAGCACCCGTTGCGGTGGCGAGCGGCACGCCGACGAGCGGCGCGGTGCCGCTCGCCGTGAGCTTCACCGGCTCGGGCTCGAGCGATCCCGACGGGACCATCGCCGCCTACGCGTGGGATCTCGACGGCGACGGCGCCTACGACGACTCGTCTGCCCAGAACCCCTCCTTCACCTACACGACCGCAGGCACCTACAGCGTTCGCCTCCAGGTCACCGACAACCAGGGAGCGCAGGACGTCTCCGACCCGGTCACGATCACGGCGACCGGTGGCGGCGGCTCGAGCTACAGCTCGACGGTGCTCGCAGACTCGCCCCTTGCCTACTGGCGACTCGGCGAGGCGAGCGGCAGCAATGCTGCCGACGCGAGCGGAAACGGCCGCTCGGGCTCGTACCTGAACACACCTTCCCTCGGACAGGTCGGAGCGCTCACGGGCGATGCGAACAGCGCCGTCGGCTTCAACGGATCCGACGAGTACGTGAACGTGCCCTACACGGCGGCCCTGAACCCGAGCCAGTTTACGGTCGAGGCGTGGGCGTATCCGACGGGCGGGCAGGGCACGTGGCGCTCGCTCGTGTCGAGCCGCGACTACGCACCCGGCGCGGCTCGTGGCTACATCCTGTACGCAGGCCCCGACAACCGCTGGCAGCTGTGGACGGGAAGCGGAGCCTGGAACACACTTCTCGGCCCGGCGATCGTTCTCAACCAGTGGACGCATCTCGTCGGCACCTACGACGGCTCCAGCGCTCGCCTGTATGTGAACGGGACGCTCGCCGCTTCCAGCACCGTCTCCTACGTGCAGAACGCCGCGCGCCCGCTGCGCATCGCGGCGGGCCGCTCCGAGACCACGCCGCCGAGCTACTTCCTGTCCGGCAGGGTTGACGAGGTGGCCGTCTACGGCAGCCCCCTCTCGCCGGCGCGCGTGCAGGCGCACTTCGCAGCGAGCTCGGGCTAGTCGACGGGCGCGTCCCACCGGGAGCCGGGCCAGGCGTCCGATATCCTGAGCGACCCTGGAGAGGTGGCCGAGTGGCTGAAGGCGGCGCCCTGCTAAGGCGTTACGGGTGGTAATCCGCTCGTCGAGGGTTCGAATCCCTCCCTCTCCGTTATCGCGCAGGTTCGGCATTCCGCAGGAGCGGAACGCCGAACCGCGGAAGATCCCTGAAGAGGCCGCCCGCGGCCCAAGAGCACAGCACTCCGAAAGAGTCAGCTCAGGAGCTTTGCCAGGTTCGACTACTCGCTCGGTTTCGTCGATTGTTCCACCAGGGCCGCTGATTCGCTCGAGGGCTGGCAAGTCGGGCACCAGTAGGCCGTCCGGTTCGCGTCACCCAGGCCCCACGATCGAATGGTGTGGCCGCAGCGCGGACAGCCTCGCCCGGCGCGGCGATACACGGCCCGCGACGGTCGCTGACCCGACACGGCCTCGAGCATCGCGGCGCGGACCCAGTCGAGCGCCATGAAGAGCCCGTCGTCGCTCACGTCATCGAGACGCGACCACGGAGACACGCGCCCGTGCCAGAGCGCTTCGGCGAGCCACATGTTCCCGATCCCCGCGACGAGACGCTGGTCGACGAGAGCCTCGCCCACGAGCTGCGCTTGATCCGCACGGCGGATTCGGGCGACGACGTCAGCGATCCTCCTTTCAGGCGCGAGGAGATCGGGCCCGAGAGCGCGAACGGCGCCGTCGCCCAGGGCGAGCACCGGACCGTTCCACTGCGTTGCCTCCCACTCCCGACTGCGCAGGACGAGCCACGGAGAGCCTCGCCACTCTGCGTCGGCGCGCCGACGCACGCGCCAGCGGCCCTTCATGCGGAGGTGGCTCCGGACGACCACGGAACCCTCGAAGCGCAGGAGCAGGTGCTTTCCCACGGCATCGACGGACTCGAGCCTGCGGCCGTCGATCCGCGGCGCGACACCCGTGACCTGGCCGCGCGGATTCGGACTCTCGGCCTCGACCCGCTCACCGACGAGGACCTGCAGGCGGCGGGCCGCACGATGGAGCGAGTCGCCCTCCGGCATGCACGCAGCCTGCCAGAGAGAGTCGGGTGCGCCGCGACCTAGAGGCGGCCGTCGAGCTCGAGCACCGCGTTGAAAATCGCCTCGGAGAACGTCGGATACGGCTGGATCGTGTCGAGCAGCACGTCGACGGGAACCTCGGCGCGTACGGCGAGCGTGAGCTGTCCGAGCCATTCGCCCGCTTCCGGGCCTACCGCGATCGCGCCGACGAGGACGCGCCGTTCAGCGGTCGGCCGCGAGCTTCACGAAGCCCGGACGGCGCGGGCGCTCGTAGGTCGAAAGGCGTCCACCTGAGATGTCGAAGCGAGCGGTCACGACGCGCTCGCCTTCCATGACACCCACGCTCGCGACCTGCGGATCCGTGAACACAGCCGCCGGGATAGCGCGATAGTCGGCGCGAACGTCCTGACCCGCGATGTTCGCTGCGGCCACACGGGCCTGGTACTTGCCGAGATGCGTGAGGAGCCCGACGCCGGCGGCGTCCCCGATCGCCCAGACCCGGTCGGCCGCGCGGAGACGATCGTCCACCGTCACCCCTCGCTCCGTGACGCCCACGCCCACGTTCTCGAGCCCGAGGCCGGCTACGTCCTCGGACGGCGGCCGGTTGCGACGAGCAGGCGCTCGGCGTCGAGCGTCTCGCCGGAGGCGAGCGTTGCGCGCATGCCCGCGCCGCCGGTGGCCTCGACGCGCTCGACC
The DNA here is from genome assembly GCA_963783705.1 of uncultured Gaiellaceae bacterium. Lineage (GTDB taxonomy): Bacteria > Actinomycetota > Thermoleophilia > Gaiellales > Gaiellaceae > GMQP-bins7. The sequence goes on from CAWAOK010000006.1 coordinate 348,142, forward strand.
CGGGTCTCGACGAGAACGCGGATGCCGTCGTCCTCGAACTGCTCGGCGAGCAGCGCGCCGGCGTCGGAATCGAGGCGCGCGAGCAGATGGGCGTTGTGCTCGACGAGAGTGACCTGCGCGCCCATCCGCCGGAAGAACTGCGCGAGCTCCACACCCACCGCGCCACCGCCGAGGACGACGAGGCTCTCGGGGATCGCGCTCGCCCAGATCGCCTCGCGATTCGTCCAGTACTCGACGTCCGCGAGCCCGTCGATTGTTGGGACGGCGGCGTCGGATCCGGTCGCGACGACGAGCTCGTCGTACTCGAGCTCGCGCTCGCCGACCGCGACGACACCGGGTCGCAGCACGCGGGCGTCTCCCCGCACGAGCTCGGCTCGCTGCTCCGCGAGCCAGTTCGCGTGCCACGAGTCGTCGCGACCGTCGGTTACCTGATCGCGCCACCAGAAGACACGCTCGACGTCGATCTCGCCCGTCGCCGCCTCGGCGGCTCCGGGAGCGAGCCGGGCGGCAGCCAGAGCCTCGGTCGGGCGCAGCAGCGTCTTCGTGGGCAGGCACGCGTAGTACGAGCACTCACCCCCCGCGAGCTCCCGCTCGGCGACCACGATCTCGACGTCGTCGTCGAGCGCGCGCAGCGCTCCGACGAAGTGCTCGCCGCTGGACCCGGCGCCGAGCACCACGACGCGTCGACGAGCCATCAAACGGAGAGGGCGGGATTTGAACCCGCGACGCACCTTTCAGCACGTACGCGATTTCCAGTCGCGCTCCTTAGGCCGCTCGGACACCTCTCCAAGGGGCGACAGCCTAGCGGGGCGTCACTCAGGATCCTGCCGCGGCGGAGACGTACGTCGCCACTTCCTGGATCTGCTCCGCGCTCAGCGTGTCCGCGAACGACGGCATGGCGCCGGCGCCGTTCGTCACGCGCTCCACCGCAAGCTCGACCGACGGCTTCGTCGCATCGAGATTCGGACCGATGGTGCCGGTTGCGCCTGCGTCGGCGAGCGTATGACAGCTTGCGCAGCCCGCTGTGCCCAGGAAGATCTCCTTGCCGACGGGATCGCTGCCCGCAGTTTCCGCCGGCTCGGTCTCCGTGGGCTCCGTCTCCGTCGTCGGCTCCGTCCCTTCGCCGGCCGCCGTTTCCTCGTGTGCCGACTCGTCGGCCTCGCCGACCTCCGCGAGCACGAGCACCGCTGTCATCTGCGCGACGAAGAAGACGCCGCAGATCGCAAGGAAGAGCCCAAGGCGATTCCCGGGAAACGAAGGACGCGAGCGCGGGATCACGAGCGCCACGACGAGCGCGAAAACGATGAAGGCCGCCGCGACGACGAGGAGCCCCGTCTCGTACCCGGTCAGCGCCAGCAGCACGATGCAGGACGCTACCACGGTGTCCGGCGAGGGGATTCGGCTACTGCTCGAGCGGCGCCATGGTCAGGCCGAAGTCCTTCAGCTGCGTCCAGTAGAGCTCCGCTGTCTCCTTCTCGCCCGACCAAACCAGAGCCTGACCCGTCGAGTCGATTTGCGTAGCCAGGCTCATTCCCTGGTCGTAGGTCACGCCCGGCAGCACGTTCGAGAGCGCATACGCGACCCCCTGAAACGTGTTGTGGTCGTCGTTCAGGACGATGACGCGCCACGCCCTGCCGATCCCGCTGCCGGTTCCGCGGCGAGCGCGCTCACGCGGCGGTGTGAGCGTCGCCGGGGCCATGCGCGGAACGTACCCGATACCCTTATCCGTTCCGGGCGCATAGCTCAGCGGGAGAGCGCTCGCTTCACACGCGAGAGGTCCCTGGTTCGATCCCAGGTGCGCCCACTCCCGCCCCTGCACGCGTGGCAGATCCCGCATTGCTCCGCGTGTCACGCGTGCCATGCGTACCGCATCTGCTCACCTCGTGTTCCCCTCTGCTCCCTCGTGGGTCGACGGGCGGGCGACACCTCGAACGCCGTAACGCACGGCCGCGCTCACGTACTTCCGCGACGGCGCAGACCTCGTCGTCATCGGCTCGTTCGGCGGCTCCGACCTGCCGCCTGCTTGGTGGCTCAAGCTTCAGCGCGATCCCGGGCGAGCGTGCTGATCGGTGGGACGACCTCGAAGGTGACGGCGAGGGCCGCCACCGCGGATGAGCACGATCGACTCTGGCCACTCGTCACGGCGGCCCACCCTGGGTACGCCCGTTACCAGGAGCGCACAGCGAGACTGATTCCTGTCGTGATGTTGACGAAGGAGTGAGCACGATCGCGCCGATGGGTCTGACCACCGTCGTCTTCGACCTCGGGGGCGTCCTTATCGACTGGGACCCGCGCTACTTGTACCGGCAGCTCTTCGACGACCCGGACGAGATGGAGTCCTTCCTGGCCGAGGTCACCACCGCCGAGTGGAACGCACACCAAGACGCCGGGCGACCATGGGCGGAGGCAATCGAACTCCTGGTGGCCGAGCATCCCCAGCGGCGAGAACTCATCGAGGCGTTCCACCGGCGGTGGCCCGAGATGCTGGCCGGGGAGATTCCGGGAACGGTGGACGTGCTCGGCGATCTGCGGGCTGCTGGCATCCGATTGATCGCGCTCAGCAACTGGTCGGCGGAGACGTTCCCAATTGCCCGAGAGCGGTTCGACTTCCTGGCATGGTTCGAGGAAATCGTGATCTCGGGCGACGTAGGAGTGAACAAGCCTGACCGCCGGATCTTTGACTACCTCGCAGAGCAGTTCGGCATCGAGCCCGCGGCGGCGCTCTTCGTCGACGACTCGTCGGCGAACGTTGACGCAGCGAAGGCACTGGGCTTCCGTGCGATCCGGTTCACCAACGCTACGGCGTTGCGGCGCGAGCTAACGCGACTCGGACTCCTTCCGGATAACCAGGGTGTGTAGCGATAACCAGGGTGTGTCGCGTCCGGGATAGCGACCTCAATGGCCATGCAGAAATAGGCGAACTCGTCGGACCGCGGTCGAAGGCCGTGACGGCTGACACGTATTCGCACGCCCTCGTCGATCCACGCGAGATCGACAGAGCCGCACTGCTCGCTGACCGCCTACTCACGAAGTAGGACGTCACCGGAAGCCACGCCACGCAGCGGCACTCCACCCTCCGGACGTTCTTAGCGAGGCGGAGCCTGCTCGCCGGTTAGTCGGCGAGTCCGCGCGCGAAGTCAATCGTCTCCTCGATGCTCATTCCGGCACCGTTCCCCAGCTCGATTGAATACGCCTCCTTGCCGAGCGCATCGACGAGCGGCTCCTCGAAGCGGCGCTCAAGCACGACGTTCTCCTGCCACGTCGTCCGCCCTGGGCTGCCTGCGTCCTGTCGGAGCTCCGCGATCGCCCCACGGAGCCGCGCGCCCTGCCGGCAGTCGACCGGTTCGACGGACAACGCGACACCGCTCATAGCCAAGACGAGGTCTGGGGAGACACCACCCTCCGGCCGGTAGCCGCGCTCAAGACACTCGCTGAAGCAGGCACGCGCGTCGCCGCGCCGCCCCAATCCGAGGTACGCATAGCCCAGGCCGTTCAGCATTTCGACTTCGAACACGTAATGGCCCTGGTTGCGCGCCTGGACGAGGGCTGCCTCAAGCACGGGACGCGCCGACTCGTAATTGCCGTCGAGCACGTCGATGAGGCCGAGCTGGCCCGATCCCCACGCTTCCTGCACGGGGAAGCCGCGTCGGCGCGCATCCTCAACCGCCTCGACGATCACGGAGCGAGCCTCGGCATGGCGACCCACTCGTGCGAGCAAGTCTCCGAGGTCGCCGAGTGCCGAGATGCGCGTCATTGCATCCACGCCTTCAGCCTCGCAGGCCGCCTGACGGGCGAGCCGAATGCTTTCCTCGACGTCGCCGCGATAGAGCGCGCCCGAGGACAACACGAGGAGCGCTACCGATCGAGCTCTAGTCGCTGGTGCGGAGAGCCTCAGCGACTCAGCCGCGGTGGCTTCGGCGCTGTCCAGATCGCCGAGGCGCTCGTGCATCTCGGCGAGGCGCGCAAGCAGCCCGGCTCGCGTCTCGTCAGTCAGCTCGGGAAACGCGACGGCGGTCTGCAACTGCTGACGCGCCTCCCCGTATGCGCCACGGCCCTTCCAGAACCAGAAGAGCATCGCAGTGGCCCAGGCGGCATCTTTCGGCGCTGCCCTCGAGAGGTAGTCGACTGTGGCCCGAAGGTTGTCGGCCTCGGTTCCGTACCAGGCCTGGAGCTCCGGCATCGAAGGCGTCGGAGGCATGGCTTTCCTCCACGCCTCCTCCAAACGGGCGAGGAAGGCGTTTGCATGCCGACCGCGAGTATCGGCCGTTCCGCCAACGTCCTCAAGCTCCTCACCGGCGTACTCGCGGATCGTTTCGAGCATCCAGTACCGCTCGTTCGAGAAGCGGAGGAGGCTTTTCTCGACGAGCAACTGCAGCGTGTCCAGATCGGCTCCTGCGACCTCATTCGCCGCGTCCAGCGTGCACCCACCCGCGAAGACCGAGAGCACCCGGAAGAGACGCTGCTCATCCTGCGACAGGAGGTCGTAGCTCCACGCGATTGTCGCGCGCAGCGTCGCCTGCCTGGGATCGGCGTCGCGGCCTCCCTTGAACAGGTCGAGGCGGGACGCAAGGCGCTCGAGGATCTGGGCGGGCGAGAGGGCGCTGGTGCGGGCGGCAGCGAGCTCGACGGCGAGCGGAAGGTCATCGAGGCGCGAGCAGAGCTCGGCGATCTCGGCCGTCGCTTCAAGCCGTGAGCGCTCGCAGAAGAGCGACACGGCCTCGGCGGAGGCGAGCGGAGGCACTGAGTACTCCACTTCTCCCTGCACGCGCAGAAGCTCACGGCTCGTCACCAGGAGCGCGAGGTTGGGGCAGGCCGCGACGAGAGACGATAGGTCGGGCGAAGCCTCGATCACCTGCTCCAAGTTGTCGAGAAGAAGGAGCATCTCCCGCTCGCCGATGTGTCCTACGAGCCCGTCCTTCGCGCCGAGGGTCTGGGCGATCGTCTCCGTCACGAGCGACGGCTCGCGCAGGGCAGCGAGTCCGATCCAGAAGACCCCCGCCTTGTAGGCGGGGACAAGCTCGGCCGCGGCTTCGAGAGCGAGGCGAGTCTTCCCCGAGCCGCCTGGACCGGTGAGCGTGAGCAGGCGTGTTCCACTCTGCAGCTTGCGCACGACGTCTTCCCGCTCTCGCTCACGGCCGACGAAGGAGCTCGCGGGACGTGGCAGGTTCGTGTTCGAGATCGTCTTGAGCGGAGGGAAGCTGTCGTCGCCGAGTTGATAGATCAAGACCACGCCCTCGATGTCCTTCAGGCGGTGCTCCCCGAGGTCGATGACCGAGAGCCCCTCGACGAGGTCGCGAGCCGACTTTGAGAGCAGGACCTGACCTCCGTGGCCTGAGGCTGCAACACGCGACGCGAAGTGCACGTCGTCTCCTACGTACCCCTCGTCCGTGACAAGCGGGGTGCCCGTGTGCAGGCCGATGCGCAAGCTGATCATGCCCGGTGCGAGAGCGTCCCTGATCGCTTGGGCGGCACTCGCGGCTCCCGGAGCGGACGGGAACGCGACGAAGAAGGCGTCTCCCTGCATGTCGACCTCGACGCCACCCTCGCCCGTGCACGCTTCCCGAACGATGCGGCGGTGCTCGGCGAGGGCCTGCGCGTAACCCTCTGCGCCGAGCTTCCGCAGAAGCTTTGTCGACCCCTCAACGTCGGTGAAAAGGAAGGTGACGGTTCCGGTCGGGAGATCGGTTCGCACGCCGGGTGATCATCCGTTGTAGAGGGGTTCGCGTCTAGCTCCCCACCACTCCCCTCGCGACGTGCTCGGGCGCTGGGACCTGTCCCCCGGACGCTCCTTCTTCGTAGGTCACCGTCGCAGGAAGAGGTTCAAGACGATCGTCCCGACAATCGAGACGAGGAGCATGAGTCCGATCGGGACGAACACCGTCACGTTGTCGGACTTCCACGAGAGCGTCCCAGGGACGCGATCGACGCCGAGCTTGGCGAGGCCGATCGCACCCAGTCCGACGATCGCCAGTACGACCGCGCTCACGAGCAAGACCTTGCCCGCCGTCTCCATACGGCGGGGTTACCCGGATGACGTCGCCTTGAACCGACAGGTCGCCTCGATGCTCGTCTCACACTCCTCGCGAGGCGATGCTTGCGGGGTCACCGGCGAAGTGCGTCAGGATGGCGGTGTGCAGCACGGACTGTGTTGTTCCTAGCGAAGGAGGAAGGCGATGAGCGAAGCCAGAGGGCTACGGGTCGGCGGCTACATCTCCGGAGGATTGCTGATCTTCTTCGGCGTCGCGGTCATCGTCCTCGGGGTGTGGGGGTTCGCGTTCACCCGCGACCACATCGAGCGCGAAGGAATCAGCTTCGGGCCGATCGAAGACCCGGCGGTTGCCGAGCACGCTCCGGACTGGGCTGGCGAGCCGGTCGATACGGGCCGAAAGGCACTCGCACAGGCGGAAATCATGCGCGAACACACGCTCTCGAACACCGGCGGGTTGACCTACGCCGAGATGGGTCAGTATCAGTCCGCTGAAGAGCCGAGCGATCCGGTGGGCACGAACGACCCGGAGGCGGCCGCGCAGGATGAGAACGGCGAGCCGATCTCTAACAGCGCCCGCAACATCTGGGTTACGGAGACTGCTCTCGCGACCGCGCTCGACATGGGCTTCATGTCGGAGATGCTCTCGATCTTCAGCATCATCGTCGGGGTAGCGTTGCTGTTGACCGGAATCGGCCTGGTGATCCTGTCGAAGGCGGTGTTCGGTCGGCCGAGGCCAGCGGCGGACACGTCCTCGCAGGATCGCGTGCGGGAGCCGACTGGGTAGGGCAGCCCTCACGAGGCGCTCGGGCGCTGGGGCTCTAGTCGCGCGGGGCTCGCGAGGCCGCAGTATCAGATGCTCAAACGGGCTCGACCGTCCTGCTCACGATGCAGGCGTGCTTGCCGACGGGGCGACCCCGGGCGAAGCCGTACTGCTCGAAGAGCTCGACCGTCGCGCTGAAGAGGAAGCGGCCCTGTGCTTCGCGACCGGCGGTCACCTCGGGGATGGCCTCGACGAGGCCGCCGCCGAGACGGGCGATCTGGTCGAGCGCCCCCTCCAGGCCTGCCCGGGCGATGCCTTGGCCGCGATGCCCCTTGTCGACGAAGATGCAGGTGATCCGCCAATCCGGCTGTGGCGGAGCGTCCTTGTCGTACTCGCGCTTGTGCTTGATGTTCGAAAGCTCCTCGGGGCTGCCGTACTGACACCAGCCCTGTGCGGCACCGTCTGTGTCCAGGACAAGCGCGGCATGGGCACGCCCCGTGCGTACGCGATCCTCTTTGACCGCACGGTGGCTGATGCCCTTCTGTCCGCACTCTGGGTGGTAGCCAATGCACCAGCAGCCACCGTAAACCCCGTTGTTGCGCTCGACGAGATCGGCGAAAACGTCCCATGTAGATGCGTCGAGTTGTCGGATCGCATACTCGCTCATGCGCCCCCTATTCACCGGCTTGGCCAGCTGACGAAGGGAGTCTAGATGTGTCCGGTTGGCATGCGCGAGCTGTGCTCTCGCTCGACTCAGACGGCCAGCCCTCCCCCTCGCGACGCACTCGGGCGGCGGGGCCTGCGTGCGGGGAGAGTGCTTGTAATCGAGGTAACGAACTTGTACGTCACGCCACTGCGGCTGGAGGGGGCGGTCCTCCGAGCGGAATCAACAAGGGAAGGATCGCTCCATGAAATGGCTCGTGATCGTTGCGACAGCGGCGCTCGTATTTCTCGGGACCGCGACGGTGGCCAACTCGGACGACTCGGGAACGACGAAGATTCCCGGCTGTGCTCCGCAGTGCCTACCGCCTCACTTGATCGAACCGGGGAACCTGCCGCCCGGGAAGTACCAGACGAGGTACGTCTTCGCGGGCGAGATGACTCCCATGTTCGCGAATGGTTGGTTCTCTGGCGAAGACAGCACCGGCGAGTTCTGGGCGCAGCCGAAGAGCAACCCGAAGGCGCGAGTCGTCTTCTGGGAACACGTGTATGCGGTGAGGTCGTCGATCCCGGATACCCACACCGCGTAGGCCCGCCCGGGCCAACGAGTGCGAGTCTCCTGGCCTCGCTCCAGAAGAACTCAGTGCTCACCTGGAGCCGCAGAAGCAGGCGACGTGCAGGGCTGTCGGGGGCCAGGTGCGCCCATCTGATACCGCGTAGCCGAGCGATCTTGCTTAGCTATGCGGGTCAGATGTGCCATGAGTGCCGAGTGAGCTCACCTCGTGCACACCCCCGTGCACACCCGGCGCGACTGCGTTCGGCCAGGCGACACTGCGAGAGGGAGTACGGTTCGCGCGCTAGGCCCACCTCATGTCTAGCTGATGCTCCAGCGTGGCGTAACCGAGCCGCGCAAACGCCCGCGCCATCGGCACGTTGCCGACGTCAGTGGCGGCACGGATACGCGGGACACCATGTGCGGCAAGGATCCGCGTTCCCTCGGCGAGGATCTCGCCGACGTAGCCCTGGCCGCGATGCTCCGGCACGACCCCGATGTACGCGATAATCGGGTTGTACGCGTTGCGTGACGGGATCACGAATCCGACCGGCTCGCCATCCGGCATCGTCGCGATCCGCCACCACTCGCGCGGGCCTTTGTAGCTCGGGAACTCCTCGTCGTACTGCGCCGCTGCGACCTGCTCGGGCGTCTTGTCCGCCAGATCGCTGCGACTGTGCGCGTCGAGCGTCCCGTCAAGCGCGCGGGTCAGCAGATGGATGAGCTCCGCGCGTCCGCCCACTGGCCGGAACCTCAACCGCCCGCTGGGCTCAGGGATCGGCGTACCGGGTGTCCACTGTAGGCGGAGCCGCTCCACGAACAGCCGGGCTCCGGTCTGCTCCAGAGCTTCCAGCCATGGCGCCGGCGACTCGCGCCACCGAGGCGGCACGAAGCGGATGTACTGCGTCTTGGGCATGCCCGCCATCGCCGCCTTGAGCAGCTGCACACCGGTAGCGACGTCTTCGCTGTCGAAAATGTCCATCGTGTACGGGTCTCGGCCCGCCTCGGTCGCCCACCATGCGACCCTGCCCACCAGGCGGTCACCGCGCACGGCCACCCACAGCCATTCCGGCCTTCTGCGGCTAGCTTGCAGGTCGCCCGCCAGCTCCGCGTTGAGCACGTACGGGATGCGGCAGAACAGGTCAAGTTCGTCGGGCCCGGTGATCGGGCGGACGGTCAGGCCGTCAGTTGCTTGGGTCACGAGCCTCCTTGTGCGTTAGGCGCGCTAGGCACTCCGCGAGGGAACCGGCCCGAATGTCTTGGCGTGGACACGGCGGCTCGCACCCCAACGATAGAGGCGCTCCCTTCGTGGGCAGCACATCCCCGTTCGCGTCCGTGTCGGACTCGAACATCCCTGCTAATGGCCACCATCTGCAGCCCGCGCCCATCGGCACCCCTGCCCATGCCGAACCCCAGCCGCGTACTCTCGTCCGCATGAGGCTGCGCGCACGCGCGCTGGGTACATCGCACGGCTTGTGAACGAACCCCGCACTCCGTAGGATCACCGGGTCGTGCGCTTCGTCTTCCCACTCCTCGTCGCGCTGGCGCTCGCGACGCTCGTCGGGTGCAGCGGTGATGACGATGCGGAGACGGCCGATCCAGTCCCGCTCGCGCAGCGAGTCCTCACAGCGGAGGATGCGCCAGGCTCGAAGCCCGATCCTGTCGAGACGCCTCAGGCGACCGAGAACTTCGACGCGTTCATCCGAACACTCAGCGACCTCTCGGTCGATCCGGACATCGACGAGGTGACCGGCGTCTTCGAGGATGCCGGTTTCGAAGGAGCTCGCGTCGAGACCCGTTTCTTTGCGGAGAACCACACTCGCACGGCACCTCACGTCACGAGCTCGGTCATCCAGCTTCAGTCCGAGGACGGGACGACGAGCGCGCTCGACTGGCTCGAATCGGACGTCAGGAAACCATGTCCGGGGAGCTGCGCCAAGCAGAGTAGTGAGTTCGACGTTGATGACATTCCCGGTGCGCGCGGCATCCACCTGAGCGCGACCGCCGAGGACATCGAGAGGGTCGGAAATGCGGACGAACGGCCTTTCGACGGCTACTGGGTGGGGTTCACGGACGGTTCGTTCGTCTACACGATGGATCTGCACGGACCGCCGGGTTCCGTCACCGAGGAGCAGGCCCTGAAGATCGCGCGCGCCTACTACGAACGGGTCTCTGGCAACTAACGCCTGACGATTCCGGTCGGGCGATCTCTCGCTTCGAGAACGTCGGATTCTCCTGAGCCACGCGACCTCGTGGCTTGTCAGCGGTAGTACGGAGCTGCCGCGACCCTGGCTCGGGTGACCCTGGCGCGTGCTTCGTTCGCGACCCGCCGTTCCTTGCAAGGCTCGCAGCGAAGCTCGATATTCGGCGTGGCGTCGGACCCGCCTTCGTCGAAGGGAAGGATCCGGTCGAAGGCGACGCGCTCGCTCGCAGCGCAGTCGACGCAGCGCCCGCGGTCGCGGCACCACACGGCGAAGCGCACGACCTGGGCGGCAGGGGGCAACGGCGTCGCTGCCACGTGCTCGCCGAGGATGGAGGCACGCGCCTTCGCCATCGCCTCCGCACGTTCCCTCCGGTCGAGATCCGCCTCGAGGACGATCGTCCGGACCTCTTCCGGCGACAGTCCCTCGTCGTCCCACCAGAAACGGTCGAGGAACCACCACCAGCGCCTGCCGTCCTTCCTCCCCACGAGGATCGGGAGGTCCGATTGGGTTCGCGCGAGACGGGCGAAGCGCCGCTCGGAGCACTCGAGGTGGTGCTTCGACGAGTGGAGGCGGAACAACCGTGCAGCGCGAGCGGCATCAAGCCCAGTTGCGCGTTGCTCGATGGCGCTGAGGCGGTGTCGCTTCACGTCGAGGTCTGCGAGCGTTGCCTGCAACAGCTTTCGAGTAGCCACGATCTCACGCTCGAGCGATCGAGCGCGCCTGTCGCGCAGCAGTCCGCGCGAGACGCTTCCCGCCTCCAGGTCGATCTCCGCGAAAGCGCGCTCCATCTCTCGCAGTGCGTCGGCGGCGAGGCCCGCCTCCCACTCGACCCGCAGGACCTCGAGCCGTGCCTGGGTGATGCGACGGCGACGTTTTGCAGCGCGCCGGTCCGCCCCGACGACCTCCAGCTGCTCGATGAAAGCCGACGTGTCCTCGACGAGCATGTCCACACCTAGCGTACGAGGCGCTTCGGAAGGCGCGGCCTCGTCAGCGGGCGCGAGCGAGCACGCCGCTCCAGAGCGCGCCGGCACCGACCGCTGCACGCCCGGCGCCGCCCGACTCGACGAGCTCGAGCAGCATCTGCTCGGCGGAGGCGTGGTCCGGTACCGGATCGGAGCCCTCCGCGAGGAGCAGCGCGACCTCGGCGGTCGTCAGGCCTGCCGGGAAGAACGCGAGGAGCGGCGCCGGCGAGTCCGGAGGCGGCACGCGCTCGAGCTCCGGAGCGAAGTTCGCCAGGACGGTGTCGTAGGCGAGGAGGGGCTGCCAGCCACCGGCGAACGCACGCTCCTCCCCACGACGGAAGACGACCGAAGGCGCCGTGTACCGCACCTGACCGCTCGACGTCACGGTCTTGTCCTGCGCATCCGCCGGCGTGCCGGCTGCCGAGCGCGCCTCGGCCTGCTGGCGCTCGTACTCCGCCACGACGTCGACGTCGTCGAGGCGATCGGCGATGCGGTCGGCGTCGATGCCCGGCATCGAGCGAAGTGCCTCGCGGATGCTGTCGACGTCGTCGAGGTAGAGGTCGCTCGTGAAGTACGCAATCTGGAGTGCACGGAAGACCGTCCATTCGCTTCCCGGATCGAGCATCCCGGCAGCCACCACGGCCCGGCATCCGCGACCCGTCCCGCTCGGCCGTGCCTTCGCCTCGCTCGCGAACGGCATCCCGTACCGCTCCTCGAAGACGCGCCAGCGCGAGAGGGTGCGGTCGGGGTCGTATGTCCTCCGTGCCGTCTCGCTCGCCTCCTCGCGCAGGCCGATCATCACGAGCCTCCAGCGCAGCTGCTCGCGGAAGCGCCACTCGAGCACACGGAGCGCCGGATTCGCCGAGTACGCCCACGGGCAGCCGGCGTCGGTATAGAGCGTCGCTTCGGTCACGGCGCTGTCGATGGTAGTCACGAGGCGAGGTGGTACCCTCCTCCTCGCTCGGCCGCGCTAGGTGGGGAGGCAGCGGTTCCCTGAACCCGAAATCCGCTCCATGCGGGGCCGAACGCCGTCCGAGGGACGGTTCGTCGGGACAGGGTCTGCGCACGCGGCGTTGACGATCGGGTCCCGCGCACTGAGAGCGTCCGAACCGCGTCAGGTCCGGAAGGAAGCAGCGCTAAGGACTCCCTCTCAGGTGCCGCGGCTCCGCCCGATCCGAGCAGGCGACGTGGATACCTCCGGTGACACCGCTTTCGACGACGGAGTGCGTGGCCGAGCAATGCCACTCTCCCGAAGGGGAGAGTGGCTAGGAGAGGCGAGGAGGCCCTTCGGCGATAGTGGCTAGGAGAGGAGGGGGATAAGCGCAGCGGCTCTCACTCGGCCAACCCCTGGGACATCACGCAGCTCTGCCTCGGTCGCCGCAGCGATGCCGGCGATCGAGCCGAAGGTGCCCAGGAGCAGTTGTGCGACATCCGGAGTCACGCCGGGGATGGCACGTAGAACGAGATACGGCGACGTAGACCGCGGTTGCCTGCGGCGCAGAGTACGTTGCGATCCACGAGTCCGGCTGGCGATCGAACGGATCCAGTGTGCGCTTTCCTCCACGTCGGTGGAGCGGACAACCGCGACGCCGCTCTCCGACACTGCGAGCAGCGCGCCGCGCACTCCGACAGGTACTACCGGTCCAGTCCCATAGATTCGCCCCCTCCACGAGCAAGATCCGCGTCGGAAATGCCGCTCTCATCGAGCCGACTTGCCTCCACAGACGCGCGTTCGCGATGGATCGATGGAGGTCGTGGACCGTCTTCCGCTCCACCGCAGCCCGGCCGTCGATTACGTAGTCGGCGACCGCGAGTGCGGTGACCTCCACATTGGAGCCAAGACGCGCGAGACGATCGGGCAGACCAGAGCGTCGCTCACCGTAGTCAGCGAGTATCGTCAGGCGACCCTGTTCCACGAAGCGATGCTGCCGCTCGTAGAACCAAATGGATCCACAGAACCGTGCCAAGCCTTCACCACCGAGTACTCACTAGGCGCTTCTCCGCAGGGGAAGTGCCTTGACTGCGCTCTACCGCAAGTACCGACCGCAGGGTTCGACGAGGTCGTCGGGCAGGAGGCCGTCGTGCGGACGCTGCAGAACGCGCTCGAGCACGATCAGGTGCGGCAGGCGTACCTGTTCGCCGGGCCGCGTGGCACAGGGAAGACGTCGATGGCGCGGATCCTCGCGAAGGCGCTCAACTGCGCGGGAACGCCAGGCCCGTCGCCGACGCCCGACAAGACGTGCCATGTGTGCGTCGCGATCGCGAACGGGAGTTCGCTGGACGTCGTCGAGATGGACGCCGCGTCGCAGCGCGGAATCGACGACATCCGTGAGATCCGCGAACGGGTCGTCCTCCAGCCGGTCGAGGGCCGCTCGAAGATCTACATCCTCGACGAGGCGCACCAGCTCACGGACGCCGCGTGGCAGGCGCTCCTCAAGCTCATCGAGGAGCCTCCTCCCCACCTCGTGTTCGTCTTCTGCACGACCGAGCCGCAGAAGGTGCTCGCAACCGTGCGCTCGCGCTGCCAGACGTTCGTCTTCCAGCGGCCGCGCCTGCCCGACCTGGTGACGCTGCTTCGTCGCGTCGCGGACGGGGAGGGGATCCAGGCGCAGGACTCGGCGCTCTCGCTCATCGCGCGAGCCGCACGCGGCTCGTTCCGCGACGCGGTGTCGACACTCGACCAGCTCGCCGCCTCGACGTCGGGCTCGATCGACGCGCAGTCGGTGCTCCAGCTCGTCGGCGCGGTCGACGAGGAGTCTCTGCTCCGGCTGTGCGACATGGTCGTCGACCGCGACACGGCCGGCGCCCTCCTCTTCATCGAGGAGCTCGCCGAGCGGGGACAGGATCTCGGACGGCTCGTGGCCGACCTGATCGAGCACCTCCGGCACCTGTTGCTTGTGCAGCACGTGGGTCACGTTCCCGACTCACTACCCGTCACCGACGAGACGAAGGATCTCCTCCGCGAGCAGGCAAACCAGCTACCGGAGCCGACCGTCTTGCGCCTGATCGACCTGCTCGCAATTGCGGTCGAGGACTCGCGCCAGGGTGCCGACCCGCGCCTTCCGCTGGAGCTCGCGCTCGTCAAGGTCACCCGCCCGCACGCCGACCTCTCGCGCGAGTCGCTCGCGCACCGCGTGGAGCTCCTCGAGGCGCGGCCTCCGAGCGCCGGAAACGCGCCGAGCACGCCCGCCCAGGCAGCGGCGCCGTCGGAGCGGAGGGAGCCCGTCCCCCCTTCGCCTGAGCCGTCCGAGGCACTCCCCGTCGAGCTCGAGCAGGTCACGGAGGCGTGGGACCGCAGCATCCTCGACGCCGTCCGCGAGCGCTCGATTCCGGTCGCCAGCCTGCTCACCGAAGCGAGGCCGACCCACCTCGGAGCGGACACGTTGACGCTCGAGTTCCCCGCGGGGGCGGACTTCCACCGGCGCCAGGTGGCGGAGCCCCAGAACATCGGGCTCCTGCGGGACGCCCTCTACGAGGTGACGGGGCGCAAGCTCGCCGTCGTCCTCGCGACCGGCGAGGGTAGCCTCGAGACAGAAGACGACGAGCTCCCGCTGGGCGAGGACAGGCTCATCGAAGTCCTGAAGGAGCGATTCGACGCCGAGGAAGTGGAGGCCGATCCCGAATGAACTTCGACATGAACAAGATGCTCAAGGAAGCGCAGCGCATGCAGGAGGAGCTCGCGAAGGCGCAGGAGGAGGCGGCGAGCGAGGTCGTCGAGGCGTCGGCGGGCGGCGGCATGGTGACCGTGAAGGCGAACGGCGCCGGCGAGGTCGTCTCCATCACCATCGACCCGCGCGCGATCGACCCTGACGATCCCGAGCTGCTCGCGGACCTCGTGCTCGCGGCGGTGAACGAGGCGCTTCGCTCCGGGCGTGCGCTCATGGAGTCGAAGATGTCCGGGCTCATGCCAGGCGGGCTCGGCGATCTCGGCGGGCTCCTGCCGGGCTCCTAGCGACCGCTTCAGGGAACGAGCAGCGTCGCGACCGGAGCTCCCGAGAGCAACGTCGGCTCACTCGAGGAGCGCCAGATCCGCTCCGAGCCGCTCAGGTCGTAGCGGACGAGCTGGAACCCCTGCTTGGTTCGTGTGTCGAGCCGGCGGTAGCCCGGCGCGAGCAGCGCCTCGATCTCGCGCTCGTCGAGCGCCGAGCCCAGGAGCAGGAACGTCACCACCTCGGGGTCGGGGCCGACTCCCGACGCCCGATCCTCTCGAACGAGCGAGCGAAAGGACTCCACGGTGCGATCGAGCGGGTCGACGGACGACGCCTCGGGGACGTACACGGCGGACGGAGCCCGCGCGAACCAGCCCTCGTAGTCGGGTCCGACGACGAGCAGGTGGCTCCCGGCCGAGGACTCGTCGTCGACCGCGGCAGCGAGCGCGCCGCGCCAGTCCGCCCGCTGGTAGCTCTCGTCGCGCACCACGGCCACGACGAGCACCAGCCAGAGGACGCACACCACCGCGACGGCTAGCGAGCCGAGCTTCTCCGGGCGGATGGCGGCAACGGCTGCGGCGAGCGCGACCGTGAGCGGTATCAGCGTCCCGAGGGAGTTCTGCGTGTTCACGTAGTCGGCTCCCAGCGCGATCAGGGCGAGTGAGAGGGCGATCGGCACGCCACCGACGACCGCAGCAACCAGTGCACCTCTACGAGCGGCCCGATCCCGAGACCGAACGAGCGCGAGCAGGGCGCCGACGACGACGGCGCCGACCACGAGGGCGATCAGCTGGTCGCGCGGGGCGTCACGGCCGACGAGGAACTGCTTCGCGAGGTTGACGAGGCGGCTGGCGAGCGTCGATTCTCCGATGTACTCGGCGTGCCCACCACCGCGCTGCTCGAGCGCGAGCGGCGCGAGTGCAAGCGCGACCAGGCCCACGCCTGCGGCCGCCAGCCGGATCGGTCTCGTTCGGTGCGAGAGCAGGAGCCAGCCGACCTCGACCGCCACCACGAGCACCGCGAAGTAGTGCGTGCAGATCGCGAGGCTCGACGCGAGCCACCACCAGACGAGCGACGGGCCCGTCCCGCGTTCCCTGGCCACGACGAAGGCCCAGAAGGAGAGACCGCAGAGCAGGACGAGGAGGGCATACGCCCGTGCTTCCTGCGAGTACCAGACGAGCAGCGGGTTCGTTGCGACCAGCACGCCGGCCACCACCGCAGCGCGCTTGGAGAGGAGCGCGCGCGCGGCCCCGTACGCGACGGGGACGGCGAGGATCCCGAAGACCGCCGACAGCGATCGCAGTCCAACCTCGCCCGTTCCCGCGACCTGCACCCACAGCCAGGCCAGCACGTAGTAGAGCGGCGGCGTCGACTCCGTGTCTGCGACGCCGCTCAGGAGCGCGCCCAGGTCCCGCTGAACGAGCAACGCGGTGATGGACTCGTCGGACCAGAAGCTCTGCGCTCCGAGCCAGGGCAGGCGGAGCGCCGCCGCGAGACCGATCAGGAGCAGGACAGGACCGGCCCGGCGCACATCCTCGATGATCCGGGCCTGTCGAGTCATGCCTTCCTGGAACGTCGTCATCGGGCCACGAGGATGCGGAGGTCTGCCTCGACCGCGGACAGGCCGCCGGTGATCGAGCCCGGCTCGATCGCGACGTCTTCGTCGGATCGGTACTCGAGGAGGACGAACTGCTGGACCCGGTCGGAACGAGCGAGAGCGAACCCGGTCGGCACGTGAAACGACGCCGGGGGATTCGAGAGCCCCGCGAGGACGAGTACGACACGACCGAGTGAGCGAGGCGTCGTCTGCTCGACGAGATCCGGACGCTGTCGGGTAAGCGCTTCTCCCTGGAAGTACGGATGCACCACCACGGTCGCGGCGCCAGCCTCTTCTGTCAGCCGAGCGACGGCGCGCCAGTCGGGACGCTGGAGCTCGGGGCTCGTGGCCACGTCGAAGACGACGACCACGCTCCAGCACAGAAGCGCGACCAGAGCGGCTGCGCCGAGCCTCCCGGCCGTCCTGGCGGCGAGGCCCGCAGCGACGAACACCGCGAGCGGCACCCAGGCGCCGAGGACGTTCCGGTCGAGGAAGACGTCGCCCTTCCCGCGCAGAGCGGCGTCCGCGACGATCGCGATCCCAACCGGCAGCGCGATGGCGAGCGTCGCGACGCTCGCCGAGAGGATCGCCCCCGAGCGCTCCCGCTGCGATCCGCGCGTCGCGACGAGCACCCCGGCGAGAGCCAGCGCGCCGACGGCAACGAGCCAGACGTGCGGCGTGACCGAGGCTCCGGTCGCGCCCGCCCACGCCGAGGGTGGCGCGGCGGCGACGAGCCGCTGCAGCGCCTCGGTGACACGGTTGGCCAGCTCGATCTCCCCGATCCAGCCGATCTCGCTGTCGCGGGTCGTCTGCAGCGCACCGAGCGCGAGGAGACCGATCGCGGCCAGAGCGGCAGCCCCCACTGCCCGGCGAATGCCACGAAGCCGCGGGTGCGCACGAAGGAGGAGCGCCGCCTCGGCCACGATCAGGAACACGGCGAAGTAGTGGGTCGCCATCGCCAGCGTCGAGACGACCGCCCACGAGATCAGGATCCGGCTCGACGGGTCCGAGCGGGCGAGCGCGAAGACGACGAACGACAGCCCACCGAGGAGAGCGAGCAGTGCGTACGCGCGCGCCTCCTGCGAGTACCAGACGAGCACGGGGCTGACGGCTGCCAGCGCCGCCGCCGCAAGCCCGACGCGCGTCGTGGCGACGATCCGTCCCGCGACGTACGCGACGGGGACGACGAGCGTCCCGACGAGCGCCGAGAGCGATCGCAGCTGCCACTCGTCGCTCCCGAAGACCTGAACCCAGCCCCAGCCCAGGAGGTAGTAGAGGGGCGGCGTGGACTCCGTCTCGACGATGCCTCGGACGACATCCGGCAGCGACCCGTCGAGCAACGAGGCCGTGACCGCTTCGTCGTACCAGTACGACTGCCGCCCGAGGGTCGCAAAGCGGAGCGCGGCTCCTGCTGCCGTCAGGAGCAGAACCGCTAGGCCCTCTCGCGAGCGCAGGAAGTCGGACGCGCGGGTCATCACGGCGGGTGTAACTCCGGTGCGGCCCGCGCGCTGCGCCAGGCCAACCACGCCGTCAGCGCGAGCGCAACCGCGAACATCAGCCCGGACGCAAGCTCCCACGCGAACGGCACGGTGTACGGGAACACCATGGCATTCGCGCACGACGCGACTGCTGCGGCCGCGGCAACGGCGAGTTGCTCGCGTGCGGAGACGACGACGAGGGCACCCGCGAGCGCCCACACCGCGACGAGGAGAACGAGGAACTGGGCGCTGAACACGCGGTTCGTCAGCAGGAATACGGCCGGCATCAGCGCCGCGAGCGCAACGGCCTGCGCGCGGTCGCGGACGCGCCAGGCGAGAAGCAGGAGCCCGAGCATCACCACGGCCTGAGCGAGTGTTGCGGCCGTGTCGTAGGTCGCCGAGACGTCGATGTCCACGAAGAGGTACTCCGGCGCTAACGAGGCGCGCCCGGACGCGACGAGCGGCAGGTACCAGACCGACTCGCCCATGATTCCCCGATCCCCCTGGAGCCGGTATGCATCGAGAACCGCCTGCGTGTCCCAGACCAGGAAAGGAAGCGTCAGCGCCGCGAACGACACGACGAAGCCTGCACTGAGCGCGAGCCCAGCGCGTCGTGCGTCCCGCGCGACGAGCCAGACTGCGAGCACCACACACGCCAGGCCGGGGGACCACTTGAGCGCCGCTCCGACCCCGAGAGCGACGCCCGCGAGGCTCCACCGCTCCCGAAACGCAAGCACCAGGCCGACGATCAGGAGCGCTGTAGGTGCGAGGTCGTAGCGAAACTCCCAGAAGAAGGCATTCAGAGGCCACACCGCGACGAAGGCGGCGAGCCACGCGCTCCAGCGTGTGCGGAGCAGCCAGATCGCGGCCACCGTCACGACGTGGAAGCCCACCATCGTCACGCCGTGCGCCGTGCGCGGAGACGCGCCTCCCATCCACGATTCGAGCGCGAAGAGGCCGACGCCGCCCGTCGGGTACTCCGAGCTCGGATACGTTCCGTCGAGGAGAGTCGACCCGGCCAACGCGTAGATCCGCAGGTCCTGGTCGGGCGCGACGCCGATCAGCATGTGCATGCCGATCCAACCCAGCCCGAGGGTCGCCGCGCTCGCGAGGACCGGCCCGAGGCGGAGCCGCTGCTGACCTTCCCACGCGACGACGAGACATACGCCCACGACGAGCGCCCGGACGACGAGCAAGCTCGCGGCACTCGACGCGCCGGCGACGGAGCCCCTATCACGTCCTGCCTCCACGGCCGGTTCGATCGCAATCGTTCCGAGGATCGCGACGAGAAGTGCAAGGTGAGGATGACGTGCGGCAGTAGCGCGGTATCGGCGAAGCCGCGTCCTGCCGGACGCACGCGGGGTCGACGGCGTCGTGTCGGCGAGCGAGGTCACGAGAAGCAGTCTCCCAGTCGGATTCCTGGTCGGCGCGATGGTGGAGCGCTACCGCGGGTGCTCGCCGGGGCTCATCCGGTGAACCGGGCGATCGCAGTCGTGTCGAACACGTGCGTGCCGTTCACCACCGGTCGACTGGCGCGCCGTCCGTCGACGACCGGCCACACGAAGACCTGATCCTCCGGCTGAACCGTGAACCGTTCACCGCCGTGCGTCCAGCGGCGTGGCACGTCGACCCCCGGTGACGGTGACGACGTGGCGAAGATCCTCGAGCCGTCTCGAATGAGCTCGATGTCGTACGACGAGGCGTCGCCGCGACCGTTCCAGACGAGCGCCGTGCTGCGAACGGGATCGACGGGCGGAATCACGTACCGGCCACCCGTCGCCGGCGTCCGTGCAGCGGCCGTCGTCGGCTGCAGCCTTTCCAGCCCCTCGGACGAGAGCGCCGTGGCAGCGCGTCCACCGACGCCGTGCGCGGAGGACGAGGCGACGACCGCGGTCGAGTGTGCATCGGCCCCTGCACCCGACCGAGCTGACGCGCTCGATGACGGCGCCAGGGTCGTGGCGCTCGACGTGGCTCCGGTGGCAACCACCGGATCGGAGCGCACCATCCCAGCGCCGACCATCGCAGCAGCACCCAGGCACACGAGCACGATCAGCGGCGTGATGCGCCGCCCACGTGTCGATACAGGAAGGTCGGGCAGGAGCTCCTCCGGAACGAACTCGAAGCCGAGCGCGAAGGAAGGCTCGACCGCGACATCGTTCGACATGCGACGGACGCGCCCACGCGGCGAGCTCGGGATCGACGAGGACGAGCTCGGGACTGACGACGTCGTCGACGAGGGCGGCGGCCATGTCCCACTGATCGGCTCCTGCCAATCAGCACTTGACCGCGATTCGCGGAGATACTGCGAGCATCGGCGACCATCTCGAGCGAGGACGCATCCTGGACGGCGGGCGCTTGCTGCTCGCGGTCGCGATCATGCTGCTCGCAGGCCTGCTGCTGCGACTGCCCGGAATCGACACACCGTCGCTCGAGCAGCGAGAGAACCAGAGCTCGTTGCTCGCGCGAGGCTGGTATCTCGGCGACGGCGACGGCCTACCCGCATGGCAGCAACGAGTGCTCAGCGAGGTCGACACCGTCCTCGAGCCGTTCGAGCCGCCGTTGCTCGAGATCGCCGCGGCCGGATTCTTCCGCGCGACTGACGGCGAGCGCATCTGGTTCGCGCGGTTGCTCTCGGCTCTCTCGTGGATTGCCGGAGGAGCGTTCCTCGCGCTCATCGCACGGCGGATCACGAACGCGGCGGGCCTGCTCACGGCGCTCGCGCTCTACCTCGTCTGGCCGTACGCAGCCTGGCACAGCCGGAAGTTCATGCCCGACGCGCTCATGGTCGCCTGCCTGCTCGCCGCCGTGCTCGCGATCGTGCGCTACTGGGAGCAGCCGTCGCGTCGCCGCCTCCTCGTCGCGGGGGGAGCGGCGGCAGTCGCCACGGCGATCAAGCCGGGCGTCGCCTTCCTCATCGTCACCGCAGTGTTCGTCGGGCTCGCGGTCTCGCAGGGACGCCTGCGGGCAGAGACGCGGTCCGGGCGCCTCCCGCTCTTCGTCGGACTGACGGCGAGCCTGTCGCTCGTCTACGTGGCCGTCGGTCGCTACGCGACGGACTTCATCAACCCGGACGCGACGACCAGGCGCCTCACCCCGGACTTCGTGCTGACCGCGGAGTTCTGGAGCGGCTGGTGGGAGATGGTGTCGTTCCTCCTGCGCTCGCCTCAGCCGCAGTCGATTCTGGCCGTGGGGGCGCTCGCCGTCGGCGGGCTCGGGATCGTCCTGGCGCCCCGAGGGACGCCACGCGCGCTTCTGATCAGCCTCGTCGCGGGCTACGTCGCCTTCGCACTCGCGTTCGCGAACTACACGGCAACCCACCCCTACTATGCGCTCCCGCTGATCCCGATCCTCGCGCTCGCGATCGGCGTCGTCATCGGGAGACTCCAGCGCAGGCTCGAGGGACGCCTGGCTGCGCAGGTCGCCGTGCTCGCCGTCATTGCCGGCGTAGTCGCCGTCGGCGCGCAGAAGTCCCACGCGCTGATTACCACCCCGCCCGACCTCGAGCGGATCGCCGACTACGAGACGATCGGCGAGCTGACGAGTCACACGACACGCGCGATCGTCGTCGACCCGGCGCTCGCACACCCGATCATGTACTGGGGCTGGATCGTCGGCGACGAATGGGATCTCGGCTACGAGGAGGCTCTCCCCTCGTGGATCGACCCTTCCGAGAAGGACTATCTGATCGTGGTCGGCAACGTCGACGAGCTCGACCATCGCGGGTTCCGCAACTTCGTACGCGATGCGCCGGCCATCGCCGAAACCGAGCGCTACTCGATCTTCGACCTCCGCCCCGACGGCTGATCCACAGCCTTCGGCGGACGCGGTCACGACATCCGTCGGGGCGCCGATATAACCCCTCGTCATGGCCGTGGCAGTCATCACCGGGTCGAGCGGCCTCGTCGGCTCGGAGGTCGTCGCGCACCTCGACGAGCGAGGCTGGACGACGCACGGGATCGACAACAACATGCGCCGCGAGCTGTTCGGCGAGGGAGGCGACACGTCGGCGAGCCTGCGGCGGCTCCGCGACACGACACGCCGTTTTACCCATCACGATCTCGACATCCGCGACGGCGACAGCGTCGCCCGGGTCGTTCGCGAGGCGCGTCCGCAGCTCGTCGTGCACACCGCGGCGCAGCCGTCGCACGACCTCGCCGCCCGCAGGCCGCGTGACGACTTCGAGATCAACGCGCTCGCGACACTCCATCTGCTCGAGGCGGCGAGACAGTGGGCGCCCGAGTCGCCATTCGTCTTCCTCTCGACGAACAAGGTGTACGGCGACTCGCCGAACGACGTCCCGCTTGTTGAGCTCGAGACGCGGTGGGACTACGCCGAACCAGCCCTGCACGAGGGGATCGACGAGAGCTTTTCGATCGACCGCTCGCTGCACAGCCTCTTCGGCGTCTCCAAGGCCGCAGCCGACCTGCTCGTGCAGGAGTACGGCCTCAATTTCGGCCTGCCCACCGTCTGCTTCCGGGCGGGGTGCCTGACCGGGTCGCGACACGCCGCGGTCGAGCTTCACGGCTTCCTCGCCTACCTCGCACGGGCGCTCCGGGACGGCGTGACCTACCGCGTCTACGGGCACGGCGGCAAGCAGGTGCGAGACAACCTCCACGCGCGCGACGTCGCTCGGGCCGTGCTGGCCTTTGCAGAGCAGCCTCGCAGCGCGGCCGTCTACAACCTCGGCGGTGGACGGACGCGCAGCATTTCGATGATCGAGGCGATCGCGCGACTGGAGGCCCTGACAGGCAAGAAGCTCGACTGGGCGTACGTCGACGAGCCTCGTCGCGGCGATCACATCTGCTACATCAGCGACGTCCGCAGCTTCCGCTCCGACTACCCGAGCTGGCAGCCCGAGCTCTCGCTCGACGACATCCTCGCCGAGCTCGCTGCCGAAGGCGAGCGATGACCGGCGGGTCGCTCGAAGCCAACCTCCGCGAGATGGAGCAGACGCGCGAGCGCTACTGGCGCCGCTATCCGGCCACCTCGCCGACGAAGCTCGAGTGGCGGGCGCTGACGGTGCGACACGCCTTCCACGTGCTGCCGGGAGAGCGCGTCCTCGAACTCGGCGCGGGCAGCGGCCTGTGGACCGAGCATCTCACCAGGGCGCTCAGGGGTGAATGTCCGGTCACGGCAGTCGTCTTCGACGAGCGGTTCGCCGAGCAGCTCGCCGCGCGCGACCTGCCCAACGTCGAGGTCGCCCTCGTACGCGACCTCGTGGCCGACCTCCCCGAGGAGAGCTTCGACTACGTCGTCGGCACGGCGATCATCTGCCACGACCGGTACGCGGAGAACCTGCGCGTGCTGCACCGGCTGCTCAAGCCGGGAGGGCAGCTGCTCTTCTTCGAGGCGAACTTCTGGAATCCGCAGGTGCTCGTGAAATCGGTCGTCGCGCCCGTCGGCAGGTGGGCCGGCAACGCTGCGTGCCAGATCGGTATGCGCCGGTGGAAGCTCCTCCAGCAGGCCTCGCGCTCGGGCTACGTCGAGCTCGAGGTCATCCCCTACGACATCCTCCATCCGCGCGCACCCGCGCAGCTCATCCCCACGATCCAGTCGACCGCGTACCTCCTCGAGCGGGTTCCCGGAGTGCGCGAGCTGTGCGGAACGCTGTACATCTGGGCGAGAAAGCCTGGCGTTCGCAGATCGCGGCTGCCGAACATCAACCTCGCCACGCACGCGTCACTTCACGGGAGCACGTCGGTCGTGATCCCGTGCCACAACGAGGCGTCCACCTTGCCTCGGCTCGTGCGGGCGCTCCTCGACTCGTACGACGCGTACATCCACGAGATCGTCGTCGTGGACGACTCGAGCACGGACGAGACGGCGGACATCGCTCGCGGGCTCGCCGCCGAGGAGGCACGGGTTCGCCTGGTCCAGCGAACCTCGGATCCTGGCGTCGGCGGAGCGCTGAGCGCCGGCTACGCGGCAGCTACCGGCCGCTACGTCCTCTCGCTCGACTGCGACTTCGTCCTCATCGTCCCCGAGCTTCGCGACCTGTTCGACGCCGTCGCGGACGGACGGGACGGAGCGATCGGGAGCCGCTTCTCGCACCAGTCCGTCCTCGTGAACTACCCGCTACCGAAGATCCTCGCGAACCGAGCGTTCCACCTGCTCCTGCGGCCGTTCGTCGGTCGACATGTGCGCGACGTGTCGAACAACCTGAAGCTGTACCGCGACGACGTCGTCCGCGACCTCGACATCACGGAGCCCGGGTTCGCGGCGAACGCGGAGATCGGAATCCAGCCGCTGCTCGCCCATCGCGACATCGAGGAGGTTCCGATGTCGTGGGTCGACCGCGCCCCGGACATGGGCACCTCGGCGTTCCACATCGCCCGCGCCGGCCCGGGATACGTGCGCGTGCTGGCAAGGCTCGCGCGGGACAAGGCGTCGCGATGAGCCCGCGACGGCTGGCTCTCGGAGCCGGCCTCGTCGCGCTGTACCTCCTGGCGACCGCCTCGCTCGCCGTGCGTGCGCAGCTCTGGAACGACGAGCTCTACACGTGGTACTTCGCGCAGCTGCACACCATGGGGGACGTCTGGGACGAGCTCTCGACCGGCGTCGAGCAGATCCCGCCCTTCTACTACGTCCTCACTCGCTCCTCGTTGGCGCTCTTCGGCGACGGGGAGCTCGCGTTGCGCGTTCCGTCGATCCTGGGGTTCCTGCTCGCGTGCGCGTGCCTCTTCGCCGTGGTCGCACGCCGCACGAACGCGTGGTACGGCCTGGTCGGCGCACTCGTCCCACTCGCGACGGCCACTGCGACGTACGCGTGGGAAGCGCGTCCCTACGCGCTCGTGGTCGGCTTCGCCGCCGCGGCCGTCCTCGGCCACCAGCTCCGCGCCGACGGCGTCCGTCCCCGCCTCGCCGTGCTCGGGCTCGGGCTCGCACTCGCACTCGCGACCGCGGTTCACTACTACGGCGTCCTCGTCGTCATCCCGATCGCACTCGCGGAGTCTGTTCGCGCAAGCATGCGGAGGGAGCTCGACTGGGCCGTCGTCGCGGCGCTCTTCGCGCCGATCGTTCCGCTCGCCGTTTCCGCGCCCCTCGTTGCGGAGGCCCGCCGGTACGCGGGGGCGTTCTGGACCGAGTTCGATCTGGGCTCTGCCGGCGAGTTCTACGTCTTCCTCCTGCGCGCCGAGGTGTTCTCGCCGTCGCGCCTGCCGACGTGGCTCGGCATCGGCTTCACCGCGGTCCTCCTCGGGACGGCACTCACCGTCCTGTTGAGACGCCCGCGAACGGCGCAGACCGAGGTCGCGGCCGCCGTCGGGTTCCTCCTCCTCCCGCTCGTCGGCGTCGTCGTCGGAGAGCTCGTCACCGGCGCCTACGTAGAGCGGTACGTCATCGCGGCCGTCATCGGTCCCGCGCTGCTGCTGCCGCTCGCCCTCCATCGCGCCGCAGGCGGTCGCAGGGGTGCAGCTGTCGCGGCGACGCTGGTGCTCACGCTCTGGTTCGGGGTGCTGTTCCAGTACTGGCACCGCGACGCAGGAGTGGAGATCGATCGCCGCGAACGACTCGTCGCGTTCCTCGAGGAGCACGCTCCGCCCGACGGAACGCCGATCGCCGTCTCGCACCCGCACGACTACCTCGAGCTGGCGCACCATGCGCCGAGCTCGCTCGCGACGCAGCTCGTGCGGCTGAGCGACCCGGAGCGTGCGTTGCGATACACGGGAAGCCGCTCGACGGAGGACGGTCTCGTCGTCCTCGCCGGCTTCGCCCCTCTGCGCATCGTTCCCTACCGCGAGCAGAGCGACCCGTTTCTCCTTCTCCGCACCGTCCGCGGCGACACGCGCGACTGGATCGATCCGGCGCTCGAGGACGACGGCGCACGGCTCGCGGTGGTCGCGCGAGAGCGAGGACGACGGGTTCAGCCTCGTGCACGTGGAGCCGGCGACGTCGCGGTTAGCCTCTAGCCGGGCCCGCGCGGAGCCGTGTAACCGGGCGATGCGTACCCTGTCCCGGCAACCCCGGCCGGAACGAACTCTCCGACCACTGCTCGACCCTTCCTGACGACGCCACTGATGCGCGAGCCGACGAACCACAAACGCGTGCCGTCGCGCGACACGACGGCCCGTCTGCGCTTGTCGATGTGGCCGGCATAGGTACGACCGTCTCGCTGCGGATAGACCCAGTATCCGAAGGGCGCCCACGCCTTGAAGTCGGCAGCGATGCCGAGGCGCACGTCCGACATCGCGACCGAGTAGCTCGGCGTCGTCTGCCAGAGCAGATGCTTCCCCGGCGCGCCGTACAGATCGACGCGGCGCAGGTCGACACTCGCGATCGGGCCGCCGTGATCGCCGAGAAAGACCCCCTGTCGTTCGGTGCTGCACGTGAGGCGGTCGATCCGCAGGTTGCCGGCACCACGCTGTACCTGTACGCAGTCGGCGTGCGCGCCCTTGATGTCGTCGTATGCCCGCTCGATCCGCACGTTCTCGATCTGGACGCTCCTGCCGGTCGCGATGGCGATCCCGTCGGCGACGTAGCGGCCGTCGACGAGCAGACCCTCGAGATGGACGGTCCCCGCCGGATCTCCGAAGCGGACCTTGATGGCCGTGTTGTCCTGGTACGAGCTCAGGTTCCCGACCTCGTCGATCCTGACGTGACCACCGACGACCACCACGTTGCGGCCGCCCTCGATCCAGAGCTCGCGCCGAAGCGGCTCGACGATCGTCAACCGGTAGTCGCGGCTGTCGTCCAGGAACAGCCTGCGATTGGCGTTCGTGATGTCGACGACAATCGGATCCGAGAGCGCCGGCGGCGCCCATGCGAGCGGAGTCGAGAGCGTGGCGCCCGTCGAACCGGACACCGCCGCCGTCGCCACCACCACGCCGACTGCAATCGCCGTCGGGAGCCGCATCGGCCGAGGATAGTGCTTTGCAGGCCGCGCGGGAAGCAGGCGAGGCAGCGTCTAGACCGCTGGTAGCGTCGCCCGGGATGAAGGACGCCGAACGTTCCGACTGGGAGGCGACCTGGCCGCAGCGGCGAGAGCGGCGTCCGCGCTTCGTCGACCCGTACTACCTCCACTACAGCGCGCTGACCCGCAGCCTCGAGGTGGCGCGAGATCGCTACGTCGCCGCCGGAGCGCACGTCCTCGACATCGGGTGCGGTGAGATGCCCTATTACCCGCTGTTCGCGCACGTCGCGGACGAGTACGTCGGGACCGACATCGAGCCCGGGCCGAACGTGCGGTACGTCTGCCCCGTCGAGCAGCTGGACATTCCCGACGCGTCGTTCGACCTCGTCCTCTGCACGCAGGTACTCGAGCACTCTCGCGATCCGGCGCAGGCGCTCCGAGAGATCGCTCGCGTGTTGAAGCCGGGGGGACACGCTTTCGTGACGACACACGGCATCTGGCCCTTCCACCCTTACCCGGTGGACCTCTGGCGGTGGACGCAGCAGGGCCTCGAGACGATCGTCACCGACACGCCCGGGCTCGATCTGTGCGAGCTCGTCCCGCATCGCGGCACCGCGTCTGCGTTCGCGCTCATGGCGGGCTACTACGTGGACGTGGTGACGCGGCGCCGCGTGCTGACTCCGGTGCGCTGGGCCGCGATCTCGGCGCTGAACGTCGCCGGGCTCGCCGGCGACCGGGTGCGCCGGCTCGGATACCCGAACCAGGACACGCTCATCCACAACTTCCTCGTCGTGTGCGGTCGCGAGGAACCGCGCTGACCTCGCGCTCGTGGTCAGGCCGTTCTGCTCCACACATCCGCGAAACGGCGTGGCGGCCGAAACGTCGCCACGAGCACCGCACCGAGATAGGCGAAGAGGAACCAGTTGACGATCTCCTCCACAGCAAGATCCTCGCTCGGGCGAGCTGCGAGCAGGAGCGAGGTCAGCAATGCGGCGAGACCCCACGACGCCAGGGGCATGGGGGTGTCCGTCCGGTCGCTCCAGCTCAGCAGCCCTGGGATCGCGAACAGCAGGAACGCCAGGCGGTAGTCGAAGTTGTGCATCACGGCGTACGAGCCGACGTAGATCCCGGCACCGACCCAGAAGGCGTCGAGCCTTCGATCGGTCTGCAGCCCGGCTCCGGCGGCTCTCCAGCGAAGGCCGAGCGCGAGAGCGACGAGCCCGCCCGCGAGCACGAGCGCCGCGGACAGGATCGCGCTCGTCGTCGAACCCGGTAGGTCGAGTGCAGCGACGAGGCCGTCGGCAAGAACACCCGCGCCGTACGAGAAGAGGACCTGCTTCGGAACGACGTCGAGAATCGTGCGAATGTCGTCGAACGTGATCGCCACGTACAGGCAGAACGCGCCCAGCATGGCGCCGACCGCTGCGTAACGAGCCCGCCGGGCGAGCACGCCCCAGGCAAACACGGGATAGAGCTTGAGGACTGCAGCGAGGAACAGGAGCCCGTATGCGATCGCGCGTCGTACCGCCCCTCCTCCGAGCGCGAGAAGCGCGCCCGCCAGCAGCGCGAAGACGGCGAGGTCGGGATTCCCCCGCTCGACCCCGAGCATGACGGCCGGGGAACACAGTGCGATTCCGTAGATCACTCCCTCGCGCACCGTGAGCGGGCCCGTGACGGCGAGCGCAGAGACGAAGAACACGATGGCGAGTCCGACGCCGAGCCACACCGTCTCGTCGTCGCCCAGGCCGAGCGGCGCCGGCACGAGCCACAGGCGCGGATAGTTCGCCGGCCGCGCCCGTGGATCGCACGGGTTCACCGGCAGGACGGCGATGCCTCTCCGATCGCACTCCCATGCGCTCGTGAGCGACCGCAGGTCGAGAAAGCTCGGCTGCTCCACCGGGACGCGGAGCCTCTCCCAGGTCGTCCGTCCACCGGCGGCGACGAGGAGAAAGTAGGCACACACCAGGAACGTGGCGACGAGCCTTCCTGACCACTGCCGAGTGCCCGACTCGCCCGCTGCTCTGCGTGGATGCGGACGAGGCAACTAGCCCGACGACCCGCGGTAGGCCAGCAGCCAGTCGGGCGCCCGCGGCGGTGCTTGCGCGCCGGCTTCCTCGAGATGCGTCGCGCCGGTGAGCCTCCGGAGCGTTCGAGACGTCAGTGCGAGGCCCCGGCGGCCGAACAGCGCCCCGCCGGCGGCGAGTGCGTTCCCGGGGCTCCGGTGTGCGAGCGCAGCTCGGGCATAGAGCGCCGAGGCGCGGAAGTTGAGACCGGCGCGCATGTGCTCGTGCGCGATCCACTCGGCGACGGCGAGCCGCTGCTCGTCCGTCACCGCGCCGTGCTTCGCCAGCAGCCGCTCGAAGTCGGTTCCGACGTCGGCGCGATCCCGGAACAGCATGTTCGCGCCGTGCTCGACGCGTGCGACGAGGACCTCCGCGCACGTCGCCGGCAGGGTGACCTCGACGAGTCGGAGCCAGAGATCCCAGTCCTCGAAGAACCGCAGGCTCTCGTCGAACCGCCCGACCTCACGGAACGTGTCCGCGCGGACGATCACGTTCGAGCCGCCGCCCGGCACGTGGTTCCCGCCTCGGAGCAGCACGGCCAGCTCCTCCGGGTCGGGAAACGGGTGCAGGTCCAGCGGTCGCCTGGCCTCGTCGACGACGATGCACTGCGCGTACACCCAGGCCGCACCGGTCGTCTGCGCGGTGTCGAGCTGCGCGCGGAGCTTCCGTGGGGACCACAGATCGTCGTCGTCCAGGAACGCAAGCCATTCTCCGCGGGCAGCTTCTGCACCCACGTTTCGCGAGGCAGGCAGCCGGCGCTGCGTCTCGTTGCGGACGATCCGTACCTGTGAGTCTCCGAGCGCTTCGACCCGCTCGGCCGTACCGTCCGTCGAAGCATCGTCCACGACGACGACCTCCACCTCGACGCTCTCCTGTGCGAGCGCGCTCGGGAGCGCATGAGACGAGAGCATGGGCCAGCGGTTGCGCGTCGGGATGATCACGCTGACCTCTGGGGCGGTCACCGCTCCTTCCCGTATGCACGCCAGCCGGCGGCGAACCCGCCGGGCATGCCCCTGAAGATGCCACGGCGAGAGTCCGTCCAGGACTCGCGGCGCTTGACGAGGCCGGAGGCGAAACCACGTATTCCCCAGACGAGGTCTCGCGCGACGAACCGCACCATCCGCAGATCGCCGTGCCGAAGGTGCTTCGCGTAGAAGAAGCCCTCGCCGCGGGCATACCGCACGTACAGGCGCTCGAGGTCGTGCGGGCTACGCCAGTCGTGATGCTCGACGACGAGCGACGGCTCGTAGCGAAGCGAGCGACCAGCCTTCAGCCAGCGGTAGCAGAACTCGTTGTCCTCGGCCGCCTCCTCCGGTCCGAAGCGCTCGTCGAAGCCGCCGAGGTCGAGCACGGCCGAGCGCGGAAGCACCATGTTGTTGCCGAACAGCCAGCCCCCGCGCCGCTCGCCGGTCAGGTCGCGTGGGGACGGATCGTCCTTCGTCGAAGGAACGGCGCGAGGGTCGCCGACGGGAAGCACCTTCCCCGTCACGATCGCGCCGGGATACATCGTCGCGAGTCGCGCCCCGGCGAGAATCCAGTCCGGTGCAACCGTGCAGTCGTCATCCGTCACGAGGACGACGTCGTGCTCGGCTGCGCGGAGGCCGTCGTTTCGCGCGCGCGCGACTCCGAGTCCGCCGCTTCGCACCACACGGCCCCGCGCTCCGGCGGCATCCGCGACGACGTCTGCGAGTGCCGGATCGTGGCTCTGGTCGACGACGAGGATCTCGGCGGGCGGCGGCGCCGTGCGCGCGATCGACTCGAGACACCGCCTGAGCGGGTCGAGGCGGCCGATCGTCGGGATGACGACCGTGACGGGAGAGATCTCGCCGGCTCGGCTCATCGGCCGTTCGCGCGCCGAACCTCCCACCGCGCGGGGGGCTGCACGATGCGGTCGCGCTCGAGCGCGTCCGCCGGATCGTCCGCTTTCGGCCAGACGCGGAAGCGGAGTACCTCCTGCTCCAGGAACGAGTCGTAGCTCGATCCTATCCAGACCCCGAGCAGGTAGTCACCGGCGGGCAGAATCGGCGGAACCGTGAGCGCGACGTCGAGCTCGCAGGGTGGGTCGGTGATCGCGAGCACGTCGTCCCCGTACTCTCCCCACACCTCGTCGAGCACGCGGATCCCGCGCTGGTTCTGCACCGACAGGCCGACGGCGACGACGGGGAGCGGCTCGCGTACGACGAACCGGACGCGCAGCGTCAGCGGCTGCCCACGCTCCGGGTGGTCGAGGGCGCGACCGTCCTCGTCCGCGATGTGCGCCGCGAGCACCTGAACGCGCTGGGTGGGATCCGGCGTGAAGTCGGCGCGAGGAACGTCACCGATCGAGCCGCGCACGTAGCGCTGGACGACCTCCTCGCTGGGCCCGTCGGCCTGAACCTGGCCGTGGTCGAGCCAGATGACCCGCCGGCAGAGCTGCGTGATCGAGCCGAGGTCGTGACTGACGAAGACGACCGTCCTGCCTTCCTTCCCGAACTCGGACATCTTCTCGAGACACTTCGTTCGAAACCGCGCGTCTCCGATCGCGAGCACCTCGTCGACGATGACGATGTCCGGCTCGACGTGTGCGGCCACCGCGAACGCCAGCCGCAGATACATGCCCCAGGAGTAGCGCTTGAGCGGCGTGTCGAGGAAGCGCTCGAGACCGGCGAAGTCGACGATCTCGTCGAATCGCCGGTCGACGTCGCGACGGGACATGCCGAGGATCGCCGCGTTCAAATAGATGTTCTCCCTCCCGGTCAGCTCCGGGTGGAAGCCGGTGCCGACGTCGAGCAGCGCGCCCGCGCGGCCGCGCGTGCGCGAGACGCCGGACGTCGGCTGCGTGATCCGCGCGAGCACCTTGAGCAGCGTCGTCTTCCCGGCTCCGTTCGGCCCGATGAGACCGAGTGCCTGATCCTGCGGCACCGAGAACGAGACATCCCGTAGCGCCCACAGGTGCGATTCGTCGGAGGCGCCGCCGCGAGAGCGCCTGGCCGAAAGGGTCTCCCGCAGGGTCGTGTAGCCGCCGAGGTTCTGGCCGAGCCGGTAGCGCTTCGAGAGCGCTTCGACCTCGATCGCGGTCTGGATCGTCACGCGCCACTCAGACCACGTCCGCGAACGAGCGCTCGGCCCGGGCGAAGTACGACAGACCGGCGACGAGGACGACCGCGACGACCGCCGCGGACACGAGCGACTCCGGTCCCGGTGCCGGCCCGTCGGCGACCGACCAGCGAAACCCGTCGAGCACGGTCGACATCGGGTTCAGGGCGTAGACGTACTTCCAGCCACCGTCCACGAGCGAGCTCGAGTACACCACGGGGCTCGCGAAGAGCCAGAGCTGCAGTACCAGCGGCAGCGCCAGGCGAACGTCGCGGTAGCGCACGTTCAACGCGGAGAGTGGGAAGCCGGCCGCGACGACAACCAGCATCGCGGCGAGGACCCAGAACGGAGTCAGCACGACCGCCCAGCTCGGGGTGACGCCGTAGACGACGAGCATCCCGACGAGGACGACGAACGCGATGGCGAGGTCGACGAGCCCGGGGAACGCCGCCGAGAGCGGCGCCACGGGCCGGGAGAAGTACACCTTCGTGATGAGATCGCGATTCTCGACGAGACTCTGAGCAGCTGCCGCGACTCCGAGCGAAACGTAGAGCCACAGGATCATCGCCGCGTAGTTGAAGACCGGATACGGCATCCCGTCGGACGAGAGCCCGGCGAGCCGGCCGAAGACGATCGAAAAGATGATCGCGGCGAGGAGCGGCTGGAGCACGGCCCAGGCCACGCCGAACGCGGCCTGCTTGTAGCGGACGCGCAGCGTGCTGAGCGCGAACACGATTCCGAGCTCGCGGTACGTCCAGAGGTCGCGAACGAGCGCGGCCGGCCGGAAGCGGTCGCTCGCGCTGTTCTCGACCCAGGCCGGAAGCGTCCGCGCGTCGGTGACGTGCGTGGGGGCACCGACGGGTCGGTCTGTGGACGAAGTCGTCATGCCGGCTGGGGTCTGATGCGGGTTAGGGGTGCGTGCGGGGAGGGCATGCGGCAAGCAGCGGGTTCGGCGCGGCGCTCACCGATACCCGAAGGTATCGGTGAGTGACGTGACGGACGCGCTGCGCCGTGCGCAGGCCCCCATCCGTGCGTGCTCCTAATCCGCATCAGGCCCCTAGGTGACGATCGAGCGCATCGAGAACCTCGGCGTCCACGGTCTCGTCGAACTTCCGGGCGAAGAGCTGGGGAGCCGCGACGAGCGCGGGAAGGTCGTCGCACGTGAGAACCGCCGGCGCGGGCTCGCGCGACCAGTCGAGGTACCGCAGATCGTCGTTCTCCACCGTGTCGCGAAGCTCCGAGTTCATGATGATCGTCTGGAAGAAGATCTCGTCCGGCACGAAAACGTGCTCGAAGAACCGCACGTAGTCCGGGTTCCCGCTCACGAACCCGTGGACGAAGTGTACGAGCGACCTCGACAGGCACCAGTAGGCGCTGCCACCGTACGGCTCGAGCCCTCCTGGCAGCCTGCGCCGCAACGGAAGCGCGACGTGCAGGCGGCGGTACGTGATCACGTGCCAGTCCTCGATCCGGTCGAGACCTCCTCGCCGGCCCCACGGCTCCCATGGCAGACCGACGTGCCGCATGTACGAGCGTCCTTCGGCTGCGCCCAGGAAGCGAGCGATCTCCGCGGGCGGGCGCAGCGGGTAGTCCTGTCCGGTGAGAAGAACGGCGTAGTCGAATGGCACCTCGGTCTCGACGATGTGGTCGATCCCCTTGAGCGTCGCCCGAACGTGACCGAACCCGCCCCACTGCGACCGGTGGCGCGGGAGCCAGGTGACGTCGAGATCGCGGCAGCGCGCGACCATCTCGTCCCAGGTCGCGGGGCGCGTCTTGCGGTCGACGTGCACCGCGAACGTCACTCCCGGACCGTCGAGGCGCCGCAGCAGTCGCTCGAGCTGCGCCGGGAGCTTGTACGCGGAGACGATGTACGCGACTCGCGTCACGACTCGTTGCCCGGAACGAGAAACGCACGAAGCTGCGTCCCGACGGCCTCCAGCGAGAATCGCTCCTCCACGCGGGCGCGGGCGCGGCGACCGAGGTCGGCCCGCCGCTTCTCGTCGGCCAGGAGCGAGCCGATCGCTCCTGCGAGCGCTTCGGGATCGTCGCGCGGCACGACGACGCCCGCGTCACCCACGACGTCGGCGACGCCGGTCGCATCGGCGCCGACGACCGGCACCCCGCACGCCATCGCCTCGAGCGGCGACACGGGAAGGCCTTCGTGCCTCGAGGGGAAGGCGTAGACGTCGGCGGCCGACAGGATCGACCGCATACGGGCCCGATCCCGCACCCATTCGCCCACGACGTGGACGCCCGGCAGCGACAGCGTCGAGACGCGACGACGGACCTCGTCCACGTCCTCCCCCGCCCCGACGAGAACGAGGTGGAGGTCGCCTCGATCGGACGCCTCGTCCGTCAGTCTCCGCCACGCGTCGAGCAGCACGTCGAGGCCCTTGCGCCGAAGCTGCATCTGCCCGTGCCAGGCCACGACCAAGGCCTCGGCCGAGATCCCGAGCTCGGCGCGCGCGGCCGTGCCCTCGTCGGGCCGCCAGGTCTCCGTGTCGATCGGGTTGCCGACGTGCGCGAGATTTCGGGCAGGCACGTCGTACACGCGCTCCACCCGCTCGAGCTCACGTCGCGCGCCCACGACGAGCCCCGCGCTCGCGCGGATGGTGTGCGGACGGAGCGGCCCCTCGAGGCGACTGACCTGATAGTCCGCCCCCTGGAACGTCCCGAACACGGGCACGCCGACCAGCCGCCCGACGGCGACGCACACGTCGAACCGCGGCTCCTCGTACTCCTGGCACAAGAGCGCGGACGCGCCCTCTCTCCGGACGAGCCTCGCGAGCGCGAGCGGCGGCGTGCCGAGGTACGGCGCGAGGTGCGTTCCGGCGGCCCGCGCGACCGCTCGCGGGTCACGACGGCCGTCGAGCCGCCCGTCGAGCCGGTGCGCGCGCAGGAACCCATGGGCGCGCGAGGTCGGAAGCAGCCGGAGCTCGGCACCCGTCGGCGCATGCACCGCCGCGACCGGCTCGGACACGTGCGACGTGGGGCACGCGATCACTGTCCGTACCCCCGCCGTCGCGAGCGCCGAGGCGTAGCCGAACACCCAGCTTCCGGCGAACTCGTCTCGCAGCTCCTCGAACGAGACGCCGAGCCGGTCGAGAAAGTCCACGAAGATGTCGCCCCACGGCAGGACCACGACGGTCGGCCGCCGCCCCCCTCGCCGAGCAGTCGCACTTGCCACGTCGGTGCCCACGGCGACAATGTAGGCAGCGTGGCGGCCCATCCCACGATCTCGTCAGCCGACGACGTCCGCGCGATCCGCCGCTCGCGTCGTCGGCCCGCGCTCACGCAGTTCGACTACCTGCACCTGCGCGCACTCGTCGCGGGTCTCGAGCAGGCGATTGCGGCGGTTCCGGGACCGATCGAGGACGTGCTCGACGTCTGGTGCGGCTCGCGTCCGTACGACGACCTCCTGCCTGCGGGCGCGCGCTGCGTCGGGCTCGACGTCGAGGGCAACCCCTACGGCGTCGCCGACGTCGTCTCGAACGAGCTCCTGCCGTTCCCCGACGAGAGCTTCGACCTCGTTCTGTGCGTCCAGTCGTTCCACTACATGGCCGACCCGGCTGGAGCCGTGGCGGAGATGGCCCGAGTCCTGCGCCCGGGGGGAACCGCGCTCGTGTCGTCCGTCCTCGGCTACGAGTACGACCGCCGGCACTTCGAGGCCCGCCACACCGAGCACGAGCTCAGAGCGCTGTTCGACGGCTGGGGCGACGTTCGCGTCAGCGACGACGGCGGACGCACCGTGACGTGGACGGTCCTGACCGGATCGCTCCTCGAGGGACTCGAGCAGCGCGTCGCAGGAAGAACCGGCGGCCGCGTGCTCCGACCGGCGTTCCTGGCCTCGTACGTGCTCGTCAATACGGCGGGTCGGGCACTCGAGCGAGTCGAGGCAGGCGGAGGCTCGGCTGCCTTCCCGATGAACCTCACGCTGACCGCCCGCAAGCCGCTCCGTGGCTGAGATGGTGCCCGAGGTCTCGGTCGTCATCCCGACGCGAAGCCGCTGGCATCTCCTCTCCACGGCAGCGCTCCCGTCCGCGCTCGAGCAGGCGGGCGTCGAGCTCGAGGTGATCGTCGTCGACGACGGCTCGGACGACGAGACCGCTGCTCGGCTGGGAGAGCTGGACGACCCACGCGTCGTCGTCATCCGTCACGAGACCTCGCTGGGCGTCGCGGTCGCGAGAAATGCCGGAATCTTGGCCGCCCGGGGTCGCTGGGTGAGCTTCCTCGATGACGACGACCTGTGGGCACCGCGCAAGCTCCGGGCGCAGATCGACGCGGCAGACGCCGCCGACGCGGTCTTCGCCTACTCCGCGGGCGCCGGCCTCGACGCCGAGCGGCGCTTCCTCTTCGCGGTGCAGCCACCCGATCCCGCGACCGTGACGGAGGCACTGCTGCGCTGGAACGTCATCTGGTGCGGGTGCTCGAACGTGCTCGCGCGCGTGGATGTGGTCCGGGGGCTCGGCGGTTTCGACGAGCGGCTCGTCCAGCTCGCCGACTGGGATCTCTGGATCCGGCTCGCGCTAACCGGCGCGGCGGCGGCGACAACCGACATCCTCGTCGGCTACGTCATGCACGACGAGAGCATGCTGCTCACGGACCGGCGAGACGTGCTGCCTGAGATGGACTACCTCGTCGCGAAGCACGACGACGCTGCCCGCGCGTTCGGCATCGATCTCGACCAGGCGCTCTTCACGCGCTGGGTCGCGCGCGGTCATCGACGGGCCGGGCGGCGGACGCAGGCTGCGCGTATCTACCTCCGCGGTGCTCGACGCCACCGTGACGTGGGAGCCGTCCCCCGGGCCGCGCTCTCGTTCGCTCCCGAGCGGATCATCGGCGTCTCACGGTGGCTCGGCGGCGTCGAGCGCCGCTCGGCTCTCAAGAAGGAGCGCGTTCCCGAGCCGGACTGGCTCGCCCGCTTTCGCGTTTGACGAGCGTGACCGCGAGCTCGAGCGCGAGCGCGCCGACCGAGCGCAGCGACGGCCCGAAGCGCCCGAGGAGCCATGGATCCGATTCGGGCGTAACCGGTACGCGTCTCGTGCAGTAACCGAATCGGAATCCCGCAGCGCGTGCCGCTGCCGCAACGCCCTCGTCCGCACGGCCGTGCGGATACCCGATCACGTCGACCGGAGCCCCGGTCACCTGGGCGAGCTCCGCGCGTCCCCTCACCATCGCCTCCTCGAGCTGCGTGTCCGTGAGCCCGGTGAGCGGGTCGTGCCGGAAGGTGTGGAATCCCACCTTCATCCCGGCGCCCACCAACGCGCGCACCTGCTCGCGCCGCATGCCTGCGTCCACCGGGTCCGGGCCGGTCTCCGCGAGCAGCCGGTCGGCGGCGCGGTCGCGATCCTCGGGCGACATCTCGACCATCGCCTGACCGAGCGCATGAAGTGATGCCGAGCCCGAGGTCGGAGCACCCATGACGACCGTCTCGAGGTTCGTCACGCCCCGATCCCACGCACGCTGAAGGCGCTCGAAGTGGAACGAGAACGGCTCGTCGAGCGATGCTCCGCTGAGGAAGAACGTCGCCGGCGCGCGCAGCTCACGAAGGACCGGCGCAGCGATCGTCGCGTGGCACGCGAGGTCGTCGTCGAACGTGATCGCGACGGGGAAGCGCTGGCCGCGCCGCCGTGAGCCGACGGCTTCGAGCAGCCGATCTGCAGGAACAACCGCGTAGTGGCGGACGACGTGGCGGAGTTGGCGCTCGAAGAGCCCGGCCTCGTGCGGCGGGACGAGCTCCCCGCCCGGGTCGCCCGCACGCGGACCCACACTGTGGTACATGAGCGCGACGCCGGCCTTGCGACTCGTCAGCCTGAGAATGAGCATGAACGCGACCCCCACGGGCGTACCGACGACCCGCGCGACGGGGCGCACGACGCGCTTCGCGAGCGAGGAGTGAGGACGCACGTGGGGCATGACCAGGCGGCCGAAGTTCTACCGCTCCCGGAGGCGGTGGGCGGCTTCGGCGCCGTCGAGCGCGACTGGGACACGCTTGCGGAGCGCTCGGGGAGCATCTTCTCGACCGCTCTGTGGAGCCGGATCTGGTGGAAGCACTTCGGCGCCGACCGCGAGCTGCTTCTCCATGCCGTCCGTTCGGCCGACGGCTCTCTCGACGCCGTCCTCCCGCTCTACGCCTGGCGCGCTCGCATGCCCCGCGTCGTCCGCTTCCTGGGCCACGGACCGGGTGACGAGCTCGGCCCGGTCCATGCGCACGGCGAGCAGGCACGCGCAGCGCAGGCTCTCAGCGCGGTGCTCGCCGCATGCGACTGGGACGTGTTTCTCGGCGAGCAGCTGCCGGGCGACGAGGACTGGACGAGCCTCCTCGGCGGGCGCACCTGGCGTCGCGAGGCGAGCCCGACTCTGCACCTCCCGGCGACGTGGAACGAGTATCTCTCCGGGCGCAGTGCCAACTTCCGCGAGCAGCTCCGCCGCCGGGAGACCGGGCTCCACGGTGCAGGAGAGGTCGTGACTCGACTCGCCGACGGCACGACGCTCGACCGCGACCTGGACGCGCTCTTCGCACTTCATCGCGCGCGCTGGGGCTCCACTGCGACGGACTTCGGCGACACACCGTTCCACCGCGAGCTCGCACGCGACGCGCTCGACCGGGGTTGGCTGCGGCTCTGGCTGCTCGAGCTGAACGGCCGCGCGGTCGCGGCGTGGCACGGGTTCCACGTCGGAACGGTCACGAGCTACTACCAGGCCGGCCGTGACCCATCGCTCGACCGCCAGTCGGTCGGCTCGGTGCTCATGGCGCGGACGATCCGCGCTGCGATCGCGGAGGGCGCGACGGAGTATCGATTCGGGCGGGGGGACGAACCGTTCAAGTCGCGGTTCTCGAGCCACGACTCGGGGCTCGAGACCGTTGCGCTGGCCCGCGGCTGGCTCGGCCGGTCCGCATATGCGGTCGGCCGCCTGGCCAGACGCGCTCGCAGCCTGGTGACCTGAGCCGTCGCTCCCCCGTTCGGGGGAACTTGCAGGACCCTAGACGTTCGTGCGGGTTCCACCCGTTCGGGTGACCAGACGTACTGGCCGGCAGTCGATGAGCACCACCATGCCGCCACATACCTTCCCCCCGTCTGCCCGCCTTCTGTACGCCTTCACTGCGCTCGTCGCAACCACCGTCGTCGCCTCCGTGGGATTCGCCGGAGCCGGCCAGCCCGAAGCCCAGTGCAAGGGCAACTCCCCGAAGAAGTCCTGTCCGACCGTCAGCCCCTCGGACGGCGCGACCGTCTCGGCCACCGTGCTCGTCAAGGCGCAGGTGGACGAGCCCGTCGAAGCGATCACCTTCGAGGTCGACGACGCTCTCCTCGCGCCAAGGGACACCACGGCGCCGTACGAGACTCCGTGGGACACGACCACATGGTCGGACGGAGGCCACGTCCTCCGGGTTACCGCGCATGACGCGGACGGAAAGACGTCGGTCCTGGAGCATCGGATCACCGTCTCGAACCCCACGCCGCCGCCGCCTCCCCCGCCTCCTCCGCCTCCCCCGCCGCCTCCGCCTCCAGGCGACACGACGGCGCCGTCAGTCGCGCTCACGAGTCCCGCGGCCGGCGCAACGGTCTCCGGCTCGGTGAACGTCGCAGCCGACGCGTCGGACAACGTCGGCGTGGTCGGGGTGCAGTTCAAGGTCGACGGCTCGAACTTCGGAGCCGAGGACACGAGCGCTCCCTACTCGCTGAGCTGGAACACGGCGAACGTCGCCAATGGCGGGCACACGCTGACGGCCGTGGCACGCGATGCAGCCGGGAACACCGCGAGCTCGCAGCGCAGCGTCACCGTCTCGAACGCCAGTGCCCCTCCGCCGCCACCTCCTCCGCCGCCTCCCCCTCCCGCTGATGACAACACTGCTCCTGCCGT
The DNA here is from genome assembly GCA_963783705.1 of uncultured Gaiellaceae bacterium. Lineage (GTDB taxonomy): Bacteria > Actinomycetota > Thermoleophilia > Gaiellales > Gaiellaceae > GMQP-bins7. The sequence continues at coordinate 388,123 of CAWAOK010000006.1, forward strand.
AGGGCTCACGAGCCCGGCAGCCGGCGCGACCGTCTCGGGCTCGGTGAGCGTCACCGCCGACGCGTCGGACAACGTCGGCGTGGTCGGCGTCCAGTTCAAGCTCGGCGGCTCGAACGTCGGAGCCGAGGACACGAGCGCTCCCTACTCGCTGAGCTGGAACACGGCCAACGTCGGCAACGGCGGGCACACGCTGACCGCCGTGGCGCGCGACGCCGCGGGCAACAGCTCGAGCTCGCAGCGCAGCGTGACCGTCTCGAACGTGAGCGCTCCTCCACCTCCGTCCTCGGGGACAAAGCTCACGTGGGCGCCACCGGCGCTCTCGAACCCGGTGGTCATCACGGTGACGAACGCGAACCGGCGGCTCTACCTCGACAACGCGCGTGACTACCGGCTGAACATCGCCGAGCCGCTGAAGCGCGAGCTCTGGATCGAGGGCGGTCGCAACGTCGTCGTCATCGGCGGCCACATCACGATCGATCAGTTCGGAAGCTCGAGCTCGTACCAGGACAACACCGCGGTGAAGATCCGCTTCGGCGACTCGTCCGGCACCGTGCACATCGAGGGGCTCCTCATCGACGGTCCGTACGTCGCCGATGGCTTCGGCATCGCCACCGGCCGCAACGTGCACATCCAGAACGTCCGAGTCGAACGCGCCTACGACAACATCAAGAACGCGCATGCAGACTGCGTTCAGATCCAGGCCGGTGTCGGGCATCTCAGGATGGATCGCTTCACGTGCTCGACGCAGCGCCAGGGGATCCTCCTGAATGACAACGACGGTCCCATCCGAGGCGCCGATCTCCGCAACATCAACATGTATGCCGCGGGTGGCGACCATCTCTTCTGGCAGACGTTTCCGTCGTTCTCGGTGAGCATCTCGAACATGTGGCTCGAGACCCAGCCCGGTTTTACACCGTGGGGATCGTTCGGCTACTGGGTGTATCCCCAGGTCGACGGCAAGACGTACACGGGGGCCTACGACGCGAACCGCCGTGCGGTCGTCTCTTCGGACGGTCTCTCGCTCTGGTTCATCGGATCGAACATCACGGGAACCGTCCGGAAGGGCATCCCCTCCGGCGGTGACTTCGTGACGCGCTCAGCCGCCGGCGCCGGATACACCTCGCCGAGCTACGGCACCTAGAGACGCTATTCGACCCGCGGGGCCGACTCCATCCAAGGGAGGACGCCCTCGCGGGTCGCTAGTCACCCGCCGCGAAGTGCGCCTGCACGCGCGCCAGCGAGAGAGCGCTGCCGTAGACGGCCACCTCGTCGACCCTGCCGGGCAGGTAGTACTGCGGTGAGGTCTTGTCGGTCGCGCCACTTGCGATGCGCAGCGGACGAAGTGCGTTCTGCAGATAGCTCGAGCCCGAGGAGGCAGCGAGCGTCCCGTTCACGTACAGGCGGGCGGTCGTCCCGTCGTAGGTGCCGACGAGATGCGTCCACTGGTTGAGAACGAGCGCCGGGCCGATCAGCGTGTTCCAACCTCCGCTTCCCGTCCACAGCTGCCAGCGGTTGTCGGGGCCTGCGTACAGGATGTAGCCGCGTGCGTTGCCCGGCGAGTAGTCGCGGCTGGTCACGATCGAGCGGTAGGCGCCCTGCCCGCCCGTCGGATACGCCCACGCCTCGACCGTGAACTGGCTCGGGTTCAGGGCCGCGGTGTAGGGCACGTTCACGTACTCGTCGGATCCGTTGAAGCCGACTGCGCTGTTCGCATCTCCTGTGAGCGCTCCGGCTTGTCCGAGGGAAGGTGTGTTCAGGTACGAGCCCGAGCGGCCGTTTCCGCTCGCGTCGGCAGCACTGCTGCCGCTCGCCTCTCCGAGTCGCCAGTAGGCAAGGGGCGAGTCTGCGAGCACCGTCGAGCTGTAGCTCGAGCCGCCGCCACCGGTCGCCGTGATCGTGACCGGGTCGGAGACGTCCTGCGCTCCCTGGTTGTCGGTGACCTGGAGGCGAACGCTGTAGGTGCCTGCGGTCGTGTAGGTGAAGGAGGGGTTCTGGGCAGACGAGTCGTCGTAGGCGCCGTCGCCGTCGAGATCCCACGCGTAGGCGGCGATGGTCCCGTCGGGATCGCTCGAGCCCGAGCCGGTGAATGCCACGGTCAAAGGCACCGTCCCGCTGGTAGGTGACGCGCCGGCGACCGCATTCGGTGCTTGGTTGCCGCCACCGCCGCCCGAGCTCGCTGCGAAGTGCGCCTGCACGCGCGCCAGCGAGAGAGCGCTGCCGTAGACGGCCACCTCGTCGACCCTGCCGGGCAGGTAGTACTGCGGTGAGGTCTTGTCGGTCGCGCCACTTGCGATGCGCAGCGGACGAAGTGCGTTCTGCAGATAGCTCGAGCCCGAGGAGGCAGCGAGCGTCCCGTTCACGTACAGGCGGGCGGTCGTCCCGTCGTAGGTGCCGACGAGATGCGTCCACTGGTTGAGAACGAGCGCCGGGCCGATCAGCGTGTTCCAACCTCCGCTTCCCGTCCACAGCTGCCAGCGGTTGTCGGGGCCTGCGTACAGGATGTAGCCGCGTGCGTTGCCCGGCGAGTAGTCGCGGCTGGTCACGATCGAGCGGTAGGCGCCCTGCCCGCCCGTCGGATACGCCCACGCCTCGACCGTGAACTGGCTCGGGTTCAGGGCCGCGGTGTAGGGCACGTTCACGTACTCGTCGGATCCGTTGAAGCCGACTGCGCTGTTCGCATCTCCTGTGAGCGCTCCGGCTTGTCCGAGGGAAGGTGTGTTCAGGTACGAGCCCGAGCGGCCGTTTCCGCTCGCGTCGGCAGCACTGCTGCCGCTCGCCTCTCCGAGTCGCCAGTAGGCAAGGGGCGAGTCTGCGAGCACCGTCGAGCTGTAGCTCGAGCCGCCGCCTTGTGAGGTGTAGGTAGCCGTGTAGCTGGCAGAGGCGTTGGCGGTGAGCGTGTGCGTCTGTGCGCCGGCGTCCGACCAGCTTGCGAAGGCGTAGCTCGAGCCGGCGAGCGACTGCGGGGAGGGTGCGCTCACGGTGTTGATGGAGCCCTCCACCACGGTCGCGGTGAACGGCGTCGCCTGCGCCGGATTGTTGTTCACCACGAGCGACAGGCCCGACGGCACCGACCCCATGGTCAGCGTCACGGTCCGCGGGTTCAGCGCGATCGTCGTGCTGCTGGCGATCGCGGTCGAATCGGTGACCGTCAGCCTCAGCTCGAGATACGACGGATACTCGTGATCCGGCGCGCTGAACGAGCCGCTCGCCACGCCCGGGAACGACTCGACGAAGTGGCTGTGGCAGTTGCCGGGCGCGGTGCAGTGCTGCAGGGTCACGTCCCAGCGCAGGCCGGACGCTGGGATCGTCCCGTCCTCGGGATCCGTGCCGTGCCCCGCGAACGCGATCACGTCTCCCGCCCGCCACGTGAACGACGGGCCCGGCTGGTCGATGAAGGCGGTCGGCGCGCTGCTTCCCGCTGTGATCGTGACCGGGTCGGAGACGTCCTGCGCTCCCTGGTTGTCGGTGACCTGGAGGCGAACGCTGTAGGTGCCTGCGGTCGTATAGGTGAAGGAGGGGTTCTGGGCAGACGAGTCGTCGTAGGCGCCGTCGCCGTCGAGATCCCACGCGTAGGCGGCGATGGTCCCGTCGGGATCGCTCGAGCCCGAGCCGGTGAAGCTCACCGCGAGCGGTACCGCCCCGCTCGTCGGCGAGCCGCTCGCAACCGCGACGGGCGCCTGATTGCCGGCGGAGTACGAAATGCGGCGAATGGCTCCGGTCGCCACGTCGACGTAGTAGAGACTGCCGTCCGGGCCGAACTGGAGATCGACCGGGTAGGACGCGTCCTGGACGAACGGGGTCACGGTCGCCGGATTCGGGATACCGCCGGCGTCCGCGTACATCACCCAGATGCAGCGGCGCGAGTAGTCCGCGAAGAACAGCGCATCGTCGTAGCTCGCCGGGAACGTGCTGTTCGCAGGCGTGAACGCGAATCCCGACACCGCCGAGCCGGTCGTCGTAGAGCAGGTCTCGGTCGGCACGACCTTCAGCCCATGCTGGTACGCGAAGAACGCCGGTGTCACCGCGCCCGGCTCGCCATAGAGGTTCTCGCAGAGCGTGAGGTCGGCCGAATCGAAGCCCGAGCTCCGCAGGGTGCCCTCGTAGCACGGCCACCCGAAGTTGCGCACCGTCGGCCCGGCGGCATCGGTAACGCGGTTGATCTCCTCGAACGTCCCCGCGCCGACGTCGCCGATGTATACGTCGCGCGTCCCGGGACGCACGCCGATGCGGAAGGGGTTGCGAAGTCCGTAGGCGACGATTCGGCGGGCATTCGGATCGGAGCTGCCAGCCAGCGGATTGTTCGGCATTCCCTGCCCCGTCGCTCGGTCCACCCGGATTAACGTGCCTCCGAGCCCGACGGGGTCACCGGCCGTTCGCAGGTCCTGGCTACGTAGCCACCCTCCCTCGGAGGTCGGCGGAGCGAGCGTCGCGCCGACGCCACCCGGCGGATCTCCGCAGGGGTTCGGCGGGTCGCCCCGCTGTCCATAGTCGATGAAGTGATAGCTCCCGCCGGCGCCGGCAGTCATGTACAGCTCGCCCTCCGGCCCGAACGCGAGTCCTCCTGCCGAGCCGGTCGTGAACTGCTGACACCAGTCCTCGATCAGCACGTGCTCGACGACACCCGACGTCGTGCCATACGCGGCATCGAAGTGAGCCCTGACCCGCGTCGCATTGAGCGCGGTCGGGTAGACCGCCACCTCGTCGACTCGCCCGGGCAGGAGGTAGTCCGCCGCTCGCTCGTTGGCACCCGCGGCCGCGCGGAGCGGCCGGGAGGGATTGGGCGTGTGCGTCGACGGGGCCGAGGCGACCAGCGTGCCGTCCACATAGAGGCGGGCCGTCGTGCCGTCGTAGGTACCGACGACATGCGTCCAGCGATCGAGGGTGACGGCCGGGCCGCCGACCACGGTCCACGCACCGGATCCGTTGCCGAGCCAGAACTGCCACGTGTTCGAGGAGCTGGCGTAGAGGATGGATCCGCGCGTCGAGCCGACGACGTAGTCGCGGTTCGAGACGACCGCGCGGAAACGTCCCTGCCCGCCCGTGGGGTACACCCAGGCCTCGAGCGTGGTGGATGCCGTGTTCAGCGCACCCGAATACGGAACGGACACGTGCTCGCTCGTCCCGTCGAATCCGACGGAGGTGTTCGAGTCGCCGGTGAGCGCACCCGCCTGGCCGAGCATCGGTGTGCTGAGGTACGAGCCGGTGCGACCATTGCCACTCGCGTCGTTTGCAGCCGTGCCGCTCGCCTCGCCGAGCCGCCAGTAGCCCGCAGGCGAGTCGGCGAGAATCGCGTCCCGATAAGGGACGCTACCCACCGATGCCGGGGACAGCCTGGACAGGCGGCTGCTGATGACGCAGCCGTCGATCGTGGGGCCGGGCGGCGTGGGGCACGGATCCGAGTCGGCGCCCGCGGTTCCCCAACGAGGAGCGGTTCCGCCGATCGCCGCATCGTGGGCGTACGCGACGAAGATGTCGGGGACGGTCGGGAAGTTGGGATCGAGAGCGAGCCCGAGCAGGCCGCGGTCGTCGTTGCTGTGCACGTTGGTGCGTAGGTCCGCGTACACCGTCGCCGTGGGGTCGCTCAGGCTGTCGAAGACCTTCACCAGACCGCCCTTCTCGACCACGAACACACGTCCGTCGGGCGAGAAGCGCATTGCGGTCGGCTCGGTCAACCCGGTAAGGGCGACGGTCTCCTGGAAGCCCGAGGGTAGCGTGGCGGCGGACGCCGGGATACCGAGGATCAGGGGGACGGCGATCAGCGCGAGCGCGAGCAGCGAAACGCTACGCGCGGACACGCCGACGCGCGAAGTCGACCGCCGCATTCTCGCCGCCACGTCCCAGCCCCCGTTCCGTGTTGCTTTCCCCCTCGCCTAAGGCATTGTGGCCACGACTGCGCAGATGTCAAACATGGTCGCGACGAACTGCGGCAACGGCGTCGACGAGTGACGAAGCGACGAGGCCGATGTCGTCGTCCGACATGTGTGGGTAGAGAGGCAGGGTCACGATGCGTGCGGCGACGTCGTCGGTGCGTGGAAGCTCGCGGCGCGACCCCAGATCCGCATAGGCGCTGAAACGATGGATGGGTGGGTAGTGCACGCTGGTCTGGATCCCGGCCTCTCGCATGCGCTCCCGAACGTCGTCGCGCGAGAGACCCTCGGGCACGAGCGCAACGACAAGATGATGTGCCGAGATCGATTCGCCGCCGTCGGGCTCGAAGGGGAGCGTGATCCCCTCGACGCCCTCGAGGAGCTCTCGATACCGAAGCGCATGCCGCCGGCGTGCGTCGTTGACGTCACCGAGCCTTCCCAGCTGCACGGTGGCGATCGCCGCCCGAAGCTCGTCGAGCCGGTAGTTGAGCCCCGGCTGGACGACGTCGTAGCTGCTCGCGTGGCCCGTGTGCCGCTGCCAGGTGAGGGTCGTCATCCCGTGCGAGCGGAGCAGCGCGAGCTGCTCGCCGAGCTCGTCGCTCGACGTGACCACCATGCCTCCCTCGCCGACGGGCACGTTCTTGTTCGCGAAGAAGCTGAAGCAGCCGATGGCCCCGAAGGTTCCGAGCGCCTGACCGTGCAGACGGGCGCCGGGGGCGTGTGCCGCATCCTCCACGACCACGATGTCGTTCCGATCCGCGACATCGAGAACCGCGTCGAGGTCGCAGGCGTAGCCGGCGTAGTGGAGCGCGATGATCGCCTTCGTCCTGGGCGTGATCGCGGCCTCGAGGTCGGCCACGTCGAGGTTCAGGTCGTGCGGCCCGACGACGTCGCAGAAGACCGGCGTCGCACCGACAAGCGCCACGACGTTCGCGGCCGCGACGAAGTTGAGCGACGGGAGGATCACCTCGTCACCCTCGCGACATCCAACCGCGAGCAGGGCAAGATGGAGAGCCGCTGTGCCGTTCGCGACCGCGAGCGCCCGAGAGGCCCCCGTGAGCTCGGCGAACTGGCGCTCGAGCTCAGCTACGCGCGGCCCCATGCTCCACCAGCCCGACGCAAGCACGTCGCGGCCGGCGGCGAGCAGCTCCTCGTCGACCCGAACGTCGGAGAGCGGCACCCGCCAGCGAGACTCGGTCACGGCCACTGTGCCGTCCCTCCCATTTCCGAGAAGTCCTGCATACACTCAGATTCTGTCGGCGAATTGGGGGAAGGGGCGATGACTGGGACCAATCTGGGTGTGAGAGCGATCATCCTGGCGGGCGGGCGCGGCCGTCGACTCGAACCGTACACATCGGTGCTCCCGAAACCACTCATGCCGGTCGGGGATCGTGCAATCGTGGAGATCATCGTCGACCGCCTCGTGGCGAGCGGGATCTCCGACATCACGCTCTGTGTCGGCTACCTGGCGCACCTCATCGAGGCGCTGCTCAACGGTCGGCCGAGAACGGCGAGACTCACGTACGTCCACGAGGTCGAGCCGCTCGGAACCGCCGGGCCGCTCCGCCTCGTGAACGGGTTGGACGGGACGTTCCTGCTCATGAACGGCGACCTGCTGACGGATCTCGACGTCCGCGAGCTCGTCGAGCTACACCGTCGCACGGGCAACGTCATGACCATCGCGACCCACGAGCGCAAGCACGTCGCCGACTACGGCGTTCTCCACGTCGAGCCGGGCGAGTCGCCACGCCTCGTCCGCTACGACGAGAAGCCGGAGAGTGCGCTGACGGTCAGCATGGGTATCTACGTCATGGAGCCCGAGGTGCTGCGTCACATCCCGAACGAGCGCTACTTCGACTTCCCGGAGCTCGTCCAGGCGCTGCTCGAGGAGAAGCAGCAGGTCGGGACGTTTCCGTTCACGGGCTTCTGGCTCGACATCGGACGCCGCGACGACTACGAGCAGGCCATCGCACGCTGGGACACCGAGCACGGAAGGGAGGCCGCCGCGGGCGCGTGACGCGCTCGCGCCCTAGAGCACGCGTCGTCGAGCTGCGCCAGCCCGTCGTGAAGCGCACGCTCGACGGGGCAGCTCACCGCTCGTCGCGGCTCGTGCCTAGTTGCGGTACATCGGGTCGAACGGATCCGCGATCGCGCCCGAGCGCAGGAGCGCGAGCACCTCGTCGATCCCGTCCGGCACGGACTTCGATGTCCGATAGCCGAGCTTCGACGCGATCTTCTCGAAGGAGACGCGGTAGTCGCGCGGATCCTCGCTGCGCGCGACGAACTCCACGCTCGTCTCCGGAAGGCGCTCGACGAGGTAGTCGACGAGATCCTGCTTGCGGAAGTTCTGACCCGAGTCGCCCACGTTGAACACCTCTCCCGCCACGTCCTCCGCAGGGCTGGAGAGAACCTCTGCGATCGCAGCCGCGGCGTCGCGGACGTGGACGTACGGCCGCCAGAACTGCTCGCCGTACACGACGAGCTCCTCGTTGACGAGAGCGTCGCGGGCGAACTCGTTCACGGTCAGGTCGAACCGCATGCGGGGCGAGACGCCGTAGACGGTTGCGAAGCGAAGGCAGGTCGCGGTAAAGCCGTCGCCGGCGGCTGCCAGGACGGCCAGCTCAGCGGCGACCTTCGTCTCCGCATACAACGAGACGGGCCGCAACTCCCACTCCTCGGTCGCGACGGCGTCGCCGTCGACCAGCCGGCCGTAGTTGCTGCACGTGGACGCGAAGACGAACCGACTGACGCCGCCCTGCTTCGCCTCGGTGAGGAGGGCTCGTGTCCCACCCAGGTTGACCGCCCGAGCCGCATCCGGGTCCCGTGCGCATGCCGGGTCGCCCACGACCGCAGCAAGATGGACGACCGTGTCCACGCCCTCCAGCGCGGCGGCTCGCGCCGCGCGGTCGCGAACGTCGCCCGGGACGAACTCGTAGCCGTCCCGACCCCAGGCAGCCAGCACAGAGCGTCCGTCGCCCACGGCCAGCGAGTCGAGAACACGAACGCTCGTGCCTCGGTCGAGGAGCTTCGGCACGAGCGACGAGCCGACGTACCCGGCACCGCCCGTGACGAGTGTTCGCGTGGTCACCTCGCAGCCGCCTGCGAGATCGCATCCGCATAGACGCCCTCGAGGCGCTCGGCGTACACGGCGGGGGTGTGCCGACTGACGACGGCGTCGAAGCCTGCCCGAGAGAGCCGCTCCCACGTCTCACGCTCGTCGTGCAGCTCGGTGACGGCCGCCGCGAGCGCCGCGACGTCGACCGGCACCACGCGTCCGCCGCCCGCGTCGCTGACGTATTCGCCCAGCCCACCCATCGAGTAGGCGACAACCGGTGTCGCGTTCGCCATCGCCTCGAGCGGAACCAATGGGCCGGCATCCTGACAGCGCGACGGGATGACGACGACGCGAGCTCTCCGCAGGATGTCGCGGACGTCCGGATCGGCGACGAACCCCGCAACGCGGAGGTTTGCGAGAGCGACTGCCTCGGACCGGATCCTGGCCTCCAGGTCTCCGGAGCCGACGATCGTCACTGGCAGCTGCGTCGCGCGTCGTGCGAGCTCGACGACGTCGAGCGCCCCTTTCTCGGGCTGCAGCCGTCCGAGGAAAACAGCACCGAGACGCTCGTCGAACGAGAGCGGCTCGGAGAACTCCTCCTGGTCGTACGGCACGAAGTTCGGCAGCACCGTCGCGTCGATACCGTGAGCAGCGTGGACGCGCGCGACGAACCGCGATACCGATATGAATGCCGCTACCCGGGGTGCGTGTACCCGCCGGTGCACCGGTCGAAGCGCGCTGTTCAGCAGCTTGAACCTCGCGCGAGTCTCGTCCGGATCCCAGCGTCCGCCACGAGCGTCGATAGGGCTGGCGCTGATCATCTCGAAATCGTGGAGCGTCTGGACGACCGGAATTCCGGCGCGCGCTGCGACGACGACCGGCGCGACGGAGAGCTGTGGGTAGAGCTTGTGGGCGTGCACGACATCGGGTCGGAACTCGTCGAGCAGCCGGCGCATGGCCGACGCGGCCTCGTGATTCCACAGCGCCTTGCCGAACACCCCGGCCTGCGCCGGCGGTGAGAGGGTCTCTCGCGAGCCGTGGGTCACGGTGCACGAGATGAAGATGCCCTCGTCGACCTCGTTCCGCTCGTCGAACGTGGACAGGAAGCGCACCTCGTGGCCGCGGCGCCGTAGCGCCTTCGCGAGCCCCAGGCAGTGCTGGTCGGCACCACCCGTGAGGTGCGCGTACTTGTTGGCGATGACGACTCTCAAAGGTTGTCCGTGAGGCGGAAGACGAAACGGAAGCCCACGCGGACGACCTCTTTCGCGTCTCGACGCAGAGTACCCAGCGGTCGCCTACCTGCCTAGTGTGTGGCTGATGTCCGAGACACGAAGGGCGGTTTGTCCGTGAGGCTGCGGAGGGGCCCGAACGGCCCGAGAAGCACGCATGGGGCGCTGGTCGGATCGGTCGCAGCGAGCTTCTTCAGCCAGGGCGCGCTCGTCGTCACAGGCGTACTCGTCGCCCGCACCCTCGGCCCCGAAGACCGCGGATACCTCGCGCTCATCTTCCTCGTCCCTGGAATCCTCCAGCAGGTCGGAACGCTCGGGCTCCCGCTGGCGACGACCTACTTCATTGCGAGCGACCCCTCGCGAGAAGGAGCCGTGCGCCGAGCGCTGCGCACGCCCGTTTTCGCGCAGCTTGCGATTCTCACGATTCTCCAGGGCATTGCGCTCTGGTTCCTCGTGGCGGACGATCCGCAGCGCGTCAAAGACGCCGCTGTCGTCTCGCTCGCCGTTCTCGCCGGCGCACTCGCAGACGTCTACGGGAAGTCGATCCTGCAAGGGCAGCGCCGTTTCGCCGCGTACAACCTGATGTGGAACGGGATCGCGACGTTCTACCTCATCGGAGTCGTCGCGCTCGTCACTACGGACCGAGGGGATCTCGTGACCTTCTCCATCGCCTGGGTTCTCGCGAATCTCGCCGCAGGGGGACTGAGCACGATCGTGGCGCTCTCGTCGGCGCCTCCGCCCGCGCCCGACGACTCGGGCGTCGAACGCGGTCAGATGCTTCGATTCGGGCTCAGAGGGTTCATCGGCAGCGTCTCCGCTGTCGGCACGTTCAGGCTGGATCAGGCGGTGATCGGGCTCTTTCTCGCCCCACGGGCGCTCGGTCTCTACGCTGCGGCGCTCGCGGTCACGAATCTCCCGGCGTTCATCTCCCGGGGAATCGCGACCATCACCTTGCCGCAGGTGGCACATGCGGAGGCAGGAGACCGCCGAGGCGAGGCCGGCTCGTACTTCAGGCTCTCGATCATCCTCACGGGACTCGTCGTGCTCGCACTCGAGATCGTCGCCGGCTGGCTCGTGCCTTTCTTCTTCGGAGCGGCGTTCGAGGACGCAGTTCCTCTCACGCGAATTCTCCTGCTCGGATCGTTCTTCACGGGAGCGCGCCGCGTGCTCGCCGACTCGGCAAGCGGAATGGGTCGGCCGGGCCTGGCGAGCATTGCCGAGCTGATCTCGTGGGCCGTGCTCGTCCCGACACTGGTCGTTCTCGTCCAGATCTGGGGCGTCGAGGGGGTCGCCGCCGCAATCACGATCTCGACCGCGGTGAGTCTCCTGGCGCTCATCCTGCTGATCCGCTCCGTGGACAAGCGGGCCGGCACGCGCGATCTCGTACCGGGCGTCCCGGCCCCGCTCATGGACGGCGGCGAATGAGCTCACTGACCGGCCGATCTCGAAGCGTCGTCGTCGTCCAGACGGTCGTTCCCGACTACCGGATGCCGTTCGTAGCCAGGCTCAGCGAGCGTCTCGGTGACCGGTTCCTTCTCGTGTCCGGCGAGCAAGACTGGACGAACGACGTAATCCACTCCGACGACGCCCCGGCGCTCCGAGTCCGGAACAGGTACTTCGCGCGTCGCCAGCTCCTCTGGCAGTCGGGTGCGCTCCGTCCTGCCATCGACGCGGACATCGCGGTCGTCCTGCTCAATCCGCGCATCGTGTCCAACTGGATCGTGCTCGGTATTCGACGAGTCCGTCGCAGACGGACGCTCGTATGGGGGCATGCGTGGCCGCGGAAGGGCCGCGCACGTCGATCCGACCGGCTGCGAGGCATCATGCGCCGGCTCGCTGACGCCGTGATCGTCTACACGGAGCGCGAGGCTCGGGACCTCCGCGCGAGCAATCCGAAGCTCGACGTCAGCGCCGCCCCGAACGCCCTCTATCGGATGGACGAGATGGTTCCGGCCGCTGGCGTCCACCAGACCGACTTTCTCTGCGTGGGTCGCCTCATCGATTCGAAGAAGCCGGCCTTGTTACTCGAGGCGTTCGACATCGCGTTGCCGTCGATGCCGGACGACGTGCGACTGGTCTTCATCGGCGACGGACCGCTGCGTACCCACCTCGATGAGCGCGTCGCGACACTCGGACTCGAGAACCGCGTCTCGCTCCTCGGACACGTGTCGGACGTCGCTCGACTGCGGAACGCGTACGGCAGCGCGATTGCCTCGGTATCGCCGGGCTACGCGGGGCTCTCGCTCATCCAGAGCCTCGGTAACGGAGTTCCCATGTTGGTCGCACGCGACGAGCCGCATGCTCCTGAGATCGAGGCGATCGTCGAAGGCGAGAACGGGTGGTACTTCGACAGCGACTCGCCGGAGGCGCTCGCAGCACTCCTCGCGGCGACCGCCGCGCAACACACGCCGCCGTCGCGGCGCGCGGCGATCTCGGAGAGAGCGCGTGCGGCCTATAGTGTCGAGCACATGGTCGACGCCTTCGTCGCGGCCTTGCGCCTCGTCGATCATGAAGATGTGGTCGCGTCGCGCGACCCGGCACCCGGAGAGCAGAGCTCGACCCCGTGAGCGAGCGACCGCTGCTCGAGCGCTGGTATCCGGAGACGTCGTTCGGAGGTTTCACGCACGTCGACGGGACCATCGCGTTCTATACGCGGGTGAACGGTCTGCTTCGCAGCGAGTCCGTGGTGCTCGATCTCGGCTGCGGACGAGGCGCCGGAGCGGAAGACCCCGTGCTCTGGCGCCGCGAGCTCCGGGACCTACGTGGAGACCGCCGCCGCGTGATCGGCGTCGACCTGGATCCAGAGGCCTTGACGAATCCCACGATCGACGAGTTCCGGCTGATGGAGACCCAGGAGCTTCCGTTGCCGGACGAGCTCGTCGACGTCTGCATCGCGGACGTCGTCCTCGAGCACGTGCACGACATCGACGGATTCTTCTCCGAGGTTGTGCGCGTCCTCAAGCCGGGTGGATACGTGTGCATCCGGACGCCCAACGTCTGGAGCTACATGGGTATCGCGTCGCGTGCGATCCCGAACCGGCTACACACGCGCGTGCTCGGCCGCATCCAGCCGGACCGGCAAGAAGAGGACGTCTTCCCCACCGTGTATCGCTGCAACAGCATCCGACGTCTGCGGCGAGCACTCGACCGGCACGCGTTCGAGGGCGTGGTCATCGCGCACGAGTCGGAACCGGCATACCTCTCGTTCTCGGGCCTGCTCTACGCGCTTGCGGTCTTCCACCAGCGTCACGCACCGCGCGCGGTGCGACGCACGCTGCTCGCGTTCGGCCGCAAGCCGATCCCGAGGCGGCCGCTGCCACCACCCGCATCGGCAGCTGAATAGCGTTCAGAAGGTCGCGGGACGCGGCTGAGCCAACGGGCGCCCCACGCGTCGTGCCGGACGTTCGGTCACAACGGCGCGATCGACGACCGCGGCACGCAGCAACTGCGCCCGCATAGCGATCAGCATCGCGACGGGGAACCAGCCGTACCTGACGAAGAGAATCGGCTCCCCCATGGCGAAGACGACGAACGCGGCGTATGACGCGAGGATCGCACTGGCGAGCTTCATGTCCTCGGCCGCTGCGTGCCGAAGGACATACCGCGCAGTTGCAAAGCCACCGACGATGATCGTGACGATCCCGATCAGTCCAGCGAGGCCGGCAGCGAACCACGGGTTCACGAGAATGTTGTGGACGAGATGTCCGTCGAGCACCTCCGTGTTGCTCTCCTCGTCGAGGCCCACTCCGATGAACGGGTTCTCCCGGATCCGCGCCCAGGCGTCGCGATAGCCATCCACACGCGTGAACACCGACCCCTCGTCGCCGGACGCGGCTCCCTCCTGCGACGTGACGCGCTGGAAGCGCTCGATCGGTGCAGGGCCGAGCGTCGAGCCCGAAGTGCTCATGAGAACGAAGACAGCCCCCACGATGGCGCCGAAGCTGAGGACGAGTCGCGGCGACACGCCGCGCAAGGAGAGCCAGACGACGGTCGAGACCGCCGCCGTCAGAAATCCTCCGACGGATCCCGAGAGCAGGATGCCGGCGCCGATCAACGCGACCGATGCGACACCGACGTACTTTCGAAGCTCATTCCGGGAGTCGACCGCGACCATGAGCGCCGGCACGAACGCTGTCGCCACCAGACCGGCGAGATTGTTGGTATGAGGGGTAAAGCCGGTCATTCGACCCCATGCCACGTCCCCGCCGGGAATCACGTCCCCCTGGAAGTACTGAACGACCGCTCCGGCGGATGAAAGAGCTGCCGACGACACCCAGAACAGGATCGCGTTCTCCACGTGCTCGCGGGTTTCCAACACCACCGCGGCGAGCCAGAACCAGATCAGAGTGAGATAGAGCAGACGGATGACGATCGCGACCGACGCCGATCCGTCGAGAGCGCCGAACGACGAGACGAGTCCTCCGACAGCGAAGATGCCCACGCCGATGGTGATCACCTTCGGTACCCAGTAGTCGGTGCGAAAACGATCCAGGAGCACGACGAGGCCGGCGACGCCGAGTGAAAGGAAGAAGAACCAGTCCGAGAGCGTGAGATCGGCTGCCGGCCGCACGGTGAGGAAGCCGATCGTCGCCGCACCCGCATAGAACAGGAGCCGAGGTACACGCAATCGCGCATCCTGGGAGGCTTCCGCAACAGCCGCCCGGGGAAACGTCGAGGCAGGTACGAAGAGGGCACGGAAGGCCATTACGCCGACCAGGCCGATCGCTGCGGTCACGAGGAGTAGAACGAGGGCGACCGGTAAGAAGGCGACCGCAGCTCCCGCGAGGCACGCGAACGCGATCACGGCGCCCCAGGGCAAGAGGCGTGAGCTCGATGCCAACCCGTCCACTGCGTCCCAGTATGCGCGACGACGCGGCGCATTCCAGCTCGACGCGAGCCGCGTAGGCGGAGTTGACGACATCTCAACATTGTGCCCTTGCTGCGGGCGGTCGGGAGTCGCCTAGCAGATCCCCTGCACGAGCTCCCGCAGCCGGCCAGGCGTGGACGCCGAGACGAGGAACATGGATCGTGGCGCTCGCCCGACGGCATCGTGAAGCGCAACAGCCGGGCTCGTGTCGACCTGCGCGCTCGCGCTGCCACCCTCGGCGGCGTAGCGCACCGCGCCGTGGAACACGTAGCTCACGTCATGTCGATACTCGGCGAGGGTCTCGCCCGGCCAGCGCGACTGCCAGACGGAGCCGAAGCGCTCCCAGCGATCACTCTGAGCGTCGATGCCGACGCCGTAGCTGCTGAGCAGCCCCTCTCGCACGAGAAACTCGAGGTACCGCTGCGTCTCGGGGTTGAGGTCAGAAGGCAGAGGCTCGTGCAGCAGAAGGACGTCGACCCGTTCTCGACGCAGCTTGGCGAGGCTCTCCTCGAGGGACATTCGTATCGCCTCACTCGAGTACGCGAACGGCTGTCGCTGCACGTCCGACGCCGTGGCTCGACTGACACCGCGGGCGAGCGACTTGAGCGTGCGTTGGTGGTCGAGCAGCGGTTTTGCGAGGTGTCGCGCGAGCGCACGGCCCCGCGCGTAGGCCGGCCGCGGGATTCCGACCTTCGTTGTGATGGTCACATCGGAGACCGACTCGAGGACGGCGCCCAGGACCTCCTCTGCCGTACCCATCCCGTAGCTCGGTGCCACGTCGAAGTGGCGGATCCCGAGCTCCAGCGCCGCCTCGACGATCTTGGCGGAACGCCGCAGGGAAACTCGGCCGACGAGACGCCCGCAGCCCAGTCCGATGTTCGACGCCGGCCGTCCGAGCGACAGGTAGTCGTCAAGAACCATGACGCGAGGCAAGCTGCTCGGCGAGGCGAACGCTGAGAGCGAGCGCCGTGAACGTGGTGTTGGCTGCGCCGATTGTCGGAAAGGTCGCGGCGCCGCCGACATAGACGTTGTCCGTCCCGAAGATCCGGAGCTCGTCGTCGACCAGACCGGCCGAGCCCGAGTGCGCCATTATCGCGCCGCCCGCATGATGATTCGTGTCCCGCAAGGTCGTCAGGAACGCGGGATCGTTACGGAGAAGCGCCTCGTCGATGTCGAGCCGTGCGAGCCCTGCTGCTCGGAGAGCCCGATCCGCCCGCATCGCGAACTCACGGAGCGACCCGACCTCGTCGCCCGCGACCCTCCAGTCGAGGACGACACGGGGTAGCCCGGCGGCGTCGCGCTTCGATGCGTCCGTTCGTATGCAACTCTCGTTCAACCCGATTTGCTCCATCTGCACGAAGAACGAGATTCTCGACGACCGCGGCTCGAACATTCGATGCTCGCGCGCATACGTCCACATCACCGGAACGAGGTACTTTGCCGACGCGCGCAGGTTCGGCAGGAGCTCTCGGAGCCCACCTATCTTGCGCCCGTACATGGCTGCCTTTGCGAACTGCCTCAGGTACAGGAGGTTTTCGGAGACCGAGCTCTCGAAGGCGAACATTCCGTGGACGTTCAGGACACGCTCCGTCGAGCGAACGTGCTCGTCGAACTGGAGCTTCGGCTGGTACTTGCGACCGGCGACGACAGCGTTGCTGAACGTGGCAAAGAACCGTTTCGAGTCGATCGGGTGCACCTCCGCGATCCGTCCGCCGAGGTGATCCTGGAACCGGGCACCGATCCACGAGCTCTTCCTCCATGGCACGCGCCAGCCGGACCCTTCCGCGGCGGCCAGCAGGAGGCGACTCGTCTCGATCGTCCCCGCGGCGAGAACGAAGCAGGCACCCGGAATCCGGTGCTCCGCGCCCTTCCCGTCAACGACTGTGACTGCGGTCGCGCGGCCTCCTTCACCATGGAACCGCGTCGCCGTGTGGTTGGTCAGCACGACGAGGTTGCGGCTGTCCCGCAGATCGCGTTCTGTCCGAACCGCGAAGTTCGGAATGGCAAGCCAACGGGTCAGGAAGACCTCGAGTCCGTGGCCGAGTTCGGGGCGCTCCATGCGGAGACTTCGCCACACCTCGTCGTCGCGCTGCGCATCGGGAGGGAATCCGAGCGATTCGTAGCACGAGCGATAGAAGGGCTCGAGCTCCCGATACGAGAGCGGCCACGCCGAGCCGGGCAGCCAGTCGCGGCCGGCCAGGTCGACTTCCTGGAGCTCCGCGAGCTGTCCGCCCCACAGGTTCGTCGTCCCGCCCAACGTCCTGCTTCGACCGACGCGGACCCCTTCGTGATGGCGGCCGACGGAGATGTACGACTCCGGATCGAAGCTCCCAAGGGCGAGCCCTCCGGCCTCGACCACCAGCACCCTGCGCCCGCGCCGCGCAAGTTCCATCGCCGTGAACAGACCCACGGCGCCGGAGCCCACGACAACCGCGGGCGGCGTTCCGTGAGCCCATGAACCGATGTCCGCCACGTCGCGGGTCAGCATGCCCCTACCTCCTCTCCCTCAGGCATCGGGCGGCAGGTGAGCACGGGCGGCGCCCTCGTTGCTTCGGCTCTCGGCGAGCGCAGGCTCGCCGGCGCGCGACGACGATGCCGCGTACATGATCGTCACAAGGGGCGCGAACAGGATCAGCCCCCAGACGATCACGAGCGTGGTGTCATGGCGGACTGCGACCACGAGGAACCACAGCCCAGCCGCGTACAGCAGCTGCGCTCCGAAGGCGCGCTGGTGGGCGACGAGGTACTCCCGCAGGAGGCGCGCGAGCGCCCCGATCGCCGCCATCCCCAAGACCACTCCGAGTACGGCGAGATCCCAGTAGAAGGTCAGCATGGGCGTGAATGCGGGATCGAAGGCACCGCCCTCGACGGCACCGGGCCAGACCTCGGCAGTGACCTCCTGGCCCGGAGTCACGGGCTTCTCCGGCCAGAGCTGGCGCGGGATCGGTCGGATGACGAGATCGCCGATCGTCGCGCCCCCGAAACGGTGTGGAAACTGCTCGGGAACGACGATCAGGGCGCCTGCCAGGGCCGGCGCCATCTCCGCGTCCGGCCCTTCGTAGAGCGGCTCGAGAGCCGCGGTCGGAGTCGAGACGAGGTTGCGCAGCACCGATCCGAGGCTGTCTCGAGTCTCCGGATACCGAAACGTCAGCGCCGCACTCGAGACGAGAAGCGCGACCAAGACGCCACCGCACAGCGCCGCAGTCCCGGGTCGTCGCTGAACCCTGAGATACGCGAACACCGCGATGCCTCCCACGAGCACGACCAGGAAGACACGGTTGCCCGTCGGGACGGTACGAGCGAGCGCGAGGGCCACGAGCAGGGCGGCGACTCCCACGACCTGCGGACGCCGGTCGGACAGCGTGACGGCGACCCCGATCAGCGCAGCGGGGACGACGACGAGCGATCCGTACCAGAGGTAGCTCGACGAGCCGTCGATCAGCAGGTTCAGCTCGCTGCTTCGACCGTCGAAGAACGTTCCCACGGCGTCGATCCCGCCCGGAGCCAGAACGAGGACGAACGCGATCACCCCGACGCAGGCGACGACGAGCGCGCCGACCAGCGCGGTGTCGGATCGCACCGCTGCCACGGGCGTGGGCGCTCGTGCCGCGATCCTGCGCCCGATCGACGTCTCGTAGCCGACGACGAACGCGACCGCGCCGACGAGCCCGAGCAGAACGGCGCTGTCGAGCGTCGGCGCGATGTCGACGCCGTAGAAGATCGTGTCGTCGCGGATCACGATCGCGAGCGGCCGAACGACGAACATCACTCCCCATGCAAGGGCGAACACGATGATCGGCTCGAACGGGTCGAACCGCCCGTGCCGGACGCGCCAGGCGATCGGAAGCACGACGGCGATCGCAACGCCGACCGAGAGGATGACGACGGTGCTCATGAGTCTCCTGATGTCATCGGCCCACGCAGTAGCGTTCGACACGAGTGCATGAAGCCCCTGGACACCCCACGCCGAACGTTAGCCCTCAGCCCCGGGCGAGACGCGGTCGCACAGCGGTTCCGGCTCGTGGTCATCGCACTTCTCACGCTCGGAGCATTGGCGCTCGTCGCGCTCTCGCTCGTCCCGTACGACCGGCTGAAGGAGCACGTCGACGCCTTCACGGTCGACCGCGACGCTGACGTGAGCCGTACCGAGTTCGACGCGATCGTCTGGAGGCTGCGCGTGCTCGCGCTCGGTGGCGCCCTGCTCGCCGTCGCGCTCGCTGCGCTTGGATCGCGGGTCGATGCGGTCGTCGGCGAGGTCGGGCGTTCCTGGTGGTCGAGCCTGCGCCGAGCGCCGTCGCTCTTCGTCGGCTGGTGCCGGCACGAACCGCGCGCCGTGGTCGCAGCGGGAGCCGCGATCCTCATCGCCGCGGTGGCCGTTCGGGTCGCGTTTCTCGACGTCCCGATGCGATACGACGAGGCGACCACGTACAACAACTTCGTGTCGAAACCGCTGTACGTCGCGCTCGCCAACTACGCGACTCCGAACAACCACCTCCTGAACACCCTTCTCGCGAAGGTGTCCGTTGCGCTGCTCGGGAACGAGCCGTGGGCGATTCGCCTCCCCGCGCTCGTCGCCGGTATCGCCATCGTCCCGGCGACGTTCGCGCTCACGCGCGTGCTGTACGGACGGGTCGCGGCTCTCCTGGGGGCAGCCCTCGTCGCCGCGTCGTCGACACTCGTCGAGTACTCGACCAACGCCCGTGGCTACACGCTCGTCGCGCTGGCGACCGTGCTGGCGTTCCTGGCCGCCGCGCGGGCGCTCGAGCGCGACTCGTTGGGAGCGTGGGCCGTGGTCGCAGTCGCGGGCGCGCTGGGGCTGTACGCCGTCCCGATCATGGTCTACCCGCTCGGGGGCGCGCTCGTGTGGATCCTCGTCTCCGGCTGGCTTGCCGGACGTCCCGTTCGTCCTCTTCTGATCCGGCTCGGAGGAACGGCGCTCGTCGCCGCGGTTCTCGCCCTCGTCCTCTACGCGCCGGTCTACGCCGCGTCGGGCGTCCGCTCCGTGACGGCGAACGAGTTCGTGGAGCCCCGCTCCTGGAGCGCCCTGCTCGAGCTCTCCCCCGGGCACGTGTCGGACACGGTCGACACCTGGACGCGCGATCTGCCCCTCGTCGTGACGATCCTCCTCGGCCTCGGCCTGCTCGCGGGCGTCGTGTCGACGCCGTGGATAGGCCGGTTCCCCGTACCCGTGGTGATCGCCGTCGTCGCGTGGGCCGTGGCCGTCCTCGCCGTGCAGCGGGTCGTGCCGTACACCCGCGTGTGGCTCTTCCTCGTCCCGCTCATAGCGGCCACGGTCGCCGGCTTCTACGGATGGGCACTCGAGCGGCGTCCGTGGGCTGCGCGGGCCGGACCTGCCGTCGCGGTCGTCGTCGCAGTCGGTGGATCGCTGCTCGTGCTCTCGGCCGATTCGGTCCGCGAGTCGCGCGAGACCGGCGCGCTGCTCGACGCACCCGCGATTGCAGCCTTCCTGGCAGGGCGCGTCGAGCCCGACGATCGCATCCTCGCGACGGGGTCCGACACGATTCTCGAGTATTACCTCGAGCGCGACGGCGTCGACGCAGGCCCGCTCCTCTACACGGAGGAGCCGCGCGCCCGAACCTTCGTCGTGGTCAACCTGCTGGGCGGCCAGACGCTCGACGATCTCGTCGGCGAGCTCGAGGGCACCGAGCTCGGCCCGCCCGAGCTACTCAGGCAGTTCGAGTCCGGATCGGTGTACCTGGTCGAGCGTGCTGCCTGAGGAGCCCCGCCTCCACGAGCGCAAGGGCTGTCAGCCAGACGAGGAGAGGAACGATCGGGGCGAGCATCCTCGGGTACGCAGCGACGAGCGCGTGCAGGGCGAACGCCGTCGCGCCGAGTACGGCGAAGACACCAGCCTCCGGTGGGAGCATCCGCCGGCGCGGAACGAGGATGAACGCGCAGAGCACGACCGCGCCCAGGAAGATGGCGTTCGGCAGCGCGTAGAAGAGGTCGTTCGTCTGCTGAGACGTGCGGCTGTACGGCGAGTTGAAGAACATGCGCGAGACGTTCGCGACGACGTTCTCCGCATACCCGAGCGGATGGTCTGCGATGTTCCGCAAGGACTCGCGCTCGATCTCGGCGTTCTGCTCCGCGAGCTCGAGGCCCCGAAGCCCCTCGAAGAACTCCCGGTGCGGGCGTAGTGCCGGATCCGTGAACACGAGATGTGCCTGGTGCCAGTCGCCGAGATCGCCGTCGTGGGGCGACGCCATCCAGTAGAGCGAGAGACTTCCCGAGTTCCCCCAGACGAAGATCCGATCGGTCTTCGCCTGCGTGTACACGAGCCACGGGACGCAGAGTGCGAGAGCCAACGCGAGCACGACGACGGTTCTTCCCGACGCGCGCGTACGACGCGCCAACCACCAGCCGAGCATCGCGAGAAGCGCGATGGCGAGCACCCAGCCGTACGCAACACGCGTCAGTGCCAGTCCCGCCAGCCCGACGGAGCCGAGCACGAGCCACGCAACCCCGCCTCGTTCGCTGAAGCGCGCGAGCCCGAGCATGCCGACAACGACGCAGAAGACTGCGAGCACCTCGCTGTGCAGATTCGAGAGGAGCCCGAGGAACGGAACGTAGAGGCCGAGGGCGTATGCGGCAACGAGACCTACCCGGAGGCCCCAGCGCTCCCGGGCGAGCACGTAGAACAACCACACCGCGCCGAAGAGCAGCACGACCGAGCTCAGACGGAGCACCGCGAGAGGCGCATCGAGAGCGACGAGCGGAGCGAGGACAGCGGGCAGGCCGGGCCCGAACCAGAGATCGGGGCTCGCCGGATCCGCGTCGAGGATCGCCTCGGCGTTGCCCGTGACGTAGAACCCCTCCGTGAGCCTCTCGGCCAAGATGACGTACGACGCCTCGTCGTCGGGCCGGGCTGGGAAAACGGCCCAGGCCGCGACGTACAGGGCGAGCAGCGGGAGGAGCAGGGCAAGCTCGCGGCGGGTCACGAGTCCGGGCCCTGAGTGCTGCCGTCCGCAAGTACGCTCGCCATCATGTCGCCAACAGGAACTGAGGCTCGCGGGCTGCCGGCGCCGATAGCCTGCGAGCGTTCACGTCCGCATTCTGCGCGAACGGCGACCTCGGTACGAGAAGACCCCGGTTCCACGGCTCCTTCCTCGCACACCTCAAGTCGGCACTCGCTGAAAGCGAGTGATTCGTAATGTGCGGCCCGTGCAACATGTCAGGCAATGCACGTGTCGAGACCGCCGAGGACGCCGACTTGAACGTCCGGCTCATCGCGAGCGGGTGCTAGCAGCATGAGGATCCTGGTCACGACCTCGTACTACTGGCCGGAAGGTGCGGGCAGCGCTCCGTATCTCACCGGGCTGGCGGAGCATCTGAGCGACCTCGGTCACGACGTCGTCGTCGCGACGGGGTTCGCCCACTATCCCGACTGGACGTCCTCGGCCAACGGTCGTCTCGCCGCAGCGGAGATGCACAACGGGGTGCGGATTCGGCGCCGCTGGCACTACGTTCCGGGCGCGCAATCTGCGGGTCACCGAGCCGGTTACGAGCTGTCCTTGATGGCCTTCGGGCTAACCGCGCTGCCGCGCCGCTGGCGTGCCGACGTCGTCCTGGGGACGTGTCCGAGCCTAGCCGGCGGCGCACTCGCATCGATCGCGGCACGGCTGTACCGCGCGCCGTACGGACTCGTGTTCCAGGATCTCATGGGTCTGGCCGCCGAGCAGAGCGGCGTCGCAGGCGGTGCTCGGGTCGCGGGGCTGGTGCGAAGCATGGAAACCAGACTCGCCAGGCGCGCGTCGGCCGTCGGGATTGTCGCCAATGGCTTCAGGCGCTACCTGGAACAGGGCGGCGTGCCGTCCGAGCGGATATGGCGGCTGCGGAATTGGACGCGCCGTGTCGAACCTGTCGAATCCGCGTCCGAGACGAGACGGCGGTTCGGCTGGCTACAGGACGACTTCGTATGCGTCCACGGCGGGAACATGGGTCATAAGCAAGGTCTCGACACACTCCTCGACACGGCCGACCTGCTCCGCGGTGCCGGTGTCCGCATCAGTCTCGTCGGCGACGGGAACGACCGGGCGCGCCTCGAGAGACAGGCGCAGGACCGCGGTCTCTCGAGCGTCGATTTCATCGCGCTCCAAGGCCCTGGGAACTGGGAGGCCACCATGCAGGCGGCGGACGTCCTGCTCGTGAACCAGCGTGCCTCGGTCACTGACATGTCCCTTCCTTCGAAGCTGACCTCGTACTTCGCGGCCGGCAGACCGGTCGTCGCGGCGGCCTCTCCAGGCAGCGAGACGGCCTACGAGATCGAGTCTGCCGGCGGAGGAATCGTCGTACCGCCCTCCGACCCTGCGGCGTTTCGAGACGCGATTCTCGCGCTGAAGAACGACCGACAACTGTTCGACCGATTGGCGGTCAAAGGTGCGGAATACGCTCGGTCCACGCTGTCGCGGGACGCAGCGTTGGGCGAGTACGAGGCGTTCCTCTCGGCGATCGCGAGTGGTGATTCGGCCCGCTGACCGACCACAGCTACGCCGGGTGGTGGCCTAGGGTGTCAGCGCCTTGGCGCCGATCAGGACGGCGCCAGCGATCTTGATTGGCATCTCGAATCTCGTCGAGAATGCGGCGAACGTCGTACTCCAGCTTCCAGGCAGGGTAGTGCGCTTCGAAGCGGCCGTTGTCTCCGATCCACCAAACGTGATCCCCCTTCCGGTTGGTCTCGTCGTAGGTCCAGCTGAGCTCCTCGCCGCTGATCTCCTGTGCCAGATCTATCGCTTCGATGACGGAGGCGTTGCTGAAACGGCCGCCTCCGATGTTGTAGACCTCGGCGGAGCGCGGAGCTTTGAAGCACTCGTCGAACGCGCGGATGAGGTCGTGGCTGTGGATCGCGTCCCGCACCTGCTTTCCCTTGTAGCCGTAGACCGTGTACGCGGCGCCGGTCATCGCGCAGCGCATGATGTAAGCGAGAAATCCGTGAAGCTCCGTCGCCGAATGATGTGGGCCGGTGAGCGTTCCACCGCGAAAGCACGCGGTTCGTAGCCCGAAGTAGCGTCCGTACTCCTGGACGAGGACGTCCGCCGCTACCTTCGAAGCGCCGAAGAGACTATGGAGTGACGCGTCGATCGACATGTCCTCTCGGATGCCGTTCCAGTACGTGTGCTCAGGGTCGATCTCCCAGCGTGTGTCCAGCTCGCGGAGGGGAAGCGAATTGGGCGTATCCCCGTACACCTTGTTCGTCGACGTGAAGATGAACGTCGCAGCGGGGGCGTGCAACCTGACGGCCTCGAGGAGATTGAGCGTGCCGGAGGCATTGATGTCGAAGTCGACGAACGGCTCGCGCGCGGCCCAATCGTGCGAAGGCTGCGCAGCGGCGTGAATGACGAGCTCGACGTCCTTTCCGTAGCGGCGAAGCAGAGCCAGGATTGCGTCTCGATCGCGGATATCCAGATCGTGATGCGCATACGTCCCGCCGAGCTCCTGCTGCACTCGCACGCGGTTCCACTCAGTCGACGCCTCGGGTCCGAAGAACACACGGCGCATGTCGTTGTCGATCCCGACGACGTCGAGTCCCTGTGCTCCGAAGAACATGGCTGCCTCGGATCCGATCAACCCACCCGACCCCGTGATGAGGGCAACACTCAAGCGCTTTCCTCCTGTTCCGCCGACTGCTTCAGTCGCCCATCGAGCCCCTGCGACTGCTCGCGCGTTGATCTATGCCCTACCGAATCTCTGCCGCGAGCACTCAGCGGGACGAGTCGGCGAGGATAGCGTCCGCGGCGCTCTTCCCGCTCGACATCGAGTGATCCATGTTGAAGTACTGCCACTCGCCGAAGCGACCGGCCGTCCAGATGCGCTGCTCCTGTAGCCACGTCCGAATCGTCGCGACGTTCTGTCCGTGCGCGAGGTCGTAGATCACGTAAGCGGGCAGGATCTCCTCCGCCTGGACGAGCTCGATCTCGTCCTCGTCGTCCAGGATCCTTGCCGCGCGAAGCGATGCAATCGTTCGGTCGATCATCGTGTCGCGCTCGAGTGGCCGGTGCCGCGAGTAGGCGACCTCCGTCGAGATCGAGCTCTTGCCGTCGGGCACGTTACGCGGGCTGAAGTTCCCCGGGAACGAGAGCCGATGAAAGGGAAAGACCTCCTCGTAGAAGTAGATCCAGTGCATGTCCGAAAGAACCGGGCGATCGACGCCCAGATTGATGTTGTAGATCCCTTGGTACTCGAGCCCCGCGCACGCATCCTCGACCGCCGCCGGAAGCTCGTCGAACCACCGCGGGAGAAAGCAGAGCGGGAGCGTGAACACGAGGCGGTCGAAGGCGACGTCGTCGCCGTCGGCGAGACGGATCACACGCCGCCCGAGGTCGACGGCCGTCATCTCGCGGCCGAGCTCGATGCCCGTGACGTCGTCGGCGAGCGCGCGCCCGAGCGAGGCGATGCCGCCCTCCCACGGGTACCAGAAATTCGACGTCGCGCCGACTTGCATAACATCGTCCGTGAGCGCACCGGTCACGATCCGCTCGACGTCAGGAGTCGGAACACGACGCCCGATCCAGTTGAAGTCCATCGCGGACGGCTCGACCGTCCAGATCTTGCGCGCGTACGGGATCATCAAGCGCTCGGCGATGCCGTCGCCGAACGTGGCTCGCATCCACTCGTCGTAATTCGAGGGCTCGACCCCGTTCCGGGCACCCGCCTCGACCGCTCGGACGAGCTCCACCAGGCACTCGCGCACCAGTTCGACAGGGAGCCCGTACAGGTGAGCCTGGAACGGGAAGCGCGTGTAGAGATCGTGCGCCGCGTGGTAGATGAATGCCCGACGCTCCTGCGCCCGCATGTTCTCGCCCAGGAGGTCGCGGATGAGCGTCTCCATCGCAGCATCGTTCGAGAACAGGATGTGCGGCCCGAAGTCGAAGACGTAACCGTCGATCTCGACCGAGCGCGCGTGGCCTCCCGGCTCGCGCTCCTTCTCGAACACGAGCACATCGCCGAGGCCTCCCCGCTGAAGCGTGTAGGCCGCGGTCAGCCCTGCCAGCCCGGCTCCGAGCACGACGTCGTGTCGGTCGCTCACGGTCCAGCTCGCCCCGTCGAATCCGTGAACCGCGTCACCGTCGCATCGTAGGGCACTTCCTCATGAGCGACTGGGTCTACTGCGGCGCCACCGACCGGCGACCGAAGCGCGCTGGAACAATGGAGCGCGCTCTCGTCAGCGCAGCCCATGAGACCGTCTACATCAACGTTCAGTCAACGCCTAGCGGAGCTCTCACTCGTACCTTCGGACCCGAGACGGCATGATCCACTCGCCCTCACGGAGACGAGCACGCGCCTCAAGGTCGAGCGGGAGCGCGCCGAGAAACTCGGAATGCACCGCTCCGGCGTAAGGCGGCACCTGCCGACCTCCAATGTCCTGGAGGGGTACGACCACGTCATTCGCAGGATGAGTCGTGGACAGGCGCCTTGGACGATCCGACGCGCCGGGAACCCCAAGCCCTGGGAGAACTCGGATCCGAACCCAGACGTCGTCGAGGCACGCACTGTCGAGCCTAGTCCACGGGTCTCGATCGTGATCGTTAGCTACAACTGCCTCGGGACACTGGTGGAGTGTCTTCAGTCGCTCGATTCGGACGAGGACGCCCCGCCTGCCGAGGTCATCGTCGTGGACAACGCGTCCGACGACGGCACGAAGGAGCACGTCGCAGCGCGCTTTCCGTGGGTGCGGATCATCGCGAACCACACGAACGCCGGGTTCGCGCATGCGCTGAACCAGGGGCTGTCGGGCGCCAAGGGCCATGCCCTGCTCGCGTTGAATCCCGACACGATCGTCCCACCCGGAACGATCGGGAAGGCGCTCGACGAGCTCGAGCGGCACCCGGACGTCGGCATGCTCGGCGTCAAGCTCGTGCGGCCGGATGGCACGTTCGACCACGCGTGCAAACGTGGTTTTCCGACGATCTCGTCAGCTCTCTACTACTTCACCGGTCTCAGCCGCCTGCGGCCGCGTAGCGCTCGTTTCGCCTCCTACACGGCCGGACGGCTCGGAGAGAACGAGATCGGGACGGTCGACGCGATCAACGGCGCCTTCATGCTCGTGAAAGAGGAGGCGGTCGCCGACGTCGGTGTGCTCGACGAGCGCTACTGGCTCTACGCCGAGGACATCGACTGGTGCCACCGCTTCTGGGAGAAGGGCTGGAAGGTGCTGTACTGGCCGGCCGTCGAGGTCGTCCATCGCAAGGGAGGAAGCTCGGGCGACATACGCTCGTGGACGTTGAACCGTGCGTTCCACCGCAGCATGTGGCTCTTCTACGCGAAGCACGTCGCGCCCGATCACCCGAGTGCTGTGTCCGGTCTCGTCTGGCTCGGCGTATGGGCCAAGTTCGCGAGCTCCGCTCTCGTGAACGCGTTTCGAAGGCCACCGGCCCACGACTGGAGCGACAGGCGTGCAGCAGGTCGCTCCGACGTCGACCCGAGCGGCTGAGGGAACCGCCCATGCCGGAGCCAGACCAACCCGCGGGCACCCCGCCGGGAATCCTCCGGGTCTTCACGCTCTTCCACGAGTCGCAGCACCTTGGAGCGAGCACCTCAGTTCTACGAGTGACTGACGAGCTGGCGACGTACGGCTGGACGCAGAGCGGCTGGATCCCCGGAGCCGGTCCGCTCCGTGAGATCGCCGGCGACTCTCTGGCGCTCGTTCTCTGGGCCGAGCGCCCGCTCGCCTTCAGTGCGCGCGGCTGGCGCGAGAGCCCCGGTGTCGTCATGCGCTTGCTTCGCACGCCTCGCTACCTCCGCGATGTCCAGGCCGCCCTCGAGCGTGTCCGGCCGCACGTCGTCCACGCGAACACGCTGCTCTCGCTGCCCGAGGCGGCGGTCGCGCGCGCGTGCGGCCTGCCGGTGGTGCTGCAGGCACACGAGCTTCCCCCGCCGGGCCTGAAGTCGACCCTGGCCGTGCGCTATGCGGCGGGCATCTCCGACGTCCTCGTCGGCGTGTCGGACGCGGTCTCCGAGATGCTCCGCCGACATGCAGGCCGTACGCCCGTGCTGACGGTCCGCAACGGTGTCCCGGAACCCAGCGTCCGCTCCTCGTCGGAGGGCAGGCCCTTCACCGTCGGCTCGGTGGCGACGGTGTCGCGCACGAAGGGGACGGACGTGTTTCTGCGCGCCGCGCAGCTTGCCCTCGAGCAGCGACCCGACCTGCGCTTCGAACACGTCGGAGCGCACGACCTGCACCGCGACGACGGACTCGACGCCGAGCTCGACCGCCTCCGGGACGAGATCCGGCCCGAGAGCGCGCTCGTCATGTCCGGAGCCCGCCCCGCAGCGGAAGTCCTGCCACGCTGGAGCGTGTTCGTCTGCTCGTCGCGCTCGGAGGCGTTCCCGCTCGCGACACTCGAGGCGATGACCATGGGCATCCCCGTGATCGCGACGACGGTCGGCGGCATCCCCGAGCAGA
Organism: uncultured Gaiellaceae bacterium; assembly: GCA_963783705.1. Classification (GTDB taxonomy): domain Bacteria; phylum Actinomycetota; class Thermoleophilia; order Gaiellales; family Gaiellaceae; genus GMQP-bins7. The sequence goes on from CAWAOK010000006.1 coordinate 416,561, forward strand.
TCGAGCACCTCGAGAGCGGCATCCTCGTACGACCCGACGATCCCGAGGCGATCGCGTCGTGGGTCGTGCGTCTGCATGACGACTCGGAGCTCCGTACGCGCCTCGGCGATGCTGCTGCCGCGCGCGTTCGCAGCGAGTTCACGATCCCGCGCCAGGCAGAGGGGCTCCACGCCGCATACCTGGCCGCGCTGAACCGACGATTCGCGCCCTACCCGGTGCGCCGAGCCGCTGCGAGACCGGCATGAGCCCCCCGCGCATGAGCGCCGTCGTCGTCGCCTGGAACGCCGGATCGACCCTCGGAGCTTGCGTCGACTCGCTTCGCTCGTCCGCCGCGTATGCGAACGAGTCGCTCCAGGTCGTCGTCGTCGACAACGGGTCGAGTGACGGAGCCGCGAACGACCTTCCGCTCGAGCCCGACGATGCCCTGGTGCGCAACCCACTCAACGCGGGGTACGGCGTCGCAGCCGCGCAAGGGATCGCTCGCTCGGCCGCGCCCTGGATCCTCCTCGCCAACCCCGACCTCACGGTCGACCTCGACTTCGTCGGTGCGCTGCTCGTCGCCGCAGACGTCGCCGCACCCGAGGTCGCATCGCTCGTGCCGGAGATGTGCTTTGCGTCCCGTCCCGACCTCGTGAACTGTCGTGGGCTGACCGTCGACGAGATCGGCGTGCCGGCCGAGATCGATGCAGGCGTCGCCGCGAAGGACGGTGAGCACCCATCCATGCCCGTACTCGGCGGCTCGAGCGGATGCTGTCTCCTGCGCGCCGAGCACGTTCGACGACTGGGTGGCCCCGAGCCTGCGTTCTTCGCGTACCTGGAAGACGTCGACCTTGCGCTGAGGTTGTCGTGTGCCGGGTACCCCGCGACCTTCGTCCCGAAGGCGATCGCGTTCCACGAGGGTTCCGCCTCAACCGGAGAGCGCTCCCCGCTCAAGGTCTTCCTCGTCGGGCGCAATCGGCGGCTGCTCTTTCGACTGCACGGCCCGCGCGGGCTTCGCGAGACCGCGTGGCGGGGAGTCGCAGATCTCGGTCACGCTGCGTACTCGTCGCTCGGAACTCCCGTCGCGCCCTGGGCGGGACGGCTCGAGGCGATCAGGTTCCGGCGCTACCTGCGTTTTCTGGCACGGTCCCGCGCCGAGTCCGGGCCGTGTGTTGCGGAGTACGACAGACCGCCCCGCGCGACGTTGCGCGAGACGCTTCGTCGCAAGCGGAGAATCGTCGGGCGAGACGCGTGACTCCTCCGTGCCGACGGCCGCACGAGGAGGTCTCCGGTGTCCTGCACGCGAACTCACGTCTACCGGCCCTCCGACCCCGACAGCATGCGGCCGACGTTTCGAGAATTGACAAAGGTGACACCCCTGCCGATACTGAGTTCACCGCTTGAGGGGGCGGGGAATGGGTTCACGACTGGGGGATTCGGGGGATGTGTGGAGTACCGTCGGGGGAGCGCTCCGGCTGCCTTGCTGAACGGTCAGGCTTTTCTAGCCTGCGACAGCATGTTGGCCGAGGGTCGAGGAAGAAAAAACCGTGAGTGATCCGGCAATCGCCTCGGAAGACAGCGCTGAGCGGCTGACTCCTGCCGAGCCGGGCGGAGCAGCTGCCCGGAACGGCAGCGGGGTCGGCGACATCGCTCAGGACGCTGTTCTTCGGCCGGTTCCAGTGGCGGTGCCGGAGGGTGCGCCGCTGCGCCGCTGGGCGCCGTACGGCCTGATCGTCGACGTCGCGATGCTCGTCGTGGCGAACGCGCTGTTCCTCCTGAGCGATGCAGCTTCGGGGTACGGCGTCCCGCTTCTCGTCGCGTTCGACGTCTTCGTCGTCACCCTCGTCGCGAGCTGGCACGGGTACGCGAAGCGGCTGCGACTCGACGCACTCGCCGACCTCCGCATGACGTTCACTTCGACCTCGGTCGCGACGATGGCGATCGTGGCCATCGACGCGCTGCGTTCGGCCGACGAACCGAGCGCGTACGCAGCGTTGCGCCTCTGGCTGCTTGCCACGATCCTGCTCGCCGTAGGCCGATTGACGGCCAACCTCGTGGTCGCCTGGAGCCGGTCCAGCTCTCGCACTGCAGCGACGACCATCATCGTCGGCGCCGGACGCGTCGGCCGGCTGACCGCAATTCGCCTTCTCGACCATCCGGAGTTCGGGCTTCGCCCGATCGGCTTCCTCGACGCCGAGCCTATGGAGATCAGCGGAAGGCCCCTGTCGCTTCCCGTCCTCGGAACCAGCGCCAACCTGGCGCGCGTGGTCGCGAACCAGAACGTGGAGTGCGCGGTCGTCGCATTCTCGACGGACTCGCACGACGAGCAGCTCGACCTCCTCGACGAATGCGAACGGCTCGGCATTCGGGCTTTGATCGTGCCTCGTCTGTTCGAACGAGTGCCGTCACGCCTCCAGGTCACGCACGTCGGCGGCCTTCCGCTGCTCGAGCTGAACCGGACCAGCCCGCACAGCATCCAGTTCGCTGTCAAGTACGCCATCGACCGGCTCGCCGCGCTCGCCCTGCTGGTGCTGCTCTCGCCGCTGCTCCTCGTGCTCTCCGTCGCCGTGGCGATCTCTCTGGGCCGGCCGCTCCTCTACCGCCAGGACCGCGTCAGCCTCGACGGCCAGAGGTTCAACATGCTCAAGTTCCGGACGATGGAGCACGCGCTCGAGGGCGACGGCCGCGAGACCATGTTCGATCCCGAGGTCGCACCGGGCGGAGTCGAGGGAGAGGATCGCCGGACGCGCGTCGGCACCTTTCTCCGGCGCTGGTCGCTCGACGAGCTCCCGCAGCTCGTCAATGTGCTGAAGGGCGAGATGAGCCTGGTCGGCCCACGACCCGAGCGCCCCGGCTACGTCGAGTACTTCCGCGCGCACGTCCGGCGATACGACGGGCGACTCCGGACGAAGGCGGGCATCACCGGCTGGGCGCAGATCCACCGGCTGCGCGGCCAGACCTCGATCTCCGACCGTGTCGAGTGGGACAACTACTACATCGAGAACTTCTCTCTGTGGCTCGATCTCAAGATCCTGCTGCGCACCATTCCCGAGGCGCTCAAGGGACGCGCAGACTGATGTGCATCAGGTCGTTCGGACACCACCCGCGCTGAAGAGCCTCATGCCGACGATCGCGACCAGCCGGTCGATCTCCTCGTACGTCTGGCGGAACCGCCGGTCCGAGCCGCCCACGGGATCCGCAACGGATCTCGGAAGACGCTCGCGCGCGAAACGGCGCGCGTTCGCGTGCGCGATGCGCGCGGCAAGACTTTCGCTGTGCTGCGGCCAGGGGAGAACGTCCACCTCCAGCACATCGGCGAGCTCGGCCAGGAGAAACACCCGCTCGGCCGGTATGCCGCCGGTGCCGACCGCCGCCGCGACGTGGATCGGCTCGAAGCCGATCGCGAGCTGGGCCCCCTCGAGCTCTCCCGGCTCGAGCGCTCGTGCACGATGCTGCGAGAGGTCGATTCCGAACGACGCTGCGGCATGCACGGCGCCGGGAAGCGCCGGCGCGCCGTCCTGCTCCAGCATCCCGAAAGAGTCGATCTCGACCGATACGTCCCGTATGTGCGTCCGCAGAAGCGCTGCCGCAAACGGGCTCCGAGCGCGATTCGCGGTGCAGATGAAGGAGATCCGATCTCGATCCGAGCTCGATCGCACAGGTCGGTCGTCCGATCGCACGGCTTCGGACGATACCCCTGCGCGTGCAGGAGTCGACGCGAGATCGACCGAAACCTCCCCTGAACGCGAAGTTTCCCCACAATGAGGCGATGACGATGCAGACGAGCTCGCGAGAGCAGACGATCGCGGACTACCTCGCCGTCGTACGTCGCTACAAGTGGATGATCATCGTCGCGGCGCTCGTCGTGCCCACCGTCGCATACGTGATGTCGGCACGAGAGCCAAAGGTATTCCGGGCGACGTCCGAAGTTCTCCTCACCCGCCAGGACGTCGGAGCGTTCCTCACCGGGATCCCGACGCAGAGCACGGTGACGGATCCGTTCCGCTACGCGCGAACGGAGGCGAGGCTGGCGGGCTCGCCCGAAGTCCTCGATCGCGCCGTCAAGATCTCCGGTCTCGGGAACGTCCAAGGCTGGGGCTCCAGCGTCTCTGCCGACCCGGACACGGACATCCTCACGTTCGGCGCCAACCACGGCGAGCCGGACGTTGCGACACGCCTCGCGACCGCGTACGCGCAGGCGTTCACGCAGTACAAGCTCCAGACCGACACCGCCAGCCTGACACGTGCTCGCCGCGAGATCCGCGGTCGCCTCCAGGAGCTCCGACGGGCCGGCGCGACGGGAAGCGATACCTACCAGGAGCTCCTCGGCCAGGAACAGGACCTGCGGACGCTCGAGGTCGTGCTCGTTCCGGCGAGGGTCATCCGCGCCGCGGATACGGCCGGACAGATTGCACCGACGCCGAAGCGCAACGCCATCCTCGGGGTGTTGCTCGGGCTCATGCTCGGTGTCGGCGCGGCGTTCGCGCTGCATGCATTCGACCGCAGGATCCGCCATGCGGACGAGGTCGAGCACGAGCTCCAGATTCCCCTTCTCGCCAAGCTGCCCACTCCGGGACGTAACGACGCGGCCACGATTCTCGAGCAACCGCCCGACGAGTCGACGGAAGCGGTGGCAAGACTCCGCGCAAGCTTCGACTTCGCCAACACATCTCTCGGTGCCAAGACCGTGATGGTCACGAGCGCCGGGCCGCGCGAGGGCAAGTCGACGACGATCGCAAACCTCGCGATCGCGCTGGCACGCACGGGCCGCCACGTCGTGCTCGTCGACCTGGATCTGCGGCGACCGATGCTCAGTCGCCTCTTCCATCTCCCGGACGGCCCGGGTCTCACCGATTTCGCCTCCAGCGACACGGATCTCGTCGACGCGCTCCAGCCCGTCGGCGTGACTCCGCTGCGCGCACGCGTGTCCTCGATCTCCTCGGCGGACACCGGCCAGGGACGGCTCGAGGTCGTCACCACGGGACGCATGCGGGTCGAGCCCGCGACGTTCGTGGAGAGCACGGGCCTGACCCAGGCGCTTCACGCATTGCGGGGCTATGCCGAGATCGTCCTGATCGACGCGCCGCCCCTCCTCGCCACCGGAGACTCGATCGCGCTCACGGGCAAGGTGGACGCCGTTCTTCTCGTCAGCCGGCTCGGGACTCTGACGCGCCCGACTCTCCAGGAGCTCGCACGCGTGCTCAGACGAAGTCCGGCGCCCGTGCTCGGGCTCGTGGCAACCGGTGCGGAGCTGGACGAGGGCTACTCGGCCTACGCTGTGGAGGAGTACTACGCACAGGCGAGGCCGCAGCCGGACGCGCCGTCCCCGACGCGCCTCGAGGTGCCCGAGGTGCGCAGCGCATCGGGCGGCTCCACACGCTGGACGCCGCGACGCGGGGGCTGACGCTCCGTTAGCTCGCCGCGCTGTACACGGTGAGCCCATCTCCCCCGAATGGGGCACGACGCGCTAGCGTGTCTGCACTGTGCCGAGCCTGAGAGCAATGCCACCGAGCGAGGCCGATCGCAAGGACGCGGCGCGCCCGAAGGAGATCGTCGCCGTCGGCGCGGTTCCGCCTGACTACGTCGAGCGAAATCGCGTCGCATGGGACCGGTGGGCGCTGAACTACACGGCGACTGCGCGCAAGGCCTGGACGGAGCACGAGCTGCGCTGGGGGATCTGGGGGATCGCGGAGTCGGAGCTCGGACTGCTGTCCCCGTTTCGCGCCCGGCTCCGACGTCATCGAGCTCGGTTGCGGAACCGCGTCGATCTCCGCCTGGGCCGCCCGTGCCGGTCTGCGCCCGGTCGCCGTCGACGTGTCGCGCACCCAGCTGAACGTCGTGAACCGTCTTCAGGAAGAGCTCGGGATCTCCTTTCCGCTGATCCACGCGAACGCCGAGGACGTGCCGTACGACAGCGAGAACTTCGACCTCGTCATCTCCGAGTACGGCGCGAGCCTCTGGTGCGAGCCACATCGCTGGTTGACCGAGGCGAATCGGCTCCTGCGGCCGCGTGGGAGCCTCATCTTCGTGACGAACAGCCCGCTGCTCATGTCCTGTACGCCCGAGGACGGCTCCCTCGCCGGCGATCGCCTCCTACGCGACCACTTCACGAGCCCTGTGCGCGAGTATCCGGACGAGGACGTCGTCGAGTTCCACCTCACGCACGGAAGCTGGATCGAGCTGCTGACGGCCTACGGGTTCGTCGTCGAGCGCCTCGCAGAGCTGCGTCCGCCGCACGGCGCGAAGCCGCGCTTCGACTTCGTTTCGCTCGAGTGGGCGCGCCGGTGGCCGAGCGAAGAGATCTGGGTCGCGCGCAAGGCTCGCTAGGCGAAGGCGTGTCCGAAGGGGACGGCTAGGGTTCAGTGGTGCTGAGCCCGGCCGTCGAGAACCTCGTCACGCAGCTCACCAAGCTTCCCGGGATCGGTCGGCGTACGGCGCAGCGGCTCGCGTTCCACGTGCTCTCGACCCGTCCGGAAGAGGCGCTCGAGCTCGCTCGCGCTATCGAGGAGGTCAAGGAACGCGTGCGCTTCTGCCGCGAGTGCGGAAACCTCACCGAGGAGGAGCTGTGCGCGGTCTGCTCGGACGCGCGCCGCGACCGAACCGTCATCTGCGTCGTCGAGCAGCCGGTCGACGTCGTCTCGGTCGAGCGCACGGGCGAGTTCCGTGGCCTCTACCACGTCCTCGGTGGCGCGCTCTCCCCACTCGACGGTGTCGAACCGGGCGACCTGCGCATCGACGGGCTCATCGGTCGAGTCGAGGCGAACGGCGTGACCGAGGTCGTTCTCGCGACGAACCCGACCATGACCGGGGAGGCGACCGCCGCCTACCTTGCGGATCGCCTTCGCGACCGGGTGCAGGTCACGCGGCTTGCGAGCGGCCTCCCGGTCGGAGGCGACCTCGAGTATGCAGACGAGGTGACGCTCGGGCGCGCGCTCGCCGGGCGCCGCGCGATGTGAGTGAGCGGACGTTTTTTTCGCAAATTGCGGCTTTCTGGGAGGGGCGGGGGTTGCATCCCGTGAACGCCCGGAATATGTTGCACCCACTGAACCGGCGGGCCTTCGGGTCAGCCGGTTCAGTGTTTTTTTGGGCACTTTCGGGTCGGATCCCTACACTGCGGCGATGACTGGGGCGACGATCGACTCGGGTCTGCGCATCGGGGTCGTGGGTGCGACGGGGGCCGTCGGTCGCGTAACGCTGGCGTACCTCCTCGAACGCGGCTACGCGAACATCCGCGCCTTCGCATCGTCACGCTCGGCGGGCAGCACCGTTGGCGCGCTCGAGATCGAGGAAGCGACTCCCGACGCGCTCGCAGCGGGCGATCTCGACGTGTGCCTTTTCTCCGTCGGGACGCAGTTGAGCCGGGAGCTCGTCCCAGCCGCGGCTGCTGCGGGCACGCTGTGCGTCGACAAGTCGTCGGCATTCCGCCTGCAGTCGGGAATCCCGCTGGTCGTCCCGGAGGTGAACGGGGAGCGCGCGCTGGCCCACGACGGCATCGTCGCGAACCCCAACTGCTGCACGATCCCGCTCACGATGGTGCTCGCGCCGCTGCACGACGCGGCCGGCTTGCGACGCGTGAGAGTCGCGACGTACCAGTCGGTGTCGGGCGCCGGCGCAGCCGCCGTCGACGAGCTCCGCAGCGAAGAGCCCGACGACCACCGGCTCCGGATGGACTGGGAGTTCGACGGCAGTCGAGTACGACGAGGAGGTGAAGCTCCGGGAGGAGACGCGGAAGATCCTCGAGCTTCCCGACCTGCCGGTGAGCGCGACGTGCGTGCGGGTGCCGGTCGTCGTGGGCCACGCGGAGGCGGTGTGGATCGAGACGGAGACGCCGCTTGCTCCCGACGACGCCGAGCGGATCCTCGGCGAAGCCCCCGGCCTCCGGGTCGAAGCGGTTCCCACTCACGAGCGTGCGATCGGCACCGACGAGGTTCACGTCGGTCGGATTCGCGCCGATCAGGCTGCCGAGAACGGCCTGGCGCTCTTCGTCGTCTGCGACAACCTGCGCAAGGGCGCGGCGCTCAACGCGATCCAGATCGCGGAGCTCGTCCTTACCGCGCAAGATCGGGATCCGCGAGCGCGGATCCCGATCGCTCACAATCCCTGAAGGCGGCCGCTCTGCGGCTGCGCGAGCACCACCTCAACCGCCGCCTGGAGGAGCAGGCGCAGGCGCCGGCTGGAACGCCTCGGAAACGACGCGGAGTACCTTCTCTCGTGTCCCCTCCTCCACCGGCTGGAGGCCACCGAGATCGAGGCGCGCGAGCTCGATGCGACCGGACGTGCGGAGGGTGCGGAAGCCGAAGTCGGCGAGGAAGTCGCGCGGGAAGATGGTCCGGTGCACGAGGAACCGGTCGGAAGCGGACGTCCCTTCCCGGTAGCGGTACGCGAACGCCTCGAGCGCCCGCGCGCCCTTGTCGCGAGCCTCTCCGATCGCTGCGAGGAAAAGCGACTGCTCCACCCACGGCTGCGTGTCCGTGAGCAGGTACGCGCACGTGACGAGGATCGCGTCGTCGGACGGCGGCCCGGCAGGGAGGTCCGAGGCGCGCGGGAAGAGCTCGGCAGGACCGTACTGCATCGATCCGAGAACCCGGCCGTCGTCGTCGCGGTAGACCGTTCCCCATGCTCCCCACTCGTCCTCGGCACGCTCGATCCACTTCCGCTTCTCCGGCTCGCGGTTGCCGCGCGACTGCCACCAGACGCACGTCTGGCAGACCGACGGCGCGGTCTCGAGCGTCGCGCCGGTGAGCCCGGCGAGGCGCGACGTCATCGCTTGGCGGGCGGCGCGCCGACGCGCTCGACGACGACGTCGACGGATCGGACGTGGACGTTCGCCATCCGCTCGATGTACTCCGAGACGCGCTGCTGCACCTCGCGCGCGACACCTTCCGCCGCGGCGCCCCACGCGAGCTCGACGTGAACGTCGATCTCCACGTTCCCGTCGGCAGCGGCGATCTCGGCGGCGTCGCGGGCGAGCGCCGCAACGCCCTCCACCTCGAGCGCGGCGTCGCTCGCGTAGCGAGCGATGACCTCGTTCGAGATGACCGGAGTCTCCATCAGATCGATCGTAGCCCCTGGCCGGGGGTGGGACGCACCGGCGGCCGCGAAAGCGGACGCCCTTCAGGGATCTTGGCGCGACGAAGCAACGACAACCAGCTCGGTGACCTCAGGGCGTGCGAAGAGCCGGAAGGGAAGGAAGGACGTGCCGAGGCCAGCAGAGACGTGGAGCCTCGTCGCGCCGTATTCGTAGACGCCCTCGACGTCTCGCGCGCGCAGGTGCGCGAGTCGGAGCCTTCCTCCCGGGTACGGAACGACGATCTGCCCTGCGTGGTAATGCCCGGCGAGGATCAGATGGAACACCGCTGGGATGCGCCGCACGATTCCCGGGAAGTGGCAGAGAAGAATGCGGAGGTCGGCGCTCGAGTCGGCGAGCGTCTCGGGTGCCGCCGTCCGCGCCGCGTAGGACCGGGCATCGACGCCGACGATCTGGACGAGCTGCCCGCGCAGCTCGACCTCGATGGCCTCGTCGCCGAGGAGCAGTCACGTTCTCGAGCGCACCGATCGCGGCGGGGTCGACGCGCTGCGAGAACGGGTCGCGGCTGTCCGCAAAGTCGTGGTTGCCGAGCACGACGTACGAGAGCGGAAGCTCGGCGAGCAGACGCTCGAGCTCGCGCATCCCCGATCGCCGCGAGACGAGGTCGCCCGTGATGCAGACGATGTCCGGCTGGCGCTCGACCACCCATTCGACGGCTTCCCGCACGGCTCGCAGACCACGCGACGGAGCTCCCAGGTGCAGGTCGGAGAGGTGCGCGATCCGCAGCCCGTCGAGCTCCGGAGGCACGCCCGCGAGCTCGACGTCGATCACGTTTCGCCTCAGCCAGCCGGCCTCGAACCAGGCCCAGGCCGTTGCTGCTGACGCAGCGACGGCTAGGAAGACCAGGAGCAAGACCATGTGCCTCTCCTAACCATCTGACGTCGACCGCGAAGCGGCGACGTCAAATGGCCAGTTTCTCGGTCACCGGTGCGACCGAGACGACGTGGCGCTTGAACTTGAGCTCCGAGCTGTCGAGCCCGGCCGCGACCCCCACGAGTTGCGAGAGGTGGAGGATCGGCATCTGGAAGTCCTTCCCCGTCTGCTTTTTCAGCTTCGACTGCCACGCGTCGAGCGAGAGATGGCAGAGCGGGCAGGGCGTGACCATGGCGTCGGCACCGGCCTCCTTCGCCTGCTCGATCGGCTGAATGAGCTCGGCGAGCGCGACGTCTTCACGAGCCTGGATGATCGGAAAGCCGCAGCACTTGATCTTTGCGGGGTAGTCGATCGGCTCGCCGCCGCAGGCTCTGATGATGCGCTCGAGCGATTCCGGCTTGTCGGGATCCTCGAAACCGAGCAGCTTCGAGGGACGCAGTATCTGGCAGCCGTAGAACGGCGCGATCTTGAGGCCCTTCAGGCCCTTGTGCGCGGCCCCCTGGAGGAGCTCGTAGCCCTCGCCGGCCGAGATGAGCCAGAGGAAGTGCACGACGTCCACCCCGCCCGAGTACGAGGGTGCACCGACGGAGACGAGGTTCTCGTTCACGCGCGCCAGCAGCGCCGCGTCGCCCTGAAGCGCGTGGTTCGCCTGCCGGAGGTTGAGCGTGCACACGTTGCAGATCGTCATGAGGGCGTCTGCTCCCGTGTCCTCCGCGTACGCGAGAATCCGCGCGTTCAGGTGGAGGTAGTAGTCCGGCTCGGCCTCGTGGATGTCGCCGGCGCCGCAGCACGTGACTGCCTCGAGCTCGATCAGCTCGAGCCCGACCTTCGGTGCGAGCGCCTGGGTCGAGGTGTCGAGCTCTTTCGCGGACAGCGATGCGAGGCAGCCCTTGTAGTACGCGACCGTTCTCACGTCTTCGCTTCCTCACCCGGGGGCAACGGCGCCGGGAACGACTCGGGGCCATACGGATCGCGTGGCTCGTCACCGCTCTCCTGCAGGAACTCGACGCGCGAGAGCGCGTGCTCCGACTGCACGATCCCTGCCGCCCCGTCGCGTCCCTGCTGCCCGACGAGGTCGTACAGCGCGCGGGACTCCTCCACGTGCTTCGCGACGTGCGGAGGAACGGGCGGCGGAACCTTTCCGTGCTTGAACAGGCCCATCGCGAACTTGACCTCCTTGAGCGACTTCGCGACGCCCTGGGTCTTCGGCACGAGCTCCGTCTCGCGCAGCCAGCCGGTGGTCTTCGCGGACGTGACGAACCATCTCGCGTGCTTCGCGCCCATGTCGGAGTCGATGCCCTCCTTCATTGCCTCGGCGCCCAGCTTCGCGATCGCATCGCGAGGGTCGACACCCTTCGGGCAGCGCTCGTTGCAGAAGTAGCAGCGCGTGCAATCCCAGATTCCGTGCTCCCCCGAATACGACTGCAGGCGCTCGACCGTCGCCTTGTCGCGCGCATCGCCGACGAAGCGCATTCCCTTCGCGAGCGCGGCGGGGCCGAGGAAGTCGGGGTCTGCCTCCATCGAGTTGCACTCGGAGACGCAGCAGCCGCACATGACGCACAGCGACTCCTTGTGAATCGTGTCCACGCGCTGCTGCGAGACGACGCTCTCCTTCTCGCCGGGATCCGAGAAGCCGGGCTGGAGCCAGGGCTGGACCGCTCGGATCTTCCCCCAGAACGGCTCCATGTCCACGACGAGGTCCTTCACGATCGGCATGTTCCCCATCGCCGAGATCACGGGGACGTGCCCGGACTCTGCGATGTCGACCATGCGGGTCTTGCAGGCGAGGACGGCCGCGCCGTCCATGCGCATCCCGCACGAGCCGCAGATCATCATGCGGCAGCTCTTGCGGAACGCGAGCGTGCCGTCGTGCTTGTCCTTGACGATGTCGAGAACGTCGAGCAACGTCGCCCAGTCGGGCGCGTCGACCTCGTACTCCTTCAGTGCGCGCTCGCCGGCAACCGAGTCGTAGCGCCAGATCTTGAGTGCCATCTTCACGGCGTCAGTACTTCCTCTCTTCGGGCTGCCACTTCGTCATCGTCACGGGCTTCCAGTCGAGGTCGGGCGCTCCATCCTTCCACGTCACCAGCGTGTGCCGGAGGTAGTTCTCGTCGTCTCTGTCCGGGAAGTCGTAGGGACGGGCGTGTGCGCCGCGACTTTCCTTGCGCGCGAGGCCGGAGACGACCATGCACTCGGCGAGCTCGAGCAGGAACCCGAGCTCGAGCGCCTGCGTCAGATCCGAGTTGAAGACGTCGCCCTTGTCCTCGACGACGACGTTCTCGTAGCGCTCGCGCAGCGACTGCACGATCCTGCCCTGCTCGAGCATCTGCTCCTCGCGCCGGAACACGCCGAAGTTCACGTGCATCGTCTCGGCGAGCTCGTCTCGGATCTTCCACGGACGCTCGCCCTCCGAGCGGTCGAGCAGCGACTTGAGCTCGCGCTCGGCGTCGGCCTCGACGGACGCGGGCACGTCGACCGTCGTGTTCGCGAGCGACCACTCGGCGGCGTGCCTCCCGACGCGCTTGCCGTACGTGATCGTCTCCATGAGCGCGTTGCCCCCGAGGCGATTCGCCCCGTGCACCGAGACGCAGGCGACCTCACCGGCTGCGTAGAGGCCCTCGAGGGACGTGAGCCCCCAGACGTCGGTATCGACGCCGCCCATGTGGTAGTGGGCGCCGGGCCGGACCGGGATCGGCTCGTAGATCGGATCGACCCCGGCGAACGTCATCGAGAGCTCGCGGGTGCCATGGAGGCGCTCGAGGATCTTCTCGGCGCCCAGGTGGCGCAGGTCGAGCAGCACGTTCCCGTCGAGACCCCTCCCCGCGTCGATCTCCGTCTGCTCGGCGCGCGAGATGACGTCGCGCGAGGCCAGCTCCATCGCGTTCGGAGCGTAGTGGACGAGGAACCGCTCGGCCTGTGCGTTGAGCAGGTACGCGCCCTCGCCGCGACAGCCCTCCGTGATGAGCACGCCTGTGGGCGCGAGCGTCGTCGGATGGAACTGCATCATCTCCATGTCCTTGAGCGCGACGCCTTCGCGGAGCGCCATCGCCATCCCGTCGCCGGTGCAGGCGTACGCGTTCGTCGTCCCCGTATAGAGGCGCCCAGCGCCGCCCGTGGCGAGGATCACGGTCTTCGCGCCGATCGCGGTGAGGCCGCCGCGCAGGAGGTCCCACGCGATCACGCCCTGGCAGCGCCCGTCGTCGACGACGAGCTTCCAGGCGAAGTACTCCTCGTATGTCGGGATGTCGCGCTTCATCACCTGCTCATAGAGGACGTGGATGAGGACGTGGCCCGTGATGTCGGCCGCATACGCGGTGCGCGGCTCGCCCGCCGCCCCGAACGGGCGCTGCGCGATCCGGCCGTCCTCGGTGCGCGAGAAGACCGCGCCCCAGTGCTCGAGCTGGTAGACGTCGTCCGGCGCCTCCCGGCAGAGGATCTCGATCGCCTCCTGATCTCCGAGGTAGTCGGAGCCCTTGACGGTGTCGAACGCATGCTTCTCCGGATCGTCCTCGGAGGCGTTTCCCAGAGCCGCGTTGATCCCACCCTCGGCCGCGCCGGAGTGGCTGCGAACCGGGTGGATCTTGGAGACCATCGCGACGTTCGCGCCGGCATCGAAGGCCTCGATCGCCGCGCGCATCCCCGCGCAGCCGGCACCCACGACGACGACATCGTGAACGGCGTCCACTGCGAAGGACGCTACCTGATCGTTTCTGCGATCCCCGGTAGAACGTTCAGGCGCGAACGAAGGTGGCGCGAGCGCTCGTGGCGGCGCTCATCGGCACCGTGCAGGTCTTCTTCGCGCCCCGGCAGGCGCCGCTCCACGAGCGGAACCTCCAGCCCTTGGCCGGTGCCGCCGTCAGCGCGACCGGGCTGAACGACGGGAAGGCCGCCGAGCAGCGCGGCCGGCACGTGATGCCCGACTTCGCGCTGCGCACTGTTCCCTTCCCGCTGACGGCCACCGACAACCGGAAGGACGCGGGCGCGAACACCGCGGTTACTGCGGCGCCCGGCGTGACGCTGAGCACACACCCTGCCGCACCCGAGCATGCGCCGGTCCACCGCACGAGCCTCTCGCCGGCGCTCGGAGTCGCGGTGAGCGCGAGGCGCTGGCCCGAGTTCCAGGTCGTCGTGCAGCTCGTCCGGCAGAGAAGGCCGGGCACGTCGGCGGACACCGAGCCGGACCCCGAGACCGTGAGCGCAAGCGGAGCCTGGGCGTCGAGGCGCACGAGCCACGGAGAGTCCTGTGTGTCCGTCCAGCTGCCCGAATGACCGTAGTAGTCGTTCCGGCCAAGATCGAGGAGCTTCGCCGAGAGCGGCTCGCCACCGATCGACGGAAACATCAGATCGGACGCGTCGTCGCAGGTGTGTCCGCTCGTCTCGCCCTCGCAGTCGTTCGGCGCCGCGCGCGACACCGCGCCGAAGGTGTGCAGCACCTCGTGCGCCGTCACCGCCGCGGTGGAGACGCCAACGCACGCGCGAAGGTAGACGACGGCCGCCCCGAAGCCGCTCGAGTCGCTTCCGCCCTGACCGCACACGTTTCCGTCCGCCGTCGGGCCGTCGTAGTAGACGACGTACTTCGTGGTCGACGAGCTCAAGCTCGCCTGGTCGAGCGCGGCGACGATCGCGGAGAACCTCCCCTGGAGCGGAGCGAGCTGCGCGCTCGAGCGGGATGTCCGGAGCGTCGTGATGTCCAGCTGTGTCCCGCACGAGAAGGGTGCGACATCGTTGCGGGGCGTCCGCGCAGGGTCCTGTCCCCTCCACCAGCCGTCGATCTGCTCGGCGTCGGACTGCATCACGCTCGCCAGCCCGGAGAGGTTGTCGGGGCCGTCCGACGGGATGGCGTACACCCAGTGGATCGGATTGCCGGCAATCGCGTTGGGCGCGCGATCTACCTGCGCTGCCTGCCCGCACCAGGCCGTCTGCAGGACGGACGTGGCCACCGAGCGCGGCGGGACGTCCCAGGCGGTGACGTTCTCGACCGTCATGCTCTCGGTCGGAGCGCTCGCTCCGGTCGTGGCGAGCGCGGCCGCGAGCACGGCGACGCCTGCCAATCCGCGAATCACGGCGTCGTCACCGAAACCCGAATGCGCCCGAGCGGCCCCTTCTGCGTGACCCGCACGAAGAGCGAGCGCCGGCCGCAGATCGAGCTGTCGAGGCGCTTGAGGCGCTGGCCGACCCATTGCGCACGCTTGACGACGGTGCGCCGGTCGGCGGCGACCAGCGCGACGTCGGCCGCGCCGTCGTTCGCGATCGTCGCGCTGATCCGGAAGTCTCCGTCGAGGGGTGTGGCAAGCGGTATCCACCAGACCTTCGCGGTCTTCTTGCCGAAGACCTTCGTGAATGCCCGAGTGCTTGCTGCCGCCCATGGCTGGAGCACGTCCTGCTCGGCCGCCTGCAGCGCAGCCCCGTTCGGATAGAAGCTCTGTGCGACGATCGGCCACGTCGCGGTCGTGATGCCGTCCTTGCGCTCGTCCATGAGCCGGTATGCCTCCGCCCACGCTTCGCCCGGGTTGCGCGCGTAGTTCGTGCCCCCGTCACCGGGAAACGCCTCGCGGCGAGAGACCTTTGCGCACACGTCGGCGGCGCTCGCCCACCGCTTCGGGCCCCAGTCGACGGCCGTCCACGGCTCGTTCAGGCGGTGGAACGCGACATGGTGGCCGTACTCGTGTCGGACGACCTCCTCCGGCGAGACGTCGGCGACGACCTCACCGGGCGCCACCATCTCGTCCGCGCGGTAGCAGCCGAGCGCACGCGAGCCGCAGATCGCCTGTACCTCGCCGAACGTGACGATGTACGTCCTCAGCTCGGTGATCTCCGGCCCGTGCGTCAGGCCGGCGATGAACTCGGCCCAGCCTTCGGGGGTGGAGCTCTCGAGCGGGAGGCTGTCGGACACGCGAACGTCGACGATCTCACCGCTCGTCGTCGTGATCGGACCACCACGAAACGTGATCGCGGCCTGGGCGAGACGGCTCGCGCGGAAGGGTGCGCTCGCGTCCGCTTGGAGCGCCCGGGCGTGTGTCGAGGCCAAGAGCGCTTCCCGCTCGACCGAGGCGGCGGCGAGAGCGCCGGTGAGCAGCACACCCGAGAGAAGGACTGCGAGGCGCCTCGCGAGCGGGTTCGCCACCCGGCCCTTATAGCCGCGGGAGTGTGAAGCGTGCGTAAGAACGCGACGTGGCCTGTCGGAAGCAGCGCTGGCTTTCGTTTGAATAGTCGCTTTACTTTTTGAACTCATGCCCTTAGGATCTCGCGGATTACTTCGACGAAAGGAGCCTTCGTTGCGGAAGCTCGCCGACCCGGTCGTCGCAGGAGATGGTCACGTGAGCACGCTTGCTCGAGGCCAGTCCAGTGTCGACACCAGCTCGACCGTTACCACCGCTGAGCTGCGCTCGCGCCTCGCGGATCCCGGCCTGACCGTCGTCGACGTTCGACCTCTCCACGCGTACAACGGCTGGCGGCTGGGCGAGGCTCGAGGCGGCCACATTCCCGGAGCCGTCGCGTTTCCCAGCGCGTGGCTGACGAGCGTGGACGATGCCGAGGTTGCACGGCTCATGCACGAGAAGGGTGTCGTTGCCGGCCAGGAGGTCGTCCTCTACGGCGCTGCCGACGACGTCGCCGCCGTCGCAGCCAGGCTCGCCGAGCTCGACCACGGGGTGGTGCGCACCTACGAGGCCGGATGGGCCGAGTGGGCCGGCGACGGGGCTCTTCCCGTCGAGCGTCTCCCGAAACACGACAGGCTGGTGCACAGCGACTGGCTCGCCCAGATGCTCGACGGCCGCCGACCGGAGGCGGCGCCGGCAGGACGCTTCTTGCTCTTCCACGTCAACTTCGGTGTTCCCGAGGAGTACGCGGAAGGCCACCTCCCGGGGGCGCTGTACCTCGACACCAACCAGCTCGAGAACCCCGTCGACTGGCAGCGCCGCACGCCGGAGGAGCTCGGTCTCGCCATGCGCGCGCTCGGAATCTCCCACGACACGGCCGTCGTGCTCTACGGCCGCGATACGGAAGGCGACGCGAACGAGAAGTGGCCGGGGCGTCGAGCCGGACAGATCGCCGCCAGCCGTGCGGCACTGATCCTGCGCTACGCAGGCGTCGAGGACGTGCGCCTGCTCGACGGCGGCTACGACGCGTGGGTTCGGGCGGGCAACCCGCTCGAGACCGACCCGCGCACACCGACGCCGATCTCGTCGTTCGGCGCCCCGATCCCGCGCCGGCCGGAGCTCATCGTGGACATCGAGGAGGCCAGGCAGATCCTGTCCGATCCCGGCGGAGCCGCACTGGTCAGCGTGCGGACGTGGAACGAGCACATCGGCAAGGTCTCCGGCTACAACTACATCGGCCCGGCCGGCCGGATCTCCGGCGACGTCTGGGGCAATTGCGGGACGGACGCGTACCACATGCAGCACTACCGCAACGTGGACAACACGATGCGCGCCTATCCGGAGATCGCGGCCAACTGGGAGGAAGCCGGCATCACGCCCGACAAGTGGGTCGCCTTCTACTGCGGAACCGGGTGGAGAGCGAGCGAGACCTGGTTCTACGCGTACCTGATGGGCTGGCCGCGCATCGGCGTCTACGACGGCGGCTGGTACGAGTGGAGCCGCGACCCGGGCGCGAATCCGATCGAGGTCGGCGAGCCCGAGGACGAGCTGGCGGCGTAGGTCAAGCTGGGCCCGCCGCGGCGACGCCCGGCGAGACGTCGTCGAAGCGCGTGAAGTTCTCGCGGAACATGCGCGCCAGCTCGGCGGCCTTCGCGTCGTACGCATCCGGATCGGCCCACGTCGTACGCGGGTCGAGGAGGGCGGCGTCGACGCCTGGCACCTCGATCGGAACCTCGAGGCCGAAGGTCGGATCGACGCGGAACTCGGCGCCGTCGAGATCGCCTGAGAGCGCGGCGTCGAGGAGCGTCCTCGTCGCGGTGATCGGCATCCGCCTGCCCTCGCCGAACGGCCCGCCCGTCCAGCCCGTGTTGACGAGCCACACCTTCACCTCAGGATGCCCGTCGAGCTTCTCGCCGAGCATGCGCGCGTAGACGGAGGGCGGCTGCGGAAGGAAGGGCGCGCCGAAGCACGCAGAAAACGTGGGCTGCGGCTCGGTGACGCCGATCTCCGTCCCGGCGAGCTTCGCCGTGAAGCCCGAGAGGAACCAGTACATGGCCTGGTCGCGCGTCAGGCGCGCGATCGGCGGAAGGATTCCGAAGGCGTCGGCGGTGAGGAAGATGACCGAGGTCGGATGTCCGCCACGCTTCGCGGGGAGAGCGTTGGCGATCTGCTCGAGCTTGTATGCGGCGCGCGTGTTCTCCGTCTTCGCGGCGTCGTCCAGGTCGAGCACGCCGTGCTCGTCCATGACGACGTTCTCGAGAACGGTGCCGAAGGTGCGCGTCGTGGCGTAGATCTGCGGCTCGGCCTCTGCCGAGAGTCGGATCACCTTCGCGTAGCAGCCGCCTTCGAAGTTGAAGATTCCGTCGTCCGACCAGCCGTGCTCGTCGTCGCCGATGAGGTGGCGCTCGGGATCGGCGGAGAGCGTCGTCTTCCCCGTACCGGAGAGACCGAAGAACACGGCGACGCGCCCCTCGTCGTCGAGGTTTGCCGAGCAATGCATTGGGAAGACGGCCTCGAGCGGGAGGCGATCGTTCATCACCGTGAAGATCGACTTCTTGATCTCGCCCGCATAGAAGGTCCCGCCGATGACGACCTCGGTCCGGGACGGGTGCAGGCAGACGAAGGTCTCCGTCCGCGTGCCGTCCTCCTCGGGATCGGCCGAAACCGACGGTGCATGCAGCACGAGCGCCTGCGGCTCCATCTCGTCGAGCTCGTCGTCCGTCGGATCGATGAAGAGCGTCTTGGCGAAGAGCGCATGCCATGGGCTCTCCGAGATCACCCTGACCGCGATGCGATGGGCGGGATCGGCGCCGGCGAACGCATCGATCACGTAGACGTCGCCCTCGCTCAGGCGCGCTGCGACCTTCTCACGCAGCTGCTCGAAGTGCTCCTCGGAGATCTCGGCGTTGACGTCGCTCCACCAGATCCGACTCTCCGAGCCCGGCTCGCGAACGACGAACTTGTCCTTCGGCGAGCGTCCCGTGTGCACGCCCGTGTCGACGACGAGCGGACCGCCTTCGGCGAGACGGGCATCGCCCCGCGCGAGCGCGTGCTCGTAGAGCTGGGAGGTCGTCGGGTGCCAGTAGACGTGCCCGCGCACGGAGATGCCGTGCTGCGCGAGCTCGTCCCGATCGGGAACGATCGCGATCACAGCGCCCAATCGTACGCGGCCGGGGAGCGCTTCGCGTCAGGAGCCGGAGCGCCAGCCGACGTCGCGCCAGGTCCGTCGCACGGCGTCCGCGTTCCGGACGAGCGTGTGCGGTCGCTTCGCGACCTGGTGTCCGCGGGTGGCCCGAGAATACGCCGATGATTCGTACTCTCCTCGCCGTTGCCCTGGTCGCTGTCGTCGCGGCACCCGCGGCGGCCGCCGATCTCGACGACGAGCGCGCGCTGGCAGAGCGCTTCGCACCGGCCGTCCGGCTCGTCGAGCAGGAGGAGGAGTGCGCGAGCCGGGGCGAGCCGTACGACCCGATCGACGTCGATCTCCTGCTCGTCGACGAGCCCACCGTCGCGCTGCGCGGCCCGTGGAACCGCACCGACCTCGTCGAGATCGCGCCCGAGGCTGCGGATCTTCGAAACCGCTTCGAGTACCACCTCGACTTCCCCGGCGACCCGCTCGACCCGGGCTGCAGCTACGAGCGTTGGTCTCGCAGGCTGGAGGCCGGTAGCGAGCCGACGGTCTACGCCCACGTCGTGACCGAGGCGGGACACCCGGACTCACTCGCGCTGCAGTACTGGTTCTTCTACGCCTTCAACGACTTCAACAACACGCACGAGGGCGACTGGGAGATGATCCAGCTCCTCTTCGACGCTCCCGATGCCGCCACGGCGCTCTCGCAGACGCCGAGCAAGCTCGGCTACAGCTCGCACGAGGGTGCCGAGAGCGCGGAGTGGGACGACGAGAAGCTCGAGCTCGTCGACGAGACGCATCCGGTCGTCTACCCCGGTGCCGGCTCGCACGCGAATAAGTACACCGAAGCGCTCTACCTCGGCAGCTCGGCCGAGGCGGGCGTCGGCTGCGACGACACGCGAGGGCCGCACCGGGAGCTCCGCCCTGTCGTGAAGACGATCCCGAGCGATCCCGCTGCGGCCAGCCAGGCCTTCCCGTGGATCGACTACGAGGGTCGCTGGGGCGAGCTGCAGCCCGCATTCTTCAACGGCCCGACCGGCCCGAACGCCAAGAGTCAGTGGACCGAGCCGCTCACATGGTCGGAGGGCTGGCGCGACGTGAGCTACGCGGTTCCGACGGGCGGACTGCTCGGCACGAGCGCGACGGACACCTTCTGCAGCGGCGTCGAGAAGGGCTCGCGCGCGCTGATCCTGCTCCTGCGCAACCCGAGCGCCGTCTTCATCATTCTCGCTCTGCTGATCGGGCTCGTCGCCTTCATCGTCAAGCGCGCGACGTGGTCTCCGAGCACACCACTTCACCTGGCGCGGCGCCGTTCGTGGGGGCAGATTCTCTCGGCGTCGGCGCACATGTACGTCGCGAGGCCACGCGTCTTCATCGGCGTCGGGCTGCTCCTCCTGCCGATCATGCTCGTCACCGCGGTCCTGCAGTGGATCGCGCTCGAGGGGCTGCGCGCCGTCGAGATCGTGACCACCGGCGAGAGCGCGGGCGGCTCTGCGCTCCTCGCGGTCGTGATCGGGACTGCTTTCGCCCTTCTCGGGCTGGGACTCGTCCAGGCGGCTGCGACGTTCGCCCTGATGGAGATCGACGAAGGCCGCTCGGTGACCGCGCTCAGTGCGTACCGGACCGTCTGGCGACGGCGGCGGCCACTTCTCTCCGCCGTCGCCGTGTTCGTCCTCGTCTGGGTCGCGCTCACGGCGTTCCCACCGCTCATCCCGGTCGCAGCCTTCTTCGCCGTGCGCTGGTGTCTCGTCGCGCCGGTCGCGGCCGTCGAGCAGCGAGGCGGCACCCGTGCCCTTCGACAGAGCGGACGGCTCGTGAGCGGCCGCTGGTTCCGCACCGGCTCGCTCGTCGGATTGAGCGCGGCGATCGCGCTCGTCAGCGGTCCGCTCCTGGGCGCGCTCATGATCTTCGTCGTGAGCCTGCCGCTCGCGACGATCAACGTCGTGGCCGGCGTCGTGTACGCGATCGCGCTTCCGTTCGTCGGGCTCGTGACCGCGTACGCCTACTTCGACGCCCGAGCCCGCCTCGAGCTCGAGCCTGCCGAACGACCCGCCGAGCTGCCCGCCGAGATCTCGCTCGAGATGCCCTAGCGCGACCGACGACCTGCCTCGCCCTTACGCGATCTCCTGCGGCCGGTCGCCCGCTACGAACTCCGAGACGGGACCGCGTCGCGCGACGCCCAATCGTTATTGAGCCCAGGGTGCCCCGGCAAGCTCGCTCTGTTCTGAGAGTCGGAGTCAATCCGGATGCGGCCGGGGCGCGGTGTCTCGCGAAGTCCGTCGGCGAGAGCTACTGGCCGGGGTACGGCACGGGCTGGTCGCTGACCGGCGTGATCTCGCAGGTCGTCACGCCCGTGCCCGGCTTGAGGAATTCCTGGAGGTGGACGATATTGTCGGTCTCGACGACGAGGTACGTCGTGTGCTGCGGAAAAGCCAGCCAGTAGCCGTGGATCTTGACGTCCTTCGACTCACCGTCGAAGAGCGAGCGTGACCCTCCCCGCCCGTAGGGACAGTCCTGAGGCGCGTGCGACTGCTTGATGTGGAAGAGCATGCAGGAGTCCTCCATCCTGAGGTCTGCCGCGGCCGGGCGGCATGTGACTGTTGGCGAGGCAGTCTACGGACGTGCGGGTCACCAGGTCGCGCCCTGGATCAGCTCTCGCCCAGAAACGTGGCCTCCAAACCGGAGCCTCTCGGGCCCGATCGCCGGACGCGGCATCAGGTCGATGTCGATGCTGGTGGCATCGGTAACGAGCTGAGCTAGGACTTGAGGAACTGGTGGACGAACGCGATCGCCATGCTGCCCTCGCCGACTGCCGCGGCGACGCGCTTGACCGGGCCGTAGCGGACGTCGCCGGCCGCGAAGATCCCAGGGACGCTCGTCTCGAGGAGGTAGGGGTCGCGCTCGAGCTCCCAGCGCTCGGCGGCGCGCACGTCCGAGCCGGTCAGCACGTAGCCGCGGCGATCGAGCACGATCTCGGGCGGTAGCCACGCCGTCTCGGCGTCGGCTCCGATGAAGATGTAGAGGCCGCCCGACTCGACCCGAGTCGTCTCGGCGGCCGTGCCGTTACGAACCTCGAGCGCCTCGAGCGAGACGTCGCCGTGGGCGCCGACGACCTCGGCACCGAACATCGTATGGATGTTCTCCCGAGCCGCAAGCTGATCGACGAGATAGCGCGACATGCCCTTCGCAAGGTTGTCGCCGCGGCAGACGATGGTGACGCTCCTCGCGTGGTTCGCGAAGTTGAGCGCCGCCTGCCCGGCGGAGTTGCCGGCGCCGACGATGTGCACGTCCAGGCCGTGGGCATTCGCCGCCTCGCTGCGCGCTGCGCCGTACGAGATTCCCTTTCCGGCGAGCCGGTCGAAGCCTTCAATCTCGAGCTTCCGCCACGCGACGCCGCAGGCGACGATGATCGTCCGCGCCCGGAGGACATCGCCGCCGTCGAGATGGACCTGCTTCGTCGCGGCGTCGATCCGAGTGATCGTCCTGGTAACGAGGATCTCGGCGCCGAGCCTTCGGGCCTGCTGCAATGCCCGGCTGGCGAGCTCCTCCCCTGACACACCTGCCGGAAAGCCGAGGTAGTTCTCGATCCGGGACGACGCGCCGGCCTGGCCGCCGGGCGCCTCACGCTCGATCACGATCGTGCGCAGCCCCTCCGACGAGCCGTAGACCGCCGCAGCGAGCCCGGCCGGGCCCGCGCCGACGATCACAGTGTCGTACTCCGCGACCTCCGCCTCGGTGGCCAGGCCGAGCAGGTCCGCGACCCGGCGGAGCTGCGGCCGAATCACCGTCTTCCCGTCGACGACGCGGAGAACCGGACAATCGTCGTCGGCCGGAAGCGGGCCCCACCACTGCTCGGCCGCGTCGGGCGCGTCGGGCGTGATCCACCTGAACGTGATCGCGTTGCGATCGAGGAAGCGACGGAGCTCGCCGCACGCCAGGTCCCACCGGTGACCGTAGATGAGCGCGCGCGGCCGCGTCGGTTCGGCTGCGATCCCCTGCAGTCCCCGGAGACCGCCCATCCGGTGGGTTGCCAGCTTGCCGACTTCCTTCCCGACGTCGGGCGCAACGGCGACGACGGCGTGGTAGTCGTGCGGCTCGACGCGCATGACGCGCGAGCGGTCAGCCGCGCGAAACCCGACTGGGAACACCGTTCCGAGCACGATCGGAACCTCGCCGAAGATGTCGCCCACATTCCGCTCGCCGACGACGCGCTCGATCCCGTCGACAAGCTTCACTGCCTCGATCCGCCCCTCCAGCACCGCGAAGAGCGCCTGCTCGCCACCTTCGTGGGCGGCGTACTCGCCCGGCGAAAGGGCAATGTCCGCCGCCACTCGGGAGAGTCGCTCGCACTCCGCCGGCCCGAGCGCGGCAAAGACCTCGACCGCGCCGATCTCCTCCGCCGTCACCACGTGCGGAGCCTAACCAGCTGTCCCGCCTACACAGGTTGCGAACGCGTACGCCTACTTCGACGCACAGGCCCGCTTCGACCTCGAGCTGCCGAACGACCCGCCGAGCTACCGGGCGAGATCTCGCTCGAGATGCCCGAGCGCGACCGGCGAGCCATGCCTCGCCCTACGCGATCTCCAGCGGGCGATCGCCGGCGACGAGCTCCGCGAACCGACCCCCTCGCGCGAGCAGCTCGTCGTACGTCCCGACCTCGACAACGCGCCCCCGGTCGAGCACGACGATCTGATCCGCGTCGCGCACGGTCGAGAGGCGATGCGCGATGGCGATCGTCGTCCGCCCCTCCGAGAGCCGTTCGAGCGCCTCCTGTACGAGCCGCTCGGTCTGCGTGTCGAGCGAGGACGTCGCCTCGTCGAGCACGAGCACCGGCGGATTCCGGAGGATCGTGCGCGCGATTGCCATGCGCTGCTTCTCGCCGCCGGAGAAGCGGTAGCCGCGCTCACCGACCATCGTGTCGTAGCCGTCGGGCAGCGTCGCGATGAGCTCGTGGATCTGCGCCGCGCGCGCAGCCTCCTCGACCTCCTCGTCGGACGCGCTCGGACGAGCGAAGCGCAGGTTCTCGCGCACGGACGCATGGAAGAGGTACGTCTCCTGGGAGACGACCCCGACCGTGTCGGCAAGCGACTCGAAGGTGAGTTCGCGAACGTCGACTCCGTCGATCGCGAGTGAGCCCTGAGTCGCGTCGTAGAGCCTCGCGACGAGGTACGCGCAGGTCGTCTTCCCCGAGCCCGTCTCGCCGACGAGGGCGGTCTTCGTCCCGGGCGGCACCGTGAACGACACGTCTTGCAGCGTCCAGGCCGCGTCGTCGTAGCGGAACCAGACCGAGTCGAGCGCGACCTCGCCGCGCGGTGCCGCGAGCTGCTTCGAGCCCTCGACGATGTCGACCTCGTGGTCGAGGTACTCGAAGATGCGGTCGAAGAGCGCGAGCGACGATTGCACCTCGAGCTGCACGCCGAGAAGGCTTCCGATCGGGAAGAAGAGGCGCGTCTGCAGCGTGGTGAACGCGACGAGCGTTCCGATGGTGATCGCCTCCGAGCCCCGCGCGCTCGAGAAGCCTGCGAACCAGTAGACGAGCGCGGGCATGATCGCGAAGGTCATCTGGATCGAGGCCATCATCCAGCGGCCCGTCATCCGGCTGCGCACCTCGAGCTCGGCGAGGCGCTTGGACTCGCCGGAGAAGCGCTCGGCGAGGTCGTCCGTCCGCCCCATCGTCTTGCCCAGGAGGATCCCGGAGACGGAGAGCGACTCCTGCACGATCGAGGAGACATCCGCGAGCGACGCCTGACGCTCGGCCGTCACCTTCTTGCGCTGCGCGCCGACACGCTTCGTGAGCCAGACGAACAGCGGCAGCAGCGCGAGCGCGAAGGCTGCCAGTCGCCAGTCGAGGAGCACCATCGCCACGATCGTGGCGAGCACCGTGGTCACGTTCGAGAGCACCGACGTCGCAGTGGACGTGACGACGTTCTCGATGCCGCCGATGTCGTTGGCGATGCGGCTCTGCACCTCACCCGTGCGCGTGCGCGTGAAGAACGCGAGCGAGAGCCGCTGGAGGTGGCGGTAGACCTTCGTGCGCAGGTCGTGCATGACGCTCTGGCCGACCTGGTTCGACAGAAGCGTCTGCCAGACGCCGATGATGCCGGTCGCGATCGCGATCCCGATCATGCCCGCGACGAGCCAGGTGAGCAGGCGTGTGTCCTGGTCCGGAATCGCGACATCGAGCACCTCACGAAGCAGGAACGACGGGATGACACCGAGCGCCGCCGAGAAGACGATCAGAGCGGAGACTGCGCCCAGCCGCGCCTTGTACGGGCGAAAGAGCGGAAGGATCCGCCGCAGGTTGGCCTTGCGGACGGCAGGGTCAGAAGGCCGCTGCGGCGGCTCGTCGGGCGTGAAGGAGTCGAAGCGCCGGCCGGGCACGACCTAAGCCTGCCTGCTCGCACGCCCGACGCGACGAGCCGTTAGCGTCGGTGAGTGAGCGAGACGCCGCTCCGCCGCAACCGCGACTTCCTCCTGCTCCAGTCCGGGCTCCTGCTGTCGAGCGCCGGCTCGCAGATGACGGCGATCGCCTACCCGCTGCTCGTGCTCGCTCTGACCGGATCCGCTGCGAAGGCGGGAGCGGTTGCGTTCGTCCGCCTTCTCGGCATGGCGGTCGCGTCTCTCCCGGCAGGGATCGCGGCCGATCGCTGGAGCCGGAGGCGGCTGATGATCGCGGCCCACGCCGTGCGAGCCCTCGCGATCGGCGGCCTCGGAGCACTGATCGTCGCCGACGACGTCGTCTATTGGATCATCCCGCTGGTCGCGTTCGTGGAAGGGGCCGGCGCAGCTGTCTTCTCGGCAGCACAGGCGGGCGCGTTCCGGGCGGTCGTACCGACCAGCCAGTTGCCGACGGCGGTCGCCGTCGTCACCGGACGGGAAGGCGCCATCAGCGTCGCAAGTCCCGCGCTGGGCGGCGTGCTGTTCGGTGTTGCCCGTGCGCTCCCGTTCGTCGTTCACGCGGTGCTGTACGCGTTCTCCGCAGTCGCGCTGCTCGCGATGCGCACGCCGTTCCAGGAGGAGCGAGAGGTCGAGCGCTCGCCGTTGCGCTCGCGGCTGGCCGAGGGGTTCCGCTTCCTCTGGGGAAACGCGTTCCTGCGTACGACCTCGCTTCTCTTCGGGCTCGCGAGCTTCGTCGGCCCCGGTGTGCTGCTCGCGATCGTCGTAATCGGGGAAGACCAGGGACTGACGAGCGGCCAGGTCGGGCTGCTGCTCTCGACGTTCGGCGCAGGCCTGGTGCTAGGCGCGTTCCTGTCACCGCTCGTACGGCGGCGGCTGCCGGTCCGGGGAGTCCTGCTGCTCGAGCTCTGGACGTGGACCGGCTGCAGCCTCTTCCTCGTCTGGCCCAGCGTGTACGTGCTCGCAGCGAGCATCGTCCCTACGGCGCTCGCGATTCCGTCGACGGACTCAGTCGTCAACGGCTACCAGATCGCGATGACGCCGGATCGACTGCAGGGACGAGTCGCCAGCGTGCGCAGCACGATCATCCTCCTCATCGCTCCGCTCGGACCACTGACCGCGGGGGTCCTCCTCGACGCGACCACCCAGCGAGCGACGATCGCCGTCTTCGCGGCCGTCGGCCTCGTGCTGGCGCTGTGGGGAACGCTTAGCCCGTCGATCCGCGCAGCGCCGAGCCTCGACGCGCTCGCGGAGCCACCGGATCCGGCTCCCGCACGCTGAGCCTGCTCGCACGCGCGAACGGTCGAGAGCTCAGTCGAGGCCGAGCGCAATACGAAGCGCGTCATCCAGCCGGAACATCGCCTCGGGGCCGAGCGTCCCGACTCGGTTGCCAAGCGCCGACTTGAGCACGGTCTGGAGGTTGTCGCAGTTCGCGACGCAGTCCCGGCGAAGTCCCTCCCGTTCACCGAGGAGAACCTCTGTCGGGGCGCCGCGAATCGTTCCGGTCACCTCGACCACCGTCACGTTCGTGAGGATCGGAATGGCTCGATCACGCGTGACAACGACACCGGGCCTTCGACCGCTCGGGAGCTCGACTTCCCAGACTTCTCCTCGGCTCACAGCGAGGCGTCCCCTTCCGCGTCGACGCGCTGCTGGAACAGGGTCAGGCCGTCGTGCCCGATCCGCTCTTCCTGCGGGTGCTCCGAGTACGCACGCCGATAGGCCTCCTCGATCTCCCGCTCCCGCTCTTCACGCAGGAGGAGCGTGAGGCCTTCACGAAACGCGGCGCTTCGGCTCGCGAAGCGCCCGCGCGCGACCGCCTCGTCGAGGCGACGTGCATCCTCTTCTGGGATGCGAACTGGTATCTGCACTGACATACGCCCAAGGGTACTCCGATGGCGGCGCGACAAGTGTCTGCTGGGGACGCGTCTCGCGCCCGCAGGCGTGGCGCCTGCCGGCGCGAATACGAATCCATGACGACCGCGGCCGCGATCGACCGCTTTCTCGCACACGGCGGCCTCTCGGACGCCACACAGCGGGCGTACGGCTCCGATCTGCGCTCGTTCGCGGACTGGCTCGAGCGACGCGGAGTCGGTCTCGAGGAGGTCGACGCGCGCACCCTCTCCGACTGGGTCGGCGAGCTGGGAAGCGGACGCGACCGCCTCGCTCCCGCCTCCATCGCGCGGCGACTCGCAGCCGTCCGCTCGTGCCTGCGGTACACCTTCGGGCCGGCCGCCGTACCTGATGCTCAGCTGTCGCCGAGCCGATCGCGCCGGCTACCCGACGCGCCCAAGGCGGCCGAGATCGACGACCTGCTCGCCCTCGTCGAGGGCGACTCGCCCCTCGCGCTGCGCAACCGCGCGCTGCTCGAGCTTCTCTACTCGGCAGGGCTCCGCAGCGCCGAGGCCGTCATGCTCGACCTCGGCGACGTCGACTTCGACCGCGAGATCGTGCACGTGCGCGGCAAGGGGGGCAAGGAGCGAGTCGTGCCCCTCGGCGAGGAGGCGGCGCTCCACCTTGCCCGCTACCTCCGGACGGCACGCCCCGCGCTCGCGTCCGGCGCGAACGACGCGATCTTCCTCTCCGCACGCGGTCGCCGGCTCGACACGAGCACGGTACGTCGCCTGCTCCGCCACCCGCACCGGCTCCGGCATGCGTTCGCGACGCACCTGCTCGAGGGCGGCGCGGATCTCCGTGTCATCCAGGAGCTCCTCGGCCACGCATCGCTCACGACCACCCAGATCTACAGCCATGTCGACGCGCGCCGCCTACGGCGCGTCTACGACCGCTCGCATCCGCGCAGCTGAGCCGCTACGGGCGCGGCAGCTCGATCGTGTCGATGCCCTCGGCCTCGGCCATTCTCAGCACCGCGGGATCGGCCGTCGCCACGCGATCGGCGCGCGTTGCGACAGCGACGAGGCAGCAATCTGCGAGCGACACGGCGCTGTCTCGGCGGTCGTAGTGCTCCGCGCGAAGCTCGGCTGTACGAACGGCATGGGCGCGTGTGAACGGGACGATCGAGAGCGGGAGTGCACCGACGATGTCGTCGAGCTCCTCCGGCCGGAGCGCGCGTGCGCGGATGACCTTCTGTCCGGCTTCGGCGAGATTGACGGCCGACATGGAAACGTCGCCCGCTGCCAGCAAGCGACCGACATCCTCCGCCGCGCGCTCGTCACGGAGCAGCGCAATCAACGCAAACGCATCTAGAACGGTCCCCACTTGCGCTCCTCGATCTCGGCCTCTTCCTCACGCGCTGTGCGTCGGAGCTCCTCGCTCGTATATTTCAGGCGATCCTTGAGGATGCCGCGCGCCGCCGCGATCGGGTCGTCTGGCGCGGGGCGAATGACGAGCTCGTCGCCGCGATCCTCGACCTGGAGCCGACGCGTGTTCCAGCGTTTGCGCACTTCGGCCGGCACTGAAATCTGCCCGCCTTTGCTGATCATGAGGAACCTCATGGCCATGAGGCTATCTCATGAGACTGACCTCCACAAGGCGTCTAGCTGCCGGTTCCGTCGCGCTACGCTGGGCTCAGGAGCAGCCAACATGACCTGCGATACCAGGGGAATCCACCCGTGAACACCCTGTTCGAAGAGGAAATCCGTGGACACCACAGCATGCGGGACCACCTGTTGAACGTGGTGTCTGATGCCGATCTCGCCTATCGGCTGCCAGGCCAGAACCCAACGCTGGGCGACCTGCTGGTCGAGCTGGGCGACATCGAGGGCATC
Source organism: uncultured Gaiellaceae bacterium (assembly GCA_963783705.1). Lineage (GTDB taxonomy): Bacteria > Actinomycetota > Thermoleophilia > Gaiellales > Gaiellaceae > GMQP-bins7. Next base: position 445,853 of record CAWAOK010000006.1, read on the forward strand.
TATACACATTCATTCGAGACGTTCACCCTCGATTGGGCCCACCGTCAGCTTCCGCCCCCGGCGCGGATCACGATTGCCAGCCTGCAAGCCTGGTTCGAAGCGCACGACGACGCCATGAGCAGCGCGTTGAGCCGCTTCACGGACGAAGAGCTGCGCAGCGACCGGATCGACCGGGGGGACGGCTTCATAGCGTCGCCATTCGTCCAGCACGAGGTTTACCGTGAGGCGGTCTACATCTTCTACGGCAAGCTGAGCGTTTACCTGAAGGCGCTGGAACGCGACGCCGGCGAACAGTGGGCGATGTGGGTGGGGTGAGGTAGGTAGGCGCAGCTCACCGCTCGGGACGGTTACGCGTGACAGGGCGTCGACGCGCTCATGAGCTGGCGCTGGAGGTCGTTCATGTCCGCCTCGAGCTGGACGTGCTTCGGGTTCGACGGGTCGAAGGTCGCGAGACCTGCCCCCTCCCACTGGACATCCGGCGTGACGCCGGGGCCTGACACTGCGAGCCGGTAGCGCCCGCCGTTGGCTGCGGGAAGCCGCTCGCCCGTATGGGTCGTATGCGGGACGAAGCCGTAACAGAACGTCCCGTCCGGCCGGCGCGCGACGAAGCCGTTCTCGCGCCGCCAACCCTTGCCGTACGTGGAGTCGAGCGTGTCGAGGTAGAGAACACGGCCGTAGTTGTCGAGCGGGTCTCCGGTCGAGGTCGTCGAGAAGCCGTGGACGGGGAGCCCCTGGTAGGTCAGCCGCCCGAAGAGGTGATGCCAGCGACCGCCGTAGCTCCAGTCGAGCCAGACCTCGAGCTGCGCGACCGCTCCCCGCCAGTGCGAGAGCCGAACCTCCCACGCTCCGTGGCCGGCCTTCCACGGCGGCAGGCCGAAGTTCGCCTGAGATCGCTGCCACCGCTGGATCGCCCAGTGCGAGCCGTCCCGCGCGGTGCACGCGGTGACGAGAAACGGGAGCGCGGGCCCGCGGTACCGGCCGCACGTGTTGCGGAAGCCCTTCCATACGGCGCGACCGAGCGTGCCCCAGCCACCCGAGTAGTCGACCCGGAACTCGATCTGATCGACATCCTGCGTCGGTGGGCGCGCGTTCGTGGCGCCCCAGGCCAGCACGTGCTGAAGCTTCCCCTGGCCGTGATATGTGAGCAGCGCCTTCCCGTCCGCGGAGACCGCAAGCCGCTCCGTCGAGGTGTTTCGCGCGATGAGCTGCGACGCGCTCGCGACGCTCGGAACCGCTACGGAGACACAGACGGCGGCTGCGAGGACGAGCACGGCGCGCAGGAGCCGACCACCGGCTGCCGAATCCGATCGGTCCCCGTGAGTGCACCAGACCCCGACGTCGAGCGCTTCCTGCTCAACCTCCAGGCCCGCCGATCGCCGCGCACCGTCGACGCTTACCGACGCGACCTGAGGGCACTCGCTGCGTTCACCGGCGCGCAGGTCGCTGCAGCGACCTCTGACCAGCTGGAGACCTGGGTCGCCGCCATGCGCGCGGAAGGACTTGCCTCGTCGACGATCGCGCGGCGTGTCTCGGCTGTGCGCAGCTATTTCCGGCATCTCGTCCTTATCGGCGCGAGAGCCGAGAACCCCGCTGCCTCGGTTCAGCTACCGCGCCGGGCGCGCACGTTACCGCGTGCGCTCTCGCCCGCCGAGACCGAGCGGCTGATCGACGCGGCCATCGGGTCGACGCCGCGTGCGCTCCGAGATCGCGCGCTGGTGGAGCTCCTGTACGGCGCCGGCCTGCGCGTCTCCGAGGCGACGGGCCTGGAGAAGGGCAGCGTCGCCATCGAGGAGCGCATCGTCCGCGTGCTCGGCAAGGGCGGCAAGGAGCGGCTCGTCCCGCTCGGACGGCCGGCGGCGGAAGCCGTGCGGCGCTACCTCGCCCTCGGCCGTCCGCACCTCGATCGACGGTACCGCCCGGACCTCTTCCTGAACGCGCGCGGCGGGGCACTCACCCGCGCGGGTGCCTTCCTCATCCTGCGCAAGCTTGCGGACCGCGCCGGGCTCGAGCCCGGCCGCGTCCATCCACATCTCCTCCGCCACTCGTTCGCGACGCATCTCCTCGAAGGTGGCGCCGATCTCCGATCGGTGCAGGAGATGCTCGGGCACGCCGATCTCGGGACGACCGAGCGGTACACGCACGTCTCCGACCGCCGTCGACGCGACGTGTACTTCGAGGCCCATCCGCACGCCCGCCGGAGGACCGGAGAGCCGAAATCCTCCGCCTGAGCCTGCTCGCTGCTGCAGGCGCGCTGGCCGCAGGCGGATGCGGCGGTCAGGATGACGAGGTGGCTGCAGATCCAGCTCTCGACCGGAAGCTCGTCGCCGCGGCGTACTCCAACGACGTCGCCGCCGCACGCGAGCTGATCGACGCCGGCGCCGACGTGAACGCGAAGGACGACACGGTGCAGAGCGCGTACCTGATCGCGACGAGCGAGGTCGGCGACGACCCGGCCCTCCTCGAGCTCACGCTCGCGAACGGAGCCGATGTCCGCTCACTCGACAGCTACGACGGGACCGGCCTCATCCGTGCGGCCGACCGCGGGTACGCGACGATCGTCGCGCGGCTCCTCGAGACCGACATCGACATCGACCACGTGAACCGGCTCGGGTGGACAGCACTCCTCGAGGCGATCATCCTCGGCGGCGGAGACGCGGCGCACACCGAAGTCGTCCGCCAACTCGTCGAGGCGGGCGCCAGCGTGAATCTCGCGGACGGCCAGGGGGTCACTCCGCTCGCACATGCCGAGCAGTCGGGGTACGACCAGATGGTCGAGATCCTGCGCGACGCAGGCGCCACTTCGTAAGGGGCGAGCTACATCTCGCCTACGCCCAGGCTGCGGCCGCAAGGTCGACGAACTCGGCGACGCGCCCTTTGTCGGCGTCGACGAGCGTCACATGACCGAGCTTGCGGCCCGGGCGAGGCGCCTTCCCGTACAGATGCACGTGTGCGTGGTCGACAGCAAGCAGGCGTTCGAGCGGTGGAGTGCCACCGACGAGGTTGACCATGACCGCCTGTCCGAGAGCATCCGTCGCGCCGAGCGGGAGGCCGAGCACGGCCCGAACGTGGTTCTCGAACTGGCTCGTGACGGCGCCGTCGATCGTCCAGTGGCCCGTGTTGTGGACGCGAGGAGCGAACTCGTTCGCGAGGAGCCTCCCCTCGACCTCGAACAGCTCGACGGCCAGCACGCCGACGTAGCCGAGCGCATCGAGGAGCTTCGTCGCGATCTCCTCGGCCTCACCTTGCTGCGCGTCGGGCGCAGGAGCGCGCGAGACCGCAAGGATCCCGCCGTGGTGCTCGTTCTCGGCGAGCGGGTAGAAGACCGTCTCGCCGCCGCCACCGCGCGCCGCGATGATCGAGAGCTCGCGATCGAACGGAACCACCTCCTCCGCGAGCTCGTGGTCCTCGAGAACGACGGGTGACTCGACGACGCGCTGCCCCTTTCCGTCGTACCCGAGCCGCCGAGACTTCACGAGTGCGGGCAGGCCGCTCTCCTCGAGCGAGCCGTAGCGAGCAGTGGGAATGCCGAGGCCACGAAAGAGCTCCTTCTCGACGAGGCGATCCTGCCCCTGCTCGAGCGCGCGAGCGTCGGGAACTGCCCCGACCCGCCGCGCGGCCTCGACGGGAACGTTCTCGAACTCGTACGTGACGGCATCGGCGCCGTCGGCGAGGCGGTCGAGAAGATCCTGGTCATAGTACGACCCGACCAGGAGCTCACCCACGTCCCCCGCGCACGCAGCGGGCGACGGATCGAGGAAGCGGAAGCGCACGTCGAGGGGCGCTCCGGCGAGCGCGAGCATGCGCCCGAGCTGACCGCCACCGATACAGCCGACGAGCACTGTCACGCTGACGGATCGGGCGCAGCGAGCACGGACTGGGTCTGGCTCGCCCGATATGCCGCCAGCCGCTCCCGGACGCCTTCGTCTGCGCGCGCCACGATCGCGGCCGCGAGCAGTGCCGCGTTGACCGCGCCGGCCCGTCCGATCGCGAGCGTCCCGACGGGAACTCCTGCCGGCATCTGGGCGATCGAGAGCAGCGAGTCGAGCCCCTGCAGTGTCTTCGACTCGACCGGGACGCCGAGCACCGGAAGGAGCGTCTTCGACGAGGTCATGCCGGGCAGATGCGCAGCCCCACCCGCGCCGGCGATGATCACCTGCAGGCCGCGCGACTCCGCAGCTTCCGCGTACGCGAAGAGCCGGTCCGGCGTGCGGTGCGCGGACACGACCTCCTTCTCGTAGTGGACGCCGAGCTCGTCGAGCGTCTCCGCAGCATGGCGCATCGTCTCCCAGTCGGAGCGCGACCCCATGATGATCCCGACGACAGGGACTGCGCCCATCGGCGCCACCTTACTTCCCCCCGCGCCAGGCCGGAGATCCGCTAGGGCGGACACCGGTCGCGCGACAGAACAGGAACCTGAAGCGCGGCCGCTTTCGCGGCTCTACCCAGCGCCTACTTCGCGCGCGACTTCTTCACGAGCAGCGCGGACACCGAGCGCGCGGTCTGGCGCAGCTCCGCATCCTCGTCGTCCGAGCCCGCGATTCCGTCGAGAAGCTGGATCGAGTCGCGCTGCGGCGTCCCGTTTCGCAGACAGACGACCGCGAGGCGCCGCACCGCGACGTTCGGGTCCCGCGCCGCGAGATCGTGGAGCAGTGGGCGAAACGAGTTCACGTCGCCCGGATGGGCGCGCGAAAGGCCCTCGAGCGCGATGAGCGCGGAACCGCGAGCCGCCGGGCTGTCGTCCTCGAGCCCCCGCCGCAGGAGCTCCAGCTTCTGCCGAAACCGGAACTGCGCGATCGAGCGATAGGCCTGTGCGCGAACCCGGTAGTCGGCGTCACGTGCGCTCGCCTCGATCTCCTCGTCCCACTGCGAGCGGAGCTGCGCGAGCGCTCGCTCGTCGCCGGCCTGTGCGAGTGCGTCCGCCTCGGCAGCCGCCTCGGCGAGCGTCATCCGAGCTCGGAGACGGAACGCGGGCTCGGCCCCACGTACCGGGCAGACGGTCGGAAGAGACGACCCGTCCGCTTTTGCTCGAGGATGTGCGCGGACCAACCCGCCACACGCGAGCAGGCAAACATGGCGGGCGCGAGCGGCGGAGGGACCTCGGCGACATCGAGAACGATCGCCGAGTAGTACTCGACGTTCGTCCGCAGGGGTCGCTCCGGATGGCGACGCTCGAGCTCGGCCAGAGCCGCCTCCTCGAGCCTCTCCGCGACTTCGATCTGCGGCGCCCCCAGCTCGCGCGCGGTCTCCTTCAGGATCCTCGAGCGAGGATCCTCCGCCCGATAGATGCGGTGCCCGAAGCCCATGATCCGCTTGCCGGCGTCGAGCGAGTCGCTCACCCACTTCTCCGGGTCGCCCGTTGCAGCGACCTCCTCGAGCATCGGCTTCACGTAGGCGGGTGCGCCCCCGTGCAGCGGCCCCGAGAGAGCGCCGACCGCGGAGGAGAGCGCGGCGCCGCAGTCGGCGCCGGTCGAAGCTGTGACGCGCGCCGTGAACGTGGACGCGTTGAGACCGTGCTCCGCCGTACAGATCCAGTACGTGTCGATCGCCCTCACGTGCCGGGGGTCCGCCTCGCCTCGCCACTGCAGGAGAAACCTCTCCGCGGCGGTGCTACCAGCACGGACGACCTCGTCCGGAATCGCAGCGGTCGCGCCATCGGCCAGTCGAGCGGAGCGAGCGACGATTCCCATCATCTGCGAGGACAGCCGCCCGAGGTCTTCGCGCGCCTGCTCGTCCGAGATCTCGTTGAGCTTGCCCAGACGCCAATGCCCTGCAAGTCGAGCCGTCTCGGCCTGCAGATCGGCCGGCGCGTTGCCGGTGAGTCCCGCGGGCTCGTGGGGCTCGGGCTCCGGCATCACCGAGTCGAGGTCCTCGTCGACCAGCAGCCCCCACACCCGTTCGTACGGGTACCGGCCGACCAGCTCCTCGATGTCGACGCCTCGATAGCGAAGGACGCCGCCCTCGCGGTCGGGCTCGGCGATCTCGGTCTCGACTGCGACGACGCCCTCGAGCCCGGGCTTGAAGTCCGCGACTTCGCTCATTCCGGCAGGACGCTACCTGAGGGGCATTCACCGAAGCGCGCAAGCAGACAGCACGACGCGACCGCGACAGCGGGCGCCTTCAGGGATTGTCGCGATCGAGATTCGCGGGAGCGAATCTCGATCTGCGGGGCACACAGGTACGATCGCCCCGCCGATGGCCCATCGCGTCACCCTCATTCCCGGAGACGGGACCGGGCCGGAGCTCACCGACGCGACGCGCCGCGTCCTCGAAGCGACCGGCGTCGAGTTCGAGTGGGACGTGCGCCAGGCGGGGGTCGACGTGATGGAGGAGGCGGGCACACCCCTCCCCGAGGAGACGCTCGCGTCCGTGAAGGCGAACGGCGTCGCACTGAAAGGGCCTATCACGACGCCGATCGGGACCGGCTTTCGCTCCGTGAACGTTGCGCTGCGCCACGAGCTCGGGCTGTATGCCTGCCTGCGTCCGTGCAAGACCTACGCGGGAGTGCGCTCGCGCTACGAGGACGTCGACCTCGTCATCGTCCGCGAGAACACGGAGGATCTCTACGCCGGAATCGAGTACGAGGCGGGCAGCGACGACGCCGACCACGTCATCGAGACGCTGAACGGCCTGCAGCAGAAGCAGATCGTCGCCGGCTCGGGCATCTCCGTGAAGCCGATCAGCGCCGCCGCCTCCGAGCGGATCATTCGCTTCGCTTTCGAGTACGCCCGTACGCACGGACGCCGTGAAGTCGCGGGCGTGACGAAGGCCAACATCATGAAGTTCACGGACGGGCTCTTCCTGTCGGTGTTCCGCGACGTCGCCGCCGACTACCCGGACGTCGAAGCGCGCGAGGTGCTCGTCGATGCGCTCACCATGCAGCTCGTGCAGCGACCCGAGGAGTTCGACGTCCTCGTGCTGCCGAACCTCTACGGCGACATCATCTCGGACCTCACCGCCGGGCTCGTCGGCGGGCTCGGGGTCGCGCCCGGAGCGAACATCGGCGAGCACGCCGCCGTCTTCGAGGCCACGCACGGATCGGCTCCGAAGTACAAGGGGCAGAACAGGGTGAATCCGACGGCGATGATCCTCTCCGGGAAGCTCATGCTCGACCACCTCGGCGAGAGCGACGCCGCGACCCACCTCGAGAACGCCGTCACCGACGTCATCGCCGCCGGCGAGCACGTGACCTACGACCTCAAGCCGACGCGTGACGATCCGAGCGCCGTCGGGACCTCCGAGTACTCGGACGCCATCATCGAGAGGCTGGGGGGCGAGTGATCCCTCCGGGGAGTAGGTGCCAGCTTCGCGCGGCTGCAAACGCTTCGCATGCCGTCGTCCTCGGTCGACCACATACCCATTGGTATGCGGCCTCCCTGTGTCCTAGGCCTGCTCGGTTTTCGCCGGCGAATCCAACACCTACTCCCCGGAGGAACCACTAGATGCGAAAGAAGATCACCGTCGTCGGCGCCGGGAACGTCGGCGCGACCTGCGCGCAGGAGCTGGCGCGTCGCGACTACGCGGACGTCGTCCTCGTCGACATCATCCCGAACTTCCCGCAGGGGAAGGCGCTCGACGTCAACCAGGCGGCCGCGGTCCTCGGCTACGAGCCCACGATGGTCGGCTCGAACGGCTACGAGGAGACCGCCAGCTCGGATGTCGTCGTCATCACGGCCGGCAGGCCGCGCTCGCCGGGCATGAGCCGCGACGATCTCGTCGCGACGAACGAGGCGATCGTCTCCGCGGTGACGAAGGAGGCGATCAAGCACTCGCCCGACGCGATCCTCGTCGTCGTCTCGAACCCGCTCGACGCGATGTGCCACGTCGCGAAGACGACGTCACGCTTCAAGAAGCACCGCGTCGTCGGCATGGCGGGCATCCTCGACACGGCGCGCTTCTCCACCTTTATCGCACAGGAGCTCGATGTCTCGGTGAAAGACGTGACCGCGGTCGTCCTCGGCGGCCACGGCGACCAGATGGTGCCCGTCGTCTCGGCGACGAACGTCGGCGGCGTCCCGCTTCCGGAGCTGCTGGCGAAGGGCCGCATCCGAAAGCTCGTCGAGCGGACGAAGGTTGGCGGTGGCGAGCTCGTCGGGCTGCTCGGCACCTCGGCCTGGTACGCCCCGGGAGCCGCTGCGGCGCAGATGGTCGACTCGATCTGCCTCGACGAGAAGCGCGTGCTTCCGTGCACTGCATATCTCGAAGGCGAGTACGGGATCAGCGGGCTCTACATGGGCGTCCCCGTGAAGCTCGGTGCGGAAGGCGTCGAGGAGATCGTGAAGCTGCGCCTGACGGCGGACGAGAAGAAGATGTTGCGTGCGTCGGCCGCCGCCGTCAAGGATGTGGTCTCAGTCCTACGGAGGGCGTAGGGGCGAGATATATCTCGCCACGAGGAAACATGAACCTTGGATTGAAAGACCGGACCGCCATCGTCTGCGGCGCGTCCTCCGGCATCGGTCTCGGCATCGCCGAGTCGCTCGCCGGCGAGGGGGCGAACGTCGTCATGTTCGCGCGGCGCCATGAGCTTCTCGAGCGCGAAGCCGCGCGGATCGGTGGCCTTCCCGTCGTCGGCGACGTGACGAGCCGGGAGGATCTCGAGCGCCTCGTCGGCGCGGCCGTGGGCACCTACGGCGGCATCGACGTCCTCGTGAACAACTCGGGCGGGCCACCGCGGACGACCGCGTCGGAGCTCGACGCCGCGAAGGTCGAGTCCGCCGTGCAGCTCCTCCTCGTCTCCATCGTCAATCTCACCGGGCTCTGCCTTCCTCACCTCGAGCGCAGCCGCGCAGGCCGCATCGTCACCGTGACCTCGTCGACCGTGCGCGAGCCGATCGACGATCTCGCGCTCTCCAACGTCGTGAGGCCGGGGATCATGGGCTGGTCGAAGTCTCTCGCGCGAGAGCTCGGCCCCAAGGGCATCACGGTGAACTGCGTCGCTCCGGGGCGGATCGACACGGACCGGATCCGCGAGGTCTACCCGGACGGACCGACCGCGGACGACCTCGCGACGATCCCGCTCGGTCGACTGGGGACGACGAGCGAGATCGGCGACGTCGTCGCGTTCCTCTGCTCGGAGCGCGCGTCGTACGTCAGCGGCACCGTGACGCTCGTCGACGGCGCGCTGACACGCGGCCTGTGGTAGAGAGACCGTGAAGCGGTTCGCCGGCGCTGCGGTCACGCTCGGCCTGCTCGGTCTCGCTGCGGCGTTCGTCCTGTGGTGGCTCCCGGCGGACGACTACCTCTTCGTTCCCGATCGCGCCAAGCCGCTCGCGGACAAGGTCGAGGTGGAAGGCGGCCGCGCGAGCGCGCAAGGCGACGTCTACTACGTCGACCTCTTCGTTCGCCGGATCCGCTTGCTCGAGCAGCTCCTGCCGTTCACCCGGCCGGAGGGCTCGACCTTCGTGTCCCAGGAGGTGCTGGCTCCAACGGGTGAGACCGACGCGGAGCGCGATCGGCAAAACGCCGCGGACATGGCGCGGTCGGAGGAAACCGCGGCCGTCGTCGCCTTGCGCGAGCTGGGATACGACGTCACCGCGACACCGCGTGGCGTTCTCGTCACGACGGTGTCGCCCGGCGTACCGGCAGCGGCCACCCTCGACGCCGGCGACGTGATCGTCGCCGTCGGCGGGACACCCGTGAGGACTCCGACAGAGCTTCGCGCCCAGATCGGCAGGCGAAAGCCCGGCGACGAGGTCGCCCTCACGGTCAGGAGGGGCGAGAAGTCCGTCGCGGTGAACGTCGAGACGATCGCGAGCCCGGACGACCCGACGAAGGCCGTGATCGGGATCCTCGTCGACCAGGACGCGAGGATCGAGCTGCCGTTCGAGGTGGACATCGACCTCGGGCGAGTCGGCGGTCCGTCGGCCGGGCTTCCGTTCGCGCTCGAGATTGCACGCCAGCTCGGTCGGAACGTCACGAATGGATGTCGGATCGCAGCCACGGGAGCGCTCGCGCTGGACGGAACCGTCATCCCGATCGGCGGCATCAAGCAGAAGACGATCGGCGCGCGCCGGGCAGATGTGGATTACTTCCTGGTACCGGCCGGCGAGAATGCCGAGGAGGCCGGGGAAAACGCAGGCGGCCTGGAGGTCATCCCTGTTGAGAGTTTTCAACAGGCGTTGCGCTCGCTGACAACGAGCGGCTTGAAGTGCTGATTTTGCAGGCATTTCGTCGCTGCTGACAACAGGCGCAATTTGCGGCGAATTCCTCCGTGTGGGGGTTGTCCGCCCCGGACGTGGCCGACAGAATGCTGGCTGGTCGTGAGGGGCGACCGACATGACAAATGGCGGCGAAGAAACGAACAGATCTCACCTGCGATGACTGCTACTTCCGACGCGAAGGGCTCTGCGCACTCGCCGGAAACGTCCCCTGCCCGACCTTCCGCACGGCGAGCGGAGGTTCGCTGAATCCCCCGCTTCAGCCGCGCCTCGTGCCGCGGTCGCTCGAGCCGACCACGGTCGGACGCGCCGCGTAGGATCGGCGTCGTGAGCACGCAGGGCACGACCACGCCGGCGCCGGAGAAAGCGGGCCTGCCGTGGAAGCTCATCCTCTTCGGCGCGCTCGCGGTCTACGCCGTGCTGATCGTCCTGCTCAACCGCAAGCAGGTCGAGGTGAGCTTCGTGTTCTTCTCCACGCGCATCTCGCTGCTCGTGCTGATTCTTCTCTGTGTCGGAATCGGCTTCGCCGCCGGCTACCTCTTCGAGCAGCTTCGCGGGCGACGACGATCAGCGTAGGGATGCGAGGAGCGCGATTCCCTCGGCGATCCGCTCGGGTGTCTCGTAGCTGAAGGCGAGCCGGGCAGCGTTGCCGCCGAGACCCGACCCGGGCGGGTGGAACGCGGTGCCCGGGACGAACGCCACGCCCGCCTCCTCGGCGCGCGCCGCGAGCTCGGACGTGTCGGTGCCGTCGAGGTCGAGCCAGACGAAGTAGCCGCCGTCGGGAGTGCTCCAGCTCGCATCGCGCGTGAACTCCGCGGCGAGCGCCTCGAGCATCGCGTCCCGCCGCGCGCGCAACTCGGCCTGCACGCGCTCGAGGTTCGGCTCGAAGCGGCCGCGCCGGATGAACTCCCACACGATCGCCTCGGGCAGGAAGGGCGGCGAGATGTAGGTCGACACGGCACGTTCCTCGAAGCCGCCCGCGTCGGCGTCGGGTAGGACGAAGTATCCGGTCCGCACGCCCGGTGCGACGGTCTTCGAGAACGAGGACGTGTACGTCACGAGCGTTCCTCCCTCGAGCTCGAGCAGACTGCGAGGCGCCGCTCCCTCGAAGCGGACGAGCCCGTAGGGATCGTCCTCGAGCACGGCCAGCTGGTGCTCGCGCGCGAGCTCGACCAGCCGCGTGCGTCGCTCCTCGGAAAGAGTGCGTCCGCTCGGATTCTGGAACGTCGGAATCGTGTAGAGAAACGACGGTGAATCGGTGCGACCGCGAAGCTCGGCGGCGAGCGCATCCGGGTCGAGACCCTCGTCGTCCATCGGCAGGGCGACGATCTCGACTCCCTCGCGTGCGAGCACCTTGAGCGGTCGGTCGTAGCTCGGAGCCTCGACGAGGACGCGGCCGGGTCGACGCGCGAGCTGCTCGGCGGCATAGAAGACGAACCCCTGGAGGCCGCCGACCGTGAGAACGACGCGCTCGGCCGGCATCCCATGACGCTCCGCGACCCACTCGCGCAGCGGTGCGTAGCCTCCACCCGGCCCGTAGGCGAACACTCTCGCTCCGTCGCGACGCCCGACCTCGTGCGCGCAGTCGGCAAGCTCGTCGGCGGGAATGAGATCGGGAGCGGGAGCGCCGCGAGCGAACGAGATCGGCGCGGTGAGCACGAGCGCGAGCGTAGTGGAAACAGCTGACATGCGACCGCGAAGCGGGCGCCTTCAGGGATCCTCGCGACCGAGATTCGCACTCGCGAATCTCGGTCTTGCGCGGCTGCTACGCGAAGAAGGTGTCGTCGTCGGCGTACGGCGGCACGCAGCAACAGAGCAGGCGCACACCACTCTGACCGGCCGTGAGCTCGTGCCAGGCCCGCGGCGGAATGAGCACGGCGTCGCCGGCAGCGATCTCACGGCGCTCCCCGTCGACCTCGAGCTCGCCGCTGCCTTCGAGGATCAGGTAGATCTCCTCGCTGCGCGCGTGGTAGTGGCGCTGCGTGGCCGTGCCGGGCTCGAGCGACGCCTCGGCCAGGCTCTGGAGGGCGGTGTGGTGGTACTCGCGGATCGTCGAGCCATCCTTCGTGACGAACGGCGTCGCGTCGCGCTGGCGGTTGCGCAGCTCCACCGGAGCGACTGTATCGGCCAACGTGTCGCGCGCCACGCGCCCTCGTGCTCCTCCCTAGGACCGAAAGTCCCCCAACGTCCCCCAGGGGATCCCCGAGATCCCTGCGGTCGGCGTAGCTCGGGTCTCCTCACGGAGGGGTCACGACTCTGTGCCGAGTTCGCGCCGACTGGATCCGCCGGCCGAAGACCCACCGGAACTACCCGGCGCGGCCGGCGGCGACTACCGCCCGGCGATCTCGGCAACGAGCTGCGCGGTCTCGGTCGGCGTCGTGCCGACGCGGATGCCGCGCGCCTCGAGCGCGTCCTTCTTCGCCTGAGCCGTCCCCGCAGAACCCGAGATGATCGCGCCGGCGTGCCCCATCGTCTTCCCGGGGGGCGCGGTGAAGCCGGCGATGTACGCGACGACCGGCTTCGTCATCTCCTCCTCGATGAACGCGGCAGCCTTCTCCTCCTCGTCGCCGCCGATCTCACCGACCATTACCACGTGCTCGGTCTGCTGGTCGGCCTCGAACAGCGCGAGCATCTCGAGGAACGACGAGCCGACGATGGGATCGCCGCCGATCCCGACGATCGTGGAGTTACCCAGCCCGAGCTGCGTGAGCTCGTGCCCGATCTGGTAGGTAAGGGTTCCCGAGCGCGACACGAGACCCACAGAGCCCTCGCGGAAGATCTCGGCCGGGATGATCCCGACGTTCGCCTTGCCGGGCGACAGCGCTCCGGGGCAGTTCGGCCCAATCAGACGCACGTCGCGGCCCTGGATGAACGAGTGGAGGCGGAGCATCTCGTGCGCGGGAACCCCTTCCGTGATGCAGATGACCGTCCCGATCCCGGCGTCAATGGCCTCGTACATCGCATCCGCGGCGAACGGCGCCGGCACGAAGACCATCGCCGTGTTCGCCCCCACGTCGGTCACGGCCTGGGCGACGGTGTCGAACACGGGAATTCCCTCGACGTCCTGCCCGCCCTTGCCCGGCGTGACGCCTGCGACGACGTTCGTACCGTGTGAACGGTTTCGGAGCCCGTGGAACCGCCCCTCCGAGCCGGTGAGCCCCTGCACCACGAGCCGCGTCTCCGTATCGACGAGGATCGCCATCAGGCCGCCAGCTCCACCGCGCGGCGCGCGCCGTCGAGCATCGTCGCCTCCGGGTGGAGGTTCTCGAGCGCAGCCTCTCCGAGGATGCGTCGGCCCTCCTCGGCGTTCGTACCGTCGAGGCGCACGACGATCGGCTGCTCGAGCCCCATCTGCTCGACCGCCTGCAGGATGCCGCGCGCGACCTCGTCGCAGCGCGTGATGCCGCCGAAGATGTTGAAGAAGATCGAGCGCACCTGCTCGTCGCGCGTGATGACCTCGAGTGCATCCACGACGCCCTGCGCGTCGCCGCCGCCGCCGAGATCGCAGAAGTTGGCGGGGTTGCCGCCGACGAACGTCACCACGTCGACGGTGGACATCGTCAGACCCGCACCGTTGCCGAGCACGCCGACGTCGCCGTCGAGCTTCACGTAGGTCACGCCCTTCTCGCGCGCGAGCACCTCGAGCGGATCCGACCCGGAAACGTCGCGCATCTCGGCGATGTCCGCGTGGCGATAGAGCGCGTTGTCGTCCACCGTGAACTTCGAGTCGAGCGCGCGCACTTCGCCCTCGGGCGTGACGATGAGCGGGTTGATCTCACAGAGCATCGCGTCGGCGCCGACGAATGCGTCGTAGAGCTTGGCGATGATCGCCGCGATCTGCTTCTGCTCGCCGGGATCCTCGATCCCTGCGGCATATACGAGCCGTCGCGCATGCCATGGGTGGCAGCCCTCGAGCGGATCGACATGGAGCCGGACGAGCGCCTCGGGGCTCGACTCCGCCACCTCCTCGATGTCGATGCCGCCCTGCGTCGTGAACATGAAGAGCGGCTTCTTCGCGCTGCGATCGAACGTCAGCGACAGGTAGTACTCGCGTTGGATGTCCGACGCGCGCTCGACCCAGACCTTCGCAACGGTGTGGCCGCGGATGTCCATGCCGAGGATCTCGCTCGCGCGCGCTTCGGCCTCGTCCGGCGTGCTCGCGAGCTTGATGCCGCCGGCCTTGCCCCGGCCGCCGATCAGAACCTGCGCCTTGACGACGACCGGCCCAGCGAGCGTCTCCGCCGCCTCGCGAGCCTCCGCCGGGCTCGTCGCGAGCAGGCCCTCGGAGACCGGAATCCCGAAGCGACGAAAGAGCTCCTTGCCCTGATACTCGTGCAGGTCCAAAGCGCGGGCGAGTCTACCGCCTCCACTCCGCCGGCCTCTCGCTCGCGTGTGCGAGCATCAGCGCCGTGAGTCGAACGACGCTCATCGTCCTCATCGCCCTCGGTGCGACGTTCGCCGGATTCGTGCTCGCGTCGAACGCGCAGCGGCTGACCGCCGACAGCGACGAGGAGGTCGTGACGAGCGTTGCGGCAGGCCCGCAGGCGGCCGAGCTCGACTGGCGCGAGGCGCACGGCCCGGCCGGTGAGCAGCTCGTCTTCACGGTCACGCGGCTCGAGGTAACCGAGAACGGGTGGAACGCGCGCGTCGGGATCGACAACGGTACGTCCGTGGGCTGGGAGCTCGCGCCCGGAGCGACAGCCGACGGCTCGTTCGGGCTCCAGCTCTTCGAGACCGGCGACGCGCAGGAGCTCGAGGATCGAAACCGCAACGGCACGCTTCCCGCCGTTCGCGCGGCGACAGGCTACGAACCTGCTCTTCCGGGCGTGCTCGAGCCGAGAGCCTCGTGGAAGGGCGAGATCTCCGCACGCGGCTCGCTCGTCGCGGGCAGCTGGGCTCGCGTCGTCTTCGGCACACTCGTGGCAATCGGCAAGCCGCCCGAGGGGCTCGAAGAGACGCTCATCTGGATCACCGACGAGACGTACCAGCTCGAGAAGTAGCGCTTAGTCCAAAGTCGCGACGAGCTGCGACTGCGGCGACGGCTCGGCGCCGCAGCTCGCCGGCACTGTCGGCCCCTCGATCTCCTCGGGCCGCGCTCGGTACTCGCGACCGTCGCCGTCTGCGAAGCGGACGTATACCCCGTCGTCGCCCACGAGTCGCAGCTCCGAGAGCGACGTGAGCCCGGTCGCGGCGCGCACGGCATGCTCTGCCGCCTGCTCGCGCCCGGAGTACGCGGTTCGGCCGCGGTAGTGCTCGAGGGAGATCTGGCCAGCGAGGGCGTCGCCGACGACACGCGGTGCATCCTCCGGCATGACGCGTCCGAGCTGGACACCGCCGGGCAGAACGAGGACGTTCGCCGCGAAGCGATGCCCTCCCTGATGAGAGGAGAGCCAGAGCTCGTCCGGCCGCAAATGCGCGGCGAGTGCACCGTGGACGGCGCTTCCGCGCAGCGCGCAGCACGCATCACGCGTGCCGTGACCGCACACGAGCACGAGCGGCGCGTCGACGAGCTCGCCCCCGTCGAGGTCGACGTCTGCGAGGTCTTCGGTCGCCGTCGGCTCGAGTCGCCGCACCTGAGACTCCCGCTCCGATGCGCGCACGACGAACACGCGCCGCCCTTCCCGTCCCGGGCCCGGGCGACGGATGAAGAGGAGCCGCGCCGCAGGCATGCGCGCCAGCCAGTCGGTTATCCGGGTTGCGGCCGGCTCGCCGAGCGCGGCCGCATCGGATACGTCACGAGGCCATGTTCCCCGCACCTCGACGAGGAGCCACGTAGCGACCGGCGTCGCGGTCGCGACGAGCGACTCGCCGGCCTCCGCCGACAGGTCCGAGCAGCGACCTACCGTCATGGAGCGTCGATCACGCAGACGACGTCTCCGAGCGCGACCTGCTGACCGGGCGCGACGAGCAGCTCGGCGACGACGCCGCCGCGATGCGCCACGAGCTCGTTCTCCATCTTCATCGCCTCGACGACGCAGATGAGCTCACCCGCCGCGATCGCATCCCCCACTTCGACGGCAACCGACAACACGACCCCCTGCATCGGACTTGCGACGGCGCCGGTCGCCTCGCCCGCGATGCCCTTGCTCCGTGCCTTGTGACGCCGCGCGACCTCCGCCCACGGCGGCTCGGGAGCACGGATCCGGACCTCGTGACGCCGCCCGTCGATCTCGACGCTGACGAGCTGGTCGCCGCTCGCCGAGCCCCGCCCGTCCACGGTCGCACCGAAAGCCGCGCTGCCGGAATCCGCGAGCTCCTCGGCGCGACGGGCGAGCTCCTCGGACTCCACGACCCCGTTGCAGGTGCCGCCCGCGACGAAGCACGGCGTCTCGAGCAGCGCTCGATGGAAGCCCAGGAGGTTCGTCGGACCGTCGATGACGAACTCCTCGAGCGCGCGCAGCATCCGGCGCCGGGCGTGCTCGCGGTCGACGTCGTGGACGACGAGCTTGGCGATGAGCGGGTCGTACAGCTCGGAGATCTCGTCTCCGCTGCGGACGCCCGAATCCACACGCACGCCGATACCGGCCGGCTCGCGATAGGCCGTGATCCGTCCGGGCGCGGGGAGGAATCCACGCGACACGTCCTCCGCGTTGATCCGGCACTCGATCGCGTGGCCGCGCAGGACGACGTCGTCCTGCGTCAAAGAAAGCGGCTCGCCGGCCGCCACGAGGAGCTGCTCGCGCACGATGTCGATCCCGGTGACCGCCTCTGTGACCGTGTGCTCGACCTGGACCCGCGTGTTCATCTCCAGGAAGAAGTACTCGCCGTCCGCGGTGAGCAGGCCTTCGATCGTGCCGGCCGAGCGGTAGGCGACCGCTCGCGCCGCCTCGACGGCGAGTGCGCCGATCCGCGCTCGGAGCTCCGGGGCGACGGCGGGAGAAGGCGTCTCCTCGACGAGCTTCTGGTGGCGCCGCTGGATGGTGCAGTCGCGCTCGCCCAGATGGATCACGTTGCCGTGTCCGTCCGCGAGGATCTGCACCTCGACGTGGCGCGGGTCGTCGAGGTAGCGCTCGACATAGACGGCGGAGTCCGCGAAGTACGCCTCGCCCTCGCGCTGCGCTACCTCGAATGCCCGGTCGACGTCCTCCGGAGAGCGGGCGACGCGTAGCCCCTTCCCGCCGCCGCCTGCGGACGCCTTCACGGCGATCGGGTAGCCGATCTCGTCGGCCGCGGCACGCACGTCGGCTGCGCTGCGCGCGGGAGTCGTCGTACCCGGCACGACCGGAACGCCGGCGTCGCGCATGCGCGCCCGCGCCGCGATCTTGGAGCCCATGGCCTCAATCGCGTCGGCCGGGGGCCCGATCCAGAGGAGCCCCGCCGCCTCGACCTCGCGCGCGAAGGCGGCATTCTCGGCAAGGAAGCCGTAGCCGGGATGGATGGCCTGCGCACCTGCACGCCGCGCCACCTCGATCACGAGATCGCCTCGAAGATACGACTCGGCGGCCGGCCCGGGGCCGAGGCGGAAGGCCTCGTCCGCGAAGGCCGCGTGTAAGGCGTCGCGGTCGGCGTCGGAGTACACGGCGACGGCGGCGATCTCGAGCTCGCGCAGCGTGCGCATGATGCGGACGGCGATCTCGCCGCGATTGGCGACCAGGACCTTCGTGAAGAGCGGCATGGGACGCGTATTCTCCCGAACGGTGAGCCTCCCGGATCAGCTCACGGTCGCTCGCATCGCAGCCGTCCCGATCGTGGTGCTGCTCTTCGCCTGGGACTTCCCGAATCACGCGTACTGGGCGACCGCGGTCTTCGTCGTTGCGATGGCGACCGATCAGATCGACGGCTGGCTCGCGCGCCGCCGCGGGACGAGCTCGACGCTCGGCAAGCTCCTCGATCCGGTGGCGGACAAGGTGCTCGTCCTCGCCGCTCTCGTGATGCTGATCGGCGAGGGCGTCGCACCGGCCTGGATGATCGCGTTGATCGTCGTGCGCGAGATCCTCGTCTCCGGGCTGCGGCTCGCTGCGGTCGAGCGTGGCGTCGTCCTCGGCGCGCGAGACCTCGGGCGTGCGAAGACCTGGGCACAGGCAGTCGCCGCGACGGTGGCCGGGCTTGCAGCCGCCGGAGCCTGGAGCGACGACGTCGCCTGGTGGGCTCTGCTCGCCGCGCTCGTCGCGACGTGGGTGTCGGGTCTCGACTACGCGCGAGTCGCGCCACGCGTTCTGCGCGGCGAGAACGCCTAGCCGGCGTGGACGACCGGCTGCGGCCGCTCTGGAACTTCGACGACCTCGACGGCACGGAGACCCGCCTGCGCGCGCAGCTCGAAGCGAATGCGTCGGATGCGAGCCGTGCCGAAGTCCTGACGCAGCTCGCGCGTGTCTCGGGGCTGCGTGGCGACTTCGTCGCTGGAGACGCCTTTCTCGACGAGGCAGCGACGATCGGCGGTGACGTGCCGATCGTCACCGCGCGGCTGAACCTCGAGCGCGGCCGCCTCCGCCGCTCCAGCGGCGATCCCGTGTCTGCGCGGCCACTCTTCGAGGCGGCGTTCGCGGTGGCGCTCGAGGAGCGGCAGCACTTCATCGCCGCCGACGCTGCGCACATGGTCGCGCTCGTCGCCCCCGGTCGCGACGACATCGTCGACTGGACACGCCGAGGCATCGAGCTCGCCGAGCTGCACGGCGGTGCCGCGTACTGGCTCGGCCCGCTCCTCAACAACCTCGGCTGGGAGTACTACGAGGCCGACGAGCTCGAGCCTGCGCTGGACGCATTCGAGCGTGCGCTCGAGGCGCGCGAACGCGATCCGGACGACCCCGCGGCGATCGAGATCGCGCGCTACGCGGTCGGCAAGACGCTACGGGAGCTCGGGCGCGCCAGCGAGGCGATCCCGGTGCTCGAGCGCGCGACGGCGTGGGCGGCAGCCGAAGGTGCGCCCGACGGCTGGTTCCACGAGGAGCTCGCCGAGGAGTACGCGGCGGTCGGCCGGCTCGACGATGCGCGCGAGCAGGCGCTGCTCGCCGTGCCGATTCTCGAGCGCGATGACCCGTCGTTCGCCGCCGATGACGATCGGCGCGGCCGCCTCGACGCGCTCGCCGACCCCTAGAGCGGGATGTTGCCGTGCTTGCGCTTCGGCGTGGGCTCGCGTTTCGAGAGCGCAGTCTCGAGCGCCGAGACGAGCACCGGCCGCGTGCGCCGCGGCTGGATGACGTCGTCGACGTAGCCGCGCTCGGCGGCCGTGTACGGATTCGCGAAGCGCTCCTTGTAGTCCGCGATCAGCTCCTCGCGGCGCGCGTCCGCGTCGTCGGACTCGGCGAGCTCGCTCCGGAACACGATGTTGACGGCACCCTCCGGCCCCATCACCGCGACCTCGGCGGTCGGCCACGCGACGTTGAAGTCCGCGCGGATGTGCTTCGACGACATGACGTCGTACGCTCCGCCGTACGCCTTCCGCGTAATCACGGTGAGCTTCGGGACGGTGGCCTCCGCGTATGCGTACAGGAGCTTCGCCCCGTGCCGGATGATCCCGCCCCACTCCTGCGCCGTGCCGGGGAGAAAGCCCGGGACGTCGACGAACGTGACGAGCGGGATGTTGAACGCGTCGCACGTCCTTACGAAGCGCGCCGCCTTCACGGACGCGTCGATGTCGAGAACGCCGGCGAGCGCGCCCGGCTGGTTGCCGACGACACCGATCGCATGCCCGCCGAGCCGCGCGAACGCGCACACGATGTTCTCCGCCCAGTGCGCGTGCACCTCGAGCAGCTCGCCGTCGTCCACGACACGCTCGATGACGCCCTTCATGTCGTAGGGCTTGTTGGGGCTGTCAGGGATCATCGAGTCGAGCGCAGGATCCTCGCGGTCGACCGGATCCGACGGCGACGCATACGGCGGCGACTCGCGGTTGTTCTGCGGGAAGAAGGAGAGGAGGTAGCGCGTCTCCTCGAGGCAGGTCTCCTCGTCGGGCGTCGTGAAGTGCGCGACCCCCGACTTCGTCGCGTGCGTCGCCGCACCGCCGAGCTCCTCGAAGCTCACGTCCTCACCCGTGACGGTCTTCACGACGTCGGGCCCGGTGATGAACATGTACGAGGTCTCCTCGACCATGAGCACGAAGTCGGTGATCGCCGGCGAATAGACGGCCCCGCCCGCGCACGGCCCCATGACGAGCGAGATCTGCGGGATCACGCCCGACGCCTGCACGTTGCGCCAAAAGATCTCCGCATAGCCGGCGAGCGAGACCACGCCCTCCTGGATGCGGGCGCCGCCCGAGTCGTTGATCCCTATGACCGGGCAGCCGTACTTGACGGCGAGGTCCATGACCTTGCAGACCTTCTCGGCGAAGACCTCCGAGAGCGACCCGCCGAACACCGTGAAGTCCTGCGAGAAGACGAACACCTTCCGGTCGAAGATCGTCCCGTAGCCGGTCACGACCGCGTCGCCCCAGGGGCGGTTCTCGCGCATCTCGAACTCCACCTCGCGGTGGCGCACGAAGCGGTCGAGCTCGACGAACGAACCGGGGTCGAGAAGCTGCTCGAGGCGCTCGCGGGCGAGGAGCTTGCCGCGCTCGCGCTGGCGCGCGACGTGCTTCTCGCTAGCCGGATACAGCGCCTCCGCGCTCAGCTCCTCGAGCCAGCGGAGCTTCGCCTCGGTCGTGTCGTGCGTCTCGGCCACTGGCGCTGGAGCCTACTGGCCGCGCGGGACATAGCTCTAATGACCATGGACATGTGACCATGATCGCGCTACGCTGAGGGCATGCGCACGATCCCCGCGGGCCGGTTCAAGGCTCAATGTCTCCGCCTTCTCGACGAGGTCGCAGAAACGGGCGAGACGATCGTCGTCACCAAGCGCGGTAGGCCCGTGGCCCGGCTCGAGCCGGTCGAAGAGCCACGGTCACTTGTCGGCAGCGTCACGTTCCTCGTGTCGGACGAGGAGCTGATCGCTCCGATTCTCGAACCCTGGGACGTCGAGCGAGGGTGATCGTCATCGACACCCACGCGTGGCTCTGGTGGGTGAACGGCGAGGCGAACCTCTCTGAACCAGCCCGCCGTGCGATCGAGCGGGCCGATGCACTCGGCGTCGCGACGATCAGTGCGATGGAGGTCGCCGCTCTCGCGCGCAAAGGGAGAATCGCGCTCGACGCCGATCCACGACCGTGGGTCGGTCAAGCTCTCGCGCTCGACCGCGTCGTCGAGCTCCCGCTGACAGCGGATGTCGCAGTCGAGGCAGGCTCGTTCGGTGACGACTTCGTGGGTGATCCGGCGGACAGGATCATCTACGCGACGGCGATCGTGACTGGCTCGAAGCTCGTCACACGCGATCGCTTCCTTCGTTCCTACGACCCGGTCCGGACGGTTTGGTGACCGAGCGATGAGCGCTCCGATCGACCGCTCGACGACGTGGGCTTACGAGGACGGCGAGCCCGGCCGCTTTACCTACTCGCGCTACTCGAGCCCGACACTCGTCGAGGCGGAGGGTCGGCTCGGCGCGCTCGACGGCGGCGAGGCGCTGCTCTTCGCGTCCGGCGCCGCCGCTTGCACGTCCGTCGTGCTCGCGCTGCTCGCCCCCGGTCAGACGGTGGCTCTGGCCGAAGGTTGCTACTACGGAACCGGCGTGCTGCTCGACGAGCTCGCGCGCTGGGGGATCGAGAAGGTCGAGTTCGACCAGACCGGCCCGCCGCCGGACGGAGTCGACCTCGTCTGGCTCGAGGCTCCGTCGAACCCGTTCCTGACGATGCCCGACTTCCAGGCTGCCGCGGCACATCCCGCGCGCGTGGTGTGCGACTCGACCGCGGCGACACCGCTGAACGTCCGCCCGCTCGAGCTCGGCTGCGACCTCGCTCTCCACTCCGCGACGAAGTACCTCGCCGGGCACGACGACGCGCTCGTCGGCGCCGTCGTCTGCACGCGGTCGGAGGACGCGGCGCGGCTGCTCGAGTTCCGGTCGCGAACCGGCGCCGTTCCCGCGGCCGACACGGCCTGGCTGCTGCTGCGCGGGCTGCAGACACTCGAGCTGCGAGTGGCTCGCCAGACCGAGAGCGCGAGAGCAATCGCCGACCGGCTTCGCTCACACCCGGCCGTCACCGAGGTGCGCTACCCCGGATTCGGCGGGCTCCTGTCCTTCGACGTCGAGAACGCCGAAGCGGCGCGACGGGTAGAGACATCGACGGAGCTGATCGCGAACATGACCAGCCTCGGGGGCGTGACCTCGCGCATCGAAGCAAGGGCGCGCTGGGAGGGTTCACGCGTGCCGCCCGGCTTGCTCCGGTTGTCCGTCGGCCTCGAGGACGCGGACGCGCTCTGGCGCGACCTCGAACGGGCGCTCGGCAGTATTCGACGATGAGCTTCCTCGACCGGATCCGCTACCAGGGGTCTCCGAAGACGCCACAGGACGCGGACCGGCTCGCCCTCCGGCAGCTCGCGGGCCGCGGCGCCGATCTCGCCAAGCCACGCCACGTGATCCACTTCCTCTACTTCGCGAGCGAGGACGACGCCCGTGCCGCAGCCGGCGCGGTCACCGAGGGATCGTGGACGGCGAACGTGGAGCCGCCAACCGAGACGATCGACCAGTGGTGCGTGAAGGCCGATGGTCATCGCAACCTCGGTCCGGAGACCGTCGCAGCGTTCCGCTCGTGGTTCGAGAACGTCGCCGCCCAGCACGAAGGCGAGTACGACGGCTGGGAGGCCGCGGCAAAGCCGTAGGTGCACACCGTTTCGTAAGGACGCCAGCGGCGAGTCGGCCGCTACCCTCCGAACCATGCTGTTCACCCGCAAGGCCACGGCCATGCCCACCCCGGAGGAGGCGCTTCCGGGCCGCGACACGCCGGTGTACGTTCCGGGACGTCATCTCGTGCTCGGCACGCCCATCGGACCGCCGTTCCCCGAGGGAACCGAGCAGGCGATCTTCGGCATGGGCTGCTTCTGGGGCGCCGAGCGGATGTTCTGGCGCGCGGCGGGCAGCTACACGACCGCGGTCGGCTACGCCGCCGGACACACGCCGAACCCGACGTACCAGGAGGTCTGCAGCGGCCGTACCGGGCACAACGAGGTCGTCCTCGCCGTGTTCGACACCGAGCGGACGAGCTACGACGCGCTGCTCAAGATCTTCTGGGAAGGCCACGACCCCACGCAGGGCATGCGGCAGGGCAACGACGTCGGCACCCAGTACCGCTCCGGCATCTACTGGACGACGGAGGCGCAGCGCGATGCGGCGCTCGCGTCGCGCGACCTGTTCCAGGAGGAGCTCTCGCGTGCCCGGTACGGCGAGATCACCACCGAGATCGTCGAGGCCGGGCCGTTCTACTACGCCGAGGACTACCACCAGCAGTACCTCGAGGCGAACCCTTCCGGCTACTGCGGTCTCGGTGGCACGGGCGTCTCCTGCCCGGTCGGCGTCGGCCTGAAGACCGCGTAGTCCAGCACCTTCCGGAAGCCCATCGCCTCGTAGACGCCGCGGGCCATCTGCGTCGACTGTAGGACGGCGCAGTCGAAGCCAGCCTGCCGTCCAGCCTCGACGGCCGCCCACGTGAGGGCCGTGCCGATACCTCGACGCCGCGCGGCGGGAGCCGTGCCCACGTTGTAGACGCCATGGGCTCGTTCGCTCGCGATCCCGAGTGCATACCCGACCGGGTGCCGGTCGAGAAGTCCGACGAAAGCCTGCACGCGCGGATCGGCGAACAGCGACTCCGAAAACATGCGGTCCGCCAGTGCCGGTTCGACACCGAGCGTCACGCAGACCGCTCGGAAAGCGCCGGGGTCGTCCTCGTCGACGCGGACGACCTCGATGCCTGCGGCAGGCCTGGGCGGCTCCGGAACCGGGTGCAGCACCAGCGCGGGATACGAGACGTCGTCGGGCGCGAACCCTCGGGACGCCAGGACGCTCGCCACCTCGCCCGCCAGCTCTTCGACCACGAATGCGCGACAGGGCAGCGCGTGCCCTCGAACCCAGTCGAGCGCTTCGCCGAGCTCGCCCTCCGTGACCGGCGCGACGACGGCGCAGCCGTTGAACAGTGAGATCGGGAGCCCGGTGACGAACGCGAACGTGCCGCCGAAGTCCCGGTGCGAGCCCGATTCGCAGTGCTCGGCAAGCGTTCGGAACGAATCGATGAAGTTCTCGTTCGCCAGCGCCACGAGCTCGCGCTCGTTCCTCATGGAGCGAGCTTAGGGCTCGGGGACGTTCGCGGCGACGGTGCTCTGCTTGGGCTGATCTGCCGTGATGCCGCTCCCGCCCGCGAGTCGCTGCGCAAAGTAGATCGGGACGATCGAGACGATGATCACGAAGAGGGCGACGACGTTGACGATCGGCTGCTCCGCGGGCCGGAACAGGCTCGCGAAGATCCAGATCGGAAGCGTCTGGTCGGCACCGGCCGTGAAGACCGTCACCACGACCTCGTCGAACGAGAGCGCGAACGCGAGCAACCCGCCGGCGAGCAGAGCGGTTCGCATCTGCGGGAACGTCACGTAGCGGAAGGTCTGCCAGCTGTCGGCGCCGAGATCCGCCGACGCCTCGTCCAGCGACCCGGCGGTGCGTCGCAGACGGGCGAGTGCATTGTTGTAGATCACGACGATGCAGAACGTTCCATGGCCGATGATGATCGTCGCCAATCCGAACTCGATCCCGAACGGAAGCAGGATGTCGCGAATGGTGGCGAGAAGCGCAAGGCCCGTGATGATTCCCGGCAGCGCGATCGGGAGGATCACCGCGAAGCTGATGACCTCGCGCCCGAAGAACGCGTAGCGCGAAACCGCGAGCGACGCGAGCGTGCCGAGCACGAGTGCGATAGCTGTCGCTCCGAGCGCCGCCATAATCGAAAGCGTCAGCGCGTCGCGAACGTCCGGGTTCTCCCACGCGACCGAGAACCACTTCGTGCTGAAGCTCTCGATCGGCCAGCTCTGCGTCACGCTCTCGTTGAACGCGTAGAGGCCAATCACGAGAAGCGGCACGTAGATGAACGCCAGCGTCAGCGCGACAGCGGCACGCAGCAGATACCGGGTCAGACGCGACTCGACCATCGATCTCTCATAGCGACCGGAATGCCCCCAGCCTGCGTGCGACGAGCAGGTAGACGACCATCACGACGATGGGCACGAACGAGTACGCCGCAGCGACCGGCAGCGCCTCTCCACGAATCGAGTAGATGACGGTGCCGATGAACTGCTCGCTCGTGATGAGTCCCGGCGCGATGTAGTCGCCGAGCGTCAGCGAGAAGGTGAAGATGGATCCGGCGACCACAGCCGGAAACGCGAGCGGGAGGATCACCCGCCTGAACGTGGCGAACGAGCGCCCGCCGAGATCCGCGGACGCCTCCAGCAGCGAGTTCGGGATGCGCTCGAGCCCGGCATAGATCGGCAACACCATGAACGGCAGCCACAGGTAGGTGAAGACGAGCCAGAGCCCCACCGTCGAGTATCCGTCGAACGTCACGCCGAGCGGCTCGAGCGCCCAGTTGATGATCCCGCCGTCCGAGAGGATCGTCCGCCAGGCGTACGCCTTGACGAGGTAGCTCGCCCAGAGCGGCATCAGAACCGCGACCACCAGGATGTTGCGCGTCCGCGGCGAGGCGATGCGCGCCATGTAGTAGGCGATCGGAAACGCGATGATCGCGTCCGCGATCGTGACGAGCGCCGCCATCTGAATCGTGCGCCACGCGACGTCGCGGAAGACGGGTGTCTCGATGATCCGCCGGAAGTTGTCCAGCGTGAACTCGTAGACGACGTCACGCGTGAAGGGATCCGTCTCCCAGACCGACGACAGCAACAAGACGAAGAGCGACCCGAAGTAGACGATCACCATCCAGCCGACCGGGAGCGCGAGCAGGGCGGCCAGACGGAGCCGCGGGTGCCGGAAGAAGAACGTCGACAGCCGCCGCCCCGGACTCTCCCGGGGCGGCGGCTCGGCGACCGGGACGGACGTCATTCGTCCCCGGAGGTCAGGCGACTACCCCTGATCTCCGTCCACGCTGCTTCCCAGTCTTCCTGGGTCTTGCACACCTCCCCGCGATCGTCGCCACAGTCGGCGACCGGGGTCGTCCAGTAGTAGACGTCCTCCCAGAACGCGTCGTCTTCCGCGTGCTGCTCCTCGCAGTGGTTCGTGTTCTTCGTGAGCTCACACGCCTTGAGGTTGGCCGGCGCCTCGCCGAAGCCTTCGGCAACTGCAGCCTGCGCCTCCGGCGACGCCATGTGGTTCATCCAGAGGTACATGCAGTTCGGGTTCTGCGCCTTGGAGGAGACCATCCAGGTGTCCGACCAACCGGTGGCGCCCTCGCTCGGCTTGGTGGACTCGACGGGCTGGCCGTCGGCCTTCAAGAGATTGACCTGGAGCGGCCACGTCGTCCCGATGACGCTGTCCTTGTTGGCGAACGACTGGATCTGCTTGTCGTAGAGCGCCCACCACTCGCCGACGTTCGGTGCAAGCTGCTTCATGAGGTCGACAGCCGCGTTGAACTGCTCCTCGTCGAGCTCGTACGGGTCGTCGATCCCGAGCTCGGGCTGCGTGGCCTTGAGGTACAGCGCGGCATCCGCGATGAAGATCGAGTCGTCGTAGATCGAAATCTTCCCCGCGTAGTCGTTCGGGTCGTCCCAGATCGCCGACCAGCTCGTCGGTGCAGCGGTCACCACGTCCGTGCGCCAGGCGAGCGGGTTGTAGCCGCGTCCGTGCGGAACGCCCATCGCCACGCCGTCGAGGGTGTTGTGGATCTGCCCCGTGAGCGGCTCGTAGATGTCCGCGTAGTTGGGAATGAGCTCCTCGTCGATCGCAGCGACCTCGCCCGTCGTCATGAGACGAATCGTGGCGTTTCCGGAGGCGACGATCCCGTCGTACTCGCCAGTCCCCATGAACGTGATCATGTCGTCCGAGGTTCCGGCGTCCTTCAGAGTCACCTTGCATCCGGACGCCTCAGTGAACTCGTCGACGAGCTGGGCGTAGAGGGGCCACTGGACGATGTTCACCTCGCCTTCCTCACGGGCGAGCTCCTGGATCTCCTCGTACGACGTTCCGAGACCCTCGAGCGCGCCGCTCGCACCACTGTCGTCGTCACCTCCGCCACAGCCTGCAGCGACGACGCTGAGCGCCGCGACGAGGAGGCCAAAAGCGGCCCAGCGAGCGACGCGTACCTTGCGTCCGTTCATTCCGATCCTCCCTCCGATTCTTCGATGACCGACTCCTGTCCCGGGCGCCACTCGACCCGAACGCGGCGTCCTTTCACCTCGAGCACCTCGCTCGAGCCCTCCTCGAGGTTCTGCGCAAGCACCTGAAGCTCGCCACCACGGTCGAGCGTAACGTGGTAGCGCGTCACAGGCCCCACGTACTGCACGTCGCGCACGAGGCCGGCCTCGACGTGCGCACCGGGCTCGGGCTCGTCGCCGTCTTCGAGCAGGTTGATCTTCTCGGGCCTGACGGTGTAGCGACGTCCGTCGCGCTCGATCACGTTCGAGACGCCGACGAAGCCCGCGATGAACTCGCTCTGCGGGATGCTCGTACACCTCCGCGGGCGGCCCGACCTGCTCGATCCTTCCCTCGTTGAAGACCGCAATGCGATCGGACATCGTGAGCGCCTCCTCCTGGTCATGCGTCACGTACACGAACGTGATGCCGACCTCGCGCTGGATGGACTTCAGCTCGATCTGCATCTCCTGGCGCAGCTTGAGGTCGAGCGCGCCGAGCGGTTCGTCGAGGAGCAGCACCCTCGGCCGGTTGACGATCGCTCGCGCGAGAGCCACCCTCTGGCGCTGCCCGCCCGATAGCTGTGAGGGCTTGCGATCACCGTAGCCGGCGAGGCGCACCATCTCGAGCGCCTTCGTCGCGCGCCCGCGCCGCTCGCCCTTCTTGACCTTCGTCACCATGAGCCCGTACTCGACGTTCGCCTGCACGGTCATGTGCGGGAACAGCGCGTAGTCCTGGAACACGGTGTTGACCGGACGGTCGTAGGGTGGAAGCTTCGACACGTCCTCTCCGGCGAGCTCGATGGATCCCTCGTCGGGCACCTCGAACCCCGCGATCATGCGCAGCGTGGTCGTCTTCCCCGAGCCGGACGGCCCGAGCATCGTGAAGAACTCGCCCGCCGGGATGTCGAGGTCGATCCCGTCGACCGCGACGACGTCTCCGTAGCGCTTGGTCAGCCCTCTGACGCTGATGTCCGGCGCGCCTGCGTCAGGCGGCAAGCGACTCCTCCAGGACACCGAGCCCCTCGTCCAGCTCGTCCGGCGCGATGTTGAGAGGGGGCAGCAGGCGAATGACGTTGCCGTACAGGCCGCACGAGAGGAGCAGCAGGCCCCGCTCGAACGCGGCGTCCACGACGGCCTTCGCGCGGTCGGGCGTGCGCTCGGCGAACTCGAACGCGAGCATCGAGCCGAGGCCGCGCACCTCGCCGATGTCCGTGTGGCGCGCTGCGATGTCGTCGAGACGTTCGCGGAGCGTCTCGCCGAGCCGCCGCGCCCCGACGAGGAAGTCCGGCTCCGTGACGATGTCGAGGGTGGCGAGCGCCGCGGCACACGAGAGCGGGTTGCCGCCGAACGTCCCGCCGAGACCTCCGGGCGGCACCGCGTCCATAACCTCGGCACCACCTGTGACGCCGGCGAGCGGGAGACCGCCCCCGATCGACTTCCCGAACACGGTCATGTCCGGCTCGGCGCCGGCGTACTGCTCGATCGCCCACATCGTCCCGGTCCGCCCCACGCCGGACTGCACCTCGTCCGACACCCACAGGATCCCATGAGCGCGGCAGAGCTCCTGTAGCTTCGCCGGGTAGTCGGGCGGCATCGCGAGAAAGCCCCCTTCGCCCTGAACGGGCTCGAGGACGACGCATGCGACCGTCGACGGATCCACGTCGGCCTTGAAGAGGTGCTCGAGCGCGGCGATCGAGTCGTCGGATGAGATCCCGTGGTACGGGTACGGGCTCGGCGCGCGGTAGACCTCCGGCGCGAACGGGCCGAAGCCGGCCTTGTACGGCTTCACCTTGCTCGTCATCGTCATCGCGAGCAGCGTTCGGCCGTGGAAGGCATTGTCGAACGCGATGACCGCGGGTCGACCGGTCGCCCAGCGCGCGATCTTGACCGCGTTCTCGACAGCTTCGGCGCCCGAGTTCACGAGGATCGAGCGCTGCTCCTCCCCGCGGCACGGCGACAGCTCGGCGAGGCGCTTGCACACCTCCACGTACGGCTCGTAGACGCCGATCATGAAGCACTGGTGGAGGTAGCGGTCGGCCTGCTCCTTGATCGCCTCGACGATCGCGGCATGACGGTGGCCGGTGTTCTGGCACCCGATGCCTCCGGCGAAGTCGACGTACGTGTGCCCGTCGGGATCGGTGACCCGCGCGCCCTCGGCATGAGCGACGACGAGCTTGGGCGTCGACATCCCGGGTGCGACGTAGCGAGCGCGGTCGGCGAGGATCCGCTCGGCGGCTGTCGTGTCAGTCGGCTGCATCGGGCGATTATCTGCCTCTGAGCACCTTCGGGCAACCGGAAGGACGCGCTCGCCGTGCCGCGTAACCTATGAGTGCGCGCCGGGGTAGCTCAGCTGGCAGAGCACGGGTTTTGTAAACCTGAGGCCGCGGGTTCGAATCCCGCCCCCGGCTCTCCGCGCAGACCGAGGTTGCAACAGACTGTTGCAAGCTCGTTTCGAAGCGCTTACGCCAGAACCTCGCGGGTCTTCTGGTGCGCGAGGATCTTCCGCTTGACGCGCTGGAGCGCGTTGTCGATCGTCTTCGTGTCGACCTCGAGATCCTCGGCCATCTCCTCGTAGGAGTTCCCCTCGAGGTAGAGGGTGAGGGCCTGCGACTCGAGCGACGAGAGACCGGTTCCGAGCGCGAAGACGAGGCTCTGCAGCTCCTCGGTCGAGATCACGCAGACCGACGGGTCGTTGACGCCCGGCCCCGGAAGCGCGTCGCCGAGCGTGCAGTCGCCCTCGGACTCCTGTCCGGCCGGGGTGTGGCTGAACGAGACGTACGTGTTGAGCGGAGAGTGCTTGAAGCGGGTCGCCGTCTTGATCGCCGTGATGATCTGGCGCGTGACGCAGAGCTCGGCGAAGCTGCGAAACGACGTCTCCATGTCCGGGTTGAAGTCCCGAACGGCCTTGTAGAGGCCGATCATTCCCTCCTGGATGAGGTCGTCGCCGTCGCCGCCCGCGAGGAAGTACGAGCTCGCCTTGAGCCGCACGAAGCCCGTGTACCGGCGCATGAGGTCGTCGAGCGCGTGCTGGCTGCCGTTCCGGGCCTTGAGGACGAGCTGGAGGTCCTCGAGCTCTCGCTGGATCTTCTGCGCTGGCTTCAGTGCGGTGGCGGTTCGAGCGGCCATGCGGGTACCCCCGTTTCGACGGCGTCGAGACCCGTGCGACGACCGAACATCCTGGCCTTCGTGCAAGTCTCACCTTGAAGTTGAGGAAGAACCTAGCACCATCGTGCAAGCGTTACAACCCCTTTGCGAGAATTGCAGGATGCTAAGAACGTATGTTCGCCCATGAGGTAGTGCTAGCCGCACGGCAGCCGACGCCGGTCTCTGCCACGATCTTCATCACACATGCCTCGCACCGTGCTGATCGTCGACGACCACCCGAGCTTCCGTGCCTCCGCTCGGGCGCTGCTCGAGTCCGCCGGCTTCGCCGTCGTCGGCGAGGCCGCCGACGGCGCGTCCGCGATCGACGCGATCGTAAAGCTCGATCCCGGCATCGTCCTCCTCGACATCTCGCTCCCGGACATGACCGGGTTCGATCTGTGCGACGAGATTTGCTGCGGCGACGGTCCGATCCCCGACGTGATCCTGGTCTCGAGCCGCGACCGCGCCGATTACGGGGACCTCGTCGCGACGTCGGCGGCGCGCGGGTTCGTCCCCAAGGGCGAGCTCTCCGGCGACGTCATCGACGCGCTCTTAGAGACGTAGCTTGAGCCGCGTCTCCATTCCCGAGCTCGTCGTCGCGCTCCGGAACGGGGCACCGCTCAGAGATGCGCTCGCGAGCGCGCTGCGCGACGATGAGCTGGCCGTACTGTACTGGCTGGACAAGCGCCAGGGAACGACGCGCGGCGGGTGGGTTGATCCGGACGGTCACGCCGTGGCCGAGCCGGAGTCGCACGACGGCCGAGCCGTGAAGATGGTCGAGCAGGACGGACGCCGGATCGCGGCGATCATCTACGACGCTGCGCTCGACGACGAGCCCGACCTGCTCGACGCCGTGACCGCTGCCGCAGGGCTGACGCTGCGCAGCGACCGTCTTCAAGCCGAGTTGCGCGCGGAGGTCGAGTTTCTCGACACCGTGACTGAGACCGTGCCGAGCCTGCTCGCCATCGTCGGCACCGACGGCCGCATCCAGAACGCCAACGCCGCCGCGCTGGAAGTCGCCGGTCACGAACGCAAGGAGAACGTCGTTGGCAGGCTGTACTGGGATGTCTTCATCGACCCATCGGAACGGGTGGCGGTCGAAGAGCGGTTCGAAGCGCTGTCACCCGACTTTCCGGCCGGGGAGTACGAGAACGCGTTCGTCAACGCGCGAGGAGAGCACCGGGTCGTGTACTGGCGGACGGCGCCCTACCGCGACGACACAGGCACCGTGACCGCGATCGTGTCGGGAGGCACCGACATCACCATGCGGCGGAATCGCGAACGGGAGCTCGAACGCGAGCGCGATGTCCAGACGACGGTGTTCGAGACGATGCCGAGCATCATGCTGGCGCTCGCACCCGACGGCACGATCCGCGACCGGGACGCCGACAACCCGAGGGTCGGCGCCAACCGTGCCTTCCAGAAGGCGATCCGGTGGCCGGACGGGCAACTGGTCGGGCGACGGTTCCTCGAGCTCGTGGTCGAGGATGAGGATGGACGCGCAGCGCACGCGATTGCGACCGCGGCCGCAGGCACGGCCTCCGAGCCGGTGGAGTCGGAGCTCAGATCCGCGGACGGGAGCGCACGCTCATTCGCCTGGTCGGCGATACCCGTGGCCGACGTGACCGACCGACTGGACGGTCTCGTCCTCGTCACGGGGATGGACATCACGGAGCGGCAGCGTCTCGAGGACGAGAAAGAGCGTGAGCGCGCGTTTCTGAACGCGATCGCGAACAACGCCCCGAGCCTGCTGTGCCTCATCGACGACGAGGGAGTCCTGACCGAGCGTGGCGCGAATATCGCGTTCGAGGACACGCTCGAGTACGACCCGGCCGAGGTCGGCGGGCAGGTCTTCTGGGACACGTTCGTCGATCCGGCCGAGGCGGACGAGGTACGCGAGGCGATCATGCGAGTCGCCGCAGGTGAGCCGCCGGGCGAGCGGGACAACACCTGGCTGACGAAGTCCGGCCGGCGTCTTTCGGTGGCGTGGACCTGCACTCCGCTCCCCGTCATGGACGACCGCACGATCCTCCTCGTGACCGGCCTCGACATCACCGAGCGCAAGCAGGTGTCGGAGGAGCTTCGAGCCTCGCGAGCGCGGCTCGTGCGCGCCGAGGAGATCGCGCGACGGTCGCTGGAGCGGAACCTGCACGACGGCGCGCAGCAGAGACTCGTCGCGCTGTCCGTATCTCTCCGCCTGCTGGAGTCGCGGATGGACGGCGATCGAGACGCGGCACTCGCGCTGCTCTCCGGCGCGCAGGCCGAGCTCGCGCAGGCACTCGAGGAGCTTCGCGAGCTCGCGCGAGGAATTCACCCGGCCGTCCTCACCGACCGCGGACTCCGGCCGGCGCTGGAAACGCTCGCGGCACGCACGCCGGTTCCGGTCGAGCTGATCGCGCCCGACGAGCGGCTCGTGCCGGACGTCGAGGCAGCCGCGTACTACGTGGTGGCGGAGTCATTGACCAACGTCGCGAAGTACGCACGCGCAACCACCGCACGTGTGTGTGTTCAGCCGCAGGACGGCGTCCTGGTCGTGACCGTCACCGACGACGGGATTGGCGGTGCAGATCCGCTGAACGGATCGGGCCTGCGTGGTCTCGTCGACCGCGTGGCCGTTCTCGACGGGACGCTCTCGTTCGAAAGCCAACCGGGAAAGGGGACGTCGATCCGGGCCGAGATTCCTCTCGTCGACACCGGAATTACACTCGCGCCATGAACGGCCCGCCGACCGGAACCGTCACCTTTTTCTTCGCGGACGTCGAGGGCTCGACTGCGCTCCAGCAGAGCTCGGGTGCCGACTACGCCGCAGCCGTGATCGTTCTCCGGCGCCTACTCCGCGACGCCGTCTCCGCCCATGGAGGCTGGGAGACGGACGCGGTGGGCGACGAGTACGTCGCCGCCTTCGCGGACGGACGGTCGGCGGTCGACGCCGCGTTCACGGCGCAGCGCGCTCTGCGAGATGCAGCCTGGCCGGGCGACACGCCGGTTCGCATGCGGATAGGCCTCCACGTCGGCACGCCCGCTCTGGGCTCCGAGGGCTACACCGGCGTCGACGTCGTTCGGGCGTCGCGGATCGCGAATGCCGGACACGGAGGCCAGATCGTCGTCTCGGGCGAGATGCTGCCGATCGTGGACGGGATTCCGAGCCGCGACCTGGGCGAGCATCGGCTCGCGGGCCTTCGGCAACCCGAGCGGATCCACCAGCTCCTGGCCGACGACCTGCCGCGCGACTTTCCTCCCCTTCGCAACACCATCTCGATGCTCGGATCCGGGATCACGGTCGTCCTCGCCGACGACACGGTGCTGCTGCGAGAGGGAATCGCCCGGCTGCTCGCCGACGCGGGATTCGACGTCGTCGCACAGTCGGGGAACTCCGAGGATCTCCTCCGTCACGTGGCCATGCACGCGCCACGTGTCGCAATCGTCGACATCCGCATGCCGCCGACACACACGGACGAGGGGCTTCGCGCCGCGGCGGAGATCCGGCGACATCACGGCGGCACGGGCGTGCTCGTTCTCTCGCAGTACGTCGAAGCCGCGTACGCGATGGATCTCTTCTCGGAGACGACGGAGGGACTCGGGTACCTGTTGAAAGATCGTGTGGCCGACTTCGACGAGTTCGCGTCGGCCGTGCGGCGCGTCGCCGAAGGAGGCTCCGCGCTCGACTCGGCCGTCGTCGCCGAGCTCTTCGGGCGGAGCCGTCAGGACGACCCGCTTGCCCTCCTGACCCCACGCGAGCGCGAAGTGCTCGAGCTCATGGCCGAGGGTCGCTCCAATCAGGCCATCGCCGATCGGCTGTTCGTGACCCCTCGGGCCGTCGAGAAGCACGTGACGAGCATCTTCGCCAAGCTCGAGCTTCCGGCGACGACGGAGGATCATCGGCGCGTGCTCGCAGTGCTTGCCTTCCTACGCACATAAGTAGGGGCGAGATGTATCTCGCCCCTACAGGCCGCGCCTGATCCGCTCGAGCTTCTCGCGCGTCTCCGCGTCGAGCTGATCGCCCACGCGCCCGCCGGCGCCGCGCTGCTCGCGTTCGACGTGCTGCACCGGAGCGAGCTCGTCGAGAAAGGCGCGCGAGGCGACCTTGCGCACCTCCTGCCCGGACGTCCAGCGCACGGCGTGGTCGGACGAGACGACGCACACGCGCTCGGAGCCTCGATTCTCGGCGGCGAGTCGCTCGAGAAGGTCGTCGGCGTGGGCGGTGAACCGCACCCGCAGCGGACCGATCGCGCGTTCCTCGCCGGCACCGTCGAAGACGACCACTCCCCGCGCCCCTCGCCCGGCGACGAAGCTCGCGAGGGTGTCGACGAGCACGTCGCGATCCTTGAACGCGCCCGCGTGCATGAGGTTGTAGCCGTCGAAGAGGTAGAGGGTCGGCTCAGCCATCGCGACCCGTGCGCTGGCGCCGCGCTTCGAAGAGCAGGACGGCCGCGGCCACCGAGACGTTGAGCGAGCCCACCCTTCCGCCGAGTGGAATCGAGACCGTCGCGTCGCACGTCCTGCGGACGAGGGGACGGACGCCCTTGCCCTCCGCGCCGAACACGAGCGCCACCCCGCCGGTGAGATCCGCGTCCCACATCGAGACCGTGCCCTCGGAATCGGCCGCGTACGCCCACAGCTCGTTGCTCTTCACGTCGGCGAGGTAGCGCGCCAGGTTCGGAACCACGGCGATCGGCACGTGCTCGACGGCACCGGCGGACGCGCGACAGACTGCCGGCGTCACCCGGACGGAACCGTGGGCGGGGATGACGACTCCAGTTGCGCCGACGCCCTCCGCGCTCCGCACGACGGCGCCGAGATTGTGGGGATCGGTGACCTGGTCGAGACAGACTAGGAGCGGAGCCTCCTGCTTCGCCAGCTCGTACGCGTCGGCGTACCGCAGCGGCTCGCACCAGGCGACGACGCCCTGGTGGTCCCGCGTCCCGGCCTCCTCCGACAGCAGCCGCTCCGGCTTCACCTGCGGCCGCGGGCCCGAGTCGAGCCACGGGATCTGGTTCGCTGCGCGCTCGGTGACCCATGTCTCGAGCACGCGGCGCGGCCCGCGATAGAGCTCGCGGACTGCGTTCCGGCCGTAGACGAGGTCGCGGGTGAGGGTCATCGACGACGGACGAGTCGAAACGAGTCGGCCTCGTCGCGCACGTCCCACCCTGAAGCCTCGATCTCGGCTCGCAGCCGGTCGGCCTCGCCGAAGTCGCGCGTCGCGCGCGCGGTCATTCGCTCGACCGCCAGGGCGACGACTTCGTCCGGCGCAGCGTCGTCGTCGGCGAGCGACCCGAGGCCGAAGATCGCGAGCGCACGGCGGAGAAGGTCGTGGTCGCGCCACTCGTGCAGCACAGCGAGCGCGGCGGGGGTGTTGAAGTCGTCGTCGAGAGCCGCCGCGAAGCGATCCCACGCATCGTCCGAGGCAGGTTCGGACGCGCCGCGGAACACGTCACGGAGACGGTCGGAGCGGGCGACGGCCGCCTCGAGCGTCGCGTCCGAGTAGTCGAGCGGCTTTCGCCAGTGGCCGGTGAGGAAGAAGACGAGGAGGGTCTCGCGGCCCCAGCGATCCAGGGCGGCCTGCAGAGAGACGTCGTTCCCGACGGACTTGTGCATCTCCTCGCCGGCGAACCGGAGCATGCCGTTGTGCATCCAGATTCGCGCGAACGGACGACCCAGCGCACGTGACTGCGCGATCTCGTTCTCGTGGTGCGGAAACACGAGGTCGAGCCCGCCGCCGTGGATCTCGAACTCCCGACCGAGGTGCTTCTCCGACATGACGGAGCACTCGATGTGCCAGCCTGGTCGGCCACGGCCCCACGGAGACTCCCATGAGGTGTCCTCGCCCGGCTTGGTCGCCTTCCACAACGCGAAGTCGCGTGGATCCTCCTTGCGCGCATTCGGCTCCTGCTCCTCGACCTGGTCGGGGCGCTGGCCGCTGAGCCGTCCGTAGTCGGGGAAGCGCGAGACGCGGTAGTACACGTCGCCCTCCGACTCGTACGCGAAGCCACCTTCGACGAGCTCGCCGATCATGGCGATCTGATCGGCGACCGTCTCGACGGCCGTCGGCTCGACGTCGGGGCGGCCGAGCTCCAGCCGATCCGTGTCCTCCACGTACCAGCGTGTCGCGTCAGCCGCGAGCTTCGCGCTCGCTCCGGGCGCCGCGTCGTAGATCTTGTCGTTGATGTCGGTGATGTTGACCACCAGCTTGGTCTCGTAGCCCTGCGCCTCGAGCCAGCGCTTGAGCCAGAGCGGCAGGATCGTCACTGCATAGGCGTTCCCGACGTGAATGCGCTGGTAGACCGTCGGCCCGCACCAGTAGATCCCGATCGGACCCGGCCGAGCCGGGAGCTCGACGAGCGAGCGTGTGAGCGTGTCGTGGAGGCGCACGGCGCCGATCGTAGTCAGGAGCTGCGCCTGAGCGCCTCTTCGCGCGGAAGCGCAGCGAGCACGGCTCCGAGCTCCGGCCCGCGCTCGGCGCCCGTCAGGGCGAGGCGGAGCAAGCGGAGATCGCCACCGACGGCCTTCAGCTCGCGGACGATCTCCTTTCCTTCGTCGAGCGAGAGCTGCTCGGGCGCAAGTGCGCGGAGCTCGACGAACCGCGCGAGGGTCGGTCGGGCCTCGTCGGGCAGCGCGAACGGCTTGGGCGCGACGACGAGGCGCGCGTGCTCCCGCGCCTCGACGAGCGAGCGGGCTCCGCGAAGCGCGGGCACGACCTGAATGGGCGCGTCCGCTGCGGTAGCGAGCTCCTCGTCCGGCATCGCTGCGATCGCGTCGACCGCAAGCCGGCGAAGGCGCGCGAGATCGAGCTGCACGTCGTGCTCGGGCAGGTCGAGCTCGTCGAGATACGCCCGCACCGCTGCGGCCGGAAATCCATCCTCGCGCAGCTCGGCGATCGAGGAGTGCCCGTGGCGCTTCGAGAGCTTCTTCCCATCTGGTCCGAGGACGAGCCCATGGTGAATCACCTCCGGCAGCTCACCACCGAGCGCGCGGGCGATGCCCTGCTGCACGGGGAGGTTGGGGCGGTGGTCCGAGCCGCGGATGACATGCGTGATGCCAAGGTCGAGGTCGTCCGCGACGGAGGCGAGCTGGTACGTGGCGGTGCCATCCGGGCGCACGAGAGTGGTGCCGTCGCGCCCGAGCCGCACCGACCCGTCGTCGTCGCGATCGGCCGCGCCGTCAGCCAGAGCACGCTCCGCCGCCTCGACGTGCACCGCACTTCGTTCGCTCTGTCGCACCGGACCTTCGTCGAAGCCGACGCCGAGCCAGGAGAGGTCAGCGGCGATCGCCTCCTCCCCGCCCTCGACGTTCCGCGCCGGGTCGGTGTCGTCGATCCGCAGTACGACGACTCCACCGTGCGCGTCGGCGAAGCGCCGGTTGGCGACCGCGGTAAGCGCATTGCCGAGGTGGAGCGAGCCCGTCGGGCTCGGAGCGAAGCGGACGCGGACCGACATGGCTCAGGGGCCTACGCGTCGATCGGAACGTGGCCGGGTTGCGAGCTGACCCGCTCGATCCAGGCCCGCGTCGCCGGGTAGAGCTCGAGCTCGAAACCACCCTCCTGCGCGACGTGCGTGTAGGCGTAGAGCGAGATGTCCGCGAGCGAGTAGCGTTCGCCGACGAAGAACGTCCGGCCCTCGAGGTGTCGCTCCATCGCATCGAGCGCGCCGTGGCCGCCCGCGAGCAACCGCTCCTTCTGACGCTCGAAACGCTCTGGCTCGCCCGAGTAGGTCTTCAGGAACCGCGCGACCGCAATGTTCGGCTCATGGCTGTACTGCTCGAAGAACTGCCACTGGAGCACCTGCGCGCGCTCGTACGGATCCTCTGGAACGAGCTGCGTTCCGTCGCCGAAATACCAGAGAATCGCGTTCGACTCCGCGAGCGGCCGGCCGTCGTCGAGCACGAGAGTCGGGACGCGGAGCCCGGGATTCAGCTCGCCGAGAACCTCCGCGCGATTCGAGCGATCGACGACCGACATCTCGACGGTCTCGTACTCGATCCCGAGCTGCGCGAGCAGGAGGCGCACCTTGTAGCAGTTACCCGAGACCGCGGAGTTGTAGAGGAGCATCGTGGAAACGCTACCGCCGTGGAACTCGTTCCGGAGGTACTCGCCGAGGTCGTTCCCGTAGATGATGATGTCGGTCTGCCAGACGGAGAAGACGGGGTTTCCGGCCTCAAACGGCTCG
Source organism: uncultured Gaiellaceae bacterium (assembly GCA_963783705.1). Lineage (GTDB taxonomy): Bacteria > Actinomycetota > Thermoleophilia > Gaiellales > Gaiellaceae > GMQP-bins7. Next base: position 484,397 of record CAWAOK010000006.1, read on the forward strand.
TTTGGGATCGCACGATCGGCGTAGACCGGTATCAAAGCTGGCGCTTCAGCAACACGCTGTACGACTACCTCGCGTGACTCGGCGGGGCTGTTTGGGCGCTCGGGCCAAGTATTAGGCCAGAAGCTGTTGTTGAGAACGTCGAAATGGATTCCTTCGACGAGTTGAGCACGCCACTCATCCATTGCGCGACGCGGCCGATTACGCCAATCGGGGAACCTTGGCCCAGCCGGCAACTCGAGGCTCAGCAGGTCGCACAGATCGGGCGGGAAGTCGACCCCGGCCTCTCCCTGGGCACGCGCCAGTTCGGAATCGGCGAGTCCCGCGCTGCGGCTCTTCCGCGGTATCAGCCGGTCAAGCCGCATCGCCACTTGGCATCGTGCCAGTCGTACTCGACGTGAACTCTCGAACAGCCCTGGATAGTCGACCCGGCTTTCGCGGCGAGAGGCAATGCACGAGTGGTCGCGCGCGCACCTTCCTTGCTCGATCCTCCCGGAGCGCTCGAGTCTCGAGAGGGAAGCGGTCGAAGAGTCTGCCGTATGCGTTTTGGCGCATCCGTATGCGTTTTGGCGCATCGCTGAGTAGCCGCAGGACTTCACGCTGGCCGCGCTGGAGAGTCAACCTCGACAGCGTAGTCGGGGATGGCTACGCTCAGGCGGTGGCGAGTGCAATCAAGCGCCTGACCGACGAGCAGCTCGTCGAGCTCCTCGAGCTCGCGAAAAAGGCGGACAGCGTCGAGCTGAAGCTCACGATTCCAGCCGCCGACCATCGAGCAGCAATAACCGGCCTCGGCCTCGACCCGCTCGAGGCACAGATCCGGCAGGTGTTCTTCTTCGACACACCCGACCTTGATCTCAACGCCGTCGGCGTGGTTGCTCGTGCGCGGAGGATCCAGGGGCGGCCGGGAGACACCGTCGTGAAGCTCCGTCCGGTCGACCCGGACGGCCTTCCGGACGAGCTTCGCCTCTCGCCGAACATCGTGGTGGAGGTCGACGCGATGCCAGACGGGTACGTGTGCTCGGCGTCGCTGAAGGCGAAGGCGGGCGCGCGGTCCGTGCGCGAAGCCGCCGTCGGGGAGCTTTCCGATTCGGAAGCTCTTCTCGAAGGAGCAGCGAACATTCTTCTCGGCGCATGCGCCCGGGCGGGCTCGCGCTGAACGAGCTCTCCGTCCTCGGTCCGATCTTCGTCCTGAAGCAGAACTTCGAGCCGAAGCGAGCTCGGGCGGCGAATGGTGGCGGAGCTCTGGTTCTACCCGGACGGATCCCGGATCCTCGAGTTGTCGACGAAGTGCACCGCTACGAATGCGTTCCAGGTCGCTGCCGAAGGTGCGAGCATTTTTCGCCGACAAGGGCGTGAGCCTGAACGGCCGGCAGGAGACGAAGACGAAGGCCGCGCTCACGTTACTTCTCAAAGCAGCTCCGGGCAGCACCGCCGCCGAGCTAGCGGTAGTCCGGGTTCGGGAAGTCGAACCGGCAGCCCGCGTCCCACAGCGAGCGCTGGTTGCCGTGCGGCCGGCATCCCGCCCGCATCCTTGAGCATCCGGGCGAGATGGAGCAGGTTCCAGGTCATGAACGTCGTGTTCCGGTTCGTGAAGTCGTTTGCCGGGCCACCGGAGCCCTCGTCGAGGTAGGACGGCCCCGGTCCGGCCTCGCCGATCCAGCCCGCGTCGGCCTGCGGCGGAATCGTGTAGCCGAGGTGCTGTAGCGAGTAGAGGATGTTCATCGAGCAATGCTTGATCCCGTCCTCGTTCCCGGTGATGAGGCAACCGCCGACCTTCCCGTAGTACGCGTACTGGCCGTCCTCGTTGAGCACGCTCGAGCACGCATACAGCCGCTCGATGACGCGCGTGCAGACGGACGACTTCTCACCGAGCCAGATGGGCGAGCCGAGGACGAGGATGTCGGCCGCCTGGACGCGCTCGTACAGCTCGGGCCAATCGTCGCTCGCCGCGCCATGCTCGCGCATATCCGGCCAGACGCCGGGCGCAAGGTCGTGGTCGACGGCGCGCACCGAGTCGACCGCGACGCCGTTACGCTGCATGATCTCCATGGAGATCCGCATGAGCCCGCCCGTGTGCGTGAGCTCCGGCGAGGGCTTCAGCGTGCAGTTCACGAACAGCGCATTCAGTGTCGGAGAAGTCCCAGCGGCTCGTCGTGCAGAGCTCTTCCTGGAAGTCGGTCAAGGTCATGCGTGCCCTCCCGTTCGATGTCTCGCTTACCCTCGCACGGGTGGAGCAGAGTCGCTTCCGCCCTGCGCTCGCCGGACGGCTAATCGAGGTCGGTGACAGGCACAGCCCTGGGCGCGGGCTCTGACTCCGCAGTACGTTCGTCCTCGGTGCCCATTCGCACGTTTCGCAGCAGCACCGCCGCGATCACGGCTGACACTGCCGCGATGACGGCACTCACGAGTGCGCTCACCTGCAGGCCGAGCGTGAAGGCCTCCTGCGCCACGTCCAGAAGCTGTGTGCCGAGCGCTTCGGGAAGGCTCTCGCTCACCACCACCGCCCCTCCGAGCGTCTCGCGTGCTGCATCCGCCTGCTCGGGCGGCACGCCGGCCGGTAGCTCGTCCGTCACCCGGCTTCGGTACACAGCCGCGCCGAGAGTGCCGAGGAGGGCGATGCTGAGCGCCCCGCCGAGCTCGGCGCCGGTCTCGGAGATCCCGGAAGCTGCGCCCGCCTTCTCGGGGGGCGCGGAGCCGATGATGAGATCGTTCGTGAGCGTGAAGAGCGGGGACAGGCCGAGCGAGAAGATCACGCCCGAGACGATGAGGATCACGAGACCAGAGTCGGCTTCGACCTGCGTCATCAGCGCGAAGCCGAGCGCGCCGATCGTCATTCCTCCCGCCATGACTTGCGCCGGCGACACCCGCTTGACGAGCATCGGAGCGAGCATGGAGCCGACGACGAATGCCACGAAGGACGGCAACGTGAGAAGCCCGGCGCGGAACGGCGACAGGCCGGCGACGAGCTGCATGTACTGGTAGGTGAAGAGGAACGCGCCGAAGAGAACGAGGATCCCGAGCGTGTAGACCGTCAGTGAAGCGCTGAACGCTCGAACCCTGAACAGCCCGAGATCGATCAACGGGTCGCAAGACGCTTCTGTCGCGCTACGAATGCGACGCCCAGGAGCAGGCCGCTACCGATCGCGACCAGCGAGAGCGTCTCGAGCCCGTCCTGCGCCATCTGCTTCAGCCCGTAGACGACTGCGAGGACGGCCAGAAGCGACATCGCCGCACTGAGGAGGTCGAGTCGCCCCGCGTCCGGATCCTTGTACTCGGGCAGCAGGAAGGGGCCGAGCACGAGCAGGAGCGCCATCACGGGAATCGCGAGCAGGAAGACGGATCCCCACCAGAAGAACTCGAGAAGGGCGCCTCCGACGATCGGCCCGATCGCGCCGCCGAGCGAGAACGCGGTGATCCAGATGCCGATCGCGTACTGCCGCTGGCCCGGATCCTCGAACATGTTCCGGATGAGGGAAAGCGTCGAGGGCGCGATCGTCGCTCCTGCGATACCGAGTAGCGCGCGCGAGGCGATGAGCATCTCGGCACTCGTCGAGAAGGCGGCGAGCAGCGACGCGAGGGAGAACGCGACCGCACCGATGAGAAGCAGGCGCCGGCGACCGATGCGGTCGCCGAGGGTGCCCATCGTGATCAGGGCGCCCGCGACCATGAAGCCGTAGATGTCGACGATCCAGAGAAGCTGGACACTCGTCGGCTGGAGATCCTCGGTCAGCGCAGGCAGCGCGAGGTGGAGCACCGTCAGGTCCATGACATAGACGACGCAGGCGAGCGCCAGAACGGCCAGCCCGACCCACTCCTTGCGCCCGGCTCTGATCGTAGGCTCGCGAGCTCATGTCCGCAACAGACGCCCTTCGGCTCACGAAAGTCATCGCCCAGCATTCCAACATGGGTGAACCGAACGACGAGTGGCAAGCGGCGATTCCGAGGATCTCCGTCACGAGCCTAGAGTTGTGCGCGTGGAGCCCCTGCTGCTCGCGTGGTTCCGGGCGAACGGCCGCGACCTCCCGTGGCGGCGGACGCGCGACCCGTACGCGATCCTCGTCTCGGAGGTGATGCTCCAGCAGACGCAGGTCGAGCGCGTGTCGTCCCTCGCTATCTCGCGTGGCTCGAGCGTTGGCCGACGGCCGGGTCGCTGGCCGCAGCGCCGACCGGGCGACGTGATCCGAGAATGGCAGGGGCTCGGCTACAACCGGCGCGCGGTCAATCTCCATCGCGCAGCGCAGGACGTCGCGCGCGAAGGCTGGCCCGACGACCTGACCGCGCTTCCCGGCGTCGGCCCGCTACACGGCCGCCGCGGTGCGCTGCTTCGCCCTCGGCGAGGACGTGCTTCCCGGTCGACGTGAACGTCGAGCGCGTGCAACGCCGCACCGGCGAGACGTTCTCGGCGCGCTCGGCGCAGGCGCTCATGGATCTCGGCGCGACGGTGTGTCTCGCTCGCATTCCGCGCTGCGACGCGTGCCCACTCGCGTCGGCGTGTCCGTCGCGTGGAATCCGCGAGGAGCCGGCGCGCAAGCAGGGACGCATTCGAAGGCTCGTTCCGGCAGCGTCGCGCAGCTGCGCTCCGGCTCGTCGCCGACGCTCCTCGCGCGCTCGACGCGCTCGACAACGACGCCGTTCGGTCGCTCGAGCGGGACGGCCTCGTCGTCGTCGAGGAGGGTCTCGTCGCGCTTCCGGCGTAGGGCGGGGGCGAGACTTCTCGCCCCTACGGCCTTGTTCACCTCCACGTAACCCGCGCCCACGCACAATGCGACGATGGCAACCGTCCTCGTCGTCGACGACGAGCCGATCGTGCGCGAGGTCGTCGTCCGCTATCTCGCGCGCGAGGGCCACCGCACACTCGAGGCCGGCGACGGCGATGCAGCACGTGAGCTCATCGAGAGCTCCGAGCTCGATCTCGTCGTTCTCGACGTCATGCTCCCCGGCACGGACGGACTCGAGCTCTGCCGGTGGATCCGTGGGCGATCGGAGCTTCCGGTGATCATGCTCACCGCGCGCGGCGAGGAGGCCGACCGCATCGTCGGCCTCGAGCTCGGCGCGGACGACTACGTGACGAAGCCGTTCTCGCCCCGCGAGCTAGCTGCGCGCGTTCGAAGCGTTCTTCGCCGCAGCGACCTCGAACGGAGCGGCTGTCGGAGCGCTCGAGTTCGGCGACGTGCGGCTCGAGCGCGAGACGCGCGAGGCGCGCAAGGCCGGCGCTCCGATCCGACTCACGGCGAAGGAGTTCGACCTGCTCTGGTTCCTCGCGTGCCACCCACGCCGCGTCTTCTCGCGCGATCAGCTGATGGCGAGCGTCTGGGGCTACACCGCGGCCCTCGACACCGGCACCGTGACCGTCCACGTGCGCCGGCTCCGGGAGAAGATCGAGGACGATCCGTCGCAGCCGACGTACCTCGAGACCGTCTGGGGCATCGGCTACCGGCTCGCCGCATGATCGCGATGCTCGGTTCCGCGGCGCTCGTCGCCCTCGTGACGCTCGGCCGTGGGGCTCGCGCTTCGCGTATCTCCTGCGGCTCCTGCCCACCGTTCGCCTTCAGCTCGCGGGTCTCGCCTTCCTCGCCGTCCTGCTGCCGCTCGGAGCCGTCCTGCTCTCGGGCTGGGTGATGTTCCACATCCGGGCGAGGACCTCAAGATCCTGGCGGTCATCGCCGCGTCGGCGCCTCACCGCGGTCGATCGCGGCGCTCGTGCTCGCACGCTCGATCGTCGGCTCGATCGACCGCGTACGCGAGGCGTCGGTCGAGCTGGCCCGCGGCGACCTCGACGGTCGCGCGTCCCAGAGGAAGGGCCGGCGGAGGTCGCCGAGCTCGCTACCTCCTTCAACGAGATGGGCGACAACCTCGAGGCGGCTCTTCGACACGCGTCGCGAGCTCGTCGCCTGGGCGAGCCACGACCTGCGCACCCCGCTCGCGAACATGCAGGCGATGCTCGAGGCGATCGAGGACGACCTCGCCGAGCCCGAGGAGTACCTCCCCGTGCTCCGCGAGCAGGTCCGTGTCGCTCGTCGGTCCTCGTCGACGACCTCTTCGAGCTCGCCCGGATCGACGCCGGCGCGCTCACGCTCGAGCTGCAGCGGCTGCCCGTTGCGCCGGTGGTGTCGAGCTCGCTGCGCGAGCATCGAGGCGGAGGCACGCAGCCGGCATGTGCGACTTGATGCCGACGTCGACTGCCGACGCTCACCGCGCCGCTTCGCGCCGGACAAGCTCGAGCGCGTCCTCATGAACCTCCTCACGAACGCCCTGCGCCACACGCCCTCGGACGGGCGGTCGCGGTGCGGGTCGCAGCCGCAGCCGGACGGAGGTGCGGGTGGCCGTCGAGGACACGGGCGAGGGACTCGATGCCGGAGGCCCGCGAGCGGATGTTCGAGCGGTTCTGGCGCGGCGACCAGTCCCGCTCCTCGCGCGGTGCCGGCCTCGGGCTCGCGATCGCGCGCGGCCTCGTCGAGGCCCAGGGCGGCCGGATCTGGGCCGAGAACCGCGAGGGCGGCGGCGCGCGCGTCTGCTTCACGCTGCCGGCGGCTGACGTACCGGGCAAAGACATGTCTCGCCCTACGACAGCCGGTGGCAGCACCCAGACGTTCGGCTCGACGTGCGTGCCGATGCCGTCGTCGAACGTGACCGGGTCGCGAGGCCAGCCGGGAAAGACGTAGTCGCCGTCGCTCCGGGAACGCCATCCCCGTCCACTCCGCCCACTCGGCCGGCCTGCCGCGGATGATCATCGACTCGCGGCGCGAGCGCGATGATCTCGCCGCCGACGACCTCGTGGACGCGGATCCACGGGTCGAAGTGCGAGCCGTCGGCTCGCCGCCAGCTCGACGTACGCTCGATCGGGATGAGCGGGTAGCGCTCCTTCCACGTCGGACGAACCGGAGCGATGACGCCGTTCGAGAGCCCGCAGCCCGAGCGTTGTCGGTGAACGTCTGGATCATCCGGCTCGAGAGCTGCCGGCCTTGCTGGCTCGGCGCGACGCTGATCGCGATCGCCATGAGCGCCGTGTGCGGGCGATCGGAGGTCATGCCGCGCACGAACCCTTCGTCCCAACCCGACGGCAGATCCTCGAGCGAGCCGTCCCAGGGCAGCGGGATGGCGTGCGCCTCGGCGAGGAGGTCGTCGCCGTCGACGAGCGCGACCTGGAAGTCCGGGAAGTCCGTGTACAGCCGATCCCAGTAGAGGTCGCCCGGCTCGTTCTCGTTCATGTACGCGGGAAACGTCGGCTGCGTGAGCTCCTCGAAGCGACGCTGCCCGGAGGTCGGGCCGGTCGGCGTAGCGGACGACGTTCATCGCCGGAGGAGTGCGACGGCCTGCGCCGCGAGGCCCTCGCCGCGGCCCGGTGAAGCCGAGGCCGTCGGTCGTCGTCGCACGCACGGTCACGCGCCCCGGCTCGATGCCGAGCGCGCCCGCGAGGCGCTCGCACATCTCGTCGCGCACGTCGCCGATCCGCGGCTCCTCCCCGACGAGCACGCAGTCCGCGTTCACGAGCTCCCAGCCCGCCTCGCGCACCTCGCGGTAGGCCTCCCAGAGGAGATCGAGCGACGACGCGCCGCGGTACTGCTCGTCGCCGGAGGGGAACAGCGAGCCGATGTCGCCGAGGTTCGCGGCGCCGAGGATCGCGTCGATGAGCGCGTGCGCGATGACGTCACCGTCCGAGTGGCCGGCGAGCCCGCGCGGGTAGTCGATCGACACGCCGCCGAGCACGAGCGCCACGCCCTCCTCGAGCGCGTGCGCGTCGTACCCGATCCCGACCCGGAGCTCCGCTCACGTCAGCGAGGCTAACGCCTCGGGCAGCGAGGCGAGGTCGTCGAGCCGAGCGTCGCCTCGGGCGGGGTTCGCTGCAGCCGGCCCCACGGGCCGCGTCGGACATGGATCGGCGACGAGCCCGGCCGCGGCAGCCGGCAGCACGTCGTTGTCGACGCGATCGCCGACGTAGGCGACCTCCGTCGGCGCTGCAGCCGCATCAGCTCGACCACCCTGTCGAAGAAGGCATGGTCGGGCTTGCGCACGCCGAGGCTCGCCGACGACGAGATGACGTCGGCGGGCAGCGCCGACTCGCGCGCCCACGCCTCGAGCGCTTCGGTCTGGTTTCCGACGATGCCGACGCGCAGGCCGAGCTCACGGACGCGCTCGAGACAGTCGAGCGCGTCCGGATAGAGATCCTCGAGCGCGTACGGGATCTCCTGCCACCAGCGCGGCGGCTGCTCGATCCCGAGGTGGCCCCACAGAGCCGTGTGCTCCTCGCCGCGCGCGATCGTGACGCCGAGCGCCGCCCAGACGACATGCGGCTGCAGCCCCTCGCGATCGGCCAGCCGGCGCCACCAGCGCTCCTCGTCGACGAGCGTCTCGCCGACGTCGAAGACGACGGCTCGTCAGAGCCACGACTCGACGAGCGCGAGATCGGCCGGCGTCGTGACCTTCAGCAGCCGCGGATCGCCGTCGACGACGGCAACCCGCCCACCGGCGCGCTCGACCAGCGACGCGCAGTCGGTCGCATCCGCCGAGGTCGCCGGCGAACGCACGCCGAAGCGTCGGCGCGAGGAATGCCTGCGGCGTCTGGCGGCGACGAGGCCCTCCCGATCGACGGTCTCCACCACCGCGCCGTCGCGCACGCGCTTGAGCGTGTCCGCGACCGGCGAGGACCGGAACCGCGCCGTCGAACCCCTCGCCGAGCGGGCGAGCAGGCGCTCGATCACGGCGTCGTCGAGAAGCGGCCGCGCGGCGTCGTGGACGAGCACGACGAGCGCCTCCTCGGGAACCTCCGCGAGCGCGGCCGCCACCGACTCTGCCCGCGTCGCGCCGCCCGTGACGCACGCGACGACCTTCGAGGCCGCGAGCTCCTCCGCGAGGAGGATCGACGGCTCCTCCCAGCCCGGCGGCGCCGCGACGACGATCGCGTCGACGAGCTCGCAGCGATCGAGCCGGTCGATGCTCTCGGCGAGCAGCGGCCGCCCGCCGAGGGCGGCGAACGCCTTCGGCCGATCGATCCCGAGCCGCTCGCCGGAGCCGGCGGCGGCGATCAGCGCCCAGACAGTTCCGGCTCGCCGGAAATGTCTAGGCACCCCCCAGAGTCGCCGTCAGCGCGCGCTAGGCGCTCGCGGTCGCGGCCTTCGGCTTCGCTCGGGACTTCGGCTTCGGCTGGCCGGCGCGCGAGAGCACCTCGTCGAGCCAGGCGGCAGCCTCTTCCTCGTCCATGTCCTTCGCGTACATGAGCTCGGAGGCGAGGATCTTCTTCGCCTTCACGAACATCTGCTTCTCGCCGGTCGAGAGGCCCTTCTCGTTGTTCCGGACGGCGAGGTTCCGCACGACTTCCGCGAGCTCGAAGATGTTGCCCGTCTTCATCTTGTCGCGGTTGTGCTTGAAGCGACGGTTCCAGTTCTTCGGCATCTCGGTCGACCCACCCGAGAGCGTCCTGACGACCATGGTCACGGTCTTCTGGTCGATGACCGTCCGCAGGCCCACCCGCTCTGCGTTCTCGCAGGGCACGTTCACGGTCATGTCGTTGTGGAGGATCTGGATGGTGAGGTACTCCCGCGTCTCGCCCAGAACCTCGCGCTTGTCCTTCCGCACGACTGTTCCCGCGCCGTGGTGCGGATAGACGACCTTGTCGCCGATGTCGAACAAGAGGGCCTCCCCGATGTCGGTATCCGTCGCCTTCACGAAAAAGTGCCGGCAGCGTCTTCCTGCCGGCGTCGGGTCACATCATAGCGCGTTCTTCACAGGCGATTAACGGAACCGCAACGGCTATGCAGCGGCCTCGCGGAGCGCTCGCGTCGAGCCCTGCCGAGATCGCCGCGCGGAGCGACTCCGCGGACGCGACGCGAACCGACGCCCGGCCGCTGCGTGCCTTCGGGAGCGACGACCATGGCGACCCCGAGCTTCGCGCACTCCTCGAGGCGGCGCTCGGCCTGGGAGGCCTGGCGCAAGCGACCCGTGAGACCGATCTCGCCGAACGCCGCGAGCCCCTCGCGCACCGGCGCGCCGCGCGCCGCCGAGGCGATCGCGAGCGCGACCGCGAGGTCGGCGCCCGGCTCCTCGATGCGCACGCCTCCGGCGACGTTCACGAAGACGTCCGCACTCGCGAGCGCGACGCCGGCGTGCCGCCCGAGCACGGCGACGATCATCGCCAGGCGCTTCGGGTCGACGCCGGTGCCGACGCGTCTGCGGCATCGCGAGATCCGTCGGCGCGACGAGCGCCTGCACCTCGAGGAGGATCGGCCGCGTGCCTTCGAGAGCGCAGCCGACGGCCGCACCCACCTCGCCAGGGTCGCGTCGTCCCGAAGAGCTCCGAAGGATCGGGCACGCCGACGAGTCCGGCGCGCGGTCATCTCGAAGACGCCGAGCTCGTTCGTCGAGCCGAAGCGGTTCTTCGTCGCGCGCAGGATGCGATGCTCGTGGTAGCGGTCGCCCTCGAACTGCAGCACGCAGTCGACGAGATGCTCGAGGACGCGCGGGCCTGCGACGGCGCCGTCCTTCGTCACGTGCCCGACGAGGACGGTCGCGACGCCGGACTCCTTCGCGACGCGCAGGAGCCGCCCCGCGGCCTCGCGCACCTGGGCGACCGAGCCGGGAGCCGAACCGAGCGCCGACGCGTGCAGCGTCTGGACGGAGTCGATGACGCAGACGTCGGGGCGTAGCGACTCGAGCGTCGCGCAGACGACGTCGAGCTCGGTCTCGGCGAGGATCTCGACCGTCTCCGCGCCGCCCAGCCGGGCGGCGCGAAGCGAGACTTGCGCGGCCGACTCCTCGCCGGTCACGAGCAGCGCGCTTCCGCTCCTGCGCGATGGCGCCGAGCGCGCATGAGCAGGAGCGTCGACTTGCCGACGCCCGGCTCTCCCCCCACGAGCACGAGCGAGGCCGGAACGAGGCCGCCACCGAGAACGCGGTCGAGCTCGGACACGCCGGTGGCGATGCGCTCGGCCTCGTCGACCGAGACCTCCCCGATCGGGACAGGCTGCGCCGGACGCGCAGACGCCGGCTCCGCGCCGAGCCGTGCAGCTCCTCGACGAGCGTTCCGAACGCGCCGCAACCGGGGCACTTTCCGAGCCAGCGCCCGGACGTCGTGCCGCAGTCGGAGCAGGTGAACTGAACGGTGACCTTTGCCACGGGATGCCAGTCTAGGAACGAGGTCCGACGCCGTTCGTCACGAAAGTGCGCATTCGCGCTTGCAACACCGCCCCAGGTACATAAGAGTCCCCGTCAACCGCCGCAGACGACCACGAAAGGACGGGCCGCATGGAGCGATTCAATGCCCTCGGGCGCGGAGCACAGCTGATGCTCGTGGGGGGCGTGCTGCTCTTCATCGACCTCTTCTTCACCTGGCAGGAGTTCGACGGAGGTACTCGGCGTCGAGTTCGGGGCGGTGCGCCTTCAAGCGGCTGGGAAGGCATTGGCCTGCATCGCTGGGGATCCTGACGATCGTCCTCCTCGCCTGGCTGATCGTGCGCCTGGCGTCGGTGGACATCCCACTACCCGTGTCGACCGCGATGACCGGCGCCCTGCTGGGCACGCTGATCCTCGTCTTCGCGATCATCAAGCTGCTCACGATCCTCGGCGAACGATGCGACGATCTGGGCCTGGATCGGGGTAGTACTGGCGATTGTGATCGCGGTCGGTGCGTTTCAGACGGTGCAGGAAGCAGGCGGCGTCGACACGCTGAAGAGCGAGGCGAGCAGCTACGGCGGATCCGGAAGCTCCGCAGCCGCTGCGCCCGCGGCACCTGTGGCGACGGCTCCGCCGCCCGCCGTAACGCCGGAGACTGCCGCTCCGGCGCCCGCCGTCGAGGCGCCTCCAGCACACGACCATGCCGAAGGTGCGGCGGACGAGGCCGAGGCGGCTTCGGACGCGACGGGCGACGAGCCGTCGACCCAGCGGGAGCACTAGTACCGCTTCCCGCGCGTCGAGGCCGCGGCGCCCGACCTTGCGCTGCGGCCTCGCGTGCGGAGAACGCGCTGCAAACCTCGCATTTCGGACCAAGGCGAGTACCCTGTGGCGAAGCACCAGCGGGCCTGCGGCAGCCCGACGCCGATCCACACGCCGAAAGGGTTCTCGATGGCGAAGTTCAAGAGTCTCTCGCGAGGCACGCAGATCGTCCTCGTCGCCGGGCCGCTGTTGTTTTTCAGCCTGTTTCTCACCTGGCAGAACGTCGCGGTCGACTACGGGCGCGCAGGCATTGCCACGCTCCCGCTCGACGGCTTCGACGCCTGGGGTCTTCTGCTCGCGCTTCTCGTGCTCTCGACGCTCACGCTCGTGGTCTTGACGAAGCTGACCGACGTCGAGATGTCGAGCGACGTCCCGTGGTCGAAGTTGGCACTGGGTCTGGGCGTCGCCACGTTCGCCGTGGCCGTCCTCAAGAACCTCACCGACGCGGGCTCGTCCTGGTCGAGCTACGGCTACGTGGCGCTCGCGGCCGGGGTCGCAGCGGGCACGTACCTCGACTGGGACGCTGAGCGCAGGAGTCGCGAGCCGCTGCTGGCCGCACGAAAGCGCCGCGGGGTCAGATCAACCGCTTGACCAGCAGTGCCCGATCTTCGCCCGGCCCGTCGTAGTCCTCAGCGATCCGCTCGACCTCGAACCCGAGCTTGCGGTGAAACGCCAGCGAGCCCTGGTTGAGAGGTGAGGTCACGCAACGGACGACGCTGCGACCGTTGGCCCGCACCTCGTCGAAGAACCGCTCGTAGAGCATGCGGCCGAGCCCTTCCCCGCGATCCTCCGGCGTCACGCCGACGAAGTGGATGTACGCCTCGTCATCCGCCGCCTGGGACAGAAAGCCGCACACGAATCCGAGCAGCTCGCCGTCCTCACCCTCGGCGACGAAGCTCGTCCCCTCGAAGTGGATGAAGAAGAGCTTCGGAAGCATCGGCGCCATCTCGCGCCCGCCCCACCAGACGTTGATGCGCCCGATGATCCGCCCGTAGTCCGACGGCTTCGCGTGCCTGATCTCGATCGAGCTCACCGAGGCGATTGTAGGAGTGAGGCTTGCCTCACTCCGGGCGACGCAAGCGTCGCCCCTACGAGTCGGACGGCTCGTCCACGAGCTCGGCGAGCTCTGCGAGGTCGTCGGCCTCGCTCGACGGGCCGCCGACGGCGGCCGGCACCGGCGTGCCCTCGATGACGCGGATCTCGACCGGCGGTTCACCCTCGGCGGGATTTTCGCGGCGGTCGACGATGAGCGTCGTCCCGGGCGCGAGCTCGCGGCCGAGGATGAAGTCGGCGAGCGGATCCTCGAGCATGCGCTGGATCGCGCGGCGCAGCGGCCGGGCGCCCATGGCCGGGTCGTAGCCCGTCTCGACGAGCAGCTCGCGCGCGTCATCCGTGAGCTCGATGACGACGTCGTGCTTGCCCATCTCCTCGCGGACGCGCTTCATCATCAGGTCGACGACCTCGAGGATCTCGACCTTCTCGAGCTTGTGGAAGACGATGACCTCGTCGATGCGGTTCAGGAGCTCGGGCCGGAACACCTTCTTGAGCTCCGACATCACGCGCTCCTTCATCTCGTCGTACGAGAGACCCTGCTCGTCGCCGATCGAGAAGCCGAGCGTCTGGTTCTTGGAGATCTGCGCCGCCCCCAGGTTCGAGGTCATGATCACGATCGTGTTGCGGAAGTCGACCTTCCGCCCCTGCGAGTCCGTGAGCTTCCCGTCCTCGAGGATCTGCAGGAGGATGTTGAACACGTCCGGGTGCGCCTTCTCGATCTCGTCGAGCAGCACCACCGAGTACGGCTTGCGTCGCACGGCTTCCGTGAGCTGGCCGCCCTCGTCGTAGCCGACATAGCCTGGCGGCGAGCCGACGAGCCGCGACACGGAGTGCTTCTCCATGTACTCGGACATGTCGACCTGGATGAGCGCGTCCTCGTCGCCGAACAGGAACTCGGCGAGCGTGCGCGCGAGCTCGGTCTTGCCGACTCCCGAGGGGCCGAGGAAGATGAACGAGCCGGTCGGGCGCTTCGGATCCTTGATGCCGGCGCGTGCTCTCCTGATGGATTTGGCGACGGCCACGATCGCCTGGTGCTGCCCGATGACACGCTTGTGGAGCTCATCCTCCATGCGGATGAGGCGCGCGGACTCGGCCTCGGTGAGCTTGAACACGGGGATTCCCGTCCACATGGAGACGATGTCGGCGATCTCATCCTCGCCGATCTCCGGCTGCTCCTCGTCGGCCTGGTTGCGCCACTCCTCCTCGAGCTCCTTCTTCTTCTGCGAGAGCTTGCGCTCCTTGTCGCGAAGCTGGGCGGCCTTCTCGAACTCCTGCGCCTCGATCGCGCCTTCCTTGTCGGCGCGCACCTTGTCGATCTCCTCCTCGAGCTCGCGGTAGCGAGGCGGCGCCGACATCGTCGCGATACGGACTCGCGAGCCGGCCTCGTCGATGAGGTCGATCGCCTTGTCGGGGAGATGTCGGTCCTGGATGTAGCGGTCGGCGAGGGACGCCGCTGCGGCGAGCGCCTCGTCGGTGATCTTGCAGCGGTGATGTGCCTCGTAGCGGTCGCGCAGCCCGCGCAGAATCTGCACCGTCTCGTCGATCGTCGGCTCGTCGACGCGCACCTGCTGGAAGCGGCGCTCGAGCGCAGCGTCGCGCTCGAGGTACTTGCGGTACTCGTCGAGCGTGGTCGCGCCGATCGTCTGGATCTCGCCGCGCGCGAGCGCGGGCTTGAGGATCGAGGCTGCGTCGATCGCGCCCTCCGCAGCGCCGGCGCCGACGAGGTTGTGGAGCTCGTCGATGAAGAGAATGATGTCGCCGCGCTGGGTGATCTCCTTCATCACCTTCTTCAGCCGCTCCTCGAACTCACCGCGGTACTTCGACCCGGCGACGAGCGCCGCGAGGTCGAGGGTGTAGATCTGCTTCCCCTTGAGGAGCTCGGGCACCTGGCTCGAGGAGATGCGCGACGCGAGGCCCTCGACGACGGCCGTCTTGCCGACGCCGGGCTCGCCTATGAGCACGGGGTTGTTCTTCTGGCGGCGTGACAGGATCTGCATCACGCGCTCGATCTCGGTCTGACGACCGACCACGGGGTCGAGCTTGCCCTCGATTGCGGCCTTCGTCAGGTTGCGGCCGAACTGGTCGAGGAGCTTCGAGCTCTTCGTCTTCTCGCCAGGCGCGACGCTCGCGCCGGACTGCCGCCGGCCCGGGCCGGACAGCATGCGGATGATCTCGTTGCGAATCTTTTCCGCATCCGCGTCGAAGTCGAGGAGGATGCGCGCAGCGACGCCTTCGTTCTCGCGCACGAGACCGAGCAGAATGTGCTCCGTCCCGATGTAGTTGTGGCCCAGGGAGAGAGCCTCGCGCAGCGCCAGCTCGAGCACCTTCTTGGCGCGCGGCGTGAACGGGATCTGTCCGGTGGTGACCTCGTCGCCCTGTCCGACGATGCGGGCGACCTGGGCGCGAACCTCTTCCACCGTGATGTCGAGCGACTCGAGCACGCGTGCGGCGAGGCCTTCCTCTTCGCGGAGGAGGCCGAGCAGGATGTGCTCCGTGCCGATGTAGTTGTGCTTGAGGGCTCTGGCCTCGTCCTGTGCGAGGACGACGACCTGACGTGCCCGCTCGGTGAATCGCTCGAACAACTCCCTCGACGCTCCTTTCGGTCGGTTACCGGAGGAGTCGCCTCACCCCCGGGTCGAAGGGACGGGTCATCGTAGCCGACTGGTCTCGTGTGGAGTCTCACACGCCGGGTTCGCCCGGCAGCCTCGGTACCCTTCTCGGCCGTTGAGCAACAAAGCCTTAATCACGGGCGGGGCCGGGTTCATCGGATCCCACCTATCCGAGTTGTTGCTCGATGAAGGCCGCGAGGTATGGGTGCTCGACGATCTCTCGACGGGCTCGCTCGACAACATCGAGCACCTTCGCGACCGGGAAGGCTTTCACCTCGTCGTCGACTCCGTTCTCCACTGGTCCGTCGTCAACGAGCTCGTCTACAAGTGCGACGTCGTGTACCACCTCGCTGCGGCCGTCGGCGTCCGACTGATCGTCGAACAGCCTGTACAGACGCTGGTGACGAACCTGCGTGGGACCGAGATCGTCCTCGAGCACTGTCACCGCTTCGGCAAGCGCGTGCTCGTCGCGTCGACCTCGGAGGTGTACGGCGACCACCGCGAGGAGCGACCGCTCGTCGAGACCGACCGGCGAATCTACGGGCCGACCACACAGAAGCGCTGGGCATACGCGGACTCGAAGGCGATGGACGAGTTCCTCGCACTCGCGCACCACGCCGAGCACGACCTCGACTGCGTCATCGTCCGCCTGTTCAACACGGTCGGCCCTCGCCAGAGCGGCCAGTACGGGATGGTCATCCCGACCTTCGTGCAGCGCGCGCTCGCCGGAGAACCGATCGAGATCCACGGCGACGGTCAGCAGACGCGCTGCTTCTGCCACGTGTCCGACACGATCCGCGCGCTCTCGGGCCTGATGGAGGAGGGTGTGTCCGGCGAGATCTACAACGTCGGCTCCGAGGAGCGCATCTCGATCAACGCCTTGGCGGGCCGCGTGCAGGAGCTCACGGAGTCGGCGTCGGGGATCGAGTACGTCGCGTACGACGATGTCTACGGGATCGGGATCGAGGACATGCTCCATCGCATTCCCTCGACCGCGAAGATCCGCGCGTCGATCGGCTGGCAGCCGGAGCGTACGCTCGACGACGTCCTCGGAGACGTACTCGCGTTCGAGCGCGACAAGGTGGAGACGCCCGCGTAGCTCGGCCGAGCGAGCTCCGACCTAGGGGGACGAGCGCAGCGCCGGAAAGAGGATCACGTCGCGAATGGTCTCGTGTCCTGACAGGAGCATGACGAGACGGTCGATCCCGAGACCGAGCCCGGCCGTCGGCGGCATCCCGTAGGAGAGCGCGTCGACGTAGTCCGGGTCGCCGCGTACACCCTCGACGTGCGCCGACTGCTCGTCGAAGCGGCGCTGCTGCTCGTCGGCATCGTTGATCTCCGTGTACGCGTTGCCGAGCTCCATGCCGGCTGCGAAGTACTCGAACCGCTCGGTAATCGCGTCGTCCTCGTCGGTGACGCGCGCGAACGGGGAGAGCTCCACGGGATGCCCGTGGACGATCGTCGGCTCGACGAGGCTCGGCTCGACGAAATGACCGAACGCGTGGTCGACGAGCTGTGGCCAGTCCTTGTCCGCCTCGGTGTCGACCCCCCGCTCCGTGAGCCACGCGCGCAGCTCGCTCTCGTCGCGCGTCCAGAGCTCGTGCGCCTCGAGCGACTCGACGAAGCCGATGCGCTTCCAGGGGCGCTTCAGGTCGATCCCGTGCCCACGGAGCTCGACGACCGTGGTTCCGAGCGCCTCGAGCGCGACCTGCTCGAGCATCGTCTCGATGCGGTTCATCGTGTCGCGGAAGTCGGCATACGCCTCGTACCACTCGAGCATCGTGAACTCGGGCTGATGCTTGTACGAGACGCTCTCGTTGCGGAAGTCCTTGCCGATCTCGTACACGCGCTCGAGCCCACCGACGATCAGCCGCTTGAGGTAGAGCTCGGTTGCGATGCGAAGGTAGAGATCCGCCTCGAGCTCGTTCGAATGCGTTACGAACGGATGCGCGAACGCACCCCCGTAGCGGGGCTGCAGCACGGGCGTCTCGACCTCGACGAAGCCCTCGCCGTCGAGGTAGCGGCGGATCGACGAGACGACCTTCGTGCGCAGGAGGAAGAGGTCGCGCGACTCCTCGTTCATGAGCAGGTCGAGATAGCGCTTGCGGTAGCGCGTCTCCGTATCGGTGAGGCCGTGAAACGTGTCCGGGAGCGGACTGCGATTGCGCGCGAGCACCGTCAGCTCGTCGACGGCGAGCGACGGCTCCCCGCGCCTCGACTTCGCGGGACTTCCGGATACGCCGACGACGTCACCGAGATGCACGTCGACGTCACCGATCCGGCCGGTGTCGCACATGAGCTGGATGCGTCCCGACCTGTCGACGAGGTCGACAAAGACGAGCTTCCCCATCTCGCGGCGTGCCATGACGCGGCCCGCGAGCCGGCGCGTCTCGTCGTGCTCGCTTCCCGGCTCGATCGACCCGGTCGCGGCGCGAACGTCGGCAATCGCATCCCGATCGGGGAATCGCTTGGGCGCCGTCACGGCGGCCAGCCTATCCGGCCGTGGACACCGTCTCTGCGGAGATGATCCAGCGCACGCAGCCGAGATTCCGCGTCAGCCGGGCTGTCACGAGGTCGCCTTGCTCGAGGCCCTCGTAGCGGGCTCGACTCACTTTCCATGCGCGAATCTCGTCCGACTCACCGTCGTCGACCGCGATGTAGTAGCGGAGCTTCTTGTCGTCGCCGAACGTCCTCAAACGGATGATCTGTCCTGTGACCTCCACAGCCGTGCGCCAGTCCCCTGCCGCCAACACGACCATGGCGGCTCCGAGCACGACAGCGCTGCATGCTGCGGCGAACGGGACAACACCGAAGACACCGGCGTCGAGGAACGACGGCGCGGAGACGTAGAGGATCGAGCCCGCCCCGACGGCAACCGCCAGCCCCACGAGCAGCGCGACGGTCGGGTCCGCTCCCCAACCCGGTGGCCAACGGCGCGGGTACGAAATGCGCAGGCGACGCCACTGACCGCCGTACGCGGTCCACGCCTCCGTGTCCGACTCGACGCCCAGCGGAAGCGGTTGGCTTGCGCCGGACGCGACGCCGAGGGCCGCGCCGTAGGCGAGCAGGCGATCCCAGAGCTCGACCTGGAGCGGCGAGTGCGTCGCGAAGACGGGATTCTCGGCGATCGCTGCGCGAACTCCGAGCCAGCGCGACGCCGCCTCCATCCCCGCCGGCGTCTCCCGCTGCGGATGCCGTCTCCTGATCCACCCGACGAGCGCGATGCCGGCGATCAGAAGCGTCACGCCGACACCGGCCTCCCACGCCGCCCACGCCAGAAGTGCCGGGATCGCTGCCGCGCCCGTGAGCCCGTGAGCTCGGACCCACCGACGGCCTCACGCGAGAGCCCACGCGACTGCGCATCCGCGACGACGGCCGATACGAAGCCCCGGCGCCAGCGCGCGGACTCGTGCTGCGGGCCGGTGGTGAGCGCAGCGGCCGGAACGACGTCGTCGTGCGCGACGCCACGGAGATGCTCGAGGACGCGCTGGTCATAAGCACTCGAGGTCGCGGCATCCGTCGGCCGCAGCCGGACGTAGAACATGCCCGGGCCTCGCTGCTCGATGTCGACGACGTTGCGCGCTGCAAGATCGATGAGCGTGGCCGGCACCGCGTCGTCGGTCACGCGAAAGCCGTGGACGAGGAAGTTCGCGACGGCGGGTGGCTCGGGGCCGAGGTCGAGCGTCCTCGGGCCGACCGGGGGTTGTGGCGGCGTCCGTGAGACCAAGACTGCGGCGGCAGCGCCGAGCCACAGCGCGGAGGCCGCAACTGCGGCGAAGGCGAACGCGAGGTCGGTTTCGAGAAGCAGACCTGGAATCGTGTCCATCTCAGCGGACACGCGTTTACGCGCAGTCGTCAGGGAGTCGACCGGGAGAAGCGACGGCGACCGGGCTAGCGCAAACGAGTCTTGGAAGTCCGACCGCGCTACGCGGCCTTGATCTCCATGATCTTGAACTTCACCTTCGAGCCGCGCGGCGTCACGACCTCGACGGTCTCGCCCTTCTTGCGGCCCATGATCGCCTTGCCGACCGGCGACTCGTTGGAGAGCTTGCGCTCGGCCGGATTCGCCTCGGCGGAGCCGACGATGAAGTACTCGGTCGTCTCCTTCGCATCGACATCGCGCAGGCGGACGACGGCGCCGACCGAGACGATGCTGGTATCGACCTTCCGCTTGTCGATGACCTGGGCGTTCGCGAGGCGCTCCTCGAGCTGGGAGATGCGATGCTCGAGCATCATCTGCTCGTTCTTCGCGTCGTCGTACTCAGCGTTCTCGGCGATCTCGCCGAACTCGCGCGCAGCGGCGATGCGCTCGGCGATCTCACGCCGCTTCCGGGTCGTCAAGACCTCCAGCTCCGCCTTCAGCTGCTTGTAGCCCTCGGGAGTGAGGATCACGTCCTTCACGAAAATGCCCTCCAGAGATGAGATTGCGGGGCCCTCAGGCCCCGACAACGGTCGGGAATGGTAGCTACCCCGTTCGAGAAGCGTCAAACAGCCCGCGAGTACCATCCGACAGCCGTGCTCGACCTTCGCGAACCGTGGCACATCGGCCCCATCGAGGTACCGACGAGGCTCGTGCTCGCCCCCATGGCGGGCGTCAGCGTCCAGGCGTTCCGCCGGCAGGGCCGCCGCTACGGCGCGGGGCTCGTCTGCTCCGAGATGGTCAGCTGCGCCGGGATCGAGCATCGGAACGAGAAGACCCTCGGGTATCTCCGCGTCGCCTCCGACGAGCACCCGCTCGCGATCCAGCTCTTCGGCTCCGATCCCCGGACGATGGCGGACGCCGCGAGGATGGTCGAGGCCGTGGGTGCCGACATCGTGGACGTCAACTTCGGATGTCCGGTGAAGAAGGTCACGAAGACGGGCGCGGGCGCACACCTCCTCGAGGATCAAGACCTCGCGTGCCGGATCATCGGTGCGATCGCGGATGCCGTGAGCGTCCCCGTGACCGTCAAGCTCCGACGAGGCGTGCAGAACGGCTCACGAGCTGCACTGGAACTCGGTCCGCGGCTCGTCGAGGCGGGCGCCTCGTCGCTGACGCTCCACCCCCGCTCGGCGCAGCAGATGTACACGGGCACCGCTGATCACACCCTCACCGCCGAGCTCGTCTCGCTCATCGACGTGCCGGTCGTCGCGTCCGGCGACGTGACGTCTCGTGCCCGCGCACAGGCGGTGCTCGCGACGACTGGAGCCGAGGCGGTCATGGTCGGTCGCGGCGCGCAGGGAAACCCGTGGGCGCTTCGCGAGATCGTCGACGGGGACTCAGCCGAGCCGACACGCGAGGAGGTCGCAGCGGAGCTCGTCCTCTTCGTGCGGGAGACGGTACGCGAGCTGGGCGAGCGCCGCGCATCCGGATTCCTGAAGAAGTTCTACGGCTGGTACCTTGGCCAGGGACGGTTCCCGAAGGAGTTCAAGCAGGAGCTCGTGCAGCTCGACTCGACCGATGAGGTCGAACGCAGGCTGCTTGCCGCTGCGCCGGGCGCGTACGAGATCGTCGAACGGCTCGAGGCCGAGATCCCGTCGGGCGCAGAGCTCACGCTCGAGCTGCCCGTCTCGATCTACGGCGGCGGGTAGGGCGGCCGCGGCACCGCCCAGGAACGCCGTCGCAGGCAGGGGCGAGATCGATCTCGCCCCTACGGTTCTCCGTGGGCGGGCGCAGCAAATGCGGTTGCCACTCCGAGCCCGATGTAGACCGTCCCGCTGACGTAGCGCTGCGTTCGTACGAAACGGCGCGAGCGGCGCACCACTCCTCCGGCGGTGCCGGCGACGAGAGCCCACAGCGAGTCGGTGATCAGCCCGAGAAACGCGAACAGGAAGCCGAGAAACGCAATCTGAGCGGCGGGATGCGGTGCGTTCGGATCGACGAACTGCGGCAGGAACGCGAGGAAGAACAGCGCGGCTTTCGGATTGAGCACGTTCACCACGACCCCTTGCGCGAACGCGCGGCGCAGGTTTCTCTCACCGCCGAGCGCCACGTCCGACTCGGCCCTGCGCGAGAGGAGTGTCCACAGCCCGAGGCCGATCAGGTAGGCGGCGCCGGCGATCTTGACCGCGGTGAATGCCATAGCAGACGACAACACGAGAGCGGACAGGCCGAGAGTGGCCGCGGCGATGTGTGCGAGCGTGCCGACGTGGATGCCGAGGACCGAAACGAGACCGGCGCGCCGGCCCTGGTGGATGGAGCGGGTCACGACGTAGATCACCGCCGGACCGGGTACGAGCAGCAGCGCCAGCGCGGCCACGACGAAGAGGCCGATGGCAGGTGGGTCCGGGATCACAGGTTGAGCTCCCAGACGAGACGCAGCCCTTCGAGCGTGAGGAACGGGTCGACCAGTTCGATCGTCTCCGAGTGTGGTGCGACGAGATCCGCCAGGCCGCCCGTTGCGACCGCGCGCGCATCCACGCCCAACTCGCCCCGAATACGTCCGACGATGCCGTCGACCTGGCCGGCGAAGCCGTAGACGAGCCCGGACTGCAGGGCGCTCACGGTCGTCTTGCCGATCACCGACTCGGGCGTCGAGTAGTCGACCTTCACAAGTCGTGCCGCACGCGCGAACAGGGCCTCCATCGAGATCTCGACACCCGGCGCGAGCACTCCGCCGACGTACTCGCCGTCGGGCGAGACGACGTCGAAGTTCGTCGACGTCCCGAAGTCGACGACGATCACGGGCGCGCCGTAGCGCTCTCGCGCAGCGACGGAGTTCGCGATCCGGTCGGGCCCGAGCTCGCGCGGATCGTCGTAGCGGATCGGAATCCCGGTCTTCACACCGGGGCCGACGACGAGCAGCGGCGCGTGCGCCCACTTGCCAGCGAGGGCCTCCCACTCGCGCACGAGTACGGGCACCGTCGACGCGAGGCAGATCCCCTCGACGTCGTCGAAATCCAGGAGACCGGCGAGCAGGACGCCCAGCTCGTCCGCGGTGCTCGACCGCTCGGTGGCAAGCCTCCAGTGGTCGACGAGCTCAGCGTCGCGATAGAGGCAGAGCGCGGTCTGCGTGTTGCCGACGTCGACGGCGAGGAGCATCGCGCGACTCAATCCCGCAGATCGTGAGTCCGCTAGCGCGGATTCTCGATCGCGAGAATCCCTGAAGGCGGTCGCTTCGCGACCGCGATGTCAGTGTCTCCCCGAGCGCCGCTCTGACTCAACTAGCCCTCGTCGTCGCCCGCGAGCGGCTGCCCGAGTCGCTCGGCGAGCGCCTCGGCCGTGAGCCTCGGCTCCTCGCCCTCGCCGCGTAGCTCTTCGACCGTGACGTCGCCGGACGTGTACACCTCGGCGCGCGGGATGATGCGGCTCGGGCGGCTCTTGTCCCAGACCCACACATCCTCCATCCGGACGTGGAAGAACGGGTAGCTCGTCTGCGGAAGCGCCTCCAGGTCGAGCTTGTTGCAGAGGTACGTGGCGTCCTGCGTGAGCACGCAGTACCGAAACAACGGAAAGACAGCGGAGTACTCGCGCTTGACGGCGAGCTCGAGCTCTGCCTCGTACTCGTCGAGGTCGTCCAGATGCGACATCGCCTCAGTCTAGCGCCGTCAGGAGAGCCGACACCCGGCCGCGCCCGGGAACGTCGAGCTGGGGCGCCAGCTCGGCCAGTGGCTCGAGGGCGAACCGGCGCTCGTGGAGATGCGGGTGCGGCACCCGCAGCCCCGGCTCGTCGACGACCTCGTCCCCGTAGACGAGAAGGTCGAGGTCGACGGTCCGTGGCCCCCACCGCTCCTCGCGGACGCGGCCGAGCGACGCCTCGATCGCGAGCAGCAGGTCGAGAAGCCCGCGCGCCGTGCGTGTCGTCTCGAGCGCAGCCGCGCCGTTGAGGAACGGCGGCTGGTCGACGACGCCAACGGGTTCCGTCTCTTGCAGCTGCGAGACGGCGAGCAAGGAAACGCCGTCGGCTTCCGCGAGCAGCTCGAGGGCACGACGAAGCGTCTCCTCGCGTGCTCCGAGGTTCGCGCCGAGCCCGACGTACGCAACGGTCACTCGCGCGAGCGCTCGACCACGACAGCCGCGTAGTCGACGGGCGGATCGAGCACGACGTCGGGCTTGCGCACGCGCACGCGCACGTGGTCGATGGCGTCGAAGCGCTCGACGATCCCGTCGGCGACCGCTCCCGCGAGCCCCTCGAGCAGCAGTCGCTCCCGGCCGGAGAACACCTCGCGCACGAGCTCCGCCAGGCGGCGGTAGTCGACCGTGTCCTCGATCCGGTCGGTATCCGATGCGGCTCCGCGCACGTCGACCGAGAGATCGACGAGGAAGCGCTGTCCGAGGCGTCGCTCCTCCTCGAGATAGCCGTGATTGCCGAAGACGACCAGGCTCTGCAACTCGATCCTCACGCGGTGATCTTCCCACGCTCGACCGCCGCCGCGACGGTGAGCGCTTCTACTGTGTCGCGCACGTCGTGCGCGCGGATCATCGTCGCACCGCGCTCGAACGCCGCCACCGCAGCCGCCAGCGAGCCGGCGAGTGTTCCCTGTCGAGCGCTCGCATCTCCGAGGGCCTTGCCGAACGTGCTCTTTCGCGAAACGCCCACGAGCACGGGCCGACCGAGCGCACACAGCTCGTCGAGCCGCCGGATCAGCTCGAGGTTCTGGTCCGGCGTCTTGCCGAAGCCGATCCCTGGATCGATGCAGACGAGCTCCTCGCGCACGCCCTGCTCCACAGCGAAGGCCAGGCGCTCCTCGAGGAAGGCCAACACATCGGTGACCACGTCGTCGTAATGAGGAGCGGCCTGCATCGTCCCTGGCTCCCCCTGCATGTGCATGAGACAGACGTACGCCCCTCCCCCCGCGACCACCTCCACCATGGCGGGGTCGCCCCGGAGTGCGGTCACGTCGTTGACGAGCTCCACGCCGAGCTCGAGCGCGCGGCGAGCGACCTCCGCCTTCGACGTATCGATGGACAGCGCGAGCCCGGAGAGGCCTTCGAGCACCGGAACGACACGGGCGAGCTCCTCCTCGGCCGCGACTGGCGCTGCGCCGGGCCGCGTCGACTCGCCGCCGACGTCAATGAGCGCAGCGCCATCGGCGGCGAGCCTTCTGGCGTGCTCGAGCGCTGCAGACGGCTCGACGAACCGGCCTCCGTCGGAAAAGCTGTCGGGCGTGACGTTGAGCACGCCCATGACGGACGGCCGCGGCCAGCGCTTCTCGAAAGGCTCCCGCGCGCTCACGCGGCCCAGATTAGAGGTCGCTCCGTCTGATAAGAGAGCCAGAATCGCGCTCCATGGACACAGCTGCATCGAACAGCGGCCCACTCGGCCAGCCGAGAGGCATCGGCTTCGCAATCGTGATGGCGATCATCACCCTCGGGATCTACACGCTGTACTGGGTGTTCAAGACCCAGGACGAGGTGAAGAACCACTCCGGTCAGGGCGTCGGGGGCGTTCTCGGCCTCGTGATCTACATCGTCGTCTCCCCCGTCACGTGGTTCCTCGTCCCATCCGAGGTCGGGAAGATGTACACACAGGACGGGCGGCCGGCACCCTTCAGCGGCTGGACGGGCCTCTGGCTGCTCCTGCCGATCATCGGGGCATTCGTCTGGTTCATCAAGATCCAGGGCGCCCTGAACCGGTACTGGGCAAGCAAGGACACCGGCTCGCTGCCGATGAACGAACCGGGCGTCGCCTAACGCGGACAGCGCGTGCACGGTAGGGCCACCAGCGTGGTCCTACCGGCGCTCGTCGTGCTCGCGCTCGTCGCCGTCGTGGCGATCGCGTCCACGGGCTCCACTCCGGGCGGCTCGAACGAGACGCGTCCGCCGTCCGAATCGCTTCTCGACGCGTTCTTCACGCTGTGGTTCCTCGCGGTGCTGGTCGGAGGCGGGCTCATCCTGTATGCGCTCACGCAGAGAAGGGCCAGTGGGGGCGAGGTCCCGCGCATCGGAATGGTCTCCACTCTCCTCGTCCTGGTCCTCTTCACGGGCGTGGCGTACTGGCGTCTCAGGAACTGGGAGCGTCCGGCACCGGCGGAGGAGGATGGCGAGTCTGCGTTTCCCCGCACGACGCCGATATCGACGACGCCGGAACCGGAGGCGCCGGCACCCTACGAGCCGAGCGTCTCTTGGCTTCCGATCGCGATCGTGCTCGGCCTTGCCGTCGCCGCAATCGTCGCGTACGTCGTGTCGGAGCGACGCGCCCGGCGAGGTCGGCGCTCGGGCGAGGCCCTTGCGGAGCAGCTGGCTGTCGTCTTCGACGACACGCTCGACGATCTGCGTGCCGAGGCCGACCCGCGGCGCGCGATCATCGCGGCCTATGCGCGGCTCGAGCGCGTGCTGGCTGCGAACGGCGTCCCACGCCGACCTGCCGAGACTTCGGACGAGTACCTCCCACGCGTCCTCCACGACGTCGCGCTCGACGCGCGTGCGGTCGAGCGCCTGACGGCGCTCTTCAAGCGGGCTAAGTTCTCGCAACACAACGTGGACACCGCGATGAAGGAGGAGGCCATCGACGCACTCGAGCAGGTGCGTGACGCGCTGCGAATCGATCGGGAGAGCCCACCGCCTGCGCCCGCCGTGGCGGCGCTCGAGCCGAGCTCGTGAGGAGGGACGTCCTCGCCGCCGCGCGCCCTCTGGTCGTGCCCACGATCGCTCTCGTCGGGATCGCGCTCATCGCGCCAGGACGGCTCGCGCTCGGTGTCCGCATTTACGCGCTCCTGCTCTGCGTTGCGGCCATCGTCGTCCTCCTGCTCGCTCTCCGCCGCGCCTATCCCGACGAGACGCTGCTACGCGAAGCGCCGAGGCGCGCGGCCAAGCGCGTGCCTCCGCCCAACCTCGCGCGGATCGAGCACGAGACCGCGCTCGCCGCCGCGGGCTCGTTCGATCTGCACTACCGCCTCGTTCCCCGGTTGCGCGCGCTCGGCGCCGGGCTTCTGAGCTCTCGGCGGCACGTATCTCTTGCCGAGAGCCCCGAGGCGGCGCACGCGATTCTCGGCGAGAACGCCTGGGAGCTCGTCCGCCCTGGCCGGCCGGCGCCCGAGGACCGACTCGCGAAGGGGATGGCGCCAGGCGAGCTCGGCAAGGTCGTCGACGCGCTGGAGGCGATCTGATGGAGCTCACACAGGTTCAGGAGCTCTCCGACCGGGTGCTCGACGAGGTCGAGAAAGCCGTCGTCGGCAAGCGGGACGCCCTCGAGCTCGTCTGGCTCGGCTTCCTCGCCGACGGCCACGTCCTCCTCGAGGACTTTCCCGGCCTCGCGAAGACCCTCGCGGCGCGCTCGTTCGCGCAAGCCCTGAGCATCCGCTTCGCGCGCATCCAGTTCACGCCCGACCTCATGCCCTCGGACGTAACGGGCTCGTCGATCTGGAACCAGCGCGACGGCGACTTCGAGTTCCGTCCGGGGCCGATCTTCGCGAACCTCCTCCTCTCGGACGAGATCAACCGCGCACCGCCGAAGACGCAGGCGGCGTTGCTCGAGGCGATGCAGGAACGACAGGTGACGATCGACGGAGTCACGCATCGGCTGGAGCCGCCGTTCCTCGTGATCGCGACGCAGAACCCGATCGAGTACGAGGGGACGTACCCGCTGCCCGAAGCGCAGCTCGATCGCTTTCTCCTGCGCACCGCGTTCGGCTATCCGGACCGCGACGGTGAGATCGACGTGCTGGCTCGACGGATCGACCGCGCGGCAGACGACCTCGAGCTCGGCGCGGTCGTCGATCGCGAAACGCTCCTCGCCATGCAGCGGACGATCGAGCGCGTGCACGTCGCGGAGAGCGTGCAGGGGTACTGCGTCGACCTCGTCGCGGCGACGCGGCACTCGCCGTCGACGGCGGTCGGCGCAAGCCTGCGGGGAAGTCTTGCGCTCCTGAAGCTCGCACGCTGCCGCGCCGCGCTCCAGGGTCGCGACTACGTGCTGCCCGACGACGTCAAGGCCGTCGCCGTGCCGGGGCTCGCTCACCGGCTCGTGTTGCGACCGGAGCTCTGGGTGCAGCGTGTCTCCGCCGCGGACGTCGTCCGCGAGGTGCTCGACACAGTGCCGACGCCGCGGGCTGAGGACGTCACAGCCGCCGCGCCGCCGGCGTGACGAGAACCGCAAACCCGCGCCTTCTCGGGTACGCGTCGCTCGCCGCCGTCGGTCTGATCGGAGCGCTGGCGCTCCGGCGTCCGGAGCTCGCTGCCATCGCTGCACCGTTCGCCCTCGTCCTCGCCGTCGGCACGCGTGCAGCGCGAGAGCCCCGCATCTCGGTCGAGTTCGGACTCGCCACCGATCGCGCACTCGAGGGCACCGAGTTCGAGGCGGTCGTGGACGTCCACACCGATCGACCAGTCGAACGACTCGAGCTCCTCCTGACGCTTCCGCCTGGAATGGAGGTTGTCGACGGATCGAGCGCGCACGCGCTGCGTCTGCGGGCCGACGAGAGCCGCGAGCTACGCCTCGGGCTGCAGTGCAGGCGCTGGGGAGTGTTCGACCTCGGGCACGTCGACGTGCGCGCCCGCGACGCGCTGCGACTCGTCACGTGGGAGGCGCGCTTCGAGAACTCGCAGCGCCTCAAGGCGTATCCGAGCCCGCTGACACTTCATCGCATCCTCGCCCCCCTCGAGACGCAAGCACTCGCGGGAAGCGAGGTCGCGCGCGCGAAAGGCGAAGGCGTCGAGTACGCCGACATTCGCGACTTCGTACCGGGCGATCGAGTCCGCGCGATCAACTGGCGCGCCTCGGCACGCCGACAGGGGCTCGTCGTGAACGAGCGCCATCCGGAGCGCAACACCGACGTCGTGCTCTTCCTCGACAGCTTCGCGGACGTTCGCGGCAACGGTCGGAGCGTGCTCGAGGATGCCGTCCGTGCTGCCGCAGCACTCGCCACGCGGTACCTCGAGCGGCGCGACCGTGTCGGGCTCGTCGGATTCGGCGGGGTCCTGCGCTGGCTCCAGCCCGGCATGGGTACAACGCAGCGCTACAGGCTCATCGAGACGATGCTCGAGACGGGCGTCGAGCCGACGTACACCTGGCGTGACGTCAATCTGATCCCGTCGAGAATTCTCCCTGCGAAGTCGCTCGTACTCGGGCTCACCCCGCTCGTCGACCAGCGCTTCATCACCGCCCTCGAGGATCTCCGCGGTCGTCGCTACGACGTCGCCGTCGTCGAGATCGACCCGGTACCGCTCGTGGAGCGCGGCCGTTCGGAGACCGACAGGCTCGCCTACCGCCTCTGGCTCCTCGAGCGTGAGGTGATCCGCGCTCGGCTCGTGGCCCTCGGGATCGGTGTTGCGACCTGGAGCGAGGCCGAGCTCGACACAGTGCTCGAGGAGGTGAGGACATACAGGCGCTACGCGCGGCTGGCGCGCGCCTAGCGACCGGCGCTGGCAGTGCGGTCTGCCTCATCGCAGTCCTTGCCGTGCCGATGGCGCGCGGTGACGAGGTATTCCAGGAAGTCGGCGCGCGGATCGGCGCCATCGCATTCCTCGCACTCGTCGCCGGGATCGTGCTCGGGTGGTCGCCGCTCGTTCCGGTCGCCGCAGCGCTCACGGGCGGGCTCTACGCGGCCGAGCTCGCGCTCGCGGACGCGCCGCTCGATGTCGCCGCGCCGGCCGTCGCCGCGGGCCTGCTCCTCTGCACCGAGCTCGCTTACTGGTCGCGCGAGGAGCGTACGCGCTGGCTCGGCCACGTCGGCGACGGACTCCGGCGTGCCGCTTTCGTCGCGCTGCTCGGCGTCGCCGCGTTCCTCGTTGCGATGGTTCTTCTTGCCCTCGTCGACGCGGTGCGCGCACGCGGGCTCGCGCTCGATCTGCTCGGAGCGGTCGCGACGGCGGCGGTTCTCGCGACGTTGCTCGTGGTCGCACGCGCGCAGCGTCAGCCGAGCGACGGCGCGTAGAGCGGCTGCTCGAACGGCCAGTCGCGAGCCAGCCAGTCCGTTACAACTCTTCTGAGTGGCGCGTCGAGCTCGGCATGCGACTCGCGCACCCATGACTGAACGTGGACGTCGTGCACGTCGTCACGCGACGGGTAGACGTACACGCAGCCGATCACTTCACCCTCGGGATCGAGCACCGTGTACGTGAATCCCGCTCGGTCGGCGAAGTCGCGCGCGTGCCGTTCGAGGTCCGCCATGTTCGCATCGAGGCTCATCTCGTGCGGCCAGCTGCTGCCCGAGCCGTACCCGGGCGTCGCGAGGATGTGCTCGATGCTCGACGACCACGCTGCGTAGTCGCGCTCGTCGTGCTCAGGCCCGAGAGGCTCGAGGCGGAACGACTCCGCATCGAGCCCCGACGGTGGCCGGAAGCCCTCGGGAACGAACACGCGGACGTCAGACGACCGAGAACGAGGGGCGAGGCAAGCTTCGCCCTACGACGGCGCGGGATCCGGTGGCGGAGGCTGCATCGCAGCGCCCGGGATCGGGCGCGGCTGCGGGCTCAGCTTCGGCTTCTTCTCGGCCTCCGGCTCCTCGATCGCCGGCTCGGCGACCTCCGGCGGGAAGACGGACTCCTCGGACTCGCCGGCCAGCAGGCGCTCGAACTGATCCTTGTCGATCGTCTCCCGTTCTATGAGAATCGCGGAGAGGCGGTGCAGCTCTTCCATGTGCGCGCGCAGGACGGTCGTGGCCGAGGCGTGCCCCTCCTCGATGACGCGGCGGATCTCGTCGTCGATCTCCTTCGCGATCTCGTCCGAGTAGTCGGGCTCGGAGCCCATGTCGCGCCCGAGGAACGGGAGCTCGTGCGCGCGGCCGAGGACACGCGGGCCGAGCTTCTCGGACATCCCGAAGCGCATGATCATCTGCTTCGCCACCGCGGTGACCCGCTCGAGGTCGTTGGCGGCACCGGTCGTCACCTCGTGAAAGACGAGCTCCTCCGCAGCGCGCCCACCGAGCGTCATCGCCAGCTCGTCCATGAGCGTCGACTTCGTCGTCAGGTACTTGTCTTCCGTCGGCAGCGAGATCGTGAGGCCGAGCGCCTGGCCGCGCGACACGATCGTGATCTTGTGGACGGGGTTCGTGTTCTCGAGGTAGTGCCCGACGAGAGCGTGGCCCATCTCGTGGTACGCCGTGATCTTTCGCTCCTTCTCGGAGAGCAGGCGGGCCTTCTTCTCAGGCCCGGCGATGACGCGCATGATCCCTTCCTCGAGCTCGTCCTGCTCGATCATCTTCTTCCCGTTGCGTGCGGCGAGCAGCGCGGACTCGTTGATGAGGTTGGAGAGATCCGCACCCGTGAAGCCAGGGGTGCCCGCGGCGAGCGTGTCGAGGTCGATGTCGCGCGAGAGCGGCTTGCCGCGCGAGTGCACCTCGAGAATCTTCCGGCGGCCGAGTCGATCGGGGCGGTCGACGACGATCTGGCGGTCGAAGCGGCCGGGCCGGAGCAGCGCCGGGTCGAGGATGTCGGGCCGGTTCGTCGCCGCGATGAGGATGATGTTGTCCTTCATCTCGAAGCCGTCCATCTCGACGAGGAGCTGATTCAGGGTCTGCTCGCGCTCGTCGTGGCCGCCGCCGAGACCCGCGCCGCGGTGCCGGCCGACGGCGTCGATCTCGTCCATGAAGATGATGCAGGGGGAAGCCTGCTTCGCCTGCTCGAAGAGATCGCGCACACGCGAGGCGCCGACGCCGACGAACATCTCCACGAAGTCGGAGCCCGAGATGGAGAAGAACGGAACGCCCGCCTCGCCGGCGACCGCACGCGCGAGGAGCGTCTTGCCGGTTCCCGGCGGCCCGTACAGCAGCACGCCCTTCGGGATGCGCGCCCCGAGCGCCTGGAACTTCTTCGGGTTCTCGAGGAACTCCTTGATCTCGTGGAGCTCCTCGACCGCCTCGTCTGCGCCTGCCACGTCCTTGAAGGTGACCTTCGGCGAGTCGGGCGACATGCGCTTGGCGCGGCTCTTCCCGAAGCTCATGACCTTCGAGCCGCCGCCCTGTACCTGGTTCATCAGGAAGATCCAGAACGCGATGAGGATCACGAACGGGAGGACGCTGATGAGGAGCGACCACCACGCAGACGAGCCCGTGCCCTTCGAGTCGAACTGGATGCCCTGCTTCTCGAGCCGGCGCTGGAAGTCCGTCGCCGACTGCGGTGTCGGGTAGTTCACCTTGACCTTGCTGCCATCGACGAGCTCCGCCGTGATCTGTTGGCGCGTAGGCGTGAACAGGACCTCGTTGACTGCGCCCGCATCCACCTTGTCGATCAGCTGCGAGTACGAGATCTTCTTCTGCTCAGCACGCCCGGGCAGCAGCACCTGACTCGCCAGATAGACGAGCACGACGATGATGATGAGCGGGAAAAGCGCGCTGCGGAAGAAGCGGTTCACGGTCGGTCGTCGGAGGGTAGCACCGTCCTTCTTCGGCACCCGCCGGGCGATCCCCCTCCCCCGTTATGACCTGATTGCGGGGATTCTGTGGTTTTCGGCACGAGTCAGTGCGCCGGGGGGATGAGGTCGGCGTGCAGGACCGCGACGTACGGGAGGTTTCGGTACCGCTCCGCGAAGTCGAGGCCGTAGCCGATGACGAAACGGTTCGGGATCTCGAAGCCGACATAGCGCACAGGCACGTCGATCTCGCGGCGCTCCGGCTTCGTCAAGAGCGTCACGACCTCGAGCGATGCGGGCTTGCGGGCGCCGAGGTTTCGCATCAGATACGACAGCGTCAGGCCCGAGTCGATGATGTCCTCGACGACGAGGACGTCTCGTCCCGAGACGTTGATGTCGAGGTCCTTGAGAATGCGTACGACTCCCGAGGAGTCGGTCGCCGCGCCGTAGCTCGAGATCGCCATGAAGTCGATCTCGCACGGCACCGTGAGCTCTCTCATCAGGTCGGCCATGAAGAAGACGGCGCCCTTGAGGACGCCGACGAGCAGGAGGTCGCGTCCCGCGTAGTCGCCGGAGATCTCGGCGCCCAGCTCGCCGATCCGTGCCTGGATGGCGTCCTCCTCGATGAGGACTTCGCCGACGGCCTTCTCGAGCTCGGTCTGGGTCATCCGTCCGGATCCTTCCATGCCTGGACCGCACCTTCCCAGCCAGGCGCCTCGGCGATCCCCGGAACCGCGACGACTTCGTCGCCCGAGACGACCATCGGCCAGGCGTCGCGCGCGGCTCTCGGCACCTTCGCGTCCACGAGCACATCCTGCACCTTCTTCCTGCGTCCGGCGAGGCGATCTCCAGGCCGTCGCGTGCGCACAACGAGCCCCGGTCGCGCGCTCTCGATCCGCCAGGGGCCGAAGCGGACGCTGCCCTCGAGCCGCACGTCGTCGTACTCGCGCACCGCTCGTACGCCGTCGCCGAGATCCGCCGCCCTCGTCCCGTCCGCCGACGCGAGGAGCTCTACGAGTGTGCGCTCGAGTGCGCGCGGAAGCCGTGGTCGCTCCTCTGCGAGCGCGAGGAGGTTCCGGTCGGCGCCAGGATGGAGCCGGCGCAGAAGCGGAAGGATCTCGTCGCGAACGAGCCCGCGCTTCGTGTCGGCGTTCGACGAGTCGACGCGGTACACGAGCGCATGCTCCTCGCAATAGCGGACGGTCTCTTCGCGCCAGAGTTCGAGGAGCGGCCGCACGACGCCGTCTGCGCGCTTGGACTTGATGCCCTTCGTGTTCCCGGAAGAGACGAGGCGATAGAGGACGGTCTCGACCTGATCAGAAGCCGTGTGCCCGGTGGCTCGGAGGCCGACGCCCTCCGTCAGCCGATACCGCGTCTCTCGAAGCTGGGCTTCGGTCGGGGACGAGGCGAGGCTCGCCTGGGACACGACGCTGGCGTTCATCCGGTCGGCGCAGAAGCGCGCGTCCTCGTCCGAATCGACTCCGCGCAAGCCGTGATTCACGTGGACGGCGGAGACGCGATAGCCGAGCTCGCCGAGGACGTGCCAGAGACACGTCGAATCCGCTCCACCCGAGACGAGGCATGTCACCTCGCCGCCGGGCGGGATCAGCTCATGGCGCCGGACCGTCGCCTCGACGTGCTCCGCGATAGGGGATGCCACGGTCCCATTGTGCAGGTGTTGCCTGCCGTGCATGGCTACACGACACGAAACTCGGGCGTATCGCTCCACGCCTCGAGCAGCGCTGCCGCAGCCTCCACGTCGTCAAGGTCGAGATGAAATGGAAAGGCATGCTCGACTGGGGCCATCCGTGCCGCCGGGATGAGGCCGACCGTCGCATCGACGACGTAGCGGATGGCGAGCGCATGGCCGACCGCGAGGACGCGCTCTTCGGGTCGCGCCAGGACGAGCCGAAGCCCGCGCGCGAAGCGCGCCGCCGCCTGCGCACGACTCTCCCCGCTGCCGGGCGCCGGCAGGTCGGGTGGGTGAGCCGCCGCCCATGCGCGGTAGTCGTCGAGGAGACCGCCGTCGAACGAGCCGAAGTGGATCTCGTCGAGCTCGGACGCGATGACGACCGGAACGTCACGTCCGTCGAGCGCCAGCGCGAGCGTCTCCTGCGTGCGCGCGAGCCGCGACGTCAGGGCGACGGAGATCTCTTCCGCAGCGAGGACCTCTGCGAGCGCACGCGCCTGCTCGACTCCTTCGGGCGTGAGCCCGCCGCCCGGCACCGCCGAGGACGCAACGCCGTCGCGGTTCGATGCCGCGAAGCCGTGCCGTGCGAGGAACAGCTCGCGCACGGATCAGAACAGGAGCGAGCGATAGTCGAGGACGTGCTCCATACCGATTGCCTCGTACAGGCGAATCGCGGGATCGTTCTCGGCACGCACGAACAGGCAGACCGTCGGAACTCGCTCGAGGAGAAGGCGGCAGAGATCCGCGAGGCCGCGCGCACCGTAGCCCTGCCGGCGGACGGCCGGGTCGACCCAGACCTGCTGGAGCTGCACCGCCTGGGGCGTCCAGGCCGACGCCTCCGCCTTGAAGAGAATCACGCCGTCCTCGACCCAGAGCCACGAGCGCTCGTCCTCGATCTGGCTCCGGGTGCGCCAACGAAAGCCGTCCGGATCGCGTTGCAGCGGATCGACGCCGATCTCCTGCTCGTGTGCGGCCGCGCACGCCGGCATCAGGACCTCGAGATCGCCCACCTGCGCGGCGCGCAGCCCCGTCTCCGCCGACGCGGGCGCCTGACGCAGCACGTACACCGGCTGGCCGGGTCGATCCTCGCGCGGCTTCGGCAAGCGGGTGCGCGCCTCCGCCCAGAGCTCCGAGACCGCCCTCTCCTCGCCGATCAGCATGCGGGGCCCAGAACGCGCGACGTCCTCGGCGAACGTCCCGCACTCGTGCCCCGACGGGACGGCGTTGATGCCGAGATGGCAGAGAGCCGAGAGCTCGCCGGCGTCGTCGCGCGCGACGAAGCGGCCGAGCCCGCGGCGAGCGACGTCCTCGAGAAACACCCGCTCGACCGGATCCTTCGCGCAGAAGCGGAGGATCTGGTCGCGCTTCGGCTCGGTGAGTCTCTTCGGCACGGAATGAAAAACTCTAGGAGAGAACTCGGCGTGACCGTGGTTAGCGGGGTGTTTCCTGGGCGGAACCCGTAGGGTTCCGCCATGCCGATCCACCTCCGCGCCGAGCCGGGCGACTATGCCGACGCGTGCCTCCTACCTGGTGACCCGCTCCGGGCGAAGTACATCGCGGAAACCTTCCTCTCCGACGTCACGCAAGTAAACGAGGAGCGCGGCCTGCTCGGCTACACCGGAATGTGGGAGGGCAAGCGTGTCTCCGTGCAGGGAACGGGCATGGGCTGCCCCGGCGCGACGATCGTCTTCGAGGAGCTCATCCAGCTCGGCGTCACGCGCCTCCTGCGCGTCGGGACGTGCGGCGGCCTCCAGGCCGACCACTCGCTCGGGGACATGATCGTCGCGATCTCCGCCGTCCCGGCAGACGCGACAGCGACGCATCTCGTCGGCGGTGAGCCGCACTGCCCCACCGCGAGCTGGGAGCTCGTCCACGAAGCAGTGCACGTGGCGAAGCACTCGGGTCAGGCGCTGCGCGTCGGGCCGATCGTCTCGAGCGACCTCTTCTACAATCCGGACGAGGGGCAGTACGAGCGGTGGTCGAAGCGTGGCGTGCTCGCGGTCGAGATGGAGGCGGCGGCTCTCTTCACGCTCGCCGCACTGCGTGGCGTGCACGGAGGGTGCCTGCTGACGGTGAGCGACATCGTCGTCGCGGGCGAGTTCGTCCGGATCGCCGACGACGAGCTGCGCGCGGCCGTGGAGCGGATGACGCGAATAGCGCTCGACACCGCAACGGCAGGTCACGACGGCCACTAGCACCGGGCGCACGGTCTTCCTCGTCAACCCGGCATCCGCCGGTGGTTCGACGGGGAAACGGTGGCCCGAGATCGCCCATCGTGCTGCGGCGCGAGGACTGGACGGCGACGCGCTGATCTCGGATGGGCCCGGCCAGCTGGGAACGCTCGCTGCCGAGGCGATCGGTCGCGGCGCGACGCAGCTGATCGTGGTGGGCGGAGACGGGTCGGTGAACGAGGTCGTCAACGGAGTGATCGGCGCCGGGGTCGAGCTCGCGGTGATTCCGCGCGGAACCGGTTGGGACTTCGTGCGCACCTTCGACATCCCGCGAGACCTCGACGCGGCCATCGACGTCGCCCTTGGGGGGTCGGTCCGCGAGATCGACGCGGGTGTGGTCACCTACCGCACGTGGGCCGGCGAGGCGGCGCGCGCGTACTTCGCGAACGTGGGGAGCGCCGGCATCTCGGGTGCGATCGCACAACGCGCCAACGAGTCGTCGAAAGCGCTGGGCGGCAAGATCTCCTACTACTGGGCCACGCTCGCCGTGTTCTTCGGGTGGCAGGCTGGCGAGATGCGCGTGACGGTCGGTAACGAGACTCGCAGCGGCCGGATGCTCGACGCGATGATCTGCAACGGTCGCTTTCTCGGCGGCGGGATGATGATGTGCCCCGACGCGGAGCCCGACGACGGCCTCTTCGACGTGCTGCTCATCGGCGACGTGACGAAGCGCGACCTCGCCTTCGTCCTCCCGAAGACATACAAGGGCAAACACCTCCCCCACCCGCGGCTCGAGCTTCTCCGCGCAAGCGTGGTCACCGTCGACGCCGACGAACCGCTTCCGATCGAGCTCGACGGCGAGCAGCCGGGAACGACACCGGCGCGGTTCGAGGTCCTGCCGCGCGCCTTGCGGCTGCGGGTTCCTCACGTCTCGCCGTAAGGGCGAGATATATCTCGCCCCTACGCTGCGGGCTTTGACGGCGACTCGCGACGAGTCGCCTTGTCCTTCTTGAGTGCCGAGACGTCCTTCTCGAGCTTCGCGACACGCTCCTCGAGCGCGTCGATGCCGCGAACCTTCTTGCCGAGGTCGTCGACGCGCGTCCGCAGGTCGTTCATCGCGGTGAGCGCCTTCTGCCCTCCCGGGAGATCGGCGATGCGCTGCAGCGCCTCCTCGCCCGCGTCCGCGAGCCGCGTCACGAAGTCCTTGTCGGCCTTGGGCTTGTCCGTCGTCGACGTTGTCATGGGAACAGTCATACCATTCGCCGGCAGGATGCGCTCGGTCAGAGTGCGTCGAGAACGGCCGACAGCGTCTCACCGGCAGCCGCGTCGATCTTCAGCAGCGCCCGGTCGTCGAGAGCCGTCGGCCCGCGGTTCACGATGGCAAACGCGCGCGCCTCGAGGGGCAGCCCGGCCACCGGCCACACCTCGAGCGACGACCCGACGACGAGCACGAGGCGCGCGCCACGAGCGAGCTGCGTCGCCCTTTCCATCGCCGCCGCGGGCAGGAGCTCACCGAAGAGAACGACTCCCGGCTTGAGCACCTCACCGCACCGCGGACACGACGGCGTCGGGCTCGTTTCGAGCTGAGCGAGCAACGCGTCCGCCTGCTCCGTCCAGAGACAGCCGAGACACTGTGCAGAGCGGATCGAGCCGTGAACCTCGACGACATCCCTACTTCCCGCCCGGGTGTGCAGGAGGTCGATGTTCTGGGTCACGACGGCCTGCACGAACCCGCGCGCCTCGAGCGCCGCCAGCGCCTCGTGAGCGGCGTTCGGCGCCGCGTCGCGCAGCACGTGGAGCCGCTCGCGATAGAAGCTCCAGACATGCTCCGGGTCGCGTCTGAATGCACGGAGCGAAGCGACCTCGAACGGATCGACCTCGGCCCAGATCCCGGTCGCGGAGCGAAAGTCCGGAATCCCGGACTCGGTCGAGACGCCGGCGCCCGTCATGACGACGCACGGCTGGCGCTCGCTGATGAGGGCGGCTAGGGCAGCGGCCGACATGGACGAATCGTAGGGTGGGCACCGTGGACGGCTTCTCGTTCTCGACCGACGTGCGAATCCGATTCGCGGAGACGGACGCCCAGGGCATCGCGCACCACGCGTCGTTCGTCGTCTGGCTCGAGGTTGCGCGCGTCGCGTACCTCGCGCGTCACGCCGGCGGCTACCAGGCGATCCGCGACCGCGGGATCGAGGCACTGACGACCGAGGTATGCCTCCACTACCACCGCGCGGCGACGTTCGACGAGACGCTCACGGTCTGGACGCGCTGCACGGGCATGCGCGGTGCGCGCTTCACCTACGAGTACGCGGTCGAACATGACGGAGAGCTCGTCGCCGACGGCTACACGCGGCACGCGGTGGTCGACCGCGACACGTACCGGCCCACCCGCGTACCCGAGTGGCTCGCCGACGCGATCGCTACGGCCGAGGCTTCGTCGGCGTAGTGCCGGGATCGGGCGTGGGCGCCGGACCCGGGGTCGGCGTCGCGGGAACGAGCTTCGTCTTCTTCGGCTCGATCTTCGTGCCGACACGGACGATGCGATCCTCGCCGTCGTACGACGTCGTCCAAGTCTCCGAGTGGATGAGCTCACCGTCGGAGGAGTACACCTCTCGCGTCGCCGACGTCCGCGTCGGCGCCGACCCCTCCTGCTCGACGAGCGTCTCGCCCTTCGCCAGTGCGGGATCCTCGATGCGCTCGACGGGCACGGGTCCCGTTACGACGAGGGCGGACGCCGAGCTCTCGACACGACGCGATTCGCCGCCGTAGATGGCGATGCTGATTCCGTCTCCTTCGGCGAAGCCCTTGACGAGCACCCAGGTCTCGGTGTCGTTCACGAACTTGAGATCGAGTGACGGCCAGTACACGGTCGCGTCGCGTCCGAGCTGATAGCGGCTGATGTAGAGCGAGTGCGGATGGCGCTCACTGATGTCGAGGCCCGCCTCCCAGGCGGCGTTGAACGCGGTCGTCGCCACCTGCGAGGTTCCTCCACCGACCTCCTCCGCGTACTCGTTGCCGATGATGACCGGTGCCGGCCGGAACCCGCGCTCGACGGTTCGCTCGCCGATGGCCTCGTTCAGCGAGAAGGTCGCTCCGGGCGCGACAAGCGTGCCGTCGAGGGCGCCAACGCCCAGCTGGAGGTTCGTGATCCGGTCCGACGTCCCCGAGTAGTACGTCTTGTAGGAGGCCATGCGCGTGTCGATCCCCATGGCGAGGGCCTCGGCAGTGGAGCGCTCGGGGACTGCACGGGCAACCGTGAGCCGCGCGACCCGATTCGTCGGGCGAGTCGCCGACCGCAGGATCGCTCGTGCCGACTTCGGGACGTTCAGCTCGAGCCCGTCGCGGGCGGGTACGACTTGAACCGATTCGCCGTACACCGCGAAGTCCGCGTCCCACGCCGGCCTGCCGATCCTCGCCGACAGTTTCCGGAAGTAGGCATCGGCCGCCGGGCCGCCGATCGCGAGCTTCGTCGCTCCTCCACGCGGAAGACTCAACAGCTCGGCCATTCGCCAGCGCGGCACACGGAAGCTCCGCGTTGCGATCTTCAGGACGACGGGGCTCGAGAGCGCCGTGCGAGCGCGCTCCGCAGCGCCGGCCAGCATTGCCGCGCTGACGGGCGGTGCCGTGACCCTCACGGGGAGCGCCGTCGCACCCGGCGTTCGCACGACCTGGCCGAGCGTGCGAACGACGAGCTCGGCGGAGGCCTCGCGGTCGAGTCGGCTCCCAGCACGTCCGGGAACGACCTGAACGCGCAGACCGCGACGGACGAGCGCGGCGCTCTTGGGGCGTCGGTTGACGTCGGCCGCGATCCTGTCGAGCGCAAACTCGAGGGCCGCATTCGAGACCGCGAGACGCGGGAGCACCTCAGCGCCGAACACGCGGGCGCGGATGCGGCGGAAACCTCGCAACGGGCCGAAGCCGTCGCCGGCACGGCCGGCGGCTGCAACCGCGCCGGCCCAGTCGGGCTGGACGCCGAGCTGGTTCGCGGCGAACGCGTGGGACGTCGTGCCCGCGATGAACTCGACGGGCACACCGGAGCGTTCCTCGAAGAGCGACTCGAGCTTCGCGACAGCCTCGCCCCGCGTCAGACCGCTGACGTCGACTCCGGCCACCTGGGTGCCCGACGCGAGCTCGCTCCTCGAGCCTGCGAAGGCGAGACCGACGAGGACGACGAACGCCGCAACGGCAACGAGAACGCCCGCCACGATGGCGGTCGTCGGACGCCCGCGCCGACGGGCACGACTGCGGGGTGCATATAGAGGCGACTCGGCGCGCATCGACGCGCGAATTCTAGAGGTGATCCACCCTCTCCCGATCGTGACGTTCCAGTGAAGGATTGGCACTCATTCGCGACGTAAATCGGAACCACTCGTGCGCCTTCACCGACTAGAATTGGCAGCGGGTGGTGGGATGGGGTGCCCCTAAGAAAGAGGCACTCAGAAGACGAAGAGCTCGATCCCGCCGGACACGTAGAGCTCCACGCCGGTGACATACGCCGCGAGATCGGAGCAGAGAAATGCAATCGCATTGGCGATGTCCTGCGGCTCCCCTGGGCGCTTGAAGACGGTGCGGGCGGCAATCCGCTCGTTCATCGCGGCGTTCGCCATGTGAAACGCCTCGGTTCCGATGATCCCGGGCACGATCGCGTTGCACGTGATCCCGTGCCGGCCACCTTCCATCGCGAGCGTCTTCGTGAGCCCGAGAATCCCCGACTTCGTCGTCGAGTAGCTCGCCTGCCCGAAGCCGCCGAGCGTACCGGCGACGGAGGCCATGTTCACGATCCGACCCCACCCCCGCTCCTGCATGTGCGGCCAGACCGCCTGCGCGCAGTTGAAGCCGCCGGTCAGGTTGACCCGAAGGTCGCGCTCCCACAGCTCCGGGCTTTGGGACTGGAACTGCCCGACGTGATCGAGCGTGCCGGCGTTGTTCACGAGGATGTCCACGGAGCCGAGCTCCTCGACCGTCCGACCCACGGCCGCAGAGACCTGCTCGCGGTCGGTGACGTCGCAGCGAACTGCCAGCGAGCGGCGGCCGAGCGACTGAATCTCCTCGACGGTCTCCTCCGTGTGGACGAGGCCCTGCGCGCGGGCGGCCGTGGCGAGCGCGCCCCAGCTGTCCGTGTCCTCCGACAGCTCGGACTCGACGAGGATGTCGGCGATCGCGACGTCCGCGCCGGCTCGGGCGAGCGTCAGCGCGTCCGCCCGGCCGAGCCCGCGCGATCCACCGGTTACCAGGGCGACGCGCCCGGAGAGGTCGATCTCGAGCGCCATGGCGAGACCCTAGATGCTCAGTCGCCGCGCGGCAGGAAGATCTCTTTCGCGATGACGAGGCGCTGGATCTGCGACGTGCCCTCGTAGATCTGGAAGAGCTTCGCGTCGCGCATCAGCTTCTCGACCGGGTACTCCTTGATGTACCCGTAGCCGCCGAATACCTGCACCGCGTCCGTCGTCACCTTCATCGCGGTGTCGGCTGCAAAGCGCTTCGCGAACGACGACTGCAGCGTGGCCCGCTCGCCCTGATCGTGGAGCCACGCGGACTGCCAAACGAGA
The DNA here is from genome assembly GCA_963783705.1 of uncultured Gaiellaceae bacterium. Taxonomy (GTDB): domain Bacteria; phylum Actinomycetota; class Thermoleophilia; order Gaiellales; family Gaiellaceae; genus GMQP-bins7. The sequence goes on from CAWAOK010000006.1 coordinate 525,599, forward strand.
AGGCGCGACGCCTCGATCTCGGTCGCCATGTCCGCGATCATGAAGTTGACTCCCTGGTGCATCGCGATCGGCACGTCGAACGTGACGCGCTCCTTCGCATACTCGACCGCGAGCTCGAAGGCGGCCTGGGCAACTCCCACTGCGCCGGCGGCCGTACCCGGTCGCGTGAAGTCGAGCGTCCGCATCGCGATCTTGAAGCCTTCACCCTCCTCACCGATGCGGTTCTCGGCCGGCACGACGACATCGGTGAGCGCGAACGCGGAGGTGTCCGTCGAGCGCTGTCCCATCTTGTCGAGGTGCTTCTCGATCTGGACGCCGGGAGTGTCCATCGGGACGACGAACGCCGAGATCCCGCGGTGGGCCTTGCTCGGGTCCGTCTTCGCGAAGACGACCGTCCAGGTCGCGTGGCCCGCGTTCGTGATGAAGGTCTTCGACCCGTTCAGGACGTACTCGTCGCCGCGGCGCACAGCGGTCGTCTTCATGCGTGCGACATCCGACCCGGCGTCGGGCTCCGACAGGCCGAACGAGCAGAGGATCGGCTCCTCGAGAAGCGGCGGAAGCCAGGTCTCTTGTTGCTCCTCCGAGCCCGCGAGCAGCACCGGCCCCGCGCCGAGGCCGTTGGCGAGGATCGACGTGCCGATTCCGGAGCAGCCCCAATTGAGCTCCTCGCCGACCAGCATCCCGTCGAACGCGGGAAGGCCGAGGCCGCCGAGCGACTCCGGGACATGGAGGTTCATGAGTCCGAGCTCGTGCGCCTTCGCGATCACGTCGACGGGGTGCGTCGAAGCCTCGTCGTACGACGCCGCCTTGGGCCGGATCTCCTTCTCGGCGAACTCCCGCGCGAGCGCGCGGAGCTCGCGCTGCTCGGGCGTGAGCGCAAACGAGACGCCGCCGGCGACGCCGGTCTCAACCTGTGTCATGACTTCGCTCCTGGTTCGATTGACTAGTCAGTCAACCGCGAGTTTAGGGAGCGCGGCAAGGATGGTCAAGCGCTCGCGTTCCGTAGGATGTCGGGCGCATGGCGACCACCACCGAGCGTCCCACCGCCCTCGACCCGCTCGACTACCTCGCGATCGACACCCTCCTCGACGACGAGGAGCGTGCCATCCGCGACACCGTCCGGCAGTTCGTGCGCGACAACGTGCTCGACGAGGTCGGCGACTGGTTCGAGAAGGGCATCTTCCCGCGGGAGATCTTCCAGGAGCTCGCGAAGCTGGGCCTGCTCGGAATGCATCTCGATGGCTACGGCCTGCCCGGCGCAAGCTCCGTCGTGTACGGCCTCACCTGCATGGAGCTCGAGGCGGGTGACGCAGGGGTGCGAAGCGCAGTCTCCGTTCAGGGCTCGCTCGCGATGTTCCCGATCTGGAAGTTCGGCTCCGAGGAGCAGAAGGAGCGCTGGCTCCCTCCGATGCATACGGGCGACGTGATCGGATGCTTCGGGCTCACCGAGCCGGATGCAGGCTCCGACCCCGGCTCGATGCGGACGCACGCGCGCCGCGACGGCTCGGACTGGATCCTCAACGGCGCGAAGATGTGGATCACGAACGGGACGATCGCCGACATGGCGATCGTGTGGGCACGCACCGACGAGGGCGCGATCCACGGGTTCATCGTCGAGAAGGGTATGGCCGGCTTCTCCGCGCCCGAGATCCACAAGAAGCTGTCGCTGCGAGCATCCGTCACGTCCGAGCTCGTGCTCCAGGACGTCCGCGTGCCCGAGGAGAACCGCCTGCCAGACGTCTCCACGCTGCGCGGCCCGCTGTCGTGTCTCAACGAGGCGCGGTTCGGGATCGTGTTCGGAGCGGTGGGCTCCGGGCGCGCGTGCTTCGAGTCGGCGCTCGAATACGCGAAGGAGCGCATCGTCTTCTCCAAGCCGATTGCCGCGTATCAGCTCACGCAGCAGAAGCTCGCCGAGATGGCGCTCGAGCTCAACCGCGGCTTCCTCGTCGCCCTCCACCTCGGACGCATGAAGGACGCCGGCACGCTTCGGCCCGAACACGTCAGCCTCGGAAAGATGGGCAACGTCCGTGGCGCAATCGAGGTCGCGCGATCCGCGCGAACGATCCTCGGCGCCAACGGCGTCACCCTCGAGTACCCGGTGATCCGCCACGTGAACAACCTCGAGTCGGTGCTCACGTACGAGGGCACGCACGAGGTGCACACGCTCGTCGTCGGCCAGGCGCTGACCGGCGAGAACGCATTCCGATAGCTCAGATCTCGACCTGGAGGTCGCCGGCCTCGACACGTACTGCGAACGCCCGGACGCCGCGGGCCGCGGGTCCCCGAAGCCTCTCGCCCGTCGTCACGTCGAACTGGCTTCCGTGACAAGGGCAGGTGACGACCGTATGCTCCAGACGGCCCTCCGCAAGCGAACACTGGCGATGCGGGCACAGGTCGTCGAACGCATAGAGCCTGCCCTCGACGTTCGCAAGAGCGACCTGCTCTCCGGCTACGTCGAACGCAGCCAGGGTGCCCTCCACTGGCGCAGCTCCGCCCGTCACAGTCACGAGCTCAGCCACTCCCACACTCCTTCCCAGCTCGACGACGCGTGTCGTCTCTCCTAGAGAAGCTCTGCTATCAGGGCCGCCGCCCGAGCCGCGCCGTCGGCCTCCACCGGCCGGTAGTCGACCTCGCGACCTATCTCCTCGGCGATCGCCGCCGCGATCACGGACGGTGTCGCGGTTTCGAAGTCCATGCACCGGCCCGCGCCGTAGCGGTCGAGCCGGTGTCGAACATGGAAGTTCTGCTCGAAATGGTGGCGAAGCGGGAAGTAGAGGAACGGCCGCTGATTGGCGGTCAGCTCCATCCCGGTCGTCAACCCGCCCTGGACGACGGCGAGGTCGCACGCCGCCAGATGCCGGTAGAGCTCGTGGACGTATGTGCGCACTTCGAGCCCCTCTTGCGCCGGAAGAGTCGCGGGGTCGATCCGAGGGCCGGTCACTACCACCATGCGCAACTCCGGGATCAGCTCCTTCGCCTCGGGGAACGAGGCAATCACGCGCCGCAGGAGATCGCCTCCGACCCCGGAACCGCCGACGGTGACGATGCACACCTGCTGGCCGGTCTTGTAGCCGAGTTCGTGCCGGAGTCGATCGCGGTCGCCCAACGCGCCTGGGTCGAAGCCGGTGACGTAGCCCGCGAACGAGAAGTGCTCCTCGGTCCAGTCGCGGATCAGCGGCAACTCGGGCCCGAAGCCGTCCGAGACGATGTCGTCAGGCTGACCCACGAAAATCGCGCGGTCCCGGACGCGCGGGAACCGCGCGATGTGCTCGATCATCTCGGCGTTGTAGTCGGCGGTCAGGAACGCCTCACGCTCGCCACCGTCCGCCATCGGGAGCCAGCCGACGAAGTCCGTCAGCCACACATACGCCGCCCGCTTCTGCTCGGGGTTCTCGTGCAGGTAGTAGTCGAGCTCCCACGCTTCGTCTCCGATCCAGAGGTCGTACTGCTCTTCTCGCACGACGTCGTGGAAGACCATGAAGTTGGCGAGCAGGATCTCGTCCATCCGCCGAATCGCCTGGAAGCAGTGCAGATCGTGCTCAGCCGACTCGCATTCGATGTGGTGCGATTCGTTTGCGAGGAACTGGCTCGCCGGGTGCAGGCGTTCCCCACGCGCCTCGAGAACCGCGGTCACCGGATGCTGCGCGAGCCAGTCGATCTCGAGGTCGGGGTGGAGCTTTCGAAGCTCGTCTGCGATGGCGGCGTCACGCTGCGCGTGACCGAGCCCGATCGGGGACGAGATGTAGAGGGCGCGCTTCCGACGCGATCTGCCACGCGCCCAGCGACCCGCCGGCTTCCAGGGCGTGATGAAATCGCGCAGGAGCAGATTGACCTTCACCGGGTCGCGGGCGTGCGGGAAGTGGCCGCCTCCCTCGAGCGTCACGAGACTGCCACCGGTTGCCTCGGCGAGTGCTGCCCCGCGCGAATGTGGAGTGATGGGGTCGGTGTCACAGTGGACGACCAGGACGGGGCACCGCACTCGGCCGCAGAGATCTCCGATGTCCTGCTCGCTCAGGAAGCGATCCATCGACGCAGTGATCAGCATCTCGGCGTCGGTCTCGAGCGCCCAGCCCACGACGTCCTCGATCTGCTTCGTCGAGTGGGGCTCGGGCAGACACTCCCGAATGAACCAGTCGACGAAGCCGGCGTAGTCGCACAGCCAGTAGTGGGTGTTGAACTTCGCCCAGCCCTCGTCGGTGTCGAGTGGCTCGTCGAACGCATGCACGTTGCGGTAGTCGTGGCCCGGCGTGATGGGGAGCGTCGGCGCGATGAAGGCGAGCCCGCTGACGCGCTCGGGATGATCCGCGGCCAGGATCAGTGAACGCTGACACCCGAGCGAGAGGCTGACGACGACGGCCTGCTCGGTTCCGGTGGCATCGAGCACAGCTTCGGCGTCACGCGCGAACTCCCGCTCGGCGTACGCGTTGGACTCGGGCGGGCGGTCTGAGCGTCCGTTGCCTCGCGGGTCGAACGTGACGACCTTGTGGTGGCGGGCGAGGTACGGGATCTGCATCTTCCAGTGCCGCGAGTGGATCAGCGTCCAGACGGGCATGAGAAGCACCGTCGGCTCACCGTCTCCGTAGACCTCGTAGAAGACGCGAACGCCATCGTGCTCGACATGCCCCTCCTTGTCGGGGTAGCGGGCACGCGTCTGCTCACGAGGCAGATCCCTCGTCATATCAGTCGCCGTGGTCATCTCGTGCCCTCCAACCAGTCGTCGATCCAGCCGAGCAACTCGGCCTGGCCCGTCTCGATCCCCGAGAGCCGCTCGAGCATGATCCCCTCGTTGAACGTAATCACCAGCGCTACCAACGCCTCGAGGGGCATCTCGATCCCGTAGCGCTCCCGCGGCTCCCGGAGTGCGTCTCGCAAGACGGCCCGCCACTCGTCGTCCACGTGCGCGACGCGCGCGCGGAGCTCGCGACGATTCCAGGCGAGCGCCTGCAACTCGTACCAGACCTTCTGATAGTCACGATCTGCGTCGAGATAGCGCATTGCCTGCCGCCACTTGTCGATGAAGGACATCTCCGGATCCGCGTACATCGCGCGCTGGCGCACGATGAGCTGCTCGGTGAATCGCTCGAGCACCCGCACGAGTAGGTTCTCCATCGAGCCGAAGTAGTAGTGAACGAGCCCGTGATTGACACCGGCCTCCTGGGCGACACGTCGGGTCGTGATCCGGGCGTGGCCGACGTCGACGAGCAGGCGTTCGGCGGCGTCGAGTAACGCATCTTCGGCCCCCTGCCGAGGCGTCGCCTCCGTCTGAGTCGTCACAGAGCGGAGCCTCCAACTGCGCCTGCAACAGCGCAGTGCGACGCCGCAGCCGATCAGGACGACTCCGAGCGGCGCGCTGAGGCGACGGCCCCACGAGGCGTTCTTCTCCGTCGCCATCACGGCGGCCAGGGCGAACATCCAGGCCGATGTTTCCTATACCGACCGCGAACATCAAGAGCATCAGCGCCCAGCAGCAGCCAAGGCAGAACACCCCGTGCCGCACCCCGAGCCGAAGAGCGTCCCAGCGCTCCTGTCCACGCCAGTTCTGCATCACGAAGGCGACCGGAGAGCGGCACTTGGCGAGGCAGCGGTGCTTGAGCGAGCTGAATTGATAGAGGCCGGCGAGGGCGAACGTCGACGCCGCGATCACCCAGGCGTTCTCGTGGAGCCAGCCGACACGCTCGACTGCCAGGTGGATGCTCAGATCGCCGACGTGCGCGAAGCCTGCGAACGCGACCCAGACGCCAACGTACCCGAGCACGAGTAGGGCGAGCAGCGACATGCGATTCGAGCGCGTTCGGACGAGCGTCCGAAAGAACGCTATGAGCGGCAGGCTCGTCGGCAGCATCATCGCGACCGTCATCAGTGTCCAGCCTGCGACGAATAGCGCGAGCAGCACGAGGTAGCGTTCGCCGATCGATCCCGTCGCGCCGATCTCCTCGTGGCCCAGGAAGCGGGCGTACGGGGATTGCCGCCAGAGCCAAAGGCTGAGCCAGGCGAGGACCGACCAGGCCCCCGATCAGCCCGAAGAAGAGCCGGTCGTCGCGGACCCGCGGCCATAGGCCGAGCGTGCCGGAAGGGGTCACCGGCGAGACGCCCGTCACCCCCGATGCAGCGCGCTCCGCTCACCCCACGAAGCTGAACACGCCCGATACCGCGTTGTGGGCTTCGAGGTCGATCTCGAATCCGTGCTGCGGCGCATCGACCTTGTACACGGAGGCCTTTCCGACGTAGGCCGGGGAGCCGGGAATCGTCGTGAAGATCGTGTCGTAGAGTGCACTCGGCTCGCCGGTCGCCCCCGTGAACGGCTCGAGCTCCGCCTCGATCGTCTTGCCGATGGTGAATCGTCCGGCGACCCCTTTGCCCTCGACCTGGAACTGAACCGGCACGCGCTCGACCGCGATCACTTCACCGACGAGCTGTGCCAGATCGGCCATCGGGCCACCGAGCTTTCCGGTCCAGACGTCGAGGAGCGCCTGCTGCTGCTCGTCCGTCGCACCGTCGTCGATATACACGACGACGCGCCAGTTGCCCGCGAGGATGTTGCCGGGAATGTGGGCGAGGATCGTAAGCGTGCGGCCCGCCACGTCAGTGCCGTTCACGTTCCCTTTTGCAACATGCCACGAGAGCACGCCATCACACGTGCCGCCGTCCGGATCCTCGCCGACCCAGCAGGGGCAGAGCGTGTTGCACGTGCAGACCTCGAGCAGCTGTCCTTCGAGTTGGTACGCCACCTCGTGCCTCCTTTAGTCAGATGACTAGGTCATATGACCAAATCAGCAGGCGGAAGTCAAGTACTCCCGCAGATCGGCCCGGCCCCCCTTTACAGCCGCCTTCCAACGCGCCTGCCGGGCGGGCTACGGCATCCGCAGCCCGCCCGGCCGAAAAGCGGCCCTACCTCACCCGCCCGAAGTAATGCTTGTCGAGCCAGTGCGCGACGTCCTTACCGATCTCTGCGCCTTGGACGTCCGGTGCCCGGAAGTGGATACCGATGTACACACGCGCGTCGATCGTGTCGTCGATGACGTCCGTGAACTGCGCGTAGCTACGTGTCCGGTTCGACTCACCGGTGACGATCCGCACCATGTCGAAGGCCAGCGGCTTCTTGCCGAAGAAGGCGGCGGCAGTGTGGAAGAACCCACCGGTTATGCAGTTGTAGCCCGACGGATGGTCGGGATAGGGCGGGTTCCCGCTGAGCGGAGTCCAGCTCGGATCGCCATCGGTCTTGGGATTCCCGTCCTGGTCGCCCAAGCGGATCGCCGTGACGGGACGCCAGAAGCTCCAGTGCGCCTTGTCGTCCCAGCAGTTGATCAGCGAGTCCGCCCCGGCCAGGTTCAGCATTGCGAAGAGCCGGGCCTGCTCGACGAGCGTGAGTCCCTCGTTCGCCGCGACGGTCCGGAACGTGCGGTTGTACATCTCCGGCGGATGGGTGGTGTTCGTAAAGAAGCCGGCAAGGGCGTTCTGCTCCGCCGTCCGCGGACTCCCTACCGCCCCGAGGTCCTTGACCTCGTTGTAGTCCTTCGCGTACGCGCCGCTCGTCAGGGCGTGTGGCCCCTTCGACCGGAACTGCGACGTACTCTCGAGAACGAACGGCTCCACCCGTGCCACCCACCCGTTCGGGTCGCTCGGCCCGGACGGGGTCGTGCAGGCGAGGGCCGTCGTTGGGCGCCACTCGCCCGCGTTCTCACCGCACGAAAAGCGAAAGGGGCCGTAGCGGCCGTCGGTGGCTCGCTCGGCGAGCATCTCAGCCGCCGCCGCCTCCCCGGCCGCGATCCCGGCTGTCTTCGCTGCGCCGTTCGCGATCGCCGCGAGCGAGTCTCCATAATGCCCGTTCAGCCGAGTGACGACCGTCGCCGACAGCGGCGGCGCCATCACCGTCCCGAGCAGCACGTGATGTGCAGCAGTCGCGGCCGCGGCGGCCGTCGAGGCAGACGCCGGAGCTCCCGGAAGATCGTCGAGGTACGGCTCGTAACCGCCGTCGATCATGTTGACGGCGTCATAGACGGCCCCCTGCACCATCGCGAGGTGCAGGATCGCTACCGGCGGCGGTTGTCCCATCCCCGGCGTCGGCGCGGCTGGGGCGTTCACGAGCGCCTCCACTGCGTAGGTGTTCCAGTCGAGAACCGCGTCCTCCGCAATGACCGCCTGCGCCGGCCGAGCGGCGCCTCCGAACAGGACGACGAGGCTCAGCGCGGCGGCGACTGCGATTGCAGCCAGCCACGCGGCGTGCAACTTCATGTGCATCTCCCCTCTCCTTTCGTCGCCCCGCTAGACAGGCGACGATCAGGTCTTGTTCCCTTCGGCCAGAGCGACTCTCTCTCCTGATCGACCTTGTGTCAAGTGCCACAAGTGCCGCAACCGCAGGTTGCGCCGTGTCGGGCGGGTTCAGTCCGACTCGAGCTGAGCAAGCCGTGACCGGATCTGGGTCGCTCCGGCCACGTTCTTCTTCCGCTCGCAACGCTCGAGCGCCTGGCCGAGCGCGGCGACCGCCTCGTCGATCTGGCCCGCCCGCACGAGGACTTCGGCGAGGTCGGCTAGCGCGACGGCCTGCGCGTTGAGCGCGTCCGTCCGCTCGGTGAGCGCTACGGCCTCGCGCGCGAGCGATTCCGCCTGAGCCCGGAGACCCCTGCTCGAGTCGACCCTCGCTTGAACCTGGCGCCAGAGCGACTGTGTCGCGATGTCGTGCTCCTCCCCCAGCGTACGCCCGAGGACGGCCTGGAGCTCGGCTTCGTCGAAGCGGCCCAGTGTGCAGAGCACCCGCCCGAGGATCGGCGCGAAGGTGGAGAGAAGCGCGCGGTGACCGCGCTCGGCGAGGTAATCGCAGAAGACCCGCAGATGCTCCGCGGCCGCCTCGTCATCGCCTGCGAGCACGGCGATTTCCGCGAGGGTGAACTCGACCTCGGCTCCCCCGGTGAGTTCACGCAAGCGGACATTGGCGTCGCGTGCCGTCTCCCAGGCCTCGTCGAAGCGGCCGAGCATCGCGAGCAGTTGGGGGCGCATCCCGGCTGCAGCCGGGTGCGGTCTGGAAGGCAGCTCGGAGTCGAGGCGGTCGAGTGCCTCGTCAGCGGGCGTCGGACCGAGCACGAGCGCCGAGTCGAGGTCGAACAGGTGCCCCGGGCGCTGGCCCGCGAGCCGCGCGTGCCGAAGAGCCTCCTCGGCGGCCCGTGCCCAGTCGCCATAGCGACCATGGGTGTTGGCGACGCCGTACCCGTACGCGGCCCAGACGTGAACGAGGCAGGCATGGTCACCGGCCGCATCGAGCAGCCTCAGGGCGGCCTGGACGAGACCGTCCAGCTCGTCGACATCCACCTCGCCCAGGAGCAGTCGCTGGAACGCTGCGGCGACGCGGGCCGCCGCAGCTCCCGCGTCGTCGCCCGCCGTGGCCGCGCGCTCGATGGCCTCGTCCGCGATGGCGGCCGCCTGTTGGGGCGTCGGCTGGGCACTCGCCAGATCCAGCTCGAGCGCGACGCCGATGGCGTCTGCGGGCAAGAGGCGGATCGCGCGCTCGAGCAACCGCGCGGCCGCGAGGTTGTCGCGTCGCCAGAGCGCTCGGCGCCCGGCCGCCGCCAGGCGCTCGCCCGCCCTAACGGCGAGCGCAGGCGATGCGTCTCCCAGCTCGAGCCGGTACTGGACCGCCTGCTCGAGGTGATGTCCGACGATCTCGTCGGCGTCGGAGCCGTCCGCGCGCGCCTCGAACCAGGCGGCGATCCGCTCGTGGTACTCCGCACGCACGGCCTTCGGAAGCGCGTCGTAGACGGCGTCCCGGATCATGATGTGACGGAACCGGTACGCCTCGTCCGCTGGCCGCCAGGAGACCTCCGGCCGGAGCAAGTCCTTGCGCACGAGCGAGTCGAGCCCGGCGGGCAGCGCGGGTTGCTGGCCGTCGAGGGCCTTGACCGCGCTGATGTGGAACACGCGGCCCTCGACGGAACCACGCTCGAGCACGCTCCGCTCGACAGGGTCGAGCTGATCCAGCCGAGCGGCGAGCAGCGCCTGGATCGTCGGCGGAACCGCCACTTCGCCGCGGCCCGACTCTCGGACGAGCGCGACCATCTCCTCGAGGAACAAGGGGTTCCCCTCAGCCGCAGCGGCTATACGGCGCCGGAGCTCCCCGCGTGCACCGCCCAACGCATCGAGCAACTGGTCGGTCTCGGCGGCGTCCAAGGACTCGAGGAGAACCGTCGTCGCGTTCCATTTTCCCCCACCCCAGCTGGGGCGCCGTACGACGAGCTCGGGCCGCGATAGGCAGAGCAGGAGGATCGGCGCGTCACGGCTGAGATCGGCGAGCTGCTCCACGAGATCGAGAAACGTCTCCTCGCCCCAGTGGAGGTCGTCGAGCACGCACACGAGCGGCTGCTCCCGAGCGCGCTCCTCGAGCAGACGACGGAACGCCCACGCGATCTCGTCGGCAGACGTTGCCTCGTCGGAGTCGCCTACGAGCGAGCGCAGGGAATCTCCTACGTCTCCCGCGGGAAGCTCGCCGAGTTGCGTGAGCACCTCGATGACGGGCCAGTACGTGATGCCGTCTCCGTACGAGAGGCAGCGAGCCCGGAGCACATGCGCCTCGACCCGGGTGAAGAACTCGGCCGCCAGCCTCGACTTGCCGACACCAGCCGGGCCGAGAACCGTGAACATCTGGCACGAGCGGTCGGCGACGGCGCGTGCGAACGCCTCGGTCAGGCTCCGGAGCTCCCGCTCACGGCCCACCATCGGCGTGTCGTCACGTCGGGATGGCTCGTCGATCACGGCGACGAGTCGGTACACGACGAGCGGCTCGGTCTTCCCCTTGGCGACGAGCGGAGGCAGTCTCTTGAGCTCGACCGCGTCGCGAAGGAGCCGCGCGGTCTCCTCGCCGAGCAGCGCCGTGCCTGGCGCCGCTGCGTGCTCGAGACGTGACGCGATGTTGACGGCGTCGCCAGTCGCGAGCCGCTCCTCGGTACCTGCCACGACCTCGCCCGAGTTGACGCCGATGCGTGCCTGGATACCGAGCTCGGGCAGCGCGGCGAGGATCTCCTCGGCCGCGCGAACCGCTCGGAGTGCATCGTCCTCGTGCACCACGGGCACCCCGAAGACCGCCATGACGGCGTCGCCGATGAACTTCTCCACCGTGCCCCCGTGCTTCTCGACGATCGCCCTGATGCGGTCGAAGTAGCGCACGAGGATTCCGCGCAGCGCCTCCGGGTCGACCGACTCCCCGAGCGCGGTCGAGCCCGCCACGTCGCAGAACAGGACAGTCACCGTCTTGCGGACTGCGCGTGGCGGCAACGCCGCAGCCAGCTTCGCGCCGCAGTACGGGCAGAAGGCGAAGTCGCCGATGCTCTCGCGGCCACATGTGCTGCACGTCGGCACGACGCGAGCGTAGTCCGGCCGCGTGTGCGTGACAATCCGGCGCTTGTCTCCGATGGGGAGTCGGCGTAGGATCGGCTGGCGCACTCAATCCGAAGCGGACCGGAGGCTGGCATGGGCGAGAACCTGAGAAAGCTGATCGACGAGGGCGTCGTCGTGAGCGAAGACCTCCCGGAGCAGCACAAGAAGGTCGTCGACGGGCTCACGAAGCACGAGGTGGACGTGATCATCAAGGTCAAGCGCCGCCTCGAGGCTGCTGACGAATGGGCGGGTGCCGAGCCCGTCTCGGCCGAGATTCCGGCCTACGTGAGCTTCATCCGCTTCTGAGCAGCAGTCTCGAAGCCCAGGCGAGCGAGCGGCTCGAACGCAAGCTCGAGCTCCTCGCACCCGCATTCGCGGTTCCGGGCCGGCTGCTGCTCGAGAGCGCGGACGCGCGAACGCTCCTCCCTCGCTACCTCGAAGCGACCTCGTATCTCACCCTGGCGATGGTGCCGCTCATGGAGGTGGCTCTCGAACGTGCCAGGACGCTTGCAGACGACGATCCGGTGGCCTCGGGTCTCGTCGACTACCTCGAGCGCCACATTCCGGAGGAGCTGCACGGCGGAGCTCCCGGACGCGCAGCCATGGACGACCTCGAGGCGCTCGGGATCGACACGTTCAGGTTCCGCGAGTCGGCTCCCCCACTGAAGACGGCTGCCTTCATGGGCACGCTCTGCTTCTGGATCTGGCATCGCCACCCGGTCGCGATCCTGGGCTTCCTCGCCCTCGAAGCGTTTCACCCCGACCTCGCGACCGTCGAGCGTCTGATCGAGCTGACGGGTCTACCGCGTGCAGGGTTCGGCCAGCTGCTGCTTCACGCCCGGCTCGACCCGCAACACGCCGCCGACCTGATGCGCCTCGTCGACGCGCTCCCGCTGGAGCCGGAGCACGAGGCCCTCATCGGAACCGTTGCGCTGCTGACGATCGAGGCGCTGATCGACGCCGGTCTCGACGTCGTCACGAGCCGGCCGCAGATCGCAGCAGCCGGCTGAGCGAGGATCACTCCTCACCGTCCCAGTAGTCGAGGATCGGTCCGGGACGGCTCAGAAGGATCCGTTCGCCCGCGACGCTCCTCGCTCCGACCTTGCCGCTGTCCGGATACTCGACGAGATCCGGCTCGATCAGCGTCGAGAGCATGAGCACGCGGATCGGCTCGTCGGTGCCGTTGCGAACCTGGTGCAGACCGTCCTTGCCGCGGCGGAAGCAGACGACGTCACCCTCGCCGAGCTCCCGGTCGCCCTCAGGCGTACGCAGCGTCGGACGCCCGCGGAGGACGATCATCCACTCCTCGTTCGCGTGATGCGTGTGGTACGGCCAGAGCCGATCGCCCGGCTCGAGCTCGTACATGCTCCCGCCGATCAGCTCCGCGTCGATGTGGGCACCGACCCAGGCGTCCTTGCTTCGCCACCCCGGCCGGTCCTCGACACGATCCCACTCGTCGCCGTTCAGGTTGAAGATCTTCATCGGCGCGAGCCTAGACGGCGAGGCCGCGCAGGGCGATCTCGATCGCCGTTCGCTCCGCGCGCGCGACATCGTCCTCGCCGTCCGGGAGCTGACCGAGTACCCAGCCGGTCAGCATCTCCTCGAGCCCGCCGTAGAAGATCCAGCTCGCCAGGCGTGCATCGACATCGGCGCGAAACAGCCCCGCCGACTGGCCCTCCTCGATCACGCGCTGGACGATCGAGAAGGCCTCGCGCACCTCCTCGACGCGATCCTGGAGCTGCTGGCTCCGCGCGACCTCGCGCACCATCACGGTGACGAGCGCGGGATCGTTGCGCCAGGTGCGCAGCAGGATCTTCGCGATGCCCTCGAGCTTCGCCGGCGCCGGCTCCGCAGACTCCTCCACTGCGCGGAAGCGCGCGATGAGCGCTCCCCAGTTCTCCACGAAGATCGTGCGTAGGACGTCGTCCTTCGACGCGAAGTAGTGGTAGAGCAGGCCGTGCGCGACGCCAGCATCCTCCGCGATGTCGGCGACACGTGCGCCGTGGTAGCCCTGATCGGCGAACACGCGGATCGCGGCGTCCAGAATCAGCTTTCGCTTCTCGCGGTGGGCGATTGAACCGTCAGTCAACACGGCGAGGATAGAGATACGCTCCTTCGGAGTGCAACCGCTGGAGGGCACACTCGTCGTCGACTTCACGCGCTACCTCCCCGGCGCGTATGCGAGTCGCGAGCTGCACCGCCTCGGCGCGCGCGTCGTCCGCGTCGAGCCGCCGGGAGGCGATCCCATGCGTCAGACGGCGACGGCCTGGGACACCGCGCTTCGGAGCGGAAGCGAGTCGGTGACCTGCGACCTCCCAGCCGACGCCGGCTTCGCGCAGGCGCTCTGTGCGCGCGCGGACGTCGTGATCGAGGGCTTCCGGCCCGGTGTGGCCGCGAGATTGCGAGTAGGACCGCACGACGTGCCCGCATCGGCGGTGTACTGCTCGATCACCGGTTTCGGCGACGACGGGCGCGATCGGCTGCGCGCCGGACACGACGTCAACTACCTCGGGTGGGCCGGAGTCCTCGAGGACACCGCCCCGACGCTCCCGCCGCTCCAGGCTGCCGACCTCGCCGCGGGAGCGCTCGGCGCCGTTGCGCAGATCCTCGCGGGACTCCTCGAGCGTGCGCGGACCGGGCGCGGTTCACGAATCGTCGTCTCGATGACACATCGCGCGCACGACCTCGTCGCGCATCGGCTCGGTGGCGAGCACCTCCCGAGGCTCCTGACCGGCGGGCTCGCGTGCTACCGCATCTACGAGACGGCCGACGGACGCCACCTCACCGTCGGAGCGCTCGAGCCGAAGTTCTTCACGAGACTCTGCGAGCTCGTCGAGCGCCGCGACCTCGCCGAGCGGCAGTACGACGAGAGCCAGGAAGCGCTGGCGGCCGAGCTCGCATCCGTCTTCGCCGCCCGCACCCTCGCCGACTGGCTCGCGCACTTCGACGACGAGGACGTCTGCGTCGGCCCTGTGTCGACGCGCGAGGAAGCCGCCGCAGCGTTCGGATCGTCCGAGGCCCCGACGGAGGTGCCGCTCGGCGCGCACACCGATGCCTGGCGCGCCGAGCTAGGAATGCATTAGGCCGAGAGCCGCCGGCAGCGCGAGCAAGGTGTCGATCCGATCGGGCGCATTCGGTCGGAGGCCGTCGCGGTCGAGCAGGATCGCGCGAATCCCGAGTGCCAGCGCCCCCTCGATGTCGTCCTCGTAGGAGTCGCCGACCATCACGGTTTCGTCCGGCGCCACGCCGAGCATCTGCAGCGCGGCGACAAAGATCGACGCGTGCGGCTTCACCCGGCCGTGTGCCTTCGACCCGACGACGGCGTCGACCTCGAGGACGTGATGCACGACGAACTCGTCGAGGTCGCGCTGGCCGTTGGAGATGAGCCCGATCCGGATCTCGTGCCTCCGCAACTCGTCGAGCACGGGCAACGCGTCCTCGTAGAGGGAGAAGTTCTCGTGCCGCTCCCACTCGCGCACCATGTCGGTCGCGCACTCACGCGCCCCGCTCGGATCGCCGCCCATCCCGAGCACGATCTGCTCGGTGAACGCGATCCAGATCTCCTCGTCGTGCACGAGTGAGTGGTTGCGCTGAAGCGTCTCGATCGCCGCAGCGCGAGCGTCCTCATACGAGCCGGGCTCGAGCACGAGCCCGTGCCGCTCCCCCACCCGCCGGTACCCCTCAGGCCCCAACTCCGGCCCGGGCCGAAAGAGCGTGAAATCGACGTCGAACAAGACGGCCTTCAACACCGGATCGAGAATAGACCGAACGTCGAGTCGCAGCCGCCGTCGGCGGCCGGAGGTGGGCTTCGCCGACCGGGAGGCCAAACGCGGCTGAGCAGAAGCCGGGACAGAGGGATGGGGGCCCGCGGGGGGAAACCGTCGGTTTCCCCCCGCGAATCAGTCGGGGTGCCCAGATTTGAACTGGGGGCCTCTCCGACCCGAACGGAGCGCGCTACCAGGCTGCGCCACACCCCGAGCGCGGACAGGGTACCGGCCGTTGCGCAGCGCGGGCGACCCGCAGTATGCTCAGGCAGATGATTGTCGCTCTCGAGAGGCGGGCCGCTTGATCTCCCGCCCCGGCAGCAGATGACCCGTAGCCCGACGTGCGCGATCCGCGCCGGCGGGCTTTTTCTTTGCCGTTTTTCTCAACCCTGAGGAGGCAGCATGGCCAACCACCTGACGCCCGAAGAGCTCGCCAAGGAGATGGGGATGGAGCGCGACGAGGTCGTCCGCATCTGCATCGAGGAAGGCGTGCCGATCTATCACGGCAAGATCGACAAGACGCTCTTCCAGGCTTCGCTCGAGGCAGTCGGGGCGGGAGCCGGCTCGGCGCAGAGCTGAGGCTCGACCACATCCTCGTCGCCGTCACCGACCTCGTCGGTGCAGCGGCACAGCTCGAAGAGCAACACGGCCTACGTTCCACCGTCGGTGGGCGCCATCCGGATTGGGGCACCGAGAACCGGATCGTGGCGCTGGGGGACTCCTACCTGGAGCTCGTGGCCGTCGTCGACACGCAGAGTGCCGCGGCCAGTCGCTTCGGTCGCTGGGTCGCGGCGGGCGCAACGTCGACGGGGCGGTTCATCGGCTGGGCAGCCCGGCCGCCCGACCTCGACGCAACCGCCGCCCGGCTCGGCCTTCGGATCGACGGTGGCTCGCGCACGACGCCATCCGGAGAGCGCGTCGTATGGCGCTCTGCGGGTCTCGACGAAGCCATCGCACGCCCGTGGCTCCCCTTCTTCATCGAGTGGGACGACATGGCGATGTTCCCGGGTAGCGCGACCGCACCGGGTGCGGTGCTGACGCGGCTCGCGATCGAGGGCGACGTGGATGAGCTCTCTGACTGGCTCGGCGAGCACGGACTCCCGACCGACGTGCGCGATGGCGAGATCGGGGTCGCGAGCGTCGTACTCGACGGACCGGGCGGCCGAGTCGTGCTCGACCGCTAGGAAGCCTTCGCGCGCGGCTTCCGCGCTCGTGCCGGCTTCTTCTCCGCCGGCTCTGAGGCAGGGCTCTTCGCCGCAGCGACGCTCGCCTTGAGCGCCTCCATGAGATCGATCACCGGCGCAACCTCGACAGGCTCCGGGGCGACGATCTCCTCGCCGCGCAGCTTCGCCTCGAGGAGCGCGCGCAGGTCGCGGCGATAGTCGCTCGCGAGCGCCGTCGGCTCGAAGTCGCCGGCGAGGCTGTCGATGATCTGCCGTGCGAGGTCGAGCTCGGACTTCTTCACCTTCGTGTCCTCGACCGCCTCCGCAATCTCGGCCTGGGAGTAGACGTCCTCGGCGAGGAAGAGCGTCTCGAGCGCAAGTGCGTCGTCCTTCGAGCGGACGAGGCAGAGGCTCTCGCGCCCGGCACGGACGAACCGCCCGAGCGCGGCCGTCTTGGTCTCCCGCATCGCCTCGAGCAGCAGCACGTACGGCCTGCGCTGCGCGGTAGCCGAGGCAGGAACGAGGAAGTACGTGCGATCGAAGAAGACCGGGTCGACGTCGCCCTCCGGGACGAAGCGCGTGATCTCGATCGAGCGGGAGTCGTCCGCGCGCTCGATCGCCTCGAGATCCGCGTCCTCGACGATGACGAACTGGCCCTTCGTCACCTCGAACCCGCGAACGATCTCGTCCTGGGAGACCTCGCGATCGTGGGTCGGGCACCAGCGCTTCTGCTTGATCGGCGTCGCGCACTCGCGGTGGAGGAGCCGGAACGAGACGTCCGACTGACGTGCCGCGGGCTTCGTCGCCGGGGCGAGGCCCACGGGGATCGAGACGAGACCGAAGCTGAGTGATCCGTTCCAGGAAGTGCGCATGAGTGAAAGGGTATTCCACGAGGCGCTCGATCTCACGCCTCCATCGGGACTTGCGGTTTCGCCCTGGAACGACGAACCCCTTCCTGGCTAAGCTCAGAGCGTGACCGAAACCGCCGAAGCCGCGCTCGAGGCGCACCGCGCGTCCGGTCAGCGCCGGACGATCGCGCAGCTCTGGCACAACTCCGTCAGCAGAGCGCAGCCAGGCCCCGCGTACCTCGTCGAGTCGGACGAGGGCTGGAAAGAGGTGTCGTGGAGCGACGCGGACGAGCGAGTGCGCGACTACGCGAACGGCTTCCTCGCGCGTGGGATCAAGAAGGGCGACAACGTCGCACTCCTCGCCCGCAACAGCCTCGACTGGGCTCTCGTCGACTTCGCGCTGGCGCACATCGGTGCCGTGGGCATCCCGGTGTACGCGTCGAGCTCGCCGCGCGACGTCGGGTATCTCCTCGCACACTCCGAGGCGGTGGCGATCGTCTGCGAGGACGCGGCACAGCTCGCGAAGGTCGAGGAGGTCTCCGAGGAGCTGCCCGCCCTCCAGCACGTCCTCACGTACCACGATCTCGAGGGACTCGCCGCGCACGGCCGGGACTTTGCGCACACGCACCCGGCCGCACTCGACGAGGCGACCCAGGCCATCGGCGAGGACGACCTCTTCACGATCATCTACACGTCCGGGACGACCGGGCCACCCAAGGGCTGCATGCTCTCGAACCGCAATTACTACGAGATGGCGACGATCGTCGACCGGATGGAGACGACGTACTACCACCCTGACGACGTGATGCTCCTGTACCTCCCGCTCGCGCACAACTACGGACGGCTCATGCTGCTCCTCGGAGCGCACGTCGGCTTCACGATCGCGTTCGTACCAGACCCGCTGCGCGTCGCCGAAGTGCTCCCGCAGGTGCGGCCGACGCTGCTGCCCAGCGTTCCTCGCGTCTACGAGAAGGTGCACTCCGCGGTCCAGGCGCGCTTCGACGCCGCCACCGGGGCGAAGCGGCGGCTCATCGACTGGGCACTGCCGATCGGGCGCGAGGTCAGCCGCCTCGAAGGCGAGGGAGAGCCCGTCCCCGCAGGGCTCCGTGCCAGGCATCGTGTCGCCGACAAACTCGTCTTCAGCAAGGTCCGCGAGCCCTTCGGTGGCCGGCTGCGGATGCCCGGCTCGGGTGGTGCTCCACTCGCGAAGGAGATCATCGAGTTCTTCGACGCGATCGGGATCCGCATCGGGGAGGGCTACGGCCTGACCGAGTGCACGACCGCGTGCAGCACGAACCGGCCCGACCTCTACCGCTTCGGCTCCGTGGGGCAGCCGCTTCCGGGCTTCGAGATCCGCATCGCCGACGACGGCGAGATCGAGGTGCGCTCGGAGACCGTCTTCCAGGGCTACTACAAGGAGCCCGAGGCAACGGCCGCGGTGCTCGGGCCGGACGGTTGGCTCAAGACGGGCGACGTCGGAATGCTCGACGACGACGGTTTCCTGCACATCACCGACCGCAAGAAGGACATCCTCGTTACGGCCGGGGGCAAGAACGTCGCGCCGCAGAACATCGAGAACGACCTGAAGACCTCGAAGTACGTCTCACAGGCGCTCGTCGTCGGCGACGCGCAACCGTACGTCGCGGCGCTCGTCACCCTCGATCCGGTCGAGATCGAGCGCTGGGCCTCCGAGCATGGGATCGAGGCCGACGACGCGTCCGGGCTCGCTCGCGACAAACGCGTCCAGGAGCTGCTGCAGGGCGTCGTCGACGACGTCAACCGCGAGCGCTCGCGCTTCGAGCAGGTAAAGCGCTTCGCGATTCTCCCGCGTGACTTCACGCTCGAGCACGGCGAGATCACGCCCACCCTGAAGGTCAGGCGCCGCGCGGTCCAGGAGCACTTCGCGGCCGAGATCGACGCGCTGTACGCCGCGTCGCACCTCGTGGCTCCGAGCGAAGACTAGAGGCGGCGCGCGCCGACGAAGGAGCCCCAGCGCTCCGAGAGGCTGGAGATCTTGACGACGTCGCCGGTGTGCGGCGCATGGACGAACTGGCCGCCGCCGATCGCAATGCCAGCGTGGCCGAGGCCGCTGAAGAACACGAGGTCACCTGCAGCGATCTGATCGAACGGCACGGGCGTGCCGTAGTTGTACTGCGAGGCAGCGTGGTGCGGGAGCGAGACGCCGACCTGCGCGAAGACGTACATGATGAATCCGGAGCAGTCGAACCCGGTCGAGGGGCTCGAGCCGCCCCACACGTACGGAACGCCGAGGTACTGCAGAGCGATCCCGACGACGTGGCCATAGCGGGGCGCCGGAACGTTCGGATCGTAGGCAGGCGCCTCGTAGGCGGGCGCCTCGGCGGAGGGCGACTCCACGACAGCGGTGTCGTAGGTCTGCTCTGCCGCTGCCTGCGCTGCGAGCTGCGCGGCCTGCGCGCGAGCCCGGGCCTGCTCGGCGAGCGCGGCCTGGCGCCGCTGCTCCTCGGCCCGCATCTCCGCGATCTCGTCCTCGACCGACGCGAGGAGCTGATTCTGCTCGGCGATCGTCGACTCGATGGACTGCTTCTGTGCGGCCTGCTCGGCGACGATCTGGGCCTGGTCTGTGCGCGCCTCCTGCAGCTTGGAGCGCCGCGTCTCGACCTCCTTGCGGTACTGCTTGACCGTGCGGAGAATGTGCGAGTCCTGGCTGGACACCCGCTCGATCGCGTCGAGCCGAGCGATGACGTCGTCCAGGCTCGACGAGCCGAGGAGCACTTCGAGCGTCGAGTCACCCTCGCCGTTGATGTAGAGCTCGCGCAGGCGGTCCTGAATGCGTACGTGTGCGATGCCGAGGCTCTTCCGCGCCGCGACCAGGTGCTTCGCGTTCGTCGCGAGGTCGGCCTCGATCTCCTCGAGCTGGATGTTGGCGTAGTTGTACGCCTCGATCGTCTGCGCGAGGTTTCCCTGCATGCTCTCGACCTCGGCCATGATCGCCTCGGCCTGCGCGCGCTTGGACGTGATCGTCTGCGCGGACGCCGACCCGACGGCAAGCAGGAGCACGCCGGCGGCCGCCGCAGCGAAAACGACTATCGGCGTCCATCCGGTGCGCGAGCCTGTTGAGGTGGCTCTCCGTCGTCTCCGGACAGACCCGCCGGTGGCGGTCTGGCCCGTCACAAGTCGGAGACCCTAGCAGGGTGCACGGACGGCTGCAACCTGCAACAGAGCCAAAATATCTGCAAAGAGGCATATTGCCCGCCCGAGCTGTGGTAGGGTCGCCCGGTCGTGGGTCGGGGAAAGCGCAGGTGGGGCGCCGCGCTCGTCGCGGTTCTCGCAGCAACGCTCGCCGGCGCCGGTGGCTCTGCCCTCGGCCAGCCGCAGGAACCTCAGACGTACCGGATCAAGGTGGACGCCGTCGCATATTCGCTCCCGGGCAAGACCGCGCTCGGGGTTCCCGTACGCAAGGGGGTCGTCGCGGTCGACCCCAAGCTCATCCCGCTGGGGACGAAGCTACACGTTCCCGGATACGGGCCGGGCCTCGCGGCAGACGTCGGATACGCGATCAAGGGGCGGATAATCGACCTCTGGTTCCCGAGCACGGCGAAGGCCCGCCAGTGGGGCCGCCGAACCGTCACGATCACCGTGTATCGCTGAATTCGCGCGCCGTCGGCGGCCTGCGCTACACAGTGCTCTTGTGAGACGAACGC
Source organism: uncultured Gaiellaceae bacterium (assembly GCA_963783705.1). Taxonomy (GTDB): domain Bacteria; phylum Actinomycetota; class Thermoleophilia; order Gaiellales; family Gaiellaceae; genus GMQP-bins7. Next base: position 546,418 of record CAWAOK010000006.1, read on the forward strand.
CGGCCCTCGCCACCACGCTCGCCGCGGTGGTCTTCGCGAGCGGAAGCGCGTCGGCGGTCACGGCCGCACCGCGCGACCTCGAAGCCACGCTCGCTCGGGCCCTGCGCGCGCCCGGGATCGATCCCAGGGACTCGGCCGCGATCGCCGTGGATCTCCGGACCGGTACGACGGTCTACTCGGCGAACGCGCAACGCTCGCTTCTTCCAGCCTCGGCCGAGAAACTCCCCGTCTCGTTCGCCGCACTTCGGGTGCTCGGTCCTCGCTATCGCTTCCGAACCGAGGTCGTCGGAGTCGGGACACGATCGGGTCGCGTCTGGAACGGGAATCTCTGGCTCGTCGGCTTCGGCGACCCCACACTCGATCGCCGCGACCTCGACCGGCTCGCCCAGAAGTTCGCTGCTACCGGGATCAGGCGCATCGCGGGGCGCGTGTTCGGTGACGACACACATTTCGACACACGGCGTGACGGGCTCGGTTGGAAGCCGGGCTATCTCGGAGTCGAGTCGAGGCCGATCACGGCGCTCTCGGTCGCGGGCGTGCGACTCACCGGCGTGCACGGCTCGGCCATCGCGGCTGCCCGCGCCTACGTCGACGCACTGGCGCGGCGCGGGATCTCCGTGAGCGGCCGGTCGGGGTCACGGCCGGCACCTTCCGACGCACTTTCGATCGTCTTCGACCTCTCCGATCCGTTGGCGACCATCGTGCGTCAGCTCAACGGGGAGAGCGACAACTTCGCCTCCGAGATGGTGCTCAAGGAGCTCGGCGCGACCGTCGCACGTCGTGGGTCGTCCGCCGCCGGCGCGCGCGTCGTCCGCTCGGCACTCCGCGCCGCAAGGGTGCCGCTTGCCGGCGTGCGCATCGCCGACGGGTCCGGGCTCTCGCGGTTCGACCGGCTCACCGTGAGCGCTCTCGCCGCGATCCTCCGAGCGGGCGTCGAGGATCCAGCGATCCGGGACGCATTCGTCACGTCGCTCGCCGTCGCCGGGATCTCGGGAACGCTCGAGCGGCGCCTCGACACGCGCCCCACCCGCGGCCGTGTGCTTGCGAAGACGGGTACGACCAACCGCGCATCCGCGCTCGCGGGCCTCGTACGCCGCCGCTACGTCTTCGCGATCCTCCAGAACGGCTCGCCCGTGCCGTACTGGACGGCACGGGCGGCCCAGGATCGCTTCGTCACGGTTCTCGCGCGCTCATGACGTGCGGGCAGGCCGCGCCCTCGCTGCGCTTGTAGGGGCGAGATACATCTCGCCCCTTACGGCCCGAGCAAGGCCGCCAGGTCATCCCCGGAGAGGATGGGCACGCCGAGCTTCTCGGCCTTCTGCGCCTTCGAGCCCGGGCTCTCGCCGACGACGACGCCCGTCGTCTTCTTCGAGACCGAGTCGGAGACCCTCGCCCCGAGCGCCTCGAGCGCCGCCTTCGCCTCCTCGCGCGTCCAGCGTTCGAGCGTTCCCGTGATCACGTACTGCGCGCCGGTCAGACGGCCCTCGGGAGGACGCTCGTCCTCGGCCAGCGCGAGTGACAGCCCGAGCTCGCGCAGCTCGCCGACAAGCGCGAGGTTCTCGGGATCGCCGAACCACTCCGCGATCAGCTCGGCGCGCTCGGGTCCGATTCCCTCGACCTCCTCGAGCTGCTCGAGCGTCGCTGCGGCAAGCGCCTCGACGCCGCGGAAGTGCAGTGCGAGGCTGCGCGCGATCACCCAGCCGACCTTCGGAATGTTGAGGCCGAAGATGACGCGAGAGAACGGCTGCTCCTTCGAGCGCTGGATCGACTCGATCGCGCGAGTCGCCGAGATCTCGGCGAACCCCTCGAGCTCGGCGAGCTGCTCGGCCGTGAGCCGGTAGAGATCGGGCAGGGAGCGCACGATCGCCTCGTCCCACAGCTTCTTGATCGTGCTGCCGCCGACGTTCTCGATGTCCATCGCCGCGCCGACCCAGTGGTAGAGCGTCTCGAGGCCGCGCGAAGGGCACGCCCGGTTCGGACAGCGGTGCATGACCTCGCCCTCGGGCCGCACGATGTCCGCCTGGCAGAGCGGGCAGCGCTTCGGCATGCGCCACGGCCTCGTTCCCGGCTCGTGCTCGCCCGCGGGCCCGACGACCTGCGGAATCACGTCGCCCGCCCGCTGGACGATCACGAGGTCTCGTTCGCGGATGTCCTTGCGGCGGATGTCGTCCTCGTTGTGCAGCGTCGCGCTCGAGACGGTCACGCCTCCGACCTGGACGGGCTCGAGCTCGGCAAGCGGGTTGAGGACGCCGGTGCGGCCGACCCGGACGTGGATCCTCGTGAGCCTCGTGACCGCCGACGTCGGAGCCCACTTGAAGGCTCGTGCGAAGCGCGGGCGTCCATGGAGTGAGCCGAGGCGCCGCTGCTGATCGAACGAGTCGACCTTGATCACGATGCCGTCGATCTCGTAGCCGAGCGCCGCACGCCGCTCCTCCCAGGCGACACACGCATCGGCGACCTCGGCCATCGACTCGACGCGATCCGCTTCCGGGTTGGTTCGAAACCCGTGCTCGCGCAGCCACTCGAGCGCCTCCCACTGCGTCGCGAGCTCGAACCCGTCGAGCACCCCGATCCCGTAGACAAAGATCGACAGCGGACGTTCCGCGGTCACGGCTGGGTTCAGCTGACGCAGAGAGCCCGCAGCGGCGTTTCGGGCGTTCGGTGCGGGCTTCTTGTCGGCCGCAAGCTGGGCCTCGTTGAAACGCGCGAAGCCCTCGAGTGGAAAGAAGATCTCGCCGCGCACTTCCACCCGGGCCGGCGGCGCGTCACCGAGTATCCGCAGTGGAAGTGACTCGATCGTCCGGAGATTGACCGTGACGTCCTCCCCGCGCTCGCCGTCGCCGCGCGTCGCACCACGCACCAGCACTCCGTCCTCGTAGACGAGCGACACGGCGGAGCCGTCGATCTTGGGCTCGAGCACGTACCCGACCGGCTCGTCGGTGCCGAGGCGCTTGCGCACGTCGCTTGCCCACTTCTCGAGCGCCTCGCGCGTCGTGACCTTCTCGAGCGAGCCCATCGGCGAAAGGTGGGCCACCTTCGTGAACCCGGCTGCCGGGGGCGCGCCTACGCGTTGCGTCGGTGAGTCGGGCGCGACGAGCTCGGGGTACTCGTCCTCGAGCGCGCGCAGCTCGTCGAAGAGGACGTCGTAGGCGCTGTCGTCGAGCTCGGGATCGTCGAGGACGTGGTAGCGGTAGTTGTGATGCTCGATGAGCTTGCGGAGCTCGCCAGCACGCTCACGCGCCGAGACTGGGTCAGACCCACGGGTCTGACCCCGCTCACCCACGGGTCTGACCCCGCTCATATGGCATCCATGAGCTCCGCGGGCGTGCGGACGAACGCGTCCGGCTCCTCCGCGAGCAGACGCTCGTCGGGGTGGATTCCTCCCCAGCCGACCGCGACCGCGAAGACTCCTGCGGCCTTGGCGGCTCCGATGTCGAACGGCGAGTCGCCGACGTAGACGGCGTCGGCGGGGATGCCCTCGAGCCTCTCGACCGCGAGCAGCACGGGGTCGGGGTCCGGCTTGTGCCGCTCCGTGTCCTCGTGAGCGACGACGACGTCGAAGGTGTTGTTGAGAGCAGGAAAGCGATCGAGCGCGAGACCGACGGTGCGATGGCGCTTCGCCGTCACGATCCCGAGCTTGCGACCCTCCGCCTTGAGTCCGGGCAGCAGCGCGAGCAGCTCGTCGAAGGCCTCGAGGGTCTCGTGGAGCCCGTCGTTGTGCTCCTTGTACGTCTCGAGGAGCGCCTCGGCGTGCTCCGCGTCGATCGCATTCATCTGCGCGACGATCCCCTGCCCGCCGATCGTCATCCCGAGCTCGTCGGGCGGGATCTCGCGGCCGAGAACCGTCCTGACGGCATGCTGCATCGAGGCGAGGATGATCGGCCCGGAGTCGATCAGCGTGCCGTCGAGGTCGAACAGGACGATGCGGAAGCGCACCGCGCGATCGTATCCAGCGCTTTCCCGCTCGCGGGAAAGCGCTAGTAGGAGACCTGCTCGAGGTACAGGCCGTGCGCAGGAGCGGTGAGGCCGGCCTCCGAGCGCGGCCGCCCCTCGAGCAGGTGCGCGACGCGATCGGGCGCATCCGAGCCGGCCTCGAGCATCGTGCCGACGAGCGTCCGCACCATGTGCCGGAGGAAGCTGTCGGCCGTGATCGTGAAGTCCACGCGGTTTCCGCACTGCTCCCACTCCGCTGCGAGCACGTTGCGCACGAACGCGTCGTACCGCGTCTGGGTCAGCGTGAACGCGCGGAAGTCGTGCTTGCCGTGGAGCAGCCGCGCGGCTGTCTGAAGCGCACCGATATCGAGCGGCCGCGGCCACAGGAGCGCACGCCGCGCGTCGAGCGCCGACCTCGTCACGACGACCCGATAGCGGTACGAACGCGAACGAGCCGAGAAGCGCGCGCTGAAGTCCTCCGGCGCCTCCACGGCCTCGACGACGGCCACGTCCTCCGGCAGCGACGCGTTCAGCGCCTCCAGCACCCGGTCCCGTGGCGGACCTCCCTCGATCCGCACGCTTGCGACCTGGCCCTTCGCGTGTACGCCGGCGTCGGTGCGCCCGGCGACCGCGAGCCCTTCCCACCGCGGGAACAGTACGTCGAGTGCGTCCCCTAGCGCTCCTTCGACCGTGCGAAGACCAGGCTGCCGCGCCCAGCCGCGAAAGCCCGTGCCGTCGTATTCGAGCGTCAACTTGAGGTTCACGACGTGACATCATGGCGCTCGCGTGTCGACCGCTCGGCGCTACGACCTGTACAGCCACGACTTCAGGGTGGCGACCCACCAGACGTACGCACGCATGCGGGGGGAGAGCCCGATACACGTCCAGCCTGGGCTCGACGGCGAGACGCCGATCTGGTTCGTCACGCGCTACGAGGACGTCGTCGCGCTGCTCACCGACAACGGGCGCTTCGTGGTCGACCCGAAGCTCGCACTTACACCCAGCGAGCTCGAAGCGCACGTCGCCGAGATTGCACCCGACGAACGGGTGAGCGAGAACCTCCTCGCCAAGGACGGCGAGGACCACCGTCGCCTGCGGCGGATCGTGACCAAGGCGTTCACACCGCGCATCGTCGAGCAGCTCCGCCCTCGCATCCAGCAAATCGCCGACGATCTGATCGACGTGGTCGACGGGCGCGGGAGCATGGAGCTCGTCGACGACTTCGCCTTCCCGCTACCCATCACCGTCATCGCCGAGCTGCTCGGCATTCCGGTCGAGGACCAGGAGCGCTTCCGCGTGTGGTCGAGCAACGTCGTCATGCCCGCACTGACGCCGGAGGATCGGGAGATCTCAAGGCGCCGCGCGGACGAGTTCATCGCGTACCTCGACGACCTCTTCGCACAACGACGTGCCGAACCAACCGACGACCTCGTCAGCGCGCTCGTCCAAGCCGAGGACGGCGGCGACACGCTTTCCGAGAACGAGCTGTACAGCATGGTCGTGCTCCTCATCGTCGCCGGTCACGAGACGACGGTGAGCCTGATCGCGAATGCCGTGCACACGCTCCTGACGCACCCGGAGCAGCTCGCGGCACTCCGTGCCGACCCCTCGCTCATGGCGTCAGCTGTCGAGGAGCTGGTGCGCTTCGACAGCCCGGTCGAGCGGACGATCACCCGGTGGGTTGCCGCGGACAGCGAGTTGGGCGGGGAGACGCTCCGACGTGGCGAGCTCGTCATCGCGGTCATCGGCTCGGCGAACCGCGACGCCGAACGGTTCCCCGACGCGGACACGCTCGATCTCGCGCGGGCGGACAACAAGCACGTCGGCTTCGGCCGTGGGCCGCACTACTGCCTGGGCGCGCCGCTCGCACGGCTCGAGACCGAGATCGCGCTCGAGACGCTGCTGCGGCGGCTCCCCGATCTGCGGCTCGCGATCGCGCAGGAAGATCTCTACTGGCGCCCGATCCCGCTCTTCCGCAGCCTCGCCGAACTACCTGTCGCCTGGGACGTGTAGGGGCGAGATCTATCTCGCCCCTACGGAGCGATCACGAGCGCCTCGTTCGCCGAGCTCACCGTCAGCCCGGGCTCGGGCCCGCCACCGATGACGTAGACGCGACCTGCCAAGCGCCGCGACTCCCACGCCGTGCCTCGGCGTCGGAAGATCGACCAGGCGCACCCAGCGCCGCTCGGCGATCCGGTATTCGAGCACCTCTTCGATCGTCCCGTCCGGCTCCTCGCCGCCGACCGAGATGATCCGGCCTGCCAGTGCCGCCGCACCCGTTCCACCACGCGGATCCGGAACCGGCTGGAGGCGCCGCCACCGGCGATCGCCGGGCCTGAAGCTCTCGAAGTTCAGAAGGTTCGTATCGAGGCCGGCCGTCCGGCCACCGACCGCGTAGACGGTGCCCGCAAGCGCCGTCACACCGAGGTGCTCGCGCGGCGTCGGCCCCGGGACGACCGACCAGCGCCGCGTGCGGAGATCGAACGCGAGCGCGTTCCGCGCGAGCCTTCGACCCTCGCCGATGCCGCCGGCGACGACGATCCGCCTACCTGCGACGCCCGCGCCGGCGGCGGCCCGGGGGAACGGCATGCGTGGAAGTGACCGCCACGTACCTCGCTCGAGGACGAATGCAGCGCGCAGCGTCGCGCCGGCCACCGTGTAGCCGCCGAGCACATGCGGCTTGCCGCCGACGCCAACGGCCATTGCGTGATGTACGCCGATCGGGAGGTCGGGAAGGCGCCGCCAGGCGTCGCGCGCGGGCGAGTACGCATCGACGCGCCGCGACGCACCGCGGTCGACGGTGAAGCCCCCCAGCACCACGATCTCGTTTCCGACGACTGCTGCGGACACCTCGGTGCGCGGGAGCGGCATCGGCGCCCGCGTCTCCCACGCGGAGGGTGCGGCGCTCGCGGCCGTCGCTACGACCGCAACGACGAGGAGCGCTGCCGCGCAGAGCCTCATGTCAGGCCGGCTCCACATCGAGCGTGAGCCCTTCGATCCGGCGCACGACGACGGCAGTGCCTGGGTCGCAGCCTCCCGCGCAGCGGGCCTTCCAGATCTCGCCGTTGACCCGAACCTGCCCCTCGGGCCAGAGGGCGTCGACGGCCACGCCGCGCTTGCCGACCAGCGAATCGACACCAACCGTGGCCTTCCGGCGCTTCGACCACCAGAGGAACGCTCCGGTCTCCGCAATCTCCAGCGCCGCCCCAATCCCGACGGCGACTAGCCCCCATGGTGACGGGAGCACGAAAACTGCGAGAACGATCCCGATGAAGAGGAGCACGCTGCCAGCGTACTCCCGGCCGCGCCTACTCCTCGGCGGGCTCTTCCTGCTGCGCCCGCGCTCGCGAGATCGCGAACGGCGTGGCGACGGGCTCGTGGTCGACGAGCTCGAGATACACCATCTCGGCAGCGTCGCCCTGGCGCTGGCCGAGCCGCACGATGCGCGTGTAGCCGCCGGGCCGATCCGCGAAGCGCGGCGCCACCTCGGCGAAGAGCGCGTGGACGACGTCGTTCGAACGAAGCGCGGCGAGCGCCTGCCGTCTGGCATGGAGATCGCCGCGCTTGCCCAGAGTGATCATCTTCTCGGCGAAGGGCTTGACCGCCTTCGCCTTGGCCTCGGTCGTCTGGATCCGGCCGTGCTGGATCAGGGCGCCCGCGAGATTCGAGTAGAGCGCCTTGCGGTGGGCGGGGTCCCGCCCGAGCTTCTTGCCGGATCGCTGATGTCTCATGGCTTATGTCCGTAGGGGTAAGACATATCTCACCCCTACGCGATCTCCTCGCCCTTGAGCGTGAGGCCGTGTGCACCGAGCGCGGAGCGAACCTCCTCGATCGACTTGCGACCGAAGTTCGGAATCGCGACGAGCTCGTTCTCGGACTTCGAGGTGAGGTCGCCGATCGTCTCGATGCCCACACGCTTCAGGCAGTTGTACGAGCGAACGCCGAGCTCGAGCTCCTCGATCGGGAAGTTCTCCATCCCGTGCATTACGGGAGCCTCCGCGACCGTCTCCGGAGCAGACTCCCCGAAGCCTTCCATGGCCTCGAGATCGGTGAAGATGGCGAGCTGGCGGATGAGGATCTCGGCCGCCTGCCCGATCGCGTCGCGCGGATCCAGCGAGCCGTCCGTCGTGACGTCGAGGACGAGCTTGTCGTAGTCGGTGCGCTGACCGACGCGAGCAGCCTCCACCTCGTACGCAACGCGGCGCACCGGCGAGAAGATCGAGTCGATCGGGATGACGCCGATCGTCGTCTCCGGCCCACGGTTCAGCTCGGCGGGCACGTAGCCGCGGCCGCGGCCGATCGTGAGCGTCATCTCGAGCTTGCCCTTGTCGGAGACGTGAGCGATCTCGAGCTCCGGGTTCAGGATCTCGAGGTCGGCCGGCGCCTCGATGTCGGCGGCCGTGACGACGCCCGGACCCTTCTTCGCGATGTACACCTCGATCTCCGGCGACGCGCCGTGCAGGAGAACGACGAGGCTCTTGAGGTTGAGGATGATGTCCGTGACGTCCTCGCGCACGCCGGGCAGCGTCGTGAACTCGTGCGCGACGCCCTCGATCTTCACCGCCGTGACCGCGGCGCCCTCGAGCGACGACAGCAGCACGCGACGAAGCGAGTTCCCGAACGTGTGACCGAAGCCGCGGTCGAGCGGCTCGATGGCGAACACGCCGCGATGCGCATCGGTGTCCTCGTGGACGATCTTCGGAATCTGGAAGTCCATCAGGCTGGTTCGTATGGCCAAGGTGGATCCTTTCTGGTCTGAAATCGGGCGAGATGTATCTCGCCGCTACGCGCGATTACTTGGAGTAGAGCTCCACGATCAGCGACTCCTGGACGGGCGCGTCGATCTCGTCGCGCTCCGGCCACTTCAGGACCGTTCCCGTCAAGCCGTCGTGGTCTGCCTGGAGCCATGGCGCCACCGACGCGGTGAGGTCGGTTGCGTCCCGAACGAGCTGCTCGACCGGGCTCCCCTGCTTGAGCGCGACCACGTCTCCCGGTCGGACGCCGTAGCTCGGGATGTTGACCCGCCGGCCATTCACATGGAAGTGCCCGTGCCGCACGAGCTGACGCGCCTGCGCGCGCGAGCCGGCGAAGCCGAGCCGGTAGACGACGTTGTCGAGGCGTGTCTCGAGCATGCGGAGCAGGTTCTCGCCGGGCGCTCCGAGGCCACGCGTGGCCTTCTCGTACGTCGAGCGGAACTGCTTCTCGAGGAGGCCGTAGTAGCGACGCGCCTTCTGCTTCTCGCGGAGCTGCAGGAGGTACTGGCTCTGTTTGATGCGGCCACGTCCGTGCTCGCCCGGCGGATAGCTGCGGCGCTCGATCGCGCACTTCTCGGTGAGGCAGCGCTCGCCCTTGAGAAAGAGCTTCACGCCCTCGCGGCGGCAGATGCGGCACTTGGGTCCGAGGTCGCGAGCCATTAGTGGGTGTCCTGGTGACGATTTCGCGTCTCTGCCGTGCGAGACGCAAGCAGTGCTAGGACGCAGGCCTCGTTCGGGCTAGTAAGCCCGGGCGAGGCTGAGGACGACGCAATGCGCCGCGTATCGCGCGGCAGAGGCGCACTAATTGTTGCCAGGAGGCCCACTAAACGCGTCTCCGCTTGCGCTGGCGCACGCCGTTGTGCGCCTGCGGGGTCACATCCGTGACGCCGAGAATCTCGAGGCCGGCTGCCTGGAGCGAGCGGACAGCGGTCTCACGACCGGAGCCGGGGCCCTTCACGAACACCGCGACCTTCTGGAGGCCGTGCTCCATGCCCTTGCGCGCGGCGTTGTCGGCGGTGACCTGCGCGGCGAACGGCGTGGACTTGCGCGAGCCCTTGAAACCGGCCGAGCCGGCGGACTCCCAGACGATGACGTTCCCTTCGCCGTCGGTGAGCGTGACGATCGTGTTGTTGAACGAGGTCTTGATGTGCGCCTGACCGATGGCGATGTTCTTGCGGACCTTGCGACGGGTGCGGCCGCGGGCCGCAGCTCTGCGTGGAGGTGCCATCGCCTACTTGGCCTTCTTGCCGCGGCCGACGGTCTTCTTCGGGCCCTTGCGCGTGCGCCCGTTCGTCTTCGTGCGCTGGCCCTTCACCGGCAGCCCGCGCCGGTGGCGGATCCCGCGATACGCGCCGATCTCCTGCAGGCGCTTGATCGCCTGACCGCGGTCGCGCCTGAGGTCACCCTCGACCTCGAGCTCCGTGTCGATGTAGTTGCGGAGCTTCGTCACCTCTTCGTCGGTGAGGTCGCGAACCTTCTGCTCCGGATCGAGCTCGAGCGACTTGATGATCTTCTTCGAGGTCGACTGGCCGATCCCGTAGATGTACGTGAGGCCGATCTCGAGGCGCTTCTGCGTCGGAAGGTTGACGCCGGCGATACGTGCCATGTGTCGTTCAGCCCTGCCTTTGCTTGTGCCGTGGGTTGGTGCAGATGACGATCGTGCGCCCGTGCCGCTTGATCACGCGGCAGCGCTCGCACATGGGCTTGACGGATGGGCGTACTTTCATCTGATTCGTTACTTCGTCCGGAAGGTAATTCGGCCGCGGGTGAGGTCGTAAGGAGAGAGCTCGACCTTGACGCGGTCGCCCGGGAGGATGCGGATGTAGTGCTTGCGCATCTTTCCGGAGATACGAGCGAGGACGCTGTGACCGTTGTCGAGCTGCACCCTGAACATCGTGCCGGGGAGCGCTTCGACGACCTCGCCTTCGATCTCGATCTTCTCTTCCTTGACAGCCACTTCGCGCGCGATTCGACCCTTCGGTTGTGATGGAACAGCGTCGGTGTCAGACTTCAGTCTGGCTCCGACTCCTTCTCTACAGCGGCGCAACGCAACGCCCGCACCGCGGCGGGACAGCGTAGCAGACACCCCGTTCCCCTAACCCGGAGCCGGCGACGAACCCCTCTCGTGCCCGTGCAGCCATCTTGCCTGACGCTAGGCCAGTTGGCACGATGTCACAGTGGAGTGGGCCAAGGCAGCGACGATCGTCTCCGCGCTTGCGGCCTTCACCGGTCTGCAAGCGCTATGGATCTCCCGCGCGCTCGACCGCGTTCACGCCACGCTGGATCGACTCGACTCCAAGTTCGACCACGTCGAGGGAGTCGTGCTCCGCGATCACGGCGAGCGCATCGCGCGACTCGAGGCTGCTCACGGCGACTGAGGCAGCCAGCTAGCGAGACACCTCGACGCCGCCAGGCACGCCGACTCGCGGCGTCAGGATGCGCGGGCCGTCGGCGGTGATGGCGACGGTGTGCTCGAAGTGGGCGGACATCGACCCGTCCTGCGTGCGGATCGTCCAGCCGTCCTCCATGACGAGGACGTCGGATGCGCCCGCCGTGATCATCGGCTCGATCGCGATCGTCATGCCCTCGGAGAGACGAGGCCCGCGGCCGGGCTCGCCGAAGTTCGGGATGTGCGGGTCCTCGTGATAGTGGCGTCCGACCCCGTGACCCACGAGGCTTCGGATCACGGAGAACCCTGCAGCCTCGACGACCTCCTGGATCGCGTGCGAGACGTCCCCTACTCGGTTGTCGACGACCGCCTCCGCGATTCCGGCGGCGAGCGCCTCCTGCGCGACGTCGAGCAGCCGCTGGTCCTCCGACTCGATCGCGCCGACGCCGAACGTGTACGCGCTGTCGGCGATGTAGGCGTCGAGCGTGACGCCGACGTCGATCGTGACGAGGTCGCCCTCGCCGACGACGTACGCATCGGGGATGCCGTGGACGACGACGTCGTTGGGCGAGATGCAGATCGCCTTCGGGTACCCCTTATACCCCTCCGAGGTGGGAATGCCGCCGCGCTCGCGGATGAACGCGCCGGCGGCGGCGTCGAGCTCGTCCGTGGTCACGCCTGGGCGCAGGAGGCCGCCGACGTGCGCGATCGACTCGGCGACCAACGCGCCGGTAGCTGCCATCTTCTCGATCTCGCGTGCGCTCTTGCGAATGATCATCGACTCGCGGCGACGCCCTCCAGCGCGTCCTGGATGGCGGCGAACACCTCGTCCATCGCCTGCTCACCGTCCACGATGACCTCGATGCCAGCGAGCTGGTAGCGATCGACGACCAGCTCGGTGAGCTCGTGGTAGAGACGGAGCCGGTTGCGGATTGCCTCCGGAGAGTCGTCGGCGCGACCCTCCGCGCGGGCGCGCGCTTCGAGACGGGACGTCGCGACCTCGTCGGAGACTCGCAGCAGGATCACCGCGTCGAGCGGCTTGCCGATCTCCTCGAGCATCGCGTCGAGAGCCTCGGCCTGGGCGACCGTGCGCGGGAACCCGTCGAGCACGAACGCATCCTCGTCGGTGAGCCGCTCGCGGATGAGGCCGACCATGAGGTCGTCGGGGACGAGATCGCCGCGCTCGAGGATCGGGCGCACCTGCGCGCCGAGCTCGGAGCCGTCGGCGACCGACGCGCGCAGGATGTCTCCCGTCGCAACGTGGGGGGCGTCGTAGGACGACGCGATCCGGCTCGCCTGCGTTCCCTTCCCCGACCCTTGCGGGCCCAGGATCAACACTCTCACGTACCGCTCCGTCCTTTGGGCGACATATATGTCGCCCCTACTTCAGGAAGCCTTCGTAGGAGCGCATCATCATCTGCGACTCCATCTGCCGCATCGTGTCGAGCGCGACGCCGACCGCGATGAGCACCGAGGTGCCGCCGAGCGCGCCGGCGCTCGCCTGCGAGAAGCCGCCGTACGCGATGAAGAGGCTCGGGAGGACCGCGACGAGCGCTAGGTAGAGCGACCCCGGCAGCGTCAGCCGTGAGAGCACGCGGTCGAGATACTGCGCGGTCGGGGGGCCTGGACGGATGCCCGGGATGTACCCACCGTACTTCCGCAGGTTGTCCGCCTGGTCGACCGGGTTGAACTGAACGGCCGTATAGAAGTACGTGAAGACGACGATCATGAAGCCCTCGACGACCAGGTAGATCCAGTCGCCGGGCTGGAACCACTCGTTGACGAAGTCGCGTGTCGCCGGGAAGTACTGCGCCATCGTCGGCGGGAACGCGAGAATCGCCGCCGCGAAGATGATCGGGATGACACCGGCCATGTTCACGCGGAGCGGCAGGTACGTGGAGCCGCCGGCCGTCATCTTGCGACCGACCATGCGCTTCGCATACTGGATCGGGATGCGGCGCTGGCCCTCCTGCACGAACACCACTGCGGCACAGATTCCGACCGCGATCAGCGGGAAGAAGAGCTTCTCCATCGGGCCGCCGTTCCACCAGGCGGCGATGCCGATCGGGGCGGCGACGAGGATCGAGGCGAAGATCAGGATCGAGATGCCGTTGCCGATGCCGCGCTTCGTGATCAGCTCGCCCAGCCACATGAGCAGCACCGTGCCGGCAGTCAGGGAGACGATGATCAGCACGAGCTCGCCTGAGCCTGCGTTGAGCGCGCCCTGGCTTCGGAACAGGAACGCGTACCCGGTCGCCTGCGCCGCCGCCAAGACGACGGTGAGGTAGCGCGTGTACTGCGTGATCTTCGCGTAGCCGGCCTCGCCCTCCCGCTGCAGCTCACCGAGCCGCGGGATCACGACGGTCATCAGCTGGATGATGATCGACGCCGTGACGTACGGCATGATCCCGAGCGCGAACAGGGAGAACTGCGAGAGAGCGCCTCCCGAGAAGAGGTTGAGCAGGCCGAGGATCGTGCCTCCCTCGCCGCCGAAGAAGTCCTCGATCGTCTGGGAGTCGACGCCCGGTGCGGGAATCCACGAGCCGAGCCGGTAGACGGCGAGGATCATCGCCGTGAAGAGCACGCGCTTGCGGAGCTCCGGCACCCGCCAGGCGTTCGCGAGCCACGAGAACATTTAGCTCGGCGCAAGACCAGAATCTGCGAGTGCAGATTCTGGTCGCGCGAAAATCCCTGAAGGCGTCCGCTTCGCGGCCGCGGAGTCCATGGTGGTCAAGATGCGTCCTCGGCTTGGCGCAAGACCAGAATCTGCGAGTGCAGATTCTGGTCGCGCGAAAATCCCTGAAGGCGTCCGCTTCGCGGCCGCGGAGTCCATGGTGGTCACGATGCGTCCTCGGTAGGCGCCTCCGGCTCGGCCGTCTCGGGCTCCACGGCCTCTGGCGCCTCGTCCTCCGGCTCGTCTGCCTCTACAACCTGCGCGGTCGCCTTGTGCTTCTTCTTCTTGCGCTCGACCGGCTCGCGCAGGCGCGTCACGGTCCCGCCCGCGGCCTCGATCTTCTCGACCGCCGAGCGGGAGAACGAGTGCGCGGTGACGGAGAGCTTCGTCGTGAGCTCGCCCTCGCCCAGGATCTTCACGTCGACGGACAGCTTCGCGATGAGCCCCGCTGCCTTCAGCGTCTCCGGCGTGACGTCGGCTCCCGCGTCGAAGCGCTCGTCGAGGCTCGCGACGTTCACGGGCTGCGAGTAGGTCCGAAACGGACCGATCGGCATCGCATCCGCGGACGTGTTGCCGCGAAGCTTGCCGACACGCATGTCGATGGGCATCTGACCGCCCTCGAAGCCCGCGGGCATCTTGTTCGACCCGGCGCGGGACTTCTGGCCCTTGATGCCGCGTCCGGAGTAGCGGCCCTTGCCCGAGCCCAGGCCGCGCCCGACCCGCTTGCGGTCCTTGCGCGGCTGCGCGGGCTTGAGGTTGGAGAGATTCAGCTCGTCGCTCATGTCACTTCGCCTCGATGGTCACGAGATGGCGTACCTGGCGCAGCATGCCCTGCAGCTGCGGCGAGTCCTTGTGGTCGGCGCTGCGACCGATCTTGCCGAGACCCAGCGCGCGCAGGGTGCCGAGGTGGCGATCGGATTGGCCGATCCCACTCCGGACCTGCGTGATCTTGAGCGCGCTCACTCGCTCGTCTCCTCGGACGCCGTGACCTCGGCCGTGGCCTCTTCCGCCGGAGCGGCCTGCGCCGCCTCGGCCTCCTTGGCCTTTCGCGCTGCGCGCGCGGCGTCGGAGACGGGAAGAACCTGGGCAATCGTCAGACCACGCATGGCAGCGACGTCCTCGGGGCGGACGAGCCGCTTGAGGCCGTCGACAGTTGCCCGGCACATGTTGATCGGATTCGTCGTGCCGAGACTCTTCGCGAGCACGTCGCGGATACCGGCGAGCTCGAGCACCGCGCGCGTGCCGCCACCGGCGATGACGCCGGTTCCCTCGCTGGCGGGACGGAGCACGACGCGGGCGGCGTCGAAGCGTCCCACGATCTCGTGCGTGATCGTCTGGCCGTGCTTGGGGACGGTGAAGAGGTTCTTGCGCGCGTCCTCGACCGCCTTCGAAATCGCGAGCGGCACTTCCCGCGCCTTGCCGTACCCGAGACCGACACGGTCGACCTCGTCGCCGATGACGACGAGCGCGGTGAACGAGAAGCGCCGCCCACCCTTGACGACCTTCGCCACGCGGTTGATCTCGATGACCCGCTCCTTGAGCTCGCGGGACTCACTGACCTGGGACATGCTCAAAACTCGAGTCCTCCTTCGCGCGCTCCCTCGGCAAGGGCCTTCACGCGTCCGTGGTACAGGTAGCCGGCGCGATCGAACACGCAGCTCTCGATGCCTGCCTTCTTCGCAGCTTCCGCGAGCGCCTTGCCGACCGCGCTCGCCTGCTCGGTCTTCGAGCCACTCGAGCTGATGCCCTGCCAGCTCGCCGCGGCCAGCGTGCGCCCGGCCTGGTCGTCGATCAGCTGCGCGCTGATCCCACGGTTCGAGCGGAAGACCAGCAGGCGCGGCCGCTCGGCGGTGCCGGAGATCTTGCCGCGGACGCGGCGATGACGGCGCATGCGCGCCTCGCGCTTCGTCATCGTGCTCATGCGCGCTTCCCGACCTTCCTGCGAACCTGCTCGCCCACGTAGCGGATGCCCTTGCCCTTGTACGGCTCCGGGGGTCGCACCTTGCGGATCTCCGCCGCTGTCTGGCCGACCATCTGCTTGTCGATCCCCTTCACGATCACCTGCGTCGGTGCCGGTACGTCGAACTCGATGCCCTTGCGCGGCTTCACGACCACCGGGTGGGAGAAGCCCACCGCGAGCTCGAGGTCGGTTCCCTTGAGCTGCGCGCGGTAGCCGACGCCCTGGATCTCGAGGTGCTTCTCGTAGCCCTTCGTGACGCCCTCGACCATGTTCGCGACGAGCGTTCGCGTGAGTCCGTGCAGCGCGCGATCCTCGCCGCGCTCGGTCGGCCGCGTGACGGTGATCTCCGACTCCGACTTCTCGATCTGCATCCGCGCGGGCACGTCCTGGGAGAGCTCGCCGAGCGGCCCGTTCACCTGAACGCGCCCAGGAGAGATCGCCACCATGACGCCGGCGGGAAGTTCGATGGGTCTGCGGCCGATTCGTGACATCGCTACCAGACGAACGCGATCACTTCGCCGCCGACGCCGCGCTCGGCGGCCTGGCGGTTGGTGACGAGCCCCTCGGAGGTGGACATGATGGCGGTGCCGAGACCGCCGAGGACGCGCGGGAGACGATCCTTCCGCGCGTAGACGCGGCGTCCCGGCTTGGAGACGCGCTTGAGGTCGGTGATGACGCGGCGCCGGTCGCGCGCGAACTTCAACTCGACGACGAGGATGCGATACGGGAGGGCCTGTCCCTTGTCGTCGGTGCCGTCGACGACGCGGAAGTCCTTGATGTAGCCCTCGTCCTTCAGGATCCGCGCGATCTCCTCCTTCATCTTCGAGGTCGGCATCGACGCCGAGTCGTGCAGAGCACGGTTGGCGTTTCGAATCCTGGTCAGCATGTCCGCAATCGGATCAGTGAGCACGTCGTTCTCCTTCTAGGCAGTTGGCATGACTTGTCATGGCAACTGCCTTACCAGCTCGACTTCGTCATTCCGGGGACGGCGCCCTGGTGCGCAAGCTCGCGCAGGCAGATCCGGCACATGCCGAACTTGCGGTAGACCGCACGCGGGCGACCACAGCGGTTGCAGCGCGAGTAGGCGCGCACCTGGTACTTCGCCTTCCGCTTCTGCTTGACGACGAGCGACTTCTTGGCCATCTACTGCTGTTCCCTTCTGGAGGCGGCGAACGGGAGACCGAGAGCGCCGAGCAGCGCTCGGCCGGCCTCGTCCGACTTCGCCGACGTTGTGATCGCGATGTCGAGACCGCGGATCGCCGGAACCTTGTCGTAGTCGATCTCCGGGAAGATGATCTGCTCGCGAATCCCGATCGAGTAGTTGCCGCGTCCGTCGAACGACTCGGGGTCGAGCCCGCGGAAGTCGCGGATGCGTGGAAGCGCGATCGAGGCGAGGCGGTCGAGGAACTCGTACATGCGCGCGCCGCGCAGCGTGACGCGCGCGCCGACGGGCATTCCCTCGCGGAGCTTGAAGCTCGCGATCGACTTCGTCGCACGGCGCACCTGGGCGCGCTGACCGGCGATGAGCGTCAGCTCGTCGATCGCGGCGTCGAGCGCCTTCGCGTCCGTCTTCGCCTCGCCGACGCCCATGTTCAGGGTCACCTTCGTGACGCGCGGGACGTCCATCGGCGTGGAGACGCCGAGATCTGACTGGAGCTGCGGGCGGAGCTCCGCCTCGTAGCGCTCCTTGAGGCGCGGCACGTACGTCTCGACAGTCGGTGCGCTTGTCACTTGTCGAGCTCCTGGCCGCAGCCCTCGCGCTTGCAGACGCGGACGAAGATGTGCCCGCCCTTCGCCTCCTTCTCGGCCATCCCGACGCGCGTCGGGTTGCCGCAGACGGGACAGACGACCATGACGTTCGAGACGGGGATCGGCGCGGGCTTGTCCATGATCCCGCCGGGCACGATCTGCGCGCCGCCCATCCGCGAGGAGTCGCGGATCGGGCGCGGCTTCGTGTGCCGCTTGGCGACATTCAGGTTCTCGACGATCACGCGGCGCTCGGACGGGCGCGCCTCGATGACCCGGCCGCGCTTTCCGCGGTCCTTGCCGGCGAGGATCTGCACCGTGTCGCCCTTCTTCACCTTCATCTTCGCCATCTAGAGAACCTCCGGCGCGAGAGAGACGATCTTCATGAAGTTCTTCTCGCGGAGCTCGCGCGCGACGGGGCCGAAGATGCGGGTCCCACGCGGGTTGGACTGCGGATCGATGATGACGGCGGCGTTCTCGTCGAATCCGATGAGCGTGCCGTCGTCCCTCGAGTAGGGCTTCTTCGTGCGAACGACAACGGCTCGCACGACCTCGCCCTTCTTGACCGCGCCCTGGGGCGTGGCCGTCTTCACGGTAGCAATGATCACGTCGCCGACCCGCGCGTAGCGCCGGTGCGAGCCGCCGAGCACGCGGATGCACAGGAGCTCGCGCGCACCCGTGTTGTCCGCAACCCGAAGACGCGATTCCTGCTGGATCACTTCGCGGCCTCCACGATCTCCTGCAGGCGCCAGCGCTTCATCCGCGAGAGCGGACGCGTCTCGACGATGCGTACGACGTCACCGAGCTTCGCCTTGTTCTCCTCGTCGTGCGCGTGGAGCCGCGTCGAGCGCTTGACGACCTTCTTGTACCGCGGGTGCAGCTTCACCGTGTCGACGCGGACGACGATCGTCTTGTCGGCTGCCGCCGACACGACCGTGCCCTGCCGCTCCTGCCGCCGACCGCGCTCGTGCTCGGGCTTGGGAAGGCGCGTGATCGGCTTCCGCTCCGCGGAGGGGACGCGCTGCGGGCGTGTCTTCTTCGGCCGCTCGGAGCGCGGGACGTGCTTGCGCTTCGGCTTCGGCCCGGAGACCGCCGCGGGCGCAGCCTCGGCAGGCGCCTCCTCGGACGCAGCCTCCGCGACCTCGGCCGCCGGCTCGTCCGTGGCCTCGGTTGGCTCGGCTGCGACCTCTGCGGCCGCAGGCTCGGGCTCGGCCGGCGCCTCTGGCTCCGGTTCCACGTCGGGCTCCGGCCACGTCGGCTCTGGCCACCTCGGGCTCCGGCGTCGCCTCGGCAGCGGGCTCCTCGACCTCGGGCTCAGGCGTCGGCCTCGGCCGCTGGAGCCTCGACCTCGGGCTCCGGGTCGGCCTCTGCGGCAGGAGCTCCGACCTCGGTCTCCTCGACCTCGGCCACCTCCGGCGTCTCTTCGATCTCTGTGTTCTCTGTCTCGTCAGCCATATCGCTACTTTCCTCGATCACGTTCGTTCTGGACGGTCAGGATGCGCGCGATCTCGCGCTTGGCATGGCGCAGGCGTGCGCTGTTCTCGAGCACGCCGGTCGCCGTCTGGAAGTGCAGGTTGAAGAGCTCCTGGCGGGTCTCGGCCATCTTGCGGCCGAGCTCGTCGTCGGTCAGGGCTCGCAGCTCTCTAGCTCTCAAAGAGATCAGCCTCTCTTCGGACGAACTTGGTCTTGAGCGGGAGCTTCTGGCCGGCGAGACGGAGCGCCTCCTTGGCGAGCGCCTCGTCGACGCCAGCGAGCTCGAACATGACGCGGCCGGGCTTCACGACGGCGACCCAGCCCTCGGGCGAGCCCTTGCCGGAGCCCATGCGCGTCTCGGCCGGCTTCTTCGTGTACGGCTTGTCCGGGAAGAGGTTGATCCACACCTTCCCGCTTCGGCGGATCTTGCGCGTCGCGGCGATGCGAGCAGCCTCGATCTGGCGGTTGGTGATCCAACCGGCCTCGAGCGCCTTGAGCCCGTACTCGCCGAACTGCACGGTCGTCTGGCCCCTCGACGTGCCGCGCCGGTGGCCGCGGTGGTGCCGGCGGAACTTCGTCTTGCGCGGCATCAACATCAGCTCTCGCCCCCACTCTCGGGCGTTGCCTCGGGCGTCACGTCGGGCGTCACCTCGGGTGCGGGAGCGTCCTGCACCTGGGGCTCGACGGCAGGAGCTTCGGACTCGGGAGCCGGGCCCTGCTGGAGGTCACGGCGGGGGCGCTGCCCCGGCCGTCCGCCGCCCGGGCGCGGGTTGCGCTTCTTGCGCGGCATGATCCCGAGGCCCTCGCGGTCCTGCGAGCGCCCGCGGCCTTCGCGCGACGCGCCGAGACCCTCCGCGGAGGCGCCGCGTCGGCGACGAGCCTGATCCTGGTCGCCGAGGCGCGTGTCGCGCCCGGTGGGCGCGTCGTAGCCCTCGGGCATGATCTCGCCCTTGTTGACCCAGACCTTGACGCCGATGATGCCGAACGTCGTCTTCGCCTCGGCCTGGCCGTAGTCGATGTCGGCGCGGATCGTGTGGAGCGGAACGCGCCCCTCCGAGTACATCTCGCGCCGGCTCATCTCACCGCCACCGAGACGACCGCCCGCGGTGATCTTGATGCCCTGCGCTCCCGAGCGCATCGCCGAGGCGAGCGAGCGCTTCATCGCGCGCCGGAAGCTCACCCGGTTCTCGAGCTGCTCCGCGATCGACTGCGCGACGAGCTTCGCGTCGAGCTCGGGGCGCTTGATCTCGTTGATGTTGATGTGGACGTTCTTCTTCGTGATCGCGTGCAGCTCCTTACGGAGCGCGTCGACCTCGACGCCCGACTTCCCGATGACGATGCCCGGACGGGCGGTGTAGATGTCCACCGTGATCCGCTGCTTGTCCTTGCGGATGAGGATGTCCGAGAGGCCCGCGTGCGACAGCTTCCCGAGGATGTGCTCGCGGATGCGAACGTCCTCGAGAAGGTACGCAGCGAACTCGGGCTTGCCCGTCCACCAGTTCGACTTCCAGTCGTGGATGACGCCGACGCGGAAGCCGCCGGGATGCACTTTCTGGCCCATCAGGCAACCGCCTCCTTCTTACGTCGTCGGGTCTTGGCCTTCGGCGTGGAATCCTCCGGGCGGCGCAGAGGCCGCGGTCTCCGCCTGCTTGCGCGGGCGCCTGCGCGTGTTCTGCTCGGGGACCTCGGCGAGTACCAGCGTGACGTGGCACGTGCGCTTGCGGATCCGGTTGACGCGACCGCGAGCACGAGGCTTCCAGCGCTTCAGCGTCGGCCCCTCGTCGGCGAACGCCGCCTCGACCACGAGCTCGTCACCGTCGAGGCCGTGATTCGCCTCGGCATTGGCGACTGCGGAGCGGAGCACCTTCTCGATGTCCGTCGCGGCGGCGCGCTGCGTGAAGGCGAGAATCGTCCGGGCCTCGGGCACGCTGCGTCCGCGAATGTGGTCGAGCACGAGCCGCGCCTTGCGGGCGGACGTGCGAACCCACTTCGCCTGCGCGCGCACGCGCATCCGATCGTCTTGCGTCACTGCCATCAGCGCTTCTTCACCTGGGTCGAGCGGTCACCGGCGTGGCCGCGGAAGGTCCGGGTCGGCGCGAACTCGCCGAGCTTGTGACCGACCATCTGCTCGGTCACGAAGACGGGCACGTGCTTGCGGCCGTCGTGGACCGCGATGGTGTGCCCGACCATCTCGGGGAAGATCGTCGAGGAGCGCGACCAGGTGCGGATCATCCGCTTCTCGCCGCTCGCGTTCATCGCCTCGATCCGGCCCATGAGCCGGTCCTCGACGAAGGGTCCTTTCTTGGAAGATCGGCTCACTTAGCGCTTCCTCTCCTTGCCGCGACGCCGGCCGCGGACGATCAGCTTGTCGGATTCCTTGTGCTTCCTGCGGGTGCGCTTGCCGAGCGTCGGCACGCCCCACGGGGTGACGGGATGGCGCCCACCCTTCGTCTTCCCCTCGCCGCCGCCGTGCGGGTGGTCGACCGGGTTCATGGCCGAGCCGCGAACGGTCGGGCGCTTGCCGAGCCAGCGACTCCGGCCGGCCTTGCCGCTCGTCTGGTTCGAGTGATCCGTGTTCCCGACCTGTCCGACCGTGGCGCGGCAGGTGAGCAGCACGCGGCGAAGCTCGCCGGACGGAAGTCGCAAGACCGCGTGCGGGCCGTCCTTCGCGACGAGCTGGATCGCAGATCCGGCCGAGCGCGCCATCCGGGCGCCCTGGCCCGGCCTGAGCTCGACGCAGTGCACCATCGTGCCCGTCGGGATGTTGGTGAGCGGAAGCGCGTTGCCCGGCTTGATGTCCGCCTCGGCGCCGGACTCGACGGTCGCCCCGACCCGCAGGCGCGCGGGGGCGAGGATGTACGCCTTCGCGCCATCCGCGTAGTGCAGCAGCGCGATGCGCGCCGACCGGTTCGGGTCGTACTCGATCGCAGCCACCTTCGCGGGGATGCCGTCCTTCGTGCGCTTGAAGTCGATCGTGCGGAAGCGACGCTTGTGGCCGCCACCCTGGTGGCGCGTGGTGATGCGCCCGCGGTTGTTCCGCCCGCCCTTCTTGGTGATCGGCTCGAGGAGCGATTTCTCCGGCTCGGACTTCGTGATCTCCTCGAAGCCGGACGTCGCCATGAAGCGCCGGCCCGGGCTCGTGGGCTTGTACTTCTTGAGCGCCATCAGACTGCCGCCCCTTCGAAGATCTCGATGTCGTAGCCCTCTTTGAGCTCGACGATCGCCTTCTTCCAGCCCGGCCGGCGTCCCTTGATGAACCCGCGGCGCTTCGGCTTGGACTGCACCTTGATGATGTTGACGCTCGCGACCTTGACCTCGAAGAGCTCCTCGACGGCCTGGCGGATCTGCGTCTTGTGGGCGTCCTCGTGCACCTTGAACGTGTACTTGCGGTCGGTGATGAGCGAGTAGCTCTTCTCCGAGACCACGGGTGCGAGGAGGACCTGGTTCGGATGCAGGCTCACTGCCGTCTCCTCGTCTTCCTGCACCACGCCCGCGCGTCCGAGGACGAGCGGCATCGCCGCCTCCGAGATGAGCACCGAGCGCGCCCATACGAGCGAGGCGACCTCGAGCTCGGCGGGCACCGTGACGAGCACCTTCTCGAGATTCCGGAACGACTTCACGACGAGCTCCTCGTCCTCCGCCACGACGACGAGCGTGGGCCGCTCGCCCCAGCCGGCGACGAGCTCGGCTGCCTTGCGCGTCGACGGCGCGTCGAATCCCGACGCGTCGAGGATCGCGAGCGTTCCGTTCGACGCGTGGTTCGAGAGCACACCGCGAAATGCCTTGCGCCGCGCCTTGCGGTTGACCTTGACCTCGAAGCTGCGCATCCCCGGCGCGAACGCGACACCGCCGCCCGTCCAGTGGGGGGCGCGCGTCGTTCCGGCGCGGGCGCGACCGGTTCCCTTCTGGCGCCACGGCTTCGCGCGGCCACCGGCGACGAGGCCGCGACTCTTCGTTCCCTTGGTGCCGGCACGCGCGGCGTTCAGCTCGGCGCGAACCGTCTCGTGCACGAGGTGCGGCGTCAGCTCGACGCCGAAGACGGACTCCTCGAGGGAGACCTCCTTCGTCGAGCCGCCGAGCACGGGTGCCTTGGGAGCCGCCATCACGCGCTCACGATCTCCAGGATCCCGCTCTTCGACCCGGGAACGGATCCCCGGATGAGCAGGAGATTCCGCTCGACGTCCACCTCGTGGACGACGAGCCCGGGCTGGGTGACGCGCGTGCCGCCCATGCGACCCGGCATCTTCTTGCCCTTGAACACGCGCGACGGATATGCCGACGCGCCGATCGAGCCCGGCTTGCGGACGTTGTGAGAGCCGTGGGACACGGGGCCGCGGCTGAAGTTGTGCCGCTTGATCGTGCCCTGGAAGCCCTTCCCGACCGTGACTCCCGAGACCTTGATCGCGTCGCCGGGCTCGAAGGACTCGACGGTGACGGTCTCGCCGACCGTGAGCGGGCTCTCGCCGCGGAACTCGACGAGGTGGCGGTGCGGGCCGAACGCCGGACGCCTCGGAGATGGCCGACCTCGGGCTTCGAGAGCTTCCGCTCGGCGACCTCTTCGAACGCGAGCTGGACGGCGTCGTAGCCGTCCACGCCCGAGGTCTTCACCTGGACGACGGGGCACGGGCCGGCCTCGATCACGGTCACAGCCGTCATCACTCCCGTGTCCGGGTCGAAGACCTGGCTCATGCCGAGCTTCCTGCCGAGGATGCCTTTCACAATGTCTTTCCTAGACACGTCGCGAAGCGACGTGTCAGAGCTTGATCTCGATGTCGACGCCTGCAGGAAGATCGAGCCGCATGAGCGAGTCGACCGTCTTCGGCGTGGGGCTGTGGATGTCGATGAGGCGCTTGTGCGTGCGCACCTCGAAGTGCTCACGCGAGTCCTTGTCCTTGAACGGGCTGCGGATCACGCAGTAGACGTTCTTCTCGGTCGGCAGCGGGACGGGACCAGTGATGGTCGCGCCGGTCCGCTGGGCGGTCTCGACGATCTGGGACGCCGACTTGTCCACCTGCTGGTGGTCGTAGCCCTTCAGACGGATGCGGATCTTCTGTTGCGCCATGTGTGTGGTGAGTAGGGGAGACATATAGGCTCTCCCCTACGCGATGATCTCCGTGACGACGCCGGCACCGACCGTGCGCCCGCCCTCGCGAATCGCGAAGCGGAGGCCCTGGTCCATGGCGATCGGCTGGTGCATGTCGATCTCCATGTTCGTGTTGTCGCCAGGCATGACCATCTCCTGGCCCTCGGGGAGCTTGATCGCGCCTGTCACGTCCGTCGTGCGGAAGTAGAACTGCGGCCGGTAGCCGTTGAAGAACGGCGTGTGCCGTCCACCCTCGTCCTTCGAGAGGACGTAGACCTCGGCCTTGAACTGCGTATGCGGGGTGATCGAGCCGGGCTTCGCGAGCACCTGGCCACGCTCGACCTCCTCGCGCTTGACGCCGCGGAGCAGCGCGCCGGCGTTGTCTCCGGCCTGCGCGTAGTCGAGGGTCTTCAGGAACATCTCGAGGCCCGTGACCGTCGTCTTCTCGACCTGCGGGTGGATGCCGACGATCTCGACCTCCTCGCCGATCGAGAGCTTGCCCTGCTCGATGCGGCCCGTGACGACCGTGCCGCGGCCCGTGATCGTGAAGACGTCCTCGATCGGCATGAGGAACGGCTTGTCGACGTCGCGGACGGGCTCGGGGATGTACGAGTCGACCGCCGCCATGAGCTCGAGGATCTTCGGCGTCCACTCCGGGTCGCCCTCGAGCGCCTTCAGCGCCGAGACCTGGATGACCGGGATGTCGTCGCCCGGGAACTCGTACTTGGAGAGGAGCTCGCGGACCTCCATCTCGACGAGCTCGAGGAGCTCGGGGTCGTCGACCATGTCAGCCTTGTTGAGCGCGACGACGATCGAGGGAACCTCGACCTGGCGCGCGAGCAGGATGTGCTCACGGGTCTGCGGCATCGGGCCGTCGGCCGCGGATACCACGAGGATCGCGCCGTCCATCTGGGCGGCGCCCGTGATCATGTTCTTGATGTAGTCGGCGTGGCCCGGGCAGTCGACGTGCGCGTAGTGCCGGTTCTCGGTCTCGTACTCGACGTGCGCGGTGTTGATCGTGATGCCGCGCTGGCGCTCCTCGGGAGCCTTGTCGATCGCGTCGAAGGACGTGGCCTCGGTGTTGGTGCCCGACTCGGCGAGGACCTTCGTGATCGCCGCTGTGAGCGTCGTCTTGCCGTGGTCGATGTGACCGATCGTGCCGACGTTCACATGCGGCTTGTTGCGCTCGAACTTCTGCTTGGCCATATGTTGATCCTCCGGAACTCTGGCCTGGGAAAGCTTCCTAGGCTCTTGCCTCGACTGGCCACAATCGCGTCAGCAATCGTGGCTGGAACTTCTTCGTAGCGGTCGAACTGCATCGAAAACGTCGCGCGGCCCTGGCTCATCGAGCGCAGGTCGGTCGCGTAGCCGAACATCTCGGAGAGCGGAACGCTCGCCTTCACCGACTGCGACCCACCGACCGGCTCGAGCTGCTCGACCCGGCCACGACGACCGTTCAGGTTACCAATGACGTCGCCGAGGTAGTCCTCCGGCGTCACGACCTCGACGGCCATGACGGGCTCGAGGAGCTTCGGCTTCGCACGCTTCATGCCCTCCTTGAACGCCATCGAGCCTGCGATCTTGAAGGAGCGCTCGCTCGAGTCGACGTCGTGGTACGAGCCGTCGACCAGCTCGATCTTGATGTCGACGACGGGGTAGCCGGCTACGATGCCCGAGCTCATCGCCTCCTGAATGCCCTGGTTGACCGCGGGGATGTACTCCTTGGGGATCTTCCCGCCGACGATCCTGTCCTCGAACACGTAGCCCTCGGCCGGGTTCGGGTAGAGGTTGACGGTGACGTCGCCGTACTGACCCGAGCCGCCGGTCTGACGGACGAACTTGCCCTGGATCTTCTCGGCCGGGCTCGTGATCGTTTCGCGATAGGCGACCTGCGGCCGACCGACGTTGCCGTCGACCGAGAACTCCCGCTGGAGGCGGTCGACGATGATCTCGAGGTGCAGCTCGCCCATCCCGGCGATGAGCGTCTGCCCGGTCTCCTCGTCCGATGACACTCGGAACGTCGGATCCTCCTCGGCGAGACGCTGCAGTGCCGTCGCGAGCTTGTCCTGATCCGCCTTCGTGCGCGGCTCGATCGCGACAGAGATGACGGGATCCGGGAACGACATCCGCTCGAGCACGATCGGGGCCGAGTTGACGGCGATCGTGTCGCCGGTCGTCGTGAACTTGAGCCCGACGGCTGCGGCGATCTCGCCGGCGCCGATCTCGTCGCGCTCCTCGCGGTGGTTCGCGTGCATCTGCAGGATGCGGCCGATGCGCTCAGTCTTCCCGTTCGTCGTGTTCAGCACGCGCTCGCCGGCTTTGACCTGGCCCGAGTAGACGCGGAAGTACGTGAGCTTGCCGACGTACGGATCGCTCATCACCTTGAACGCGAGCGCCGCGAACGGCGCGTCGTAGTCGGCCGGGCGGAACTCCTCCGCCTCCGACTTCGGGTCGAGGCCCTGAACGGGCGGAACGTCGAGCGGGCTGGGCAGGTAGTCGACGATCGCGTCGAGGAGCGCCTGCACGC